>NZ_VZPV01000001.1:0-1200000 GCF_008801405.1 Ralstonia insidiosa | reverse complement strand
GGCAATCTCCTGCGCGGCGGAGCGCACCGAATCGCTGCCCAGGCGGATCTGCTGCATCACTGCCGTGAGCTTGTCGGCAAACGCATTGAACGAGCGGGCGATCTGCGCAACTTCGTCTTCGCCGTCCGACGGCAGCCGCTTGGTGAGGTCACCGCTGCCCGAGCCGATGTCGTCCATCGCATCGCGAATCAACGACAGGCGGCGGAACGCACGCGCAGTCATTGCGCCGACGATCAGGGCGGCGACGATGGCCACCGCCACCAGCGCGCCAATCGAGGTCATCACCAGCGAGCGCATGCCGGCCGTGGAATCAGACTTGTCCAGCGCCACGATCAGGCCCCAGTCGGTGCCCCTCACGCTCTGGCGCCACAGCAGCTTGGGAGCGCCCTCGATGCTGACTTCCGTCAGCTTGTCGGCTTGTGCCAATGCCGCCAGCGCGCTTTCGCTCAGCCCGGCGGCCAGGTCGGTCGCCGGCTTGAGCGTCAGCTTGTCATTCGCATGCGCGACGATCTTGCCGGCCGCGTTGACGAGGAAGCCGTAGCTGGCCGGCGTCGGATGAATGGCCTTGACGTTGGCGATCACGCTGTCCATCGCCACGTCACCGCCGATCACGCCCTTGAGGGCGCCGCCCTGCAGGATGGGCACCGCAAACGTCACCACGAGCTGGCCCGTGCTGGCGCTGACGTACGGCGGCGTCACCACCGGCTTGCCGGCGTCCACGGCCTGCTTGTACCAGGGGCGCGCGGTCGGGTCGTAGGTAGGCGGAATGCCTTCCGGGTTGGAGAATTTGTACGTCTTGTCGGGATAGCCGACATAGATGTTGATGAAGCCGCCTGCCTGGTGCACAGCCTTGAACACCGGCACCGGGTCAGCCGTGAGTGCAACATCTTGCAGGGACGCCACCATCTGCGTCTTGGTGGCAACCCACTCATCAATGGTGGAGGTACTGCCACGCACAATGGCCTGCAGGCTCTGACGGGTCGATTCTTCGTTGTACGAGCTGGTAACGAGGTAGTTAAGGCCACCAGCGAAAGTCAATGCGCCGACCACGATGGCAACGCAGGTCAGCAAAATGCGGGTACGAATGGAAGCAAGCACGGTATGGTTTCCTACGAAGCCCATGGCGGCGGTTCCGCCATGTAAGGCAAGCAGCACATGGCCCTGTCAGCCGTGCCGTCGCTCAAGAAACGGCCGTCGTAAGGAAATCTGAAGCCTGGTCTGATGCCAGTTACGCGCATGACACATTGCCGTGGCAGGCAACGCACTACAATCGCCCGTTTCGTATCAAGCCGATAGCCAAACGGCGCCTCATCTACCAAAAGGAGTCCACATGAAAACCAAAGCCGCCATCGCCTGGAAAGCCGGTGCTCCGCTCACTGTGGAAGACGTTGACCTGCAAGGCCCGCGCGCTGGCGAGGTCCTGGTCGAGATCAAGGCCACCGGCATCTGCCATACCGACTACTACACGCTCTCGGGCGCCGACCCGGAAGGCATTTTCCCGGCCATCCTGGGCCATGAGGGTGCAGGGGTGGTGCTGGAGGTAGGCGCTGGCGTCACTTCGCTCAAGGCCGGTGACCACGTGATCCCCCTCTACACGCCGGAATGCCGCCAGTGCAAGTTCTGCCTGTCGCGCAAGACCAACCTGTGCCAGGCGATTCGCGCCACGCAAGGCAAGGGTCTGATGCCCGATGGCACGTCGCGCTTCTCGCTCGACGGCAAGCCACTGTTCCATTACATGGGCACGTCCACGTTTGCCAACCACATCGTGGTGCCGGAGATTGCGCTGGCAAAGATCCGCCCCGATGCGCCGTTCGACAAGGTCTGCTACATCGGCTGCGGCGTCACCACGGGCGTGGGCGCGGTGGTGTACACGGCCAAGGTGGAAGCCGGTGCCAACGTGGTGGTGTTCGGCCTGGGCGGTATCGGGCTGAACGTGATCCAGGGCGCCAAGATGGTCGGCGCCGACAAGATTATCGGCGTGGACCTGAACCCCGCGCGTGAAGCCATGGCGCGCAAATTCGGCATGACGCACTTCATCAACCCGAAGGACGTCGGCAACGTGGTCGACCACATCATCCAGCTCACCGATGGCGGCGCGGACTACTCGTTCGAATGCATCGGCAACACGCAGGTCATGCGCCAGGCGCTGGAGTGCACGCACAAGGGCTGGGGCCAGTCGATCATCATCGGCGTGGCCGAGGCTGGCGCGGAAATCAGCACGCGCCCGTTCCAGCTCGTCACCGGTCGTGAGTGGAAGGGCTCGGCCTTTGGCGGCGCACGCGGCCGCACGGATGTGCCGAAGATCGTCGACTGGTACATGGAAGGCAAGCTCAACATCGACGACCTGATCACGCACACGCTGCCGCTGGAGCGCATCAATGAGGGCTTCGACCTGATGAAGCGCGGCGAGTCGATCCGGTCCGTCGTGCTGTACTGAGGATTGGAGAGCCACGCGATGACCATCCCCGTGCCCGCACTTGAGTTGATCTCCGAGCACGCCTGCTTTGGCGGCGTGCAGCGTTTCTATCGGCATGCCTCCACGGCGATCGGGCTGCCGATGCGCTTTTCGGTCTACCTGCCGCCGCAGGCGCTGGCTGGGGAGCGCTGCCCCGCGCTGTTCTATCTGGCCGGCTTAACGTGCACGGAAGAAACCTTTCCGGCAAAAGCCGGCGCGCAGCGCGTGGCTGCACGTGAAGGGCTGATCTTGCTCTCGCCCGACACCAGCCCGCGCGGCGCCAACGTACCCGGTGAAGCCGACAGTTGGGATTTTGGCGTCGCTGCCGGCTTCTATCTGGACGCGACGCAGGCGCCGTGGAGCCAGCATTACCGTATGGAAACCTACGTGGTCGAGGAGTTGCACCACATCGCGCGGGTGGCCTTTCCGGTGGCGGCGGGGCGCATCGGCATCTTCGGGCACTCGATGGGCGGTCACGGCGCGTTGACGCTGGCGCTACGCCACCGGGAGCGCTTTGCCTCCGTGTCTGCGCTTGCACCGATTGCGCATCCATCGGTCTGCCCGTGGGGCATCAAGGCGTTCACGGGGTATCTCGGTGACGATCGCGCCACCTGGGCCGCGCATGACGCCACGCTGCTGATGCAACTGGCCAGCAACCCGTTTCCCGGCGGCATCCTGATCGACCAAGGCGAGGCGGACGAATTCCTTGCCGAGCAGCTCTACCCTGAAGCCTTCGCTGCCGCATGCGCCACCGCAGGGCAACCGCTGCAACTGCGCCGACACGCCGGCTACAACCACCTCTACTACTTCGTCGCAACCGTCATCGAAGACCACCTGATGCACCATGCGGCGCAATTGCGCGCCTAGCACTAGCGCCAAGGCCCGCCAGCCATCCCAAAGAGAGGGAAACCTTCAAACAGTGTGACTGGCGGGATTCTTGCTGCACCCAAGGCATCCAACGCCGAATCTGCCGGCGTATTTATACATTCAAAGGCGAACGTATAATCGCCACCCACTCAGCTTAGCGTGGACTACGCTTCGCCAAGTGACGTAGCGGCCGGTTGTTGGCCGCATGCCGCCCAGACGATGGAGTTGTTCGACGTGAAATTCCCCTTCCCGCTGCCGCAGTCGTGGCGTGCGGCCCTGCCCGGGCTGGCGCCAGATGACGCATCGGGCGCTGCCTCCGCCACACCTGCCGCCCCGGTCGCACAGCCGCTCCCGGGAGACCCCGACGCGTGGATCGCCTGCGAGCACTGCGACACGCTGCACCGCCACGAGGTCATCGCGCTGGATGAAGAGGCCCGCTGCACGCGCTGCGGCGTCAAGCTGTATCGCAATCAGAGCGAGCGGCTCTCGGTACTGCTGCCGTTGATCGTGACAGGGCTGATCGTCTACTTCGTCGCCAACAGCTTCCCGATTGCCGAGCTCAACGGCGGCGGCAACCGCAACACCACCACGCTGTGGGGCGCCGTTGAAGCGCTTTACAACTACAACATGGTGTTTGCGGCGGTACTGGTAGGCCTGACCACGCTGCTGTTCCCCCTGCTGTACATGGCCGTGCTGGCACCGCTGCTGATTGCGCGACTGCGCGGGCGGCAACATCCGGCTGCGGCACTGGCGCTGCGCGCGGCGGCGTTGATCCGGCCCTGGGCCATGATCGAGATCTTTATGCTGGGCGTGGTGGTGGCACTCATCAAGGTGGCGCACATGGTGTCGCTGCAGGCCGATGCGGGCCTGTGGGCATTCGGCGCGCTCACGGTATTCATGACGATTGCGCTGTCGATCGACCTGCGCCCGTTCTGGCGCGAGATCGGCATGACGCTCCAGCCAGGCACGCAGGTCGATGCGCCCACCGGCATGGATGCGGCTGCCCGCCCCGGTGAAGCAACCGACGGCGAGGGACGCGCATGAGCACCGCCGCTCCCTCCTCGCAACCCGCCCGCCCCATCCGGGCTGCCGCACACGGCCTCGCCACATGCGAGCGTTGCGGCCTGCTCGCGCGCATGCCCGGTGCACAGACCGCCGCCCGGGCTGCGCTCGCACACGACGACGCGCCCGAGCACGCCGCCGCGCCGGTCTGCCCACGCTGCGTGTCGCCCATGCACGCGCGCAAACCCGACAGCCTGATGCGTTGCTGGGCGCTGTTGATCGCCGCCATGGCCATGTACCTGCCGGCCAACATGCTGCCCGTGATGATTACCGACACGCTGGTCGGCACGCAGCAGGACACCATCATGAGCGGCATCGTCTATCTGTGGACGTCGGGCTCGTGGCACCTGGCCATCATCGTGTTCATCGCCAGCTTTTTTGTGCCGCTGGCCAAGCTGGGCATCCTGGCGGTGCTGTGCCTGTCGGTGCAGCAGCGCTGGCGCTGGAACCCACGCTTTCGCACGCGCCTGTATGTGATTGTCGAAGCGGTTGGCCGCTGGTCGATGCTCGACGTATTCGTGGTGGCGCTGCTGGCAGGGCTGGTGCACCTGTCCACGCTGGCCGTCATCAAGCCTGGCCCCGGTGTCGGGCCATTCGCCGCCGTGGTGGTGCTGACCATGTTCGCCGCCCGCTGTTTTGACCCCCGCCTGATCTGGGACGCCGTCGACGAGCCCGATCCCGAAGAGACCGATGCATGACCGACCCTATTGATAAAGACAACGTCCCCCCGCCGCGTCGCATGAAACGCAAGCGCTGGCTGCCCTCTCTGATCTGGCTGGTGCCCATCGTTGCACTCGTGGTGGGCGGCACGCTCATGGCACGCGTGATCCTGGCACGCGGTGCGCAGATCACGGTCACGTTCAGTTCGGCCGAGGGCATCGAAGCGGGCAAGACGCGCGTGAAATACAAGAGCGTCGACATTGGCGTCGTGAAGTCCATCGGGCTGACGGACGATCGCTCCGGCGCCGTTGCCCTGATCGAACTCACGCACGACGGCAAGGCCTTCGCTGTCTCCGACGCGCGCTTCTGGGTCGTACGCCCACGTGTTGCGGCCGGCAGCGTCTCGGGGCTGGGCACGCTGCTCTCAGGCGCTTATATCGGCGTGGACGGCGGGCGCTCCCACGACAAGAAATCCACGTTCAAGGGGCTGGACACGCCGCCCGCCATCTACGCCGACACCCCTGGCAAGCAATTCACGCTGCATGCGCCAGATCTCGGCTCGCTCGATATCGGTTCACCGGTGTACTTCCGCCGCGTGCGTGTAGGACAGGTCACCAGCTACGACATCGATATCGACGGCAAGGGCGTGACGCTGCATGTCTTCGTGAATGCGCCGTTCGACAAGTTCGTCACACGTGGCACACGTTTCTGGAACGCCAGCGGGATCGACCTCAAACTCGACGCCAACGGCCTGAAGCTCGATACGCAATCCTTGCTGACCGTCGCGCTGGGCGGTATTGCCTTCCAGACGCCGGAAGAGGCCGACCATGAGCCGGCCACGCCCAACACCGAGTATCAGCTGGTGCGCAACGAAGCCACGGCGCTCAAGGATCCGGAGCACATTTCACAAACGGTGGTGATGTACTTCCATCGCTCCCTGCGTGGGCTGACCGTGGGCGCGCCGGTGGAGTTCAAGGGCATCAATGTCGGCGAGATCAAATCGATCGGCATCCACTACAGCAAGAAGCACCATGAGTTCGTGCTGCCCGTCACTGCCACGCTGTACCCGACGCGCTTTGGCATGGACATTCGCGACGACAACCCGCAACACGCGGTCGAGGATGTGCGCACACAGTTCGACGTGCTCATCAAGAACGGCATGCGCGCGCAGTTGAAAAACGCCAGCTTGCTGACCGGCCAGCAATTTGTGCAACTCGACTTTGTCGACCCGGGCGATCGCGAGAAGACGCCGCCGCGCTTCGGCATGCGCGATCGCGATGGCGCCTACGTCTTCCCGACTGCCGACAACCCGACCGACGACATCGAAGCGCAGCTCGCCGGCATCGCCAAGAAGCTCAACAAGGTGCCGTTCGAGCAGATCGGCCAGGACATGCATCGCGCGCTGGGCACGCTGGACGCCACGCTCAAGCAGACCGAGCAACTGGCCAAGACGGTCAACAGCGATCTGGCCCCGCAGATGAAGGAAACGCTGGCCGAGGCGCGCCGCACTCTGGAAACCGCACGGCAAACCTTCTCTGAAGATGCGCCGCTGCAACGCAACGCGCGCGACTCGCTGGATCAGGTTGCCAAGGCTGCCGCCTCGGTGCGCGTGCTGACCGATTACCTGCAAACCCACCCCGAAGCGCTGATCCGGGGCAAGGCAAAGGATGCGCAATGATGCAAACGTCGACGCTATCGTCTTCCCTTCGACTGGCCAGCGCCGTTGCCGCTGCCGCATTGATGGCGGCGTGCGCCTCGCCCGAGCCGACGCTGCATACGCTGTCGCTGCGCAACGAAGCCCCCGCGCCGGATGCACGCTTCCAGCGCGCCTTCCGCCTGTCTGGCGTGCGCGTGCCTGACCGTCTGGACAAGCCGCAGATTGTGCTGCGCACGTCTGACAGTGAAGTGCAGGCGCTGGAGCAGCAACGCTGGGCGGCACCCTTCGGCGCGGAACTGCGCGATGCGCTGTCGGCCAATCTGGCTGGCGCGCTGTCGGCGGTGGATGTGGGCGGTGGCGTGGTGCCTGCGGGCGTGCCGCTCTATCGCATTGCCGCTGACATGCGCAGCTACGATGCGCGCCCCGGCCAGAACGTGACGGCGCTGGTGACGTGGCGTGTGACGCGCGATGCGGCAACGCAGGCGCAGGGCTCCGCCACTGCCCTCACCTGCCAGAACACGTTGACGGTGCCGGCCAGCGCGGGTGTCGATGCCGTGGTGGCATCGACCCAGCAGTTGGTGCAGCAGTGGTCGCAGCAGATCGCACAGAGCGTGCTGGGTCTGGAGTCGCACGCAGCCATGCCGGCCTGGTGCCGGTAGTTGCGCCTCGCTTACGCTTCGGTGAGTTGCCGCGTCAGCTCGCCCAGCGTGGCCAACGCGGTCTCCAGGTTGGCCGAGGGCGCCAGCCCGAAGCAGATGCGGAAGAAATGATCGAAGCGGTTCAGGTTCGAGAACATCGTCCCCGGTGCAATGCGGATGCTGTGCTTGAGCGCCGCATCAAACAAGGCCACTGACGAAACGTTGGTCGGCAACTCCACCCACATCGCCAACCCGCCCGACGGCACCGACAACCGCGTGCCGGCGGGGAAACACTCCGCAATCGACTCCGCCATGCGCTCGCGCTGCTCGCGCAAGGTCTGACGCAGCGTGCGGATATGGCGGTCATACGCCCCCGAGGCGATAAAGCGTCCGGCCACCACCTGCAACAACGAATCGTTCGGCCGCGACTGCGCAAACTTCAGCATCTGCACGCGCCCCTGCCAACGCCCCGCCGTCATCCAGCCCAGGCGCAGGCCGGGTGCCACCGTCTTGCTCAGTGAGGCGCAGTAGATCACGTTGCCCGTGCGGTCCCACGCCTTGATGGCCTTGAGCGGCGTGTTGCTGTCGGCCAGCGGGCTGTAGGTGTCGTCTTCAATCAGGGCGATATTGTGCTGCTCGCAGAAGGCCACCATGCGACGCTTGGCCGCGTCGGGCATGATGCTGCCCAGCGGGTTCTGCAGATTGGGCACCACCACCACCGCGCGGATGTTGTCGTAGGCCTGCACCGCCATCTCCAGCGCTTCCAGCGACATGCCGGTGCGCGGGCTGGTGGGAATCTCCACGGCGCGCATGCCCAGGCTCTCCAGCACTTGCAGCAAGCCGTAGTACGTGGGCGATTCCACCGCCACCGTGTCGCCTGGCTGCGCCACTGCGCGCAACGCGAGGTTCACCGCTTCGATGCACCCATGCGTGACAACCACGTCGTCCGGCGCAATCTGCATCCCCATATCGAGCGCGCGGCGCGCCACGGCGATCTGGAATTCGGGATGCCCATTGGGCATGACGGCCTGCGTGAGCATGAACGGATGCCGGCGCAGCACCTGCGTGGTGATCCGGTTGAGCGCGGCCGCCGGGTACAGCGCCGGTGCCCCACTCGCGCCTGACAGATCGACACGCACATTGGCCTGCTGGCCGCGCGCCACGATAGCCGACACCCGCGCATGCACCCCCACGTAAGCAGCGGGGTCCGGCGTAGCCAATTCCGGCTCCTTCACCGGCGCAAGCAAGGCGCGGCGCGGCTGCCGCACGAAGTAACCCGAGCGCTCGCGCGCTTCCAGCCAGCCATCGGCCTCAAGATGCCGGCACACCTGCAACGCGGTCGACAGACTCACCCCATGCGTGCGCATGAGCGCGCGCACCGACGGCATACGCTCGCCCGGCATCAGCACCCCGCTGCGAATCGCGCCGAGGTAGTGATCAGCCAGCATCCGATAGAGAGGCTGCGCAGGCTGCGTGGGCGGGAGGGTCAACTCGGTGACGGTCATGACAGACGGGCGACGGTGGGAGTCTCCCGCAGATCATGCAGGCAGGGACGTCACCGCAACAGATACAGACAACGCAAAACTGTACCGTAACAGATGGGCACAATGCAGGCGCTGTTGTGGTGCAAGCAGCGCTTTCTGTGTCTGTTACGGCCCGGGGCGCATGCTTAGTCTGCAGTCATGTACAGGAGATCGACATGACTGCCAGCACCCCCGACACCCCGCTCCACACCGAATGGCCTGCCTTACTACGCGGTGAATCCCGCCTCGAATGGTTGCCCACCGGCACCGTCGTAGTGGTCCTGGCGGGCAGCATCACGTTGGAATACCCGCCGCGCTGGCTGGCCGGCGAGGCGTACCGGATCCGCCAGACCTTTACGGAGGGCCACGCGTATGCGCTGGAGACTTCCGGCTGGTGGGGCCTGTACGCAGACCGGCCGGGCGGCGCACAACTGCGCGTGCTCGTGCCCGCCGAACCAACGTACAGGTGGTCGCTGCTGACAACGCTGCGCCGCTGGCTCGCGCATCTCGGCGTGCGGCAGCAAACCCGGCGCGGACGCGCCTAGCACTCGCGCTGGGCAAAACGGGGGATTCGGTTCAACGCGATCGACATG
This sequence comes from Ralstonia insidiosa, assembly GCF_008801405.1. Lineage (NCBI taxonomy): Bacteria > Pseudomonadati > Pseudomonadota > Betaproteobacteria > Burkholderiales > Burkholderiaceae > Ralstonia > Ralstonia insidiosa. The sequence goes on along the minus strand of NZ_VZPV01000001.1, from coordinate 1,190,545 downwards.
GTCATCCCACGCAAAGGCAAGGGCGCCCCTGGGCAGCGGCGCGGCTAGCCGGCTAACCATTTGTAATCAAGTGCCGCCAGCGCATGCGCCGGCTGCGCCCTACACTGGCGCTCGGACTCGCGTCCATCCCCGCCCACGCTTAGGGCTCCTCCACTGGAAACCGCCATGCCACGCCTGTCTCCCGCAGCCGGCACCTTCGCCGCACTGGCCATCGCCGCCGCCTCGCTCTTCACGCAAACCGCCTTCGCCGCCGACAGCGCGCCGCCCACCCGTGTGCGCGCGACCATCGTCGCCACGCACGGCAACACCATCGATGTGACCGACAAGGCGGGGAACCAAGCCACCGTCACCCTGCCTGCTGAAGTGACGGTCACGGAAGTCGCCCCGATCGAGCCGTCTGCCATCAAGGCCGGCAGCTATATCGGCACGGCCGCCGTGAAGCAACCCGACGGCACCTTGCGTGCGCTGGAAGTGCACGTGTTTCCCGAAGCCATGCGCGGCACGGGTGATGGCCATCGCCCATATGACCTGGGCCCGAACAGCACCATGACCAACGGCACGGTCGAACAGGCCGGCGCCGTCACGAGCGTGTCGGGCACGCAGGGCCGTACGTTGTCAGTCAAGTACAAGGATGGGGAGCAGCGCATCGTGGTGCCGCCCGAGGTGCCGATCGTCACCTTCGAACCAGGGCAGCGTGATGCACTGACCGCCGGTGCGCACGTGGTGCTGTTCGTGCGTGCTGATGCGCAAGGCGCGTTGACTGCGCAGCGCGTGCTGGTCGGCAAGGACGGAATGGTCCCGCCGATGTGAGGAAGAAAGGGCCGGCGCTGATGCCCGGCCCTTTTTGCTTAGAACGGCTTGCTGACGGACAGCAGGAACGTGCGGCGCGGCGCAAACTGCGGTGCGCCCACGCCGATGCCCGTGCCGTCGCGCAACTGATAGCTGCGGTCGAAGATGTTCAGCACGGTCAGGCGCGTCTTGAACTTGCCGAGCATCGGCAGGTTGAAGTCGCGCGCGGCACCGATATTCATCTGCCAGTAGGCCGGCAGGTGGTTGGTGTTGGCAAAGCCGCTGCGCAGGCCCGTACCGAACAGTACATCGCTGGTGTAGGTTGTGCTCGAATACAGGTATGACACACCGGCCGACGCGGTCAGGCGCTGGTCGTGGTCCAGGTTGACCCAGTGGCTGTTGATGTAGGCCAGCTCATCCGCACCAAAGTTGAACTGCCCCGTCTCGATGCCCTTACCCTGCGCGCGCGATACCGCCACGTTCACATACGCACCCAGGTTGCCGTTGCGATAGTTGGCGCTGCCTTCCAGACCGTAGATGCGGCCACGCTCGTAGTTGAACGCCGAATACAGCAACGCATTGCCGAACTGGCCTTCATCCTGCAGGTGGCGCACGTCGCGGTAGTACGCATCCAGGCCCACCGTGAGGTGCGGCGTCAGCTGGTGCGAGACCCCCAGGTCAAAGTAGTTCGAACGCTCCGACTTGACCGCCGTGTTGGCATCCGACGGCAGCGCATTGGTCGTGCCGAGGAAGCTCGCCACCGAGGTGCTGTCAAACTTCTCGGTCGGCGGCGGCGTGAAGTAGCGCGCGTAACCGGCATGCACGCGGGTGCGCGGCGTCAGGTCATAGGTCAGGCCCAGGCGCGGGCTCAACTGCTGCTCGCTGACGATGGTGTTGACGTGGTCATAGCGCGCACCGTAGTTGACGGTGAGCTTGTCGGTCGGCTTCCACTCGTCCTGCAGGTAGACGCCCATCGTCGTGCCGGTGCCGCTGTGGTTGTCGACGATGGTGAGCGGCGTGCCGCTGGTCTGTGCGCCGGTGCTGTCGGCCGGGAACACGCGGGAAGTGTTGTCCGTTCCGAAGCGCTCGCGCTGCACGAACACACCGGCACGCAGCGTGTGCTTGTCATTGAGCTTGTAGCTGGCGTCGCCCTGCAGGCCGTAGGCTTCATTGCGACGCGTGAGGTCGGCCGCCACGCCGTTGTAGACGAGATCCCCGATCGGATCGGGCGTGTAGTCGATCCGGCTGGAGCGGCGGAACACCGACACCTGGTAGTCCAGCTTGGGCGACACCTTCTGCTGATACGTCAGGATCTGGAAATCGGTCTTCTCGCGCTGATTGGCGTTGAGCGCCTCCGATGCCGGCGGCACTGCACCGTCCAGCGTGAACTGCGGCGTCAGCCCGGGGCGCGTCGGAATCTGGAAGCGGCCGTTGGACGAGCCGAACATGAAGCTCACGCGGCTGTCGTTGTCGAGCAGGTACGAGAGCATGCCGAACGACTTGTTCTGCGTGGTGTGGTCGTGCGTGGCGTTGCGGTTGCCCGTGGGGTTCTCGATGCCGAGGTTGTTCTCGGCAAACACGCCGCTCAAGTAATAGCTGAAGCGGTCTTTCGTGCCCTGGATCTGCGCGTTGACCTCGTGCGTGGCGTTGCTGCCGAGCACCGTGCCGATCTCGCCGCCGAAGGCCTTGGGCTCGCCGTTCTCATCGGTGGAAGCGCCCTTGGTGGTGATGTCCACAATGCCGGCCGTGCGATAGCCATACTGTGCCGGCAGCGCGCCGGTCAGCACATTGATCTGGTTGGCGAACCGCGTATCCAGCATCTGCCCGAAGCCGCTGATCGGCTCGGGAACAATCACACCGTTGATGCGGTATTGCAGGTTGGAGTGGTCCCCACGCACATGCAGTTGGCCGTAGGAATCCTGCACCACGCCCGGCGCTTGCAGCAGCACCTGGTTCAGCGGCGTAGCGTCCCCCAGCGGCAGGCGGGCGATGTCGTCGGTATCAAACTTGTAGACCGAGCTGCCGGTGTCCGGCGACAGCGCATTGCGTGCCGCATCCAGGCGCTTGGCGGTGACGCGGGTTTCGCTGAGATCGCGCACGTTGGTGGCAGGTGCCGCTGACGTGGCAGGCGCGGCATTGGTGGTGGGGCTCTCGGCCGGAGCCGTTTGTGTCGTGGCTTCTTGCGCCAGAGCGGAGACGGAGGCGAAGGATGGCAGCACGGCAGCAAGCGCCACCACCAGCTTGGCAGGCTGGAACGGAATCATGGAAAGACCTTTGAATCGAACAAATGCGTCAAACGGCGGCTCGTGCATCAAGACGCGAGCCGACAGGCAAGTCGAAAATCAAAGGCAGAACGGTGGATCGCGCGAACAGACGGCGACCGGAAAGACCGGCGCCGCGGCGCGAAAGCCGATATGAGGAAAGTGCCAGCGCCGCGTGCTGCGCAAACGCAGTACCAGCAGCATCGGCAGCGCAGCCGCGAGCGCAGCAAAGGCCGCGCACTGCAAGCAGGCAGCGTGCTCCTGCGCGGGCTGACTGCCGCGTTCGGTGCCGGCAGGTGTGGCCGCGACGCTCAGCTCAGCCGAAGTCCCTTCGCTCCAATGCGACAGCGCATGCCGCAGCGCGCCCTGCTGACCAAACAGCAGCAGCACGGCCAGCAGGCAAGCCAGCCAGCGCAAATGCGAGAAGGAGGAGCGGAAAGCGCGCACGGTTTGAGGAGCAGATGCAGGCGCGCAATCTTTCCGGTGACTGAGCGCCCAATGCAACTAAGTTGCGAATTCTGACACCGGCCGCCCGATTCGGCAATCCGTCGGGTGGAGGGAGGCGGCAGGGAAAACCGCCCGCCACCCTACCGCCTTCGTATTACAGGCGCGTGTGCGCGAAACCTGGCCCGAAGCCCGTCTGCACGCCCAGGCTCGGCACGGGCACACGCTTCCAGTTCGGGCGGGCCTTGCGGGCGGCCTCGGCACGCTGGGCTGGCGCGCCCACTTCCGTGGCGTCATGCAAGTTGGCCAGCCAAGTGCCGTAGTCAAACCAGCCGTCACGCACGAGCTGCTCACCCACGCAGTTGGCAAAGCGGTCGGACTTGGGCAGGAAGCACAGTTCGAAGCCCTCGGTCTCGCGGCGGCCGTGCATCCAGCGATGCGGCACCTGGTGACTGGCGAGCGCTTCCGACAAGCGCGTGCCATAACGCTGCTGCCCCTGACGGCGCGCGGCAATCACGTGGAAGCCATCCAGCAGCCGACGCAGCCCCAGCGCAGAGCGCGCATGGCGTACCTCGGCATCCACCAGCAACACGCGATTCTGCGTGCGTGCCTGCAGCGCCAGCGCAGCAAAATGGTGCGCGCCCCATTCATTCATGAAGAAGAGTTCGGCGCCCGCAAAGTCATAGGCGCGGAACACGTTGGTCTGATCCGCATAGCGGAACACGTGGCGCTGGTTGGCGGCAAAGTCCGCATCAGTGCTGTGCGGAATGCGGCGGCAATGCTGATGCGCAAACACCAGCATGCTCGGGAACGAGTGCACCGAGCACGGCGACTGCGCCAGCCCCGTCACCGCACGAATGTCGATCTGGCAATGCTCACGGCGCACGCCTACCAACTGGCTCAGATGGTGGTGGAGATCATCCACCCAGTCGGCGTGTGCCAGATGCTTGGGAAACAGTTGATGCGCAGGCTCGGCCAGGCCGCCCTCGAACAGGAACGGCACGCTCTTGTGCCAGATATCGAGCTTCCAGTGCGACAGTGCATCGCGCTCGGTGCGATGGTGCGCAACCGATTGCGTGACATTGAAGGCTCGTGACCGGATTGCCCAGTCCGAAACCGCATGCAGCATGTTGGAAACGTTCATGTCACCCCCCGGAAGACCGAATCGTTTATTTGAGAGGTTGCTGCCGTTGCTCTTGATGGCAATCAGTCAACAACGTAAAAATCAACGACTCAACGGTACCCCACTTTAGAGGGGTGCGGCATGAAGTTTATTGAAGTCCGTGTTAAGAAAAAGACACAAAAATCGAAGGGGCTTGCCAAATGAACAGCGCCGCACTTTGGCGGCGCTTACGTTGCATTCTGATCAAACCAGGCACATGTCAGAGACCTCTTCGTCCGACAGCCCCCAGGTGGCGGCATCTTCCACGGTGACGATGGAATCGTCCGACTTGCCCAGGCTGATGCGCTCGGGGCGCACGCGGGTCTTGGTATTGCCGGAATAGAACACCACGATGTCCGGCTTGAGGGCCGACGCTTCGTTCTGGTGGACGACCACGCCCAGCCGGTTGGTACGCAGCTTGACCAGCGTGCCGACGGGGTAGATGCCCACGCTGCGGGTGAAAGCCTGGAACACGGTGCGATCGAACTGTGTGTCAGTGCGGGCCATCATGTACTTGAGCGCCTGTGCCGGCGACCACGCATGGTGATACGGGCTGCTCGACGTCAGCGTGTCATACACGTCGCAGATGGCCCCCATCTTGGCCCACAGACTGATCCCTTCGGTCTTCTGTGCGTCGGGGTAGCCGCTGCCGTCAATGCGCTCGTGATGGTGCAGGCAGATCTCGCGCGCAATCTCACTGAACTGCCCCGTGCCCTGCAGCAGGTGATGGCCGCCCACGGCATGGGTCTGCAGCAATGCCAGTTCGTCCTTGGTGAGCGCCGTGCTCTTGTCGAGCAGCGTGCGCGGCATGGCCGATTTGCCGATGTCGTGCACCAACCCGCCCAGGCCGCATTCGCGGATCTCGTCTTCCGGCAGGCCCAGCGTGCGGGCCAGCGCCACCATCAGCGCGCAGACCGCAAACGAGTGCAGGTAGGTGTAGTCGTCCTTGTTCTTCAGGCGCGCCAGCGCAATCAGCGCATAGGAGTTGCGCGCCAGTGAGTTGGACACGTCATCCACCAGCAGCAGCGCCTTGTCGGTCTCCAGGGCGCGGCCCATGCGGGCTTCGGCAAACATGTGGCCGAGCGTCGCCTTGCCGCTCTGCATCAGCTTCTGGGCGTGCTGCCACTCTTCCTTGAGCGACGTGGGCGTAATCGGCGGGCGGGCGGCAACGGTTTCGCGCGTAAGCGGCTCGGGCTCGGGCGCCGAAGTGGACACCCCAGCGGCTGCCGGCGTGGGCATCAGGCCCTGAGCGACCACGTCCTCGCCGCGCTCCGGATCGATCCAGATCTCGGTGATACCCGCCTTGAGGATGTCGTCGATCTGACCCTGGTGCGACAACTGAAACTGCGTACGCCAGAAAGGATGTTTCAACCAGGACCCACCCAGCTTCATCACAAACATACCGACACGCAATTGGTTCGCATCGATTCGCTTCATACCCTGCCCGCCTCGGCTCGAAGTCCGGTTTTGATTGAAATAGGGATGCGGCACGTCAGCCGACACTGACGCCGTTTTGGCCATTCGAGTCTACGACCCAGGTGGATGCTCGGGGCCACCAACAAACCAAACCGCGCTTGGCTTATCGGCAGCCCCCGCACAAAACTTGAGGGCAGAGGTGGATCAGGCGGCGCGTAGCGCGCTTCGAAACAGGGACATCGGGGAACGTCGGCGCTCGCAGCGGTCGAATCAAACAGGTGGTGCGTCAAGACCCACGCCCGTCGGGCTGCCGACCGGGGCGACGGCGGCGTACACTAAGCCCCATGGAAGTGCATCCGACATGACTCACGATCCCGCATCCCAACGCAAGGAAGCAAAACCCGATGACTTCGCGCTCAACCGCGACGCCATCCGCTGGCTTGCGTCCTTGCCGGAAGATGTCCGGCCGATCGAGCTCGGCCGCAAATTCCCGCGCATCATCAACTCCATCGCCGCCAAATGGGTCGACTTCATCGGCTGCCGGCGCTACCTCGACAGCCTGCAGATTGATGACCGCGGTGGGCGCCAGGGCTTTCCATTCGAGATCGTGCAGGAGATCTGCACACTGCGCGAACACTTCGATTCGCTCTACCCACCCGACAAAGACCTCTGGCAAAAGGCCATCGACGCTGACAAGCGCTAAGCCAACCCAAAGACGATGTTGCGGCCCGGAGTCGGTTCACTCCCCGGGCCGTTTTCATTCAAGCGCGTTCAATCGCTGTCCGGCCCCGATGCCAGCTTGTTGAGCAACGCTAGCAAACGCTGCTTCTCCTCACCGGACAGATGGGCGGTCACGCGGGTATCGTGCGCGGTGACCGCACGCGTGATCTCGTCGAGCGTGGTGGCGCCCTTGGCCGTCAGCACCAGGCGAAAAGCGCGCCGGTCCGTCGGCGAAGGCTGCCGCTCGACCAAGCCCATGTCTTCCAGCGTGTCGACCAGCAGCACCGCACCGGAGCGCGCCACGCCCAAGATATTGGCCAGTTCGGTCAGCTTGAGGTTGGGGTTGTGCGCGATCACGGTCATGGCCGAGAAGCGCGGCGGCGTGATGTTCCACGCCTGCAGCGAGCGCACAAAATCTTCGTAGATATGCAGCTGCGCACGCCGCACCGCATAGCCGATCAACCCGTCGAGTGCGCCGTACTCTACGTCCGCGATATGCGGATTGAAGTGACCGGATTCAGCAACGGCTGGGTACAAGTCGTCGGCTTTGGGTTGGCGCGGCATGGTGGCGTCAGGCATACGGAATCCGTCGATTATCGTCGGCCGCGTGCCCGTCAGCCATGAACCGAGAAGAATTTCAGTTCTTCACGACAGCTTGATCGGCGGGCAGCAGCTTCCACTTGCCGTGATCCACGGTCAGCAGCACACGGCCGCGCGCGTCAAAGCCAAAGTGGTCGGCCGCCGTGTAGTTCAGCACGCCGTGCGAGACGACGATGTCGTGCTCGGTCTCCAACGCATGCTTGAGCGCGCGGCGGAATTCCGGCGTGCCCGGTTTGGCCGTCTTGAGCGCCACCGGCACGATGCGCTGGAGCACCTGCAGCGCATCCCACGTGTGCGCGCCAAACTGCGTACGTGAATCGGGCCCGTAGGTCTTCTCGTAGCGCGTCACATACTCGAGCGCAGTCTTCTTGCTCGGATGGCTGTCCGGCAGTTGCTCGGCCACGATCACCGGCCCGGCCGGCAGGATGGCTCCGTCGACGGCCTTGCCACCGATGCGGATCAGGTCCTTGGTAGCGGCACCATGCGTCTGGTAGATCGGCCCGGCATAGCCGCGATCACGCAGCGAGGTGTGCGGCAACGCGGCGCCTGTGCCTGCCCCCGCCACGAGAACGGCGTCGGGCTTGAAGCTGATCAGCTTGGCGACCTGCCCTGTCACATTGGTATCGGCGCGCGCGTAGCGCTCCACATCCACCACCTTCAGGCCGCGCGGCGTAGCGGCCGCAGTGAAATCCTTCAGCCAGCTCTCGCCGTACGCATCGGCAAAACCGATGAAGCCGACGGTCTTCACGCCGCTCGACGCCATGCGCGCAGCAATCGCCTCAGCCATCAGCGAAATCGGCTGCGCCAGGCGATACGTCCAATCGCCCTTGCCTGGCTTGAGCTCCACGGGGGCGAGCGACAACTGCGGCGTCTGCGATTCGGTGGCGACTTCGGCAATCGCAATCGACGGCGCCACGGCGGACGAACCGACGATCAGATCCACGTGGTCTTCCGTCACCAGCTTGCGCGCCATGCGTGCGCCGGTGCTCGGGTCAGAGGCGTCATCCACCAGCACCAGGCGCAGCTTCTCGCCACCGATGGTGTCTGGATAGAACGCCAGCGAATTCTTCTGCGTGATGCCAAGCGACGCCGACGGCCCGGTGGTCGACAGGCTCACGCCCACGACGATCTCGGCATGCGCGGCAGTCACAAGCAGGAGCGCGGCGGCAGCGCAGATGGTGCGGTGGATGATCATGGGTCTCCTCTCCTCTTCTGGTGTTCTGGCGGTATGGGTTCAGGCGGGTACGCGTGTGCGTGCTGGCATCGGCGGCTGGTCACGCAGCGATTGCGGATCGAAGCCGGCCAGCTTTTTATAGCGCATCGCAATCCCTTCCAGCTCGGCGCGCGGGATCACGCCATCGATATCGGCGAAACCTTGCGGTGCGCGTTCGTGCGCGAGCTGCATGACCTGCTCCGGGCCGTTGAGCCGATTGCGCAGCACGATACCAGCGGTGCGCGGCAGGCGGTCGGCCTCGTACTCACGCAGGGCGATGCCAGTGTCGCGCGTGGCGAGCAGGCAATCGACCAGTGCACGCGCATCGAGAATCGCCTGTGCGCTGCCGTTCGAGCCGATCGGATACATCGGGTGTGCGGCATCGCCCAGCAGCGTGACGCGCCCGAAGGTCCAGCGCGGCAGCGGGTCCTTGTCGACCAGTGGGAATTCATACACCGCCTGCGCGCCGTCGATGAGTGCGGGAATGTCGATCCAATCCCATTTCCAGTCGGCAAAGGCGCTGCGGAAGATGGCGCGGTCGACCTCGCGGTTCCAGTCGCTGCGTGGCGGCGCTTCGTCGGGCACGCGCAGCTCGGCAATCCAGTTGATAAGCGAGCGGCCCTGCTGCCGCAGCGGCTCAGAGATCGGGTAGGCGACGAATTTCTGGTCCTGATGGCCGGCCATGAACATGGTGCGTCCATCGAGGTACGGTGCGGCTTCCGTGGTGGCACGCCAGAGCATGCGGCCCGCAAAGCGCGGTGCATCGCCGCTCGAATAGAACTGACGGCGCACGGCGGAGTGGATGCCGTCCGCACCGATCAGCACGTCGGCAGACGATTCGACGAGCGCGTCGTTGGTGCGTTCATTGCCCCGATTCCGCAGCGTAAAGCGCACCGGACCGCCGCCCTCGCCCGTCGATTGGATGGCATCAAAGCTATGACCAAGGCGGATGCAATCCCGCCCAAGGCGCTCGCCCACGGCATCGGCCAGTGCCATCTGAAATTGGCCGCGATGAATGGAGAATTGCGGCCAGTCGTAGCCCGCCGCCAGCCCACGCGGCTCATGCCAGATCGGCTGACCGAAGCGGTTGTAGTAAGCCAGCGCGGAGGTGCGGATCGCCAACGCACCAAGCGTGTCTTCGAGCCCCAGTTCACACAACTGACGCGCGGCGTGCGGCAGCAGGTTGATGCCCACGCCCAGCGGACGCAGCGTCTGCACTGCCTCCCACACCTCGACCTCGAAGCCCTGGCGCTCGGCCATCAACGCGAGCGTGAGCCCGCCGATGCCCGCGCCGATGATGGCGATCTTCATGGCTGTCTCCGTGAAATTTGTTGCAGTCTATAACAAATATCAGCGACAACCAGAGCGTGCCGGATCAGGGCAATCCCTAGGCTAATGTGGCGTGTGGATGCCTTGACGCTCAGTGATATATCACAATACCATCACTCGACTTTTACGAAATCCGAGACTGCCTCATGTCGCGTCCGATCAAGCTTGTTACCGCGGAAGCGCCCGTGCCGTTCGCCGCCGAACCCGCCGCGCACGCCCCCAAGGGCGCTGCCCTGCGCGAGCTTGCCTACGGCGAGATCAAGCGCCGCATCATGGCGTGCGAATTCCGCCCCGGCGAGCCACTCAACGAAGCGCAGTTGAGCGCGCTGCTGGGCCTGGGCCGCACGCCGATCCACCAGGCCCTGCATCGCCTTGAAGTGGAAGGCCTGGTGCAGATCCTGCCGCGCAAGGGCGTGCTGGTGACCCCGCTGTCGCTCAACGACGTGCTCGACATGATCGAGGTGCGCGCCACCAACGAGATCCTGTGCGTGACGCTGGCTGCCGAGCGCGCCCACCCGGCGGACTTTGAAGCGATGCGCGCCATCGTCGATGCATCGCCCGCGCTGATCGAGCACCGCGACATCGCCGCGCTGGCGGCGCTGGACCTCAAGTTCCACCTCGCCATCTCCGCCGCCTCGCGCAACCGCGTGCTGGCCGAGCTGCTGCGCGGCCTGCATGAAAAGCAGGCGCGCTTCTGGTTCCTCTCGCTGTCGGAGCCGCAACACCTGCAGAACGTGTACGACGAGCACCTCGCCGTGCTCGATGCGCTGGAACGCCGCGACGTGCCCGCTGCCCGCGAGGCCATCCGCGAGCACATCGACGAGTTCCGCCGCACGATCATCCGCACGCTCTGATTCCCGTTCCCCCCGCCCTCTTTCCGGAATTCCGCATGACCACGCTGCACCTGAACCTGATCGGCCACGGCCCCGTCGACGTGACCGTGGACCACCTCGTCATCGCCGGCTGGACCGGCCGCGACGCTGAAGCTGTTGAACACCACATCGCCGAACTCGAAGCGATTGGCGTGGCGCGCCCGGCGCGTGTGCCGTGCTTCTATCGCGTGTCGCATTCGCTGCTGACCACCGATGCGCGCGTGGAAATTCCCGGTGCCGATTCGTCGGGCGAAGCGGAGTTCGTGCTGTATTCCACGCCGATGGGTCTGCTGGTCGGCATCGGCTCTGACCACACCGATCGCAAGGTCGAAGCCTATGGCGTGACCGTCTCCAAGCAGATGTGCGCCAAGCCCGTGAGCCGCGATGTGTGGCGCTTTGAAGCGCTGGCCGATCACTGGGACAGCCTGCAGATGAAGACCTGGCGCACCCGCAACGGCCAGACCGCGCTGTATCAGGAAGGCAGCGTCACGCGCATGCTGGACCCGCGTGACCTGATCCGCCGCTACACCGGCGCTGACACGCTGCCGGTGGGCACCGCCATGTTCTGCGGCACGCAGCCCATCATTGGTGAACTCGGCTTTGGCGAGGCGTTCGATATGGCCCTGATCGACCCCGTCTCGGGCACCGAGCTGCGCCATCAGTATGCTGTCGACACGCTGCCCGTTGAGGGCTGAAGCACCCCCTACCGGAGACCCTCTGCATGATGACGCCCCGCCCGAACATGATCCGCGCCCTGGCCGCTGAACTGGCCAGTGGTCGCACCACCAGCGTTGCGCTGACCGAAGCCGCCCTGGAACACGCCGAAGCGCATCGCGCCGCCGGCGGTGCCGCCTATGTGAGCATCGACGCGCAAGCGGCGCTGGCCATGGCACGCGCTGCCGACGCCGCCCGCGCGGCGGGCAACGTGCCATCGCTGCTGGCAGGTCTGCCGGTATCGATCAAGGATCTGTTCGACGTGGCGGGCCAAGTGACGGCCGCAGGCTCGCGTGCGCTGGCGCATCAACCGCCCGCCACTGCGGACGCTGCTGCAGTCGCCCGCCTGCGTGCTGCCGGGGCCGTGCTGCTCGGCCGCACCAACATGAGCGAATTCGCGTTCTCGGGCCTGGGCCTGAACCCGCACTACGGCACGCCGCGCACGCCGGCAGATGGCACGCGTGCTGCGGGCGGTTCCACCTCAGGCGGCGCTGTCACCGTGGCTGGCGGCATGGCGGTGGCGGCCTTGGGTACGGACACGGGCGGCTCGATCCGCATTCCGTCGGCCTTCTGCAATCTGACTGGCTTCAAACCCACCGCACGCCGCGTACCGATGATGGGCGGCGTGCCGCTGTCCACCTCGCTCGATTCCGGTGGGCCGCTGACCAACTCGGTGGATTGCTGCGCCATCGTCAATGCCATCCTCAGTGGTGAATCGCTCGACACTGATGCAGTGCCGCTGGCCGGCCTGCGCTTCGGCATCACGCAGGACTACGTGGGGGCGGATCTCGACGACGTCGTCGCCAAGGCATTCAACCGCGCCATAGAACGCCTCGAACGTGCCGGTGCGCATATCGTGCGTTTCGATTTTCCCGAACTGCTGCAACTGCCCGAGATCAACGGCGGTGGCGGCCTCACGGCGGCGGAAGCCTGGGCATGGCATCGCCCGGTGCTGGCACGTGCCGAGGCGCAGTACGACCAGCGCGTCGCTGCACGCATCCGCCGTGGTGAACAGATGGGTGCCGCCGCTTACATCGACGTATTGGACGCGCGCACCCGCATGATCGCCGCCGCGCACAAGCGCCTGGGCAACGTCGACGCTTGGCTGATGCCGACGGTGGCCATCGTGCCGCCGGAAGTGGCACCACTCGAAGCAGATGACGCCCAGTTCTTCCGCACCAATGCACTGACGCTACGCAACCCGAGCGTCATCAACTTCCTGGACGGCTGCGCACTGACGCTGCCCATCCATGCCTCCGGCGAACTGCCGGTCGGCCTGTCGCTGTGCGGTCTCGCCAATGACGATGCGCGCATCCTGCGCGTCGGCCGGGCGGTGGAGGCTGCACTGCGTTGATCGACTAGACCGAACACTCCCCGCCGGCGTCCGGGCCACGCAGGCGGTTCTTTAAGCCACGAAGACAAGGCGCGCTACAGACGCGTCCGGCCCCACTCACGCCTGCGTTTTGACAACAAAGCGCAGACGCCCTTGCACGCTATTGGAGGAAACCATGTCGCAAACCCAAGCCCTGCCGGCCGACCGCACGGACCCGGCCAGCAGCCCACCCCACGGCACCGTGCTGGACGCCACCTACCGCCGCATCGCATGGCGGCTGGTGCCGTTCCTGGTCTTCCTGTTCATCCTCGCGTGGATCGACCGCGTCAACGTCGGCTTTGCCAAGCTGTCGATGCTGCAGGACCTGCAGTTCAGCGAAGCGGTGTATGGCCTCGGTGCCGGCATCTTCTTCATCGGCTACTTCCTGTTTGAAGTGCCGAGCAACCTGCTGCTGGAGAAGATCGGCGCACGCAAGACGCTGGCGCGCATCACCATCCTCTGGGGCCTGGCCTCGATGGCGATGATCTATGTGAAAACGCCGGCCTCGTTCTACGCGCTGCGCTTCCTGCTGGGCATTTTTGAAGCCGGCTTCTTCCCGGGCGTGGTGCTGTATCTGACGTACTGGTTCCCTTCGGCCTACCGTGCGCGCATCAACGGCCTGTTCATGACCTCGTTTGCGATTGCAGGCGTGGTGGGCGGCCCGGTGGCGGGCTTCATCATGAGCACCATGGAAGGCGTCGGCCACCTCGCCAACTGGCAGTGGCTGTTCCTGCTGGAAGGCATTCCTTCGGTGCTGGCCGGCTTTGCCGTACTGGCCTGGCTGCCGGAGACGCCACGCCAGGCCAAGTGGCTCTCCGATGCGGAGCAGGAAGCCGTCGTCCGCTCCATCGACGCAGAAAACCGCGATCCGGCCAAGCACGTGTCGTTTGGTGCGGCACTGTCCAACGCCCGTGTGTGGATCTGCGCGGCAATCTACTTCTGCGTGGTCAGCGGCAACGCCACCATCGCTTTCTGGACGCCGTCGATCATCAAGGAGCTGGGTGTACAGGGCAACTTCCACATCGGGCTGATCAGCGCCATTCCGTTCATCGCCGGCACGATCGCGATGGTGTGGAACGGCATGCATTCAGACCGCACAGGTGAACGCCGCATGCATTGCGCCATCGCCGCCATCATCGCCAGCGCAGGCCTGATCGCGACGGGCGCAACGCTGGGCACACCGGTGCTGGCACTGGTTGCGCTCACCGTGGCAGCCATCGGCATCCTGGCGGCATTCCCGGTGTTCTGGTCGATTCCGGCAGTGTTCCTGGCCGGCACCGCAGCCGCAGGCGGCATCGCCCTCATCAACTCGATCGGTAACCTGGCCGGCTTCGTCGCCCCGTACATGATCGGCTGGCTGAAGACGAGCACCGGCCACCTCTCGGCCGGCCTGTACTTCGTCGCCGTGTTGGAACTGGGTGCCGCCGTGCTGGTCATCGTAGGCACGCGCAAACACTGAGCAAACCACCAGGGAAACTATCGCGGCGCCAACCCATACGCCGCGATGGTTTGGCCTTTGACGTTCCTGCCCTAGATGGCGCCTTGAATTTCTGTAAGCGGGCGGAAAAAAGAAGGAGGCCTGTCTGAGCGAAGCGAGTTTGCCTCCTTCTCCGCCCGGTTACATAAATTCAAGGGGAAGTCGCCATCTCGGGCGCGCCTCTCTTTGCTTACTTTCTCTGGCAAGACAGAGAAAGTGAGTCGGCCCCGGCAGGGGACGAAACGCGGGATGCACCACCAACATCCATCGCCAGCGAATCGTGGCACAAGCCGGCTACCCCGCCACCTTGTACCCAATCCTCAACCCACCCCAGTGCCGCCCGTTCACATAGATCGGCGCCGACACATCCTTCATCATCACAAACGCGCCGTTCCCCATATCGCGCCGATACGTCTGCAATAAGAACGCCTCGGTATTGCGTGCCGCCCCCAACCCCGTGCGATCGGCAAACACCCGCCGGTTACGGCTGTTGGCCGCGTTCCACACCGGGTCACTGCCCTGTGGCTGCGAGAACTTCAGGTTGTGCGTCGGCAGATAGCCGTTAGTGTCCACCGCCGCACAAAACACCACCCGCGGGTCGAGCCCCAGCAGCGGCTCCTGCAGCGCAGGCAACACGCGGTCCGTAAACGCCGTGAAGCGCGCCAGATGCTGCGGCGGGTCGGTGTTAGCGATAGGCTGATATGCGCGGTCAAACAAATCGCCCTCACTGATGTCGCCACGCGCGACGGCCGACTCGAACAGCGCACCGATCCTGCGCGCCGTCGCCTGAACGGCATCAATAAACGGCGTATCGGCACTCTGCACACCGGTAGCGGCCGTGTGGCGAATCAACGTTTCCGATACCGCCAGAAGGCCGGAAAGCTGCTGCCGCGCGTTGTCGATGTTCTGGCTCGATTGCCGGACACCCTCGGCCATGGCCTCCACCTCGTGGGCAAGCGAAGCGCACTCGTCTTCAATCGCGGCGGTGGAGTCGGCAATGCTGGTGGCCTCGGCGTCAAACCGTGCGATGGCCTCGCCCGCAACACCGATCACCGCACCAATGGCCTGCGTGCCGGCATCCACACGCTGTGCACGTGCCACGTTAGTGCTGCTGTCACCGATCAGCTTGTCGGTCTGGCCAGACAAATCCGCCAGCGTGGTCTCGATACGTTGCGTGGCCTCTGCCGTCTGGCCGGCGAGCTGCTTGACTGCGCCTGCCACCACGGCAAAGCTGCGACCGGATTCCCCGGCACGCGCCGCCTCGATGGCGGCATTGATGGCCAGCAGGTTGGTCTGCTTGGCAATCTGCGAAATCTGTTCCGACGCCTGCGCCACCTGCACCAGCGCGTCGCGCAGCGCAGCAATCTGCTGCTCCATGCTGGCCACGCCGATCGCCAGTTCGCGGATGTCGCGCAACGAGGCATCCACCGTGGCGCGTGAATCACGCACCTCTTCGCTGGCGTGCGACGCCACTTCACGCGCGTGGCGCGCGGCCACGGCAATGTCGTGGTTACCGCGCATGGTGGCGTCAGCAGCGCTGCGCAGTTGCTCGAATACATCGGCCTGGCGACGCAGGCGCACGGCCACGTCCTCCACGTTGCCGGACACCTCGCAGATGCCCATGCCCACGCGGCCGGCCTCTTCGGCAATGCGGGCAATCAGTTCGGAAGAGGCTTTTGGGCCGCGGCCCCAGGCAAATGGCTTCACGTGCAGTGGTCTCCAAGGTCGTTGTTTTATGCGCCCTCGCAACGGTGGCGGGGCAACCCTCTATGGGGCATATCGGCGCGGGCGGATGCGCGCTGGAGAGACGCTACGCGCCCAGACTTACGCTGGCATTACGGCTAGATCATGCCTGCGCGGCGCGGCTACGGCGCAAACGCGCCTCGTAGGCAGCCGCCGTCATGGGCGGGCCAAACAGGAAGCCCTGCAGCTTGTCGCAGCCAGCGGCCTGCAGGAACTCGGCCTGCTCCAGCGTCTCGACGCCCTCGGCGGTGACGGTCATGTCCAGCGACGCCGCCATCGCCACGATGGCGCGCGAGATCACCACCGAATCGCGGTGGCGCGGAATGCCCGAGACGAACGAGCGGTCCACCTTCAGGTTGTCGATCGGGAAGCGCTGCAGATACGACAGCGAGGAATACCCCGTGCCGAAATCGTCGATCGAGATGCGGATGCCCAGCGCGGTGAGCGCATCAAGTACGGGCATCACGGCGGCGGTGTCGCGCATGAGCAGGCCTTCGGTGATCTCCATCTCCAATGCGCACGCGGGCAGGCCGGCTTCGGTCAGGCACCGCGAGATGGTCGGCACCAGCCCCTCGCCAAACTGGCGCGGCGACAGGTTCACGGCCACGAAGAAGTTCGGCATGCAGGTGGCCCGCCAGTGCGCGGCCTGGTGGCATGCCTGCCCCAGCACCCACTCGCCAATCACGCCGATGAGCCCGGAGTCCTCGGCCACGGGAATGAACTCGGCAGGCGACACCTCGCCCAACTCCGTGCTGTGCCAGCGCAACAGCACTTCTGCGCCGACAATCTCCATTGACGTTGCATCGACGATGGGCTGGAAACGCAGCGACAACTCTTCTGCCGCCAGTGCGCGGCGCAGGTGGTACTCAAGCTGAAAGCGCCGCTGCGCCCGCTGCGACAGCCGCGCGGTGTACACGCGATGCTGGTTACGCCCATTCTGCTTGGCGTTGTACATGGCGGCATCGGCACAGCGCAGCAGCGTGGCGGCATCGCTGCCGTGCTCGGGATACACCGCAATGCCGATCGACGCGCCCAGGTAGTACTCCGTGCCGCTGGTGGAGAACGGCTGCGCGATGGCCTCGACGATGCGCTGGGCCAGCCGCTCGGCCTCGCCCAGCGAGCGCACGTTGTCGAGCAGCACGACAAACTCGTCGCCCCCCAGGCGCGCCAGCGTATCGCTCTGGCGCACGCAGGCCGACAACCGCTGCGCGACGATGCGCAGCAGGTGGTCGCCCGCTTCGTGGCCGGCGGTGTCGTTGACCTTCTTGAAGCCGTCCAGATCCAGGAACAGCACAGCCACCTGACGGCCATCGCTGGCCGCCTCGTCCAGCACGGCCTGCATGCGCTGCGAGAAATAGGCGCGGTTGTACAGGCCGGTCAGCGCATCACGCTGCGCCAGGAACTTGAGCTGCTGCTGGGCCTGACGTGCCGGGCCGATGTCGTTGAACGAGATGAGCACGGCGGTGGGCGCATCGTCGCCGGGGCGTGCGATGGGCAGCACGTTCTCGTGCACCCACACCACATCGCCATCCACCAGTTCCAGGCCGATGGTCAGGCCCAGCAGCGGGCGGCCGGTGCTCAGCACCACGTGCGTGGGCCGCTCGTTGAAGGGAATCTCGCTACCGTCTTCGCGCAAGGACCGGCGCATCAGCGCAAGGTGGCTGGTGCCGACCGGCGACACATTGCCCGCCCGCAGGATGCGCCGCGCGCTCGGGTTGCACGCGAGGATGGTGCCGTCGGCCGCCTGCACGACGATGCCTTCGGTCAGGTTGTCGACAGCCAGGCGGTAGCGCTCTTCGCTTTCCTGCAGCTCACGCGCGATGTGCGCCTTCTGAATCGCCACCCCGACGATGTCGGTGATGCCGTCAAGCAAGCCCATCGTGTCGTGCGTGGGCGCACGCGGCGTGTCGTAGTAGACGCCCATCGCGCCAATCATCTGCGCGTTATCGCCACGGATGGGAGTGGACCAGCAGGCACGCAATCCGAGCGGCTGGACGATGTCGCGGTAGTCGTCCCACAGCGGGTCGGTGTCGATGTCTTCCACCACCACGCGTTTGTTGAGGAACATGGCCGTGCCGCACGAGCCGTGCGCGGGCCCGATCGCCAGCCCGGTCAGCACCTGCGAGAGCATGAACGGCAGCGACGGCGCCACGGCCTGTGTGACATGTTCGCTGTCGCTGCTCAACAGGACAGAACACATCGCACCGTCGTCAAGCAACGCTTCCACCAGCCGACATACCTCGGCCAGCAGGTCAGACAGCGGCACGTTGCGCGAACTCAATTCGAGCACGGTCTTTTCGCAGCGCAACAATTCCTTGGCACGTGCTGTCTCTGCGGCCAGGGCGCGGTAGTTGGCTTCGGAGTCACGCAGGGCCTGTTCGGCCTGCTTGCGCTGGGTGATGTCGCGCGCGACCACCTGGATGGCGGTGCGCCAGCCGAGTTGCACGGGCGCGGACAGCACCTCCACATCGACGGGCGTGCCATCGCAGCGCAGCAAGGTTTGCTCCACCGGCGGCAGGCCTGCGCCGTGCGCCACCATCCACGCGCGGCGCTGGCGGGCAAGGTGCACCGAATCCCCATGCACGAACTCGTCCAGCTCGTGGCCGACGATGTCGCGGGCATGCTGCGCACCGAACAGCCGAACACCTGCCTCGTTGATGAAAACGATGATGTCGTCCGCCACGATGTACAGCGCATCCGGCATCTGCCGGACGAGCGCCTCGTAGCGGTCATCAGCAAGCGGTAGCGGCCTGATCATGTCCGGGCCGGTCGTATCCGGTTCGGGACGGTCGGGCCGCTCTGCGGAAGTGGCGTCCATAGGGCTGGGGGGCCTGTTTCTCTTGCTATCGACCATCGTGTCAGGAAAGTTAAGGCGTTTGGATGGTCCTCCCCTCTTCAGAGTGGTGCAAATGACCGAGGTCAGGTCGAATGACACATGAGTTGCGGCACAATGCCGGCACAACTTCGATGCGCGCGAGCACCGCAAACGCGCACACTTTCTCTCAGGCACGGGCCATGCAATCGTTTTCGTCCTCTGTCGGTCACTTGGCCGGCCTCGTTTCGCGCCGCACGCTCCTGGCCGATGGGCTGGTGGAAGCGGCGGTCCAGTTTCGTGACGGCCATATCGCTGCGTGTGACGCCAACCCGACGCGCGGCATGCTCGACTGTGGTGACCTGCTCGTGCTGCCCGGCATTGTCGATCTGCATGGCGATGCCTTCGAGCGCGCCGTCATGCCGCGCCCGGGCGTGGCCTTTCCGTACGACACCGCGCTGGCCGATGTGGACGGCCAGTTGCTCGCCAACGGCATCACCACCGAATTCCACGGTGTGACCTACTCCTGGGAAGGTGGCCTGCGCGGCCACGCCTATGCGCTGCGCATGCTCGATACGCTCGAAGCCATGCGCCCGCACCTGGGTGCCGAGCATTTGATGCACCTGCGCTTTGAGTTGCACCACGCAGACGGCGTGGCCGATGCGCTGGCCTGGATGGCGGCAGGCCGCGTGCACTTCCTCTCGTTCAATGACCACCTGCCGATGATGCGCGACAAGCTGGGCGACGCGCGCAAGCTCGCGCAATACGCCGACCGCGCCGAGTGCGACGTCGACACCTTCCGCACGCGTCTGGACACCGCCGCCGTCAACGTGCACAAGCTCGACGAGGTGCTCGGCGTGCTGGCACGGGCGGCGCAGCAGCGCGGCATCCGCATGGCCTCTCACGACGAACCGGACGTGGCCACGCGCAACACCTTCCACGCGCACGGCTGCACCGTGACTGAATTCCCGCTGACCGAGGAGGTGGCCCGCGCGGCGCGTGCGCACGGGGGGCACATCGTCTTTGGCGCCCCCAATGTGGTGCGCGGCGGCAGCCATAATGGCGCGCCCAACGCCGCAGCCATGGTGGCGGCCGGGCTGGGCACGGTGCTGGCCTCCGACTACTACTACCCCGCCCTGCTGGCCGCGCCGTTCAAGCTGGCCGAACGCGGCGTCGTGCCACTGGCGCAGGCGTGGGATCTGGTGGCCGCCAACCCGGCAGAAGCCGCGGGGCTGACCGACCGCGGCAGATTCGCCACCGGCTTGCGTGCCGACGCCATCGTGGTCGATGACCACCGCCCCGGCCTGCCGCGCGTGGTGGCTGCCGTGGTGGGAGGCCGCCTGCGCCACGCCACCGGGCATCTGCCGCTTATCGCCTGAGGACTTGGCTGCCGATGGACGCACCGCTGCAACCGTTGCCTGCGCTCCCCAACGCCTGGCGATACGCGCTCTACCTGCTGCCGCCCGAGCCCTGGTACACGCTGGGCACCCGCTGGCTCGGCCGCTGCGCGCTGCACGGCGGGCCGATCGACACCGATGCGCGCCAACCGCTGGCCCGCGACGCCCGTATTGACCTCACCACGCTCGACCGCTGGACCGCAGACCCACGCCACTACGGCCTGCACGCCACCTTCAAGCCGCCATTCCGCCTGGCAGAAACACGCACCGTGGATGACCTGGATGCGGCGCTGCGCCGGTTCGCGCTGGAGCAAACCCCATTCACGATCGAACCGGCGTTGCAAACGCTGCGCGGCTTCCTGGCCTGGCGCCTGCGCCACGGCGATCCCGCCCGCGATGCGCTCCACCAGTTCGCCGATGCCTGCGTGCGTGAGTTCGACACCTTCCGCGCACCGGCCCCGCCCACCGAGCTTGCGCGGCGGCGCCAGGCCGGGCTCTCGGACGCGCAGGAGCGCCACCTGCAGCGCTGGGGCTATCCATACGTGTTCGATACGTTCACCTTCCACATCACGCTGACCGGGCGCCTGGGCCATACCGAGCAACTGGCCTGCTACCGCGCGCTGGAAGCCGGCAGCGTGATGCTGCCGCCCACCATGTCCATCGACAATATCGCGCTGTTCACGCAGCCAGAACCCGAGGCGCCCTTTACCGTGGCGCGCGTGTACCGCTTCGACGGCAGCGTTGAATGATGTCGCAGCAGGTATTGATGCTCAGCGCGTGAGATCGACCACGTCGATCACCTGCGTCTGGCCGTGCTGCTCGACCTCCTGACGCATCACCACGCCGGCTTCCGGGCAGAACCAATCGGTCAGATGGGCCACGGTCGGCTCGGGTTCGAGCGATTCATTGCCCAGCTTCAACACGCCCAGCGTGGCCGTACGCGTGTAGCGGATCGGCCGGCACTGCAGAATGCCGACAACGGTGTTCATCGGCTGCGGTGGCCCGACCTCACGCTCGGACACCTCCACCTTGGCGTGCTCGGCGCGCATGTGCCCGACTGAAATCCCCACGCGGGGCGATACCACATCAAAGTCGAAACTCGATTCGTACGTATCGCCCGGCAGCATCTCGGCTTCGGGTGCCAGACCCGCGCCGTAAAGAAACATGCCGGAGATGGCCGTGCTGACGGTGCCGACCAGGTCAGCATGCTCGCTTTGCGCAAACACACGCCCATTGATGCTGACCACGCGCGTGACGACGCCGGCCTCGTCCACCAGCAGTTGGTGCTCCTGCACCGTCTCGATGGGCCGACCGCCGAGCGCCACAAGGCCAGACTTGGCGTAGATGTGCAGGCCGATCTCGCAGCCGTCCTGGATGTCGCGGTTGACGTCGTGCAGCGTGAACTCGACGATCATCGGCGTCTTGCCGTTGCCGTCCAGTCGCAGGCGGCTACCGTCATGCACCCAGGACGCGGTGCACAGGCCGGCAGCGTGCGCGGGCAGCGCCGCACAGGCCACCATGGCTGCAACCCATAAAGAAAAACGCCGATGCACCTGGCGATGCATCGGCGTCTTCATGAACCTGAACGGCATAGGCTTACTGCTTGTTCTGGTCCTTCGAGTACGGGCTGGTGGCATCACCTTGGCGAGCACCCTGGCTGTACGGATCGAACTTGTCGCCGGCCTTGGCACCCTGCGTGTACGTATCGTACTTGCCCTTCTCGACATTGGCCGGCTGGGCACCCGGGTTCAGTGCGCTGGCGGTGCTGTCATCCTTGTTGGCACCCTGCGAATACGGGTCGAATTTGTCGCCGGCCTTCGCCCCTTGGGTATACGGGTCGAACTTCTTGTCGGCGTTGGCGCCTTGGCTGTAGGGGTCGAACTTCTTGTCGGTTTGCGCGTGCGCCACACTGCTGATGGCTGCCACGACAGCAACCGCTGCCACGAGGTTGAGACGTTTGTACGGCATCTGAAGCTCCTTTCCACTGGGTCGTTTGGGCTGATCACATCGTGCAGCCTCATTTTGAACATATTCCGGTGCCGTCAATCACGGTTTGACCATGACGCCACATCGGAGAACCCCCTCTCCTCGTCGTACGCTATGGCAAGCGCACGCGAAAGTCAACGCACAGGAAGTGCCTATTTTTTTGGCGACATGCACAACATCAGTGTTGACCCTTAAGCCCTTTCTAGCCCTTCTGGCCTTTCTGCCGGATTGCTCCCGGCCCCGCAACGGCAATCAGCGCCATCGTCAGAGCCACCACAGACAGCCCCCAGCGCAAATCTGAGTGGTGGGCGATCAACCCGATGATGACCGGGCCAACCAGCAAACCTACGTAGGCAAAACGCGCCACCGCCGCAATGCCCTCTGCAGCCGGCACGCCCGGCAGGCGCGATGCGGTAATGAAGAAGATCGGCACCATGTTGGCTGCGCCCACGCCCATCAGCGCAAAGCCAGCCAGCACTGCCGCCGGGTCCGGCCACAGCAGCGCCAGCAGGATGCCGCCCGTGGCCAGCACACCGCTGGCGCCCAGCACGCGCATGTTGCCCCAGCGCCCGCGGGCGAAATCGCCGCCGAAACGCGCCAGTGCCATACCGCCTGAGAACGCTGCATACCCGGCGCTGGCAACGGCCTCGGGCGATTGCGCAATCTCGCGCATGTAGACGGTGGTCCAGTCGTACATCGCCCCCTCACCCAGCAGCCCGAAGAAGGCCAGGAGACCGAGCACGAACAGCGTGCGGCCGGTGCTCGGGTGTGCGGGTTCGCCTTCCGCATGCACGTGATCGGGCAGCATGAACGGCCCGGCGCACAGCGCGGTCGCCATCAAGACCAGCGCCATGCCGCCACAGTGCACGGCCGGCGGCACCCCCAACTCCAGCAGCACGCCGCCCACGGCTGCGCCCACCATGCCGCCCAGGCTAAACATGCCGTGCAAAGACGAAATGATCGGCTTGTGGTGGTTGGCTTCCACCGTGGTGGCCTGTGCATTGATGGCCACGTCGAACCCCACGGTGCTGACGCCAAACAGAAAGAGCGCCACCAGCAGCGCCGGGTAGCTGGGCATCAGCATGATCAACGCGAGCATCGCGCTGAACGCGATGCCGCCCCGCACACTGGCGTGCTGCGTGCCAACGCGCGCCACCCAGCGGCCCACAAATTTGATCGAGAGGATGGCACCAAAGGCAACCATGAACATCGCCAGCGACAACGATGCCTCGGACAACCCGAAGCGCGCCTTCACGGTGGGAATGTGGATACCCCAGGTCGCAAACGTTGCGCCGTTGACGAAAAAAAGAGCCATCGTCGCCGCGCGGGCTGACAAGGGTAGCCGGCGAGGCTGCAGCACGCCGGCAGATTGCACGAATTCGGAAGACATGAGGACGGCGAGGAATGCGCATGCCGCACGAACGTCGCGCGGCAAAGCCGTCATGCTACCGCGCCAAGCTGATCACTGCTTTGCGCAGGGTTGCCCACGCGATGACCCCGCCGTCACACGCCGATGATTCCCCAGGAATTGGACGATGAATGCCGCATTGCTTGTCGTCCGAAGCGCGGGGCCACTGCGTTAACATGCCTGCATCCGCACTTGGCGCACGCACGTGTGCCCCACTCTGCCCCCGCCCAATGGCCCGAATTCGCTCGACCCGTTTGCCGTACCTGTCGCGCTGCGCACTTGCCTGCGCAACCCTCCTCACCCTCGCGGCTACGCCCATCGCGCATGCCAAGAAGCCCAAAGCCCAGGTGGCCCACGCAACTTTCGCCGCCACCGCAGCACAGAAGCGTCAGGCCGCACGCAATCCCGCCGGGTTGCCCGCCAATGTGGCGCTGGCATTTGCCCGAGCGCATATTCCGCTCGATGCGGTGAGCGTGTTCGTGATCCGCACCGGCACCGCCAACCCCATCCTGCAGTGGAACGCCGATGCGGGCATGAACCCGGCGTCGACCATGAAGCTGCTGACCACCTTTGCCGGGCTGGATCTGCTGGGCCCCGACTTCCGCTGGAAGACCACGGCCTATGCCGACAACCAGCCCATCAACGGCACGCTCAACGGCAACCTCTATCTGCGCGGCCAGGGCGATCCGAAGCTGATTCCCGAAGAGCTGGTCAAACTGGTGAGCGACGTGCGCCGCGCCGGCGTGGATGAACTCGCCGGCAACATCGTGCTGGACCGCACGTATTTCGAGAACGGCCTGTCTGAAGCGCCACCGCTCGATGGCGACAGCGGACGTGCCTACAACGTGGCACCCGATGCGCTGCTGTATTCGTTCAAGACGCTCACCTTCACGCTCACGCCGGACGCCGGCAACGGCGCGGTCAACATCGACGTGTCACCACCGCTGGCGCAACTGCAGATCGACAACCAGTTGCGCACCACGCGTGGCGGCTGCGGCGACTGGAAGACGGCCTCCGGCGCCAACATCACCACGCAGACCGACGGCCACGTGCTCGCCAGCTTCGGCGGTCGCTATGCTGCCGCCTGTGGAGAACGCGTCTACAACATCGCCGCGCTCACGCATGCCGACTTCATCTGGGGCGGCTTCCTGGCGCTGTGGCAGCAGGCGGGCGGCACGACACGCTTCACGCCCGGCCTGCGCGAAGGCAAGGTGCCGCGCCAGGCTGTACTGCTGGCCACGCACTACGGCCCCACGCTGGCAGAAGTCGTGCACGACATCGACAAGTATTCGAACAACGTGATGGCACGCCAGCTCTTCCTCACCATTGGTGCGGAGATCGGCCGCAAGCCTGCCTCGGTGCCGCAATCGACCGAGGTCATCAACCGCTGGCTAGCCAAGCAGAACCTGACGATGCCGGAGCTGGTGCTGGAAAACGGCTCGGGCCTGTCGCGCACGGAACGCATCAGTGCACGCAACATGGGGCGCCTGCTGCAACAGGCCGATGCGAACCCGAACGGCGGCATCCTGCGCGACGCGCTACCCGTGGTGGGTGTGGACGGCACCATGCGCAACCGCCTCACGCGCGCCGGCGTGGCCGGCAACGCCGAGATCAAGACCGGCACGCTCAACGATGTGCGCGCCATCGCCGGCTATGTGGAAGGCGAAAATGGCGAGCGCTTCGTTGTCGTCAGCATGATCAACCACCCGAACGCGAGCGGCGGCCAGGCTGCACACGACGCGCTGCTGCAATGGATCTACCAGGGCGCGCCACGATGATGCAGTCGAACCCACGCGCGGCAATTCTCGGCATCACAGGCACCTCGGGCAGCGGCAAGACCACGCTCGTCGAGCAACTCATCGCGCGCTTCGTGCGCGATGGGCGCCGCGTGGCCGCCGTCAAACACACGCATCACGGCTTCGATCTCGACACGCCGGGCAAGGATTCGCACCGCATGCGCTCGGCCGGCAGCGCCGAGGTGGTGCTGGTGGGCGGCGAGCGCCTCGTGCTGATGCGCGAATTTGCCCCCGCACAAGAGCCTGAGTTGGCCGACGTGCTGGCACTGCTGTCCCCCGAGACCGACGTGGTGATCGTGGAGGGCTACAAGCGCAGTACGTTCCCGAAGATCGAGGTGTTCCGCCCTTCGCTGGGCCGTCCGCCGCTGTGGCCGGAAATTGGTGGCGTGGTCGCGGTGGCGACAGATGCCACCGATGGCGTGCAAGTGCCGGCAGGCATTGCCGTGCTCGACCTCAACGATGTCGATGCGGTGTACCGGTTTGCCGTGCAGCAGATTGCAAAAGCATCCACATGAAGCACTCTTAACATCTGCGCGAAGCAGCTTGGCTATGATGGGGCGTTGCAATTTTCGCCAGCCCCCCTCCCAACAATATGCTTTCCCGTCTGTCAGCCGCGCTTCTTGGCGCGGCATTTTTTTGCTCTGCCGTACCTGCTGCCGCGCGCGATTGGGTCGCCCCGACAGCCACGCTCGGCCGCGGCGCACAGGTCCATCAGTTCGTGCTGACCGATCCCTCGACCGGGAAGCCGATGCCCAACGCGCGTTACCGCCTATTCCTACCGGGCCACACCATCGCCGGCAAACCGCCCAAGAAAGACGAAAACGATAGCGTGATCTTCGGCACCACCGATGGCGCGGGGCGCACGGTCAAAGTCCGCCTGCCCAAGCGCTACCCAGCCGCGCGCTGGATACTCAACCCGGTCATCGGCCAGGGTGAATTTGGTGAATCCTTCCATCTGGTCGGCACGTCCAGCGGCGACCCGATGGGCGGTTACCCGTACCTGCTGGATGTGACAGACGAATACCTGATCTGCGGCCGTGCCAATGCGGGAGGTTATTCGTACTACGCACAGTCACGTGAGTCGCGCGCAGTCCAGCTCGATATCGACATGCAGTTCACGCCCGAGGACTACGCCTGGTGCGCAGGCCCGGGCAGAGCCATCGCCAATGCAGACGCGGCGCAAAGCCCGTCGGCGCTCTATACGCAATACCTCGGTGCGCTGACTGCCAACGGCACCACGCTCAGCGAAGGTTTTCAGAACCGCCTTGCGCGCAAGCTGATTTCGCTGGCGATCGCCGAGCGCAACCTCGAACACATCGACTACGCGCTCGATCTGCGCCCGGTGCCAGAAGACAAGCTCAACGGCTACGGCTATGACCTCGCCGACGCGGGGCTGCGTGTGGAGCGTGGCCTGTCCATGATCGAAGCCTATCTGGCACAACACCCAGACGACCCGTTCGCGCTCGACAGCAAGGGCTGGGCGCTTTACCGGCTGGGCCACAGTGAAGAGGCGCTCACGTGGCTCGACCGTTCCATCGCTATCTTCAACCAGCCGGATGGCAGCTACGGCGTGAGCGACGACGCGGTGCGCGATGCGCGCGCGGAAGGTCTCGCACACAAGGGCGAAGTGTTGTGGAGACTCGGTCGGACCGACGAAGCACAGGAGGCCTTCAAGCAGGGCCTCGCGATCTGGCCGAAGAGCGATGCGCTGCAGGCAACACTGGCACGCCTGGCGGTAACGTTACCCACGCCAACCGCGCAGTAAGCCTGCCCACGCGTCATCGCCACAAACAAAAACGCCCGATTGCGCGGGCGTTTTGCTTACATCGGGACTAGCCGGATCAGTGCATCAGGCTGTCCGCCAACAGGCGTTGCAGCACGTTGCTGGCGATCAGGCGATGGCCGCCCGTGGTCGGGTGCACACCGTCGGCAAACAGGTAGGACTGATCCGCCCCCGCTGCCACCAGCGTGTTGGCCGAGCAGAACAGCGAGCTGCCGCCAGCGCCCGGCACCAGTGCGTTGATCTTGGTCGCGTCGCAAGCCGGCGTGCTGGTGTTGCTGAAGCCAAACTGCGTGCCGTTCTGGATCACGGCGGTCAGTTGCGAGTTGAAGTCGATCACGCGCGCGGTAGTGCCCGCCAGGCCGGTTTGCAGCGTGGTGTTGAACACGCCCACCAGTGCATGCAGCAATGCCTGGCCTTGCGGGCCGCTCGACACGCCCTGCGGCGTCAGGCTGCTGTCGGGCAGGTTGAACACGTAGAGCTGCGTCGCGTTCTTGCTGATCATGTCCTTGATGTAGCCGACCAGATCAGTCGCGGCCTGCTGCACCTGTGCGGTGGCGATGGCCGGCGTTATCACGACACCGCCGGGGCCAGTTTGGCCCACCGCCGCTGCCCAATAGAAGATGTCGTTGTTGCCACCAAACACGAACACCACGTCGCCGCTACCGTTGAACGTGTTGCTGCTGGCCGCGTAGAAGTTGGCGAGCTGTTGCTTGACCGGATAGGTCAGCGCGCCTGCGCCGCCGTTGTGGCCGATCCCATTCGGGTCGGTCACACGCGAACCGCCTTGCGCATAGTCGAAGCAACCGGGTTTCGGGCAGGTCTGCACCTGGTTTGCGTAACCCATCACCGCCGGCGTAAGTGCCACGCCCAGTTGCGATGCCACGGTTTCCGCCCACACCGGACCAGGGTTGGTGGTGAACCTGCCGCCACCTAATGCTGCCGCGGCGGGCGTGTAGGTACCAGCGTCGCTCAGGCTGTCGCCGAACACCACCATGCGCTGAACCTTGGGGTTGCCGCTATTGCTGCTACCGCTCTGATCGGATTCGCCGCCGCAAGCGGTCAGGCCCAAGGCGAGGGCTGCCGATGCGAGCCCCATCCATTGACGCAACTTCATGGTCTGTCTCCCGTGTGGAATTTTTATGATGTGTAGGGTGCGTTGTCCGCGCACGTTTGAAGCACGCGGAACGACACAACGACCAAGTGTAGCGAGGTTGCCGGGCGCACGGCGAACGCGTGCCCCGTAAGAATTAGAGGCTCGTCTCGAACGCGGCGGCGGCGCGACGCAGGCGATCGTTAACGGCCGCCCAGGCGGGCGTATCGGCTAGGGTTTCTACCCAGATGGCGTCGTACCCGCCGCGATCGAGCTCGCGCAGCAGCGCATACAGCGCGTTGGCGTAGGCCGCCGGCGTGGCGGGTGCGGCTTGCTGGTCGCAGCCGGCCGGCAATGCCATGGGGGCACCCAGCCAGACGATGCGCTTGCCGGGTTGCAACGCCAGACGTACGGGCACTTCGGCTGCGGAAAGCAGATACAGCGGCGTGCGCGGTGCGTAATGCGCCTTCAGCGTACCGGAGGCACGCGGTGCTGCGGCATCCGGCAGTGCGGGCACCTCGCCGGTCACGCGCTCGATGTCTTCGGGGGTGATGGCACCGGGGCGCAGCAGCACCGGGCCGATGCCCTGGTCCAGGCGCGAGAGATCGACAATGGTGGATTCAATGCCCACGTCAACGCCGTCACCTTCGAGCACGAACACGGCATCGCCGAATTCATCACGCACATGCTGTGCGGTGGTGGGGCTGACCTGGCCGAACTTGTTGGCCGATGGTGCCGCAATGCCACCGCGTCCGCGCTTGAACCGCGAGAGCAGCGCCTGCGCCACCGGATGCGACGGGCAACGCAGCCCGATGCTGTCCTGCCCACCCGCTACGGCAGCCGGAATGTGCGGCGCGCGTTTCAGAATGAGCGTGAGTGGCCCCGGCCAGAAGGCTTCGATGAGTTGAAGCGCGATGCCGGGCACATCGTCGGACCAGTAGGAGATGTCCGCACCATCGACCACGTGCACGATCACCGGATGGTTGGATGGCCGACCCTTGGCCGCGTAGATCTTGGCGATGGCCTGCGGGTTTTCGGCATCGGCGCCGAGGCCGTAGACGGTCTCGGTCGGGAAGGCGACCAGCTCGCCCGCCTCCAGCTTGCGCGCGGCTTCATCCAGGCGCTCGCGCGAAGGCATAACGTAGGGCGTGGTCGACTTGTGCATGATGATGCGTGCTCGCTTAATCCGGCTGCAAGCCGAGCACGTGTGCGGCGTGACGGAAGGCTTCATCCACCACTTCAGGCGACGTGCCGACGCAGTTCACGTGACCCATCTTTCGGCCCGGGCGCGCATCGGCCTTGCCGTACAGGTGGACCTTGGCGCCGCTGTGGCCCATGACCTCGTGCCACGCAGGCGTACGTTCCAGACCGTATTCGAACCACACATCGCCCAGCACGTTCAGCATACGCCCCGGCGAGTGCTGGCGCGTGCTGCCCAGCGGCAGGCGGGCCATGGCGCGCACCTGCTGCTCGAACTGGCTGGTCTCGCATACATCCATGGTGATGTGGCCGGAGTTGTGCGGGCGCGGCGCCATTTCGTTGGCGATCAGCGAGCCATCCTGCAGCACGAAAAACTCGATGCACAGCACGCCGACGTAGCCCATCTCTTCCGCGATCATCGCGGCAGCGGCACGCGTGCGCGTGGCAATGTCGTCCGACACGCTGCGCGACGGCATGATCGTCGAGAACAAGATGCCGTCACGATGCTCGTTCTCGGCCAGCGGCCAGGTGGCGGTGGTGCCGTCGGCGGCACGGGCGGCCAGCACGGACACTTCGTACGCCAGCGGCAGCATCTTCTCCAGCACGCACGGCACGTGCTGCATGGCGCCCCAGGCAGCGCGCAGCTCGTCGATGGTGGAGACGCGGGCCTGGCCCTTGCCGTCGTAGCCCATGCGGGCAATCTTCAGGATGCCGGGCAGGATGTCGGCGGGTAGCTGCTCGATGTCGGCTTCGTGCTCGATCACCCAGCTCGGTGCCGGGTGGATGCCGGTGCGGGCGGCGCACAGCGCGAAGAACTTTTTCTCGGCGATGCGGTTTTGCGTGATCGACACGCAGTTGGCGCGCGGCGCAACGAATGCGCCGAGTTGCTCCAGGCGGTCCAGCGCCTGTGCGGGCACGTTCTCGAATTCGGTGGTGACGGCCGGGCACAGCGCCGCCATTTCGGCCAGCGCGGCCTCGTCCGTATAACCGGCACAGATGTGGCGCTCGGCAATGGTGCCGGCCGGGCTGTTCGGATCCGGATCCAGCACGCAAACCTTGTAGCCCATCGCTTGCGCAGCGTGCGCGAACATGCGGCCGAGCTGGCCGCCACCCAGCATGCCCAGCCAGGCATCGGGCAGGATCGCGTTGGGAACGTTCAGCGCGCGGGATTCCGCGGTGTGGGCTTGCGCCAGGCGCGGGTTCAGGTCGTCGGCCATGAATGGGGTCGTCTGTTGCTTAGGCACCTCAGGCACCGTGCACCGGCAGCGTCATGCCGCGTGCCACTTCGGTCTGCTGTGCGCGGAAGGCTTCGAGCTTGTCGGCCAGTGCCGTGTCGGTAGTCGCGATGGTGGCGATGGCCGCGAGCGCTGCGTTGGCCGCACCCGCTTCGCCGATGGCGAACGTCGACACCGGAATGCCCTTGGGCATCTGCACGATGGAGAGCAGCGAGTCTTCGCCACGCAGGTACTTGGACGGCACCGGCACGCCGAACACCGGCACGATGGTCTTGGCGGCAATCATGCCCGGCAGGTGCGCTGCCCCGCCGGCGCCGGCGATGATGGCGCGCAAACCCCGGCCGCGGGCGGCTTCGGCGTAGCGGAACATGTCGTCCGGCATGCGATGTGCCGAGACAACCTGCGCCTCAAACGGAATGCCGAACTGGGTGAGCATGTCCACGGCGTGGCGCATGATTTCCCAGTCGGAACTGGAGCCCATCACCACGCCAACGAGCGGAGCAGATTGTGCAGTCATCGTCATCGCTCCGGTTTAACGCAGGGACTGACCGGTCAGGCGGGTCAGCGCCTCGCGGTATTTGTCGGCGGTCTTTTCGATCACGTCGGCGGGCAGTTCCGGTGCCGGGGCAGTCTTCGGCCACGGCTTGCCGTCGATGCGCACGGCTTCAAGCCAGTCGCGCACGAATTGCTTGTCGAACGACGGCGGGTTGGTGCCCACCTGGTACGAATCGGCCGGCCAGAAACGCGAGGAATCAGCGGTGAGCGCTTCGTCCATCAGCGTGAGCGTGCCATTCTCGTCCAGACCGAACTCGAACTTGGTGTCAGCAATGATGATGCCGCGCGTGGCGGCAAAGTCGGAGGCTTCCTTGTACAGGCGGATGCTCACGTCGCGGATCTGCGCGGCGAGGTCCGGGCCGATGCGGCGCTCGACTTCATCGAAGGAGATGTTCTCGTCATGCTCACCCATCTCGGCCTTGGCGGCGGGGGTGAAGATCGGCTCGGGCAGCTTCTGCGCGTTCTGCAGGCCAGGGGCCAACTGCACGCCGCAGACGGCGCCGGTGGCCTGGTAGTCCTTCCAGCCGCTGCCGGCCAGGTAGCCGCGCACCACAGCTTCCACCAGGATCGGCTTCAGGCGCTTGACCACGATGGCGCGGCCGCGCACCTGGTCGACTTCGTTCGGGGCCACCACGGTTTCCGGCGCGATGCCCGTTTCGTGCGTCGGCACGATGTGGCGCAGCTTGTTGAACCAGAAGTCCGACATCTGCGCGAGCACCTTGCCCTTGTCCGGAATCGGCTGACCGAGGATCACGTCAAACGCCGACAGGCGGTCGGTGGTGACCATCAGCAGCTTGTCGTCGCCGACGGCGTAGTTCTCGCGCACCTTGCCACGGCCGAGCAACGGCAGGCTGGTGATCGACGATTCGTAAAGGGCGGAGGATGCGGCGGGGGTAGCGGACACGACGGAACCCAGTGGAGGATGAGAAAACGTGGAAGGCCAGCATTATACGTGGCCTGTGCAATGCAAAACGGCTGGCGCAATGCCAGCCGTTTGCCAGATGTGACGCGAAATGCTTATTGCACCACTTGCGCCAGCTTGCCGTTTGCGTAGTCAGCGGCCATCACCGACATACCCACCGGCTTGATCTTGCCGGCCTGGCCTTCGCAGCCGAACTGGATGTAGCGGGCCTTGCAGACTTGCTTGGCGGCTTCGCGGGCGGGCTTGAGCCATTCGCGGGCGTCGAACTTGTCCGGGTTCTCGGCCAGGAACTTGCGCACCGCGCCGGTCATGGCCAGGCGGATGTCGGTGTCGATGTTGATCTTGCGCACGCCGTACTTGATGGCTTCCTGGATCTCTTCGACCGGCACGCCGTAGGTTTCCTTCATCTTGCCACCGTACTGGTTGATGATGGCCAGCAGCTCTTGCGGCACGCTCGACGAGCCGTGCATCACCAGGTGGGTGTTCGGGATACGCGCGTGGATTTCCTTCACGCGGCTGATCGCCAGGATGTCGCCCGTGGGCTTGCGCGAGAACTTGTACGCGCCGTGGCTCGTGCCGATGGCGATGGCCAGCGCGTCGAGTTGGGTAGCCTTGACGAACTGGGCAGCCTCTTCCGGATCGGTCAGCAGCGACGAGTGGTCGAGCACGCCTTCAGCGCCAATGCCGTCTTCCTCGCCAGCCATGCCGGTTTCCAGCGAGCCCAGGCAGCCGAGTTCGCCTTCCACCGTCACGCCAACCTTGTGGGCCATTTCCACCACGCGGCGCGTCACGTCGACGTTGTAGTCGAAGTCGGCCGGGGTCTTGCCATCTTCACGCAGCGAGCCGTCCATCATGACCGAGCCGAAGCCCAGGTCGATGGCACCCTGGCAGATCGCCGGGCTTTGGCCGTGATCCTGGTGCATCACCAGCGGAATCTCCGGGTAGGCTTCAACGGCGGCCTGGATCAGGTGCTTGATGAAGGACTCGCCGGCGTACTTGCGCGCGCCTGCGCTGGCTTGCAGGATGACCGGCGCGCCGGTTTCCTTGGCGGCTTCCATCACGGCCTGGACTTGCTCCAGGTTGTTGACGTTGAATGCCGGCAGGCCGTAGCCGTTTTCGGCGGCGTGGTCCAGCAGTTGGCGCATGGAAACGAGTGGCATGGTTTTCTCCTATGGGTCGATCTGTATTCGGTTCTCAGGCACACCGTAGCAACCGGTGTTCCCTCGTGCAGGACATGCAGAGCGTCAATGCATGCCCACGCGGACAATCTTGAGTGTGTTGGTGCCGCCCGCCTGCCCCATCGGCTCGCCGACGGTCAGGACGATGAAGTCGCCGCGTTGCACAACGCCGCGCGCAACCAGCAGTTCTTCCGCCTGATGCAGCGCCTCGTCACGGTCGGAGCTGGTGGCCATCGGCAGCGCCTGCACGTTGCGGTACAGCGCCATCTTGCGTTGCGAGCCCACATTGGGCGTCATCGCATAGATCGGCACGTTGATACCGTGACGGCTCATCCACAACGCGGTGGCGCCGGAATCGGTCAGCGCGGCAATCGCCTTCACCTGTAAATGGTAGGCCGTGAACAGCGCCCCCATGGCGATCGATTGGTCGATGCGGCTGAAGGTCTGTTCGAGGAAGTCCGTGTCCAGGTGCACCGGCTGCGACTTCTCGGCTTCCACGCAGATGGCTGCCATGGCTTCGATGGTCTCGACCGGGTAGCGGCCGGCGGCGGTCTCGGCGGAGAGCATCACGGCATCGGTGCCATCCAGCACGGCGTTGGCGACGTCCGACACCTCGGCGCGCGTCGGCACCGGGTTGACGATCATCGACTCCATCATCTGCGTGGCGGTGATGGTCAGCTTGTTGGCTTCGCGCGCGAGCTTGATCATGCGCTTCTGCAGCGCCGGCACGGCTGCGTTACCGACTTCCACGGCTAGGTCACCACGGGCGACCATGATGCCGTCGGACGCGGCCAGAATTTCTTCGAGCACGCCCGGGCGGATGGCTTCGGCACGCTCGATCTTGGCGATCATGCGCGGCTTGTGGTTGTGCGGTGCGCCGGCCACCACGGCCAGTTGGCGCGCCATTTCCATGTCGGTGGCGTTCTTGGGGAAGCTGACCGCGACGTAGTCGGCGCCCAGCGCCATCGCGGTCTTGATGTCTTCCATGTCCTTGGCGGTCAGCGCCGGGGCCGACAGCCCACCGCCCTGGCGGTTGATGCCCTTGTTGTTGGACAGCTCGCCGCCGATCTTGACGATGGTTTCGATCTCTTCGCCCACCACGCGCTCGACCTGCAGCACGATCAGGCCATCATTCAACAGCAGCAGATCGCCGGGGCCGACGTCGCGCGGCAGTTCCTTGTAGTCGAGGCCGGCGCGCTCCTGGTTGCCCAGTTCGCAACGCGCATCGAGCGTAAAGCGGTCGCCCGGGTTCAGCGTGATCTTGCCGTTCTCGAACTTGCCGACGCGGATCTTCGGGCCTTGCAGGTCGGCCATGATGGCCACTTCGCGGCCCACCGAGCGCGCCACCTCAC
The DNA here is from genome assembly GCF_008801405.1 of Ralstonia insidiosa. Classification (NCBI taxonomy): domain Bacteria; kingdom Pseudomonadati; phylum Pseudomonadota; class Betaproteobacteria; order Burkholderiales; family Burkholderiaceae; genus Ralstonia; species Ralstonia insidiosa. The sequence continues at coordinate 1,155,719 of NZ_VZPV01000001.1, read as the reverse complement.
GCACGAGCTGTGCGCGGTCGATGTGATCCTGCGCGGTGCCGTGCGAGAAGTTCAACCGCACCACGTCCACCCCCGCCGAGATCATGCGGGTCAGGACTTCCTGCGTGCTGGACGCGGGGCCGAGCGTGGCGACGATCTTGGTAGCGCGGGTCATGGGCGGTGTCTCGTTGGTGTTGTGGGGTAGCGCGAAGTCAAGCGCAATCAGGCCGTGGTTGCCTGGTTCTGTGCGCGCTGCTCGAGGATCTCCACGGCCGGCAGCGTCTTGCCTTCCAGGAACTCCAGGAACGCACCGCCGCCGGTGGAGATATAGCCCACCTTGTCGGCGATGTTGTACTTGGCGATGGCAGCCAGCGTGTCGCCGCCACCTGCAATCGAGAAGCCCGACGAGGCAGCGATGGCCTCGGCCAGCACCTTGGTGCCGTTGCCGAACTGGTCGAACTCGAACACGCCGACGGGGCCGTTCCACACGATGGTGCCGGCGGCCTTGAGTTGGTCAGCCAGTTGCGCGGCGGTCTTCGGGCCGATGTCGAGAATCATGTCGTCGTCCGCCACGTCCTTTGCGTCCTTGACGGTGGCAGCTGCGGTTGCGCTGAATTCCTTGGCGCAGACCACATCAACGGGAATGGGCACCGAGGCACCGCGCGCGGCCATCGCTTCGATGATGGCTTTGGCGTCGCCCACCAGATCGGCTTCGGCCAGCGACTTGCCGATCTTCAGGCCGGCCGCCAGCATGAACGTGTTGGCGATGCCGCCACCGACGATCAGGTTGTCCACCTTGTCGGCCAGCGACTTCAGGATGGTCAATTTGGTCGACACCTTGGAGCCGGCCACGATGGCGACCAGCGGGCGGGCCGGCTGGCCCAGTGCCTTGCCCAGCGCATCCAGTTCAGCGGCCAGCAGCGGACCAGCACAGGCCACCGGGGCGAACTTGGCGATGCCGTGGGTGGTGGCTTCCGCGCGGTGGGCGGTGCCGAAGGCGTCGTTGACGTAGACGTCGCACAGCTTGGCCATCTTCTGGGCCAGTTCGTCGCTGTTCTTCTTCTCGCCCTTGTTCACGCGGCAGTTTTCCAGCAGCACGACCTGGCCGGGTGCCACTTCCACGCCGTCGACCCAGTTCTGCACCAGCTTCACATCACGGCCCAGCAGTTCCGCCAGGCGCTTGGCAACCGGCGCCAGCGAGTCTTCCGGCTTGAATTCGCCCTCGGTCGGGCGGCCCAGGTGCGACGTGACCATCACGGCAGCACCGGCGCCCAGCGCGGCTTCGATGGCCGGTACAGAAGCGCGGATGCGGGTGTCTTCAGTGATGTTGCCGGCGTCGTCTTGCGGCACGTTGAGGTCGGCGCGGATGAACACACGCTTGCCGGCAAGCTTGCCTTCGGAGATGAGATCGGACAGACGCAGAACGTGAGGCATGGCGGCAACAGGAGGAATCACGGAAAACGACGATTTTACCTGATGCGACTGGTCAAAACGTGCGTTCTTGGCGCGCCCCTTTGACGGGCCCTCCCGGGCTCCGCCATCTTGCCGAGGCCGAATGACGGGTGTCTAAGCCGGCAGCGGCGTGCGGCGGCGCAGCCGCATCCAGCTTTCGGCCGAATACACCGCAAGACCCGCCCAGATCAGCACATAGCCCGCCACCTTCGGCCCGGCAAATGGCTCGTTATAGAGCCACACGCCCAGCAGCAACTGCAGCGTGGGGCTCACGTACTGCAACAGCCCCAGCAGCGAAAGCGGAATGCGCCGCGCCCCGGCGCCGAACAGCAGCAGCGGCAACGCCGTCAGCGGGCCGGCCAGCGCCAGCAGCAACTGCATGCCGGGCGACGCGGCCAGGAAAGCGTTCTGCTGCTGCGCGGCCAGCCAGCCCAGATAGGCCAGCGCCAGCGGAAACAGCAGCAGCGTCTCCAGCGTCAGCCCCTCCAGCGCACCCAGCGGCGAAGTCTTGCGCAGCAGGCCATAGAAGCCGAACGAAAACGCCAGCGCCAGCGCAATCCACGGCAGCGTGCCGGCCTGCCAGGTCAGCCACGCCACGCCGGCCGCAGCCAGCGCCACCGATACCCACTGCACTGGCCGCAGCCGTTCGCCCAGCACCAGCGCGGCCAGCATCACCACCACCAGCGGATTGATGAAGTAGCCCAGGCTCGCGTCGAGCACATGGTCATGATTCACCGCCCAGATGTAGGTCAGCCAGTTGGCCGCCAGCAGTGCGGTGCTGGCCGCGTAGCGCCCCACCACGCGCGGCTGCGTGCGCAGCGCCCACAACCACGCCCAGTGGCGCTTGACGAGCAGGATCACCACCATCACCGCCAGTGACCAGATCACCCGGTGCGACAGGATCTCCACCGGCGACACGGCCTTAAGCAGCTTGAAGTACAGCGGAAACAGGCCCCACATCGTGTAGGCCAGAAACGCGAAGATCACGCCGTTGCGCGTGGAAACAGAGCCCGACACAGTCATCCCCAGAGGCGCAGCACAGTGAACACCCCCATGCCGACGAAAATCATGCCCAGCATGCGCCGCGTCGCCACGTAGAACGCGGTGGCCGCAACGCCAGCCATCAGGCGCGGGTTGGTCCAGGTCACATCGAAGTGACCCTGATTCCAGAGCAGGTCGGGCAGCACGATGGCGATGAGCGCTGCGGCCGGTGCAAAGCGCAGTGCGTGCTGCAGACGCGTCGGCAACGCAACCTTGTCGCCCACGATCAGGAACAGCGAGCGCGTGACAATCGTCACCACCGTCATACCGGCTATGACCAGCCAGATCTCCAGCGCGCTCATGCTTCGTCTTCCTTGGGTGCGGCCTGCGCCGTGCGGCGGCGCTGCCATTGCAGGCGCGCGGCGGCCTCATCGGCGGCCAGGCCTGCAGCCATGGCGCCGGTGACGGCAATCACCAGGCTCAATCGATACGGCAGCTTGAAGGCAAGCAGCGCCAGCACCGCCGCCACAGCCACCGCCATGAGGGTGGCCCGGCTACGAATGGTCGACACCATGACAGGAATCAGTGCGAGCGTCCCGGCCAGCGCCAGGCCCCACGCATCAGGAAACAGGCTCGCCGCGACGATGCCCAGGATGGACGACACCTGCCAGGCCACGAAGCTCAGCAGGACCATGCCCCAGTAGTACCCTTCCTTGCCCGCCTCCGGCGCCGCGGAGGGATATTTCTGGGTGAACAGCACAAACGGCAGATCGCCGTTGAACACGCCCAGCACCACCCGCCGCACAAACGGCAGATGCCCGAAATGCTGCGCGAGCCCCGCGCTGAAGATGATGAAGCGCACGTTGACGATGAACGCCGTCAGCAGCACCGTCCAGATCGGCAGCCCCGCAGCCAGCAGCGGCAGCACGGCCAGTTGCGACGACCCCGCATAGACAAAGATCGACATGCCGATCGCCTGCGGAATGGTCAGCACCGACTTGCTCATCGCCACGCCGGTCACCACGCCCCAGGTGAACACCGGCGGCAGCGACGGTGCGTAGGCGCGGATGCCGGTGAAGAAACCGGCCCGCTCGGCAGGATCGATGGCCTGCCAGCGGCGTTGCAGCGCAGCGCCCCAGCGGACTAGTGCCATGACGCCCCCTCAAGCGGCGCATTCGTCTCTTTTTTATAGTCCGGCAAAAGGCTGCCGGCAGCGCGCAAGCGCGGATGCGTCGGGGGCGACATGGGTGGCTCGTAGGAAACGCACGATTATACTTTTGATGTTAAGCGTCCGCTTAACGCCAATGCGCACGCGCCTTGTCCGGCGCAACGATTCGTGCCGGGCGCCACGCAGTGCAACAATCGGCGTTGGCGCGCCCGCGCCCACCCCTTACAATTTCGCCTCTTCGTCGAAATTTTCGACATTTGAATTTGCGGCCCAGACCAAGGCACGGCTGACCTGTTCAGACCGCGCCGGCACTCCTACTCATCATGACCACGCAAACCGCACCCACCATCGAAATCGGCGCAGACGACCTGCCGCTGCACTGCCCGACCGCCAAGACTCCGGCCTGGAACTACCACCCGCGCGTGTTCCTCGACATCGCCGACACCGGCGAGGTCAAGTGCCCGTATTGCGGCACCGTCTACAAGCTGGCTCCCGGCGTTGAACTGAAGGGCCACCATTGAGCCGTCTTCACACGCAGTACGACGCCGGTCGCAACGTATGCCCGGCACGTCAGGCGAGGGGATGATGCGCAAAATCCTCGTCGTCGCTCCGAACTGGATCGGTGATGCACTGATGGCGCAGCCGCTGTTTGCGCAGATCAAGGCGCGGCATCCGCGCGCGCAGATCCACGCCATCGCGCCCAAGTGGGTGGCGCCGGTGCTCGCGCGCATGCCCGAGATTGCCCGCGTGCTGCCGACCGACCTCGCGCACGGCAAGCTGCAACTCGGCAGCCGCACGATGTTCGCCCAGCAACTCAAGAACGAGACGTTCGATGCGGCCTACGTGTTGCCGAACTCGTTCAAGAGCGCGCTGATCCCTTGGCTGGCCGGCATTCCGCTGCGCATCGGTTACAAGGGCGAATCGCGCCTGGGCGTGCTGAACGTGCGCTACCCGAATCCGCCCAAGAACGCGCGTCCGCCGATGGTGCAGCACTACGCGGCGCTGGCCTTCAAACCCGGCGCCAAACTGCCCGACGCCCTGCCCGACCCGAAGCTGAACGTTGATGTGCAGCGCGTGGCCGCCACCTCGGCCAAGTTCGACATTCCCGGCAATGCGCGCCTGGTCGCCTTCTGCCCCGGCGCCGAATACGGCCCCGCCAAGCGCTGGCCCGCCGAGCACTTTGCCGAGCTTGCGCAGATGCTGCGCCGCTCGTTCCCGTATGCGCAAATCGTCGCGCTCGGTTCGGGCAAGGACCGTGAGATGGCCAACGCCATCGTCGAGCGCGCGCCGTTCGTACGCAACCTGTGCGGTGAGACCTCGCTGGATGAGGCCATCGAACTGCTCGCCCGATCCGAAGCCGCCATCTGCAACGACTCGGGCCTGATGCACGTGACCGCAGCCCTGGGGCGCCCGCAGGTGGCCGTGTTCGGCTCCAGCGATCCGCGCCATACGCCGCCCCTGTCGCCCGCTGCGAGTATCATGTGGCTCCATCTGGAGTGCAGTCCGTGCTTTGCGCGCGAATGCCCGCTGGGCCACTTGCGCTGCCTGCGCGACATCGGCCCCGAGATGGTGTTTCATGAGTTGCGCCGGCTGTTGCAGCCGGCATAGATTCGTAACGCTTGTCCGCAGTCCTTCCCTGAACGTCCAGCCGCCATGCCACGATTTGCCCGCCTGTTCGAAGCCGCCGAGGACATCCTCGAAGCCTATCGCGATGCGCTCAAGCGCCGCGATGCCGATGGCGCGCTCCGGCTGTGGCTAGACGAGGATTCCGTCAGCTTCATCCTGCCCGACGGCCAGCGCCTGCACGGCCACGAGCAACTGCGTGGCTGCCTGGATGCGCTGGTCGAGAAGAACCCTGTCTGGATCGAATGCCTCAGCCAGCAGGTGCACTCCTCGCTGGGCGTGTCGATTTTCGAATCGACGGAAGCGCTGCGCTTCTCGGCCACCGCCACCGAAGCGGATCTGTACGTGCACACGACCTACGTGCTGATGCAGAACCACGAAGGCTGGCGCATCGCCCACGTGCATTCCAGCCAGGCGGCGGAAGAACGTGTGGCCGCCTCCATCTCCAGCGCCACGCACTCCCTGCACTGAGCCGCGCCACCCCGGCGTGGCAGTTGCATCGTCACGATGAATCGCCCGCTCCGCCAAGCTGCCCCCGTTGAACTGAACCTCGGCGCCATGCTGGCGGGGCCGTTCGAGCCGCACGCGTTCCGCTCGCCGTGGTGGCTGATCGGCGGCAATGCGCAGACGATTGTGCCGGCGCGCCTCTGGCGCTTTCCGCGCATCACCTACCGGCGCGAGCGCTGGGACACACCCGACCAGGACTTCATCGACCTCGACTGGACGACGCATGACACCGATGCCCACGCGCCGCTCGTCGTCATGTTCCACGGCCTGGAGGGTGATTCGCGCAGCCACTACGCGCGCCTGCTCATGGATGCGCTGCGCGCGCGCCGCTGGCCCGGCGTGATCCCGCACTTCCGTGGCTGCTCGGGCGAGATGAACCGCGCACCCCGCATGTACCACTGCGGCGACGGTGCTGAAATCGCATGGATTCTTGAGCGGATCTACCGGACGGTCTGCGAGCCCCAGGGCCGCAAGTTGCTGGCCGTGGGCATCTCGCTGGGCGGCAATGCGCTGCTGCGCTACCTGGGTGAGCACGGCACCGGCGCGCGGCACCTGAGCGCCGCCGCAACGGTCTCCGCCCCTCTGGACATGCGTGCTGGTGGCGCGGCGCTGTCGCGTGGCTTCAACATGGTGTACACGCGCATGTTCCTGCGCACGCTCAAGGAAAAAGCCAGCGCGAAGCTCGACCAGCACCCTGGTCTGTACGACCGGGCTGCCATGCTGGCCTCGCGCAACCTGAGCGAATTCGACAACCTCGTCACCGCGCCACTGCACGGCTATCGCGACGTGCTCGACTACTGGACGCGTGCGTCGTCCAAGCCGATCCTGCGCGATGTGCGCGTGCCGGCGCTGGTGCTCAACGCGCGCAACGATCCGTTCCTGCCGGGTCAGCACCTGCCCGGCCCCGCCGACGTCTCACCCGACGTCGTGCTCGACCAGCCGCAACATGGCGGCCACGTCGGCTTCCTGCTGCGCCACGACGGCGGCCAGCGCCATATGACCGGCCGCATCGACTGGATGCCCGCACGCGTGCTGCATTTCTTTGATGACGTGCTCGGTCGCCAGCCGCAGGCCGGGGGCTTGGATTCCCATGGATGACATCGTCCGCCAGGCGATGGCCAAGTGGCCAAACGTGCCGAACTGTTTCGGCTGGCTGGCGCTGGACCGACGGGGCCAATGGCGCATGCGCAACGAGTTTGCACAGGCCAACAAGCTCTCAGGCGACCCGATACGCCACCCATCGCTCATCGATTTCATCGTCCGCAACTATGCGCACGATGATGCGGGGCAGTGGTTCTTTCAGAACGGGCCGCAACGCGTGTTTGTGGAACTGGACTACACGCCGTGGATTGTCCGGCTGGTGGCGGATGGCGCAGTCCCTAGCTTCACCACCACAACAGGCGCGGCCTTCGCGCCCACCGGCTGTTTTGCCGATGAACAAGGCAACGTGCTGCTGTCTGGCCGCGTGGCGGGGTGGGATGCAGAAGACACCATCGCCGTGCTGCACGACCACGACCTGGAGCCGTTCTCGTCGCTCGCGCAATGGCATGGACAGGCGTGCGGCGCCGCACTCGGCACACTCACCATCGACAGTCGCACGTTCGACATCGAGCCGATTCGTCGCGCAGAAGTCGCACGGCGCTATGGATTCGTGTCGCATCCCGCACCGTAGCAATGCGAGGCGACTGCGTGTGCCACCCTACTTCGGCAGCGCCTTATCCTCGGCCTTCTCTTCCTTGTACTGCCGCTCCATCTGATGCAATCGCGCATCGACTTCGGACAGCGTGTAGAAATCCGCATCGCCCGCTTCACGCGCCAGCTTGAGTTGCTCGACTGCTGAGCCCCACGCACCGTCACGCGCGTACTTCTCGGCCAGCGCGCGGTGCTGCTCCAGGCGCTTGCCCTTATCGGCATAGGCACGCGCGAGCATGTCCCACCAGATCGATTGCGCGGTGTCTTCGCGGGTCTTGTCCTTCAGATACGGAATGACGTCATCAATCCGGCCGGCTGCCAGCAGCGTCTGCGCATAGGTCTGGCCAACTGCGCGCGATAGCGGATACGCGACAAGTGCCGCGCGCGCCAAGGTCAGCGCCTCAGGCATGCGGTTGCGGGCACGCGCCAACTCGATGGCCGTCACGTCCAGATCAACGCTGCCTGACGTGATGCCGGGGATGTTGCCGTACAGGCGACGCGCCTCCAGCAGCGCTTGCTCGGCCTCCTCCAGCCGGCCCGCCATCTGGTTGGCCACCGCAATGCCGTACCACAGCGCAGCGCGCTTCTCGACTGGCGCATCCGGTGCCGAAGACAACTGCGACTGCATGGCATTGCGCACATCGATGTAGGAGCTGGTCGACGTTTCCTGCAGCACACGCGCACGCGCCTTGGCGAAACCGAACTCCGGCCGGCGCGGTTGGCGCGGGTGCGGCAGGCCACGCGCGCGGTCTGCCATGTCGGCGATGCGCTCACCGGTCAGCGGGTGCGTGCGCGCATAACCGGGAACCACACCGGTATCCGCAATGTTGGTGACCCGCTGCATACGGCGAAAGAAGTCCGGCATGCCCTCCGGGTCATAACCGGCGCCGGTGAGCAGCGTAAAGCCGACACGATCCGCCTCACGCTCGGCACTGCGCGAGAACGAAAGCTGGTTCGACACCGCTGCCGCCTGCCCGCCGATGGCCAGCGCCTGCGCAGCATCGCCACTCTTGGTGGCCGCCAGGCCCGCCAGCAGGAGCGACGCCAACGCAATCCACATCGACTCGCCCGACTTGTCGATGCCGCGCGCGATATGCCGCTGCAGCACGTGGCCGATTTCGTGGCCGAGCACGGAAGCCAGCTCCGACTCGCTCTCGGTGGCCACCAACGTGCCGGTGTTCACGCCGATATAGCCACCCGGCAGCGCAAACGCATTGATGGCCGGGTCCCGCACCGCGAACAGCTCGAAGCTCGACGACGACGTGCTGCCCGCCACGTGCTGCCGGCGCGCCGCCTCAATCAGCTTGAAGCCGATGGTGTTCAGGTAATCGCCAAGCAGCGGATCGGACACGTAATCCGGATCACGGCGGATCTCCCGCATCACACGGTCGCCCAACCGGCGCTCCATGTCCGGCGACAGCGCCGCTGTGGACGGATCGCCCATGTCGGGCAACTCGTACGTTGGCGCGTCAATGACGGTCGGGTCTTTCTGCAGATACGGCGACTGGCGGCCAATCTGCACGCTGCGGTTCAGGTTGCTCTGCACCTGGTCTGCCTGGGCAGCGGAACCGAGCCCCAGATTGGCCGAAGCCGCCGGCGCAGAAGCCGGCACCTGCGCCAGCACAGGCAGAGGCAATGGCCCCAGCCACGTCGACAACAACACAACGGCCGTCAGCTTGCGTGCGCGCGGCCGGGAGAGGAAATGCGTCATACGGAAAGCGCAGTGTGCAGGATCAGCCCGGCGGCATCGGGAACCGCCGGGCGCTTGCTATCATAAAACGCTTCGTCTTCTGCCCCGCAATCCTGCGGTTACTTATGTCGCAACTCACCCACTTCGATTCCGCCGGACAAGCCCATATGGTTGACGTCGGCGACAAGGCTGTCACGCACCGCGTGGCGGTGGCTACCGGCACGATCCGCATGCTGCCCGATACCTTTGCGCTGGTGCGCGACGGCACGGCCAAGAAAGGCGACGTGCTGGGGATTGCGCGCATTGCGGCGATTCAGGGGTCGAAACGGACGTCTGACCTGATTCCGCTGTGTCATCCGTTGGCGTTGACCAAGGTGGCGGTTGAGTTTGAGTTGGATGAAGCGGCTCACACTGTCCGTTGCACCGTCCGCGCGGAGACGCGTGGGCAGACTGGCGTGGAGATGGAAGCGCTAACCGCCGTGCAGGTGGGGCTGCTTACCATCTATGACATGTGCAAGGCCGTGGATCGGGGGATGGTGATTGGGGATGTGCGGTTGATGGAGAAGCACGGGGGGAAGTCGGGGGATTGGGTGGCGAAGTAGCGCACGCTTACCTCGCCAATACAAAGAGCGTCCTGAAGACGCTCTTTTTTTTCTGCGTGCGCCAGATCAGCGGCACTCTGAGGGAGCGAGATTCGCTGCAAGTGTTGGAGAGCCGACCAACGAAACAGAGCCTGCGCGAACTTTGGCATCTTTTGCATAACAATCCCAACGGATGGGGCCTACAGGCCGGCTCTCACCACCCAATGGAGCATCATTTGCCGTTGGCTTGAGAACCACGGTATTTTGACCATTCGGGGCGACGTTACTCGCATAGGCGATCGTAATTTCACCTGTTGATGCATCAATGGCAATACCTCTTGCCTCAACGCTCTTTGTCGCTTTGGTATCAGAGGCATAGCCCTGGTCTAGCGCCACACCGGCAATGGCATTCTCAGAAACCAACGCCTTGGCGGCCGAGGCCAATGTCAGCCCCTCCGTAACACGGGAACGTGCAATGTAGTCCTGATAGGCAGGTACAGCGATCGCGGCCAGAACGCCAACGATGGCAACGACAATCATGAGCTCAATCAGTGTGAAACCTGCTTCGCGATGCCTAGCCATCCGATACTTCATGTTCACTGTCTTCTCCTTGATAGTTGAAATGACTCAGAAAATGCCTGCATTATTCGCGGGCAACCGAGTTAAGGAAGATTAAGCGAACATCTCAGCATCGACATTAGATGCAATCAATTTTGATAGTTGCCGATCAGATATTTGATCCCAACAAAAAAAAGCGCCATCAAAGATGGCGCTTGATTCGATTATCTATCGCTTAGCTACTTCTCAGAAACCTCTGATTTCTTTTCAACCAGAAGCCCCTCAGCCCTAATGCGATCACAAAAGACTTTGAGATCCGGTGGGTTCTTGGCGCAGGACTCGGTGAGATAGGCAGACCATTTTGGATAATCTTCGACATACTGCAGATGGAGTCGGCGAACCTGCGTCACCGCCTCGTCAGTCTTGCCAAGGTAGGCAAGAGAGAGCGCATAGCGTTGGATCGGCGCAGCGCCTGGGTAGAACTGGATCACCTGAAGCTCGAGCTCGGCTAACGAATGTGCCATCGGCTTGATGACAATCCAGTTCGACGCGATCGCGAGCTGTCCATAGGGCGCGTAGATGTTCCCGCCGCGCGCGCGATAAACGTCGGCACTCTTCTCTCGGTCCACGTTGTAGCTCAATCGCTCGACGGCATGATAGTCCCCCCACAAGGGGACCATCAATGCCGCGACGCCAACGCCGAAAATGCCTGTCAGGAGCGACACCATCCGCACCGAGGGGTAGCGAAGGGGCGACTCATCAACATAGCCCAGCGCAAAGGCAAACGGCAGAAGGAAGAACAGATAGTGAAGTGGGTACTCAAGCATTGAGTGCGCTGCCAGGATCAGAATAATCGCAAGAAAAAACGCGCGCTCCGGCGTGTTCTGTCGCTTGACGACTCGATAGAGGAAGCCAGCAAAGGGGATGACAAGGGCAAGCAGCCCCACGACACCGGCTTTTGCGAGGGTGTCGAGAACAATGTTATGGGCATTCATCGAAAGAATGACCGGCCCAACGATTTCCGTCTGGGTGTACTGGTTCCAAGCGTAGTCTCCCCAACCCGCACCGAACCACGGGTGCGTGACAAACATGTGCCACGCGTGCCGCCAGAGCGGAATACGGTCCGATACGCCGTGCTCCATGCGCTGGCCCAAGGAGGTCGGGAGGTCGAGATGCCACGTAACGTTGGCGTACGCAATGACTTCACTGCAAAGCACGAAGGAAACGAAAAGCACAACCATCGGCAAGGCAGCCTTCAATGCGCGATATCGCCCCTCTTCAGAGGTGTAGATCACCCAGCCCGCAAGCAACCCTATGGCGGCCAAATGCAGCCATGCCGTGCGGGAATACGTCAGCACCATCCCCGCCTCAAAGGCAATCGCGATGATCGCCAGCGGGATCATCCACCGGCGATACTTGCGCGCCAGCAGCATGCATCCCGCGATCCCAATCGCGAGATAGGAGGCCACATGATTGGGCTGGTTGAGGTTGCCCCAGAGGCGCCGCTCGCCCGTCGACAAGTCAGGCGTCATGACATCGAGCGGCAAACTGGTAATACGAAGTAACTGAGCAATTTCGATGGCAAACGTCAGCAAACCGCCAAGCATGAACCCGAGCACGATGGCGTCGACAGCTCCGGGAATGTCGCGGCAACGTGCTCCCAAAACACAGGCGACGATTGCTCCCAACAAACAAAGCGTCGCAGCGATGGTGAAGAACGGGTTGATCGGCGGTGCAAATGCCATCTGCGCAAAAAGCGCCAGAATCAACAACGCTGGTGCAAGTGCAATGCGCGGCAAATTGCCCAGCTGAAACCGCGTTGTGGCCAGCAACACCAGTGCGAGCGCGGTCCAGCAGCCGCTGGCCACGTACTCGCTGTAGAAGGTCGGCAGCGGATAGGTATGCAACGCGACCAGATAGGGGGCGGTTGCACACAATGCAAGCAACACCCACGCGGGCAGCAATGGAAGGCGAGATCGAAGCATAGGAACGTCAGTCAAGCTGGATTATTGCGACTGCACGCGAGGAGATGCCAAACACCTCGAGGCAAAGCTTGGCAATATAGCGCAAGGGAAATGCGTGGCGCGAACAATTGCGCACACCACATCTCGATACACGACCACAACAGCAAAAAGAAAAGGGCGCCAAAGCGCCCTCTCCCTTCCAGAGACTACAGCCTGATCAGTTTTGGCAAGCTGCCGGCAGGTACGGGTACATCGAAGCCTGCGAGGCGGGAGCCGTTGCAGTGGCGGTGGCGGTGCCGCACGTCCAGGACACCGTGCCATCAGCCTGGCCAACGCCGAAGATACCCAGGTACTTCTGGTCAATCTGAGAGGTACCCGGCATGCTCAGTTGAACCACAACGGAGACCTGGCTGGCGTTGTTGGCATAGCTAACAGCCCGCACATACTTGGCGTTGCTAGCCAGCGGTGCGACCGGCGAGGCGCTCGGGAATGCGCCGGTACCTGCAGAGGTAAATGCCTCGGTCACGGCAATCTTGGCCGCATCCAGATCCGTCGTCGCTTCAACCAGCTTCGACTTGACCATGTAGTTGTTGTAAGCCGGCAGCGCGATGGCAGCCAGGATACCGATGATCGCGACCACGATCATCAATTCGATCAGCGTGAAACCCTTTTGGACACGCTTGTTGATACGCATCGACTTCATGAAATCCCCCGGAAATGTGTGGTTAAAGATGATGCGGGTTCTACAAAGCAGGGATCGTGCCAGCCGCAAAACCCGCATTCGCACTCCAGAAACAGGCCCAAACTAGGCAAAACGCGCAGCATCAAATGACAATTCTTGACACCACATGACAGAAGTCGTTAGTTTTGTGACTATTGATCCACAATTTTGCTGATATCTTGATGCTTCTGTGAACCGCTCGTGATTGGGCGAAAAAGACGGCAGACCCGCGACTTCGTCTCGTGCCTCCCGGGCGGGATCAAAGCAAAACGGGCGGCGAGTTACCTCGTCGCCCGCACCAAACACTCGGTGTGCAGACTAGCCCCGCCTTGCGCCTCTCAGTTTTGACACGCTGCCGGCAAATACGAATACATGGTTTGAACCGCAGCCCCCACCGCGTAGTCATTCGCGGTTTGCGCAGTGCCGCAGGTCCACACCACAGTTCCATCGGACTGCCCGATGCCGAACATACCGAGATAGTGACCATCGATCTGCGGGATGCCCGTCTTACCAAGCGTCACGACTACACCAACGCTGGAAGCCGTTCCTGGATAGTTGTACTTGATGGCCGTGACATACTGCGCGTTGCTCGCCACCGCCTGGGTGATGATGGGCGGCGAATTTGTACTCGGAAACGCGCCGCCGCTAGACGAATACGCTTCGTTCACCGCGACCCGCGCAGCATCCAGCGTCGTCGTCGCTTCGGTCAGCTTCGATTTGACCAGGTAGTTGTTGTACGCCGGCAGCGCAATCGCCGCCAAGATCCCAACGATCGCCACCACGATCATCAGCTCGATCAGCGTAAAGCCGTGCGCTCGGCGCCGTGTTCCCCTGCTGTGCTTGAAGCCCATGACCTATCCCCAAAAGGCATTTTGTTGTGGGAGGCCACGGTGCAGGGACTATGCCAAGGCACACACTGCGTTTTCGGGCGAAAAACTGGCGCACCTTGATGGAAATTTAGCCGCGAATCTGACCATTCTTGACAGATTTTCAGACAGATCGCGTCATCACCTACTTTCGGGGGGATTCGTTCGGATTAGGCCTGCCGCAACGTCCGTCGGCTCAGCCACCAGCCGACGGTGACCACGATCAGCGCACCGGCGCAGCCAACCACTACATCCGCGTATGGCACCGAGTACGCAAACCACGCAGCATCGACAGGGTCCGTGACCAGCATGTCGCCGGCCAAATAACCGAGCAGCGCGGCGCCCAGCGTGACGATGATCGGAAACCGCGCCATCACGCTCACCAGCAACGTGCTGCCAAAGACGATGAACGGAATCGACAGCCCGAGGCCCAGGACAAGCAGGAGGAAAGTCGTGCCCGGCGGCCCCTTCTCCGCCGCTGCGGCCACGGCGACCACGTTATCGAGCGACATCACCAGATCGGCAATCAGGATGGTCTGGACAGCAGGCCAAAGGCCATCCCGTTGCTTGCGATCATGCGCGTCGCCCTCATCCGCTTCGGCCAGCAGCTTGATGCCGATATAGACCAGCAGCACAGCACCGATCGTCTTCAGATAAGGCAACGCGAGCAACTTGACGGCCAGGATCGTCAGCACGATACGCAGCACGATGGCGCCGGCACTGCCCCAGAAGATCGCCTGCTTCTGCTGCCGCTGTGGCAGATTGCGCGCAGCTAGGGCGATAACGACCGCGTTGTCGCCCGACAGCACGATATTGGTCAAGATGATGGAACCAAGCGCAAACCAGAATGCGCTGGACGTAAGCACCATGAATGTTCCCGAGGATCTTTTTGTTGGAGAGGGATAACAGGCAAGAGACCACGTCTTTGCTTATACACAGGTCGTGCACGGCGCGCATGTTGCATCGCTCGCAAACCGTCGCGCCCAAACAAAAACGGGAGCCGAAGCCCCCGTTCTCGCACAACCTCAAACCTTGCCGATTACAGCATCGCCTTGAGCAGACGCGCCATTTCCGACGGGTTCTTGGTGGTCTTGATGCCGCACTCTTCCATGATGTCCAGCTTGGCTTGCGCGGTGTCGGCACCGCCCGAGATCAGCGCGCCGGCGTGGCCCATGCGCTTGCCCGGAGGCGCGGTCACGCCAGCGATGAAGCCCACCACCGGCTTCTTCATGTTGTCCTTGATCCAGTAAGCCGCATTGGCTTCGTCCGGACCGCCGATCTCACCGATCATGACCACGGCGTCCGTTTCCGGATCGTCGTTGAACATCTTCATCACGTCGATGTGCTTCAGACCGTTGATCGGGTCGCCGCCGATACCGACAGCCGACGACTGGCCCAGGCCCAGCGCGGTCAGCTGGCCCACGGCTTCGTACGTCAGCGTGCCCGAGCGCGACACCACGCCGATGCGGCCCTTGCGGTGGATGTGACCCGGCATGATGCCGATCTTGATTTCGTCCGGCGTGATCAGGCCCGGGCAGTTCGGGCCCAGCAGCAGCGTCTTGCTGCCGGCCTTACGCATCTTGTCCTTGACCATCATCATGTCGCGCACGGGGATGCCTTCGGTGATGCAAACCACCAGATCCAGTTCGGCTTCGACGGCTTCCCAGATTGCGTCAGCGGCGCCTGCGGGCGGCACGTAAATCACCGACACGGTGGCGCCGGTTTGTGCCTTGGCGTCCTTGACGGTGGCGTAGATGGGAATGCCTTCGAAGTCTTCGCCAGCCTTCTTCGGGTTCACGCCTGCCACGAAGGCGGCCTTGCCGTTGGCGTAGTCGCGGCAGCCGCGGGTGTGGAACTGGCCGGTTTTACCGGTGATCCCCTGGGTGATGACCTTGGTGTCTTTGTTGATCAGAATCGACATGCTGTAATCCTTTTATGCAGCGAGCCGCGCCGTCATGTTCAACGGGCGCTGCTCGCGTTCGCGTATGGTTGGGTCAGCGGGCGGCTTACTTGCCGGCGGCTGCGGCCACGACCTTCTCGGCGGCCTCTGCCATCGTGTCAGCGGCGATGATGGGCAGACCCGAGTCAGCCAGCATCTTCTTGCCGAGGTCTTCGTTCGTGCCCTTCATGCGCACAACCAGCGGCACCGACAGCGACACAGCCTTGGCCGCAGCGATCACGCCTTCGGCGATCACGTCGCAACGCATGATGCCGCCGAAGATGTTGACCAGAATGGCCTTTACGTCCGGGTTCTTCAGCATCAGCTTGAAGGCTTCGGTCACCTTCTCGGTGGTGGCACCGCCGCCCACGTCGAGGAAGTTGGCCGGCTCGCCGCCGAACAGCTTGATGGTGTCCATCGTGGCCATGGCCAGACCAGCGCCATTCACCAGGCAGCCGATGTTGCCGTCGAGCGAGATGTAGGCCAGGTCGAACTTCGAGGCTTCGATTTCGGCCGGGTCTTCTTCATCCAGATCGCGGTAGGCCACGATTTCCGGGTGACGGAACAGCGCGTTCGAGTCGAAGTTGAACTTGGCGTCCAGCGCGATGACCTTGCCGTCGCCGGTCAGGATCAGCGGGTTGATTTCCGCTTGCGAAGCGTCGGTTTCCCAGAATGCCTTGTACAGGCCTTGCAGGGCTTGGCGGGCTTGCGGAACGCTCGCGTCCGGCACGCCGATCTTGCGGGCGATGTCGTCAGCGTCAGCATCGGTCAGGCCGGTCGACGGTTCGATGATCAGCGTGTGGATCTTTTCCGGGTGCGATTCAGCGACTTCTTCGATGTCCATGCCGCCTTCGCTCGAGGCCATCAGCGCGACCTTCTGCGACACACGGTCCACCACCAGCGACACGTACAGTTCCTTCTTGATGTCCGCGCCTTCTTCGATCAGCAGGCGCTTGACCAGCTTGCCTTCCGGACCGGTCTGGTGCGTCACCAGGGTCATACCCAGGATGCTGCTGGCGTATTCCTTGACCTGGTCGATGCTCTTGGCAACCTTCACGCCGCCGCCCTTACCACGGCCGCCCGCATGAATCTGTGCCTTCACGACCCACACCGGGCCGCCCAGGGTTTCAGCGGCTTTGATAGCCTCGTCGACCGAGAAGGCCGGAATGCCGCGCGGAACCGGCACATTGTATTTGCGCAGGATTTCCTTGCCTTGGTACTCATGGATATTCATGCGTGTTTCCTTTGCTAGGCAGAGTGAGTGTGATGAATGTTAAGGATCGAAAAAAGCGCGCGAGCAGCGCGGCGCCCTTCAGGACGAGGGCTCTGGCGACAGCTCGGTGCGTGGCGGTTGGATCTTGGTCTCGGGCTGGTAGGCATACCAGCGCGGATAATGCTTACGGACCACCTCGCCCTCGAAGTGCAGGGCATGGCAGCCGTGGAGTTGGTAAGGCGGCTTTTCGTCGGGCTCGATCGGTCGGAGGTCGTTGGAGTTGTCGCGCACCGGAAAGACATCGCCCGCAAACGCCTGGATGGCGGCAGTCGGCAGCACGCCGCACAGCTCGGTCAGGTGCGTACAGCCCGCCACGCCGCCAAGTCTCTCACGCGAGGCCTTTCGAAAACCCTTCATCAGGTTCAGGCCGATGAGCTTGCGGTAGGCCGGACCGATGGTGTCGCAATGTGTGGGGTACGGCACCCAGTCGGAGCACGCTTCAGCGTCCACGACGTTCATGCGGGTATCGATGGTCACGCGCAGCCACAGGTCATGCAGCGGCTGGCCTTCCGGGCGGACGCCGCCGCTGGCCAGCGGGATATCGCGAGGCTTGGTGTCGGTCAGGCGCGCTTCGATGTCCCACAGGCCGTCTTCCCGCAAATAGGCCTCCACCGTGATGGCACGGCGGTGGCGCATGACGCGCGGGACGGGAGCAGACAGAGGCATGGACCAGACAGACCGATAGGACCGATGGAGGCGGCGCACGCGGATCTCGCGCATCGCCTACGGGACGTCTGCAGCAGCGCATCAGCCGCCACACACGAACACAACCCGTCCTGCAACCGAAGTAGAGGACGGTATCAAAGACTTGGATTTTAACACGTCGTTACGACTGTACTGCGTCGTATGCTGCAATGCGGTGCTGGATGGGTTGCAACGACCGCCTGAGGTGCAACCTCTTGGATCGGCACGCAAACGGATTGTCCGCGCAAATTGTCGAGAGATCGCCGACGTTCAGTCGGATTCATCACCGCCATCCAGCAATTCATCTGCGCCCGAAATGATGCGCGAGACCACCGAACGAGAGAATCCGCGCGCCATCATGTAGCGGACTTGCTTGGCACGCTCGGCCAGATCAGCCGGTGTGCGGCCGAAGCGCTTATCCCAAAGTGCCTTGGCCCGCGCTACCTCGGTACTCTGCAGTTGGGCCTTCACCTCACCCAGCGTTTCTTCGCCGAGTTGGTGCGTTTTCAGTTCCTGCATCAGCCGGGCGGTACCGTAGCGGCTCGCCCGGCGGTGCACCACGCTTTCAGCGAAGCGTGCATTGGACAGCCAATTCTCGCCTTCCAGCCAGTCCAGCAGCGCATCCACTTCCTCCGCAGATTCCGCATGCGGTGCCAGCTTGCGGCGCAGTTCGGCACGGCTATGCTCGCGCCGGGACAAATAGCCCAGCGCGCGCGCCTTGAGTGATAGCGGTTGACGGGGCAACGGCATGTGGCTTCACACCCCAAAGAAAAACGCCCGCCGTTGGGGAACGGCAGGCGTATGAAGCTCGATAGAGCCGCCAATCTGCGCCGGCGGCCAACCCAATTACTCTTCCTCGACCTCGACTGCGGCCGCCACGACAGCACTCATTGGTGTCACGCCCAGTGCTTCGCGAACCTTGTTCTCGATGTCGCGGGCCAAGTCAGGGTTCTCGCGCAGGTATTCGCGGCAGTTGTCGCGGCCTTGGCCGATGCGCTCGCCGCCGTAGCTGTACCAGGCGCCGGACTTCTCGACGATCTTGGCCTCGACGCCCAGGTCGATGATTTCGCCTTCGCGCGACACGCCTTGGCCGTAGAGGATGTCGAAGATGGCTTCGCGGAACGGCGGCGCCACCTTGTTCTTCACAACCTTGACCTTAGTTTCGTTGCCGACCACGTCATCGCCCTTCTTGATCGAGCCGATGCGGCGGATATCCAGACGCACCGACGCGTAGAACTTGAGCGCGTTACCGCCCGTGGTGGTTTCCGGCGAGCCGAACATCACGCCGATCTTCATCCGGATCTGGTTGATGAAGATAACCATGCAGTTGGTCTTCTTGATGGTGCCGGTCAGCTTGCGCAGGGCCTGGCTCATCAGACGGGCTTGCAAGCCGGGCAGCGCGTCGCCCATTTCGCCTTCGATTTCAGCCTTCGGCACCAGCGCGGCCACCGAGTCGATGACGATCAGGTCGACCGAACCCGAGCGCACCAGCGCATCAGCAATTTCCAGGGCCTGTTCACCGGTGTCGGGCTGGGAGATCAGCAGGTCCGGCACGCTCACGCCAATCTTGTCAGCGTAAGTGACGTCCAGTGCATGTTCTGCGTCAATGAATGCGCAGGTGCCGCCCAGCTTCTGCATCTCAGCAACCACTTGCAGCGTCAGCGTGGTCTTACCGGACGATTCCGGACCATAGATTTCAATCACGCGGCCGCGCGGCAGACCACCGACGCCCAGCGCCACGTCCAGCCCCAGCGAGCCCGTGGACACGACCTGGACCAGCTCCACCTCGGCATCGCCCATCTTCATGATGGAGCCCTTGCCGAACTGCTTTTCGATCTGCGCGAGCGCGGCAGCCAGCGCCTTCTGCTTTTCTGCGCTCATCGTGGCTGCCTTCTTGCCGTCTTCCATGGTCGTCCTTCGTGCGATTTGGTGTATAAATGGGCCGCAAGGGCCGATGATTCCTGCGTTTGTTCGCAACAGCAGATCCGCTGCACGGCCTGACGCTGGAACCAATCTCGATACTTTAGCGCCGCCAAGACTACAGCACCGCGAGTTCGGAGTACTGTATAAAAAACCAGTGGTTTTGACAAGCCTCCAGCGCAGCGATTGCGCAACAACACGCGTGAAAATAATGTAGCGGGCGGGATGGGCAGGCCAGACACCCTGCTCAGCATCGCGGGGAGACACGCATGCGCATCCTGATAGCCGAAGACGACGCCACCCTGGCCGACGGGCTGACCCGTTCGCTGCGCCAGGCCGGCTATGCCGTCGACCGGGCCGAAGACGGGGCCGCCGCCGACGCGGCGCTTGCCACGCAAACGGCCCAGACCTATGACCTTCTGATCCTCGACGTGGGGTTGCCGCGCCTGTCAGGGCTGGAGGTGCTCCGACGCCTGCGTTCGCGCGGGGCCATGCTGCCGGTGCTGATCCTGACCGCCGCAGACAGCGTGGAAGACCGCGTCAAGGGCCTGGATCTGGGCGCCGACGACTACATGGCCAAGCCCTTCGCCCTGTCCGAACTGGAGGCACGCGTGCGTGCGCTGGTCCGGCGCGGCACGGGCGGCGGCGCCACGCTCGTCCGGCACGGCCCGCTGGCGTTCGACCAGGTCGGCCGCATCGCCTATATCCATGACCAGATGATCGACCTGTCGGCGCGTGAGATCGGGCTGCTGGAGATCCTGCTGGCGCGCGCGGGCCGGCTGGTGTCGAAGGAGCAACTGGTCGACCACCTGTGCGGCTGGGGCGAAGAGGTCAGCAACAACGCCATCGAGGTGTACGTCCACCGCTTGCGCAAGAAGATCGAGGTGGAGGGCATCCGCATTGCCACCGTGCGCGGGTTGGGCTATTGCCTGGAGCGCGCTGCCGCCCCCGCCACCTCAGCCACCGCCCATGGCTGATCGGCTGGCCTGGCCGTGGCGTCGCCACCGGATACCGCGCGCACCGCGCCCCGGCGTTGCCCCCCAGGCTGACGACCGCGACCTCGCCGATACCCTCCCCCACCTCGAAGACGACGCCACCGGGCCCGTCGCCCGATCGCTGTTTGGCGAGATTCTCGACTGGATGCTCGCGCCACTGTTGCTGCTCTGGCCGATGAGCATTGCGGTGACGTACCTTGTGGCCAAGTCCATTGCGAATGCGCCCTACGACCGCGCGCTGGAATCAAGCGCCATCGTGCTCAGCCAGCAACTGCGCGAAGTGAACGGGCGCGTGACGCTGCAATTGCCGATCTCCGCGCGCGAGATCCTGCGCGCGGATGAGACCGACAACATCTATTACCAGGTGCTCGGCGAGAGCGGCGAGTTCGTCTCGGGCGATCGCGACCTGCCGCTCCCCCCGGAAGAAGACGCCAATGCCGGCAGCCTCGTGCAATTGCGCGACGACCATATCCATGGCGCAGAGATCCGCGTGGCGTATACGTTTGTGCAGCGCCCCGGCATGACCGGCGGCAAACCCGCGCTGGTGCAGGTGGCAGAAACGCTCGACAAGCGTGCGCAACTGGCCAACGAAATCATCAAGGGCGTGATCCTGCCGCAGTTCGTGATCCTGCCGCTGGCGGTCATCCTGGTGTGGTTCGGGCTCACGCGCGGGCTGGCGCCGCTCAATGCGATTCAGGAGCGCATTCGCGCGCGCAACCCGGGCGATACCAGCCCCATTGACGAAGGCGCCGCACCGCAGGAACTGACACCGCTGGTGGCATCGTTCAACGACCTGCTCGGGCGGCTGGAGCAATCCGTGCAGACGCAGAAGCGTTTCATTGCCGATGCCGCGCATCAGATGAAAACGCCGCTGGCCGGCCTGCGCATGCAAGCCGAGTTGGCCCAGCGCGAACAGTCGCCCGACGAGTTGCGCCGCACGCTCGCCCACATCGCCGACAGCTCGGACCGCACGGCGCACCTCGTCAAGCAACTGCTCTCGCTGGCGCGCATGGAGAACATGGGCGCGACCGATGTCCTGGTGCCGCTCGACATCTGTGCGCTGTCGCGGCAGGTGGTGGCCGACTGGCTGCAGAAGGCGTGGGCCAAGCAGATCGACCTCGGCTTCGAAGAGCCCGGACCGCCGGTCATGACGTCCGGCAACGCGACGATGCTGGCCGAGATGCTCAACAACCTGCTCGACAACGCCATCCGCTACACGCCTGACGGCGGCCATGTCACGGTGCGCGTGACCACGGCACCGTTCGAGCCATTCGTCTTCATTGACGTGGACGACACCGGCCCCGGCATCCCCGTGGCGGAACGTGAACGCGTGATGCAGCGCTTCTATCGCATTCTCGGCACGCAGGCCGAGGGCAGCGGGCTGGGCCTGGCCATCGTGCGTGAGATCGTGCAGCAGCACGGCGGCGACATCGAGGTGCTCGACAACGTCTACCAGGCATCGCCACGCCTGGCGGGCGCGCGCTTTCGCATCACGCTGCATCGCAGCGCACCCGATGGGGACACCACCGCATGAGCATCACGCCCGGAACACCCGCACGCCGACGCTGGGTCGCCAACATGCGCTGGATCGCCGCGCTGTTGGGGGTGTGGTTTGTCGTCACCTATGTGGTGGCATTCTTCGCGCGTGATCTGTCGATGCGCTTCTTCGGTTGGCCATTCGCTTACTGGGTGGCGGGCCAGGGCGCACCCATCGTCTACGTGCTGATCACCGTGCTGTATGCGTGGCGCACCAACCGCGCAGCGGATGCTGCATCGCAGGATGACGAGGCATCGCAGCACGAAGCCGCTGAGCCCACTCCACCGCCTTCCATTTGATGCGCTGAAGCAGCGAATTGCGCTGCAACGCAACGCGCACATCCTCGTGTATACCCCGACGAAATTGCCCTGTTGACAGGGCGTTCGTGTCAGAACGCAGTAAGTTTCGCTTTCCACAATCGTTCACAATTCCGCGGGCGATTGCTTTGCGTTGTCGTGTCCATGCCCAGCGGGACGACCTACGAAAACAGGAGACAACATGGCAACCGTGCAAAGTGCACCGAACGCGCCCGCCGGGCGTGTCCAGCCTGCGCCCATGACGAAGGAGGAGAAGAAGGTCATCTTCGCCTCGTCGCTCGGGACGGTGTTCGAGTGGTACGACTTCTATCTCTACGGCTCACTGGCGGCGATCATCGCCAAGCAGTTCTTCTCGGGCCTCGATCCAACGGCGGGTTTCATCTTTGCACTGCTGGCCTTTGCCGCCGGCTTCCTGGTGCGCCCGTTCGGCGCGCTGGTGTTCGGCCGGCTGGGCGACATGATCGGCCGCAAGTACACGTTCTTGGTCACCATCGTGATCATGGGCACGTCGACGTTCATCGTCGGTCTGCTGCCCTCTTACGGCACGATTGGCGTGGCCGCGCCGATCATCCTGATCGCGCTGCGCATGCTGCAGGGCCTGGCGCTGGGCGGTGAGTACGGTGGTGCCGCCACGTATGTGGCCGAGCACGCGCCGCACGGCCGCCGCGGTGCCTACACGTCGTGGATCCAGACCACGGCGACACTGGGCCTGTTCCTGTCGCTGGTCGTCATCCTGGTGGTGCGTGAACTGACCGGCAAGTCGTTCGACGATTGGGGCTGGCGTATCCCGTTCCTGGTGTCGATCCTGCTGCTGGCAACGTCGGTGTACATCCGCCTGTCGATGAGCGAATCGCCGGCGTTCCAGAAGATGAAGGCCGAGGGCAAAACCTCCAAGGCCCCGCTGACGGAAGCCTTCGGCCAATGGCGCAACCTGAAGATCGTGATCCTGGCGCTGATCGGCCTGACCGCCGGCCAGGCTGTCGTGTGGTACACGGGCCAGTTCTACGCGCTGTTCTTCCTCACGCAGGTGCTGAAGGTGGACGCGTTCACGGCCAACGTGCTGATTGCCGTGGCGCTGGCCATCGGCACGCCGTTCTTCGTGTTCTTCGGCTCGCTGTCGGACCGCATCGGTCGCAAAAAGATCATCATGGCCGGCTGCCTGCTGGCGGTGCTGACCTACTTCCCGCTGTTCAAGGCGCTCACGCACTACGCCAACCCGGCGCTGGAGCGTGCCCAGCAGACCGCGCAGATCACCATCACGGTCGACCCGAAGGAGTGCTCGTTCCAGGGCAGCCCGATCGCCCGCGAGGTGGATTTCCGCTCGTCGTGCGACATCGCCAAGCGCACGCTGGCGCAATCGTCGGCTAGCTATGAGACGGTGGAAGGCCCGGCCGGTACGGTTGCTTCGGTGACAATCGCAGGCAAGCAGATCGCCTCACTCAACGCCAGCCGCACAGCGGACGGCCAGAGTTTCGACGCCGAGAGCAAGGCGAAGATCGCCGACTTCAAGAAGCAGGTGAGCGAGTCGCTCAAAGCCGCCAACTACCCGACCAAGGCCGATCCGGCGCAGATGAACACGGTCATGGTGCTGGTGATCCTGGTGATCCTGGTGATCTACGTGACCATGGTCTACGGCCCGATCGCGGCGATGCTGGTGGAAATGTTCCCCACACGCATCCGCTACTCGTCGATGTCGTTGCCATATCACATCGGTAACGGCTGGTTCGGGGGGCTGCTGCCGACCATCTCGTTCGCCCTGGTGGCGCAGAACGGCAATATCTACCACGGCCTGTGGTACCCGATCTGGATCGCGGCCATCACCTTCGTGATCGGCGTGCTGTTCGTGCGCGAAACCAAGGACGTGGACATCTACAAGAACGACTGAGCAACATGACGAATCAAGGGGCTTGACAGATTCGCCGAAGGCTGTAGAATCTCGTTTCTTCGGCGAATTAGCTCAGTCGGTTAGAGCGACGGAATCATAATCCGCAGGTCCGGGGTTCGAGTCCCTGATTCGCCACCATCTTCAAAAAGGCTCTGCAATCAACAGGTTGCAGAGCCTTTTTCTCGTCCGGCAGGTTACTTGGTTGGGCATCCCCACGCGCAAGTTGCCGGCTGTACAAGTCACGCCGCGGCGCGTACGACTTGCGCATCATTTGCATCCATTTGATGGCATTAAAAAAGCACCCCTTGAGGTGCTTTTTTAACGCTGATTTCTGCCCCGAACCCCTTTTGGATGATCTCGAAAAGAAGCCCTGCGATGCGGTCAATTCGTTTTTGAAATGACACCCGTCATATACTCATTCAGATCACGAAAATCTTTAACCGTCCATGTGAATGGAGCCAACTTGACTCCATTCTCTCGCAATGTCTTTGGAATTAGATCCCCGTTTGGCCGGAGTATGACGGACGACACGATGACGCCCGGATAATCGATCAAGCGCTTCTTGAACGCACGCGTTGTGAGATCCGGCGTGGGAGGGACGCTTTTATTGGCCAGAGGTCCTGTGCCTTTGATATCGACTCCGTGGCACATAGCGCATCGCTTCAAGAAGATTCGCTCCCCATTGATAGCATCCGCAAAGGACATCGATGGCGCTAGAAGTAGCAGCAACAATGCGGTGATGAAACTTTCCTTGGCTTTCATACGTTCCGTCTTCCCAATGGGATCCGTTCAGATCAGCGCTTCGTATTATGAGAACGACTGCAGCAGCCCCATCATCCTCAAGCTCAAGCTTTTGCAGGTGGACTGCCAGTTTAGGGCGAATACGAGGCGCTATTCTCGCCTCTTTCTTATCAATCGACTGACATTTTTCGGACCGAATTGTTGATGAAAGATCGGGGTTTTGTCAAATTGGGAAACGCCCCCCGATTCGCCGCTGGATGTAAGAAAGGCCGCTATTCCTTGCGTAATAGCGGCCTTTTGTTTGTCTGCGCACCAGCGCAGCACGCCTTACTGCAGCGCCAGGCTCTCCAGCACGAAATCTTTGATATCGCGCCGCGTTTCTTCGGGCATCCGGGAGAACTCCAGGCCGTAGACGAAGCGCTCGCCGTCCTGCCGGCGATTGCGCACTTCGACGAATACGGTGATGGGCCGCACACGGTGCTCGATAGCCAGATCGACCCTGAGCCGCGCGGTGCGACCCACGATCAGGAAATCCTCCTTGGCCGACACACCTGCGCCCATGGTGCTGACGTTCTCTACCACCACGTCAACAGCGGCACGCTGATACTCACCCGAAGACAACTCGCCCGAGAACGTGGTGGTCACGCGCTGCTGCCTGCGCACAAGCGCCTGCGCAACGGCCTCTGGATAGCGCAGGAAGTAGCAGCCGAACGGACCTGCCGCTTCCGGCAGCAATTCCGTCAAAAACTTGAACAGCCGTGATCCGGTAAAAAGCCTGGCTTGATAGGTCACGCCCGCCTTCAGTGTCGGTGCGCCGCCTTCGGCCACGCATTGCACGATCAGCGCCTGCCCGGGGATCACGCCCACCAATTCCACGGGCGGCGGCGCGTCCTTGCCATCGTCTGTTGTCAGGTGGAAGAACTCCACCTTTTGCGTCAGGTTCGGTAGCGTGGAAGACTTGCCGAGTGGTGGGTCGACACGATTGCCTGATGCGGCCGCTTCGGCATCCTCCGCACCTTCTGCCGCTGACACACGCTTCTCGGCAGCCGACGCATGCTCAGGCTTCAGCCCAAACCTTCCCGCATGTGTCGTGTTGCGCCGATAGCCGAGGCGATACAACCGCTGCAGCAGAACCTCGGACGTGACCACCTGCCCCTTCTGGAGAAGCAGGGTGCCGTCGGCGTTGTAGATGGCGAAGTCGATGGGCCTTTCAAGCCGGAGATCGCCGGAAGCGAGCTTGATGAGCATGGTGGTTCTTGGCGAGGGTTGCGCGCAGCTGCGTGGCCGCGAGGAGTGTGCCGCGCACATCGTCCGGGTGCGATACCCCTCGCGCAGGGGACGCGACCACAGGCCGCATGGAATGGGCGGGCTCCCGTGTTTAACGGCACATCCGGGCCGAACTTTGACGAGTGAAGCTTGCTACACCCATCGTGGTGGCGACAAAAACAACAAAGCCCCGCATCAACGGGGCTTTTGCCGTGTCGACTACGCGCCTAGCCCGCCAGCGCGGCGCCTTGCGTGGGCGCCAGTTCGGAGGCCGCAACCCCCAGCACCCAATCCGTGGTCAACGCAGGTTGCGTGACCGGCAGCATGTGGCCGCCCGCCACGATGCGCAGGTTCACACGGTCGAGCTTCTGCTTGAGTGCTTCGCCCTGGCGCTTGTAGTGGAGGATGCGATCTCCCTTGCCGTACAGCACATCCACCGGCACCGTCATCGACGCATAGCGACGCTCCATGTCCGGCAGATCCTGCGGCGCCGACACCAGATCGGACGACGCGGCATAGAACACGTGCGGGCGCAGCCCCAACAGGCCACCGCCCTTGAACGGGAAATTCTGCGGCATGGATTCGGGGGCAAACACCGCCTCAACTGCCTTGCGCGAACTGATGATCGACATGGGAATCGCCAGCGTCCACGAGACCAGCCGGCGCACCAGCGGTGACGGCAGCACCAGGCCGTTGAATGCGCCCGGTGGCGTGCTCTCTGCATGCGTGAGCGGCGCAATCAAGGCCAGCCGACGAATCACCTGCGGGTGGTTGAGCCCAACCGCCAGCGCAATCGCGCCACCCAGCGAATGCCCCACCAGCACAGGCTTGTCGAGTCCAAGCTTTTCAATGCACCGCGCGATCGTGCGCGCCTGCGCATAGACGTTGGCTGGAGACGCATCACCACGCAATGAGCGCCCCGACCCCGGCCGGTCGATCAAGATCACGCGATGCGATTGCGTCAGCCGCTCCAGTTCGAGATAGGCGAAGTTGCGCAGGTTGCCACACAGGCCATGCACGAACACGATGGCCGGGCCGCTGCCCTGATCGACATAGTGCACGCGGTCGCCATCGACATCGATGAACTTGCCTTCCGGCGGAAACCCCTTGGTCACGCGGCGCGCGGTCAAGAACGTGAACGCCACCAGTACGGCGATCACCGCAATCAGGATGGCGACGACAGTCAGGATGGTGCTGGTCACAATGCCCCCGGAGTGGTTTAGGCGGTTTGCCGGGCGCTGACCGGCTGGCCGCGGCGCTCGAACTGCATCGCATGATCAGCAAGCGCCCCGAACTTGAGCATCATCAGGTCGCGTGCGTAGTTCTGATACGACTTCCACGGCTGCTTGGTGCCCTGCTTGGGCAGGATGCCCGCCGCGCGCTGGATGTAGCCCGACGTCAGGTCGACAGCGGGCTCGCGGTCCATCGCCTCATCGTCGAGCCGGGGCACGCAGACATCGTAACCGTTGGCCTGCATGTGGTTGAGCAGCCGGCACACATACTGCGCAATCAGTTCGGCCTTGAGCGTCCACGAGGCATTCGTATAGCCGAACGACGACGCAAGGTTCGGAATGCCGCTGTACATCATGCCCTTGTACGACACCGTCTGCGACAGGTCGACGGGGCGCCCGTCGACAGTCACGGCCGCGCCGCCCAGCACCTTGAGCTTGAGACCGGTGGCGGTGACAACCACGTCGGCGTCAAGATGCTCCCCTCCCTTGAGCTGCAGGCCGGTCGGCGTGAAATGTTCGATCTCGTCGGTGGCGATGGAAGCACGGCCCGAGCGGATCGTCTTGAACAGATCGCCATCGGGCACCAGGCACAGGCGCTGGTCCCACGGGTTGTAGCGCGGTGTGAGGTGCTGGCGCACATCGAAATCTGGCCCAATCTGCTTGCCAGCCATGCGGATGATGAAGTCCTTGACCGCCTTGGGCTTGCGGCGCGCAAGGCCGTAGAAGTACATCGTCAGCAGCACGTTCTTGGTACGCACGAGCCGGTGCGCAAGCCCCGCCGGCAACCAGCGGCGCAGCGTGTTGGCCACGGCGTCCTGCTCGGGGCGCGACACGATGTAGGTAGGCGAGCGTTGCAACATGGTCACGTGCTGCGCGGTCTCGGCCATTGCCGGCACCAGCGTGACCGCGGTTGCGCCGCTGCCGATCACCACCACGCGCTTGCCGGCGTAGTCCAGGTCCTCCGGCCAATGCTGCGGATGGACGATGCGCCCCTGGAACTGCTCCATCTGCGCCCAGGTGGGTGCGTGGCCCTCTTCGTAGTCGTAGTAGCCGCTGCACATGTAGAGGAACTTGCATGTGTAGTGCAGCTCTTCCTGCCGATCGCCGTTGGTGCGTTGCACGCGCACCGTCCAATGCGCAGCGGCCGAATCCCAACTGGCACCCGTGACCTTGTGCTGGTACCGGATCGTCTTGTCGATGCCGAATACGCGCGCCGTGTCCTGGATGTAATCGAGGATGGTCTGGCCATCGGAGATGGCCTTGTCGCTATGCCACGGGCGGAAGCTGTAACCGAGCGTGAACATGTCGGAATCCGAGCGGATGCCGGGGTAGCGGAACAGATCCCACGTGCCGCCCATCGTCGCGCGGCCCTCCAGGATGGCGAACCGGGCCGACGGGCATCGCTCGCGCAGGTGGTAAGCCGCGCCCACGCCAGACAGGCCCGCACCGACGATCAACACGTCGAACTCCGTGTCCGATGCCGTGGCACGGCTTCGGGGCGGTTGGGCGGTGGCGGCCCTTTCGATCGTCGTCTCCATGTGCGCTCCTTGTTTTTGGCCGTCCGGCGGCTTGGCGACGGGCTTGGCAAACCCGCCTTAAATTTGGTGTACGTTGTCACCACTTTAATTTTCCCGCGTCCTGACGTCAAATAGCGAAATGGAGAAAACATTTGAAACGGCCAAGAAGGGCCGCCCGTACGGTGGAGTGGCGCCAGAAGCACGCGCAGCAGAGCGCCGTGAAGCGCTGATCCGCGCCGGTACGTGCGTCTTCGGCACGGTGGGCTTCCGCAAAGCGACGGTGCGGGCAATCTGCCAGGAGGCGAAGCTGAACGATCGCTACTTCTACGCAGCGTTCGACAGCACCGAAGCGCTGCTGCGGGCGACCTACCAGCAACATGCCGAAGACCTGCGCGCGCAGGTGTCACAAGCCACAGCCGCCGTGGATGGCACGCTGGAAGCGCGCGTCGACGCCGGCCTGCACGCGTTCTTCACCTTCTTGCGTGACCCGTGTGCAGCGCGCGTGCTGCTGCTGGAAGTGATGGGCGTGAGCCCGGAAACGGACGCGACCTACCAGCGCAACCTGCTGGAGTTCGGCAAACAGATCATGGCGAATGCGCAGCCGCCCGGCGCCGACGATGCCGACCTGCGCGCCGATCACCGCATCCTCGGCCTGGCGCTCGTGGGCGCCATGACCAACGTGGGCGCGGCCTGGTTGCTGACCGGGTATCGGGACCCGGAAGAGAAGATGGTGCGCAACTGCCGGCAGGTGCTGCTCGGCACGTTGCAGGCCATGACGGCACGCTAGCGGCCCCGCCCCAAGCACCCCACTGCAGCAGTCCACCTATGCGTCGGACGGCTCCCACGCAAGCACCAGTTGCAGCAGGCCGGGAAACCTCGCGTCAAGATCCTCGGTACGCACGCGGCTGCGTCGCTCTAGCCCGTACTGCCGCTGGCGCAGCACGCCGGCTTCCCGCAGTGCCTTGAAATGGTGGGTCAGCGACGACTTCGGCCGGTCGAAGCCGAACCAGCCGCACGGGTGGTCGTACGCCTCGGATTCCAACATCAGCTTGCGCACGATGGTCAGGCGCAATGGGTCTGCCAGCGCGCCAAAGATGGCGTCCAACTGCAAATCCGCCACGGCCGGTTCCGGCAGCGGCTCGGGAAGGTCAGCCAACTCAGCGGCTGCCTTGGGCAAAGAGGTGCGTTTCATGTGGGCCACTGTATCACTTGTACGAATTTTCTCGAACTAATATATAGTTCGAGAAAATTCGTACAAGGACCCGTATCGTGTCGTCCCCCTCCATTGCCGTTTCTTCCTGCGGCACACCCGCCCGCATCACCACCGACATGTGGCGTGCCGCCGGGATGGTCACCGCCGTCTTCATGCTGTCCAACTCGCCAACGCCGCTCTATGTGGTCTGGCAGCGTGCGCTGGGCTTTTCGTCCGGCACCCTGACCGTCATCTTTGCGCTGTACATCGCCGGTCTGCTGGGCACGCTGCTGGTGGCCGGCCAGTTGTCCGACCGCTACGGACGCAAGCCGGTGCTGCTACCGGGCATTGCAGCCGCGTTAGTCGCGTGCGGGTTGTTTGCCTGCGCCTCGTCCACCGCCATGCTTGCGGTGGCCCGGTTGCTGACCGGCATTGCGGTGGGCGTCATCGTGTCGGCGGGGATGGCATCGGTGGCAGACCTGGGCGGCAGCGCACGCAAGCGTGATGCCGCGCTGCTGGCTTCGGTGGCAATGGTGCTCGGCGCTGGCCTCGGGCCGCTGCTGGCCGGCGGCGCCGGACAAGTGCTCATGCATCCGGTCATGACCGTGTTCGGCTTCGAAGCCGTGGTTCTACTCAGCGTCTTTGTGATCGTGTGGCGGTTGCCGTTGGCCCGGCCAGCCATGCCGCATGGCAGTGAACCTGCAGCGCTACATCTGCCGTCGGTGCCCGCGCAGAATCGCCGTCATGTCGCCAGCGGCATCGGTGTCTTCGGCCCCGGTATTACCGCGACGTCGTTTGTGCTGGCGCTGGGGCCATCCCTGCTTGCACGCCTGCTTGAGGTGCGCAGCCCGCTGGTGGCCGGCGGCATGGCGTGCGCGATGTTTCTGACCGCAACCGGCGTCCAGTTTGCCGTGCGGCATTATTCGGTGCGGACAGTGTTCCTGGCAGGCACGGCTGCGACCACGCTGTCGATGGGCGCGCTGTGCGCAGCGGTGCATGCGTCATCGGCGCCCCTCTTGGTAATCGCTGCGCTGCTGGCGGGGGCGGGGCAAGGTCTCGGCCAACTTGGCGGATTGACGCTCATCAGCCTGCACGTGCCGGACACGCGCAGGGCTGAGGCCAATGCCGTCATGAACCTCGGCGGCTATCTGCCTGCGGGGTTGTTGCCCGTGATGACCGGCTATGCAATCGATGCGTTTGGCCTAGCGACCGGTGCCACCGCCTTTGCCGTGACGCTGGCGCTCATCGCGCTCGGCTCAGGCAGCCTGGTCTTCCGATCGCTGGCACGCAGTGGCAACTGAGTCAATTCAGGCGGCGCCCTCCGGGCGCCCTAGCCGAACCACGGTCACACCCGGCGCCAGGTGCCGCAATGATGGCTGCAGCAGCACGCAGTTGTCGTAGGGCGTGACGAACTGCAACGCCCCATCGGTGGCGATGACCGTACCGGCGCGGGCGATGGTCTCCATGCCGCGATAGTCGTCCGCAAACCGGAAGGCGGTGGACTTGGCGACCACCGGGTCCGTCACGCGGATGCATCGCACCTCCAGCGCAGGTGCAATCCCAAGCCATTGCGACACGACCGATGCGTCGACCGTGCCCAGCGC
The DNA here is from genome assembly GCF_008801405.1 of Ralstonia insidiosa. Classification (NCBI taxonomy): domain Bacteria; kingdom Pseudomonadati; phylum Pseudomonadota; class Betaproteobacteria; order Burkholderiales; family Burkholderiaceae; genus Ralstonia; species Ralstonia insidiosa. The sequence goes on along the minus strand of NZ_VZPV01000001.1, from coordinate 1,123,835 downwards.
CACCAGAAACCGCGCGCACGCATCCAGCGCCACATCGCGGCTCACGCGCTCGAAGTGCTGGCCGCATTCGATGAGCAATGCGTTCTTCGGGCTGTCGGCATCGCCAAAGCCGGCGTAGTCGCGCAGGCGGCGGCCAGCGGCGTGGCCTGCATCGATCATCAGGTGCGACGGCGCACCCACCTGACGACCGAAGGCGACGCCCTTCTCCAGCGGGCCCGTCAGCATCAGCGGCTCGGCCTTCTCGTGCATTGAGTGGATGTCGAGCAGGTAGTCCACCGTGTCGATCACGGGACGCAGCTCGCGTGCGCGGCGCAGTTCCAGCGTGTTGCCGGGGCCATCGAGCTTGTCGGCCGACCAGACGCGGTTCAGGTCTTCATCGATGAAGCGCGTGGCGTCGGGATCGTTGATGTCGAAGCGCTCGTACGCCTCCACATTGGCAAACGACAGCGTGAGTTGCCCGCGTGCCGGACGCACGCCGGCAGCCAGCAGCGCATCCACCGCAATCGCGCCGCACAGCTCATTGCCGTGCGTGAGTGCGTTGATCATGACGTGCGGGCCGAGCACACCGCTGTCGAACGTGTGCACGTAGTCCACGCCGTGCGTGCCGGTCTTCCAGCGGCGAATGTCCGGCTTCTGCAGCTCGATCGGGTACACCGGCAGCGTGGCGCGCAGCGCCTCCAGGGTCATCATGCGAAATCCTTGCGTAGAGACGAAACGAAAAGTCTGTTCGGGTTCAGTGTGCCCGCGCACGGCCGCGCAGCATCCACAGCGAGGCCAAGCTAACGAGTGTCGTCGCAAACACGTAGAAGCTCGGCGACGTCTTGATATGCGTGACACCAATCAGCCACGTGACGATAAGCGGCGAAAACCCGCCGAAGATCGTCACCGACAAGTTATAGCTCAAGGCCAGGCCCGTGCCACGGTTGCGCGTCGGGAAGATGTCGGCCAGCAGCGCGGGCAGCGGCGCCAGGATGGCCGCCAGCAACACACCCACAATCGCCTGCATGACCAGCAGGGTCCAGAACGTCGGCTGCGCAACCAGCGTGGCGAACATCGGATACGTCGACAGCGCAATCACCACCATCGCAATCGATACCACGCGGATGCTGCCAAAGCGATCCGCCAGCAAGCCGAACGCGGGCGCCATCACCATCAGCATCGCGCCGGTGATCATCGTGCAGACCAGCGATGCGCTGGTCGCGATGTGCAGTTGATTGATGGCATAGGTCGGCATGTAGACCTTCTGCACGTAGTTGAACGCGGTGACGGCCACCACCACGCCGGCCCCCAGCAGCAAACCAGGAAGACCCTGCGTGAGGGTGTCGCGCAGCGGCGAGCGTTCTTGCAGCGCGGCGGGCGCTTCGGCCTGCATGGCAACAAACTCCGGCGTCTCGGGCGTATGGCGGCGGATGTAGACGCCGATGGGGCCGATCAGCAGGCCGAACAGGAAGGCCACGCGCCAGCCCCACGATTCCACCTGCGCGGTGGTCAACGCATACGTAAGCCACGCGCTCAGGCCTGCTGCCAGCAACGTGGCGAGGCCTTGCGTGGCCGCCTGCCAGCTCGCGTTGTAGCCCATGCGCTTGCCGTTGGCGTGCTCGATCATGAAAGCGGTGGCAGAGCCAAACTCGCCGCCAGCGGAGAAGCCCTGCAGCAGCCGCGCCACGATCACGATAGCGGGTGACCACAGCCCGATCGACGCATACGTGGGCGCAAACGCGATCATCGCGGTGCCCAGCATCATCAGGAGGATCGACCACGTGAGCGCCGCCTTTCGGCCGACGCGGTCGGCATAGCTGCCGAGCACCATCGAGCCCAGCGGCCGCATGATGAACGACACGCCAAACGTGCCGACCGAGAGCATCAGCGAGCTCCACGCATCGCCCGTCGGGAAGAACAGCTTGCCGATGGTGATGGCGAAGTAGCCGTAGATCAGCAGATCGTAGTATTCGAGCGCATTGCCGACGCTGGCGGCCAGCACGGCGCGCCAAGGCGCGGGGTGTCGGTGTGTGTCAGTGGCCGCGTGCGCGGGTGCGCCGCTCGCGTTGAGGGTGTGGGCTGGCAAGGTTGTCTCCCCGTGGTCTGTGCCGATCCGCCTGTTGGCTGGTTGAACAGCCTCGGCAGGTGAAGGTTGCGGGGGAGTCTAGGCGGCACGCCTGGGGCCCTTGTGCCGTTTCGGCACAAGGTTGGGCTTTTTGCGGCGGCCTCAGCCAGAGGAGGTCTGCGCGTTGGCGACCGCCAATTGCCACACCTCGTCGAGCAGCACGCTCTGGTTGCTGCGCACGCGCATCATGCGGATGTCGACGTGGATGTGCCAGGCATCGTCGCCGGCGGGGCGCAGTGCGCCGGCGTTCAGGTGCGGCTTGGCCAGGCGATACGGTAGCCATGCCATGCCGAATCCGCGCAGCGCCATCTCCTCCACTGCCTCGTAGAAATCCGCCTGGAACACGGGCTGCAGATGCGCCTTGCGGTCTGCCGCCGCCAGATGACTGTCGAGCATCTGCCGCAGCGTCAGCCCACGTGCGAAGGCCAGCCACGGCAGCGGTGCGGTGGTCGTGCCCGGCAGCGTGAAGCGCGCACGGCCACGCTTATCGGGAGCACTCACGGGCACCAGCGTCTCGCTGCCGAGCAGGCAGTTGTCGTACTTGCGCGGGTCGAGCAGCGCATCGGCCTGCGGGCTGGCATAGGCGATCAGCAAATCGACCGTGCCATCGGCCAGCGCCAGCACACCCTCCTGCGTGCCGCCGGTCGTCACCGTCAGCGGAAACACGCCGCGCTGGCGCGCCAGCGTTTCATACCAGCCGGGGACGAAGGTGCGTGCGAGCGTGCGCCCGGTGCCGATCTTCAGCGCCACGGGCAATTGCGCCTCACGCAGCAGCAGGCGTGCATCGTTCAAGCCATCGACCGCATTGGCTGCCGCATCCAGAAACAACCGCCCGGCGGGCGTGAGCGTGACAGGGTGCTCGCTGCGCTCCACCAGTGCGGTGCCCACCCATTCCTCCAGCGCCTTGATGCGCCGCCCGAACGCGGGGTGCGTAACGTTGCGGTTCTCGGCAGCGCGGCTGAAGCTGCGCGTTTTCGCCAGTTCCTTGAAATCTTCCAGCCATTTGATCTGCATGGCACGTCCAGTGGAGCCGATAGAGGTGTGCGCATTATCTGGCAGGACTGGCGCGAACAGGCTTAACCTGCGTGCCGTATCGTTATCATCTTGAACAAACGATCCGCCTCGCATTCATGACCGTACCTCGCCCGCTGTCCATCGGCATTGCAGGCGCCGGCAACGCCGGCCTGGCTGCCGCCATCGCATTTGCCCGCCAGGGGCATGATGTCCACGTCTATGAAAAGCATCCGCAACTGACCGCCATGGGCGCGGGCCTGCTGATCCAGCCGCAGGGCATTCGTGCGCTGGAAGCGCTCGGCGTGGGCCGTGAGCTGGAAGGCATCGGCGCGCCGATCGACCGCCTGATCGGTCTGAGCCACCGTGGCTGGCGCCTGCTCGACATCGACTACACCGATGCACCCGGCCGTGCAGTCACGCGCCACTCGCTCTCTTCCATGCTGTACGACGCAGCCCTGCGTGCCGGTGCCGCTTTCCATTTCGATTGCGGCATCCAACAACTGCACCGGGATGGCACACAGGCACGCGTAACCCACGCACAAGGTGAATCGACCTTCGACCTCTTCGTGATCGCCGACGGCGCGGCCTCCGCATTGCGCGAGCCTGCGGGCTTGGCAGGCCCGTCGAGCACCTACCGCTGGGGCACGTTGTGGTTCCAGGCCTGGGTCGACAACTGGGATGCCCGCGTGCTGCACCAGCGCTTTCGCGGCACGCGCGAAATGATGGGCCTGCTGCCCACCGACATCGACGGCACCCGCACGCGCCTGTCGATGTTCTGGAGCCTGCCCAGCGATAGCGTCGATACATGGCGCCAAGGCGACATCGCCCAGTGGAAAGCCCATGTACTGAGCCTGTGGCCGCAAGCCGCACCCGTGGTCGAACAGATCCGCTCGCACGATGACCTGCCCTTTGCCGTGTATCGCCACACGTGGCCACGCGCACTGGCCAAGCCGCCCTATTGCGTCATCGGCGACGCAGCCCACGCGATGAGCCCGCAGCTCGGCCTGGGGACCACGCTGGCCGCGCAAGATGCGCTGGCGCTAGCTTCCGCCGTGCAGGAACACGGCCCCGTCGACGGCGCCCTCGCCTATCACGCGCGGCGGTTGCGCACCGTACAGGCCTATCAAACCCTCAGCCGTGCGCTCACGCCGTGCTTTCAGGCGCAATACGGCGGCTGGGCGCGCGACCTGGTGTTCACCACCGGCCTGCGCATTCCCGGCGTGGCATGGCTCATGAAACGCAGCCTGGCCGAGCCGCCCGCGCGCAATGTCGCCCACGCCGCCACACCCGCAAGTGAAGAGACGCAAGCATGAACCTGACCTCATCCATCGACATGCCGTTGCTGCGAAGCCTGTTACCTGAACACCAGTTCAGCGAGCAGCATCAGATCCGCATCGATGCCGCTCCCGGGCGTGTGCTCGACATGGTGTCTCGATTGGATATCAGCGACTTTCCGCTGGCAAAGCTGTTTCTTCATCTGCGCGCCGTACCCGCGCGCCTGGCCGCGCTGGCGGGCAAGCATAGCGAGCGCCGCGTCGACGCAGGGTTCGGGTTGCATGACTTCATCAAGCTCGGCCGGGATGATGATCGTGAACTCGCGCTGGGTCTGGTCGGCAAGTTCTGGGAGCCCGACGGTGGGCTCGTTGATGTGCAGGCAAGCGAATTCCGCACGTTTTCCGCAGCCGGCGTGCTCAAGCTGGTGATGACGTTCGTGACCCAGCCCGACGGCGCAGGCGGTACGCAGCTCACCACCCGCACCTGTGTGCATTGCCCGGACGACGCCTCGCGCCGCCGCTTCACGCCCTACTGGCTGCTGATCCGCATCCCGAGCGGGCTGATCCGCCGCATGATGCTCAAGCGCATCAAGCAGCTGGCCGAAGCACGCGCGTAGTCCGCAAATTGCCGCTTACACGTCCAGAATAACCAGCGTGCCGGCGCTGCCAGCGTCCACGCTGTGCGGCACACCAGCCGGCACGACATAGACTTCCCCGCGCGAGACCGTCACCGCCTCGCCGTGGATGCGCAGGCGCAGCTCACCGTCAATCACCAGCAGGCCCTCGGCATAGTCGTGCACCTCGTCGGGATACGGCGTGCCATCCATGCGCAGCACCTTGAAGTTGCCGCCACCAAAACGCTCCAGCACGCGAGACGACCATGCCTTGGGAAGCGCTTGCGCAAACGCATTCAGATTGACCAGTGACACAGAAAGCTCGGCTGGGAGGAAGGGACGCCGAGCATAGCATCGCCGATTCGCACACGCATGGCGCGCATGCTTGCCCGCGCGAATATGCATGCTCCAAACCGTTCGTTGGCGCACACGCACGGCCAGCCCATAGTGATTGCTTCCCTGTCTTTCCTGAGCGATGGAGCAAACGATGGCTGTACTGCGTGGATGGCGCCGTTGGTGGAGCGGTGCAGTGTGGGTGGTGGCTGCCGCTGCCGGTGGGCACGCCCTGGCGGCGCCCGCCTCCGGCGAGCCGCTGTACTTTGGCGTCTCGGGCCCGCTGACCGGGCAGAACGCGCAGTACGGCGCGCAGTGGAAGGCCGGCTTCGACCTGGCGCTGGAGCAGATCAACGCTGCCGGCGGCATCCACGGGCGCCCGCTGCAATACGTGTTTGAAGACAGCCAGAGCGACCCACGCCAGGCAGTCGCCATTGCGCAAAAGTTCGTGGCCGACCGCCGCATTCTCATCGAGCTGGGGGATTTCTCCAGCCCCGCCTCCATGGCCGCTTCGCCGATCTATCAGCGCGCGGGGCTGGTGCAGTTGGGCTTCACCAACTCGCACCCGGATTTCACCAAGGGCGGTGATTTCATCTGGAGCCCATCGGTCAGCCAGGCCGATGCGCAGCCGCTGCTGGCCGATCTGGCCGTCAAGACCGAAGGCTTCAAGCGCGTAGCCGTGCTGTACCTGAACACCGATTGGGGCCGCACCAGCAAGGACGTGTTCGCGGCAGCAGTCAAACAACGCGGCGCGCAGGTGGTGGCCGCCGAGGGCTATCAGCCTGACGAGAAGGATTTCCGCTCCACGCTCGTGCGCGTGCGGGATGCCAAGCCTGACGGCATCGTCCTGATCTCGTATTACGCAGACGGCGCCCTCATTGCCGGCCAGTTGCGCGCCACCGGCATCCAGTTGCCGATCGTGGCCGCCAGCTCGGTGTACTCGCCCAAGTTCCTGGAGCTTGGGGCGGCGGCCGTCAATGGCGTGGCAACCAACACCACGTTCTTCCCCGACGAGCCGCGCCCGGTGGTGCAGGCCTTCGTCAAACAGTTCCGCACCAAGTACCAGCGCGACCCCGATGCCTTCAACGCCTTCGCCTACGACGCCGTCATCCTGGCCGCCGAAGCACTGAAGGCCGGCGGCACCGACCGCCGCGCCATCCGCGACGCGCTGCCCAAGCTGCGCGACGTGCCTAGCGTGGTCTTTGGCCGCGCCACGTTCGATCCGAACACGCGCCGCGTACTGGGCGTGCGCAGCGTCAACGTGGTGGTCAAGGACGGCAAGTGGGCGCTGCTTGAGCGCAAGTCGACGGTGGCATCGCAATAGCACGACGGGTGGTTTGACGATGGAATCGCTGTGGCATGGAGCGTGGCTGGATTACACGGTCAACGGGCTCGTCGTCGGCAACATCTATGCGTTGCTGGCGGTGGGGCTGGCGTTGATCTTCGGCGTCTCGCACCTGATCAACTTTGCGCATGGCTCGGTCTATACCGTAGGTGCGTTCCTGGGCTGGTTTGCCATCACGCATCTGCACGCGCCGCTGTGGGCGACGATTCTGCTGGTGATTGTCGGTTCAGCGCTGCTGGGCATGGGCATCGAGCGCGTGGGGTTGCGTCCGCTGGCAAACGCGCCGCGCATTGCGCCGCTGCTGGCCACCATCGGTTTGAGCTATGTGATCGACCAGGCCGTGCAGTTGCTCGCCGGGCCCGACCCGCGAGCGCTGCCAAGCCCGCTGCCCGATTGGCGCCTGACGCTGGGCGGCGGCAGCATCGGCGCGCTGGATGTGCTGATCGCGGGGCTGGGCCTGGCCAGTGCTGCCGTGCTGTTCGTCTTCCTGCGCTACACGCGCCTGGGCTGGGCGGTACGCGCCACCGCACAAGACCGCGACGCCGCGCGCCAGATGGGCGTAAGCACCCATGCCGTCAACCAGGCGGTGTTTGCGATTGCCTCGGCGCTGGGCGGCCTGAGCGGCCTGCTGGTCGGCATGTACTACAACAACATCAGCCCAGCGATGAGCTTTCAGGCCACGCTCAAGGGCGTGGTGGCGGTGGTGATCGGCGGCGTGGGCAACGTACCCGGTGCGATTGCCGGCAGCCTGCTGCTGGGCCTGACGGAAAGCTACGGCGTGGCGCTGTTCGGCACGCCCTACCGCAACCTGTTCGCCTTCCTGTTGCTGCTAGGCGTGCTGGCGTGGCGGCCCAATGGCTTGTTCGCACGCAAGCCGGCATTGCCACCCGAACCGTTGACCGGCACCTTCATCGCACCAAGCCGGCCGATCCACGTGCCGCGCTGGGTGTGGCCCGTGGCAGTCGCGGTGCTGGCGTTGATTCCGCTGACCGGCATCTCGCCGTACGTCGTGCAAGTGCTGACCAATGCCTGGCTCTATGCGCTGCTCGCGCTATCGCTCTCGCTGGTGGCCGGTACAGCGGGGCAGATCTCGCTCGGGCACGCTGGTCTGCTGGCAATCGGCGCCTATGCATCGGCGTTGCTGGCGATCGATGCCCATGTGCCGGTGCTGCTGGCCGTGCTGCTGGCGGGCATCGTCACCGCCGGGCTGGGCACGCTGCTGGTGCTGCCGGCGTTTCGCCTGCGTGGGCACTACGTGTCGATTGCCACGCTCGGCATCGGCGAGATCATTGCGCTGGTCATCCTCAACTGGGAAAGCGTGACGCGCGGGCCGATCGGGGTGGCGGGCATTCCGCCGCTGGCGGTGGGCAGCCTGGCACTCGATTCCGCGGCGGCGTTCTACTGGATGGGCCTGGGCGCGGTGGTTGCGCTGGCGCTGCTGCAGCGCCGCCTGCTCGGCACGCACCTGGGCCGCAGCCTGCGCGCCATCCGTGATGACGACGTCGCGGCCCGCGCCTATGGCATTTCACCGGCGCGCTACAAGGCGCTGGCGTTCGGTGTGGGCGGCTTTGCGGCGGGCATTGCCGGCGCGTTGACGGCGCATCAATACAGCTACATCAACCACGAGACCTTCGGCTCACCGATCTCCATCTTGGCGCTGACCATGGTGATCCTCGGTGGCCTGGGCAACGTGGCGGGGGCGGTGATCGGCGCGGTGGCACTGGTCGGCCTGCCTGAACTGTTTCGCGTGACGGCCGAGTACCGCGTCCTGATCGTCGGCCTCACGCTTCTGCTGCTGGTCCGCTTCCGCCCGCAAGGGCTGCTGGGAACGGTCTGAGCAGTCCAACGCATGACTCCCAAGAGGGCCCCATGAGCACACTCAACGACTACCTGATCGAAAAACGCGCGGCCGTCCTGGCCCGTGATGCACGCATCGCCGCCGGTACCTTCGAGCCGGTGCGGCTGGCCGCCAGCGTGAGTGCCGAGGGGCGCAGCGGCGTGCGCCGCGTGCGCATCCGCGAGCACCAGATCATCAGCGACAGCCCGCCCGACTTTGCCGGCTACAACCTCGGGGCCAGTTCTCCGGAGCAGCAGTTGGGCGTGCTCGGGTCCTGCGTCACGCATATCTTCCTGATCCAGGCCGCGCAGCATCAGGTGCCGATCGATTCGCTGGAGGTGGAGGTGACAGGGCAGATCGATGCCCGCGCCGGCCACCCCGGCTTTGAGCACGTTCCCGTCTATCCGCACGACATCGGCTACACGGTGCACATCGCGTCACCGGCATCGCGCGAGCAGCTCGATACGCTGTTCGAGGCAGTCGAGCGCACCTGCCCGATCCTGAACCTGCTCAAGCATCCGCAAAGTATTCGCGCCACGCTGCAACACACGCGCACGGGCACCGCGCAAACGCAGGCCAGCGATGCCGTCCCGGCTTGAACTGCGTGGCGTCACGCGTCGCTTCGGCGGGCTGACGGCCGTTGACGGCATCAGCCTGGACGTGGCCGACGGCGAAGTCGTCAGCCTGATCGGCCCGAACGGTGCGGGCAAGACCACGCTGTTCAACCTCATCACCGGCATCGACACACCGGATGCCGGCACGGTGCGCGTGGATGGCATCGACACAACCGGCAGGCGTGCCGAGCAGCTTGCTGCCGCCGGCCTGGCACGCACGTTCCAACACGGCCGGGTGTTCGGCAACCTGAGCGTGCTCGACAACGTGCTGATTGGCGCGCACGCCCAGCTGCGCGCGGTGCGGCCTGCGTGGCCCGTGATCGGCCCGCTTGCCGAACTGGCGCTTGCGCTGTGGCGCCCGGCGCGCGTACGCGACGAAGAAGCCGCACTGCACGCCCAAGCGCTCGACATCCTCGCGCTCTTTGGCGAGCGCCTGCTGCCCCGCCTGCATCAGCCCACCTACACGCTGTCGTATGCGAACCGCCGCCGCGTGGAGATCGCCCGCGCGCTCGCCGCCCGCCCTCGCCTGTTGCTGCTCGATGAGCCCACCGCCGGCATGAACGAGAGCGAAACCGCCGAGATGCAGCAGATCATCGCCACGCTCAAGGCGCGCGGCCAGACCATTCTCCTGATCGAGCACAAGCTGGAACTGGTGATGCGGCTGTCTGACCGCGTGATCGCCATGGATGACGGCCGCAAGATCGCCGAGGGCGAGCCCGATGCCGTACGCAACGATCCCGCTGTCGTCGAAGCCTATCTTGGCCACCGCGCCGTGGGCGAAGCGCCCGACGCCCTGGCTGCATGAACCCCACATGACCACGCTCGCCCCTTCCGCTCCGCTGCTGCGCCTGAGCCACATCAACACGCACTATGGTCCGGCGCAAGTGCACTTTGACGTGAACCTGGACGTGCAGCACGGCCAGATCGTCAGCCTGCTGGGCGGCAATGCCAGCGGCAAGTCGACGTCGATGAAACTGATCCTCGGGCTGCACAAGCCGACCTCCGGCGATGTGCAGATCGATGGCGCCTCCACCCTAAAGCTGTCGACGCCGCAGATCATCCGCCTGGGCGTGGCGTCGGTGCCCGAAGCGCGGCGGTTGTTCGGCGCCATGACAGTGCGCGAGAACCTGCTGATGGGCGCCTTCACGCGCAACCCGCACCGCGAGCGCGCCGCCATTGCAGAAGACTACGAACGCATGCTCGCCTTGTTCCCACGCGTGAAAGAGCGCCTGCACGCGCTGGCCGGCACGCTCTCGGGCGGTGAACAGCAGATGGTGGCCATGGCCCGCGCGCTGATGGGCCGCCCGCGCCTGATCTGCATGGATGAGCCGACCATGGGCCTCTCCCCACGCTATGTCGACCACGTACTGGACCTCATCGCCCAAGTGAACGCGACGGGCGTGTCGGTCTTCATGGTCGAACAGAATGCCAGCCTCGCCCTGCGCATCGCCCACCATGGCTACGTACTGCAGAACGGCCGCATCGTGCTGTCGGGCCCGGCGCGCGAATTGCTGCACGACCCGCGCATCCGCCATGCCTACCTTGGCGGTGAAGCCGCCTGACGCTGCCGCAATCCCCCACCCAAACGGAACCGCCATGAGCCTGACCCTGGACCACATCGTCATCCGCGTGAACGATCTCGAGCGCGTCATTGCCGACTACGCTGCACTCGGCTTTACCGTACAGCGTGGCGGCACCCATGCCGACGGCGTCACACACAACGCCCTGGTGGGTTTTGCCGATGGCAGCTATCTGGAGCTGATTGCCTTCCTCCAGCCCGCACCCGAGCGCCGCTGGTGGACGCTCGGCGAGCAGCATGGCGCCGGCTATGTCGACTTTGCCCTGCTGCCGCACAACGTGGGGGCATTGGTCAGCGCAGCGCGCGCACGTGGGCTCGACTATGAAGGCCCGCTACCCGGCGGCCGCCTGCGCCCCGATGGCGAACAACTGCGTTGGGAACTTGGCCGCCCGGCCACCTCCGATCTGCCCTTTCTGTGCGGCGACATCACGCCGCGCCACCTGCGCGTGCGCGAAGGCGACGTGCGCGCGCACGCCAATGGCGTGCGAGGTATCGCATCGGTAACAGTGGTGGTACGGGATATCGAAGCGAGCGTGGCGCGCTATCGCGCACTGCTCGGATTGACGCAGGAACCGGCGCCAGTGGCGTTGTCCGGTATCGGAATCGCCACGGTCGTGTTGCCGGTGGGCGGTGCGTCCGTGGTGCTGGTCAGCCCGCTGCCGGGCAGCGCCCTGCCGGCAGCCGCAGACCTGGAACACAGACTCAGCACGCGCGGAGAAGGCGTGCTGGGCCTGACGCTGGCGGGTGCGCACAGCGCAGCCGCCTCATTGCCCACCGCACAGACGCACGGCGCGTGGATCACCCTGCAACCGGGTCATCCTGCGCCATACGTGCCAACCAATGCGCTGGCTGAAGCCGTGCTCAACTGAGCCCGTCAGACTTCGTACGGCACAGCCTCGTCGCCCACCAGTGAGCTTGCCTCATCCGCAGGCCTCAGGTGGTCCAGTCGATAGCCGTGCTTGTACACGGCTACCAGGCGCACCTCGTTCACCGGTTCGATGTTCAGTTTCATGCGGATGCGCGAGACATGGCTGTCGATCGTACGTGTGTACTCCGACGAGTTGCGGCCCCACACCTGCCCGAAGATATGGTCACGCGAAAGCGTGCGGCCCACGTTCGAGAACAGCAGCAGCGCGAGCTGGAACTCGATACCCGTCAGCGTGACGGGCTCGCCGTGCAGCGTGACCTGCTGGCGCTGCGGATTGAAGTGGAACGGGCCCACGTCAAACGGCAGACGACCGTACGGAATCGGATAAGCACGACGCAGCAGCGCATCAACGCGCGCGCGCAGCTCAGGAATGCGGAACGGCTTGGTGATGTAGTCATCAGCACCCTGCGTGAGTGCGCGCACCAGGCCCTTCTCGCTCTCTTCGGCCGTCACGAACAGGATCGGCAGGACATCCTTGTGGCGGCTGCGCACCACGCTCAGCACATCGATGCCGAGCATGCCCGGTGTGTGCCAGTCGAGGATCAGCATGTCGTACGAGGAGCGCCCCAGCATGCGCAGCAGCGTTGCGCCATCGGTATAGGTGACCACATCGTGGCCGGACTGGGACAGGATCTGGACGATGACTTCGCTCTGGAAGGGATCGTCTTCAAGCAAGGCGATTCGCATGTTCGGTTCCATGAAAAATGCGCACATGCGTGCCGGGATGGCGTGGGCTCGTACAGCAGCCCAATCGGCTGCACTCTCGTGCGATCCGTTGCATGTGTTATTTCCATGCAATTTTGTTGGCAAGGTGTGCCACGAACCATGAGAAGAGTCCTAATTTGTGAAGACTCTTCCAAGCGCCCACGGACATTGGCTGACCGAGAACATCGGCATCGCGAATAAAAAAAAACCCGGACAAACGAGGTCCGGGCGGCGGTGTTTCTCACAACGTGACGGGATCAGAAACACCCAAGGGTCGCGTATGCCGGACACGCTGCAGCACACCGGGGGGACGCGCTGCAACGCTTCACGGGGGTGACGTCGAGGAGGTCGACGTAGTTGTCCGGCAAACGTGGAGCGGATGATGCCGCGCCACATGCGTGCCCGGATCATTCGTCACAACATTTAACGGACCACCATGCCCGGTGGCGATGCCTCAGATGGGATCAGCGTTTTCCAGTTCCTGCCGGATCGACTCTGTCAGCATGTCGATCAGCAGACGCACCCGCTTGGGTACAAAACGCGCAGATGGCGTCACGAGATTGATCGGCTCACCGCTGGTGGCGTAGTCGGGCAGCACGCGCACGAGGCGCGGCAGTGGCGCGTTCGCACGGGCAATACCGCTTGCATACAAGGGCAGCGGACCGATGCCGGTGCCGGAGGCGATGAGCGTTTCCAGGTAGATCAGGCTGTCGGCATTCAGGCGCGCACGCACGGCCACGGTCTTCAGGCCGTCGGGGCCGACCAGGCGCCATTGCGTCTCGCCACGGCCAGTGCCGCGGAAGTCGAGACAGCAGTGGTCGGCCAGTTCCTGCACCGTCTCGGGCACACCGCGCCGCTGCAAGTATTCCGGCGAGGCGAACAGCCCGATGCGCAATACACCCAGCGGCCGCGCCACGAGTGAACTGTCGGCCAGCCGGCCAACACGCACGGCAAGATCGAAGCCCTCCTGCACCAGATCGACATTGCGCGGCGAGAGCACGACATCCAGGTCAATGTCCTGGTATTGCTGCATGAAACGCGCGGCCACCGGCGCGACCAGCAGGCGCCCCACATCTTCGGAAGAGGTGAGCCGCACTTTGCCGCGCGGGGTGTCCTGCAGCTCACCCGCGCAGGTTGTTGCGCGCTCAATGTCTTCCAGTGCATGCGAAGCCACCTGATACAGGCTCTGACCAGCGTCGGTCAGATGCAGCGTGCGCGTGGTGCGCTGTAACAGGCGTACGTTCAAATCCTGTTCCAGCGCGGCAATGCCCCGGCTGACAGACGATTTGGGCAGATCCAGGCGCGCGGCAGCCGCGGTAAAGCTGCCCGCCTCGACAACGCGCACGAACAGCGACAATTGATTCAAATCCACGTGGTTTCCTCCTCTTGTGGTCGTGCTCGCCGGTCTATGGTTGTAATTGTCCCGCCGGGAGCAACATTTTTTCCCACGATAACCGACTAGTGCCAAAGGGGCAACCACCCTACATTGTGGGTATGACAAATCCCCAATTTCAGGAGAAGCACATGGAAACCCTCGTGCAACCTCGTGTGCAACATGCTCGCCGCGTGGAACGCATCGTCACCGGCCGGCCCACCTCGGACGGGGCGGGCGTGAAGCTCACGCGCGTGCTGACGAACAACCTGCAACGCCGGCTCGATCCGTTCCTGATGCTCGACGCGTTCCGCAGCGATGATCCGAACGACTACCTGGCCGGCTTTCCCGATCACCCGCACCGGGGCTTTGAAACGGTGACGTACATGATCGCGGGCCGCATGCGCCACCGCGACAGCGCTGGCCACGAAGGCCTGCTGCAACACGGCGGCGTGCAGTGGATGACCGCCGGCAGCGGCGTCGTGCATTCGGAGATGCCCGAACAGGAAGACGGCGTGATGGAAGGCTTCCAGCTCTGGCTGAACCTGCCCGCACGCGACAAGATGACGACCCCGTGGTACCGCGACATCCCGTCGAACGAGATTCCCGAGTTCACGACGGAAGATGGCGTGGCGGTGCGCGTGATCGCTGGCGAGTCGCAAGGCGTGCAAGGCGCGATGACGCGTGAAGCGACACAGCCGCTGTATCTGGACATCACGCTGCCGGCGGGTGCGTCGTTTGCACAGCCGCTGCCGGTGGGGCACAACGCGTTCGTCTACGTGTTCCGTGGCAGCGCGCTGGTGGGCGATGTCGATGCACCGGGCAATGCCGGCCTGCAACGCGTGGATGACAAGCAGATGGCCATCCTCGCCAATACGGAAGGCAGCGACGGCGTGGTCATCCGCGCAGGTGATGCTGAAGCACGTGTGCTAGTGGTGGCAGGCAAGCCGCTGAACGAGTCGATCGCGCAATACGGCCCGTTCGTGATGAACACGCAGGAAGAAATCTTCCAGGCCGTGCGAGACTTCCAAGCTGGCAAGTTCGCCTAAAGCGTTCGCATTTGCCCAAAGAAAAACCGCCGCTCGGTTTTACCAGAGCGGCGGTTCGTCCAACAGCGCGATCTGCTCGCGCAATTCCAATACCCGATCCTGCCAATAGCGTTGCGTGTTGAACCACGGAAACGCGGCCGGAAACGCCGGATCATTCCAGCGACGCGCCAACCACGCGCTGTAGTGCAGCAGGCGCAGCGTGCGCAGCGCTTCCACCAGATACAACTCACGCGTGTCGAATTCGCAGAAGTCTTCGTAGCCGGCCAGCAGGCTGGCGAGCTGCGATTGCATCGACGGTCGATCGCCCGAGAGCAACATCCACAAGTCCTGCACAGCGGGACCGGTGCGGCTGTCGTCAAAGTCAACGAAGTGCGGGCCGGCACTGCGCAGCGGGTCGCCTTGCTTGGCGTCGGCCTCTTCGATCCAGAGAACGTTCGACGCATGGCAATCGCCGTGTAGGCGCAGCAATGCCACATCGCCCGCGCGGTCGTAGCAGCGACGCACGCCATCCAGCGCTGCGTCGGCCACGCTGCGCCAGGCGGGCAACAAATCCGGCGGGATGAAATCGTGTTCGAGCAGCCAGTCGCGCGATTGCACGCCGAAGGTGTCGATGTCGAGCGCGGGCCGCGCCATGAACGGGCGTTGCGCACCCACGGCATGGATGCGTCCGAGGAAACGGCCCATCCATTCGAGCGTGTCGTCGCGATCAATCGCGGGGACGCGGCCGGCGCAGCGCGGGAAGACCGCAAAGTGCCAGCGCTCGAACGCGTGCAGCGTGCGGCCGTCGATTTCCAGCGGTGCGATCACTGGAATTTCCGCAGCGGCGAGTTCCGCCGTGAAGGCGTGTTCCTCGACGATCTGCGCGTCGTTCCAGCGGCCCGGCCGGTAGAACTTGACGACCACCGGCGCGCTGTCTTCCACGCCGACCTGGTAGACGCGGTTCTCGTAGCTGTTGAGCGCGAACATGCGGCCGTCCGGCATCAGCCCAACCTGCGCCAATGCATCGAGGATGCTGTCGGGCGTCAGGCCGTCGTACGGGGCTTCAGAAGATGCTGGTTGGCCGCTGTCGTCGCTACTGTGCATGAACGTCAGGCTTTGCGGCCGCCGAGCAGTGCTGCCGCTTTGGCAAACAAACCGTTGAACGGTTGCTTGGCCGGTTGTGCAGCCTTCTGCGCCGGTTGTGCGGCTTGCGTGTTCGACGAACGACGCTGACCGCCCTGCCCGTTACCTTGTCCTTGGCCATTGCCCTGGCGTTGGCCGCGCGCTTGCGATTGGCCGTTGCTGGCGCCGTTGCCAGCACCATTGCCGCGACGCCCATTGTGCGGCTTCGGTGCAGCCTGACCGTCACGTTGGTCTTGCGCCTGGCGTTGGCGGTTACCGCCACCATTGCGACCCTGGCCTTGGCCTTGATTCTGGCTCTGGGCCTGACCGTTACCGCTCGACTCACGACGCGGTTCGCGGGGCTCACGCGGAGCACGTGGCTCGCGCGGTGCAGCGTTGCCGCCCGCAGCTTGGCGCGGTTGCTGGCTGCGACCACCGCCCGGGCGACCGCCACGCGCATTACCGCCACGGCCCGCCGAGTTGCGCCCATTCGGAATCGGCTCCGGCGCAATCGTCGGGTCCGGCTCGAAGCCTTCCAGTACGGTGCGCGGCAGTTCGCGCTTGATCAAGCGTTCGATGTCGCGCAGCAGGCCGTGTTCGTCCACGCAAACCAGCGAGATCGCCTCGCCCTGCGCACCCGCGCGGCCCGTACGGCCGATCCGGTGCACATAGTCTTCCGGCACGTTCGGCAGGTCGAAGTTGACGACGTGCGGCAGTTGATCGATGTCGATGCCGCGTGCGGCGATGTCGGTGGCGACCAGCACGCGCAGCGTGTTGGCCTTGAACTCCGACAGCGCGCGCGTGCGTGCCGACTGGCTCTTGTTGCCGTGAATCGCCAGCGACGAGATGCCATCGCGCGTGAGCTGTTCGGCCAGGCGGTTCGCACCGTGCTTGGTGCGCGTGAAGACCAGCACCTGGTGCCAGTCGTTGTCGCGCACGAGCTTGGCCAGCAGCTCGCGCTTGCGCTCGCGGTCCACCGGATAGATGCGCTGCTCGACCGTCTCGGCCGTGGTGTTGCGGCGTGCGACTTCGATCAGCGCCGGCTTGTCGAGCAGGCGGTCGGCCAGCTCGCGGATGTCATCCGAGAACGTGGCCGAGAACAGCAGGTTCTGACGCTTGGGCGGCAGGATATTGAGGATCTTGCGGATGTCGTGGATGAAGCCCATGTCGAGCATGCGGTCGGCTTCATCCAGCACCAGCAGTTCGATGTGCGACAGGTCGATGGTGCGCTGGCCCACGTGGTCCAGCAGACGGCCCGGCGTGGCCACGACGATATCGACGCCGCGCTTGAGCGCGTCGATCTGCGGGTTGATGCCAACGCCGCCGAACATCACCATCGACTTCAGCGGCAGGTATTTGCCATAGGCGCGCACGCTCTCTTCCACCTGCGCGGCAAGTTCACGCGTGGGGGTGAGCACCAGCGCGCGAACGGGGAAGCGCATGCCGTTGGGCGTCTGCACCTTGTTCGGCTGCGTGGCAGCGAGGCGATGCAGCAGCGGCAGCGTGAAACCGGCGGTCTTGCCGGTACCGGTCTGTGCACCGGCAAGCAGGTCACCGCCCTTAAGGACTGCGGGGATGGCCTGGCGTTGAATCGGGGTAGGTTCGGTGTAGCCGAGTTCGGCCACGGCGCGTACCAGCTTGTCTGACAAGCCGAGTTCGGAAAACGACATGGAAACGGTGAGACTTGAACCGGCGTGTCCCGCGCATTCGTTCGTGCGCCAATCGTGGACAGAGCCTGGGTAGATGACGGGGCGACTGGACCCCGGGGACTGCATGAACTGCAAGAAGGGCGGTAGTTTAACAGGATGTGATGGCGGACTTGGGTTTACCCGCTACCCTGCCGGCGCCCGCAACGCCGCCAACGGCGCATTCACCACATCCCCCAGCCGCTCAGCCAGCGAATACCGCGCCATATACCGCCTGAAATGTGCCAAGAACGCCTCTTCGGCGGGTGCCAGGCGTCGCTCCTTGTGCCACATCAGGTACAGATCGATATCGGCGACGCCCTCCTCCGGCGGCAAGCGCCACAGCCGCTGCTGCGCCAAGTCATCCGCCACGATGTGCTCCGGCAGACACCCCACCCCATATCCCGCAAACACCAAGCGCTTGATCTCATCCAGGCTCGGCGACGTGGCGACGATGCGCCCGGTGAATCCCTGCTGATCCCGAAACACGGCCAGCGGCGACAGCGCATCGCCCAACTGGTCGCTCATGAACGAGACAAAGTTCTCGCCGAGCAGATCGCTGATCGACAAGCCAGTGCGCCCGAACAACCGGTGGTGCCGTCCGCAAAACACCGCGTAGCGCTGGCGCAAAAACAACTGCCGCTCCAGCTTGTCGATCGGCGTGCGACACAAGCTCAAACCAATGCCGGCGCGCTTCTGCGCCAATGCATCAAGAATGTCGGCGCTGCGCATCACCTCCACCTGCAGATCGACGCGCGGGTGATGCCGATGAAACGCCGCCAGGCATTCGTCATACACGCCCGACTGGATGCGGCTGACCGTCAGCAAGTGCAGCACGCCGCTCACATCGTCCTGTGGCTCACCCAGTTCTGAGCCAAGCCGCGCAACATTGCCGTAGACATCGGTAGCGATGCGCAGCACGTCCTCGCCAACGCGCGTGAGGCGGAAGTGCGAGCCACGCCGCTCGATAAGCGTGTGGCCGAGCTGATCTTCCAGGCGCCGCAGCGCAAGGCTCACGGCCGGCTGCGTGATGTGCAGCCGCACCGCCGCACGGCTGATGCTGCGCTCGTGGACGATGGTGAGGAAGGTGCGCAGCAGGTTCCAGTCGAGTCGGTCGCTGACCAGGGCGGGATCGAGAGCAGACGGGTCCATGGCGGTGAATATGAGTTCAAATTATACAAACGATAAGTATTCAGAATTTGACTAATACCCGTCAACCGGCAATAAACACGCATCCGCTGCCTCGATGCAGTGGGCGAAAAAATATTCGTGAGGAGCTACACAATGCAATCGTCTCAACCGGGCGGGCGTCAGCCTGCGCGCGCGGCCACCGCCGCCTTTGTCGGCACCATGATCGAGTGGTACGACTTCTACATCTACGCCACCGCCGCCGCGCTCGTCTTCGGGCCGTTGTTCTTTCCAGGCGGTGATCCCTTCCTCAGCACGCTCGCGTCGTTCGGTACGTTTGCCGTGGGCTTCTTTGCGCGGCCGCTGGGTGGCATCGTGTTCGGCCACTGGGGTGACCGCATCGGCCGCAAGAAGGCGCTGATGATCACGCTCACGATGATGGGCCTGGCGACCATCGGCATCGGCCTGCTGCCGACGTACGCCACCGCCGGTGCGCTCGCGCCCGTGCTGCTGGTGCTGCTGCGCGTGGTGCAGGGCATCGCGGTCGGCGGGGAATGGGGCGGCGCGGTGTTGATGGCGGGCGAACACGCGCCCAAGGGCCGCCGCACGTTCTTCGCATCGTTTGCGCAGCTCGGTAGCCCGGCGGGGTTGATCCTCTCGCTGCTGGCCTTCCGCCTGGTCACGTCGATGGAGAAAGACGTGTTCATGGACTGGGGCTGGCGTCTGCCCTTCCTGGCAAGTGCGGTGCTGCTGGTCGTGGGCGCGGCGATTCGCTCGGGCGTCAATGAATCGCCCGAGTTTGCGCAGGTGCAGGCGCAGCGCAAGACGGCCAAGCTGCCGATCGCCGAGGTCTGGCGGACGGCGCGCGTGCCGGTGCTGCTGTGCATCGGTGCCAACACGATCGGCATTGCGGGCGTGTACTTCACCAACACGTTCATGATCGCGTACACGACGCAGTACCTGTCGCTGTCGAAGACGTTGATTCTCGATTGCCTGTTTGCGGTGGCGTTCATCCAGTTTCTTGCGCAGCCACTGGCGGCTTGGCTGGCGGAGAAGCTGGGCGGCGCGCGCTTCCTCAAGCTGATGGCGCTGCTGGCGATGGCGTCGCCGTATCCGATGTTCCTGCTGGTGCAGACGCGGCAGGCGCCGCTGATGATTCTCGGGATCGCCATCGCCGTGGTGTGCATGGCGAGCTTCTACTCGGTCATTGCGGGCTTTGTGTCGGGCGTGTTTGAGACGCGCGTGCGGTACTCGGCGATCTCGCTGTCGTACCAAGTGTGCGGTGCAGTGGCGGGCGGGCTCACACCGCTGGTCGGCACCATCCTCGCGCAGCGCTTCCATGGCGAATGGTGGCCGCTGGCGGTGTTCTACACGCTGCTCGCCGGCGTGTCGCTCGTCTGCATCACCGCCATTGACGCGCGCCAGCGTGGCCGCGCGCCCGCCGGCGATGCCGTGAACGCATAACGATCTCCCCCCAACCCGCTTCACCATGCTGACGTTCTTCCATCCCGAACAGCTGCTGCACCATCCGCAGAGCTACTACTCGCGCGGCAAGATGCGCACGCCGCAAGAGGTGCCCGACCGTGCCCGCAACCTGTTGCAAGCCGCGCGCGATCTCGGTTTCACCATCGCGCAGCCCGAAGACCACGGCCTCGCGCCGCTCACTGCTGTGCACGGCGAGCCCTATCTGCGCTTCCTGCAGGACGCCCACACCGACTGGCGCCGACTGCCCGAAGACTGGGGCGACGAGGTCATGTCCAATATCTTCGTGCGCGAGCCCAATGCACTGCGCGGCGTGCTGGCCCAGGCCGCGCGCTACCTAGCGGACGGCAGTTGCCCCGTCGGTGCCAACACATGGCGATCGGCCTATTGGTCGGCACAGAGCGCTGCGGCCGGCGCGCAAGCCATCCTCAACGGCGAGCGGCTGGCCTACGCGCTGTGCCGCCCGCCCGGCCACCACGCGCGCCGCGAAGCCGCCGGCGGCTTCTGCTACCTCAACAACGCTGCCGTGGCCGCACAGGCCTTACTTGGCCAATTCGGCGCCAAGTACAAGCGTGTCGCCATCCTCGATACCGACATGCACCACGGCCAGGGCATCCAGGAGATCTTCTACGATCGCGCCGACGTGCTGTACGTCTCCATCCACGGCGACCCGACCAACTTCTACCCGGTCGTCGCGGGCTTTGACGACGAGCGCGGCGCAGGCGATGGCGAAGGTCTGAACATCAACCTGCCCATGCCGCATCGCTCGCCGGAATCGGTGTTCTTCGACAAGCTGGGCGTGGCGCTTGCGGCACTCGAACGCTTCCAGCCCGATGCGCTGGTGCTGTCGCTCGGCTTCGACATCTATCGCGAAGATCCGCAATCGCAGGTGGATGTGTCGACGGAAGGCTTTGGCCGCCTCGGTGCAACCGTTGGTGCGCTCGGCTTGCCAACGCTGGTCGTCCAGGAAGGCGGCTACCACCTCGCCACCCTTGCACAAAACGCTGCCGCATTCTTCAGCGGCCTGCAGTCGCCCCATCAACCAGCCGGCTGACTCCAGCCACCCCGGCGCAGACATCCCTTTAGCAATTTGGATGTTTGCGCCTACTCACCTTGCAGCCTAAGCGTTTCATACGTTCTCCAGGCCACCTCCCCTCGTCTAGAGTGCCCGCTCGAATTGGGAACTTTGCGTTTTCAAACGTCTGTTCCTAACATGCCCAGGCAACCCCATACACATGTTTGAATCGAGCGTTAGAGCGCTGCAGTGCAGCAATCGAGCCGATATCAGACCTAAAAAAACGAGGTAGGAGACATGGGACGTCCTGGAGCAGGAGACACCAAGGGCCGCATTCTGGAAGCCACCGAACTGCTGTTCATCGAGTTCGGCTACGAGGCGATGTCGTTGCGGCAGATCACCGCGCGCGCGAAGGTCAATCTGGCTGCGGTCAACTATCACTTCGGCAGCAAGGAAGCGTTGATGCAGTCGGTGCTTGGCCGCCGGCTCGATCCACTCAACACGCGCCGCCTGGCGCTGCTCACGGCCTGCGAAGAACGCTGGACCAAGGAGCAGCTCACGTGCGATCACGTGCTCGGCGCGCTGTTCGTGCCGGCGCTGCAGATGGCGCGCAACCCCGATACCGGCGGCCCCGCCTTCCTGCGTCTGATGGGCCGCGTGTATTCCGACACCTCGCCGTTCGTGCAGAACTATCTGCTCGGGCATTACGCGCCGGTGTTCGGTCGCTTCTTCGAAGCGTTTTCGAGCGCGCTGCCGCATGTGCCGCGCGCTGAGCTCGGCTGGCGCCTGCACTTCTCGCTCAAGGCACTCGCCGGCGTGCTGGCCGGGGATGACCTCAACAACCTGCTGCCGATGTTCACGCAGGGCAAGCCGATGAACGATGCCTCGCTGCTGGCGCGCCTGACCGCGCTGGTGGTGGCCACGCTCAACGCTCCGCTGCCTGGCGAGGCCGGCGCACTCGACCAGGTGGTCGAACTGGCCGAAGCCCAGGCCCCCACACCCGTGGTTCAGGCCGACGATGCGCCCAACGGCGGCGACGGCGGCAATGGTCATGGCGGTTCAAGCCGCCATGGCAACGGGAGCAGCAACGGCAATGGCCGTGCCCCCGAGCGCACCACGGCACCCGCCACCGCATCCCCTTTTGCCGGTGACCTGTTTGGCCGTACGCCCGGCGCACGCGCCAGTGCGGCCGAAGATGCCGACGCGCACGAAGACGAGCACGACAGCGCCCTCGACGACCGTGACGACCGTGACGAGCACGAGGATGCTAGCGCCTCACCCACGGCACGTACCCGTGCGCTGGCCATCCGCCGCAGCAACGCCGCGCGCGCAATCTTCCCGGCCAACCCGATGCGCCCCTGGCGCAGCCCCAGCGCCTGACGGAAAAACCAAGCGCAGCGCGGCTTCAGCCCCCGTAGGCACGAGAGTCGCTGGGCATTCGGCAACCACCGAATGCCCAGCGCATGAACGCATCGAATGGAGACCCTCATGACGACGATCTGGATCGTCCTGCTTTGCATCGGCGCGCTCGGGCTCGCCACGATGGAAGCATCGGCACTCGCTTGGCTGGTCGCAACCGGTGTGTGGCTGGCGGTGGGCGCATGGCTCAGCCTGGTCGGCCCGGTGATGACCGCGTTACTTGCCATCGTCTTCGTACTGCCGGCGCTGGTGCTTACGTTCAAGCCGCTGCGCCGCACGCTGATCACGCGCCGTGTGCTGGCGGTGTTCCGGAAAATCATGCCGGAGATGTCGCCAACCGAGCGCGACGCCATCGAGGCCGGCACCGTCTGGTGGGATGCTGAACTTTTCTCCGGCCGCCCGGACTGGAAACGCCTGCTCTCGTCACCGCCACCGCGTCTGTCGCCGGAAGAACAAGCGTTCCTCGACGTGGAAACCGAGAAGCTCTGCGACCTCGCCAACGACTGGGAGACCACGCAGATCTGGCAAGACATGTCGCCCGAAGCGTGGGCCTACGCCAAGCGGGCGGGCTTCCTGGGCATGATCATCCCGAAGGAATACGGCGGCAAAGGCTTCTCGGCCTATGCGCACTCGCAGGTCATCATGAAGCTGTCGACGCGTTGCTCCGCAGCGGCCGTATCGGTCATGGTGCCCAACTCGCTGGGCCCGGCGGAACTGCTGCTGCACTACGGCACCGAAGCGCAAAAGAACCACTACCTGCCGCGCCTCGCCCGCGGTGAAGAGATCCCCTGCTTTGCGCTGACCAACGCGTATGCGGGTTCCGATGCGGCGGCCATTCCCGACGTGGGTGTGGTCTGCCGCGGTATGCACGAGGGCCGCGAAATGCTGGGCTTTCGCGTGACCTGGAGCAAGCGCTACATCACGCTCGGGCCGATTGCGACAGTGCTGGGGTTGGCCTTCCGCGCGGTCGATCCGGACGGGCTGCTCAGTGGCGATAAAGAACCCGGTATCACCTGCGCGCTCATCCCGACCAAGCATCCGGGCGTGAACATCGGCCGCCGCCATTGGCCGCTGAACGCGGTGTTCCAGAACGGCCCCAACTGGGGCAAGGATGTGTTCATCCCGATCGACTGGGTGATCGGCGGGCAGGCACAGGTGGGCCGTGGCTGGCGCATGCTGATGGAATGCCTGGCGGCAGGCCGTGCGATTTCGCTGCCGTCGTCCAACGTGGGGCTATCGAAGATTGCCGTGCGCAGTACCGGCGCGTATGCCGCCGTGCGCCGCCAGTTCCGCACGCCCATCGGCAAGTTCGAGGGCATTCAGGAAGCACTTGGCCGCA
This sequence comes from Ralstonia insidiosa, assembly GCF_008801405.1. NCBI lineage: Bacteria > Pseudomonadati > Pseudomonadota > Betaproteobacteria > Burkholderiales > Burkholderiaceae > Ralstonia > Ralstonia insidiosa. The sequence continues at coordinate 1,099,898 of NZ_VZPV01000001.1, read as the reverse complement.
TGGGTGGCAACCTGTACATGATGGATGCGGCGCGGCGCCTGTCTGCGCTGGCGGTAGACCTGGGCGAGAAGCCCTCGGTCATCTCCGCCATCGCCAAGTACCACGTCACCGAACGTGCGCGCGATGTGGTCAATGATGCGATGGACATCGTGGGCGGCAAGGGCATCTGCATGGGGCCGAACAACTTCCTGGCGCGTGCGTACCAGCAAGTGCCGATCGCCATCACGGTGGAAGGCGCGAACATCATGACGCGCTGCCTGATCATCTTCGGGCAGGGCGTGATCCGCTGCCATCCGTATGTGCTGCGCGAGATGACCGCCGCACAAGGCGCAGATTCACCGGAGACGCTGCGCGCGTTCGATGCGGCGCTGTTTGGGCACGGTGCGTTCATCGCGGGCAACTTCGTGCGCGCGTTCCTGCATGCGCTCTCGGGCGGTCGCGTGGCGCCAGCGCCAAGCCATGCCGCGCCCGAGATGCAGCGCTACTACCAGGCCGTCAACCGCTTCTCGACCGCACTGGCGCTGCTGTCCGATGTGTCGATGTTCACGCTGGGCGGCACGCTCAAGCGCCGCGAAAGCATCACCGGGCGCCTGGGCGACATCCTCTCGCAGATGTATCTGATCTCGTCGGCGCTCAAGCGCTTTGAAGACGAAGGCCGCCCAGTTGAAGATGCGCCGCTGGTGCACTGGTCGGTGCAGGACGCCCTAGTCAAAGCGCACGACGCATTGGACGGCGTGCTGGCGAACTTCCCGAACCGCGGCATCGCCGGGTTGCTGCGCGCGCTGATCTTCCCGTTCGGCTCGCCTTATCGCAAACCGTCTGACGCACTGGCCGCACAGGTAGCCGAACTGATGCAGACGCCTGGCACAGCGCGTGACCGCCTGCTGGCCGATTCGTACTGCCCCACGCCCGACATCGACCCGATCGCTTACGGTGAATGGGCCTTCCGCCTCCAACCGGCGGTGGATGCCATCGAGCAGCGCTTGAAACCCGTCGTCCGAGAAGGCAAGCTGCCGCCCGTGCCGCAAAGCCTTCCCGACTTCGAAGATTGGACCGCGCAGGCCGTGGCACAAGGCCTCATCGACGAGGCCGAACGCAAGCAACTGTGCGACTACGCGCGCTACGGCGAACACGCCGTCGCCGTGGACGACTTCCCGCCCGACTTCAACCTGCTGGCCGATCTGCAGCGCCGCAAGGATGCGCTCGACGCCTTGCAAACCGCCGAACGCCGCGCAGCCTGACGGCGTGACATAGAACAAGACAACAACAACGATGCAAGACAAGTACCTCGATTTCGTCGGTTCCGGTTTTGGAAAATGGCTGTCGGCCAACCTTGGCCTGCCACAGCCGGTGCCGTTGCGCCGGTATCAGGAAGGGAAACCGGAGTTCATCGGCCCGTTTCTGGTGGGTGCCGCACCCGGCGGCGCAATGCGCGAAACACTGGCCGCGCTGTTTGCCGAAATCGGCGTGCCCACGCGCTTTCATGAAAGCGACCCCGAATGGCTCGGCGCTGCTAACCGGCACGGGCAGATCACCGGGCGCTTTGTTGCACCCACCGGCAAGGAAGGCGATGCATTTGACCGCGTCGGCGGCATCGTCTTCGATGCCACCGGCATGCAGACAACGGAAGACCTCGACGCGCTGTATCACGTATTCCACGATGGCGTGCGTGCAGTCGGCCGCTGCGGGCGCGTGGTGGTCATTGGCCGCCCGCCTGAAGATTGCAAGACGCCGCAGGCTGCTATCGCCCAGCGCGCGCTGGAGGGGATGACGCGCTCGCTTGGCAAGGAGATCCGGCGTGGTTGCACGGCGCAGCTCGTCTACGTGGCGGAGGGCGCCGAGAACGTAGCGGCGTCAACGCTGCGCTTTCTGCTGTCGGCGCGCTCAGCATATGTATCGGGGCAGGTGGTGCGCGTGCGCGCCGCAGCGCCGGCTTCCGTGGATTGGCAGAAGCCGCTGGCCGGGCGTACCGCACTGGTGACGGGGGCCTCGCGTGGCATCGGCGCGGCAATTACGCACGTGCTGGCGCGTGACGGTGCGCGTGTGCTGTGCCTCGATGTGCCGGCTGCACAGGAAGGGTTGAACGCCGTGGCGCAGGAGATCGGCGGTGAAGCGCTGGCCTATGACATTGCCGCGCCGGAAACACCCGCCGTGCTCGCACAGCAGTTGGCGGCGCTGGGCGGCATCGACATCCTCGTGCACAACGCCGGCATCACGCGCGACAAGACCATCGCCCGCATGGCCGAACCGGCGTGGCGCAGCGTGCTCGACATCAACCTCACCGCGCAGTTGCGTATCAACGACGCGCTGCTCGCCGCCAACGCGCTGCATGCGGGCGGGGCCATCGTGTGCGTGTCGTCCATCAGCGGTATTGCGGGCAACCTGGGGCAGACCAACTATGCGACGTCCAAGGCGGGTGTGATCGGGCTGGTACAAGCCAGTGCGCCGCCGCTGGCCGAACGCGGCATCACCATCAACGCCGTCGCACCGGGCTTTATCGAAACGCAGATGACGGCGGCCGTGCCCTTCGCTATTCGCGAGGCGGGCCGCCGCATGAATGCCATGAGCCAGGGCGGCCAACCCGTCGACGTGGCCGAGGCGATTGCGTGGTTTGCGTGTCCGGCATCCAACGGTGTGACAGGCAACGTGGTACGCGTGTGCGGCCAGAGCCTGCTCGGAGCGTAGAACAATCATGCCGCCCACCGTTGCCGCACGCCCCCGCGCGACTGTCACGCCATTCGCTGCCACGCAGACGCTGGTGACCACACCGCCATCGGCCAGGGCGCTGGCGTGGCGGGCGCTGCTGTCGCAACGCAAGGGCAAGCGCGGCGGGCCGCTGCCGCGCCACACACTGGTGCGGCAAGAGGTGCCGCTGGATGCGGAGCACATCGCGCACTACGCAGCAGTCTGTGGCTTCTCGCCCGCACACGGCGTGCCGATAACGTACCCGCACCTGCTGGGCTTTCCGCTGCAACTCATGCTGATGACGGAATCGACGTTCCCGTATCCGGTGATCGGGCTGGTGCATCTGTGCAACACGATCCGTCAGCATCAACCACTCACCGCCGGTGAACGCGTGCGTGTGGAGGTCCGCCCGCGCCGACTGTTCCAGCATGCGCGCGGACAGGCGTTTGCCATCGAGACAGCCGTCATTCGGGCCGGTGCAGTGGTGTGGGAATCGCTCTCGACCTACCTGCGCGTGGGCGTGCCGTCTCCGCAGGGCGCGCCGCTGATCGCCTTGCCGGCGACGCAAGACCTGTCGCCCGATGGCCACTGGGATGCGCCCGCCGACACCGGCCGCCGCTACGCCCGTGTCTCAGGCGACTGGAATCCGATCCACGTATCGAACCTTGGCGCGAGGTTGTTTGGCTTCGCCCACCCCATCGCCCACGGCATGTGGACCAAGGCGCGCGCGCTGGCAGCGTTGCTGCCGGCCGCGCCACTTGCCCGGGGCGAAGTGGTGGCCGAATTCAAGACGCCGCTGCAACTGCCGGGCGCCGCCACGCTCTGGCAAGCCGAAGATGCCGCGCCGGGTGGCGCCTTCGAGGTACGCAACACTGCCGGCGACAGACCCTATCTGCGCGGCGTGCTGACGCTGCCGCAGGCACAACAAGAACACACGGGAGAGTAGATCCATGCTCGTCAACACTCAGGTGCGTCGCGTCGCCATCCTCGGGGGCAACCGCATTCCGTTTGCCCGCTCGAACACGGCTTATGCCACCGCATCGAACCAGCAGATGCTGACCGCCGCGCTGCAGGGCCTGGTCGACCGATTCAACCTGCACGGCCAGCGCCTGGACGAAGTGGTGGCCGGCGCCGTGATCAAGCTCTCGCGGGATTTCAATCTGACACGCGAATCGGTGCTCTCCACCACGCTCGCCAAGCAAACGCCCGCGTACGACGTGCAGCAGGCATGCGGCACGGGGCTGGAAGCCGCCATCCTGGTCGCCAACAAGATCGCGCTGGGGCAGATCGACGTGGGCATCGCGGGCGGCACGGATACGACGTCCGACGCGCCCGTCGGCCTGAACGAGAAGATGCGCAAGATCCTGCTGGAAGCCAATCGCGCCAAATCCACCGGCGCGCGCCTCAAAGCACTGGCCGGCCTGCGGCCGTCGATGTTCGTGCGCCCACTCCTGCCGCGCAACAGTGAGCCGCGCACGGGCCTGTCGATGGGGGAGCACTGCGAGCTGATGGCCAAGCGCTGGGGCATCCGCCGCGAAGACCAGGATGCACTGGCCCTGCGCAGCCACCACAACCTGACGGCCGCCTACGAGCGCGGCTTCTTCACCGACCTCATGACCGCCCACCTCGGGCTGGACCGCGACAACAACCTGCGCAGCAACCTCACTGCAGAACAGCTCGCCAAGCTGCAGCCGGTATTCGACCGCAGCGCCAGCGGCACCATGACCGCCGGCAACTCCACGCCCCTCACCGATGGCGCATCGTGCGTGCTGCTGGCCAGCGAGGACTGGGCGCGCGCGCACAACCTGCCTGTGCTCGCCTACATGACCTGCGCAGATACGGCTGCGGTCGATTTCTTCAGCGGCACACCCGAGCAGAACGAAGGGCTGCTGATGGCGCCGGCCTATGCCGTCTCGCGCATGCTGCAGCGCGCAGGCCTCACGCTGCAAGACTTTGACTACTACGAGATCCACGAAGCTTTTGCCGCCCAGGTGCTCTGCACACTGGCCGCATGGGAGTCGCCCGAGTACTGCCGCGAAAAGCTCGGCCGCAGCGCGCCACTCGGCAGCATCGACCGCAGCAAGCTCAACGTGAACGGCAGCTCGCTGGGCACGGGCCATCCGTTTGCCGCCACCGGCGGGCGCATCGTCGCCACGCTCGCCAAGATGCTGGCGCAGCGCGGCAGCGGGCGCGGGCTGGTGTCGATCTGCGCGGCCGGCGGACAAGGCGTGGTTGCCATCCTGGAGCGCCCTGAAACGATGTCGAACTGAACCAATGGGCCAACGGGAACGGCCCACCTCAAGAACCCGCGCGGCACATAACAAAACCATGCCGCGTTTCATGGACGGAGACACCATGAACACCGTTGCTGACCACAACAATCTGACCGACCGCATCTGGCTGAAGTCGTATCCCGAAGGCGTGCCCGCCGAGATCGACCCCGACCGCTATCACTCGCTGGCCGAGGTGTTTCGCGAATCGGTGGAGAAGTACCGCACCCGCGTCGCTTATGTGAGCGTGGGTACCGAGATGACGTACGACCAATGCGAACGTCAGGCCAAGCACTTCGCGGCGTGGCTGCAATCGCGCGGCGTGAAGAAAGGCGACCGCGTGGCGATCATGCTGCCTAACAGCCTGCAGTACCCGGTGTGCCTGTTCGGTACGCTGCTGGCCGGTGCCATCGTCGTCAACGTGAACCCGCTGTACACGGTGCCCGAACTGGCACACCAGCTGCGCGATTCCGGCGCGCAAACCATCGTCGTGCTGGAGAACTTCGCGCGCACGCTCGAACAGGCGCTGCCCGGCACCCAGGTGCGCAACATCGTCCTGACCGGCATTGGCGACCTGATGGGCGGGGCACTCAACCTCAAGGGCCGTGCTCTGAACTTCGTGATGCGCAATGTGCAGAAGCAGGTACCGGCATACAAGCTGCCGTCCCCCATCTGGTTGCGCGATGCGCTGGCCACAGGGCGTACGCGTGCGCCGCAAGCCGTGTCACTGGCGCCGGAAGACATCGCCTTCCTGCAGTACACCGGCGGCACCACGGGCGTGGCCAAGGGCGCGATGCTCACCCACCGCAACATCATCGCCAACCTGCTGCAGGCGGAGGTGTGGTCCAAGGGCATGCTCTCGGACGATGCGGAGACCAACGTCACGCTGCTGCCGCTGTATCACATCTTCTCGCTCACGGTGAACCTGCTGATGTTCATGACCATGGGCGGGCGCAACATCCTGATTGCCAATCCGCGCGACACCAAGCGCGTGCTGTTCATCCTGCGCAACGAGCGCTTCTCGGGCATTGCCGGCGTCAACACGTTGTTCAACTCGCTGCTGGAAGATCCGGAATTTGCCAAGCGTGATTTCTCGGCCATGAAGATCACCATCGGCGGCGGCATGGCGGTGCAGCGCGCCATCGCGCAGCGCTGGAAGCAGGTCACGGGCCACACCATCGTTGAGGGCTACGGGCTGACGGAATGCTCGCCCGTGGTGTCGATGAACCCGCCGCAGGTGACCGAGTTCAGCGGCACCATCGGCCTGCCGGCGCCATCCACCGAGGTGCGCTTCAAGGCCGACGATGGCAGCATCGCGCCGCTGGGCGAACCCGGCGAGCTGCAGGTGCGCGGCCCGCAGGTGATGCGCGGCTACTGGCAACGCCCCGATGAAACCGCCAAAGCCATCGACGCGGACGGCTGGTTCTCCACCGGCGACATCGGCGTGATGGACGCCAACGGCTACATCCGCCTGATCGACCGCAAGAAGGACATGATCCTGGTCTCGGGCTTCAACGTGTACCCGAATGAGATCGAAGACGCCGTCGCGCTGCACCCCGAAGTGCTGGAGGTGGCCGCCATTGGCGTGCCCGACCCGGTGGCGGGTGAGCGCGTGAAGGTCATCGTGGTGCGGCGCACCGGCGCGCTGACGGAGCCGGCACTGCTCGAACACTGCCGCGCCCACCTGACCGGCTACAAGATGCCGCGCATTGTCGAGTTCCGCGATGAGGAGCTGCCGAAGTCGACCGTCGGCAAGATCCTGCGCCGCGAACTGCGCGATGCCGACCCCGACATCAAGCGCGCCCGCGCCGAGGCCCAGCAATGACCCCCATGACAATCGCAACGATGGAGAAGACCCGCATGCAACTGCGCGCGCTTGCCCTGGCGACGGCACTGGTCTGCACGAGCGCCGCGTGGGCGCAGACGCCTGAGGCTTCCGCGCCCACCGTACCTGCCGCCACGGCAGCCGCTGCATCCCAGTCCACCGCCATCAGCAGCTTTGGCGCCATGGATGTCGCCCGGCAGACGACCTGGCTTGCCGGCCAGGTCCAGGCCAACGCCTTTGCCGACTGGTCTGACGACGACATCCTCGCCATGGCGCAGGCGATGAAGCCCGAAACGCTGCTGCGCTGGCTGCGCGCTGAGGTCGCCAAGCTGCCGGAGTACGAATACCGCATGCGCCGCCAGGAGCGCGTGAAAGACCAGTGGCAAAGCCAGCCGGCCCTGATGCTGATCCGCTACCGCAACGCACCACGCCAGGTGTACGCCCGCTGGCTCAAGGGGGGCGCGCATGCCGGCCAGGAAATCATCTACGACGAGACCGTGCGCCGCGATGAGATGTACGGCCACCTCGGCGGCCTGCTTGGCTTTGCCGCCATCTGGAGCGCGCTGGACGGGTCGCTCGCCAAATCGCAGTCGAACCACACCGCGCGTGAACTGGGGCTGCAGTTCATCGTCGACACGGTGGAACGCGATGGGCGCGCCCACGTGGCTGCCGGTGGCACCGGCAAGTTCAACGAGGCCAAGATGGTGACCGAAGGCGGCGAGCGCATGCTGCGCCTGACCTGGGATGCCCCCAGTGGCCCACCCACGTTCTACGCCAAGCGCGTGCGCCTGTTTTTCGACCTCAAGAACCCCTGGGTTCGTGTCGAAGAATCCTGGGATGAGTCGGGCAACCAGCTCGAGAAGATCGTCATCGAGAGCGTGACGCGCAAGACCTGGAACGACCAAACCTTCAACCCCAAGAACCCGGAATACAAGTTTTGAAGCCCCACCCGTAGAACGTTGCGCACCAAGGCTCCGCCGCTCGGGCGACCGGTATCAAACACGCCTAGGGGAAACCCCTGTGGCGTGCGTACCAGCTAGAGGAAAGCTTCAACGAACACAGAGAAATCGCTGCGTTATGCTGCGGAAACACAAATCGCCACACTTAGGCGAAATAACAATCCTATCCAGAGAGACAACCACATGAACCGCACCGCCCGCCGCTTTGCTGCAGCCCTTGCCTGCGCTGCTGTCAGCACCCTTGCAGCCTCCGCTGCTCACGCGCAATCCACCGCAGAAGCCAACGTCGCTGCAAGTGCCAGCACCGGCGCGAGCAACTCCAGTGGTGGCGGATTCGGACAATTCATGGACGACTACGTCTGGGGCCGCAACGTCATGGCGTTGGGTTGGTTCTACATCCGTCCGATGGATTCGGCCACGCCACTGACCACCACCACCGGCGCGCTGGGCCTGGGCACGTATCAGTCGCCCGGAACTGACGTGCGAGTCAGTAACGCCAACACGCTGTCGCTCACATTCACGCACTTCTTTACGGACAACATCGCCGGTACGTTCGTGGGCGGCGTGCCACCCAAGTTCGACCTGTACGGCAGCGGCAACGTGATCGCACCGGTGCCGGTCATCGGGCCGCTGACACTCATCAACCTGGGGCTGCCGCAGAACAACCCGGTCGCCACCGTGCGTGAGTGGAGCCCGGCCATCGTCGCCCAGTACTACTTCGGCACGAAGGAAAGCAAGTTCCGTCCGTTCGTCGGCGCCGGTGTCAGCTACAACTTCTTCACCAACCTGAAGCTGAACCCGAACTTCGTGAACGCGCTGCAAAACCTCGGCCAGGTGCTGCAGCTGGGCATGGGCCAGGTGCCGAGCGGCACGGCCAAGGTAACGGCAGAAACGTCGAGCTCCTGGACGCCGGTGGGCAACGTGGGCGTGTCGTATGAGTTCGCCAAGAACTGGACCGCCATCGGCACGGTGTCGTACCTGCCGCTGAAGACCACATCCACCATCACGATCCGCAGCGCGCAGGGCCAGGTGCTGGCGGTCAACAAGACCGACATCAAGGTCGACCCGCTCGTCTTTGGGCTGGCGATTGGCTACAAGTTCTAAGCTGCCGAGTTGCCCCAATCGGTTGAGCTGCGGCAAACGCCACCTTCGGGTGGCGTTTTTCATTGCCGTTTTTCACAACGACATGACCCGATATGATGGCGGGGTTTCAGAACCGATCTCCTGTTCCGCCCAGCCCGCCACGCCATCCATGACCCAGCCTTCCATCGCCATCGTCGGAGCCGGCATTGCCGGTGTTGCCTGTGCCAACGCGCTTGCCGCAGAAGGCATTGCCGCCACCGTCTTTGAACGCGCGGGCGGCGTGGGCGGCCGGCTGGCCACCACAGTGCTGCCCGAGGGCGCCCCAGCCTATGCCTTCGACCACGGTGCGCAGTCATTCAACGTGCGCAGCGAAGCCTTCCGCCGTGCGGTGGACGCTGCCCGCCGGCAGGGCTCGGTGATGCCGTGGCCGGCACGCTGGGGCCACCGCACGGCAGACGCCCTGCAGGCGGATTCACGCGACGAGGCCCGCTATGTCGGCCTGCCCGGCATGGGCGCGCTGGTGCGCAGTCTGGCGACGCCACTGGATGTGCGCTTCGGCCACGCTGTCACGCGCGTGGCGCACGAAGGACGCCGCTGGACCATCGAGCGCGACGGCGCCGACACCACCCACGCCGACATCATCGCCCTGGCCCTGCCCGCGCCCGAGCTGCCGGCGCTGTTTGGCAACGCGGCACCCACCTCGCTACAGGCATCCATTGCGCCGGTACGCTACGCCCCCTGCTGGGCGCTGATGATGGGCTTTACGCAATCGCTGGACTTGCCGTACGACGGCATCCGCATTGACGACGACATGCTCGCCTGGGCCGCACGCGACAACACCAAACCGGGCCGGGTGATGGTCGATGAATCCTGGGTGGTGCATGCGTCGCCGGGCTGGTCGGCCGCACACGCCACGGACACCCCCGAGCAGGCGCTGCACGCCCTGCACGCCCGCTTTGCCGAGGCCTTTCCCGGCACGCCCGAGCCCGACGTCATGGCGGCCCATCTGTGGCCGCATGCGCTGGTCGAACAGTCGGCGGAAATGCCCTGCCATTGGGACGCCGCCAACCGCCTGGGCGCCTGCGGCGACTGGTGCGAGGGCCCGCGTGTGGAAGCCGCGTTCCTGAGCGGTGTTGCACTGGCCGCAAAGATTGCCGAAGCGCTATAGGAACCCACCGGCCAGCGTTACAATGTCGGGTTGTCTCGTGTTTCGTGTGCCGGGTCGCTCACCCGGCGGTGGCTTTCTCCTGACGACGCCATGCGCACCCGACGCCAAGTCCTCGCCCTAGCCTTTGCCGCAGTTGCGGCATCAGCGCCGCTGCTGTCCGCCCATGCGCAAGTCCTGCGCAACATTCCGGCGGTGGCTCCGGCTGCCCAGTTGACCGTCAATTCGGTCAATACCGGCACGCTGACCACTGGCAGCACGGGCTTGGTGAACATCCTGCTGCTCGGTTTCGGAACCACCAAGGCCGATATCCGCTTCGCCCCGGGCGTGCGGATCCTGTCGCTGGATGGCCGGCTGATGCCGCCCGGTTCGGTGGTCGGCCAGACGTTCAAGGTGCGCTATCAGCTCGACCTGTATCAGCAGTTGCTGACGGCCTGGGTTGTCAGCGATGACGACTACAAGGCCGCGGTCGCCGCACAGGCGCAAGCGCAGTCCCAATAGCCGAACCGCCAGAACGCCCCACGAAGCACGTGCCCCCAGGTCAACCACTGTGAACGGCACATGAAAAAAGTCTTCATCAAAACCTACGGCTGCCAGATGAATGAGTACGACTCGGACAAGATGTCCGACGTGCTCAACGCAGCTGAAGGTCTCGTCCCCACCGACACGCCCGAAGATGCGGACGTGATCCTCTTCAACACGTGCTCCGTGCGCGAGAAGGCGCAGGAGAAGGTGTTCTCCGAGCTGGGCCGCGTGAAGGCGCTCAAGGCGCTCAAGCCGGACCTCGTCGTTGGTGTGGGCGGCTGCGTGGCCAGCCAGGAAGGCGCTTCCATCGTGGCGCGCGCGCCCTACGTGGATGTGGTCTTCGGCCCGCAGACGCTGCACCGCCTGCCGGAGCTGATCGCCGCACGCCGCCGCACGGGCCGCTCGCAGGTCGACGTGTCCTTCCCCGAGATCGAAAAATTCGACCACCTGCCGCCCGCACGCGTGGAAGGCTCGACCGCCTTCGTGTCGATCATGGAAGGCTGCTCGAAGTACTGCAGCTACTGCGTGGTGCCCTACACGCGCGGTGAAGAAGTCTCGCGCCCGTTCGACGACGTGCTGGCCGAAGTGGCCGGCCTGGCTGAGCAAGGCGTGCGCGAAGTCACGCTGCTGGGCCAGAACGTCAACGCCTACATCGGCAAGATGGGCGACACCAGCGAGCGTGCTGACTTCGCCCTGCTGCTCGAATACGTGGCCGAGATTCCGGGCATCGAGCGCATCCGCTACACGACCAGCCACCCGAAGGAATTCACCTCGCGCCTGATCGAGGCGTATGCCACCAACCCGAAGCTGGTCGACCACCTGCACCTGCCCGTGCAGCACGGCTCCGACCGCATCCTGATGGCAATGAAGCGCGGCTACACGGTGCTCGAATACAAGAGCAGCATCCGCAAGCTGCGCGCGATCCGGCCGAACATCTCGATCGCCACCGACTTCATCGTCGGCTTCCCGGGCGAGACCGATGCGGACTTCGCCAAGACGATGGACCTGATCCACGAGATCGGCTACGACACCTCGTTCAGCTTCATCTACAGCCCGCGCCCCGGCACGCCAGCAGCCAACCTGCACGACGATACGCCGCAGGCCGTCAAGCTCGAACGCCTGAAACATTTGCAGGCGACCATCGAAGAGAACGTCGCGCGCATCAGCCAAAGCATGGTCGGCAGCACGCAGCGCATCCTGGTCGAAGGCCCGTCGCGCAAGGACCCGACCGAGCTGCACGGCCGCACCGAGAACAACCGCGTCGTCAACTTCGCCCTGCCGGACCTGCCGCAGGCGCGCCGCGACCAGCTGATCGGCCAGATGCTGGATGTGCACATCGTGCATGCCTTCCCGCATTCGCTGCGCGGTGAGGTTGTCGCCAATGACAACCGCGTGACCCACTGATCATCAACACCGACGGATTGGATGAAACCGACCACCGCTGAATTTACCGCGCCCAAGAACGACAACGCACGCCTGCAGAACCTATGCGGGCCGCTGGATGAAAACCTGCGCCAGATCGAGCAGGCGCTGGACGTGACGATCAGCCGGCGCGGCAGCAAGTTCACCGTGCGTGGCACCAATGCGCGCGGCGCAGCCAATGCGCTGGAATCGTTCTACAACGCCGCGCGCGAACCGCTGTCGGTGGACGACATCCAGCTCGGCCTTGTCGAGACCCGCCAGGTGGCCGCGCATGGTGCCTACGTGCCGGAATCGAGCACCGACGTGCCCGATGGCAACGACCTGTCGCCGGTGCTCCACACGCGGCGCACCGATCTGCACGGCCGCACGCCGATGCAGCGCGAGTACCTGCGCAGCATCCTCTCGCACGACCTGTCGTTCGGCATCGGCCCGGCAGGTACGGGCAAGACGTATCTGGCGGTGGCCTGCGCGGTGGATGCGCTCGAGCGCGACGCCGTCAAGCGCATCGTGCTGACGCGCCCGGCCGTGGAAGCCGGCGAACGCCTGGGCTTCCTGCCCGGTGACCTCGCACAGAAGGTGGACCCGTACCTGCGCCCGCTGTACGACGCGCTGTACGACCTGCTCGGCTTCGACAAGACGCAGAAGATGTTCGAGCGCCAGATGATCGAAATTGCGCCGCTTGCGTACATGCGCGGGCGCACGCTCAACCACGCCTTCATCATCCTGGACGAAGCCCAGAACACCACGCCGGAACAGATGAAGATGTTCCTCACGCGGATCGGTTTCGGCTCCAAGGCCGTGATTACCGGCGACACGACGCAGATCGACCTGCCGCGCGGCCAGAAGAGCGGCCTGATCGAAGCGCAGCACGTGCTGCGTGACGTGCGCGGCGTGTCGATGACGCGCTTTTCCAGCATCGACGTGGTGCGGCACCCACTGGTGGCCCGCATCGTCGAGGCTTACGACGAATTCCATGCCCAGCATAAGGACGCCTGAACGTGGCTAAAGCAAAGACCGACACCAAAACAAAAACCAAGAAGACCCAACCTGCGGCCGCTGAGTCGTTCGGCCCGCGCGTCGATGTATTCGATGCCAAGGGCAAGCCGAAGACGGTGGATGCCAGCGCCCTGCGCATCGCCTTTGCGGATGGCCGCAGCCTGATCATCAGCGTGCCCGATACCGCCGATGGCGCCATCACCCTGGTTGCCGAGCATTCGGACACCAACACGAATGCCATGCTGTCGCTGCGCCCGGAGCACCACGACAGCGTCACGCTGCGCATCGAGGCCGAGCCGGTGCAGACCGAGCGCACTGAAGAACTCGACGACACGTTCTGGAACCACGGCGGCGAAGCCTTCGACGACGCAGAAATGCTCACGCTCGACCTCACCGTGCAGCACGGCGATGAGCTGAAGGCCGCTGCCCGCAAGGCGCTGCCGAAAGAGAAGGACATCGAAGCGTGGATCGCCCCCGCGCTGTTTGCCGATGCACAGCTCACCGTGCGCTTTGTGGGCGAAGAAGAAGGCCGCACGCTCAACCGTACGTACCGCGAGAAGGACTACGCCACCAACGTGCTGACGTTCTCGTACGCAGAAAGCGACGAAGACCCGGTGGCCGCCGACATCGTGCTGTGCTGCCCGGTGGTGGAGAAGGAAGCCAAGGAACAAGGCAAACCGCTGGTTGCGCACTACGCGCACCTGATCGTGCACGGCGCACTGCACGCGCAGGGTTACGACCACGAAGACCCGGCCGATGCCAAAGAGATGGAAGGCATCGAAACCGAGATCCTCGGCGATCTGGGCTTTGCAGATCCGTACGCAAGCCGCTGACGCACCTCCCGCATCGTTATCAGACGCCGGCCACGTGCCGGCGTTTTTGTTTCCTGCTACAGAAACGCAACATCGCGTTTCAACACTGAATCAAGTCCGTTTTCCGCAGATCAAGTCCTGACAAGGGTTTGCGGCATCTCCTCCGCCATTCGATGCAGGCGCGCGCCCGCCGAATCGCTCATACGCTCCCCTTCAGCCGTCGGCCATCTGGTACAGGCACTGCTCTCCGTACGGTGCATGGGCTTTGCCATGGCAATCCCTATCCTCGACACATAAGCCGCCACCCGAGCGCGCTCGATACACGTCGCCACACAAGGCGTCATGGGCCAACCCGCGCACAGACGGGCTCGGCCCCGCGGGGAGGTCATCATGCGTCAACGTTTCATGGACAGCATTCCATGGGCCACGTTGCTGGTCAGCGTGGGTGTCGGCACTGCGCTCGCGGTCACACCGCGCATCGCACACGCAGACCACAAGCAATCGTGCTACGCAGGCATCGTCGTCGTGTTCGACGGTGCATGGCATCCGGGTGCGCAGATTGGTTGCCGCACCGTCAATGTCTCGGGCAGCAACAACGTCGTCGGCGCGGAAGTGAACTTCATGATCGCGCAGGGCACCATCCGGCCGCGTGTGCAGGCGGTGGTCGGCAGCACCAGCGTGCAGGCGCTCATCGGCGGCGGCTACGACTTTGCGAGCAGTAAGGCCCTGGTGGGCGTTGGCGCCACCGGCGACCACTGGCTGGCCGGCGCCGATATGGAAATCGCCGGACGCTGGACGGCCTACGCCGGCGCCACCACGCTCGGCCGGTACCACGGCAACACGCCGGACCCTGTCACGACACCCGCCCCCGCGCCAGTGTCCAGCAACGTGACAGCGCCGCCGTCCACGAACAACAACGCGCCAGCCCCGGCTCCGGCACCAGGCAAGTCGCCTAGCCCTAGCCCTAGCCCTAGCCCTAGCCCTAGCCCTAGCCCGAGTCCGAGTCCGAGTCCGAGTCCGAGTCCGAGTCCGACACCGACGCCAGCACCGACCCCAAGCCCCGCCCCGGTCCCATCCCCCTGCGGAAGCTGCCATGGCGGTGACCATGGTGGGCATCATCACGACCACGATCATGATCACGACCATGACGGCCACCATGGTGGCAACCATGGCGGCGATCACGACCGCGGCGGCGATGGTGACCACGACCATGGCGGAGGCGATGACCATGGCAATCACCACGGCCCGCACGGCGGCGACCATGACCACAGTGGCGATGGCAACCACGGCGGGGATCACAACCACGGGGGCGACGGTAACCTCGGCCGGAACCATGACCATGGCGGTGGCGACGATCGCGGCGGAAACCACGACCGCGGCGGCGATTCCGGCAGCCACGGCCATCACGATGGCAATGGTGACGACCACACCCATTCCGGCCACGACAACGGCAATCACAAGGACAAGGGCACTCACCAAGGCCAGGACGAGAGCGGCCAGGGCAACAACGATCACGGTGGCGACGGCCACCAGGGCACAGGCAATGATGAGGGTAGCGGGCACACCGGTGACGACGGTCACCAGCAAGGCGGCAAGGCCAACGGCGACTGACCGTTCCCCCCTCGGCAGGCGCCATGCCGTGCCACCCGGGCCGGCCTCCTGAAGTGCAATTCAACGCACATCGGGAGGCTCGTCGCCCAGCCCGCGCTGTGTTGGAAGGCGTCCACCAAGCCGCCCCCTGCGTCATCGGGACGGCGAGTCTTTTGGTGTATGCTGGCCCGATGTTTAACGACGCGCGACCGCGCCATGAATGATCCGTATCCCAGTCCGAAGCCAGCCGACAAACCCCGATCGCTGCTGGAACGTCTGACCGACCTCATCTCGCCCGAGCCCGAATCGCGGGCCGAGCTTCTAGAAATCCTCCAAGACGCGCATGCGCGCAACCTGATCGACGCCGACTCTCTGTCGATGATCGAAGGTGTCTTCCAGGTCTCGGACCTGTGCGCGCGCGACATCATGATCCCGCGTGCCCAGATGGACGCGATCAACATCGCCGACGCGCCGTCTGAGTTCATCCCTTACGTGCAGGAAGCGGCGCATTCGCGCTTCCCGGTCTACGAGGGCAGCCGTGACAACATCATCGGCATCCTGCTGGCCAAGGATTTGCTGCGCTTCTATACCGATGAAGACTTCGACGTGCGTGACATGCTGCGCCCGGCCGTGTTCATCCCGGAATCCAAGCGCCTGAACGTGCTGTTGCGCGACTTTCGCGTCAACCGCAACCACATTGCCATCGTCGTGGACGAGTACGGCGGCGTGGCCGGCCTCATCACCATTGAAGACGTGCTCGAGCAGATCGTCGGCGACATCGAAGACGAATACGACATCGAAGAGGAAGAGGACAACATCCTCGCCACCGCCGATGGCCACATGCGCGTGCGCGGCCTGACCGAAATCGAGCAGTTCAACGAAGCCTTCGGCACGCACTTCTCTGATGAGGACGTCGACACCATCGGCGGGCTGCTGTCCAACCACCTCGGCCGCGTGCCGCACCGGGGCGAGAAGATCGTCCTGGGCACGCTGCAGTTCGACGTGCTGCGCGCCGATGCGAGGCAGGTGCAAGTGCTGCTGGTGCGCCGTCTCACCACCCCGACCGGCGGCGATGCCTCGGTCAACGCAACTGGTTCCAACACCGTCTGACCTTCGTGCCCGCTCAGTTCTCCTCCCCTGCCGGGGCGTCCCCCCGTCGGCAGGACGCCCCGCTTGTGCCACCTGCCGGGCCGCTCGCGCGGCTGCCGATCTCACAACGTAAGGCGGCCATGCCGCTGGCGGTGCTGCTGGGCGTCATGCATACGCTGTCGTTCGCGCCCAATCACTGGTGGTGGCTGCAGATCCTGTCGCTGACAGGGCTCGCAGCCCTGGTGCGACGCGCACCCCGGCTACGTGATGCCGCCTGGGTTGGCTATGCCTTCGGGCTTGGCTGGTTCCTCTCGGGCGTCTGGTGGCTCTACATCAGCATGCACGTATACGGCGACATGCCGGCGTGGATGGCCGGGCTGGCGGTGCTGCTGTTCGCGGGCTACCTGGCGCTGCATCCGGCGCTGGCGGTATGGGCGTGGCAGTGGTTCACGCGACGCGGACGGTGGTCGGGCACGGCATCCGCGCTCGTGTTCGGCGCGGCGTGGGCGGTCGTGGAATGGCTGCGTGGCACGGTGTGGACGGGCTTCCCCTGGATCAACGGCGGCTATGCGCACACCGATGGCCCGCTGGCCGGCTATGCGCCGCTGGTGGGCGTGTACGGCATCGTGCTGATCGCAGCCACGCTGGCCGGCCTGCTGTGCGTGGCGGCCGAGCGCCGCCTGCATTGGCTGACCGCCATCGTCGGCGCCGGCGTGCTCGTGGCCGGCTGGCCGCTGCACGGCGTTGCGTGGACGCAGCCCGTAGGCAAGCCGATCTCGGTGCGCCTGCTGCAGGGCAACGTGCCGCAGGACGTGAAGTTCCAGCAGACCGGCATTGAGCGCTCGCTGGAGCTGTACACGAAGATGGTCACCGAGCAGCCCGCGCAGCTGGTGATCACGCCTGAGACGGCCTTCCCGATCATGATCCAGGAGATGCCGCAGGAGATCGCGCTGGCCATCCGCACGTACGTGGATACCACCGGCTCCAGCGTGCTGTTTGGTGCGGCCAGCCAGGATTCGGCGGTGGATTACACCAACAGCGTGTTCGGCGTCGGCCCGCAGTTCCAGGGCGTGTACCGCTACAACAAGCACCACCTGGTGCCGTTCGGCGAGTTCATCCCCTTCGGTTTCCACTGGTTCGTCAACATGATGAACATGCCGCTGGGCGATTTCCGGCGCGGCCTGCCGGTGCAGCCCGCCATGACGGTGGCCGACCAGCGCGTCGCGCCCAATATCTGTTACGAGGATTTGTTCGGCGAGGAGATCGCTGCCTCGCTGCGGCACGCGAACCAGCCCGCCACCATGCTGGCCAACGTGACCAACCTGGCGTGGTTTGGCGACACGATTGCGCTGGACCAGCACCTGCAGATCTCACGCATGCGCGCACTGGAAACCGGACGGCCGATGCTGCGCGCCACCAATACCGGCGCCACCGCCGTGGTGCGCCCGGACGGCAGCGTACAGGCGCGCTTGCCGGTCTTTACGCTGGGCACGCTGCAGGCCGAGGTGCAGGGCACGCAAGGCCTGACGCCGTTTGTGCGGGCCGGCAACGCGCCTGCGCTGGGCGCGGGCGTGCTGGTGCTGCTGGTCGCGCTGGTACGCCGTCGTCGCACCGTAACGAACTGATCGGCCGCCATCCGGAGGGCTTTCGAGCCACTTTCCGGGGCGGCTGACAAAAAACGCTAAAATTCAACGTTTTACGGCGGGCACGGGGCGATGCGCTTCTCGTGCCCGCCGCTGCATTCCACCGTCACGCTGCGCCCCGAACGTTCTGGCCGCGGCGGACCACCAGGTACCACCATGCTTACCTTCCAGCAACTCATCCTGAAGCTGCAGTCGTACTGGGACGCCCAGGGCTGCGCCCTGCTGCAACCGATCGACCTTGAAGTCGGCGCCGGCACCTCGCACGTGCACACATTCCTGCGCGCGATCGGCCCCGAGCCGTGGCGCGCCGCCTATGTGCAACCGTCGCGCCGCCCCAAGGACGGCCGCTACGGCGAGAACCCCAACCGCCTGCAGCACTACTACCAATATCAGGTGGTGCTCAAGCCCGCGCCGGAGAACATCCTCGACCTGTACCTCGGTTCGCTGGAAGCGCTGGGCCTGGACCTCAAGCAGAACGACGTCCGCTTTGTGGAAGACGACTGGGAAAACCCCACGCTCGGCGCCTGGGGCCTCGGCTGGGAGGTGTGGCTCAACGGCATGGAAGTCACGCAGTTCACGTACTTCCAGCAAGTCGGCGGCCTCGACTGCAAGCCGGTGACCGGTGAAATCACCTACGGTATCGAACGCCTGGCGATGTACATCCAGAAGGTCGAGAACATCTACGATCTGGTCTGGACCGAGTGGGAAGAGCCGGGCCCGAATGGCCCCGTGAAGCGCCGCCTGACCTACGGCGACGTCTACCACCAGAACGAAGTCGAGCAATCGACCTACAACTTCGAGCAGGCCGACACCACCGTGCTGTTCCGCCGCTTTGCCGAGCACGAAGCCGAAGCCAAGCGCCTGATGGGCGTACGCGCGGAGGGTGATGCCGGCGCAGCAGACGAAGGCGCGCCGGTCGTGCAACTGGCGCTGCCCGCCTACGAGCAAGTGCTCAAGGCCGGCCACACGTTCAACCTGCTCGACGCACGCGGCGCCATTTCGGTGACGGAGCGCGCGGCCTACATCGGCCGTATCCGCAACCTGTCGCGCCTGGTCGCACAGGCCTACTACGACTCGCGCGAGCGCCTGGGCTTCCCGATGTGCGGCACCGCTGCTGCGGCCACGGAGGCTGCATGACGGCCACGCGGGTCCAAACCGCGCGACGTGGGCTGGCCTTGCTGACAGCGGCGTCGATTGCCGCACTGGCGCTGCCGGCAAGCGTTGCGCAAGCGGCGCGGCATCGCACGTCCAAACCCGCATCGACGGAAAAGATCTTCGTCGTGCCGAACAACCTGACACAGATCTGCGTGGCCGATTCCAAGCCGCTGCAGCAAGCGCTGGGCGCGGCATGGACACCGGCGCCGCCCGCGCTCGACCAATGGACGAGCCTGGTACGCACGATGGCCTGTGACCTGTCCGGCGCGCGTGACCTCGGCTGGCACCGCGTGCCGTTGCGCACGTACGCCACCGCCCTGCGCTTCCCGCTCACCTGGGTCGAGTGGCAAGGCTCCGGGGCCAAGGCGCAGCGCCGTGCGCGCGTGTTCCGCTCGTCGGCACAACTGCCGAGCCGGCTGGAATTCAATGTGTCCGGCACGCTGCAAGAGGTGCGCTATGACGAGCGCCGCGGCACGCTGTCCGCGCGCTTCCTGCGCCGTGATGCCGCCCCGCCCGGCACGAACCCCGCACCAATCGCACCGCCGCCGCCTCCGGGCCAATGCGCCGGCACGCAATTGCAGTTCCAGCAGCAGAACGGCGTGTGGCTGCTCT
Source organism: Ralstonia insidiosa (assembly GCF_008801405.1). NCBI lineage: Bacteria > Pseudomonadati > Pseudomonadota > Betaproteobacteria > Burkholderiales > Burkholderiaceae > Ralstonia > Ralstonia insidiosa. The sequence goes on along the minus strand of NZ_VZPV01000001.1, from coordinate 1,080,067 downwards.
CGGGCGTGGAGCCCGTGCCAGGATCGCCCTGCTAACCGAAATACGTAACCGCCGCTCCGGCACTCAGACCCGAGCGGCGCAGAACAACGACGTCACCGATTCAACTGCTATGTCCACCCTCCTGATCGAACTGCTGACCGAAGAACTGCCACCCAAGGCGCTGGCCCGCCTGGGCGAGGCGTTTGCGCGCGGCCTGTTTGACGGTCTGTCGGCGCAAGGCCTGCTCGAAGAAGGCGCTACCGTGGAAGGCTTTGCCACGCCGCGCCGCCTGGCTGCGTCGATCACCGGCGTGCGCCGTACCGCGCCCGATCGCGAGCTGCGCGAGAAGGTGCTGCCCGTGACCATCGCCTTTGACGCTGAAGGCAAACCGGCCGCGCCGCTGGTCAAGAAGCTTGCTGCACTGGCCAAGACGGTGGGCGTGGAAGCCATCGCGCCCGAGTCACTCGAACGCGCACCGGACGGCAAGGCGGAATCGCTCTTCTATCGCTACACCGCGCGCGGCGCCGTGCTGGCAGAGGGCCTGCAGACCGCGCTGTCGCAAACCATCGCCAACCTGCCGATCCCGAAGGTGATGACGTACCAGCGCCCGAACGGTCAGGATATGGAGAGCGTGCAGTTCGTGCGACCGGCGCACAAGCTGATCGCGCTGCTGGATAGCGAAGTCATCCCCGTCAGTGCGCTGGGCCTGCAATCGGGCAACGTGACGCTGGGCCACCGCTTCCTGTCGGCCGGCGACATCGTCATCGCCGATGCCACGTCGTACGCCAGCACGCTGGAAGCCCAAGGCAAGGTCATCGCCAGCTACGGCAAGCGCAAGGAAGCCATCCGCGCTGAACTACTCAAGACGGCCGGCGCCGATACGGTCGTCATGCCCGAAGCGCTGCTGGACGAAGTCAACGCGCTGGTCGAATGGCCCGTGGTCTACCCCTGCCACTTCGAGGAAGCGTTCCTCGCCGTGCCGCAGGAGTGCCTGATCCTGACCATGCAGACGAACCAGAAGTACTTTGCGCTGACCGATGCGCAAGGCCATCTGCGCAACCGCTTCCTGATCGTCTCGAACATTGCCACCGGCACGCCAGAAGCCATCATCCAGGGCAACGAGCGCGTGGTGCGCCCGCGCCTGGCGGATGCCCGCTTCTTCTTCGAGCAAGACAAGAAGAAACCGCTGGCCGATCGCGTGCCGCTGCTCTCGCGCGTGGTCTATCACAACAAGATCGGCACGCAGCTGGAGCGCGTATCGCGCCTGCAGGCCATTGCTGGCCAACTCGCTGAAAAGCTCGGCGCCGATGTGGCCCACGCCTCGCGCGGCGCGCTGCTCGCCAAGGCCGACCTGCTGACCGACATGGTGGGCGAGTTCCCCGAGCTACAAGGCACGATGGGCACGTACTACGCCCGCCACGACGGTGAACCCGATGATGTGGCGCTGGCCTGCTCAGAGCACTACCAACCGCGCTTTGCCGGCGACGCGCTGCCCAGCACCGCCACCGGCACCGTGGTGGCGCTGGCCGACAAGCTGGAAACGCTGGTCGGCATCTGGGGCATCGGCCTGCAGCCCACGGGCGAGAAAGACCCGTTCGCGCTGCGCCGCCACGCGCTGGGCATCCTGCGCATGCTGATCGAGAAGCCGCTCACGCTGACGATCGACGATGCGCTGAAGATTGCCGCCGCGAGCTTCGACGGCATCGCCGCCGTCAAACCGGACCTGGCCGCCATCACCGATTTCCTGTACGACCGCCTGCGCGGCTACCTGAAAGACAAGGGCTATAGCACCAACGAGGTGGAAGCCGTGGTCAGCCAGCGCCCGCAGCGCCTGGACGACATCGTCGCGCGCCTCGAAGCCGTACGTGCGTTTGCCGCCCTGCCGCAAGCCGAAGCGCTGGCCGCCGCCAACAAGCGCATCACCAACATCCTGAAGAAAACGGATGTGGCCATCGGCGCGGTGCAGCCGCAACTGCTCAAGGAAGATGCCGAGCGCGCGCTGCACCAGGCCGTGGCCGCGTCCGAGCCGCAGGTGCACGATGCCTTCGCGCGCGGCGACTTCACCACCGCCCTGAAGACGCTGGCCGGCCTGCGCGAAGCGGTCGACACGTTCTTCGATGGCGTGATGGTGATGGCCGACGACACCGCGCAGCGCGACAACCGCCTGGCGCTCTTGGGCGAGCTGCATGGCCTGATGAACCGCGTGGCGGACATCTCCAAGCTGGCCGCTTGAGCATTGTTCGGAGCCTGATATGCCTCACGTCCCCAAGCTGGTGATCCTCGATCGTGATGGCGTGATCAACCTCGACAGCGACCAGTTCATCAAGTCGCCCGACGAGTGGATCCCCATCGCTGGCAGCCTGGAGGCGATTGCCGAGCTGAACCAGGCAGGCTACGAAGTGGTGGTCGCGACCAACCAGTCAGGCATTGGCCGCGGACTGTTTGAAGCGGCCGCGCTCAACGCCATGCACGAGAAGATGTACAAGGCGTTGTCCGCATTTGGCGGCCGCGTCGACGCCGTCTTCTTCTGCCCGCACACTGCCGCGGACGCCTGCGAATGCCGCAAGCCCAAAGCCGGCATGTTCCGCGAGATCGCGCGCCGCTTTGACCGGGATCTGACGGGCGTGCCAGTGGTCGGCGATTCGCTGCGCGACCTGCAGGCTGGCGTGGAAGTTGGCGCCTTGCCGCATCTCGTGCTGACCGGCAAGGGCATCAAAACGCGCGACGCCGGCAACCTGCCGCCTGGCACCCAAATCCACACAGACCTGCGCGCGTTTGCGCGTGCATTGCTGTCGCCTGCTCCCCAGGGCACGCCCTCGCGTGCCCCTTGAATTGCCATCCATGACCTTCATCCGTTCGCTGCTGCTCCTGATTTTCCTGGTCGTCTGGACCCCGATTTATGCGGTGGCCTGCTTCATCGTGTTTCCGATCCTGAACCCACATCGCCGTTTCTGGATGGTGACGGGTTGGACCAAGTCCGTGATCTGGGCGGCGCGCTTCCTGGTCGGCATCCGCTGGAAGTACGAGGGCTGGGAACATATTGAAGAGGCGGTCGCCACCAACAAGCAGGTGGTCCTGCTCTCCAAGCATCAGTCGGCCTGGGAGACCATGGCGTATGTTGCGACCATGCCGCGCCCGTTGTGCTTCGTGTTCAAGCGCGAGCTGTTGTTCGTGCCGTTCTTCGGCTGGACGCTGGGCTTGCTGAAAATGGTGCATATCAACCGCAAGGACGGTGCCAACGCGTTCGCCTCGGTGGCGCGCCAGGGCAAGGAACGCCTGGCCGACGGCGCGTGGGTCATCATGTTTCCGGAAGGCACACGCACCCGCTCGGGCGATCCGAAGCCGCGTTACAAGAGCGGCGGTGCGCGCTTTGCCGTCGATACCGGCGCATGGGTCATCCCCATCGCCCACAACTCCGGGCGCGTGTGGCCGCGCAATTCGTTCTTGAAGCATCCGGGTCTGATCACGCTGTCGGTCGGTCCGGCCATCTCGACCGCCGGCAAGACCAGCGACGAACTCAACCGCGAAGTCGAAGCGTGGATCGAAACAGAAATGCGTAGAATCGACGCCGACAGCTACCGCGAGCGTGCATGAAACTGCTGCGACCACCGACTTCGCCCACCACCGCCGACAGCGTGCAGCTTGAGCTGCCACTGCTCGCGCCTGAAGCCCCGTCGCCCCCGCACTCGCAACCGGACGCCACCCTCCTCGCCCCACCGGCAGTCGATCCCACCACCGTACCGCTTGGCCCCAACCAGCGCCGCCTGACGCTGGGCGAGCGTGCACTGGTGTACAACCTCAAGCGCTCGTCGCGGCGCACCATCGGCTTTGTCATCGATGACCGTGGGTTGTCCATCACAGCACCGCGCTGGGTCACGCTGGGGGAGATCGAACACGCCATCTCCGAAAAGCAGAAGTGGATCTTCGCCAAGCTGGCGGAATGGCGCACCAGCGCCGCACGCCGCGTGCTGCCGCCGATGGAGTGGCAGGATGGTGCGTCGCTGCCCTTCCTAGGCAAGTCGATCACGCTGAAGCTGGAGTCGCCCATCGGCGCGCTGATGTTCGATGCCGATGCGTGCATGCTGCATCTGGGCTTGCCGCCCTCGGCCACCGAACAGCAGATCAAGGACCGTGTACAAGGCTGGCTGCAAACGCAGGCGCGCCGGCTGTTTGGTGAGCGGCTCGATGTGTATGCCGAGCGCCTGGGCGTGCGGCATAGCGCGTATGCGCTGTCGTCCGCCGCCACGCGCTGGGGCAGCTGCACGGCCGACGGCAAGATTCGTCTGAACTGGCGTCTCGTGCATTTCCCGATGAGCCTGATCGACTACGTGGTCGCGCACGAGCTTGCGCACCTCAAGGAAATGAACCACAGCCCGCGCTTCTGGGACACGGTGGAATCGATCTTCCCCGAATTCCGCGAAGCACGCGAACAACTGCGTTCGCATCCGCCGGAATATCTGCCGGCGTTCTGAGGGCGCCCCCTCGCCCTCCACGCACGGCGCGGGCACGCAGCGCCGCCCTCCATGATCTTTGCGCCCGTCCTCTCCCTGCTGGCCTTCGTGGTGCTCTTCATCGCGCCGCTCGTAGGTGTACTGGGGACGATCCCGATGGTCGGTATCGTCATGGCAAGGGCGTACAAGAAGCGGCCTCCGCTTTCTCGGAAAGCGCGAAGATGGATGTGGGCGCTAGCGATCTTCCTTGCCGTGGCGGATCTGTGGAGCGGGTACCTGTTCTATGTATCCGCCCGCATTGATCGCGAGATCAACGAAGAACAAGTCAACAAGGCTGCGCGGGAAGACTTCACCCTCGATCGAGACTTCCAGTACGGCGAGCTGGTGATCCCTGCCGGCAGCCGGATCCACCGCTACGACGTGTTCGACAACGGCAAGAAAGACATGCCCCTGTCGCTGCGCGGCCTGCGCACCGTTCGCTTTCCCCATCCGGTCCGGGTGGCTGGGGTCGATGTCGAATCGATGGACGTGTCGACGCTGGACATGGCGCTCGTGCTGGCCAAGGACCAGGCCATCGGCCCGCGGTTCGACTACGACACGAAAGGCAAGCTGACCCACGAGGGCCAACCCGAGTCTGTTACCTGCAAGCGCGGGCAGGTGGCCCACTTCAATGCGCCCTCGATCGAGTACGACATCAATGCCGAATTCGGCAAACCGGAACCCGACGGACCCGACGCACGGTTCAAGCCAAGCCAGTGGCAATTCCTGGGCTGCACGGACGGCACCTCGATCGACCTGCCGCCCATCGCGCCGCGCTGACGTGCGTGCCCGCTGCCTGACCGGATGGTGCATTCCACAGGCGGCACGGTTGGTGGAGAATACGCCACCCGGCAACCCGATGACGCCGGAACTCCTACGCCAACCATGAAGAAGATTCTGCTCCTGAGTGTCAGTGCCGGCGCCGGCCACATGCGCGCCGCTGAAGCCATTCGCGCCTTCGCCGATGTGCACCCCGCGGGCATCGACGCCACGCACCTCGATGTGATGGACTTTGTTTCGGCCGGCTTTCGCAAGCTCTACACCGACTTCTACATCAAGCTGGTCAGCAACCAGCCGGCGCTGTGGGGCTATCTGTACCAGAAGACCGATGAGACAGCACCCAGCGCGTTCTCCCAGAAGATCCGCCGCGCGGTCGAACGGCTGAACAGCCGCCCGCTGCTGGCCGAGATCAAGCGGCAGCGCCCCGACGCCATCATCTGCACGCACTTCCTGCCGGCGGAGCTGCTCTCACGCGAGCTGCGCAAAGAACGCCTGGACGTGCCGGTCTGGGTGCAGGTGACGGACTTCGACCTGCACAGCATGTGGATCGTGCCGAACATGCGTGGTTACTTCGCGGCCAATGAAGAGATTGCGTGGCGCATGCGCGAGCGCGGGCTGGCAGCCGATGCCGTGCACGTGAGCGGCATTCCCGTGATGCCGGCGTTCAGCAAGCCACTCGACCGCGCGGCCTGTGCAGCGGAGTTCGGCATCGACCCGAAGCGCAAGACCTTCCTGATGATGTCGGGCGGTGCTGGCCTGGGTGGCCTCGACACCTTGGCCGAACGGCTGCTGGCAATGGACGGCGACTTCCAGCTCATTGCGCTGGCGGGCAAGAACCAGACGATGCTGGAAGCGCTGCAGCGCGTTGCGCAGCGGCATCCAGGGCGCCTCTTCCCGCAAGGCTTCACGCACCAGGTGGAGCGCCTGATGGCCTGCGCCGACCTGGTCATCACCAAGCCGGGCGGCCTGACCACCTCCGAATGCCTGGCCATGCAGTTGCCGATGATCGTCAACTCGCCCATCCCCGGCCAGGAAGAGCGCAATGCCGACTTCCTGCTGGAGCAAGGCGTCGCACTCAAGGCCATCGACGATGCCGCGCTCGAATTCCGCATCCATGCGTTACTGAAGGAGCCGGATCGACTGACGGCGATGCGGCACAAGATTGCGCCCCTGGGCCGCCCGAACGCGGCGCAGTTCGTGCTCGATCGCGTGCTGGGTCTCAGCGCACAAGCCCACGCCGCATGAACGCCACCGATTTCATTCCACGACGCCGCACGCTGGCGCTGGTGGCCTGGGTGGTGCTGCTCGGTTTCTTCTTTGCCAACGTCGAAATCCAGATCGAGGGCAGCGCCGGCTGGGCAGCCAACCTGCCCACCTGGCGCATCGAAAAGCACTGGCTGCTCGACCTCTTCTGGGGCGGCCGCCCGATGACGGGCTACCACGCGTGGGTGTTCCCGTTCGTGGCGCTGTTCTTCCACCTGCCGGTGGTCTTCAACGGCCAGTGGTCGTGGCGCATCGAGGCGCGCATCATCGCCTGCATCATGGTCTTCTGGCTGGTGGAGGACTTCCTCTGGTTCGTGCTGAACCCCGCCTACGGCATCGCGAAGTTCACGCCTGCCAATGTGCCCTGGCACATCCACTGGACGGCCTTTGCCCCGACCGACTACTGGACCATGAGCGCCGCGGCGGTCGTGCTGTTCTTCCTCTCCCGCGCGCGCACCGTCGTGCGCTGACTTGCCCATCATGCGAATTCTCGCCCTTGCCACTGCCGCACTGCTGTTGATCGGCCAACTCCAATCGGCCTGCGCAGACACGACGCCACCCGCCCCATCGTCAGCCAACCGCCCACTCCAGTGGGCGCAAAGCGTAACGGACGCGCCGGTCAACAACCTGCACCGCATTACGCCGTCACTCTATCGCAGCGCGCAGCTTTCGAAGAGCGACCTCCCCCAGTTGCACAAACTCGGTATCAAGAAGGTCATCAGCTTCCGCGCCTTCCATTCGGACAGCGAGATCCTGGCGGGCAGCGGCATCACCATGCAGCGCATTCCGATCAACACGTGGAACATCCGCGACGAAGACATGGTGGCTGCGCTCAAGGCCCTGCACGAGGTCGAGCGCGATGGCCCGGTGCTGATCCATTGCCAGCATGGTGCGGATCGCACGGGGCTGGTGTCGGCGCTGTATCGCGTGGTGTACCAGGGCTGGACCAAGGAACAGGCGCTGGATGAGCTGCAGCACGGCGGATACGGCTTCCACTCGATCTGGCAGAACATCACGCGCTATCTGCAGCGTGTCGACATCCAGCGGCTGCGCCAGCAGGTCGAGGCACAGGGCTAAGCCTCCCGCCGCATCAAGCCATGCCCCAGAACACGCGTGGCGACGGCGGGTGCTTCAACCCTGGACCACTATCGCAATTCAACCCTGGCCGGGAGCCTTAACAGATTAATGAACTGCAGCGGAACGGGACACTAGCCGATCAGACACCGTGCCGTCATCCGTGTCTCTACGGAGACTGTATTGGGCCCTGTCTGATTCTAGCGATGAAGCATTCTTCGTATCGTCGTTCATCCCAACTACTCGGATGAACGACATGAAGCATACGTCCACAAACATTCGCTCCATCGCCCTGGCCGCCCTGCTGCTGGCAGGCACTCAAGCCGCGCATGCGGTCGGCAACGGCACCATTGTCGACGGCACCGGCAGCATAAGCCGCAACGGCAATACCACCACGGTCACCCAGACGAGCAACAAGATGATCGTCAACTGGGACCAGATGAACGTCGGCGCCAACGACACGCTGAACTTCAACCAGAAGAGCGCCACCTCGGCCGTTCTGAACCGCATCAACTCCGTCGACCCCACGACCATTCTCGGCTCACTCAATGCCAACGGGCGCGTGTTCATCGTGAACCCGAACGGCGTGCTGATCGGCCGGGGCGCGAACGTGAGCGTCGGGAGCTTGGTGGCCTCGTCGCTGAACATCAGCGACGCAGATTTCAAGGCCGACCGCCTGCGTTTCACTGGCGGCGGGCAAGGCGACGTGACCAACGACGGCTTCGTCTTGGCCAACGAGTCGATCGCCTTGGTCGGTGCGAAGAACGTCACCAATGGAGGCACGCTCTACTCCTTGAACGGCGATGTGACGCTTGCCAGCGGGGGCGACATCTCCCTGACGTTCGCAGACTCCGGCCTGCAGGTCGGTGTGGACAAAGCCGGCCTGGAAGCCCTGGTTTCCAACCGCGGCCTCATCAGAACCCGTGACGGCGACATCATGCTCACTGCCTGGGCACGCGACTCTCTGACCCGCTCCGTGATCAACAATGCGGGCACGATCGAGGCCAGGAAGCTGACGCGCTTCGACCAAGCGTGCGTTACGTGCGCCCCCACCCGCGGCAACGTCACGTTGGCGAGTTTCGGTGACGGCGATATCTCCAGCATCTCCTTCGGCTCCATGTCTGCCGACGGAAACATGACTGCGGTCGCCCAAGGCGACGTGAAGCTCTCCAACCTGTGGGTGTCTGGCGATCTGACTACGATAGGCAACACGGTCGACCTCATGCAGAACGGGCGGAACTACTCGAACCGTGTCATGGGCAATGTCTACCTCACGGCACGCAACGGCGGCTCCATTGCCAGCACCCAGGCCTCCAACATCCTCGCCATGTCTGAGAAGGGCGAGATGCGGCTTGGCAATGTCTTCGTCGTTGGCAACCTGTCTGCGGCCAGTGACTCAGTCGTCTTTGACAATCCTGTCACGACGTTTGGTGACGTCAACATCTTCGGCAGGAACGTCTCGATGGCCGATGGGTGGAACAACAACCCGCTGCTGGACGCCCGGGGCAACATCACGATCGATGCCCTCGAGAACGTGACCCTGACCGGCCAGATCTACGGCAACGCGGTCCATCTCAATGCGATGGGTGGTCACCTGACGGTGGGGCGCCTGTCGACCTACGGGGACACCTACCTGCAAGGCGCTAAGGGCATCACCCTGCAGGGGCGCGCCCAGACCGGCAACCTCACGCTGGAAACGCAGGGCAACGTCGACAAGTGGGTTGGCCTGCAGGTCTACGGTGATTTGACCTACAAGCTCGCGGCGAACAGCCAAGTGTTTGACGGCGTGCTGCGCGACGTCGTGTACGGCCGGACGATCGGCCTGCCCCGTCGATAAAGCCGACTGTCACAGAACGCACCCGCCGAAAGCCTGACAGGCTCGCGTCGGCTGGTGCGGAAGGCCCGGCATTGCCCGGGCTTTCGCACGTCTTGTTTGCCATGGATACCCGATCTTCCCTTCTCTCCCTGGGGCTCTTCGCCTCGGGCGCGTTGTCGTACTTGCCCGCCAGTGCGCAAAGCCTGCCGGGCGGCAATCTGGGCACGCCTTCCAGCGGCTCGCTTTTGCAGAGCAACCCCACCCTGAATGCGCCCATCGATCGGCATGTCGGTGATGCGCCGGCCATTGAGGGCACTCGCCCTCAGGCGGCCACACCGGCCGCCACCGATGAGGAGCACGTGCGCATTGCACGCATCGAAGTCGACAACGTGCCCGAACGCCTGAAGCCGCTCGTCGATGCCATCGTCGCGCCCTACCGCGACCGTGACATGACGCTCACCGACGTGCGCAACGTGGCCGTGCAGGTGACAGGCGTGCTGCTGGACAACGGCGAGAGCATTTCGTACGCCTACGTGCCAGAACAGGACATGGTCGATGGTGTTGTGCATTTGCGCGTGCTGCGCGGCCATGTCGAGGCGATACACCTCAAGGGCAACCGCTCACTGGTGCGGGACCGTGTCTTGCAAAGCTATCTGGCCAGCGGCATCACCCTGACCGGCGACGTGCAAACCGCGCAGGACCAACTGACCCGCCTGTCCGAGCTGCCTGGCGTCGGCACGTTGACGCCGGTGCTGTCTCCCGGGCAAACCCCTGGCGGCACAGTGCTGTCCGTCAGCACCGAAGCCGCCCCCGCGAGGAAGGCGCCTTCGTGCTCGACAACGCGGGGTCGCGCACCAGTGGGCGCAATCGCGTCGGCACACAAGTCAACGTCAACAGCCCGCTTGGGCTCGGTGACCGCCTCCAGGCCGGGCTGTACGGCGCGCCCGATTTCCTCCAGTTCAATCACGACAGCGATGGCGGGCGCACAGTCATCGGGCACGTGTCGTATGACGCGCCGGTTGGCGTACGGGGCGCGCGCGCCGGTGTGGCGGTCTCACGCGTCGATTACACGCTGGGAGGCCTGTACCGGGATCTGGGTAAAGGCTATGCGACCGTTTTCAGCTTGTATGGCAATTACCCGCTCTTGCGCCGCCCAACCGCCAACCTGGATGTCAGCGCGAATCTGGATGCCAAGCGCATGTCGGATGCGCTCTTCGATCTGCCCAACCCGCGCACGGCCCAAGTGCTCAACCTGCAGCTTTCCGGAGACCGACAAGGCCAGATAGCCGGACTGCCCAACGCTCTGCGATACCAGATCGGCACGAGCGGCGGACGTTTGCGCAATACCGATGATTGGAACAGCGCACAAACACGTGGCACCTATTACAAGATGACGACGTCCGCAAAGTTCAGCCAGGGGCTGCGGCGCGGCATGGTGCTCGATCTGTCGATCAACACACAACACGCCTCGCGCAATCTCGACGGCTCGGAAAAAATGATGCTCGGCGGACCCGGCGCCGTGCGCGCCTACAGCAATGACACGGTGAGCGCAGACAGCGGCTACGTGGCCTCCGCCACGCTCAACATAGCCGTGCCCGTCGTCAAGGGATTGGCCGTACAGGCGTTCTACGACCGCGCGCAGGCGGCAGCGCAAAAGTTTGTGCGCAGCGGCGCGAACCGGGTCACGATGGATGGCTATGGCGCCGGCGTGAGCTACACGGTCAGCCAGCGCGCCACATTGAGCCTCAGCCACGCCATCCGGGTCCGAGATGATCCCCTGCTCGGCGATCAGCCACGCGCGATGACCTGGGCCAGCGCCGTCATCCGATTCTGAATCGGCTCCTGCACGTTCGGGCATCCGCTCCTACAATATCGCCTTCCCCGCAGTCCCCCAGGAAGGAAACCCCATGCGAATGCTCCACACCATGCTGCGCGTCGGCGACTTGCAGCGCTCGATCGACTTCTACACCAAGGTGCTTGGCATGCAACTGCTGCGCACCAGCGACAACCCCGAATACAAGTACTCGCTGGCCTTCGTCGGTTACGGCCCGGAAGCCAGCAACACCGTCATCGAGCTGACCTACAACTACGGCGTGAGCGAGTACGAGCTCGGCACCGCGTTCGGCCACCTTGCCATCGAAGTCGACAATGCTGCACAAGCCTGCGACCAGATCCGCAATGCTGGCGGCAAGGTCACACGCGAGGCCGGCCCGGTCAAGGGCGGCAGCACCGTCATTGCGTTTGTGGAAGATCCGGACGGCTACAAGATCGAGCTGATCCAGGCACGCTCGATGCCCGATGGCAACCGCCACTGAGGCGCTCCGTCGCCCGCTGGACGGCACCGCCATCGGCCTGATGGTGGTGCTGTGCATGTGCTGGGGCTTTCAGCAGGTCGCCATCAAGGTCGCCGCGCACGACGTCGGGCCGATCATGCAGGCGGGCGTGCGCTCGACGATCGCCTCTGTGCTAGTGCTGGCGTTTGCACTGTGGCGCGGCACGTGCCTGTCGGTGCGCGATGGCACGCTGCCCGGCGGGCTGATGGCGGGCATCCTGTTTGGCGTCGAGTTCCTGTGCATCTTCATCGGCCTGGGCTACACCACGGCCTCGCGCATGGCGGTGTTTCTCTACACCGCGCCAATCTTCACCGCACTCGGGTTGCACGTCTTCGTGGCGGGCGAGCACCTGCGGTCGCGCCAGTGGATCGGCATCGGTATTGCATTTGCGGGGATCGTGCTGGCGTTTGCCGATGGCATCCTGCACCCGGCGGCTGGCCCGTCGACGTCGTTGGGCGATGGGCTGGGCGTGGTCGCAGGTGCGCTGTGGGGCGCAACAACCCTCGTCGTGCGCGCGAGCAAGCTGTCGGAAGCGCCGGCGGCGAAGACGCTGCTGTACCAACTGGCTGTCTCGGCGGTGTTGCTGCTGGTGATGGCTGTGGGCACGGGCCAAGCCTTCACGGCCAACCTGACGCCGACCGCGCTGGCGAGCCTCGCCTATCAGTCCGTGCTGATTGCGTTTGCCAGCTACCTGACGTGGTTCTGGCTGCTGCGACGCTATCTGGCGTCGCGGCTATCGGTGTTCTCGTTCCTGACGCCGCTGTTTGGCGTGGCGTTTGGTGTACTGCTGCTGCACGAACCGGTCGGACTGCGCTTTGCACTGGCCGCCGCGCTGGTGCTCTCGGGCATCCTGCTCGTCAATCTTCGCTAAGGTCTGACTCGCTGCCGGCAATGCCCGTGGTGACACGACCCGCCGGCAGCGCGTTCGCCACCGCCACGAAGTCTTCCACCGCCACCTCTTCCGCGCGACGGCCCAGATCGAAGCCCAGCGCGTCGAAATCGATCACGTCACGCAGCGCGCCCAGCGTGTTGCGCAGCACCTTGCGCCGCTGCGAAAACGCCATCGTCACTACCGTGCCGAGCGCACGCATATCCACCGGCGCGTAGGGCGACGTGTCTGCCGGCCACGGAATCATCCGCACCACGGCGGAATCCACCTTCGGTGGCGGGTTGAACGAGCCCGGCGGCACGTCCAGCACGGGCTCCATGTAATACCGCACCTGCAGCATCACCGACAGCCGGCTGAACGCCTTGCTGCCCGGCTCGGCCACCATGCGGTCGACCACCTCCTTCTGCAGCATGAAATGCTGATCGCGCACGCGATCGGCAAACGTAGCCAAGTGAAACAGCAACGGGCTGGAGATGTTGTACGGCAGGTTGCCGACAATGCGCAGCGGCCGGTCTGCCTCGTGCAGCGAGCCAAAATCGAACGCCAGCGCATCGCCTGCATGCACGATCAGCCGATCGCCGAAACGCCGCTGCAGTCGTGCAACGAGATCACGATCCAGCTCGACCACTTGCAGTGTGCGCACACGCTCCATGAGCGGCACGGTGAGCGCGCCCAGGCCCGGGCCGATTTCGACGAGCACGTCGTCTGGCTTCGGATCAATGGCAGCAACGATGGCGTGGATCACGCCGTCATCGACCAGGAAGTTCTGGCCGAAGCGCTTGCGGGCCTGGTGCCCCTGGTGAACGCCAGTCGTGGATCGTGCCATCGTGTAACTCGAAATCGAAAAGGTGAAAGCGGAAATCAGGAACGCGCTGCCCGAGAAGCGTGTCGCGCCATGGCGATGGCAGTGTCGATCGCCTCGAGCAGGCTGCCGAACTCGGCGCGGCCCGTGCCGGCCAGCGTCAGCGCGGTGCCATGGTCAACCGACGTGCGCACGAACGGCAAGCCCAACGTGATGTTCACTCCGTGGCCGAAGGTGCCGTACTTGAGCGGCGCCAACCCCTGATCGTGATACATCGCGAGCACGCAATCGGCATCGGCCAGCAGGCGCGGCTGGAACAGCGTGTCGGCCGGATACGGGCCACGGGCATTGATGCCCCGCTCCAGCGCGCGGGCAATGGCGGGCTCGATCACCTCGATCTCCTCTCGGCCGAGGTGGCCAGACTCACCGGCATGCGGGTTCAGCCCGGTCACGAGAATGCGCGGTGCACTCAGTCCGAAGCGGGCGCGCAGGTCACGCTGCACGATGTCCAGCGTCTCGTCGAGCACAGCAGGCGTGATGGCATCCGGCACCTCGCGCAACGGCAGATGTGTGGTCGCCAGGGCCACGCGCAGCATGGCGTTGTTGTGCGCAGGCTGCGGGCCGGCCAGCATCATCACCACGCGCGGCGTATGGCTGCGTTCGGCCAGGTATTCGGTATGGCCAGTGAAGGGCACTCCGGCATCGTTGATGGTGCTCTTCTGCACCGGCGCCGTCACCATCGCATCGTAGCGTGCACCGTCTGCCGTATCGCGCAGGCAACCGTCGATGGCGGCGTCAAGCAGATCGAGCACGTAGCGCCCATTGGCCGCGTCGAGCACGCCCGCACGCACCGGCGCGCCGAGCGGGCGCTCCACGATGGTCAGCGCCGTGGACGCCACGCGCCAGAAATCCCCCTGGCCAATGGCATCGGCACGCGCTTGCAGCAAGGCGGCATCACCGATCACATGCCACTGCACATCGGCATAGCGCGACGATGTCTGCCGTGCCAGATGCAGCAGCGCTGCCACGGTGATGTCGGGACCGATGCCGGCGGGCTCGCCAGTCGTGATTGCTATATTCAGCATGCGGCGCTCGTCAAAAGCAGTGTCGAAGTCAGTCTAGAAATGCCACGGCCGCCCACAGGCGGCCGTGTGCGATGCGGATACCCGCAGCGTAGCAGGCTTATTGCTGTTGGCGATTCACGCGGTATTCCACGTGTGCGCCATCGCGCAACTCGCGCAGCCAATCCTCGTACGCCGCCTGGACCTTCTGTTCGCGGATCACCGAACGCGCATAGTCGCGCTGGCGGTCCACCGGCACCTCGGCTTCACGGCGACCTTCCACCTGGATCAGGTGCACGCCAAACTGGCTCTGCACCGGCTGCGAGACCTCACCTGGCTTGAGCAGGTTCATCGCCTGTTCGAATTCCGGCACAAGCTGACCCGGCGACACCCAGCCCAGCTCACCGCCGGCGCTGGCCGAGCCGTCCTGCGAGAACCGGCGCGCCGCGTCGGCAAAGTCATAGCCGTGGACGATACGGTCGCGCAGGCCAGCCAGTTGGCGACGTGCGTCGTCGGCCGACATGGTTGCACCGGTCTTGATCAGGATATGACGCACTTGCGTCTGCTGCACCTTGGTGGCAATGGCGGTGGTCGGCGCACGCTTCTCGAGCAGCTTGATCACGTGGTAACCCGCCGGGCTCTCGATCACCTGGCCCGCCACCTGGCCAGCCTTCATGTCGACTACTGCGTTGGCGAACACCGCCGGCAGACGACCGATCGGGCGCAGGCCCAGTTCGCCGCCCTGGGCTGCATCCTGCGCACCCGAATTCTCACGCGCCAGCTTGGCGAAATCAGTACCGCTCTGGGCTTGCTTAAGCAGGCTTTCCGCCTTGCTGCGCGCGGCGGCCTTTTGGTCAGCCGTGGCGTCTTCGGCTACCGGCACGAGGATCTGCGCGACGTTGTATTCCTGCTCGCCAGCCGCGGCGGCACCGCCGCCCTGCTGCGCCAGATAGTTGTCGATCTCACCGTCGTACACCTGCACCTTGGAGTCCACGTCGCGCTCGCGCAGGCGGGCCAGCAGGATCTCCTGGCGGAGGTCATCGCGGTACTTGTCGTACGCCATGCCCGACTCCGTCAGCTTGCTCTTGAGCTGCGGTACCGACAGGTTGTTGCGCTGGGCCACGCTTTCCACGGCACGGTCCACATCGGCGTCAGACACACGGATACCGCTTTCCTTGGCGGTCTGTGCCTGCACGCGTTCCAGAATCAGTTGCTCAAGCACCTCGCCGAGCAGATCGGCACGCGGGGGCAGTGGACGGTTTTGCGCGCGGAACGTGCGCTCAACCAGATCAGCACGATTGAGCAGTTCGCGGCGGGTGATGACATCGGTGTTGACCACAGCCACCACCTCGTCGACGAGCTGGCTACGCGGCGTGCCGGCAGCAGTCGGCCCCGGCAGCGTGCCCTGCAGCAGCGGCTGGCTGGGCGACGAATCCGGCTTGGAGAAGATGCCCTTCAGCGGTGCGCTTTTTTTCTGCGGCTGCTGCGCGTGGACAGCAGGCACCAGCACGGCCCCCACGGCCAGCGCAACCAGCGCCCTCGTCATTGCGTCCAGGCGACGGGCAGGAGCCACACGCGTGGCAAGGCGGTCAGCGTTCGATTGGAAAGCCATCATGTCGTTATTCATATTGATCCAGCACGGACGGCGTAATCGGCTGCGCGGTCACCGGCTGATAGCCGGGGACGTTCAGACGAATCACGTCGATCGGATTGTTCCCCACCTTCGACAGGCCCTTGAACTCGATCTGGGCAAAGATGTGTGTCGTATAGCCCGAGATCGCGTTGCTATAACGCTGCACGGCCAGGCGGCCAACCCAGCAATCGGCGGCGTATTCGAGACCAAGCAGCATATCCGATGGCTTGCGCGCATTCATGTCGTAACCGATGCGGCCCAGGCCATACAGACGCCGCGTGATCGGCCACTGCGCCGAGATATCGGCTTGCTCCAGCGGCAATTGACCGGTGTTGGTATCGGCGCGGTAGTAGCGGTAGCCGAGGTTGATCACCTTGTTGGTTTCCGGCTTCCAGCTGAACGCCACGGTCGAACGCATGATGCGATCGATGTCCTGATTGTACTGAAGGTTCGTATCGAAAAAGATGCCGCGGAACATCTGGATCGTGGTCGCGCCCAGCAGGTCCGAATAGCGGCGCACCGCCGTCGGCGCGGCGCCAGCCAGCGTCACTCGTTGGCCATCGAAATCAATCCGTTGCGCTATCGTGGCGCGCAAACGCTCGATGCCCGATTCCGCCTCGATAAAGCGCGTGGTCACGCCCGCCGTCACCTTGTTGTTGTCGGCGATGCGGTCGTAGCCGGTGTACGGGTTCTCGGTAAAGATCTGGCCGAGGTTGTAATCCGACTGCCCTGTGTCGAACAATGGGATCTGCGACTGATCACGATATGGCGTGTAGACGTAGAACAGGCGCGGTTCCAGCGTCTGGATATAGCTCACGCCAAACAGCTTGGAAACCAGCGCCGCGTCGCGCTCGAAGGTCATGCCGGAATCGAGCGAGAAGGTCGGCAGCGTGCGGTTGATCTGCGACTGCTGCGTATCGCCTGCGGGACGATCCAGGCGGTACGACGTGGCGTTCAGGATGAACTTGGGTGTGACGTACCAGCCCGGGCGGACGATCGGATAGCTGATCGTTGGCTGCATGAACAGACGTTCGCCCTGCACGGTGTCCGGCGTCGGGATCGTGAACCGCGTGTAATCGGTCTGGAAGTTGATATCAAACCCGCCAAGGTCATACCGCGTATACGACAGGTTCAACTGCGGCACACGCTCGTACGGGGGCGACAGCGGGGTCGTGGCCGTCGACAACGTCTGGAACTTCTGCACACGCGCCAGGGCCACCCAGTCGCCAATCGCATACGTAACACCGCCCTCTTGCACGTACTGGCGCTGTGTTGCTGTCACGATGCTGCGACCAAGGTCATCCGGATACGTGTTGTCCGAGACCTTGTTGTAGTTGATGTAAGCGTTTAGACCAGGCGCCAAACGCTGGGTGTGCACCGCTGAAATCGACCAACGGTTGCGCCCTGCTTCACGGTCATCGGGCAGGAATTCGCCACGCAGGACGCCGCTGTACGACGTGTCGAGATAGCGGTATTCGCCACCCAGTTGCAGGCCACGCGTGCTCAGCAAGCGCGGATACAGCGTCAGATCGCGGTTGGGTGCAATGTTGAAGTAGTACGGCAACGTGACATCGGCCCCGCTACGGCTGTTGTAGCCGAACACCGGCGCGAGAAAGCCGCTGCGCCGATCGTCATTGAGCGGGAAATCCATCACGGGCGCCGCAAACACGGGCACACCGAAGAAGTGCAGCACGCCATTGCGGCCGGTGCCGACCTGGCGATCGCTGTCGATATCGATGCGGCTGGCGCTGAAGTACCAGTCGACGTTGTCCGGCGAGCACGTGGTGTACGTGCCGTGCGTGATGCGGGTGTTGTCCTTGTCGATGAAGTCGATGCGATCTGCCGTGCCGCGGCCGCCGGTCGAATGGAACTCGTAGGCCGGTGTGCTCATGGTGCCTTCGTTGGCAGTGACCTTGAGCTTGGCGTCCGGGCCGGTGACCAGCGTGCCGCCCTTGAACAGCCGCACGTTGCCGGTGGCGGTGGCAACGTCGGTATCCTGGTTGTAGTCGAGCGTGTCGCCCTTCACCACCGTGCCGTTGCGGCGCAATTCGCCGTGGCCACGCAGATGCACGTCTTCATTGGTGCGGCCGTCCATCTTGTCGGCCGCGGTAAATGTGGGGACAGTGTTGTCCTGGCGCTGGACGGGCTCGCCCATCTTGGGCACAAGCGGGCTGCCGCCAGGTGTGGCTGGGCCCGAGGTGGCCAGCGCCGTCACGGAAGACTCAGACGATGTTGCCGCAGGCGCCGATTGCGCGGCGCCCTGGCTCTGCGCTGCGGACGCCGCCGCCCAGACCCCGGCCACGGCGAACACCAGCGGCCGCAGTGCCAGCGCGCTGCGCCGGTTGACGGCCAAGTTGGCGCCGCGCTCGTCGGGCTTGGCAACAGCAGTGCGCTGCCGGGTCTTCCTGGCTCGGTTCGGTTCGGTCATGCAAGTCGGAAACTGGGCTCGCGCCGGGCAAATGGCCACCGGGCGCGTAGGCACATCATCGGTCGGTGTTTTGCCGCGCCGGGCCGGCCAGATGGGGGCGGCGCTCGCTCGCGGCGAAACTCGGTCGGGTATTATACGGGGCTTCTTTCCCGCCTCATTCCAGCGTTCCCTCAGCATGGCTTCGACCCCTGGCGCCGCCACTGGCGCAACCGACGCGCGTCTCGACCAACTGCGCGACTGGCTCAGCACTTTGCCCGCCTCCCACGGGCTGCACATCGATACGCTGCGCCCCGCGTCTGCCGATGCCAGCTTCCGTCGTTACTTCCGCGTGGATGGCGCCGCAGGTGACCAATCCGGTGGCCAACCCGGCACCCTCATCCTGATGGATGCCCCCCCGCCGCAGGAAGACTGCCGCCCGTTCGTCCATGTGGCTGGCCTGCTGAATGGTGCCGGCGTGCACGCGCCGCAGGTGCTGGAACAGGACATCGCGCAGGGCTTCCTGCTGCTGACCGACCTGGGCCCGCAAACGTATCTGCAGTCGCTGCGCGAGCACGATTTCGACCTCGCCTACGCCAACACGTTGTTCCGCCCGGCCATCCACACGCTGGTGCGCTGGCAATCGGCCTCGCGCGAAGGCGAATTGCCGCCGTACGACGAAGCGCTGCTGCGCCGCGAGCTGTCGCTGTTCCCCGACTGGTACATCGACCGCCACCTGCAGCGCCCGCTCGACGCCGCCCAGCGCGAATCGCTCGACAAGGTATTCAAGCTGCTGGTCGACAGCGCGCTGGCTCAGCCGAAGGTGTACGTGCACCGCGATTACATGCCGCGCAACCTGATGATCAACGCGGCCGACCCGTCGCAGCCTGGCGTGCTGGACTTCCAGGACGCGGTCTACGGCCCGATCACCTACGACGCTGCCTCGCTGCTGCGCGACGCCTTCCTGTCGTGGGAAGAGGAGGAGGAGCTCGACTGGGCCGTGCGCTACTGGGAAGCCGCCCGCAAGGCCGGCCTGCCGGTGGATGAAGACTTCGGCGAGTTCTACCGCGCGCTCGAATGGATGGGCGCACAACGTCACCTGAAGGTAGCCGGCATCTTCGCGCGCCTGTGCTACCGCGACGGCAAGTCCGGCTACGTGGAAGACACCCCGCGCTTCATCGCCTACCTGCGCCGCGTGTGCAGCCGCTACAACGCGCTGGCGCCGCTGGCCCGCCTGCTCGATCAGCTTGAAGATCGCGCCCAGCAGATCGGCTATACGTTCTAGTCTCCAATGGCCCGAACTGGACACCCCCAACGCGCTGCTGAGTTCCGCGCCGGCGCTCTCGCACTCGCCCCGATGCTGCTGGGCGTGGTGCCGTTCGGCCTGATCTACGGCGTGCTGGCTACATCTGCCGGCATGCCCGCGTGGCTGGCCGTGGCGATGAGTGCCATCGTCTTTGGCGGCGCATCGCAGATGATCCTGGTGCAGCTGTGGGCCGGCGGCGCGCCCGCGCTGGTCATTGCGGCGACGGTATCGATGGTGAACCTGCGCCACGCACTGTATTCGGCCAGCATTGCCCCGGCGCTGGCGCATCTGCCGCGCCGCTGGAAATGGCTGATCGCCTATCTGCTGACGGACGAGGCCTTCGCCGCCATGAACCGCCGCGTGGTAAATGCGCGCCCTGGAACGGAAGAGGCGACCTACCGCCACTGGTACTTCCTCGGCGCCGGTGTGGCGTTGTGGACGAGCTGGCAGGCATCGACCATCGTCGGCGTGGTGCTGGGCGCGCAGGTGCCGACCACCTGGCCACTCGATTTCTTCCTGCCGCTCACGTTCATCGCCATCGTGGTGCCGTCGCTGCGCACGCGTGCCCAACTGGCTGCGGCGCTCACCGGTGCCGCGCTGGCCGTGGCATGGACGGGCTGGCCGCACAAGCTGGGGCTGATGAGCGCGGCATGCGTCGGCATTGCCATTGGGGCGATCGTCGAGCGGTTGCTGAACCGGCCGAAGACGGAGGCCGCAGCATGAAAGCGCTCATCCTCTTCGGCGTGCTGCTGATTTCCGGCGCGGCCACTTACTTCATCCGCCTCTCGTTCATCGCGCTTGAAGGACGCATGAACCTGCCGATGTGGTTCCGCAGCGCCCTGCCCTATGTACCGGCCGCCATGCTGACCGCGCTCATCGCGCCCGACCTGCTGATGCGCGATGGCGCCCTGGCCGTGTCGGCCGACAACCCGCGCCTGATCGCCGGCATTGTCGCCATCGTCATCGCGCGTGTCACGAAGAGCGCAATGTGGACCATCGTTGGCGGCATGGCTGCTCTGCTGATTCTCATGAAGGTGATGGCTTGAGTTCCACGCTGCACTCCACAATGCGGGCCATGATTTTTGCGGCGGGCCGCGGTGACCGCATGCGGCCGCTGACCGACCACACGCCCAAACCCCTGCTCAGCGTGGGCGGCAAACCGCTCATCGTCTGGCAGATCGAGCGCCTGGCCGCAGCCGGTGTGCGCGACATCGTCATCAACCATGCCTGGCTGGGTGCGCAGATTGAGGACGCGCTCGGCGACGGCAGCACTTGGGGCGTACGCCTTGCCTACTCGCCGGAGGGCGAAGCGCTGGAGACAGCAGGTGGCGTCGCCCAGGCCATGCCGCTGCTGCATGCCGGTGACGGCCACAGCGTGTTCATCGCCATCAGCGGCGATGTGTTCTGCGATTACGACTACGCTGCCCTGCGTGACCGCGCGCCCACCATGGCTGTGCAATCCGCACCGGGCATGCACCTCGTGATGGTGCCTAATCCGCCTTACCATCCGCGTGGCGACTTTGCCCTGGCTGATGACGGCGTGCTGCACGCCGATGGCACGCAACGGCTCACGTTCGGCAACATCGGCCTGTACGACACCCGCCTGTTTGCCGGCATCGCGCCCGGCACGCGCCTGGCGATGACGCCGCTCTATCACCGGGCCATCGCCGAAGGCCGCGCCACCGGCGAGCGTTTCGATGGCCGCTGGGAAAACGTCGGCACCCCCGCCCAACTGGCCGCACTGGACGCCGAGCTGGGGTCGCAGCCGGCCTGATTAGGGCAACGGCAACGTCGTAGTGCTCAGTGATTCGGCCGTCATCGGGCGGCCCAGCAGATAGCCCTGCAAAGAATCGCACCCGAGCCGGGTGAGGAACGCCTGCTGCTCGGCCGTCTCCACGCCCTCGGCAACGATGCGCAGGTTCAGCGTCTGGCCCAGTGCCACGATGGCTGACACGATGGCAGCGTCCTCGGTGTCGTGCGCCAGGTCACGCACAAAGCCACGGTCGATCTTCAGCTCGCTGGCCGGCAAGCGCTTGAGGTACAGCAGGCTCGAATAGCCCGTGCCGAAATCGTCGATAGAGATGCGCACGCCCATGGCATCGAGCTGCTGCAGGATCTGCAGGCTGGCATCGGCATCGCGCATGGCGGTCGACTCGGTAATCTCCAGCATCAGGCAATGCGGGTCGAGCGCGTGGCGCGCCAGCACATCACGTACCGTATCGATGAGCGCCGCGTGGGCAAACTGCAACGCAGAGAGATTCACGGCGACGCTCCACGTGGTGTGCCCCTCGCTGCGCCATTGCGCCATCTGGCGACAGGCTTCGTTCAGCACCCAGGCACCGAGCGGCACGATCAGGCCGGTCTTCTCGGCCAGCGGGATGAACTCGTCCGCCGAGACCAGCCCGCGCACCGGATGCTGCCAGCGCACGAGCGCCTCTACGCCGAGGATCGGGCCATTGGGCGCGTGGAACTTCGGCTGATAGTGCAGTACGAGTTCATTCCGATCGATCGCCTGGCGCAGGTCCTGCACAAGCTGCAATTGCTTGTGCACGTTGGCGTTCATCGACGGCTCGAAGAAGCAGTACGCGTTCCGGCCCAGGCCCTTGGCGTGGTACATGGCCGCGTCGGCATTGGTGAGCAGGTCGTGCTGGTTGCCGCCGTCACCCGGGTACATGGAGATGCCGATGCTGGTCGATACACGCAGCTCGTGCCCGCCGGCCAAAAACGGCTCGCGCACCACCTCCAACAGCGCATCGGCCAGCGTGCCGGCGTCTTGCGGATCATCCACGTAGGCGAGTACGACAAATTCGTCGCCGCCCACGCGCGCCACGGTGTCCTGCTGGCGCACACGCGCGACGATGCGCTGGGCCACGTCAATCAGCAGCAGATCGCCCACGTGGTGGCCATAGACGTCATTGATGGCCTTGAAGCCGTCCAGGTCCATGAACATCAGCGCGAAGTGGCGCTTCTCGCGGTCTGCCGTGCGGATCGCCTGGTTCAGGCGGTCTTCCAGCAGCAGGCGATTGGACAGCTTGGTCAGGTTGTCGTGCAGCGCCAGGTAAGCCAGCTCCTGGTTGGCTTCGGCCAGCGAGTGCGCCAGCACGGCGGTGCGCGCCTCCATGCGCAGGTCGAGCACGGAGATGATCAGCGCAATCGCCAGCACCGCCAGCGTGACGATGATGATGACCAGCGCCAGCCATTCCGCGCTCGCGCCGGTATACGCCGCGCCGCACACGCTGCCGAACGGAAACGCGGCCGCCGCCATGCCCGTGTAGTGCATGCCGACAATCGCCACGCCCATCACCACGGCTGATCCGGCGCGCAGCGCACGCACGCGCTGGGACTGTCGCCGCAGCCGGAACGCAATCCACAGCGCCACGCCTGAGGCCAGCACCGCCACACCCACCGACAATCCGAAGATCGCCGGGTCGTAATGGATGCCGGGTGTCATGCGCAGCGCAGCCATGCCGGCATAGTGCATGCCAGCCACGCCCGATCCCATCAGCAGCGCGCCGCCCACCAGGCGCGGCCATGGCAGCTCGCGCCGGCTTACCAGCCACAGTGCAAATGCCGACGAAGCAATGGCAATGGCGAGCGAGCCGAGCGTGATTGATACGTCATAGCCGAGTGGAATCGGCAGGCTGAAGGCCAACATGCCGACAAAGTGCATCGACCAGATGCCCAGCCCCATGGCGGATGCGCCGCCGATCAGCCACCAGAACGCGGCACGGCCCTGCGCGGTAACGACCCGGCCGGCCATATCCAGCGCCGTATACGACGCCAGGATGGCCACGAAGAGGGAAAGAAGGACAAGAAGGGGGTTGTAGCTGCTGACAAGCATCGGTTCTCCAGGACAGGCCGATCCAATGCGGCATGCCACACGCGGGCGAAAGTCGCATCCGAAGGATTGGTGACAATCCAGTTTGTATCGACCAAGTCCGCCCGAGACTTTAGGAGAGACGACGCCCACGCCACAAGTCTCCTTTTGGGTGTGCCCCCACCCCGCGCAACGTGTCGCGAATGGGGCGGCGTTACAATCGGCGCATCTATTTGCAGCCTGGAACCGACGCCATGTCCGCCACTGAACTCGCCTTCCTCCAGACCTATCGCCAGCGCCGTGAGCGCGTCGCGCAGTGGCTGCGCGCGGCAGGTGGCGGTGTGGCCATCGTGCCGACCGCGCCGGAAGCCATGCGCAACCGCGACAGCGATTACCCCTACCGGCACGACAGCTATTTCTACTACCTGACCGGCTTTACCGAGCCCGAAGCGGTGCTCGCCATCGTCGTGCCGGCCGGTGGAGAACCCGCGCGCAGCGTGCTGTTCTGCCGCCCCAAGCATGAAGAACGTGAAATCTGGGACGGCTTCCGCTTCGGCCCCGAGGCCGCGAAGGAAGCCTTCGGCCTGGACGCGGCACATTCGGTGGAAGACATCGACGCGACCTTGCCTGGGCTGCTCGCCAACGCGGCGGCCGTGGCCTACCCGCTGGCCGAGAGCGGCACGTTCGACCGCCGCATGCGCCGCTGGCTCGACGCGGTGCGCATGCAAGGCCGCGCGGGCGTGTCGTCGCCGCACCAGGCGCTGGACGTGCGCGCCATCCTCGATGAACTGCGCTTGTTCAAGGACGCGGGCGAGCAGGACATCATGCGTCGCGCTGGGCGCATCTCGGCCGGCGCACACGTGCGCGCCATGCAGGCCTCGCGCGCCGGGCTGCGCGAGTACCACCTCGAAGCCGAACTGCTCTACGAATTCCGCCGCCACGGCGCGCAGAGCGTCGCTTACAACTCCATCGTCGCCACCGGCCCGAACGCGTGCGTGCTGCACTACCGCGCCGGCAACGCCGAGTTGCGCGACGGCGATCTCTGCCTGATTGATGCCGGTTGCGAGCTCGATGGCTACGCGTCGGACATCACCCGCACCTTCCCCGTCAACGGCCGCTTTACCGGCCCACAGCGCGAAATGTATGAACTCGTGGTGGCAGCGCAGGAAGCCGCCATTGCCGAGACACGCCCCGGTGTGCCGTACAACGTGCCGCACGATGCCGCCACGCGCGTGCTGGCGCAGGGCATGCTCGATACGGGCCTGCTCGACGCCAACCAGGTCGGCACGATTGATGACGTGCTCGCCGGCGGCCAGTACCGCCAGTTCTATATGCACCGCACCGGCCACTGGCTCGGCATGGACGTGCACGACGTGGGCGAATACCGCACCCCAGGCGCCGCGCCCGCACAGGGTGAACGCCCGTGGCGCCCGCTGGAGGCCGGCATGGTGCTGACCGTCGAGCCCGGTATCTACGTGCGCCCCGCAGCGGGCGTGCCCGAGCAGTACTGGCACATCGGCATCCGCATTGAAGACGACGCCATCGTCACACCCAACGGCTGCGAAATCATCACGCGCGATGTGCCGGTGGCCGTTGCCGACATCGAAGCGGTGATGCGAGGCCAGCAATGACGGACACGACCGCCACAGCCCCGGACTTCGACGTCGCCATCGTCGGCGCGGGGCCAGTGGGACTGGCGCTGGCCAACTGGTTGCTGCGCGATACCGACTGGCGCATCGCCCTGTTCGACGCCCGCGACGCCGAAGCCGCCGCACGGGACCCGCGCGCGCTGGCGCTGTCGCACGGCTCGCGCGTGCTGCTGCAGGAGATTGGCGGCTGGCCCGCGCGCGCCACGCCCATCACGCATATCCATGTCTCGCAGCGCGGCCACTTTGGCCAGGCGCATATCCGCCGGGAAGACTACGACGTCCCCGCGCTCGGCCATGTTGTGCAATACGGCGACCTGAGCGCCGCGCTCAACGCCGCGCTGGCCACGCAGATGCAGCGTTACCCGAACCGCCTCACGCGCTACGACCACACGCCGGTCGAGCGCATCGAGCAACTGCCGCGCGCCGATGGCACCGTCGCTCCGGCACGTGTGCGGGCATTGCAGGGGGGGCCACATGAGGGACGCCATCCACTCGCCATCGAAACCGAGGTCGTCGTGCAAGCCGAAGGCGGCCTGTTTGACGATGCGCGCAGGCAGGCGGGCGGGCTCTCGCATGCACGCCGCCGTGACTACGGCCAGACCGCCATCGTCGCGCATGTCCGCTGCTCGGCGCCGCTGGAAGGCTGGGCGTGGGAGCGCTTCACCAATGAAGGCCCGCTCGCGCTGTTGCCGCAGGACGACGCGCAGGGCCCAGCGAGTGTTCCCGGTTATGCGCTCGTCTGGTGCTGCTCGCCCGACGAGGCACGCCGCCGCGCCGGTTTGCCGGAAGACACCTTCCTCGCGGAATTGAGCACCGCCTTTGGCGACCGCATGGGCCACTTCACGCAGGTGGGCCCGCGCCACACCTTCGCGCTCGGGCTGCATGCCCAGCGCATCCCGGTCGACCGGCGTGTCGCTGCCATCGGCAACGCCGCGCAGACCATTCACCCCGTCGCCGGCCAAGGCTTCAACCTGGGCCTGCGCGATGCGTTCGAAATGGCACGCACGCTGCGCGATGGTGCGACACCTGCCGCCCTCGCACGCTTTGCGCGTGAACGCGCATTCGACCGCGCCATCACCATCGGCCTGACCGACCTGCTGCCGCGCGCGTTTGCGGTGCCGGGCCGGCCGTTCGGCCACCTGCGCGGTGCGGCGCTCACGCTGCTGGAATGCCTGCCGCCGCTCAAGCACGGGCTGGCACGGCAGATGATGTTCGGGCAGCGGGGCTAACGCGTGATCCAAACCCATGCCGGAGATCGCCCACACGCAACCGTGGTGGGCGCCGGCATTGTCGGTACTGCTTGCGCGTTGCAACTACGGCGCGACGGCTATCAGGTCACCCTGCTGGATCAGGCCGGTGTTGGCGAAGGCTGCTCGTTTGGCAACGCGGGTTGCCTGAGCGTGGCCTCGGTCGTGCCGATGGCGCTGCCGGGCATGCTGAAGCAGGTACCGAAATGGCTGGCGGACCCAATGGGGCCACTGACCGTACGCTGGCCCTATCTGCCACGCGCACTGCCCTGGCTATTGCAATGGGTGCGCGCCGGCAACGCGGCACAGGCCCGCGCGACAGCACTGCCACTGGCGAACCTCTTTGGCGCGACCTTTCCCGGCTATCGCAGCCTGCTCGACGCCGCCCAATACGACGGGCTGATCCGCCAGTCCGGCCATCTGTATGTGTGGCGCACGCTGGCGCGCTCGTCGGGCGACCGGCTGGCGCAGTCGATTCGCGACACGACCGGCGTGCGCTCGCAAGCGCTGAACGCGGGCGAGACGCGCGAACTGGAACCCACGCTGGCGCCCGACATTCAATCGGGCCTGCTGCTGCCCGACAACGGCTTCACGTCCAATCCGGAACGGCTGGTCAAAACGCTGGCGGCCAACTTTATGGCAGCGGGCGGCACGGTCCTGCGGCGCAAGGTGCTGGATTTCGAGTTTGGCGAGCATGGCCCCACGCGGCTGTATACGGATTGCGGCACGCTGCCCGTCTCCACCCTCGTCCTCTGTGCGGGGGCCTGGTCGATGCGGCTGGGCGCCAGGCTCACGGGCATCCGTATCCCGCTGGATACCGAGCGCGGCTATCACGCCACGCTGTCTGCGCCCACCGTGCAGCCCTCGCGGCCGGTCATGGATTGCGAACGCAAATTCATCGCCACGCCCATGGAAGGCGGCCTGCGGATTGCGGGCACGGTGGAAATCGGCGGGCTGGATGCCCCGCCCGACTACCGGCGCGCCGGCGTCCTGCAACGGCAGGGCCAGCAGCTCTTCCCCGGCCTCACGTTTGCCGACGACAGCGCCTGGATGGGCCATCGGCCATCCCTGCCGGACAGCCTGCCCGTGATTGATCGCTCGGAGCGCTACCGCAACGTGTTCTTCGCCTTTGGCCATGGCCACCTGGGCATGACCGGCGCCCCCGGCACGGCCCGGCTGATCGCTGATCTGGTGGCCGGACGCGCGCCGTTCATCGACGCTGCTCCATACGGCCTGCAGCGGTTCCGGTAACGATTGCCACGACAGCGACGCCCGCGCCGAACGCACCGCCGCATCGTTTGTGCACAACATTTAGGCAATTCGGCCGTTTGGCGGTAAAATCCCGTCCTCGCATTTTTCACCCCCGTCGCTCCGCCCAATGTGTCCACTGATCCGGGCGGAAGGGGCTGTTTTTTCGTTTCTCCATCGCTAGCCACGCATCGCACACCGTGCAGATCGGACCGCATACCCTCCGCAACAACCTGTTCGTCGCCCCCATGGCGGGTGTGACGGATCGCCCGTTCCGCCAGCTCTGCAAGCGGCTGGGCGCAGGCTATGCGGTGTCGGAGATGGTCGCGTCCAACGCGCAGCTCTGGAAGAGCGAGAAGACCATGCGGCGTGCCAATCACGAAGGCGAAGTCGAGCCGATCTCGGTGCAGATCGCCGGCGCCGAGCCGATGATGATGGCCGAGGCCGCGCGCTACAACGTCGACCGTGGCGCGCAGATCATCGACATCAACATGGGCTGCCCGGCCAAGAAGGTGTGCAACGTGGCCGCCGGCTCCGCCTTGCTGCAGAACGAGCCGCTGGTCCAGCGCATCGTCGAGGCAGTGGTGGGTGCGGTGGGCGACCGCGTACCGGTCACGCTCAAGATCCGCACCGGCTGGGATCGCGAACACCGCAACGCGCTCAGCGTGGCGCG
The DNA here is from genome assembly GCF_008801405.1 of Ralstonia insidiosa. Lineage (NCBI taxonomy): Bacteria > Pseudomonadati > Pseudomonadota > Betaproteobacteria > Burkholderiales > Burkholderiaceae > Ralstonia > Ralstonia insidiosa. Next base: position 1,051,603 of record NZ_VZPV01000001.1, on the reverse strand, counting down.
CATCGCGCAGGATGCCGGCATCAGCATGCTGACCGTGCACGGCCGCACGCGTGCCGACCTGTACCACGGCGATGCGGAGTACGACACCATCGCCGCGGTCAAGGCGTCGGTGCGGATTCCGGTGGTCGCCAACGGCGATATCACCACGCCGGCCAAGGCCAAGCATGTACTGGCAGTGACCGGCGCTGATGCCATCATGATCGGCCGCGCGGCGCAGGGGCGCCCGTGGCTGTTCCGCGAAATCGAACATTTCCTGCAAACCGGCACGCTGCTGCCGGCGCCAGAAGTGGAGGAGATTCGCGGGATCATGAATGCGCACCTGGAAGAGCACTACGCGTTCTACGGCGAATTCACGGGCGTACGCACCGCACGCAAGCACATCGCCTGGTACACGCGCGGGTTGGCGGGGGCCAACCTGTTCCGCCACCGCATGAACACGATCGAAGACACGACCGAGCAACTGGCGGCCGTCAACGCGTTCTTCGACGAACAGCGCGCACTGTCCGACCGCCTGGTCTACGAAGACCAGCACACTGCCGACAGCGAGCGCCCCACGACGGGCAACAACGACAACAACAACAAGGAACTGCTTGCCGCATGAGCCGCAACCCGATCGAACGCTGCATCCGCGACAGCCTGGATACGTACTACCGCGACCTGGATGGCGAAAACCCGTCCAACGTCTACGATATGGTGCTGCAGGCCATTGAACGGCCGCTGTTGGAAACCGTGATGGAATGGGCCTCCAACAACCAGTCGCAGGCCGCCGATTACCTCGGCATCAACCGCAACACGCTGCGCAAAAAGTTGCAACAGCACGGGTTGCTGTGACCTGGCTGAGATAGCGTTCAGGCTTCGAACCGATTTCCTTTCTGACGGCATCGCAAGGTGCCACTTTCGCCCACCGGCCTACCGGTATTTTCACCATGATCCAGCAAGCCCTGCTTTCCGTTTCCGACAAGACCGGCATCGTCGACTTTGCCCGTGCCCTGCACGCGCACGGCGTCAAGCTCCTCTCCACCGGCGGCACCGCCAAACTGCTGGCTGAATCGGGTCTGCCCGTGACGGAAGTGGCGGACTACACCGGCTTTCCGGAAATGCTCGACGGCCGTGTCAAGACGCTGCACCCGAAGGTGCACGGCGGCATCCTGGCCCGCCGCGACCTGCCCGAGCACATGGCTGCGCTGGCTGAACACAGCATCCCGACGATCGACCTGCTGGTGGTGAACCTGTACCCGTTCCAGCAGACGGTGGCCAAGGACGAATGCACGCTGGCCGACGCCATCGAGAACATCGACATCGGCGGCCCGACCATGCTGCGCTCGGCGGCCAAGAACCACCGCGACGTGACCGTCATCGTCGACCCGGCCGACTACACCACCGTGCTGGCCGAGATGCAGGCCAACAACAACACCGTCGGCTATGAGACTAACTTCATGCTGGCCAAGAAGGTGTTCGCGCACACCGCGCAGTACGACGGCGCCATCACCAACTACCTGACCAGCCTGGGCGCCGACAAGTCGCACAGCACGCGCAGCGCCTACCCGCAAACGCTGAACCTGGCCTTCGACAAGGTGCAGGAAATGCGCTACGGCGAGAACCCGCACCAGTCCGCCGCCTTCTACCGCGACCTCAAGGCCACGGACGGCGCGCTGGCTGCCTACAAGCAACTGCAGGGCAAGGAGCTGTCGTACAACAACATCGCCGACGCCGATGCCGCGTGGGAATGCGTGAAGTCGTTCGACCCGGCCAAGGGTGCGGCGTGCGTGATCATCAAGCACGCCAACCCGTGCGGCGTGGCCATCGGTGGCACCGCGCAGGAAGCGTACGAAAAGGCCTTCAAGACCGATTCGACCTCGGCCTTCGGCGGCATCATCGCCTTTAACGTGCCGCTGGATGAAGCTGCAGCAAACATCGTCGCCAAGCAGTTCGTGGAAGTGCTGATCGCCCCGGGCTTCTCGGAAGGCGCGCGTGCCGTGTTCGCGGCCAAGCAAAACGTGCGCGTGCTGGAGATTCCGCTCGGCAAGGGCGTGAACGCATATGACTTCAAGCGTGTCGGCGGTGGCCTGCTGGTGCAAAGCCCGGATGCCAAGAACGTGCAGCCGAGCGAGCTGCGCGTGGTCACCAAGCGCCACCCGACCCCGAAGGAAATGGACGACTTGATGTTCGCCTGGCGCGTCGCCAAGTTCGTCAAGTCGAACGCCATCGTGTTCTGCGGCGGCGGCATGACGCTGGGCGTGGGCGCCGGCCAGATGAGCCGCGTGGACTCCGCCCGTATCGCCAGCATCAAGGCACAGAACGCAGGCCTGACGCTGGCCGGTTCGGCCGTGGCGTCGGACGCGTTCTTCCCGTTCCGCGACGGCCTGGACGTGGTGGTCGATGCCGGCGCCTCGTGCGTGATCCAGCCGGGCGGCTCGGTGCGCGACGATGAAGTAATCGCCGCCGCTGACGAGCGCAACGTGGCAATGATCTTCACGGGCACGCGCCACTTCCGTCACTAAGCCATACCGTCCGGACTACGGACCCACGGGGCAAGGCGTAAACTGGCGCCTTGCCCCGTTTTTCTTTTCTCAGCTCACCCTCGGTTCACCTTTTCATGCGCATCCTCGGCATCGACCCCGGCCTCCGCACCACGGGTTTCGGCGTGCTCGAACGGCACGGCCACAAGCTCGTCTATGTGGCTTCGGGCACGATCAAGAGCAACGGCAATGCCGACTTGCCCAGCCGACTGAAGACGCTGTACGACGGCGTTGCTGAACTGGTGAGCACGTACCGGCCCGACTGCGCTTCCATCGAAAAGGTGTTCGTCAACGTCAACCCGCAATCAACGCTGCTGCTAGGACAGGCGCGCGGTGCGGTGATCTGCGGGCTGATGAGCGGCAACCTGCCGGTGTTTGAATACACCGCGCTGCAACTGAAGCAGGCCGTGGTCGGTTACGGCCGCGCCAACAAGGATCAGGTGCAGGAGATGGTCGTGCGCCTGCTCAACCTCGAAGGCAAACCCGGCTCGGATGCGTCTGACGCCCTGGGCGTGGCGATCTGCCACGCACATGGCGGTGAGACGCTGGCCGCCATGGCAGGCCTCGCACCGCAGCTTGCGCAAAAGGGCCTGCGCGTGCGCCGCGGCCGTCTGGTCGGCTGACAGGATTCTTAAAGCCTGCAGGTAGCTCCCACGCGGCACGGCGACTACCATGCGGTGAGTCCGTTTCCGGGAGCCCCCGATGTCACGTCGCCTTGCCCTGCTGAGCCCGCTTGCCCTGACTGCAGTCGTTGCACTGTCCGCCTGCCGGATGGAATACAACCACGGTGGCAACAACGGCGGTGGCGGTGGTGGCGCCACACCCATTACCACCATCCAGGTGATCGGCCATCGGGGCGCCTCGGCATTGCGGCCCGAGCACACGCTGGCGTCGTATCAAAAGGCCATCGACGATGGCGCCGATGTCATCGAACCGGATCTCGTTTCCACCAAGGACGGCGTGCTGGTGGCGCGGCATGAGAACGAGATCTCCGGCACCACCAACGTGGCTGACGTGTCCGCCTTCGCCGGCCGCAAGACCACCAAGACGATCGACGGCCAGAGCGTGACCGGCTGGTTCACGGAAGACTTCACCCTCGTTGAACTCAAGACGCTGCGCGCGCGGGAACGCATTCCCAGCATCCGCCCGAGCAACACGGTCTACAACGACCAGTTCACCATCCCCACGCTCGACGAGATCGTTGCGCTGGCGCGGGACCAATCCACCCGCCTTGGCCGCAACATCGCCATCTATCCGGAAACCAAGCACCCGACGTACTTCCAGTCGATCGGCCTGCCGCTGGAAGACAGGCTGATTGACGGCCTGCGCCGCGATGCCTTCACGGCCAGCCGGACCACGGTGTATATCCAGTCGTTCGAAGTCGCCAATCTCAAGGCCATCCGCAACAAGATCGGCGGCAGCCAGCCCAACTGGCGACTGGTGCAACTGATGGGGACGTCCAGCCGACAGCCTTACGACTTTGTCGTCGCCAAGGACAACCGCACCTTCGGCGACATGATGACCAGCCGCGGCATGCGCGACATCGCGGCGTATGCCAACGGCGTCGGCCCCGACAAGAACAGCATCATGAGCCTGGACGCCAACGGCCGCCTGACCGACCCGACCGACCTGATCCGCAACGCGCACAACGCCGGGCTGATCGTCCACCCATACACCTTCCGCCCGGAGAACACGTTCCTGCCGCCATCGCTGCGCAGCGGCGCGGACAACACGCGCAACGTGAGCGGCTCGATCACGGAAATCCAGGCGTTCCTGCGCGCCGGCGTCGATGGCTTCTTTACCGACGACCCGGCCGTCGGGCGTCAGGCGGTGTCGACCTTCAAGCGCTGAGGCGCGCCCCGCATCGGCTACACTGCGTCCCGTTTTGGAGAGAGGAACCCCACCCATGATCGGACGCATCGCCGGGACGCTGGTCGAAAAGAACCCGCCGCACCTGCTGGTCGATTGCCACGGCGTCGGCTACGAGATCGACGTGCCGATGAGCACGTTCTACAACCTGCCCGCCACTGGCGCGCCGATCGTGCTGCTCATCCAGCAGATCGTGCGCGAGGATGCGCACCTGCTCTACGGTTTCGGCACCGCTGCGGAACGCGAGACCTTCCGTCAGCTCATCAAGATTTCGGGCATCGGCGCGCGGATTGCGCTGGCGGTGCTCTCGGGCATGTCGGTGGCCGAGCTCGCACAGGCCGTCACGCTGCAGGAAGCCGGGCGGCTCACGCGCATCCCAGGCATCGGCAAGAAGACGGCTGAACGCCTGCTGCTGGAGCTCAAGGGCAAGCTTGGTGCGGACCTGGGTGCAGTGCCCGGCGGCCCGGCCGTGTCGGACGACGCGGTGGACGTGCTCAACGCGCTGCTGGCGCTCGGCTATTCCGACAAGGAAGCGGCGCTCGCCATCAAGCAGGTGCCGGCCGGCACGGGCGTGTCGGAGGGCATCAAGCTGGCGCTCAAGGCGCTCTCCAAGGGCTGACGCCGGCGTGGCGTGCAGACGGTAGAATGACCGCCAATCCGTTTGCCCGTCATGATCGAAACCGACAAGCTCGCCGCCAAGGCTGTCTCTGCTGAACGCCTGATTTCAGCCTCCCCCGCCTCCCCCAACGAGGAGGCCTTCGAGCGCGCGCTGCGCCCCAAGCTGCTCGACGAATACGTCGGCCAGGAAAAGGTGCGCGGCCAGCTCGACATCTTCATGACGGCGGCCAAGAACCGCAGCGAAGCGCTCGACCACGTGCTGCTGTTCGGCCCGCCGGGCCTGGGCAAGACGACGCTGGCGCACATCATCGCGCGCGAGATGGGCGTCAACCTGCGCCAGACCTCCGGCCCCGTGCTGGAGCGCCCGGGCGACCTGGCCGCGCTGCTCACCAACCTCGAAGCCAACGACGTCCTCTTCATCGACGAGATCCACCGGCTCTCGCCCGTGGTGGAGGAAATCCTGTACCCGGCGCTGGAGGACTACCAGATCGACATCATGATCGGCGAGGGCCCGGCGGCCCGCTCCGTCAAGCTCGATCTGCAGCCGTTCACGCTGGTGGGCGCCACCACGCGCGCCGGCATGCTGACCAACCCGCTGCGTGATCGCTTCGGCATCGTGGCGCGGCTGGAGTTCTATACGCCCGCCGAGCTGGCAAAGATCGTCAAGCGTTCGGCGGGCCTGCTGAATGCGCACATCGTCGACGAAGGCGCACTGGAAATCGCCAAGCGCTCGCGCGGCACGCCCCGTATCGCCAACCGCCTGCTGCGCCGCGTGCGCGACTACGCCGAGGTGAAAGCCGACGGCATCATCACCCGCGAAGTGGCTGACGCCGCACTGGCGATGCTTGATGTGGATGCGGTCGGCTTCGATCTGATGGACCGCAAGCTGCTCGAAGCAATCCTGCACAAGTTCAACGGCGGGCCGGTTGGTATCGACAACCTGGCCGCTGCCATTGGAGAAGAACGCGACACGATTGAAGACGTGCTCGAGCCGTACCTGATCCAGCAGGGCTACCTGCAACGCACGCCGCGCGGGCGTGTGGCTACCGCCTCGGCGTACCAGCACTTTGGCCTGGGTGCCCCCAAGGGCGACCTCTGGGACGGCAACAACTAACGCTCTGCCTGACGCCTGCCATGACTACCCCGAGTCCTCAGCGCAACTTCCGCTACTACGACTTCGTCATGGCCGCCTTCGTCACGGTGCTGCTGTGCTCGAACCTGATCGGCGCGGCCAAGGCGGCGCAGGTGACATTGCCGATCATCGGGCCCGTCACGTTTGGCGCGGGCGTGTTGTTCTTCCCCATCTCGTACATCTTCGGCGACATCCTCACCGAGGTGTACGGCTACGGGCGCGACCGCCGCGTGGTGTGGACCGGCTTTGCCGCGCTGATCTTCGCGTCGTTCATGGCGCTGGTGGTCCTGGCGCTGCCGGTGGCGCCGTTCATGGCCGACTACCAGAAGAGCCTGAACGATGTGTTCGGCAACACGCCACGCATCGTCGCCGGGTCTCTCATTGCGTTCTGGTGCGGCAGCTTCACCAACAGCTACACGCTGGCGAAGATGAAGATCTGGAGCAATGGGAAATGGCTGTGGACGCGCATCGTGGGCTCCACGATGGCGGGTGAGGCCGTCGACTCATCACTGTTCTACGTGATCGCCTTCTACGGCATCTGGCCGCACGAACAGGTGCTGCGCGTGGCCATCGCGCAGTACATCCTCAAGACGGGCTGGGAAATCGTGGCCATGCCGCTCACCTACCGCATCGTCGCGTTTCTCAAGCGCGCCGAGAACGAGGACTACTACGATCGCGACACCAACTTCACGCCGTTCCGGCTGAAGGTCTAGGGCACGCGGCGGTCGACCTCGTCGAGCACCAGCAAGTCCAGGTGCGCGACATCCCCCCACTGCAGCACGGTCAGCTGATGACCATCGGATGAGAGCCGGTTGATGCTGGCGTTGCGCAGTTCGTGCTGGCGCGGCTCGGTGAGTGTCATGGCATTGGCGTGGCGATACAGGCAATCCAGCACGCCGCCATGGCTGACCAGCGCGATGCGCTCGCCGGGGTGACGACGGATCAGGCGCAGCGCAGTCTCCACGGCACGCTCGTGGAATCCTGTCAGCGTCTCGCCGCCCGGAGGGGCAAAGTCGGGCACGCGTTCCTGCCAGGCCGCAAACTCGGCGGGATGTTTTTCGGCGACCTCGGCATAAGTCAGGCCCTCGAACTCGCCATAGCAGCGCTCACGCAGGCCGGCGTCATCGCGCACGGTCACGCCGACTTCGTCCGCCAGCGCCTGCGCGGTCTGCTTGGCGCGCGACAGATCGCTCGCATACACGGCATCGAACCGCTCGCGGGCAAGCGCGCGGCCCAGCTGCGTGGCCTGCTCCAGCCCCTGCATATTCAGCGGCACGTCGAGCTGGCCTTGCAGACGGCGTTCACGGTTCCAGTCGGTCTCGCCGTGGCGGACCAGCACGATGTGGGTGATCTGCGGCAACGGCAGGGGGATGGCGGCGGCACGTGGCATCACGGGTTCCTGAGCGAGTCAGACAGATTTGGCCGGTTCCGGTGCAGCAGCACGCACAACCTGCGGCGCAATCTGCAACCAGAACGTGACCGGGCCATCGTTGACGAGCGACACCTTCATATCCGCGCCGAACTCGCCTGTGGCGACGATGGGATGCTGCGCACGGGCCCGCGTCACAAAGTGCTCGTACAAGCGGCGGCCGTCTTCCGGTGCCGCCGCTGGCGTGAAGCTCGGCCGCGTGCCGGACTTGGTATCGGCCGCCAGCGTGAACTGTGACACGATCAACAAGCCGCCCGCCTGACCGTTGCCGTCGATGTTGCGCACCGGCAGGTTCATCTTGCCCTGTGCATCCGAGAAGACACGATAGTTCAGCAGCTTTTCCAGCAGGCGATCAGCCTCGGCGGCGGTGTCACCGCGTTCGGCGCACACGAGTGCGAGCAGGCCGGGGCCAATCTCGCCGGTGACGCGGCCGTCCACCCGCACGGCTGCCTCCGACACACGCTGGATCAGTCCGATCACGACAGCACCACGCGCGCGAAGCGACGCTTGCCAACCTGCACGACAAACGTGCCGGCTTCAATCTTCAAACCCTTGTCGCTGATGACGGTGCCGTCGATCTTCACGCCGCCCTGCTCGATGTTGCGGTTGGCTTCAGAGGAGGACGGGCACAGACCGGCCTGCTTGAGCAGTTGCGCAATGCCCAGTGGTGCGCCGGACAGCTCGATCTGCGGAATGTCGTCGGGCACACCGCCGCGTGCGCGGTGGTTGAAGTCTTCCAGCGCGCGCTCGGCATCGGCTTGGCTGTGGAAGCGTGCAACGATCTCCTGCGCCAGCAGCACCTTGCAATCGCGCGGGTTGCGGCCCAGCGCAATCTCTTGCTTCATCAGATCGATCTCGGCCAGCGGGCGGAACGACAGCAGCGTGAAGTACGTCCACATCAGGTCGTCGGAGATGCTCATCAGCTTGCCGAACATGTCGCTCGGCGCCTCGCTGATGCCGACATAGTTGCCCTTGGACTTGGACATCTTCTCGACGCCGTCCAGGCCCACCAGCAGCGGCATGGTCAAGATGCACTGTGGCTCCTGGCCGTATTCCTTCTGCAGTTCGCGACCGACCAACAGGTTGAATTTCTGATCGGTGCCGCCCAGTTCCAGATCTGACTTGAGCGCGACCGAGTCGTAGCCCTGCATCAGCGGGTAGAGGAATTCGTGCACCGAGATCGGCACGCCGGCCTTGAAGCGTTTGGTGAAGTCATCGCGCTCCATCATGCGTGCGACGGTGTAGCGCGAGGCCAGCTGGATCATGCCGCGCGCGCCCAGCGGGTCGCTCCATTCGCTGTTGTAGCGGATCTCGGTCTTGCTCGGGTCCAGCACCATGCTGGCCTGGCGGTAGTAGGTCTGCGCGTTGGCCTCGATCTGCTCACGGGTGAGCGGCGGGCGCGTGGCGTTGCGGCCAGACGGATCGCCAATCGTCGACGTGAAATCGCCGATCAGGAAGATCACCTGGTGGCCCAGGTCCTGCAGCTGGCGCATCTTGTTGAGCACCACGGTATGGCCGATGTGGATGTCGGGCGCGGTCGGGTCCAGGCCCAGCTTGATGCGCAGCGGCACGCCGGTGGCGGCGCTCTTGGCCAGCTTCTGCTCCCATTCGGCAGCGACCAGCAGTTCGTCGCAGCCGCGCAGCGACACTTCCATCGCGTGCGCCACCTCCGGCGTGATCGGATACTTCGGCGTGGCCGTTGCGGCGTTGTCGGAAGCGGGGGCAGTAGAAGCGTCGGAAACGGTCATGGCAGAAAGAAAGGTCACCGCGCCGACAACGAAGACGACAGCGCGGACGAGAAACAACAATCGGGAAAGCAGTGCGTGCGCGATGGCCGACATCCGTGCAAGACGTTCCGGCCGCGCAATCCCGCGATTTTACCGTGATGCGCCTTCCTGCCCAACGGACGCCATTCGGCCACCCTCCTGCACCCCCTGCACAGCGCCCCCGCTGGTATGCTCACGCGCATGACGACCGCCCCCCATTTCCATAGCGAGCTCTACATCGGCCTGATGTCCGGCACCAGCCTGGACGGCGTCGATGGTGTGCTGGTTGATTTCTCCGGTGCCCATCCGGTACTGGTGGCCGATGCTTACGCGCCCTTTCCACCGGAGCTGCGCCACGCCTTCCTCAACCTGCAGCACGCCGGCCACGACGAGATTCATCGCGAAGCCCTGGCCGCCAACGCGCTCGCCAGCCTGTATGCCGAATGCGTCGAGCAACTGCTGAAGAAAAGCGGCTGCATCCGCCGCGAAATCCGTGCCATCGGCGCGCACGGCCAGACCATTCGCCACCAGCCGGGCGCGCACGACGGTGTGGGCTACACGCGCCAAACGCAGCACGCGGCAGTGCTGGCCGAGCACACAGGCATCGACGTCATCGCCGATTTCCGCAGCCGTGACGTCGCCGCCGGCGGTCAGGGTGCACCGCTGGTGCCCGCTGTGCATCGCGCACTGTTTGGCCTGCAAGATGCTTGGCGCGTCGTCTGCAACATTGGCGGCATCGCCAACCTGACGGTGCTGCCGCCGCAGGCATCAGACGCGCGCGACACCGTACTTGGCTTCGATTGCGGCCCCGGCAACGCCCTGCTTGATCACTGGGTCCACACGCACCACGGGCATACCTTTGACCGTGACGGCGCCTGGGCGCGCACCGGCCATGTCGAGGAGGCCCTGCTCGCCCGACTGCGCGCCGAGCCTTTCTTCGACTTGCCGCCGCCCAAGAGCACCGGTCGCGATCTGTTCAACCCCACTTGGCTGAAACACCGCGCCGGCGACGCCCTAAACAGCCTGCGCCCCCAGGTCGTGCAAGCGACCCTGCTCGCCCTGACCACCGACACCATCGCCGATGCAGTTCGCCGCTATGCGCCCCAGGCAACCTCCCTGGTGGTCTGCGGCGGCGGCGCGCGCAACGGGGCCTTGATGGAGCGGCTTGGCGCGCAGTCGCCTGGCGTCGAGATTGCGCCGAGCGACCAATTCGGCGTTCCGGCCAACCAGGTCGAGGCGCTGGCCTTTGCATGGCTGGCCCGCCAGTGCGTGCGCCGCGAGCCGGGCAACCTGCACCATGCGACCGGCGCTTCAGGGCCGCGCGTGCTTGGCACGATCTACCCCGCCTGAAGCTACACAATCCTACGGGCAACAAAAAAGCGCACCGAGGTGCGCTTTTTCTTTACAGCGATGCCGCGTCAGACCGAGAACGACGAGCCGCAACCGCAAGTGGTCGAAGCATTCGGGTTCTTGATGACGAATTGCGCGCCGTTGATGTCTTCCTTGTAATCGATCTCGGCGCCCACCAGGTACTGGTAGCTCATCGAGTCGATCAACAGCGTCACGCCATTCTTGACCATGGCGGTATCGTCTTCGTTGGTGTCTTCGTCAAAGGTGAAGCCATACTGGAAGCCCGAGCACCCGCCGCCTTGCACGAATACGCGCAGCTTCAGCTCCGGATTGCCTTCTTCTTCGATCAGTTGCTTGACCTTGTCCGCAGCGCTGTCGGTAAAGACCAGCGGAGCCGGAACCTCATTCACATCGGGCGTGGCTGCCTGCGCGACTGCGTTCATGAAAATCTCCTGTGGGATGCGTCTCAAAACTTGCCTGTATTTTAAGCGCAAGCTGCAAATCGTGCCGAAGCCCCGGGTTTCAAGAGGATATTTGTGCGGTGCGCCAGCAACGGCAGGACAGCCAACACCACACCAAGTGATCAGTCCTGATTGGACGCGAGCTTGAGATTGGGCAGAAGCTTCACATCGCCGGGCGCCGAGTGCGCCAGCGTTCCCATGACGACGGCGCCCTGATGCATTTCCAGCGCCGCGTATTGCACGTTGCCCTCGATGCGCGCCTTGGGCTGCAGCTCCAGCAGTTCCGACACATGCACCGGACCGACCACGGTGCCGTTCAGGATCAGGTGACCAACGTGCACCTCACCCTCAATGCGCGCAGTGTCTGTAATGACCAGCATGCTGGGCTTGTCCGGATCACCATAGACGTTGCCCTTGATCTGGCCATCGATCCGCAGGCCGCCCGAAAAGCGCAGATCCCCCTCCAGCTTGGTGTGGGCGCCCAGCAGCGTTTCGATTGCCAGCCCCTTCTTCTTGCCAAACAGCATCGTCGACTCCTCTTTGTACGGATCCGACAGGCCCCCGCCCGTCAGATGGAAAAACTCTGGCTCGCCTTGATCTTGCCGTTCTGCAACACCTTCACCGCCACCGACTTCACCGTGGTGCCGGGCGGGACGTCCACCCAGCCTTCCAGGCGCTGGTAATGCGTGAGCTTGACGCGCGTGGCCGCTGTGGACGCAGGCGCCGAAGCCGCCGTAGCGGCCACCGCGCCGGGGAAATCGATCGTAGCAGGTTTGCCTGCCTGCACCACGTTCAGCGTGAGTGCCAGTTGCCCCTCGAACTCGGAGACCGGTGCGAACGCCTTGCCGCCGCCCTGCATCAACAGAACGCGGAAGTGCATGCGCGTCGGCTGCGCTTCGTCCGGAGCGATCCGGAAGCTGCGCACGTAGATGCCGGCCGAGTTGGTGGGTGCGGGCAGCAGGCTGTCGAAGAAGGCCAGATCCTCTTTCAACTGCGCGTTCTCGGCTTCCAGTGCCTTGAGCTGCTCCGCCATCTGCGTCTGCGCACCTTCGGCCATGCCGACGCGCGATTCCGCCGTGCCCGCCGCCGCCGCAAGCTTGTCCCGCTCGGCCTGCACCGTTGCCAGCTTGGCCGTCAGCTCGCGGTTCATGGCGCGCAGGTCGCCGTCATGCGGGCCAGTCAGGCGGCGACCTTCTTCGAAGGCCCATAGCGCCGCTGCGGCAGCCAAACCGATCACCACCGCAATCAGCAACACCGTTACCGGCCACGGCAGGCGCGAGCGCACCGTGACATTCGGGGCGAGCACGGAGGCACGACGCAACAGGCGACGCGCCTTCATGCGATCACCCCTCGACTCGCGCAGCGAATCAGAATCGGCTTAGAGCAAATTGCGGATTGCATCATACGGATCAAACGCAAACGAAACGTGAATTGTAGTCTCGGCGACATGTCGGAGCTGTTGCAAAGGGTAAGCGAGGCGTCCGACAGATCACACCGTTTGATTGGAGCGCTCAAAACAAAAAACCACACCCGAGGGTGTGGTTTTTTGCTGAAGCAGAAAGAAGCGGATTAACGCTTCGAGAACTGCTTGGCGCGGCGGGCCTTGCGGAGACCGACCTTCTTACGCTCGACTTCACGTGCATCGCGCGTCACCAGACCTGCCTTCGACAGGGTCGGCTTCAGCGTTGCATCGTAGTCGATCAGGGCGCGGGTGATGCCGTGACGCACAGCACCGGCTTGGCCGGTTTCACCGCCGCCAACCACGTTGACTTTGATGTCGAACGTAGCTGCGTGGTTGGTCAGTTCCAGCGGCTGACGCACGATCATCAGCGAGGTTTCACGAGCGAAGTACTCGTTGATGGCCTTGCCGTTGACGATGATGTCGCCCTTGCCGGACTTGATGAAGACACGTGCCACAGCGCTCTTGCGGCGGCCGGTGCCATAGTTCCAGTTACCGATCATGGATGTGGCCCCTTAGATTTCCAGCGCTTTCGGCTGTTGAGCTTCGTGCGGATGCGAGCCTTCGGCGTAAACCTTCAGCTTCTTGATCATCGCGTAGCCCAGCGGACCCTTCGGCAGCATGCCCTTCACAGCCTTTTCCAGGGCGCGGCCCGGGAAACGCTGCTGCATCTTGCCAAACGTCGTTTCGTAGATACCGCCCGGGTAACCCGAGTGGCGATAGTACTTCTTGTCGGTCGTCTTGGCGCCCGTCACGCGCAGCTTGGCTGCGTTGATGACGATGATGAAATCGCCCGTGTCGACGTGCGGAGTGAATTCAGGCTTGTGCTTGCCGCGCAGTCGGTGTGCCACTTCGCTGGCGACACGCCCGAGGACCTTGTCCGTCGCGTCAATCACGTACCAATCGCGCTTCACCTCATGGGGCTTTGCGGAAAAGGTCTTCATGATTTTTCCAAAATTTGAGTCAGTGCCCGAGTGGACCCGTATCGTGCGCAACTACTCATGAACGGATCGTCTTGTGCTGCCTATTTTTCCGCGGGCAATCCGGAAAAGATTTCGATTGTACCCCGCAAGTAGCCCTTGACACAAGGAAAAAGGCACGCTCCGACTGTAGGGACGAAAAAAAACCCAAGCTATTGAGCTTGGGTTTGAATCCACCAAAGGAGGAGGGTGGAGGAGACACCTGCTGATCGTTGACTTGGCGGGTTGCACCGCATCAGCCGATCCAATGGGTGCAATTATACCCATTTCTGGGGCACGCGCAAGATAATTTGCACTACGAAATTGCATTTCGTAATGCAAAATGCACCATGATACGCACGCGCATAGTTGACGTCTTTAAAAATCAATTACTTACGAGAGATTGACCGCCAAAGCGCTGTTGTCTACTAGAAACTTTCTTCCAATTTGGGCTCAATTCTGGTGCAAACGCAACGGGTTGCACCTTTTCATATGGGTGCCACTGTCAAGGGGAGATCACCCTAACCTGCCAACGCGGGTTCACCACGATGGCTACAATGTGCCTTTTCGGCGGCACTCGCCGACACGCCACAAGGATTGGACATGGAATGCACAGTGAGCTGGGCCGGCCAGGACGGCATGGCCTTTTTGGCGGAAACCGGCAGCGGCCATCTCGTCACGATGGATGGCGCGCCGGATGGTGGTGGCCACAACCTGGCGCCGCGCCCGATGGAAATGGTGCTGCTGGGCACCGGCGGCTGCACCGCCTATGACGTGGTGCTGATCCTCAAGCGCGGCCGCGTGGATGTGCAAGGTTGCAGCGTCAAGCTGCACGCGGATCGTGCCGAGACCGACCCGAAGGTCTTCACGCGCATCCACTTCACCTTCACGGTGACGGGGCGCAACCTCAAACGGGAAACCGTGGAACGCGCGGTCCAGCTGTCGCACGAGAAGTACTGCTCGGCGTCGATCATGCTAGCCAAGACGGCCGAGATCACGCACTCGCTGGAACTGGTTGAACTGGCCTGATTGATCGTCAATCCGGCTGGAAGGAAAAGCGAAGCGAACCGATAAGCCGGATTCTGTGCGCCGCATGGCCGAAACCCTGCGGCGTGACAACCATTCCTCTAGACCGGCTGTTGCCAGCCGGCTCAAGCTCCCTACCCGCAGACTCAGCGAGCCGCTTCATCGCCTGCTTACTTGGGATTGCTCCGGGTGGAGGTTACCGCGTTTCACCCTTCGCCCTGGCCGAAGCCGGGGCGAAGACTCGTCTCTGTGGCCCTATTCCGCACGTCACCGTGGATGGTCGTTAGCCATCACCCTGCTCTATGGAGTCCGGACTTTCCTCCCCTTACGCTCGCACGAGGCGGCGCAAGCAGCGGTTGTCTGGTCCGCTTCGCGAGGCGCGAGTCTAGCATCATTCAACGCTGACAGATTTGGCCGTCGCCCGGCGGCCTGCGCGAAACACCGTCGTATCTGCGTAAAAGCCGGCATCGTCATTGGCTTCGCACCAGCCGGGGATGCCCATGACCGGCAGCGGGCGGAAATCGCGTGGCTTCAATTCAGTGTTCAGCAGCATGTCCGCCAGCCCGGCATCGAGCGACGCCCAATCCTCCGGCAGCGTCACCACATGCACCGGCCACGCATGGGCGGTGATCGACTTATATGGCGTGACCAGCTTTTCCAACAGCGCGTGCCCAAATGGCAGCACGGCGCAGGTTGCGCCCCACGCTGCCCGGCCCTGCACGAACAAACCCTGCCAGTCGAAACCGGTCAGGCTGCGCTCGGACCCATCGTCGGTATGCAGAAAAATAAGAGCGTTCTCGTCGAACAAGGTGGCGGCATCACGCACCGTACCGCGCGCCGCACCGATGCCATCCTGCGCGATGGCCCGTGCCTGACGCACGTTGAGCGCCGCTTTGGCACGTGGCCAGCGCAGCCAGATCAGCGCGTTGAAGAAGTCGTGCAGGTTATCCCGCGTCGGCACGCAGCCCGTGGCGGCGATGTGCGCCTCGTAGGCGGTGCCGGGCGGCAGCACATCTTGCGGGATGAAGCGCAGCGAGTGGCCGCCTGACGTACGGATCGTCTGCGCAGCCGGGTGCGCGCTCAGTGCCGCATTGAGCACGTTACGCAGATCAGCGCCCTGTTCGACTGCACATGCAATCGGGGCGCCAATCTGCGTGAGCGGCGCGAACGCGGGATGCGCCCAGTCGATCGCGCCCAGGCCCGCAATTGTCAACTCAGACCGACTTCCAGCGCAGCATCTCGCCACCACGCAGCGGCACCAGCGTCTGCTCGCCGAACGGCACTTCGGCGGGGAGCTGCCATTGCGAGCGCGTGAGCGTGAGCGTACCGGCGTTGCGCGGCAGGCCGTAGAAGTCCGGGCCGTGCAGGCTGGCGAAGCCTTCAAGCTTGTCGAGCGCATTGGCGTCTTCAAACGCTTCGGCGTACAGCTCCATGGCGTGCAGGGCGGTGTAGCAGCCGGCGCAACCGCAGGCATGTTCCTTCACGCCCTTCGCGTGCGGCGCGCTATCGGTGCCGAGGAAGAAGCGCGGGTGGCCCGAGGTGGCCGCTGCCACCAGCGCCAGGCGGTGCGTCTCGCGCTTGAGCACCGGCAGGCAGTAGTAGTGCGGGCGGATGCCGCCAACAAACAGCGCGTTGCGGTTGTACAGCAGGTGATGCGCGGTGATGGTCGCGCCAACCGGGCCTTCCGCGTCGCGCACGTACTCGGCAGCCTGCTTGGTGGTGATGTGCTCGAACACGACCTTCAGTTCAGGAAAGTCGCGGCGCAGCGGCAGCATCACGGTGTCGATGAAGACGGCTTCGCGGTCGAAGATGTCGACGGTGGGGTCGGTCACCTCGCCGTGCACCAGCAGCGGCATGCCGACTTCCTGCATCGCCTCAAGCGTCTTGGCGCAGCGGCGCAGATCGGTCACGCCAGCGTCGCTGTTGGTAGTGGCGCCAGCCGGGTACAGCTTCACACCGTGGATGAAGCCGCTGGCCTTGGCCTCACGAATCACCTCGGGCGAGGTGTTGTCGGTCAGGTACAGCGTCATCAGCGGCTCGAACTGCGTGCCTGCGGGCAGCGCTGCGAGGATACGGTCACGGTAAGCACGCGCCTGGGCAGTGGTGGTTACCGGCGGCTTGAGGTTGGGCATGATGATCGCCCGGCCGAACTGGCGCGCGGTGTCACCGACCACGTCGGCGAGCGCATCGCCATCGCGCAGGTGCAGGTGCCAGTCATCGGGGCGGACGATAGTGAGAGTGTCGGTCATGATGCGTAGGAAAACGGTCAGCGGAAAACGAAAGCGAAACTCGGAGAATAAATCAGTGCAGCCGGACCTTATGCCAGCGCCTCGGCAATCGCGCGGCCTAGGTCAACGGTGCTTGCCGTGCCGCCAATGTCGCGGGTGAGCGGCGCGTGGCCTGGGCCGGCTGCCAGCACGCGCTCGATGGCGGCCAATACCGCCGCGCCCGCCTCGGGCTGGCCGAGGTGTTCGAGCATCATGGCTGCGCACCAGATCTGGCCGATCGGGTTGGCGATGCCTTGACCCGCAATGTCCGGCGCTGAACCGTGCACCGGTTCGAACAGGCTCGGATACGTGCGGTCCGGGTTGATGTTGCCCGACGGGGCAATCGCAATCGTGCCGGTGCAGGCGGGCCCCAGATCCGAGAGGATGTCGCCGAACAGGTTGCTGGCGACCACCACATCGAACATCTCCGGCTTCTGCACAAAGTGCGCGGTCAGGATGTCGATATGGAACTTGTCGACGTTGACCTCTGGGTAGGCCTTGGCCATGGCCTCCACGCGCTCGTCCCAGTACGGCATGGTGATGGAGATGCCGTTGGACTTGGTGGCAGACGTCAGGTGCTTGGCCGGGCGGCGCTGCGCCAGGTCGAAAGCGAACTTGAGGATGCGGTCGACGCCGGTGCGGCTCATGACCGTTTCCTGGATCACGATCTCGCGCTCGGTGCCGCCGTACATGCGGCCGCCGACGCTGGAATATTCGCCTTCCGTGTTCTCGCGCACCACGTAAAAGTCGATCTCACCGGGCGCGCGGGGCTGGCCGTTGCGATCGACCAGCGGACTGCGGATGCCGGGCATCAGGCGTACCGGGCGCAGGTTCACATACTGGTCAAAGCCGCGCCGGAACTGCAGGAGGGAACCCCACAGCGAGATGTGATCGGGCACCGTATCGGGCCAGCCGACCGCGCCGAAGAAGATGGCGTCATAGCCGCGCAGGGTGTCGAACCAGTCGTTGGGCAGCATCTTGCCGTGGCGAGCGTAGTAGTCGCAGCTGGCAAAGTCGAAGTGATCGGTCTGCAACGCAAAGCCGAATTTGCGCGCCGCCGCATCCAGCACACGCAGGCCCTCTGGGACGACTTCCTTGCCGATGCCATCTCCGGGAATCACGGCAATGCGATATGAATTCATGGGAATACGATCCGGTTGTGGCGGCAGTCGGGATGCAACGTTTGGTGGCGAACCTGCTGGCGTGCGGCGTGAGCGCAACGGCCGGCAGGCTCAACGGGGTGCCGCGCATGCCAAGGCGCTTGGCACCCCCGGCGGCCGGCAGGATAATGGCTATTTTATTGCATCCGACTTTTCTCCCCCACCATGTGCCAGCTGCTAGGCATGAACTGCGCCGAACCGACCGATGTGACGTTCTCGTTCACCGGGTTCGCCGCGCGCGGTGGCGTGACTGACCACCATGCCGACGGCTTCGGCGTCGCCTTCTTCGAAGACAAGGCCTGCCGCCTCTTCATCGACAACCAGTCGGCCGGCACCTCGCCGGTGGCCGAACTGGTCAAGCGCTACCCGATCAAGTCCAAGAACGTCATCTCGCACATCCGCAAGGCGACGCAGGGCACAGTGCGGCTGGAAAACTGCCACCCGTTCATGCGCGAGCTGTGGGGCCGGCACTGGATCTTTGCCCACAACGGCGATCTGAAGAACTTCTCGCCGTTCCTCTCGGGTGTCTACCAGCCCGTGGGCGATACCGACAGCGAACTCGCCTTCTGCTACATCATGCAGTCGTTGCGCAAACGGTTTCCGGGGTCGCAACCGCCCCTCAATGAGTTGTTCTATGCGCTGTCGGACATCACCAAGGAAATTTCGCGCCACGGCGTGTTCAACTTCCTGCTGTGCAACGGGCAGGCGCAGTTCGCACATTGCTCGACGCGGCTGTACTACATCGTGCGGCAGTGGCCGTTCTCGACGGCGCACCTGATCGACGCCGACATGACGATTGATTTCGCCAAATACACCACGCCTGCCGACCGCGTGGCCGTGATCGCCACCGCGCCGCTGACTGACAACGAAGTCTGGACCCAGTTCGTGCCGGGCGAGTTGCTGATGTTCGAATCGGGCCAGGCCACCATGGCAACCAAAGTGCCGATTCCGGAAGCGGTACAGATTGCCAACGCCGCCAACACGGCCTGCACCTGACACGATCGTCGCCCAACAAAAAGCCGCTCCGAGAGAGCGGCTTTTCTTTGCCTCAAACCCCGCGCTCAGTGCGACAGGATCTTCGACAGGAACTGCTTGGCGCGGTCGGAACGTGCGTCGATGTTGCCGAAGAACTCTTCCTTCTCGCAGTCTTCAACGATGCGGCCCTGATCCATGAAGATCACGCGGTTGGCAACCTTGCGGGCGAAACCCATTTCGTGGGTCACGCACATCATGGTCATGCCTTCCTTGGCCAACTCCACCATCACGTCGAGCACTTCGTTGACCATTTCCGGGTCCAGCGCGGAGGTCGGCTCGTCGAACAGCATGCAGATCGGGTCCATCGACAGCGCACGGGCGATTGCCACGCGCTGCTGCTGACCGCCCGACAGCTGGCCGGGGTACTTGGCCGCATGCGCCTTCAGGCCCACGCGATCCAGGTACTTCAGGCCCTTGGCCATCGCCTCTTCCTTCGAGCGGCCCAGCACCTTCTGCTGCGCGATCGTCAGGTTTTCAGTAATCGACAGGTGCGGGAACAGTTCAAAGTTCTGGAACACCATACCGACGCGCGAACGCAGCTTCGGCAGATTGGTGCCCTTGGCACCCACCGAGGTACCGTCGACGAGGATCTCGCCCTTCTGGAACGGCTCCAGCGCGTTGACAGTCTTGATGAGCGTGGACTTGCCCGAACCCGACGGGCCGCACACCACCACCACCTCGCTCTTCTTCACGCTGGTGGTGCAGTCGGTCAGCACTTGGAACTGGCCGTACCACTTGGAAACGTTCTTGATCTCGATCATTGGGTCACCTTCTTCTGAAGTCGCTTCACCAGCACGGAGGCGCCGAAGCAGATCACGAAATAGCACAAGCCGGCAAACAGCAGCAGTTCGACGATACGGCCGTCGCGCTCACCGATGTTGTAGGCCTGCGTAAAGAAGTCCGACAGCGCGCTCACATACACCAGCGACGTATCCTGGAACAGGACGATCGCCTGGGTGAGCAGCAGCGGAATCATGTTGCGGAAGGCCTGCGGCAGGATCACCAGGCGCATGGCCTGGCCGTACGTCATGCCCATCGCGTAGGCCGCGAACATCTGCCCGCGCGACACGCTCTGGATACCGGCACGGATGATCTCCGAGTAGTACGCCGCTTCGAACAGCGCGAAGGCGACCAGCGCGGACGTCATGCGCATGTCGGTGGCCGGCGACAGATTGAAGACCTTCTGCAGCACCTGCGGCACGATCAGGAAGAACCACAGCAGCACCATCACCAGTGGGATGGAACGGAAGAGGTTCACGTACGCCTGCCCAAACCATTGCAGCGGCTTGATGCCCGACAGACGCATCATCGCCAGCAGTGTGCCCCAGACGATGCCGACCAGGATGGCCGTGCCCGTGATCTCGAGCGAGAGGATCATCCCCTCGCCAAGCACGCGCATGTTGTCGACAGTAATGGACGAGAAATCGAAGTGATAAGCCATGAAAAGTCCTCGCCCCTTTACTTGCCGCCAATGAAGCCAGGCAGGCGGGAACGTGCTTCCACCCAGCGCATCAGGCCCATTACGGTCAGGTTGATCAGCATGTACATCAGCGTCACGGCGATGAACGACTCATACGGCTGCGCGGTGTAGTCCACCAGTTGGCGGCCCTGCGCGGCAAGCTCCAGCAAGCCGATGGTCGACGCCACAGCCGAGTTCTTGAAGATGTTCAGGAACTCCGAGGTGAGCGGCGGCACGATGATGCGGAACGACATCGGCAGCATGACGTAGCGGTAGGTCTGCGCCAGCGTGAAGCCCATTGCCAGGCCCGCGTTGCGCTGACCACGCGGCAGCGAGTTGATACCCGAGCGCACCTGTTCGCAAACACGCGCTGCGGTAAAGGTACCGAGGCACAGCGTCGCGCACAGGAACATCGCCGTGGCGGGGTTCATCTGCTTGATGTAGTCGCCGCCCGGCAGCAGTTCCGGCATGACGAAGTACCAGATGAACAGCTGCACGATCAGCGGAATGTTGCGGAACAGCTCCACGTATGCGGCAGCAATGCCCGACAACAACTTGTTCGGCACGGTACGCAGCACACCCAGCACGGAGCCGAGGGCAAGCGCGATGATCCAGGAGGTGAGACCGAGTACGACGGTGGTCTTCAGACCGGACAGCAGCCAGTCTAGATAGGTCTGATTCTGGGCGGCTTCCGTAAAGAAGACGCCCCAGTTCCAGTGGTAATTCATGATGGTTCCCTCAAAAGAAAACGGAAGGGAGAGGACCTGTTAGCCGGCCTTTGCCTTCCGTTTCGATGATGCTTGAGTCAGGCCCGTTGAGGGAGCCGATCAGTCAAGAGCCTTGTCGTTCGGGTTCTTGATCAGCGCCTTCATGTCGTCCGACAGCGGGAAGTCCAGGTTCAGGCCCTTCGGCGGAACCGGCTGCTCGAACCACTTCTTGTACAGCGTGGCGACCGTACCATCCTTCATCAGGCCAGCGATGGTCTTGTCGGCGACGGCCTTGAACGGCGCGTCGTCCTTGCGGACCATACAGCCATACGACTCACGCGATTGCGGCTTGCCAACGACCACCCAGTCAGACGGGTTGCGTGCCTTGGCGCGCTCGCCGTACAGCAGAGCGTCGTCCATCATGAAGGCGACAGCGCGGCCCGATTCCAGCGTCAGGAACGACTGACCGTGGTCCTTCGTGCTGATGATGTTCATGCCGAGCTGCTTGTCGTCGTTCATCTTGCGCAGCAGACGCTCGGAGGTTGTGCCGGCGGTGGTCACGACGTTCTTGCCCTTCAGGTCAGCCCAGTCCTTCACGCCCGAATCCTTCTTCACCATGATGCGGGTGCCGATGATGAAGATGGTGTTCGTGAACGAAGCCTGCTTCTGACGCTCGAGGTTGTTCGTGGTCGAACCGCACTCGATATCGATCGTGCCGTTCTGCAGCAGCGTGATGCGGTTCTGCGAGGTGATCGGGATTTCCTTGACCTGCAGGTCCTTCAGCTTGAGCTGGTCTTTCACGGCCTCGACGATCTTCTGGTTGATGTCGTACGAGTAGCCAACGGTGCGCACGCCGCCGATGTTGTAGCTGAACGGAATCGACGAATCGCGTACACCCAGCGTGATGGTGCCGGTGTCCTTGATCTTCTTGAGCGTACCAGTCAGCTCTTGCGCGTGGGCAGCACTGCTCAACACACCAACGGCTGCAAGCACGGTTGCCAGCTTCGCGAGGTTCATGAAAGTCTCCTTTTGACCATGAAAGAGAAAGACGGGACTGTACCAAAAAACGTTTGGCGACAGTATTGGTGTTGCCACTAAATCGTTGAATCGTACGGAGTTTTTCCTCCGGCGCGGACCTTGCCGCAACCACGCTTTCCGAGCAACCGGACACCTTACGTTACGCTTTTCCGGAAAACTGGAAACACCGCGCAGCGCCTGCCACGGAAACGCTCTGCACAATCGGCACGCACGCACGATCGCTTGAGCGGATGACCGCCAGTTGCTAAGGAAAACAAGGGGAAATGAAGCCCGCCCGATGTGCGCTCTCTGTCGCTTACACGAACCCGACTTGAGGATGGGAAGGGCGACGATGTCATCGCCCTTCTCATGGTGCGGTGCTTTGGAGCGTTATGGCTCGCCCGATGAGCACCGGCTTTCTTCAACCGTCGCGCATAGCTGCCTGATCGGCAGCGACGCGATAGACCGGAACAGTGCCCTGTTGGAGCACCGCGCCGGTATTGATCAGCGCGTCGCCGATCAGGGGTACAGACCGCGCTCTTGGCGGGCCTGCAGAATCCGCGTACAAGCGATGATGAATGCCGCCGTACGCAGAGTGACCTTGTTGTCCTGCGAAACTTGCCAGACACCACGGAAGGCGTCCTGCATGATCCGTACCAGGCGCTGGTTGATCTCGTCTTCGGTCCAGAAGAAGCTCGAGAAATCCTGCACCCACTCGAAATAGCTGACCGTCACGCCGCCGGCGTTGGCGATCACGTCCGGGCACACCAGGATGCCCTTGTCGCGCAGGATGTCGTCGGCCTCGGGCGTCGTGGGGCCGTTTGCACCTTCCACGACAATCTTTGCCTTGATATGGGGCGCGTTCTTGGCGGTGATCTGGCCTTCCAGCGCAGCCGGGATCAGGAATTCGCAGTCCAGCGCCCAGAAATCGTCTTGCGACACCGTCTCTGCGGCAAAGCCGGCCACGCTGCCGTTGTGGTCAACGTGCGTGATGAGTGCGTCGACATCCAGGCCATTGCCGTTGAACACGATGCCCTTGTGATCCTGCACCGCGATGACCTTGGCGCCTGCGTCGTGGAACAGCTTGGCGGCCACGCTACCCACGTTGCCGAAGCCCTGCACCACCACGCGCGCGCCCTTGACGTCGATGCCAAGGTTGCGTGCGGCTTCGCTGCCGACCACGAACACGCCACGGCCAGTGGCTTCACGACGGCCCAGGCTACCGCCCAGTGCGATCGGCTTGCCGGTCACCACGCCGGTGGCGGTGGAGCCTTCGTTCATGGAGTACGTGTCCATCATCCACGCCATGATCTGCGCGTTGGTGTTCACGTCCGGTGCCGGAATGTCCTTGTTCGGGCCGATGATGATGCCGATCTCGCTGGTGTAGCGGCGGGTCAGGCGTTCCAGCTCACCGGAAGACAGCTTGCGCGGGTCGACGCGGATACCGCCCTTCGCACCGCCGTACGGCACGTTCACGGCCGCGTTCTTCACCGACATCCACGCCGACAGCGCCATCACTTCCGACAGCGTCACGTCCTGGTGGAAACGCACGCCGCCCTTGCCCGGGCCGCGCGACGTGTTGTGCTGCACGCGATAGCCCTCGAAGTGGGCGATGCTGCCGTCATCCATCTGGATGGGCACATCGACGATCAGGGCGCGCTTGGGGCGCTTGAGGGTTTCAACCCAGCGTGCGAGCGAGCCAAGGTAGGGGGTGACCCGGTCGACCTGCTGCAGATAGATGCCCCACGGACCGAGGTTTTCGGCCGGCAGATAGGACGGGATGGCGTGCTGAAGTGTCGTCGGAGAAGCGACATTGGACATGGTTGTCTTCCTGTTTTGGACCTCGGTAAGGTCCCTCGTTTGGGAATATGCGGTCCCACAAAATGCCCGCCAGCTTAGGGACCGCCCAGAACGAAATCCAATGCCGTTTTTACATCGGGTTATGCATGTAACGCATAACCCGATGAGCCAATGTGATGGCGCATTCAGCCTCCCCTCAGCCTGCTAGCGCGCTCCACAGCGTGTCGATCAGCTCCCGTTTGCGCTTGGATTGCGGGTGGCGGCGGTCGTGGCCGCCGTTTTGCGGGTGCTCCCGGTACAGGCGGATCTCCATCTCGATCGACAGCGTGCCACCGCCCTTGCCTTCGGCGCGCACGAGCCGCCCGGCAGCCACATCGTCGCGCACCGCGCTCTCCGGCAGAAAGGCCACACCGTGGCCCGCCAGCGCCATCACCTTGAGCGCCTCGGCCATATCGGTCTCGTAGCACTTGTCGAGCAGCGGTGCCACCGGCGAGTTTTCCAACAGCACATCGACCATGCGGCCCAGAAAAGCGTTGGGCGTGTAGCTGAGGTAGGGAATCGGCTTGCGCGCCGCAGGTACCAGTCGGTAGATCGGGCGGCCATTCGCATCCGGCTTGGAGAACGGCGACAACCGCTCGGTGCCGAGCACCAGCATGTCGTAGCGCGTCGGGTCGAGCTGGATCATCTGGCGCGCATGGTGATAAACCATGACGAGGTCGCATCCGCCTTCCACCAGCGTCATCACCGCATCGTGCACGTTGAGCGCGCGCAAGCGGCACTGCAGCTTGCCGACCTTCTCCTCCACCTGCGCCAGCCACCCGGGAAAGAACGTGAGCGATAGCGTATGCGGTACGGCAAAGTCGATCGTCGAGGCGCTGGCCGGGCGCTGGCCGCGCATCAGCGCGCGCGTTTCGCTCACCTGCGCGAGCATCGCCAGGGCCTGCTCGTAGAAGACCTCGCCCGCAGGCGTGAGGCGCGTGGGGTAGCTTGATCGGTCGATCAGCTCATTGCCCAGCCACGCTTCAAGTGACTGGATGCGGCGCGAGAACGCCGGCTGCGTCACGTGCCGCAATTCTGCCGAGCGCGAAAAGCTGCGCGTCTCGGCCAGGCTGATGAAGTCTTCCAGCCATTTGAGTTCCATCGCCTTGCGCCCCCTTCCGCGCGGTGTCGGTAGCGCCGCGTTCGGGCGCCTGCTGGAAGGGCATTTTAAGCGCTGACAACCTCAGGCGGCCATTCTCTCGGCGCGCTGCTGGAGTTGCCCGACGGCTGCGCGGGCCTGTGCGCCCAACTCGGCAAGATCGACACCGGGAATGGCATCGTCCTGCGCGATGACGCGCCCACCCACCAGCAACGCGCGCAACGTCGGTCGGCCCCCGCTGGACACCGGCGCAATCGCCACGTCGTGCAGGCCGAAGTAGCGCGGATCGTCCAATCGGTAGACCGCCAAATCGGCGGCCTGGCCCGGCACAAGGGTGCCGATGCCATCCAGGCCGAGCACGGCGGCACCGCCGGCGGTTCCCCACCGCACCACGTCTTCGATGCGCGCGGCATCCGCACCGCCTTCCGTGCTGCCGCCCTCCGATTGCGCGCGCGCCAACTCGCCGCGCCGCGCACGCTGCATCAGCCAGGCGGCGTGGGTTTCGGAAATCATGTCGGCGGCCTCGTTGGAGGCGGCGCCATCCACACCAATCGACACCGGCACGCCAACCGCTTCCAGCGCGGGGATATCGGCAATGCCGCTGCCAAGCCGGCCGTTGCTTTGGGGGCAATGCGCGATACCCGTGCGGGTTTCACCGAGCATGCGGATCTCCGCGGGGCTGAGTTTGACCAGATGGGCGAACCAGACATCAGGGCCGGTCCATTCGTATTCCGCGCAGAAGGCCACGGGCGTGGCGCCATGCGCGGTTGCCGCCGCGTTCTGGTACTCGACCGTTTCCGAAAGATGGCTGTGCAGGCGAATCCCCAGGCGGCGCGCGGTGCGTGCGCAGGTGCGCAATTCCTCGGGTGCCATCGAATACAGCGGCGTGGTGGGTGCCATCGCCACGCGGCGCATGGCATCCGGACCAGGCTGGTGGTAGCGCGCGGTCAGTCGCTCGCAGTCGGCCAGGAAGGCGTCGAGCGTTTCGGGGCGCAAGGCCTGCGGCAGGTCGCTCTCCAGCCCCCGCGTGCGCGTGGCGCCCCCACGGCACAGCACGAAGCGCAGGCCCAGCGCTTCGGCCTCTTCAAAGAGGATCGCCGAACTGTCAAACGGCATGCCGGGGTAGTAGAGGTAATTGTGATCCGCCACCGTGCCGCAGCCACTGCGCACGAGTTCGATCAGGCCGATGCGGGCCGCCAGGCGGAAGGTGTGCTCATCGAACGCCGCACGAAACCGATAGGGCGTCGCACCCAGCCACGGCGTGAGCGTCAGGTTCAAGCCAAGCGGCTCGCCCTTGAGCAGCGACTGGAACAGGTGGTGATGCGTGTTGATCCACGCTGGGTACACCACGCAGTCGGTCGCATCCAGGACACGCTCACCAGGGCGTGGTGGCAGATGGCCAATGGCTTCGATCTTGCCGCCGGCCACGCGGATATCCGGCCCGGCGATGCGCTCAGCATGTCCTGCCCGCGCATCCTGCCCGGTGAGGATGGCCGCCGTATTGCGAATGAGGAGCGAGGATTCGATGGGGATGGGCTGCATCATGCAAGCTCGCTCTCATGCCAGTGTGACAACGTCAGCCGCGACAGCGCGACCATGACGGCGAACAGCGCAATGCCTGTCAGCGTAATCAGGAACAGCGCCGCAAACAGACGTGGAATGTTCAGCGAAAAACCGGCTTGCAGGATCTGGTAGGCCAGCCCCGCGCCCGTGCCGCCCGTGCCCGCCACGAACTCCGCGACCACCGCACCGATCAGCGCCAGCCCGCATGAAATGCGCAGGCCGCCGAAGAAATAGGGCAATGCACTCGGAATGCGCAGGCGAACCAGCGTATCCCACCGGCTTGCGCGGTTGATGCGAAACAGGTTGGCCAGCCCCGGGTTGACGCTGCGTAGCCCCAGCACGGTGTTGGAGATGATGGGAAACACCGCGACCAGCGTGGCGCAGATGACGAGCGCCAGCGTCGGCTGCTTGACCCAGATGATGATCAGCGGCGCGATGGCAACGACGGGCGTGACCTGCAACAGAATCGCATAGGGAAACAGGCTGGCTTCGATCAACCGGCTCTGCACGAACAGGAAGGCCGCCACGGTGCCGCACACGACGGCCAGCGCAAATGCCAGCAGCGTGATCTGCAACGTCACCCATAACGAACCGGCCAAGAGCGACCAGTCTTCAACGAGCGTCTTGCCGATGGCCGCCGGCGACGGCACGAGATACGGCGGCACTTCAAGCGCCACGCAAACGGCTTGCCACACAAGCAGCAGCACAACGCCCACCGCGAGCGGTGCGGCCACCCGCTGCACAGCGGGGCGGGACAACAACGGAGGATGCATGATGAACTCCCAGATCAATCGACGACAGGCACGCCGGTGTTGGCTTGCGCAAGCAGGGCCGACAACTCTGCACAGGTCTGCATGAACGCTGGCGATACGCGAAACGCTTCGTCGCGCACGGCCGGCCCTTCGATGGGCACATCGGCGATCACGCGGCCGGGGCGCGCCGCCATTACGATCACGCGGCTCGACAGATAGACCGCCTCGTAGATGCTGTGCGTGACGAACACCACCGTCAGGCCGCGCTCGGCCCACAGCGCGCGCAAATCGGCATCGAGCTTGTTGCGCGTGAACTCGTCCAGCGCCCCGAAGGGCTCGTCCATCAGCAACAGATCAGGATCCGTTGCAAGCGCGCGGGCGATCGACACACGCATCTGCATGCCGCCGGACAGTTCGCGCGGATACACCTGGCCGAATTGGCCCAGCCCCACCAGCGCCAGCGCGCGCCGCACGCGCTCGTCGGCTTCGGCGCGTGGCATGCGCGCAAGGTCGAGCGGCAAGCGGGTGTTGTCGGCAACCTTGGCCCACGGCATCAGCGTGGCCTCCTGAAACACCATCGCCAGCGTGCGGCCCGGCGCGCCGATACCAGCCGCGAGCGTCGGCCCGCCCCACCAGCGCACATGGCCGGCCGATGGCTGCTCCAACCCGGCGAACAGCTTGAGCAGCGTGCTCTTGCCGCAACCGGAAGGCCCCAGCAACGAGACGAACTCGCCCGGCTGGATGGCGAGCTTCACCCGCTCAAGCGCCACGGTGCCGTTCGGATACGTCTTCTCGACCTGGTTGGCGAACAGCACCGGCGCATGGTTCACGCGTTCGCCGTCCAGCGGAGGCTGTCCAGGGCCATGCGACGCCGGCGCTGTCCGGCTGCTACGAAACACGAGCGACATGGCGATCTCCTTGGCCCAACAGTGGTTGTAGTTGTGGTGCTGTACTCATGGCATCACCTTCAGGTCTTTGACGAACTGCGTGGTGTAGGCGCGCTTCCACTCCACATCGGCCTTCAGCAAGCCCGCGTTGACCATGAAGTCGCGCGTCTGCTTCCAGCGCCCGTCGGTCATGACGCCAATGCCCTGCGTGGCGGCATCGCCGCCGGTGATCATGTGGAATTGCTTGAGTTTTTCCAGTCCGTACAGGAGCTGGTCGTCCTTCATGTTGGGGTTGTCGTGCTTGATGAGCGCATTGGCGGGCGCGGGGTCGGACAGGTAGCTCTTCCAGCCTTCCATCGAAGCGCGCACGAAGCGGGCCACCAGGTCGGGCTTGTCCTTGATGGTCTTGTCCATCGTGACGATCGTGGTGCCGTAGGGCGGGTAGCCATCGTCGGCAAACAGGAAGAAGTGCGTCTTCACGCCGGCCTTGTCGGCACTGAACAGCTCGGACGATGCATACGCCTGCTGCGCCGATTTCGGGTCGGCCAAGAATGGCTGCAGGTTGAACGTATAGACGCGGGACTGCGACTCATCGAGCTTGTACTTGCCCTTGAGCCACGGCCACCACGTCGTACGGCCCGAGGTGGAAACCAGGATGGTGCGCGTCTTGAGGTCGGCCAGGCTCTTCACGTCTTCATGGGTCATCATGCCTTGCGGGTCGGTCTGCATGGAGGCACCCACGGTCGTCACGGGCACGCCCTGCTCTATGCTCTTGAGCACTTGCAAGTCGTAGCCCATCAGAAAGTCCGCCTGCCCGCTGCTCAGGATCTGCATGCCGTTGACCTGCGGCCCGCCCATGCGGATCTGTACGTCGAGCCCGTACTTCTTGTAGAGGCCTGTGGCGACTGCCTGGTAGAAGCCGCCATGTTCGGCCTGGGCATACCAGGAGGTGAGAAAGACGACCTTGTCGAGTGCGAAGGCACTGGCAGACCAGCAAACGGTGGCGATGGCTGCCACTGCCAGCCCAAAGGATCGACGGATCAGGCGGCGGGTCAAGAAGCGAGGTTTCATGGCGAGGCGCGGTTTTGAGCAGTCGTTCAACACGCCTGTGGCTACGCCGTCATGAGAGCCCGCGCGATTCGATGGAGGCCGGGCATTGCGTCATGAAGGCACGGCCGTGCGCCGGAGAACCGGACGCGCAGGCGCGGCTTTCAAGAGCAATTTCCGGCCGCTGCGCCAATCAACCGAAGTACCGGGCGGCACTTCACGCAGCAGTGAACGCTTCTACTCTCGCTCGGTGTTTTGCAACTTCCATACCATCCGCCACGGTGGCATGAACCCGCGCGAACGCACGGCATCGACACGCCAGCACTGTGCACAGCATGCGCACCAACAGTGCTTGATTTCCCTGTCTGGTGCATGCAAAGACAAACCTCAGCCCATCACACGCGCGTTGGGTGTTGGCCTGAACCTTGCGTTGATGACCCGCAAGAGTAGAAGCGTTCACCAGCCGCGCACACCATGCCGGCTGGCCGGGAATTGCTCTTGAAGCCGGAACAGGCCCACCCAGCCCTCTGTGGCAACAGATGGGCCTGTGCGCCATTTGAACTTCAAGACACCGCCACCGCTTCAGCGCATGGTCTTGCGGCTCCAGGTCCGGCATTCATCGACCTACCCTTCGCACGGAGCCCACATGAGCACGCTCGCCACCTTGCCCCACACACTCACCGAACTCGACAAGGAAGCCCGCATGGGCGGCCTGGGTTCGGAAACCCAGACGCGGGAAATCCGCCGTATCGATCTCTCCGACTTCGACGCTCGCCGGGTGCAGATCGCCGACGAACTCTGGGCAGCCGCCACGGACGTTGGCTTCTTCCAGCTCGTCAACCACGGCATTGACCTGACACAGGTGCAAGGCGCATTCGAC
The DNA here is from genome assembly GCF_008801405.1 of Ralstonia insidiosa. NCBI lineage: Bacteria > Pseudomonadati > Pseudomonadota > Betaproteobacteria > Burkholderiales > Burkholderiaceae > Ralstonia > Ralstonia insidiosa. The sequence goes on along the minus strand of NZ_VZPV01000001.1, from coordinate 1,021,303 downwards.
ATGGCGCAACGCTTCTTCGCGCTGCCGGACGGCGTCAAGGCGCAGTACCCGCTGCAGCGTGCGCTGAACAGCGGTTGGGAAAGCCGTGCACAGGTGCGCCCCTCCACGGGCACGCAAGACCAGAAGGAGTCGTATCAGATCACGCTGCCGCACATGGCGCCGCTGTGGCCGAGTGAAGACGAGCTGCCCGGCTTCCGTGCTGCCATGCTGGCCTTCGAAACGCAGTGCTGGCAGGTGGGGATGCGGGTGTTGTCCTGCTTTGCCGACAAGCTCGGCTTCGAGGCGGATTTCTTTACGCACGCGCACGACCCGTCCAGCCCCACCTATCAGAGCACGCTGCGCCTGCTGCACTACTTTCCGACCGATCCTTCCGCGGCGAGTGGCCTCTGGCGTGCCGGCGCCCATACGGATTTCGATTGCCTGACGCTGCTGTTCCAGCGCGCCGGCCAGGGTGGCTTGCAGCTCTGTCCGGGCAAAGAGATGGAAGGCCAGCAGTGGACCAGTATCGAACCCGCCGACGACATCATCACCTGCAATATCGGCGACATGCTGATGCGCTGGAGCGACGATCAGTTGCCGTCGAACTTCCACCGCGTGCGCAACCCGCTGCCGCACGAGTATCAGGGCTCGCGCTACAGCCTGGCGTTCTTCTGCCAGGCCAACCGCGATGTAATGATCGAAAGCCCATCCGGCAAGTACGCGCCCATCAGCGCGGAGGCGTACCTGCGCCAGCGTGTTGCAGCCAACTTCCGGGCGGGGCAAACGGCGATGTAGGCCTTAGGCGGCCGCTTCCGGTTCGCGCTCGGGCTCGCGTGCCTGCATGCGCCACATCTGCGCATAACGGCCTTCTGCGCGCAGCAGCGACTCATGCGTGCCGCGCTCGATGATGCGGCCGTGCTCCATCACCAGGATTTGGTGCGCGCGCACGATGGTGGACAGCCGGTGCGCAATCACCAGCGTGGTGTGGTTCTGTGCCAGGCTCATCAGCTCTTCCTGGATGGCGTGCTCGGTGCGCGAGTCCAGCGCGGAGGTCGCTTCGTCGAACACGAGAATCGGCGGACGCTTGAGCAGCGTGCGCGCGATGGCCACGCGCTGCTTCTCACCGCCGGAGAGCTTCAGCCCACGCTCGCCGACCTGCGTGTCGTAGCCGTCGGGAAGCGATTCGACAAAGTGGTGGATCTGCGCAGCGCGGGCGGCCTCGATCACCTCTTCGCGCGTGGCATCGGGGCGGCCGTAGGCGATGTTGTAGTAGATGCTGTCGTTGAAGAGCACCGTGTCTTGCGGAACGATGCCGATGGCCGCGCGCACGCTGGATTGCGTGACATCGCGCAGGTCCTGCCCGTCGATTTCAATGGCGCCCGATTTGACGTCGTAGAAGCGGAACAGCAAACGTGCGAGCGTCGATTTGCCGGAGCCGCTTTGCCCCACCACCGCCGTGGTCGTGCCTGCCGGAATGGTGAAATCGACATCAAACAGGATCTGACGCTTGGCCTCGTAGCTGAAGTCCACATGCGCAAAACGAACGTCGCCGGCGTGCACGGCCAGCGGTTGCGCATCCGGTTTGTCGGCCACCTCGCGATTGGTCTGCAGCAGGGTGAACATGCGGTCCATGTCGGTCACTGCCTGCTTCAACTCGCGGTAGATCACGCCCAGGAAGTTGAGCGGAATGTAGATCTGCAGCATCAGCGTGTTGACCAGCACGAGATCGCCCAGCGTCATGTGCCCCGCGGCCACGCCCTGCGTAGCGCGATACAGGATCAGGATCAGCGCCGTCGCCACGATGAACTGCTGGCCAAAGTTCAGGATCGACAACGAACGCTGTGAGCGAATGGCGGCAGCACGATAGTTCAGCAGATTCTCGTCATAGCGACGCGCCTCGTACTCTTCGTTGCCGAAGTACTTGACCGTCTCGAAGTTGAGCAGCGAATCGATCGCCTTCTGGTTGGCGCGCGAATCCAGCTCGTTCATCTTGCGGCGGAAGTGCGTGCGCCAGTTCGTCACCGTCACCGTAAAGACGATGTAGCTCACCAGCGCGCAGAACGTGATGAGCGCGAACCACACGTCGTACTTCACGAAGAAGTACGTGATGACGAGGCCGACTTCAACGAGCGTCGGCAGGATGCTGTACAGCGAATACGAGATGAGCGACTGGATGCCGCGCGTGCCGCGCTCGATGTCACGGCTCATGCCGCCAGTCTGGCGCTCCAGGTGAAAGCGCAACGACAGCGCATGCAGATGGCGGAACACCTGCAGCGCGAGCGTGCGCACCGAACTCTCCGTCACCTTCGAGAAGAGAATCTCGCGCAGCTCGGAGAACAATGACGTCGACAGCCGCAGCAGCCCATACCCCACGATGATGCCAACCGGCACCACCAGCAGCGCGCGCGGATCACTGGGCGATACGTTCATCGAATCGATCAGCCGCTTCATGACCATCGGCACGCCGAGGTTGGCGACCTTGGCGGCGATTAGAAACGACAGCGCCAGCCCCACGCGCCACTTGTAGGCCATGAGATACGGCACCAGGCTCTTGATGGTGCGCCAGTCACCGCGGGCAGCCCCGGGCGGAGGCGGTTCGGAAGAGGCGGGGAAGCGGCGCATGTGCGGTGCAATAAAATAGCGGATTGTGTATTCTCCCACCGATCACCTGTGCGCGCCCCGTGCCCAGGCCCTCCGCTTCAATGCTGCCCTGCATCATCATGTCCGACACCCAAGCCTCCACTGAGATCGTCAAGCTGCCCGCCGGCAAGCAACCCGCCGTGCGCGTCATGCCGATGCCGTCCGACGCCAACGTGCACGGCGACGTGTTCGGCGGCTGGATCATGTCGCAGGTCGACATTGCCGGGTCGATTCCGGCGGTGGTGCGCGCCAACGGGCGCGTGGCCACGATTGCCGTCAACTCGTTCGTCTTCAAGCAGCCCGTGTACGTGGGCGACCTCGTGAGCTTCTATGCCGAGGTGGTCAAGACCGGCCGCACCTCCATCACCGTGGATGTCGAGGTCTATGCGCAGCGCATGGGCACCAACGGCCGCCATGCCACCGTCAAGGTGACGGAAGCAACGCTTACCTACGTCGCCACGGACGAGACACGCAAGCCGCGCGTGCTGCCGGAGTAGTGATTCGGCACCGCTCAATGAAAAACCCGGCCTATGCCGGGTTTTCTTTTGCGCACAAGCGACGCGCTCAGTTGAACTTGGAGAAGTCCGGACGGCGCTTCTCAAAGAACGCGGTGAAGGCTTCACGGGCTTCCGGCGCACGCAGCATCTCGCCAAACTGCTTGCCTTCCACCGACATGCGCTCTGCGATCTGCGGGGTCGCACCCTCCTTCATCAGCCGCTTGGTCGCGCGTAGCGATGCAGGCGGCAGCAGCGTCAGCTTGCGCGCCTGCGTGCGCACGAAGGCATCCAGTTCGCCGGCGGGCAACACGCGATTCACCAGACCCAACTCGCGCGCCTCGTTCGCATCGAACGGCTCACCGAAGAGCAACTTGTCAGCGGCGCGATGGTAGCCCGCCAGTTGCGGCAGCAGCAGGCTCGATGCGGCTTCCGGGCACAGCCCCAGTTGCGCGAACGGCATCGACAGCTTGGCCGTCTCGGATGCATACACGAGGTCACAATGCAGCAGCATGGTCGTGCCCACGCCCACGGCCGCGCCGCTCACCGAGGCGATCAACGGCTTGGTGGCCGTGCTGATCGCCTTCAGGAACTGGTGCACCGGGGCGTTTTCGTCCTTGGGCGGGTTCTTCATGAAGTCTTCAAGATCGTTGCCGGCCGTGAAGACGCTTTCATGGCCCGCCAGCACGATCACGCGGATGGCGGGATCGGTCTCGGCGGCCACCAGTGCATCCGCCAGCGTCTGGTACATCGCGGCGGTGATGGCGTTCTTGCGGTCCAGACGGTCGAAGGTCAGCGTCAGGACGCCGTCTGCGGTCTCGGTACGAATCGACATGAAAACTCCAAGTAAAACCTGCGCCGCTAGATCGGCACAGGGGAATCAGATAGATAACCGACGGAGAACGCGTTGGCCCCCACGTTCAACGCCACAGTCAGGCTCATCGGCGCGAGCAGCACTTCCACGCCATGATCCTGTGCGGTTCGCATCAACGCTTGCACCGGCTCCATGCGGCGCACGGTGTCGAGCGAACCGGAATACGTGATCGCCACCACGGGCGTGGCCAGACGCTCTTCGGCGATCATGATTTCGGTGTGCGCGAGCAGGCGGCGAATCCCTTCGTCAGAGCCGCGCACCTTGGCGATGGCTTCGGTCTCACCACGATGCATGTGGATGAGCGGGCGCACATTGAACGCCGTGCCCATCATGTAGCGACCCCAGGTGATGCTCTTCTCGCCCTTTTGCTTGGCGCGGGTGTACATGTACAGCAGCTCATCGGGCACGAGGTAGACGTGCGAGGCATCACGCAGGCGGTTCTCGATCACGTTGACCACGTCACGCACCTCGGCGCCTTCGCGCAGCATGCGGGCGGCCTCGTGCACCATCAGCGCCTGGCCGGGGCCGATGGCGCCGGTGTCCACCACCGTCAGCTCGAACAAGCCCGAGCGGCCGGCATCCTTGCGCGGCTTGAAGCTCTTGGCCGTGGTGCCCACGACCGCGCCAGTGGCATGGCTGTAAAAGTGGCTGCGTGAGCTGGCAATCGTCAGCAGCAAAGCGCGGTCGTGCTGCGTGACCACGTGCTTGAGCAGGTAGTCCTCAATCTCGCGTTCGAGCAGCGGGATCGACTCAGCGTAGTGGTCCTGCTTGTCGACGAGGTACTTGCGGTAGAGCTGCGGCAGCGCAGCCTCATCACGGCGGTCTTCCACAAACTGCTCGCCCGCACGAATGCGGAACGGCACCACGCCTAGCCCCAGTTGATCGATCATCGAGCGCGGCATATCGCATGCCGCGTCGGTCAACACGATTGTGTCGCTGATGTTGCCCATCGCGCGCCCTCCTCTTGGTGCACCGCCGGTGACCCGGTGGTGTGTCTCCTCTGTCGCGGAATCGTGGCTCCGCTTCTGTCGCGTGCCCACTGGCGTGGGCCGCATTCTTCGGCGCGCTTGTTTTGTAGTGCTGTGCGCGCCTGCGCAACTATGCGTGGTGAGACGGGCGATATCAAGCAGGGGAAGGCCCTAAAAAGCAGCCTGAGCCCTCCCCCTCACGTGGGGTCACATGCGTTCGAAAATGCCTGCAGCGCCCATGCCGGTGCCGACGCACATCGTCACCATGCCGTACTTCAGGTTGCGACGGCGCAGGCCGTGCACAACGGTGGCCGCGCGAACGGCACCCGTGGCGCCCAGCGGGTGGCCCAACGCGATCGCACCGCCCAGCGGGTTGATCTTGCTGGTGTCCAGCCCCAGGTCCTGAATCACGGCCAGCGACTGTGCAGCAAACGCTTCGTTCAGCTCGATCCAGTCGAGTTGATCTTGCGTCAGACCGCCCGCCTTCAGCGCCGCAGGAATCGCTTCCTTCGGGCCGATGCCCATGATCTCCGGCGGCACACCGCGCACTGCAAACGACACGAAGCGCGCCAGCGGCACCAGGTTGAACTGCTTGAGGATCTTTTCCGACACCAGGATCAGCGCACCCGAGCCGTCCGACGTCTGCGAGCTGTTACCGGCGGTCACACTGCCCTTGTTGGCGAACACGGCGCGCAGCTTGCCCAGCCCTTCGAGCGACGTATCGGCACGTGGGCCTTCGTCCAGCGACAGCGTGCGCGTCTTCAGGTCGATCGCACCCGTCCCCAGGTTCGGGAACTTCTCGATGATCTCGATCGGAGTGATCTCGTCCTTGAACTCGCCGGCTTGTTGCGCGGCCAGCGCCTTCTGGTGCGACAGCAGCGAGAAGGCATCCTGCGCCTCGCGCGAGATCTTCCATTGCTGGGCGACCTTCTCAGCCGTCAGGCCCATGCCGTAAGCGATACCGATGTTTTCGTCGCGCGTGAAGATGTCCGGCGACATCGACGGCGAGTTGCCCATCATCGGCACCATGCTCATCGATTCGACACCGGCGGCGATCATCACGTCGGATTCGCCCACGCGGATGCGGTCGGCCGCCATGGCCACGGCGGTCAGGCCCGAGGCGCAGAAACGGTTGACGGTCACGCCACCGACGGTATTCGGCAGGCCAGCCAGCAGCGCGCCGATACGCGCCACGTTCAGGCCCTGCTGCGCTTCAGGAATCGCGCAGCCAACGATGGCGTCTTCGATCAGCGCCGGGTCCAGGTTCGGTACCTGGGCGACAGCGCTCTTGAGGATGGTCGCCAGCAGGTCGTCCGGGCGCAGGTTCTTGAGCGTGCCCTTGGGCGCCTTGCCGATCGGGGAACGCGTCGCGGCGACGATGTAGGCGTCTTGCAGTTGCTTGGTCATGATGAAACTCCTGTTCTCTGTCGTCGTCGCGCGATTAGTTACGCACCGGCTTGCCGGTCTGCAGCATGCCCATGATGCGTTCCTGAGTCTTGGCGCTGCCGAGCAGATCGACGAAGGCCTTGCGCTCCAGCGCCAGCAGCCATTCTTCGTCCACCAGTGCACCGGCTTCCACATCGCCGCCGCACACGGCTTCGGCGATGCGCGCGGCGATCGTGAAATCGTGCTGCGAGATGAAGCCGCCGTCACGCATGTTCACCAACGACGCCTTGATGGTGGCGATGCCCGAACGGCCCGCCACCGGAATGCCCACCGGACGCAGCGGCGCACGATAGCCCGAATCGGACAGCGCACGCACTTCGTTGCGCGCCACGTGCAGCAGTTCGTGCACGTTGAAGACAATGGTGTCGGTCGGCTGCAGGTAGCCGATCTTCTGCGCGTCCAGCGCGGAAGACGACACCTTGGCCATGGCCGCCGCCTGGAAGCGGTTGGTCAGGAATTGCAGGATGTTCGTGCTGCCAGCAGCCTGCGCAGCCTTGGCAGCGGCCAGCGCAGCTTCTTTCAGGCCACCACCCGCCGGCACCAGGCCCACGCCCACTTCCACCAGACCCATGTAGGTTTCCAGCGCAGCCACACGCTTGGCCGAGTGCAGCATCAGCTCGCAGCCGCCACCCAGTGCAATACCCGACGCAGCCGAAACGACCGGCACGCCGGCGTACTTCACGCGCATCATGCCGTCCTGGAATTTCTTGACGAACGGCTCGATACCTTTGGCACCGCCCATCATGAAGGCCGGCATCGCCTCTTCCAGATTCGCACCCGCGGAGAAGGGACCACCCGGCGCGCCCAGCTTGAGCGACGTCGGCTGCCACACCACCAGACCCTTATAACCGGCTTCGGCCAGATCCACCGCACGCGTCAGACCGTCGATAACGCTCGGTCCGATCGTGTTCATCTTGCTCTTGAACGAGATGATCAGCACATCGTCCTGACCTGCTGCATCGTCCACCCAGATGCGCACGGCATCGGTCTCTTCGATGGTCTTGCCATACGTGAGCGGGTTGACGGTGGTCGCGCCCTTGATCGGTGCGCGGAACACCTGGCGGCCGTACACCGGCAGCGTGCTGCGCGACAGGAAAGCGTTCTGATTGGCCGACCACGAACCTTGTGCCGAATGCACGCCGCCGTTGTCCGCCACCGGGCCGGAGAACACCCACTGCGGCAGGGCTGCATTCGACAGCGCCTTGCCAGCTTCGATGTCTTCCTTCACCCACTCGGCCACCTGCTTCCAGCCGGCTTCTTGCCAGTCTTCGAACGGGCCGCTGTTCCAGCCGAAGCCCCAGCGGATGGCCAGGTCGACTTCCGCCGCCGAATCCGCAATCTGCTCCAGGTAGACAGCGATGTAGTGGAACACGTCGCGGAAGACGGCCCACAGGAACTGCGCTTGCGGGTTGGTCGATTCACGCAGCAGCTTCAGACGCTCGGCGGGTTCCTTCTTCAGGATACGAACGACCAGCTCATCGGCCTTCTTGCCGCTCGGGCCGTACTGGCCGCTTTGCGGGTCCAGCACCTTGATGTCCTTGCCTTCCTTTTTGTAGAAGCCGGTGCCGGTCTTCTGGCCCAGGGCACCCGCTTCCACCAGCTTGGCCAGCACGGGCGGCGTGGCGTAGACCGGGGCAAACGGATCGTCCTTCAGGTTGTCCTGCATCGTCTTGATGACGTGCGCCATGGTGTCCAGGCCCACCACGTCCGCCGTGCGGAACGTCGCCGACTTGGCGCGGCCCAGCTTCGAGCCCGTCAGGTCATCCACCACGTCGAACGGAATGCCGTACTTGGCCGATTCCGCAAACACCGCCAGGATCGAGAAGATGCCGACGCGGTTGGCGATAAAGTTGGGCGTGTCCTTCGCGCGCACCACGCCCTTGCCGAGCGCGGAGGTCAGGAACGTTTCCAGCTTGTCGAGGATGTCGCCACGCGTGTGCGCGGTCGGAATCAGCTCGACCAGGTGCATGTAACGCGGCGGGTTGAAAAAGTGCACGCCGCAAAAACGCGACTTCAGCTCGGCGTCAAACCCATCCGACAGTTCGGTGATCGACAGGCCCGACGTATTCGACGCGAAGATCGCATGCGGTGCGATATGCGGCGCGACCTTCTTGTACAGGTCGTGCTTCCAGTCCATGCGCTCGGCAATGGCTTCGATCACGAGGTCGCAATCGCGCAGTTTCTCGATGTCGTCTTCGTAGTTGGCGGCCTGGATCAGGTTGGCGTCGTCCTTGATGCCCAGCGGCGCCGGCGACAGCTTCTTCAGGTTTTCAATCGCCTTGAGCGCGATGCCGCTCTTCGGGCCTTCCTTGGCAGGAAGATCGAACAGCGTGACGGGAACCTTGGCGTTGATCAGGTGCGCGGCAATCTGCGCGCCCATCACGCCAGCGCCCAGCACAGCGACGCGTCGGACGAGAAAGTTTGCTCGCTGGCCGGCCTGCGGCTGCGCGCTGGTGGAGAGTTCAGTGCGGGTCATGGTGTCCTCGCGGAAAGAAGAGGAGTCGTCACCCCCGCACACGCGGGAGCAACAGAAAGAGGCGTTGAAACCTGTTCACGATCCGTAGCGAGCGGTTCGAGGTTGGCGGGAGAAGCGCAGCCGTACATGAGTACGGCGAGCATCGCAGCGCCAAGATCGGACCGCGCAGTAGGATCGTGGGCAGGTTTCCTTAGAACAGATCGGCTTCGAGTGCCATCAGCGTCGCACCGCCGGCACGGGCCATGCGGATCTGCGAAGCCGTTTCGGGCAGCAGCTTGGCAAAGTAGAAGCGCGCCGTTGCCAGCTTGACCTTGTAGAACGTATCGCCGCTGTCTTGCTTTTCCAGCGCGATCTTGGCCATGCGGGCCCAGAAGTACGAGAACACCAGGTGGCCGACCACACGCAGGTACGGCACAGCAGCGGCGCCCACTTCGTCCGGGTTGGCCATGGCCTTCATGCCGATTTCCATGGTCAGCTTCTGGACCTTGTCACCGATGTCAGCCAGCGGGTTGATGAACTCCTGCATGGCTTCGTTGGTGCCTTCGGCTTCCACAAAGTCCTGCACCAGCTTGCCGAACTTCTTCATCTTAGCGCCCATGTCGCCCAGGATCTTGCGGCCCAGCAGGTCCAGCGACTGCACGGTGTTCGTGCCTTCGTAGATCATGTTGATGCGGGCATCGCGCACGTACTGCTCCATGCCCCACTCGGCGATGTAGCCGTGGCCGCCAAACACTTGCATGCCTTCGTTGGTGGAGATGAAGGCGTTGTCGCTCAGGAACGCCTTGGCGATCGGGGTCAGCAGTGCGACGAGGTCAGCGGCGTCCTTGCGCACGGATTCGTCCTCGTGCGACAGCTCGCGGTCGATCTGCAGAGCGATCCAGTAGCTGAATGCGCGGCCACCTTCGGCAAAGGCGCGCTGGGTCAGCAGCATGCGGCGCACGTCCGGGTGCACGATGATCGGGTCAGCCGGCTTGTCCGGTGCCTTCGGGCCCGACAGGCTGCGCATCTGCAGGCGTTCCTTGGCGTAGGCAGCGGAGTTCTGGTACGCGACTTCGGTCAGGCCCAGGCTCTGCATGCCGACGCCCAGGCGGGCGGCGTTCATCATCACGAACATGGCGTTCAGGCCCTTGTTCGGTTCGCCGACCATCCAGCCTTTCGCGCCATCCAGGTTGATCACGCAGGTGGCGTTACCGTGAATGCCCATCTTGTGCTCGATGGCACCGCAGGCCACAGTGTTGCGCTCGCCCGGGTTGCCGCTGGCATCGGGGATGAACTTCGGCACCACAAACAGCGAGATGCCCTTAGTGCCGCTCGGTGCGTCAGGCAGACGTGCCAGCACCAAGTGGATGATGTTTTCAGCCAGGTCGTGCTCGCCTGCCGAAATGAAGATCTTCGTGCCGGTGATGGCATACGAGCCATCGGCCAGCGGTTCGGCCTTGGTGCGCAGGATGCCGAGGTCGGTGCCACAGTGCGGCTCGGTCAGACACATCGTGCCGGTCCACACGCCCGACACCAGCTTCGGCAGATAGCGCTGCTTGAGCTCGTCGGTGCCGTGTGCATGCAGGGCTTCGTACGCGCCATGCGACAGGCCGGGATACATCGTCCAGGCCTGGTTGGCCGAGTTCAGCATCTCGTACAACGCGTTGTTGATCAGGATGGGCAAGCCCTGGCCGCCGTATTCCGGATCGCAGCCCAGTGCGGGCCAGCCGGCCTCGACGTACTGCTGATACGCCTCTTTGAAACCTTTGGGTGCGGTCACCACACCGTCGCCGTGGTACGTGCAGCCTTCGCGGTCGCCCGATTGGTTGAGCGGGAAGATGACTTCGGAGCAGAACTTGCCGGCTTCTTCGATCACCTGATTGATGGTGTCGGCATCGATCTCCGCGTGCTGCGGCATCTGCTTCAGGTGGTCCTCCACGCCGAGAAGCTCGTGGAGAACAAACTGCATGTCACGCAGCGGTGCGGTGTATTGACCCATCTTGCAACTCCTTGGTGTGTACTGCGCGCCCCGGCTAGGTGTGCTGGGTGTAAATCGAGCGCGTCAGGTTCGGTAAGACTGAATGAGTTTGTTAAGCGCCACCATGGCCAGCTCGGCGCTGTTCGGCAACCGCAGGAAACGCGCATCGTGGTGCAAGCCCAGTTCCAGGCTGTACATCTCGAAGAGCATCAACTGCGGGTCCGCTTCTGCACGCAGGTGGCCTTCTTCCTTTGCCTGTGCGATCGCGCGGGCCAGTGCCGCCCGCCAGATCGTCACGCTCTTGACGAGTTCGTCGCGCACCGGGCTCTCCGCTCGGTCGTCGTACTCCACCGCGCCGCTGATGTAGATGCAGCCCGTGGTCACTTCCTGAATGCGGCGCTCCATCCAGCGTCGCACCATGCTCCACAGGCGCGGCAGACCGCGCGGTTCCGTCAAGCTCGGGTAGAAGACTTCCTGCTCGAACCGTTTGTGATACTCGCGAACCACTTCCACCTGCAGATCCTCACGCGAGCCGAAGTGCGCGAACACCCCGCTCTTGCTCATCTGCATGCGCTCCGCGAGCACACCGATCGTCAACCCTTCCAGTCCGTCGCGCGAGGCCAGTTCCAGCGCGGCATCGAGAATCGCTGCACGCGTCAGCTCGCCCTTGCGCATCGGCGTGGCTGCTGCGTGATTCGATTCAAGACGAGCGGTCGGGTGACGCATGATGATTTCTCTCCGTTCTTTTCTGGGGCACGACACACATGAAAATCAGCGCTTTGCAAGGCGCCTTTCGCGTGCCGGGCAGGACTGTAAACCAGCCTGCGGAAACACTCTAGCCCAAAATCGAACGGTCGTTCAATTATTTACAGGGGCCTGTATGGCAGCAAGTGTTTTATTAGAAAGCCGCATCTAAATGAAAGCGCCACAATGGAGCCCTCTGCTGTGCAGCAAGATTCCCGCAAATCCTTTTAATAAAAGCATTTGCGGGGTGTGCGCCGCACCCATAAAACCAGTGCGGCGCAGCATGATCGACCGATTTTCTAGTGCTACCCGTCAGTAAATAAAACGGAGCGAAATCAGGCCGGTGCGGTGCCCGCACACATGCGGCCGCGCCGGAAGATGCGGGCGTCCATTTCGCGCAGATCTGGTGCCACGGCAACCTCTGCGGCGCACTGGTCGAGCACGTCGCGCTGCAAATCGATGCCGGGGGCGATTTCGGTGAGCGTGAGGCGTCGGCCGCCTTGGCCGTCGTCGCGCATCTCGAAGACGGCGCGCTCGGTCACATAGCGCACGGGAATGCCGGAACGCGCGGCATAGTCGCCATTGAAGGTGAGGTGCGAGACAGCCGGCACGATCTTCTTGAGGCGCCCTTCGCGCACGATGCGCAGTTTGCCGCCGTCGGCTTCGACCTGAAGGCCGCCAGCCGTGAGCGTGCCCATGAATACGACCGAGCGTGCGCTCTGCGTGATGTTGATGAAGCCGCCCACGCCCGCAACGATGGTGTCGCCACCCTCGCCGAACAGGCTCACGTTGACGTTGCCAGCGCCGTCCAGTTCCGCCAGGCCGAGGATGGCGAGGTCGATGCCGCCGCCTTCGTAGAAATCGAACTGCGCGGGCTGGTCGACCACCGCTTCCGGATACGCGGATGCGCCGAAGCTCAACCCGTCTGCCGGCGTACCGCCGATCGGGCCAGCCTCCACCGTAAGCGTGAAACCACGTGCGCCCTCCTGCTCGGCCAGCGCGCCCACGGCGGCCGGCATGCCCACGCCCAAGTTCACCACGCGCGGTTGCTGCGCCATCAGTTCGAGCACGGCGCGGCGTTGCACCAATGTGCGGGCATCGAGTGCACCATGCAGGTTGGCCTCCAGGGCCTCACTCGCTTCGAGCGCATCTTCCTTCAACTGAATCGCCTCGCCTTGCCACGGGCGGATATAGGTCGGGTTGAACGCCTCGCCAAAGGTCATCTGATGCTCGGCCTCATCCTCTGCGACGACCACGTAGTCGACGAGGATGCCGGGCACGTGAATCGCCTGCAGGTTGTCGTGCCGATCCACCAGTCGCCGCACCTGGGCGATGACGATGCCGCCCGATGCGCGCGCAGCTTGTGCCATGGCCAGCAGTTCGTGATGGAAGGCCTCTTCGTGCGTGCTGATGTTGCCGCGCGGGTCGGCGGCCGTGCCGCGCAAGAAGACGCAGTGCAGCGGGAAGCTGGGGTAGAACAGATAGTCCTCGCCGCGAAAGCGCTCGTACTCGACCCACGATGCGGTGCCCGCCGCTCGCGCCGCCTTGGCACGCGCATTGATGGCGCCGCCGTGGTAGCGCGCGTCGAGTTCGGTACGCGGGTCGACGAAGGTGTGCAGGCCAATCTTAGTGAGCACGCCCGGCTTGCCGCCCGCGATGGCGCGATACAGATGCGTGAGTACCCCTTGCGGCAGGTTGAATGCATCGCACTGCTCGGCGAGCGCTAGATCTGCCAAGCGCGTTGCCGAGCGCCAATGCCCGCCCACCACGCAGCGTGTCATGCCGGGATTGCCGAAGTGGTTGACGCCGCGCGTGGCGCGATCGCCCTGACCGGCCGAGTAGACCAGCGTGAGATCGCGCGGCTCGCCAGTCGCCAGAAAACGGCGCTCCAGCGCATGCGTGACGGCCTCCGCGTGACCCGCGCCGACAAACCCGGCACACGCCACCGTCCATCCGGGCTGCACCAACCGAGCGGCTTCGTCTGCTGTGATGACCTGCATGTCTCCTCCGTCCTTGTTTTGTTTTCTACACGCTTCTTCTAAGTGACCGTGCCGCTAATACTGTGCCGCCTGTCCGCTGATGACCACGCCCAGACGCACGACCCGGTATGCGCACCAGTCTGCCAAGCGCCACCACCAGCGGCGCGCAGCGTGGGTGTCTGCGAGCACCGGGCGCGCGTGATGTGTGATGGCGTCTTCCAGTACGGTGCGCAACTCGCTGGCGACCTCCGCATCCCACGCGACAACGTTGGCCTCACGCGCCAGCAGCAAGCTGAACGGGTCAATATTGCTGGAGCCGACCGTGGCCCAGCGCTCATCAACAACTGCCACTTTTGCGTGCAGGAAGCTCGCGGTGTACTCGTGGATCTCCACGCCGTCGCGCAGCAGCATGTGATACAGCGAGCGCGTTGCGAAATGCTGCAACGGATACTCAACACGCCCCTGTAACAGCATGCGCACACGCACGCCACGCCGCCGGCATGCCGCCAGCGCACGCATGAAGCGCACGCCCGGCAGAAAATACGCATTGGCGATGATCACCTCGCGCCGCGCCGTACCGAGCGCCCGCAGATATTCGCGCTCGATCGCACGCCGGTTGCGCACGTTGTCGCGCAACACCAACGAGGCCAAAACGTTGCCGGGTGCGCTGCCCGGCGCGCGCGCGCTTTCGGCGCCAGACTCTCCGCCGAATTCACCACGAGCGCGCGGACGGGGCGTATCGGTCATCACCGGAAACTCAGCCGCCACGCCAGTCACACCCACCTCGCGCACGCCGGAGCGCACCCCCATCTGCCACCAGAGCCGATCGACCGTGAGCACGATCTGCGCAACCAGCGGCCCGCGCACGCATACCGCAAAGTCGTAGCGCGCGCCCAGCGTGGCGTCATGCAGCGGTGCGTGATTCAGGTCATCGATGATGTTGATGCCACCGACGAAGGCGATCTCATCGTCGATGACGGCGATCTTGCGGTGCAGGCGGCGCAGGTAGCGGCGCTGCAATGCGAAGCCGCGCACGGGGCGATACACGCGCCAGTCCACGCCGGCGGTGTCGAGGATTGTGGCGATGTCGGCAGGCAATGCGCCGGTGCCGAAACCGTCGACCGTCAGGTGAACTTCCACGCCACGCTGTGCGGCGCGCGCCAGTGCTTCGGTCACGCTGCGTGCGACGTCGTCGTTGGTGTAGATGTAGGTTTCGAGCGCGACGCGATGTTGCGCACCATCAATGGCGGCGATCAGCGCGGGGAAGAATTCTGCGCCGCCGCACAGGAGGTCGACGTCGTTGCCCGGCAGGGGCTTGCCCCGCCGCCACTCAGAGCGCAGCGGACCCGCATCGCGCACGACCCTCATGGGCGCGCCAGTTCCGCCAGTAGGGGCACGTGGTCGGAGCGCTGCGCCCACTCACGCCCCGTCAGCGCATGTGCACGTTCAATGTCGAACCCGCGCACGTAGATGCGATCGAGCCGCAGCCACGGCAGATGGCTCGGGAAGGTACGCACGGGGCGCGCATCGGCAGCCTTGTCGGCAACTTCGGTCGCACCCAGCGCCTGGCAAATGTAGCGGTCGAGCCGGTTGTTCCAGTCGTTGAAATCACCGGCCACCACGAGCGGCGCGTCTTTCGGCACCACCGCGCGCACGCGGTCGATCAACGCTTCCGCCTGCCGTTGCCGGCTGCGCGCAAACAGGCCGAAGTGCGCGCACAAGAGATGCACCTCGCCGAAGCCGAGGTCCGTGACCGCATGCAGCAAGCCGCGCTGCTCGAAGCGATGATCGGAAATATCCAGGTTCTCCGACAGCAGGATCGGAAAGCGCGAAAGAATGGCGTTGCCGTGGTGCCCGTGCTCGTACACGGCGTTGCGGCCGTAGACCGTGTGCGGGTACACGTCAGTCGCCAGATAGCGCAGTTGCGTATAGCTCGGGTCGAACAGCTCAGAGGCGACCAGCCGGTCGTTGCGATCCTGCACTTCCTGCAGGAAGACGATGTCGGCGTCCATCGTGTGCAAGCCCTGCCGCACATCATGCACGCGCACGCGACGCGCAATCCCCGTCACGCCCTTGTGGATGTTGTAGGTGGCGACGCGCAAGCGGAGCATGTCAGGCCTGGTCCTTTGCTGTGGCGGCCTGGCAGGCCGTGTAGGCCGCCAGACGCTCAGGCAGTTGCAGGATGGCCTCGCCGTTGCTGCGTGAGAAGCAACGCGCAGCGGCTTCTTCATAGGGCAGCCATTCGGCCTGGAGGTGCTCGCG
Organism: Ralstonia insidiosa; assembly: GCF_008801405.1. Classification (NCBI taxonomy): domain Bacteria; kingdom Pseudomonadati; phylum Pseudomonadota; class Betaproteobacteria; order Burkholderiales; family Burkholderiaceae; genus Ralstonia; species Ralstonia insidiosa. Next base: position 1,005,484 of record NZ_VZPV01000001.1, on the reverse strand, counting down.
TGGCGACAATCGCACCGGCACCTTGCCGCTCACCAGCAAGCCGAACCAGTGCTCGGTGTTGCGTGTGACGCCCGGTGCGTAGCGGTGGCGCCAGCGCGGGTAGATCTCATACTCGATCTGGTGGCCCCAGTCGATCAGGTGATGCCGGCCCGTATCGATGCCGGTTTCTTCCTGCACCTCGCGGCGGGCAGTTTCGGCCAGGGGCTCATCCAGGGCATCGCAACTGCCAGTGACGGATTGCCAGAAGCCCGGGTGATCCGCCCGTTCCATCACCAGCACATGAAGATCAGGTGTGTGAATAACAACGAGAACGGAGACAGGAATCTTGTGCGGCATGGCGGTTTGGCAGCGGATAACGGCGGGCGGCATGAGCGCACCGCAGTTCGATAGCTTACCGCAGCCAGATGGAGCCGATAGCGATGTTCGCAATCACCGGGCAACGCCGCGGTGCCCCGGCAATCAAGCTGCGCAATGAGTGGCAACGGATAAGCCGGTGCCTGCGGTGCATCCAGGGGATCTTGTGCCGCAAGCGCTGCTCCTGCACGAAGCGAGCGTCCAAAAACAAACCGCGCCGCCCTTACGGGTCGGCGCGGCTTGTTGTGCAGCCTTGAGCGGCGGGATGTCAGGCCGTCGTCGCAGCGTTCGGTGCAGCCACCTTTGCCTCGGCAGCGCGCAGACGAATGTGCAATTCGCGCAATTGTTTCTCGTCGACCGGGCTCGGCGCCTGCGTGAGCAGATCCTGCGCGCGCTGCGTCTTCGGGAAGGCGATCACGTCGCGGATCGAATCCGCACCGGCCATCATCGTGACAACGCGGTCCAGACCGAAAGCGATGCCGCCGTGCGGAGGCGCGCCGTACTGCAGGGCGTCCAGCAGGAAGCCGAACTTGGCACGCGCTTCTTCGTCGTTGATCTTCAGGGCGCGGAACACCTTGCTCTGCACCTCCTCGCGATAGATCCGCACCGAGCCGCCGCCGATTTCCCAGCCGTTGAGCACCATGTCGTAGGCCTTGGCGATGCACTTGCCCGGATCGGTTTCCAGATACTCCAGGTGCTCATCCTTCGGGCTCGTGAACGGGTGGTGCATGGCCACCCAGCGGGCGTCTTCCTCGTCGTACTCGAACATCGGGAAGTCCACCACCCACAGCGGCTTCCACACGTCTTCAAACAGGCCGGTGCTCTTGGCGAAGTCGGAGTGACCGATCTTCAGGCGCAGCGCGCCCATCGCGTCGTTCACCACCTTGGCGCGGTCGGCGCCGAAGAACAGGATGTCGCCATCCTGCGCAGCGCTGCGCTTGAGGATCTCGGCGATGGCCGCGTCGTGCAGGTTCTTCACGATCGGCGATTGCAGGCCGTCGCGGCCCTTGGCCACTTCGTTGACCTTGATCCAGGCCAGGCCCTTGGCGCCGTAGATCTCGACAAACTTGCCGTAGGCGTCGATATCGCCACGCGACAGAGCTGCACCGCCCGGCACGCGAAGGGCCACCACGCGGCCGCCTTCAGCGTTGGCCGCCGCCGAGAACACCTTGAAGTCGACATCCTTCATCGCGTCGGTCAGCTCGGTAAATTCCAGCTTCACGCGCAGGTCAGGCTTGTCGGAGCCGAAGCGGGCCATCGCCTCGCGGAACTCCATCACCGGGAACTTGGCATCCAACTCAACCGACATGGTGTTCTTGAACACCGTGCGGATCATCTCTTCAAACAGGTCGCGGATTTCCTGCTCGGTCAGGAACGACGTTTCGCAGTCGATCTGGGTGAATTCGGGCTGGCGGTCAGCGCGCAGGTCTTCGTCGCGGAAGCACTTGGTGATCTGGTAGTAGCGGTCGAAGCCCGACACCATCAGCATCTGCTTGAAGAGCTGCGGCGATTGCGGCAGCGCGAAGAACTGGCCGGCGTTCACACGCGAGGGCACCAGGTAATCGCGTGCGCCTTCGGGCGTGCTCTTGGTCAGCATCGGCGTTTCGATGTCGATGAAGCCCTTGTCGTCCAGGTACTTGCGCACTTCCATCGCCACCTTGTAGCGCAGGCGCAGGTTGTATTGCATCTGCGGGCGGCGCAGGTCCAGCACGCGGTGCGTCAGGCGCGTGGTTTCCGACAGGTTGTCGTCGTCCAGCTGGAACGGCGGCGTGACGGAGGCGTTGAGCACCGTCAGCTCCTGGCACAGCACTTCAACCTTGCCGCTGGCGAGGTTGGCGTTGGTGGTGCCTTCCGGGCGGGCGCGCACGAGGCCCTTCACCTGCAGGCAGAACTCGTTGCGCACGCCTTCTGCCACCTTGAACATCTCCGGGCGGTCCGGGTCGCACACGACCTGCACCAGGCCTTCACGGTCACGCAGGTCGATGAAGATCACGCCACCGTGGTCACGACGACGATGGGCCCAGCCCGACAGCGTGACGCTCTGGCCGAGCAGTTGTTCGGTGACCTGACCGCAGTATTGAGTACGCATTTGCATGTTGTGGTTTTCCGCGAAGCGCGCCGCCAACAGGGCGTCGCGCGAGAAAGTTGATCGAGAGGGCCGGCGGGATCAGTGCGCGCTACCGGCCAATTGCATTGACTTAAGGCGCTGATACGGCGCCGCCAGCATCGGGCAGCGCATTCGGATTCGAAGGGTCGCGCGGCAGGTCATGCAACCCTGCTGCCGGCGACCGGTCCTCCGTATGTGGCGTGCCATCGGACGGGTCCGTACGGCGCGGCAGCGTTTCGGGCGCCACCACCCCCATCGACACGATGTACTTGAGTGCCGCGTCCACCGTCATGTCCAGCTCGATGGTGTCGGCCTTGGGCATCATCAGGAAAAAGCCTGACGTCGGGTTGGGCGTGGTCGGCACGTACACACTCACATACTCGCCCTGCAGGTGGTTCTCGACGTCACCGCCGGGGCGGCCGGTCAGGAAGGCGATCGTCCACGAGCCCTCGCGCGGGTACTGCACCAGCAGCGCCTTGCGGAATGCATTGCCGCTGGACGACAGCAGCGTGTCCGACACCTGCTTGACGCTCGAATAGATCGGACCGACCACGGGAATGCGGCCCAGCACGGCTTCCCACCACGTCACCAGCTTCTGGCCGATGAAGTTGTGCGCAAGCACCCCCACGATCAGGATGAACAGCAGCGTCAGGATCGCGCCCAGGCCAGGGATCTTCACGCCGAGCAGGCGATCAGGCTGCCAGGCCGACGGCAGCAGCGCCAGGCTCTGGTCCATCGTGCCGATGATGAGCGACAGCACCCACAGCGTGATCGCAAGCGGGACGAGCACCAGAAGACCGGTCAGGAACCATGTCTTGAGTGCGCTGGTTTTCTGTTTCATGGGGCGATGGGCCGAGGCGTAAGCGATGCGATCAGTGGCACGCACACGACGTGCCGCAACCGCCGGAGGTGGCCGGAGCGGCGCTGCTGGTGGACGAAGCGCTGTCGGACGAAGCGGACGGTGCGGCTGCGGCGGCGCCAGCGGCCGGGGCTGCGGCATCCGTCTTGGCTGCCGTGCCAGCTGCGGACGTACCGCCCGAGCCACCACGGAAGTCCGTCACATACCAGCCCGAACCCTTGAGTTGGAAGCCGGCAGCAGTGAGCTGTTTCTTGAACGCCGGCGCGCCGCATGCGGGGCAATCCGTCAGCGGCGCGTCGCTCATCTTCTGCAGCACATCTTTGGCGTGGCCGCAGGCGTCGCATCGATAAGCATAGATCGGCATGGTGTCCTCACCCTGGAACAAACGAAATTCGAGAAAACGATTGAAATGCCTGCGCCCACCGCATTTCCAGCGCAGAAAAGCGCACAGGCTCGCGAAATATTGGGGCAACTGCGCCGGTTGCAAGTCCATCAGACAAGCACGGGCGCGCAAAGCCTTGAATTATAAACCCTTTCAGTGGGATTCCTGACCGCGGTTGCGCGAGGTTGCAGCATGGGCGATGGTGGCACGCCACAATGTGGCACACCACGCATTTCATCGCCCCTTGCCCGGCAGCGCTAGGTCAGGCTTGCGTGGCGGCCTTGGTGGTCGGCGCGCGATTCTCGATCCACTGCGGCCCGAGCGAGCCCACGATCATCGCGCCCAGGCTGGCCAGCAGGCCAACCAATTGTGGCGGAAGCACCGCATCCGGCAGGAACACCTCACACCAGATCCACGCTGCCAGGCCCAGGATGATGGCCAGCAGACCACCCTGCTTGGTCGCGCGTTTCCAGAACAGGCCAAAAGCCAGCGGCACAAAGGCAGCCACCAGCGTCACCTTGTAGGCGCTCTCGACCATGTGGAAGATCGACAGGTGCGAGTTCAGCGCAAACAGCGTCACCAGCACCGTGAAGGTCAACACCACCGCCTGCATCACGCGCAGGAAGCGCTTGTCGTCCATGTTCGGCAGCAGCGGGCGCAACACGTTCTCGGCAAAGGTCACGGACGGTGCCAACAGCGTCGCGCTGGCGCAGCTCTTGATGGCCGACAGCAGGGCACCGAAGAACATCACCTGCGCAAAGACCGGCGCATGCTGCAGCACGAGATTGGGCAGGATCATCTGCGAATCGGTGTTGATGTACTTGGCGACCATCTCCGGATCGATCAGCGTGGCGGAATACGCCAGGAACATCGGCACGAACGCGAACATGAAGTACAGCACGCCACCCAGCACCGAAGCCGTGCCAGCGATGCGTTCAGTACGCGATGAAGTCACGCGCTGGAACACGTCCTGCTGCGGAATCGAGCCGAGCATCATGGTGATCCAGGCCGTCACAAAGCCGATGATCTCGATCGGGTTGAACGCCGGCCAGAACGAGAACTTGCCCGAAGCCGCCGCGTGCGCCACCACCGTGCCCACGCCGCCGGCCTGGCCCGAGACCTCCCAGCCGATGTACAGCATGCCGATCACGATGATGATCATCTGGATGAAGTCCGTCACCGCCACCGACCACATGCCGCCGAACAGCGTGTAGACCAGCACGCTGCCCGCGCCGATCATCATGCCCATGTCTTGCGAAACGGCGCCATCCGACACGGTATAGAACACCAGCCCCAGCGCCTTGATCTGCGCTGCCACCCAGCCCAGGTACGACACGACGATGCACAGGGTGGTCAGCGTTTCGGCCACGCGGCCAAAGCGGTTGCGGTAGAAGTCACCAATGGTGAGCAGGTTCATCCGGTACAGCGGCTTGGCGAAGAACAAGCCCACCAGGATCAGGCACAGGGACGAACCAAACGGATCGGCCACCACACCATGCAGGCCGTCCTTGAGAAACTCTGCGGGAATACCGAGCACCGCCTCGGAGCCGAACCAGGTGGCAAACACCGTGGCGGTCACGACGTAGAACGGCAGGCTGCGGCCGGCCACCGCAAAATCGGCCGCATCGCGCACACGCAGCGCAGCCCACAGGCCGATCCCGACCGAAATCACCCAGTAAATAATGACAAACCAGATCAGCATGGCAGCGCGGAAGAATTGCAGGAAATCACGTTGGCGGCCAAGCCGGGCGCCGGGCGAAGTGGCGGGATTATAGCGATGGGACTGCGCGACGGGGCATCGGTGCGACCACGAATACCACCCCGTTTGCCACTTTTTTGCGCAACGACCCGCAACGGGCGTCCGTAGGCTTTTTGTTGACTGCGTCCAATGTTGCTTCGCACCAACACTGGCCGCAGTCAGGATCAATCGGCCCTGCGGCGCCAGATCTGCCAGCGCTCGCGGCCGGCAAACACCGGGATCGAATCAGCCTCGGCGATCGGCATATCGCTGACGCGCTCGAAAGCCGGCGACAGCAGCGCGTCCAGTTCGGCCTGGGTCGTCTCGAACGGCGGGCCCTTGGGCAGGGCGTCCCGGCCCTCCACCACGGCAAAGAAGCCTGCCAGCAGTCCGCCCGGCGGCAACAGCTTCGCAACCTGCGTGGCGTAATCCGGCCACAGCCGGCGCGGCATCGCGCACAGGAATGCGCGCTCGTAAATCCACTCCACTGGCCGATGCGGCGCAAAGCGGAAGAAATCTGCCAGTTCGACCACGTCGGCATACGGGCCCAGCACGGCCTTGGCCGAACTGACCGCACGCGGCGCAAAGTCGATCGCCGTCACAGGCCAGCCGCGCTCGGCCAGCCAACCGGCCTCGTAGGCGTTACCGCAACCTGGGATCAGCGTGGAAAGTGGCGCAGACTGCGCTTCAAGGAATTGCCGGAAGGCGGCCGGCACACCGTGTGCATCCCAGGGCGTGTGATCGCGGCTGAAGCGCTCGTCCCAGAAAGCAGGATCGGCGGCGTCACGGGATTGGAAGACGGGTGGCTCGGCCATGGCAGCAACGGGCAATCAGTCAATGACGGGCCAGCCATGCCAGCACATGGGTGGCGATGATGCCGACGGCGAACCCGCCGATGAACAGCAGCGCGGCGGAAAGCAGCCGGTTGGTGCGCCGTTGCTCGGCAAGCAACGCGGTCAGCGCTTCTGTCTGGGCGTTGCCTTTGTTGCTCGCGTGACGGTCCAAAATCTGGTGCACCAGGCGCGGCAGGTCCGGCAGCTTGTTGGCCCATTGCGGCGCCTCGACTTTCAGACGCTCGACGAAGCCGCGCCAGCCGATCTGCTCATGCATCCAGCGCTCGAGGAACGGCTTGGCGGTCTTCCACAGATCCAGATCCGGATCGAGCTGGCGGCCCAGGCCTTCCACGTTCAGCAGCGTCTTCTGCAGCAGCACCAGTTGCGGCTGCACTTCCACGTTGAAACGGCGCGAGGTCTGGAACAGGCGCATCAGCACCAGGCCCAGCGAGATCTCGCCCAGCGGCCGGTCGAAATACGGCTCGCAACAGGCACGGATGGCGCCTTCGAGTTCTTCCACGCGCGTCTCTTCCGGCGCCCAGCCGGACTCGATATGGAGCACCGCCACGCGGTGATAGTCGCGCTGGAAGAACGCCAGGAAGTTCTGCGCAAGGTAGTTCTTGTCGAATTCCGACAGCGCCCCGACGATGCCGAAATCCAGCGCGATGTAGCGGCCCAGCGTTTCGGGCGCCACGCTCACGAGGATGTTGCCGGGGTGCATGTCGGCGTGGAAGAAGCCATCGCGGAAGACCTGCGTAAAGAAGATCTCCACGCCGTCGCGCGCGAGCTTGTGCATGTCGACACCCGCCGCACGCAGCTCTTCGGTATGCGAGATGCGCATGCCGTGCATGCGTTCCATGACGAACACGTCGGAGGTACACCAGTCCCAGAACACCTCGGGCACCAGCAGTAGATCCGACTTGGCAAAGTTGCGACGCAGTTGGCTGGCGTTGGCCGCCTCGCGCATCAGATCGAGCTCGTCGTGCAGGTACTTGTCGAACTCGGCGACCACCTCACGCGGCTTCAGGCGCTTGGCGTCGGCCCAGAGCTTTTCCATCCACTTGGCCAGATCACGCATGAGCGCGAGATCGCTGTCGATCACGGGCAGCATGCCCGGGCGGAGTACCTTGACCGCCACCTCGCGGCCGTCGTCCGGGCCGCCGCGCAACGTCGCGAAGTGCACCTGCGCAATCGACGCGCTCGCCACCGGGTGATGGTCAAAGCGATGGAACAGCGCCGACAGCGGCTTGCCCAACGATTTCTCGACAATCGTTGCCGCCACCTTCGGGTCAAACGGGGGCACACGGTCCTGCAGTTTGGCGAGTTCGTCCGCCACATCAGGCGGCAGCAGATCACGCCGGGTCGACAACACCTGACCGAACTTCACGAAGATGGGCCCAAGCTGCTCGAGCGCCAGCCGCAGACGCTCACCGCGCGGGCGCTTGGGTTTGCGGCCCAGTGTTAGCAGCCACACCAGCGCGCGAATACGCCGGCTCTTGAAACCCGACAGCGCGAGCTGATCCAGCCCGTAGTACAGGATGACGAAGACGATCTTGCCCAGCCGGAAGAAGCGCGTCATGCCGATTCACCCGCGCGCGCCGTCGAGATTGCGGGCCGCTGCTTCTCTAGCCGCTCCAGACGCTTGGTCAAGCGCGCCTCCGCATCGCGCAGCGCGGCCACATCGGCAGCAAACTGCGCGAGGCGTGCGTGGCGCACCAGCGTGGGTTGTTCATCGGTCAGGTAGGAAGCCACCGCCTCCGCCAGCGAGCGGCTGACGCGCGTCGCTTCCGTGCGTGCGGCCTGCGCCCCGCTCACCATGCGCTGCGCGATCACATCGCCAAACACGCGCGAGAGATCTTCCGCCGCGTCCCAGCGCAGGTTGCGCAGCAACGTCGACAGTACGTTGGCGAACTCGGCCTCGCCCTCGATACGCACGTGTTTGAGTACGGCGGCCTGTCCGCCCGTAGCGTAGTCGCTGGCAGCCGCAGCGAGCGGCACAACTACGGTCACGGCGGGCGCCACACCAGCCTCAGGTGCCATCACAAGACCCGCTGCGTCCACCTGCAGCGTTACCGAGACGGGGGCCAGATCAAAGCGCGCGACGCGGCCCGCGAACGGCCGCAGCGTCTCCTGTGCCCAGGGTTCCTGGCGCAGCAGATGATTGAGCGCGAGCAGCAATGGCTGCATCAGCATGAAGGGAAACGAGGACGAGGTGGCTGTCGAAGACATGCGGCAAAGGTGCGCAAAAGCGGCCAGAAGCGGGCTAGCCGGCGGGCAACAAAAAGGGCCCGAACCGGACGGTCGGGCCCTATTTTACGGGGAATGTTGAAACGGTCGTTTTGCGCCGCTTCAACTGTTACCGCATCACTGCAATTGTTGGATACCTGCCAACACCCAGCCACCGCTGCCTTGCGTCGGCTTGGACAGGTTCCACACCTCCGCAAACGGCTGTGCCGGCGCGTTGGCCTCCTCGCGGATCATGCCCGAGAAGCGCACGCTCGCCAGGTATTCGCCGGCCTGCGTCTCGATGCCGAGCATCTCCGCCTCAACCGACACCACATCGGTCTTGTTGGGCGTGGCGCCACGGTCGGCCAGGTCCATCTTGATCTCGGCAAACATCTCCGGCGTGGTGAATTCGCGGATGTCGTTCAGGTTGCCAGCATCCCATGCGGCCTGCAGGCGGATGAAGTAGACCTTGGCGTTGCGCAGGAAGGCCTGCGTGTCGAAGTCAGCCGGCACACCCCATGGCTGCTGCTGCGCGGCTACTGCGGGTTGTGCGTTGACAGCGGCCGGTGCAGCCGGACCACCCAGGCTCCACGATTGCGCGGCCGTCGGTGCGCCCGCACCCAAACCCGACGTATTGCTGCTGCCAGTGTTAAACGACGAGGCGGAAGCCTGCGGAGCCGGCGCAGCGGGTTGCGGCGCGTACGGCTCGCGGTCACCGCCAAACGACGGACCACCCGTAGCGTAGGCCGGACCTTGCGGACGGCTGCCGCGCACCTTGCGGATGATCCACATCACCACAAAAGCGACGATGGCGATCAGGATCAGGTTCGACAGCAACGAGGCCAATCCAGCGCCCAGACCAAACTTCGAAAGCAGATAGCCGATCCCCAGGCCAGCGGCCAGGCCACCCAGCATGCCGCCCCAGTTACGACCAGGCTTCGCGGCCGGTGCGCCCGGAGCCGGTGCTGCCGGTGACGGCTGCGCGGCCGGAGCGGCCTGCTGCGTCGGCGACGGCGTGGTCGGCGGCGTTTGCTGACGTTGCGTCACGGAGGACGATTGCTTGCCAACGCTGCGGCTGCCGCCCATGCGTTTGGCGTCAGCGTCGAATGCCGTGCCCAGTGCGATCGTCGCAACCATCGCGCCGACCATCAATTTTCCACCCCAGTGCAAACTCATCGCTGTCTTCTCTCCAATGGCAGTGACGCCATTAGATGATGACGTCAACGCCGAAATTCAATGTGTACCGTCGTGGCATATCGTCGCAGTACGCTGCATCGCCCATCTGCTGGATCGGATAAACCACCAATCAGAGGCGACGACCGACGTGCAGGGCCACGACACCCGCCGTCAGGTTGAAGTATTCGACCGAGTCCAACCCGGCCTGTTCCATCATCTGCTTGAGCGTTTCCTGATCGGGGTGCATGCGGATGGACTCGGCCAGGTAGCGGTAGCTCTCAGGATCGCCGGCCACCTTGCTGCCCAACCACGGCAGCACCTTGAATGAATACACGTCGTAGGCCTTCTCCAGCGGCTGCCACACCTTGGAGAACTCCAGCACCATCACCTTGCCGCCCGGTTTGACGACACGGCGCATCTCGGCAAGCGCGCGATCCTTGTGCGTCATGTTGCGCAAGCCGAATGCCACTGTCACTACGTCGAAGTAAGCATCTGGAAAGGGAATGTGCTCGGCGTCGCACAGGCAATTGGGCGTGAGCACACCCGCATCGAGCAGGCGGTCGCGGCCGACGCGCAGCATCGACTCGTTGATGTCGGTCAGCCATACCTCGCCGGTGGGGCCGGCCTGGCGCGCGAAGGCCTTGGCCAGATCACCCGTGCCGCCCGCGATATCAAGCACCTTGTAGCCCGGACGCACGGCTGCCTGGGCGATGGTGAACATCTTCCAGACGCGGTGCAGTCCACCGGACATCAGGTCGTTCATCACGTCGTACTTGCTGGCGACGGAATGGAACACGCCGGCGACCTTGCCGGCCTTCTCGCGCTCGTCGACCTTCTCGAATCCGAAGTGGGTTTGGCTCATGACAGAAAGAAATGCGAATTGGGTTGCGTTCGGGCGCGTATGCGCCGCGATGTGAATCGGGAGTCAGTGGCTGTGGCCACAGGCATGGCCGGCGTTGGCGGCCATCGGGGCGTCGCGGTCAAGGCCGGCGGCGGCCAGCCGGTCGAGATAGGCCTGCCACAGCGCGTCGTGTTCAGCGCCGAGACGGTACAGGTAGGCCCAATCGAAGATGCCGGAATCGTGGCCATCGGAGAACAACGGCCGGATCGCGTAGTTGCCGACCGGCTCCACACCGGTGATGCCCACCTCGCGCTTGCCGGTCTGCAGCACTTCCTGCCCCGGCCCATGCCCCTGCACTTCAGCCGACGGCGACAGCACGCGCAGGTATTCGAACGGCAGGCGGAACTGTTTGCCATCGGCAAAGGCGATCTCCAGCACGCGCGATTGCGTGTGCACGGTAATGCCGGTCGGGTGCGGGGTGTCGGCGGAAAGTCCTGCCATGAAAAACGTCTCTGTGATTGTGTTTCAGGAAGCCGCCAACGCCATGTGCGCAGGCTCTTCCACCACCCGATAGCTTACCGCAGTCAACGGATCGCCCTCGGGGATATAGCGCAGGCGGCGATGGTGGAAGCGTGCCACGGTGCTGCGGTGCGCCACGCTGACGATGGTCACATCCGGCATCGATTCGAGCATCAAGCTGTACATGAACGCCTCGGTATCTTCATCGAGTGCGCTGGTGGCCTCATCAAGGAAGAGGTAGTCGGGGCGCTGCAACAAGGCGCGCGCAAAGGCCAGGCGTTGCTGCTCGCCGGGCGAAAGACGCAGGCTCCAGTTGCTGACCTCATCGAGCAGATCGACCAGTGCCGGCAGGCGGCAGGCGATCAGCACCTGCGAAAGGCGCTCGGCGGTGTACTCGGTTGCGAGCTTGGGGTACGACAGCGCATCCGCCAGCGTGCCGGACGGCAAGTAACTGCGCTGCGGGAGGAACAGCACGCTTGCGTCTTCCGGGATCTTGATCTGGCCATTGCCGTACGGCCAGATGCCGGCCACGGCGCGCACCAGTGTGCTCTTGCCGCAACCCGACGGACCGTTGACGAGCACGCGCTCACCGCGCACGAGCGTCATATCGAAGGGTTCGACCAACATGTCTTCAGGCGTGTGGTTGGGCAGATTCAGCGCCAGACCGCGTGCCTCGATGGCAGGCACGGCGGCGGTCTCGACTTCGATGTCCTGGATGCCCGCGCGGTGTTCTTCTTCGCGCTCGGCGGCGCGCATGGCACGCTGGAATTCGATCAGACGGTTGGTGGAGGCCTTCCAGCTCACCAGCGTGCTGTAGTTGTCGACGAACCACGACATCGCACCCTGCACCTGCCCGAACGCGGTTGCCACCTGCATCATGCCGCCCAGCGTGAGCGTGCCGCCGAAGTAACGCGGCGCAGAAACCAGGAACGGAAAGATGATGGCGAACTGCCCATAGCCGGAGCTGGCGAAATTCAGGCGCCGCGTGTAGTCCATCAGCTGATCCCAGTTGGCACGGATGCGCTCGAAGCGGCCGCGCAGGATCGCCTTTTCGGTAGGCTCGCCACGGTACAGGGCGATGCTTTCGCTGTTCTCGCGCACGCGCACGAGCAGGAAACGGAAATACGCTTCGTAGCGCTCCTGCTGGAACGACAGCCCGATCAGCGGCCTCCCGACGAAGTGGATGATGACCGAGCCCAGCACCGAGTACAGCAGCGCGAACCACACCATGTATCCGGGGATGATGAAGTCATGCCCGCCCAGCGCAAACGCCAGCGGCCCCGACACCGCCCACAGAATCCCGAAGAACGACACCAGCGTGACCGCCGCATTGAGAAAACCCAGCGCCAGCGTAAGCGTGGCATCAGTGAAATTGCGCAGGTCGTCGGCAATCCGCTGGTCGGGGTTGTCGGCGGTGTGCGTCTGCTCCAGGCGGTAGAACGCCTGCTTGCCGAGCCAACTGTCGACGAAACTGCCGGTGATCCATGTCCGCCAGCGCATGCGCAGCATCATCGTGTAGTACTGCCGCAGCACGGACGCGATGATGATCAGCGCAGCAATCCACGAAAAACGCCCGAGCTGGTGCCAGAACTCGGTCTTGTCCTTCTGTTCCAGCGCGTTATAGAAGAGCCGGTTCCAGTCGGTGTACAGCACGTTCATGTAGACCACGAACAGGCTGAGCGCCACGACCAGCGCCAAGAGCCCCCAGGCCTTGTAGCGGACCTCGGACACCCAGAATGGCTTGATGAGTTGCCACGTCTCGGACAGATTCAGCCGGCCGTGGTGAACATTCAGCTCGGCAATGGAGTCTTTGTGGGAATCAGGCGTGGCGGCAGTGCGCGGTGTCGTCATGGCGATGGCTTTGACGCAGCAGAAAGAGAATGAGACGGACGACGCGCCACGGGGGTTCCGCGCAGGGCGTGCCGATGCGTTACAAGCGGTTGGCGCCGACGACTCAAACGTCGGCGAGCGCCGATTGCAGTGCGTAGGATAGCGCCGCCAGTTTGGCCGTCACCTCAGCCATGCGCTCGGCATCCGGCTCACGCTGGGCGGGACCCCACACGGCTTCGGGGAAATGCGTGTCCCACCGGTAGCGCGGAATGACGTGCCAGTGCAGATGCGGCACGAAGTTGCCGAAGCTGGCGAGGTTGATCTTGTCCGGCGCCAGTTCGGCGCGCAGCACACGCTCTACACGCGTGACCACTTCCATCAACCAGTGGCGATCAGCGTCCGACAGGTCGGTCTGCTCTGCCACATGGTCGTTCCAGATCACGCGGCAGAACCCTGGGAAGCGCGCGTGCTCGACCAGCACGACGCGCGCCCGGGCATTGCGCCAGACAGGCTCACCACCGTCGGTCTCACACAGCGCGCAGCCCGGTGACCGCTCGCCCGTCGTCACACCAGCACCCGTTCGATGCCGCCGGCGTTGGCCTGAGCGACGTAGTCCTGCAGCCAGCTCTCGCCCAGCACGTGACGCGCCATCTCGACCACGATGTAGTCAGCCTGCACCGAGACATCTTCGGTGTAGCGCGACAGGCCTTGCAGGCAGGCCGGGCAGCTCGTGAGGATCTTCACGTCGCCGTCGAATGCCTGGCCGCTCTGGCCATCGGCACGCAGCTTGTCGGCGCCCTTCTTCATCTCCTCTTCCTTGCGGAAGCGGACCTGCGTGGAGATGTCCGGGCGCGAGACCGCCAGCGTGCCTGATTCACCGCAGCAGCGATCGTTCTTCTCGATTGCGCGGGTCTGGCCGTCAGCACCCAGGTTGCCACCCATGAGCTGGTTGACCAGCTTGGTCGGGTCCATGGTCTTGATCGGGGTGTGGCAGGGGTCGTGGTACATGTAGCGCGTACCCTGCACGCCGTCGATCTTCACGCCCTTTTCCAGCAGGAATTCGTGGATGTCGATGATGCGGCAGCCCGGGAAGATCTTGTCGAATTCATAGCCGGCAAGCTGGTCGTAGCATGTGCCGCAGCTCACCACCACCGTCTTGATGTCGAGGTAGTTGAGCGTGTTGGCCACGCGGTGGAACAGCACGCGGTTGTCGGTGACGATCTTCTCGGCCTTGTCGTACTGGCCCGAGCCACGCTGGGGATAACCGCAGCACAGGTAGCCCGGCGGCAGCACGGTCTGCACGCCGGCGTGCCACAGCATCGCCTGCGTGGCCAGCCCCACCTGCGAGAACAGCCGCTCCGAGCCGCAGCCCGGGAAGTAGAACACCGCCTCGCTGTCGGGCGTGGTCGCCTTCGGGTTGCGGATGATCGGGACGATCTCGTTGTCCTCGATATCCAGCAGCGCGCGCGCCGTCTTCTTGGGCAGGTTGCCCGGCATCTTCTTGTTGATGAAGTGGATCACCTGCTCGCGCACCGGCGGCTTACCCACCGTGGCGGGCGGATGCGCGGTCTGCTTCTTGGCGAACTTCTTCAGGATGTCGTGACCCAAGCGCTGCGCCTTGAAGCCCCAGTCGATCATCACCTTGCGTGTCAGGTTGATGGTCTCGGGGTTGGTCGCGTTCAGGAACAGCATCGACGCGGCGGTACCGGGGTTGAACTTCTTCTGCCCCATCTTGCGCAGCAGGTTGCGCATGTTCATCGACACATCGCCAAAGTCGATCTTGACCGGGCACGGCGTCACGCACTTGTGGCAGACCGTGCAGTGGTCGCCCACATCGGCAAACTCTTCCCAGTGCTTGACCGACACGCCGCGGCGCGTCTGCTCTTCGTACAGGAAGGCTTCGATCAGCAGCGAGGTGGCGAGAATCTTGTTGCGCGGGCTGTACAGCAGGTTGGCACGCGGCACGTGCGTGGCGCACACCGGCTTGCACTTGCCGCAGCGCAGGCAGTCCTTGATCGACTCCGAGATGGCGCCGATGTCGCTCTGCTGCATGATGATCGACTCGTGCCCCATCAGGCCGAACGACGGCGTGTAGGCGTTGCGCAAGTCGGCAGCCAGCCCTTGCGGGTCGTTCACGTCGCGCAGCAGCTTGCCCTTGTTGAAGCGGCCGTTCGGATCAACGCGGCGCTTGTACGCGGCAAAGTCGGCGATCTCGTCGTCGGTCAGGAATTCCAGCTTGGTGATACCGATGCCGTGCTCGCCCGAGATCACGCCGTCGAGCGAACGCGCCAGCGTCATGATGCGGGCCACCGCCTTGTGGGCGTCCTGCAGCATGTCGTAGTCGTCCGAGTTGACCGGCAGGTTGGTGTGCACGTTGCCGTCGCCGGCGTGCATGTGCAGCGCCACGAATACGCGGCCGCGCAGCACCTTCTTGTGAATCGCCTGTGCCTCGTCGAGGATCAGCTTGAACTCGCCGCCGTTGAAGATCTTGCGCAGCTCGGCGCGGATCTCCGCCTTCCACGACACACGGATCGTGCGGTCCTGCAGCAGGTGGAACAGGTTGGCGTCCGGCTGATTCACCAGACGGTCGTCGATGGTCTGCGCGAGGTAACCCAGGCCCACACCGATCAGGCTGGCGCGTGCCGTATTCACCGGCGTGTCGAGATGGTCCAGCAGGTACTGCCAGCGGGCGCGCGTGCTGCGTACCAGTTGCTGCGCCTGTTGCACGCGGTCTTCCAGCAGCTCGGCGCTGGGGATCTCGTTGGCGTCGTCGGTGCGGCCCAGCGGCAGGTCGTTGCGTGCAAAGAAATCTTGCAGCGCGTCGGCCAGCTTGAGCTTGTTCTTGATCGACAGCTCGATGTTGATGCGCTCGATGCCGTCGGTGTACTCGCCCATGCGGTTGAGCGGGATCACCACGTCTTCGTTGATCTTGAAGGCGTTGGTGTGCTTGGCAATGGCCGCCGTGCGCGAGCGGTCCAGCCAGAACTTCTTGCGTGCCTCGGGGCTCACGGCCACGAAGCCTTCGCCGCTCTTGCCGTTGGCCAGGCGGATCACCTCCGAGGTGGCGCGCGCCACGGCGTCATCTTCGTCACCAACGATGTCACCGATCAGCACCATCTTCGGAAACGCGTTGCGCTTGCTCTTGGTGGCGTAGCCGACCGCGCGCAGGTAGCGCTCGTCCAGGTGCTCCAGGCCCGCGAGGATCGCGCCACCGGGCTTTTTGGTCTCGGCGTCGAGGTAGTCCTTGATTTCGACAATGCTCGGAATCGCATCCCGCGCCTGGCCGAAGAACTCCAGGCACACGGTGCGGATCGACTTGGGCATGCGGTGCAGAATCCAGCGCGCGCTGGTGATGATGCCGTCGCAGCCTTCCTTCTGCACGCCGGGCAGGCCAGCCAGGAACTTGTCGGTAACGTCCTTGCCGAGGCCTTCCTTGCGGAACTTGCGGCCTTCGATGGTGAGCGTCTCGGTGCGCAGCAGTTTGCTGCCGACCGGCGCATTGCCGTCGAACCACTTCAGCTCGAACGTGACGAGCGGCGCATCGTGGATCTTGCCGAGGTTGTGGTTCAGGCGCTGGACTTCCAGCCAGTTGCCGTCCGGATCGACCATGCGCCACCAGGCGAGGTTGTCCAGCGCGGTGCCCCACAGCACGGCCTTCTTGCCGCCTGCGTTCATGGCGACGTTGCCACCGATGCAGGAAGCGTCGATCGAGGTTGGGTCCACGGCAAACACCAGACCCGCTTTCTCCGCGGCTTCCGCCACACGGCGCGTAACCACGCCAGCGCCCGAATAGATGGTCGCCACCGGGTGGTCGACGCCCGGCAGGTCGGTCTGTTCGACCGCATCCAGGCGCTCCAGCTTTTCGGTGTTGATGACCGCCGAGAACGGCGTGAGCGGCACGGCGCCGCCGGTGTAGCCGGTGCCGCCTCCGCGCGGGATGATGGTCAGACCCAGCTCGAAGCAGCCCTTGACGATGCCGGCGATCTCTTCTTCCGTGTCGGGCGTCAGCACCACGAACGGGTATTCGACGCGCCAGTCGGTGGCGTCCGTCACGTGCGACACGCGCGACAGGCCATCAAACTTGATGTTGTCCTTGGCGGTGACGCGGCCGAGCACCTTCTGGGCGCGGCGGCGCAGGTCGTACACCTGGGCGAATTCTTCCTGGAACGCCTTCACCGCACGGCGGGCGTGCACGACCAGTTGCTCGACCTTGCTGGCACGTACATCGCCTTCCGGGTCGTGGTGCGAATCGTGGTCGGCCACGCGGCGCTTCTCGATCTCTGCCAGTCGGTGATTGAGCGCGTCGATCAGCATCTGCCGACGCTTGGGCGTCTCGAGCAGATCGTCCTGCAGATACGGGTTGCGGCGCACCACCCAGATGTCGCCCAGCACTTCGTACAGCATGCGTGCCGATCGGCCAGTGCGGCGCTCAGCGCGCAGCTCGTGCAGGATCTGCCATGCCGACTCGCCCAGCAGACGAATGACGATTTCCCGATCCGAGAACGAGGTGTAGTTATAGGGAATCTCGCGCAGCCGGGGCGCAGCGTCGTGCGCCGCGAGTTTGGCGTCGATCAGAAGTGGGGCATTCATGGCGTGCCGCTGGGGAGGGAGCACGGCAAAGACTGTCTTGGCCGCGCGGTCTTTAAAGGGCGATTGTACTGCAAGCTTCAACGTTGATGCGCCGCAACAACGGTATCCCATGCCGGGAGCATGGACGCAAAAATTGCCGCGTTTTCAATGGCTTGCGAACCATGCCGACAGAAATACGTGACGAATACACCACGCAAACATCACATCATGAGGTTCTTGATCCAGCCCAGGATGCCGTGCCAGAAGTCATCGGGCAGTGTCATCAACGCCCCGGTCATGACCAGATAGCGCAGGAATTTGCCGATGGCCATGTACATCACGCTCGGCCAGAACTTCAGGCGCAACCAGCCGGCCAGCGTGCAGAGCGGGTCGCCAATGCCGGGCAGCCATGACACCAGCAGCGACACCGGCCCAAGACGGCGCATCCAGCGGAAGTATTTTTTGTCGAGCGGCGGCGCGCGGTGGCGCTTGGGGTGCGGCACGTGCTGGGCGTGCTCGGCATCATGCTGGCGGCGGCGGCGGGCCAGGTGGTAGCGCACCAGCGCCAGCTTGGCCGCATAACCCATCCACCAGTCGACCACGCCGCCCAGCGTGTTGCCGACGGTGGCCACGATGATGGCCGGCCAGAACATCTCCGGATTGAGCTTGATGTAAGCGAAGACTGCCGGCTCGGAGCCCAGCGGCAAGAGCGTCGCCGAGATGAAACTGACGAGAAAGATGGCGGGCAGCCCGACCTTGGGCAAGGCGAGCGTGGCAAAAAGCGTGTCGATCCACTGTTCCATGCGGTCGATTGTAGTGGGCGTGCGGCCGCGACGTCGCTTGGGGGCGGCCCTACCCGGTCAGCCGAAGAACAGATAGGCGATGAACACGGCGCCGATCAGCCCGATCAGGTCGGCCCACAGCCCGCAGGCCAGCGCGTAGCGCGTGTCCTTGATGCCGACGCTGCCGAAGTACACGGCCAGCACGTAGAACGTGGTTTCGGTGGAGCCCTGGATGATGGCGGCCAGCTTGCCCTGGAAGGAGTCAACGCCGTAGGTGGTCATCACGTCGACCATCAGGCCGCGCGCACCTGCGCCAGACAACGTCTTCATCAGCCCCACGGGCAGTGCCGGTACAAAACGCGTGTCGATGCCGAGGTGCGAGAACAATGCCGAGAGCCCCTGCATCAGCACATCCATGCAGCCGGCTGCGCGGAACACGGCAATCCCGACCAGCACCGCCACCAGGTACGGCACGATGCCGATGGCGACCTGGAAACCATCCTTGGCCCCGTCGACAAAGGTCTCGTAGACGTTGATGCGGCGGATCGCCCCGCGCGCCAGGAACGCCACCACGATGGTGAGAATGGAGCCCGCGCCGATCAGCCCGATCCAGGCTGCCATCTGCTGCGGCGGAAACTGGTGCAGCCACGCAAACAACAGCCCCATCGCCATGATAAAGCCGCCGAAATACGCGAGCAGCGCCGGCTTGAACAGGTTGATGCGCTGATAGGCTGCCACCGCGCCGATGCCCGCGCAAAAGCCGATAAAGGTGGACAGCAGGGTCGGCAGGAAGATGTCTGCCGCGTTGAAACCGACCAGCCCCTGCTTGACCGCCATGGCCTGACGGATGGCGATGACGGACGTGGGCACCAGCGTCACGCCCGCCGTATTGAGCACCACGAACATCAGTTGCGCGTCACTGGCGCGCTGCGGTTGCGGGTTGATCTGCTGCAGCTCGCGCATGGCCTGCAGGCCCAGCGGCGTGGCGGCGTTGTCCAGGCCCAGCACGTTGGCCGACACGTTCATCATCATTGCGCCATTGGCCGGGTGACCGGCGGGCACGGACGGAAACAGGTGTCGCATCAGCGGGTTCACCAGCCGCGCAAACAAGTCGACCACCCCGGCACGCTCGCCCACGCGCATGATGCCGAGCCACAGCGCCATCATGCCGGTCAGGCCGAGTGCGATCTCGAAGCCGGTGCGGGCCGCGTCGAACATGGCGGTGAGCATGCGGGAGAACACTTCCATGTCGCCCTGCAGCACCTGCACACAGGCCGTGACGAAAGCGACGAGGAAGAAAGCCAGCCAGACGAGGTTCAGGGCCACAGGGGTTGTGCGTTGGCGCGTTGAGGTGATTCGGACAAGCCGCTCATTGTGCCTGGGCCGGTTCCTCGGCCGGCACATCCACCGGCACGATCTTGTGGAAGTTGTCGTAGTTCACATGCGTCACGCCGTTCTCGTCGTCGCGCATCAGGTCGACGTAGCGGTAGCCCCAGCGGATCTCGTCGTGTCGCCAGGCGTTGCGGGCCTGCAAGGTTTGCGCGGCGGTTTCGTCCGAACCCGAGATGGTGAGCATCAGCAGCGCATCGCCGGCGGCGAGCGACTCGGGGGTGGCGTTGTACAGCGGGCTCGTCTCGTCGATCACGTGCATCATGACCCAGCCGAGCAGGAAGATCGGATGCTCGCTGCGCTCCAGATGCAGATCGCGGATGCGGTAGATCGAGTAGCCCTCGGGCGAGCGCTCATCCTGCAGCAGACGCAGCTTGGCGGTGGCCTCGGCGATGACGTTCTGCCGCGCGTTGGCCGCCCGCACCATCAGCGTCATCTTGCCGTTGAGCGGCCGCACGACGGCGTTGTGCGCAAACATGATCTTGGCGCGCGGACGCGAGAACCGCGCAAACACCAGCCCCGTTGCCATGGCGATGCCCGACATGCCGATGAAGATCTCCAGCGTGGCAATGACATGCGCGTACAGCGTCTGCGGGTGCATGTCGCCATAGCCGACGGTAGCCAGCGTCTCGACACTGAAGAAGAATGCTCCTGCAAAGCCCGACGGCGATTGATTGGCGATGGCCGCATCGCCCAGCGAATACAACCCCGCAAACACGGCGTTGAGGGTCAGGAAGAGCCCCGCCAGGATGCCGAAGAAGGTCGGCCAGTTGACCTCCAGCGCATGGTGATAGATGTCGCGCCAGCCCAGCGACGGCATGCCGTACGCGATGACCTGCTGGGTGCCGGACCAGACTTTGCGGCCCCGGCGCCTGCCCGTGCGCGGCAACCGGGAAAAGAACGCCTTGGTGCCCATGATGCCCTGCCCTCCCCCGTGATGGATCGCGGGGCAGTGTACCGACTGCAACGCCCGGCACACAAGGCGCGGCGGCCAGCACTCGCCGGCTCAGGGCGCGGTGACGTCGACGACGATGCTCCAGCGGAAGCAGCCGATGGTCTCGCCGGCACGGTCGGTCAGGATGGCATCAAGCTGGGCGTCGACTGTGCCATGCGCACGCACGCGACTCTGCCAGTAGTAGTCGATCGCGGGGCGGCGCACGAACGCGCCGTTCTCGCTGGAAGGTGGCACCGTCAGCTCCACATCGTCCTTGATGACCAATCTGGCATCCGACAGCACATCTTCATCCGCCGGATGAAAACCCGAGACCACGGCAAGATGTTCTGCGCGCATTGCCAGCGTGGACGAGCGCAGACGCACGTGCGCCCCCACGGGCGCGACGATCCGTAGGCGGCCGTCATTGCGGGCGGTCAGTTCATCCACGGCGGGCGCGAGCAGGTAGCAGCCGTCAGCGTCGGTCAGCGTTGGCGCCTCTGCACGCAGGCTCGCGTCGGGATGGCGGGCGAGCAGCATAGACGTGTCGAACACGAGCAGCACATCGACCACGGGGGCAGATGCGCCATGGTGGGAAGACGGTTCCGAGGCAGACATCGTCGCTCCTGGCACAAAGGCGCGAGCGCAGCTACCGCACTGGCAGACTGCGTCTCGCATGAACGGAACGGCGCCGCAGGACTCGACACGCGATGCGGCGCACAGTCCGTGCTTAGGCGTTGCGGATGGTGATGAACGGGTCCCACTGATAGCAGCCGCACAGTGCGCCGCTACGATCCACGATCATGAACTGGAAGTGATACGTCACGTGGCCCACCTTGAGCGTGTCGCAGGTCCAGTAGAAGTTCGACACCTTCTGCGTCTTGTACTTGCTCGGATCTCCCGGATTCGGCACGGGCACCACCACTTCAGCTTCGCGCAGTGCCGGTGGCGAGATCAGGTCGCCGCCCTGGTTGCCGATGAACTTATAGAAAATGCAGCTTTGCTCGAAGCTCAGCGACAGCGACGTCTCGCGCCAGCGGATCACGTCACCCACCGCCGCCGCAACGTTCAGTTCGCCACCCGCCTGGCCGCTGATGGCCTGGCCTTGCGTGACCGTCATGTAGACGTACCGGGCGTCGATGTTGGGCGGATTGCCCTGGCTGTTGTTCTTGCCGTACTGCTTGAGAATGGCTTCCGTATCAATGCTGACCAGCACATCGGTAATTCGAGACATGGCTGCTCTCCTGAAAGGGAGGGTTGGTTGGTGCCGGAATTTCACGCCGGCTCGTGAACAACACCGCTGCAATTCGATTCAGAAGGCAAAAGCATCCCCGCGTCGATCAAAATCAACGCAAATCCCTGGACTCTGAATCGAAGATTTTCTGTGCTCGCCTGCCTATGCGGAAAAACAGCGCGCCGCGCGGCCGGTCATGGTGTGTCCTGCACTGCAATAACGAGGGAGGCGCTGCGGTTCCCGCGCAGCCGAGGGCTTTGCCTCGCAAAATCACCCGGCGCCGTGGTGTCTCCTGGGCGCCGCTGGCGATACCCCGCCCCGTCTACAGTTGCTGCTGTGGATCGCTTGATTGCTTTGAATCCCCCTGAGTCATTATCCCGTCACTTAACATCGAAACGATTATGTGCACTTATTTGCAGCCATCTGACGTCGATTAACCGGAAGACTGCATCGGCAAAATCATATTAATCGGCGCTCCGGCCAATTACCCGCCGCAAATCAAAAACCCATGCTGTTATTTTCTAAGTTCAGACGTAATTCGCATCAAACTCGACACCCCATCCAGCGGGGGCGCTGCACCATCGGCAGCAAGCGTGCGGCTGCTTTGCCCAGACATGCAGGCAAGAAGGCACGTGTTAGGCTTACGGGCTCTCCCCACGTCCAACCCGGTCCGCACCATGGCCATCGATTACCTCAAGAAGATCCTGACCGCGAAGGTCTATGACGTCGCGCTGGAAACCGAGCTGAAGTTCGCGCCCAACCTGTCGGCGCGCACCGGCAATCGCGTCTACCTCAAGCGCGAAGACGACCAGCCGGTGTTCTCGTTCAAGCTGCGCGGCGCCTACAACAAGATGGCCTCGCTCACGCCGGCCGAGCGCAAGCGCGGGGTGATTACGGCATCGGCCGGCAACCACGCGCAGGGCGTGGCGTTCAGCGCAGCCCGCATGGAATGCAAGGCCATCATCTGCATGCCGGTGACCACGCCGCAGTTGAAGATTGACGGCGTGCGCTCGCGCGGTGGCGAGTGGGTCGAAGTGGTGCTGCACGGCGAGAGCTATTCCGACGCGTACACCCACGCCGCCAAGCTGCAGGAGAAGCACGGCTACACCTTCGTGCACCCGTTCGACGATCCGGAAGTCATTGCCGGCCAGGGCACCATCGCCATGGAAATCCTGCGCCAGCACCCCGCACCGATCCACGCCATTTTCTGCTCGATCGGCGGTGGCGGGCTGATCTCGGGCATCGCGTCCTACGTGAAGGCCGTGCGGCCTGACATCAAGGTGATCGGCGTGCAGAGCGTGGACTCCGACGCGATGGCGCGTTCGGTGGCAGCCGGCAAGCGCGTCGAGCTGAAGGACGTGGGTCTGTTCGCCGACGGCACCGCCGTCAAGCTGGTGGGCAAGGAAACGTTCCGCATCACGCGCGAGTTGGTCGACGAGATCATCACCGTGGATACGGATGCGATCTGCGCGGCGCTCAAGGACGTGTTCCAGGACACGCGCAGCCTGCTGGAGCCCTCGGGCGCACTGGCGCTGGCTGGCCTCAAGCAATATGCCGAGACTCACAAGCTGAAGAACGAAGCGCTGGTGGCCGTGGCCAGCGGCGCCAACATGAACTTCGACCGTCTGCGCTTCGTGGCCGAACGCGCCGAGGTGGGCGAGGCACGCGAAGCCGTGTTTGCCGTAACGATTCCGGAAGAGCGCGGCAGCTTCAAGCGCTTCTGCGAGCTGGTCGGCTGGTCGCGCAACGTGACTGAGTTCAACTACCGCATTGCCAGCAAGGACGCCGCGCACATCTTCGTGGGCGTGCAGATCGCGTCGCGCGCAGAAGGCGACAAAATTGCCGACAACTTCCGCAAGCACGGTTTCCCGACGCTGGACCTGTCGAACGACGAACTCGCCAAGCAGCACATCCGCTACATGGTGGGTGGGCGCTCACCGCTGGCCGAGAACGAACACCTCTACCGCTTCGAGTTTCCGGAGCGGCCGGGCGCGCTGATGAAGTTCCTCTCGAGCATGAGCCCGAACTGGAACATCAGCCTGTTCCACTACCGTAATCAGGGCGCGGATTCGAGCAACATCCTCGTCGGCATCCAGGTGCCGAAGAACGAGAAGCGCGAGTTCAAGGCGTTCCTCACCACGCTGGGCTATACCTATTGGGACGAGAGCGAGAACCCGGTGTACAGCCTGTTCCTCTGATCGGCCTGCGCAGAGCATTTGTCATGAGCAACCAACCCGAACATTCGCCGCTGGGCAAAACCTCCGCCTACAAGACGGAGTACGACCCGAGCCTGCTGTTTCCGATTCCGCGCCAGGGCAAGCGCGACGAGATCGGCCTGCCCGCCGGCAGCGCGCTGCCGTTTTTTGGCGTGGACCTGTGGAACCTGTATGAACTGTCGTGGCTGAACCTGCGGGGCAAGCCGCAGGTGGCCATCGGCACCGTGATCGTGCCGGCGGATTCGCCCAACATTGTCGAATCGAAGTCGTTCAAGCTGTATCTGAATTCGTTCAACCAGACCAAGGTGGCCTCGTACGAAGCGCTGCAGCAGTTGATCCACCACGATCTGTCGGAAGCGTGCGGCGCACCGGTGCAGGTGCGCATCGTGCCGCAGGAAGAGTTTGCGCGGCAGAAGATGCACGAGCTTGACGGCTTGCTGCTCGATCGCCTGGACATCGAGACCGATGTCTACCAGCCCACGCCGGAACTGCTGCATGCGGACGAAGAGGAAAGCCCGGTGGAAGAGACGCTGGTCTCGCATCTGCTCAAGTCCAACTGCCTGGTGACCGGCCAGCCGGATTGGGGCAGCGTGCAGATCCGCTACGTGGGTGCGCCTATCAACCAGGAAGCGCTGCTCAAGTACCTGATCTCGTTCCGCGAACACAACGAGTTTCACGAGCAGTGCGTCGAGCGCATCTTTACCGACATCCAACGCCAGTGCCGCCCGGTCAAGCTGGCGGTGTATGCACGCTACACGCGGCGCGGCGGGCTGGACATCAACCCGTTCCGCACGAACTACAACACGCCGTGGCCGGATAACCTCCGGAATGCGCGTCAGTAAGTACTGACCCTTGGCAAGACACGCCAGGCGCCTTCGGGCGCCTTTTTTCTTGCTTGAGCGATCCACCAAACGAACACGCGCGCCTCCTCCATTTTGGGTACACGATGGCCCTATCGTTTCACGCCCGCTCGCCTATAGTGATACCGCAGTAAGCCACCCGGGGGAATCGTGAAGGGCCACTCCACTTTTCGTGGAGAGGGCGCTCTCGACGGGGGACATTGCCATGAAGAACGCACCATGGGGGCCGCTACGGGCGGTTACGTGCGCGTGCCTGCTGTTATGCGGCAGGCCGGTCCTTGCACAGACAAACGAGCTGGTGGACGAAAAACCACCCAGCCTGGAAGCGCTGCAGCGCGAGCTTGCCGATACGCAGGCGCGCCTGCAGGAATTGAAACGCTCGATCCAGCAGCAGGAAACCCACCTGCGGCACATGCGGCGCGCGCTCGGCATGAGCGAACTCGACACCGTGCGCGGTGCCGGTGCGCCCGGCGCGGGAGGAGATGCTTCCTCCGGCGAGGCCGCTGCCCAGATGGCGCAGAACAACGGCCAGCCCGGCAACACGCCGGTTGGCAAGCCGCCGGAACCTTCCGACCAGCCACCGCGCATCGCGCAGATCTTTGACGAGCCCAGCGCGCTTACGCCGCCGGGCAAGTTCGTGGTCGAGCCCTCGCTGCAGATGGCGTATTCGTCGTCGGACCGTGTGGCGCTGGTGGGCTACACCATCATCCCCGCGCTGCTGATCGGGCTGATTGACGTGCGGCAGGTGAAGACCACCACGCTCACCAGCACGCTGGCCGTGCGCTACGGCCTGGCCAAGCGCTGGGAGCTGGAACTGCGCATGCCCTACGTGTACAGCACGAACGACACCGTCAGCCGCGAGATCTTCACGGGCACGGCAACCGACAACGCTTTCAGCTCGCGGGGCCACGGCATTGGCGACGTGGAGATGACCGCGCGCTACCAGATCAGCGCAGGCGGCGTCGACAAGCCGTTCACCATCGGTTGGCTGCGTTTCAAGACACGCACCGGCAAAGACCCGTTTGAAGTCACCACCGATTGCGTGACACGCTGCGTGAGCAACACCACGGGCACCGGCCTGCCGCTACAGCAACCCACCGGCTCGGGCTTCTACGCGCTGCAGCCGGGCCTGACCTGGCTGTAT
This sequence comes from Ralstonia insidiosa, assembly GCF_008801405.1. NCBI lineage: Bacteria > Pseudomonadati > Pseudomonadota > Betaproteobacteria > Burkholderiales > Burkholderiaceae > Ralstonia > Ralstonia insidiosa. Next base: position 979,494 of record NZ_VZPV01000001.1, on the reverse strand, counting down.
CCGACCGACCCGGCAGTGTTCTTCGGCAGCATCAGCTACCTGCACAACTTCGAGCGCAAAGGTGTCAGCCTGAACCTGGTGGACGGCTCGCAGCAGTTCCTGGGCAACGTCAAGGCCGGCGACATCATCGGCCTGAACTTCGGCATGGGGCTGGCGTTGAACGAAAAGGCCTCGTTCTCGATCGGGTACGACCAGAGCATCATCGGGCCGACCCAGCAGAACGGCCAGCGCGTACCGGGCTCGGTGCGCACCATCCTGGGCACGCTGCTGGTGGGCTACTCGTACCGCATCTCGCCCAAGATGACGTTGAACCTGTCGGTGGGTGCCGGCCTCACGCGCGACACGCCCGACCTGACGGTCACGCTGCGCTTGCCGATCCAGTTCTGATGCGCTGACGTGCTGACGCGGCTTCGGCTTCAGTGCAAGCCCGTCACCACGTTGGCCAGCGCACTCTGCAGCGCGCCGTTGAGGCTGAGCTGACGGAACTGCGGCAGGCTGTTGACCGCCGCATTGATGGTCGTGATCGCCTGCAGGGTCTGGTTGTTCAGGCTGTTCTGGATGACCGTGGCAGCCGCTGCCGCACCCGCTGCAACGTCGGGCGGCGCAACGTTGTTGTTCGGCCCGTTCTGCACGACGTTGACGGTGTTGACCACGTTGGCAAGCTGCTGCGCCTGCGTGGTCGTTATGCGCGCGATGTCGGGAATGTTGACTGACACGCTCGCGACCAGATCCCCATTGACGTAGACCGCGCGATCAATGCCGAATGCGATGCGCAACCCCGCGGCCGAGGGCACATCAAACCCGCCGCGCATGTCATCGAGCCGGTCTTCCGATACGGCTTTCCATGCATGGACCGGGTTGTTCATACGCGGGCCATCCACGGTTTCAGTGTCACCGTCCATGCCTGCCGCCAGCGCATGACCGGACCCGGCCAGCACAAGCGTGCCCGCCGCCCACAGCACCCCGCCAAACCATCTCATGGTGCCCTCCTGCGCTGCATACCGCTGTCAGAAGTCGGACGGACCGTGCTTGGGGATCACGATGTTCCCCAGGCCGGTGCGGTCCACCCCTTCGTCCAGCGGCGCGCGCGGTGCAACGTGCCAATCCGATCCCGCGTTGAACGTTGCACGCTCTTCACGGTTATGGATGACGAACAGCAAATGGTTGTCCCACATGCGCTCGAAACTCGCGCGTGGGATCGCGCGCGTGCCCATGGCTGGATCGCCCACCAGCACACGCCCTTCCTGCACGCCCTTGACCACCACGAAGTGGTGATAGCCGTTCTCGCTCAGCAGCACGATGGCCGGCAAGTGGGCGCCGTTCAATGCATCCAGCGGCTGCTCGAAACCATCGGCCTGAAAGCCTTGCGACTCCAGATAGCGTTTGATGTCGAGCAGCGAAAAGCCTTCTCGCCGGATCTTCTCCTGATCGCCATTGACATACATGGCTTGGAACACCGTCTGCTCACTCACCGGATAACCGTACTGGTAAGTCAGCAGCGTCGCCACGGCAGCTGAACCGCAACTGAAGTCGAAGCGCTGATGGATCGTGCGCAGGAAACGCGCCTCCTTCATGCTCGTGACCGGCACGTTGTAGGTCGCGCCGCCCGTACCAAGCATGTCGATCGAACCGGCGAATGTCGGCACAGCGGTCGACACAGCCGCCAGCCCGCACGCGCCCAGGATCAGCGCCGCGCTCCACATTCGTCGCATCGCCCCACCTCGCATCGCCGTCATCGCATCAAGGCCTGAACTGCACGTTGACGATGGTGGAGTTCTGGATCAGCACGTTCGCTCCGCTGTTCTGGATGACCGTGGGGATGCCGGCAGCGTTGGTGAACGAGCCACCGCCCACGATGTTCGAACCCGTCGCCACGTTGACGGCGGTGTCGTTGCTCACCGTGCCCGAAAGGCGCGCGTCGTTGACGGTCTGGTACAGGTCCTGTGTCCCACCGCGATAGCGTTCGAGCTTGTCTGCATCGATCGCATGACCCAGGCCTGGCACAAGCGCAGGCACCGACGCGGGCGCGGCGACCGGGGGACGCACCGCTTCCACGTTGGCTGTCTGAAGATCATTCGCGACCGGCACATCCTCCGCCGCCATCGCCAGCGTTGCCGTTGCTGCAGGCACCGCCACAAGGCCACATGTCAGGAACCATGCCGCCCATCCTGCTGTTGTTCTGTCGGATCGCATCGAATCTCTCCCAGATGCCCCAACTGCGGTTCCGACGGGGGCCGGACCTGGTTGCCCGGTCCGGCCCTGTCAGCCGCCGCTACCGAGGTAGCGGTGGTACTTCCCCGCTCAAGCCTGGTGCCGGTTCAGTGGCCGACACTCAGGTTGGCCTGCACATTGACGCTTTGTTGGATGAGCGATGCAAAGCCGCTGTTTTGGTTTGCGATCATCACCCCGGCAGCCGACTGGCCGACGCTGGTCATGGCATTGGACATGTTGAACGTGCCCGCATCCACCGCCACCGTACCGCCAGCGCCACCCGCACCGCCGACTGCGCCATTGCCAACGCCACCGTTGCCAGTGCCGCCAGCGCCGCCTGCTGCACCCACCGCGCCCGTTGCGCCCGCAGCACCGTTGCCGGCCGTGGACGAGGCTGAGCCATTGGTTGCGCTGCCGTTGGTTGCGGCACCACCCGCACCGCCGTTGCCGGCAAGGTTGGTAGCTGCGCCACCTGCTGCGCCTGCGCCGCCCGTGCTGGTGCCGGTTGCTGTGCTGGTGCCTGTGCCTGCACCACCGGTGGCCGTCGATGTGCCAGCGGTTCCTGTACCACCTGCCGCGCCGTTGCCACCGACTGCAGCACCCGCGCCGCCTGTAGCCGAGCCGCCGCCATGATGATGGTTGGCATCTCCACCGCTGCTGCCGGCACCACCGCCACTGCCACCGCTGCCGCCTCCGGCCGCACTGGCACTGCCTGCCAAGCCACCCAGGCCTGCGCCAAGGCTGGCAGACAGCGTGCCAGAAGCACCACCCGCACCGCCTGCGCCGGCATTGCCATGGGCATTACCGCCATCGCCACCATTGCCGGCCGTTGCGCTGCCGTTGGTCGCGCTGCCGTGCGTGACGCTGCCCGAGCTGCCGCCCGAGCCGCCGCTGCCGCCGGCGCCACCTGCACCGCCGTTGCCGCCGTTGCCGCCCACGCCAACGCCACCATAGCCATTGCCACCGTGACCACCACCGCCACCATTGGCACTACCGCCATTGTTGGTGGCGATGTTGCCGATGCCCGATACGCTGAGGTTGGTTACCGTACCTTCCAGCTTGGAGATGGCAATCGCCTTGCTGGAGTTGAAGGCATTGCTGAAGGTTGCAGTTGAAGTGCTGCCATTGTTGGCAGCCGCGGTGCCGTAGCCGGAGGCAGTGGAAGCGCCGCTGTTGTCGCGGTCGTTGCCTTGGCTTTGGTTGTTGTGCTGATTGGAGTTGTCAGTCGCTTTGGTTTTTGTATGGGTACTGCTGTCCGTGCTTGTTGTAGTCGTGGTGTTGGTGATGGTGGACGTGTTGGTCTGGGTCTGAGTCCCCGGGCCTGACGCCGAATTCCCGATATCAGCCAGTGCAACGCCTGAGACCCCCAATCCCATGGCGATCGCGGTGGCCAGTAAGGTCTTCTTCATAACGCACTCCATAAAGGTGAGAGGGGCGGTTGGAAGCGCAGCCGACGGGGCCAGCGCGCCTTGCCTGTGGGAAAAAACATCACCCACCCCGGGGTGCCTTGTTCGCATATTCAGTGCCACCTGCCCGCGCGATTGCACGCCGCATCGCCGAAGCATTGAAAACACTGTGAAATCAAGGGCTGGCGCCCGCAGTGCGTGGCCGATCAAGTGGAATCGTGCCAAGGCATACTCTTTTTGGAGTAGCTGCTCGCGCGATCTGGTTGCAGTGCTGAAACAGCAATCTTGCGGCTGCGGTGCCGGCGCTGTTCTGCCATCGGGCCAAGACCAAGATCTGGCCGGCGGATTGCGCTCACGCGGGTGTTCGAGTGCGCTCCCTTTCAAGGTGTTTCAACGTTGATACATCGGCGCATCAAGGCTCACATTGCGCGAGCCGGCGTTGATCAGGAGCGTGCATCCCGTCACGCACGTTGCAACGGAATTGACATGTGATCGCAAAGAGGTGCAGCGGGAGCGCCAAGCGCGCGCGGCGCTTTCCTGCGAGTGCCCCCTATCGGCAAGACGCACGCAGCGTCAGCGTTTCGGTTTTCGCACTGCGCCTTAGCAGGAAACGCATAAGAAACTGCGCACGGCAAGCATCGTCATGGCAACGACATACCGTGCGCAACCGGTTCACATTTCAGCAGAGAAACCGCGCGCGGCGCCTGCTCAGGCCGCTCAGGCCGCTCAGGCCGCTCAGGCCGTTCTTGCGACGGTCAGCTTGAGTTCTTCGATCATGCGGTCGCGCATGACGAACTTCTGTACCTTGCCCGTGACCGTCATCGGCATCTCGGTGACGAAGCGGATGTAGCGCGGGACCTTGTAGTGCGCGATCTGGCCTTTGCAGAATTCGCGGATCTCATCCTCCGTCGCCTGCTGGCCCGGTTTGAGCACGATCCACGCGCACACCTCCTCACCGTACTTCGGGTCGGGCACGCCAAACACGTTGACGGCCTGCACCTTCGGGTGGCGGAAGAGGAATTCTTCGATCTCGCGCGGGTACACGTTCTCGCCGCCGCGGATAAGCATGTCCTTCACACGGCCGACGATGTTGCAGTAGCCCTCGGCATCAAACGTTGCCAGGTCACCCGTACGCATCCAGCCGTCGTGGATGGAATCGGCGGTCTTGGCCTCGTCATCCCAGTAGCCGAGCATGACCGAATAGCCCTTGGTCCAGAGCTCGCCCTTCTCGCCCACCGGCACGGTGTCGCCCACACCATCCACCAGCTTGACCTGCAGATGCGGCTGAATGCGGCCGACGGTGGTCACGCGCTTGTCGAGCGGGTCCGTCACGGCGCTCTGGAACGACACGGGGCTCGTCTCCGTCATGCCATACGCAATGGTGACCTCGCGCAGGTTCAGCTCCGACACCACGCGCTTCATCACCTCGATCGGGCACGGCGATCCGGCCATGATGCCGCCGCGCAGGCTCGATACGTCAAAGGTCTTGAAATCTGGATGATCGAGTTGCGCGATGAACATGGTCGGCACGCCGTGCAGTTGCGTGCAGCGTTCTTCGGCCACGGCGCGCAGGGTGGCGAGCGGGTCAAAGGCCTCACCCGGGAACACCATGCACGCGCTGGTGGCAGTGCACGTGAGCACCGACATGACCATGCCGAAGCAGTGGTACAGCGGCACCGGAATGCACAGCCGATCGCCGGCCTGCAGGTTCATCGCCATGGCAACAAAGCGCGCGTTGTTGACCACGTTCACGTGCGTGAGCGTGGCGCCCTTGGGCGCGCCGGTGGTGCCGCTGGTGAACTGGATGTTGATGGCATCGTCCGGCGACAGCGTGTTGGTGATGGCATCCAGCGCATCAATGGGTACGCTTTTTCCACGGGTGATGACGTCGGCAAAGTTGATCATGCCGGGTGTGCTGACTTCGCCCATCCGGATCACCCAGCGCAGTGCGGGCAGCTTGGCCGCGTTCAGTGCACCGGGTTGTGCGGTTGCCAGCTCGGGGGCGAGCGTCTGCAGCATCTCCAGGTAACGCGAAGTCTTGAACGCCTCGGCCGCCACGATGGCCTTGCAGCCGACTTTGTTGAGCGCGTATTCCAGCTCCGAGAGCCGATACGCCGGGTTGATGTTGACGAGGATGAGCCCCAGGCGCGCCGTCGCAAACTGCGTGAGCACCCATTCATAGCGGTTGGGCGACCAGATGCCGATGCGGTCGCCCCGCTCCAGCCCCAGCGCATGCAGGCCGGCGGCCAGCGCATCAACCTGTTCGGCAAAGGTGCGCCATGTCCAGCGCACACCCTGCTCGCGAAACACCACCGCCTCCGCGTCGGGGTAGCGATTCACCGTCGCTTCCAGCAACGCGGGCACTGTTACGTGCGCCAGCGGCACCTCCGTATCCCCCACCACGTACGACATGCCGTTGCGTGGGCACGGATCGAAACCTTCACCAGCCATGGACGTCTCCTCCAGTAAACGTTGGTCCTTTTGAGACCTTGTTTTGAATGACTTTCTGCTGCTTGTTGCTCCGCAATTTGACGCAGCTTGACGCATTTGGCAATCCGTTCCCTGACGAACAATGACGCGGAACAATTGCTGCGCCGCAGCAGCAAAAATCCCGGCCCGGCGGCGCTGACGCGCTAACATGCCGGACTGACGTTTTTGCCAGTGGGATGCGTGATGATTGTTGTAGTGATGGGTGTTTCGGGTTGCGGAAAATCGACGGTGGGCCAGAAGATTGCCGAGCGTCTGGGCTGCGCGTTCCGTGATGGCGACGAGTTCCACAGCGACGCCAACCGCGCCAAGATGCACGCCGGCATCCCGCTCAATGACGACGACCGCAAGCCCTGGCTCGAGTCCATCCGCACCTACATGGACGAGACCACGAGTGGTGGCGGCTCGCTGGTCGTAGCCTGCTCCGCACTCAAGCAGCGCTACCGCGACGTGCTGCGTGGCAAGACCGGCAACACCGAGTTCGTCTACCTGAAAGGCGACTTCGATCTGCTGCAAGGCCGTCTGGCCGCCCGCAAGGACCACTTCTTCAACCCGAATCTGCTGCGCAGCCAGTTTGACGCGCTGGAAGAGCCGACTGACGCCATCGTCGTCGACATCGCCCTGCCGCCCGACAGCATCGTCAACGAGGCTGTCACGCAACTGCAGGCACGCGCCGTGCATCGCCCGGCGGCCTGACCCTCGGCGGCGCGCTAGCTGCGTACAAGCTGCTGCAGCACGGCTTGCACTTGGCCGTTGCAGACGCGGCTCATGCGGTCCTGCTCTTGCGGCGTATCGATCTGCTCGTGCGCCTGCAAACCCAGTTGGATCAGCGACTGCGCGCGCGGCAGCCAGTGGCGCGTCAACTGCGTCTCCAACTCGGCGGCAATGCGGTCCGGGTCGCCAAAGTAAAGCCGCCCACCGTATTCGCGCTGGATCTCCTTGCGGATCACCTCTGCCGCACGCGGCAGCACGGCGCGGTTGACGGCCACATGACGCAATTCGTGTTCGCGGATGGCGTTGTAGGCGCAGCTGCCGGGCGCGAACTCACGTGCCACCGTCACACGAAAATCACTCAGGACCAACTCCACATCCACCGAAGGCCGCAGGCACGTGGTGGGCGGCTGCGTCGGCAATGCGATGTAGTGCGTGGTGACGTCAAACTGCGCGCTAAGGGTAGCGTAGGTCTTGCCCAGAACGCGGGCAGCACGATCGTAGGGCGGCGCCTCTGCAGTGAGTTGACCGACGGAGCGGTCATTGGAGAACGTCAGCGGAGTTTCATTGGCGTGCACTGTCACCGCCATCGGCCCGAGCTTCTCGTCGCAGATCTTCAGCCAGTAGCTCTTGGGGGCAGATGCGCCGACCGGCATGGCCGTCCCAACGATCTGTCCGCCAGCCGGTGCTGCGGCAACCGTCTCGATGGGCGCAAACCGGACATCGGCCAACCGTGCACGGTAATGCCGCGTCCACACACCCGCGCCGACAACGCATGCCAGCGCCAACCCCAAAACCAACACCCGACGCATGCTGGGCTCCCCGTCTGCGCTTGGCTGACTGGGGCGCGAGCATGCTTGCGGGGCCTCCAGTCAGATCATGCCGGCGTCAGTTCCACCGGTTCTCGGTTCTCACGTCGAGCGGCGACCAGTCGTCTGATCTGCTCACCCGATCGTTTGAGCGCAATGCGCGCCTCTGGAAGAAAAGGATAGAAGATCGGCCACACGTGCGGAAGCCGGCGGCCCATTTCTACCGAAACGGATACCCCGGCCGCCCGCGCACGCTCGGCCATTCGGAGAGTGTCGTCGCGCAGCACCTCGCTGGTGCTCACGTAGCAATGCAGCGGCGGCAAACCGGTGAAGTCCGCATACAGCGGCGACACCAGCGGGTGATCCACCGGCATGCCCGAATCGCCCAGGTAGATCGTGGCGCCATAGGCCATCCACGCGCCGCGGAACATCACGTCGGATTCGTCGTTGTCGATCAGGCTCTGGCCGGTAGCGGCCAGGTCCGTCCAAGGCGAGTAGAGGATCGCGCCGGCTGGCAGTGGGTCCCCCGCGTCGCGCAACGCTACCAGCAGCGCCAGCGCCAACCCGCCCCCTGCCGAATCCCCCGCCACCACGATCTGCGCGGGCGACACCCCATGCGCCAGCAGCGTGCGATAGCTGGCCAGGGCGTCTTCAATGGCAGCAGGAAACGGGTGTTCGGGCGCCAGGCGGTAGTCCGGCACGTGCACGCGCGAGCGCGCATGCGTGGCCAGGCCGATCGTGATGGGGCGATGTGTACGGGGGCTGCAGAAGAAGTAGCCGCCACCGTGCAGGTAGAGCACCACGGGCGGGGGGTCGTCCAGCATGTCGAGATCGGCGGGTTCGATCCACTCGCCGGTCAGGCCACTCCTGGCAGGCACGATGCGCCAGTCCGGCGGCAGCTCCACCGGCGACGGCATCTTCCGCTTCTCCGCGCCGATGCGCGTGGCGACTGGGTCAAAGGGCTCCCGTTCGGTCGGCCTCTTGATCTGCCTGCGCACCTTCCACGAGACGACCCAGTTCTGCCAACTCATCGTGCGGCCCTCAACAGCAAAATCCCAGCCTAGCGAGGATGCACTGCCCAGACAATCGGTTCGCACCCTTGTTTGCACCCAGTGTCGGCACCATGCGACATCAAGCAACGTCTTGCGTGGCAGCCAGGGCAACGAGGCAGAGCCGCTCCATCTCGCCGATCCACACGTCGGGTGCAGGTGGCGCATCGGGCAACAGCACGCGGTAGCGCCGGGCGCCCCAGATGGCCAGCAGCAGTGTCTGCAGCAAGGCGTCCTCGGGCCGGGCCGGCAGGTCGGCACAGGCATCCAGCGCCTGACGCCAGGCGGCGCTCAGCTCGTCGAAGAAACGCCGGTGGTGCTTGGGCTCGGCGATGCGGTCTTCGCGCATCAGCATGGCGTGGTCGAAGTACGGCGGATCGAGCGCCGGATCGCCGCAGGTCAGGCGCACAAGATGGCGCACGCGGTCGCGCCAGGGCAGATTCGTGCGATCGATCACCTCGCGCTGAATGCGCCCGAGCAGCACCTCGATGGTGTGACGCACATAGCCGGACAGCAGTGCCTCCTTGTTCGGGAAGTACTCGTACAACGTGCCGACCGAGCAGCCGGCCTCCAGCGCCACCGCGCGCGTGGTGGCGGCCTGTGCGCCGTCGCGCTGCCAAATCCGAACAAACGCCTCGTAGATGGCCTGCACGGTGAACTTCGCACGGCGCTGCGACGGCCGTTTCAGCGGCTTGGCGGGGCCTGCCGGTGCGGTGTGTTCCGTCGGCGCGTTTCCGAACCCGGTGCCGGATTGCCGGCGATAGAGTGAAGCCATCAGCCCATCGATCCCGAAAATGGAGGAGACACCATGAACGCCCCCAAGAACGCCCCATACGAGCGGCTCTTCACGCACAAGCATGCCCTAAACGAAAGCCGGCTGGAAAGCGCCGATGCAGCCCCCCAGGCTGCGCCCGGCGAGGTCGTCTTGCGCCTGGACCGCTTCGCGCTCACCACCAACAACATCACCTACGCGGCCTTTGGCGATGCCATGCAGTATTGGTCGTTCTTCCCCACCGGGCAGGAAGGCTGGGGCCACATGCCGGTGTGGGGTTTTGCCGATGTGGTGAGCTCCACCGTGGAAGGCATCGACGTGGGCGAGCGTTTCTACGGCTATTTCCCGATCGCCACGCACCTGCGCATGCAGCCCGAACGGGTGACGCCGCGTGGCTTCTACGATGGTGCCGCACACCGCCAGTCGCTGGTCTCTGCCTACAACCAGTACACGCGCGTGACACAGGACGCGGCCTACGACGCCGCGCTGGAGAACTACCAGATCCTGTACCGGCCGCTGTTCATCACGTCTTTCATGCTGGCGGATTTTCTCTCGGACAACGCCTTCTTTGGCGCACGGCGGCTGGTGTTCTCCAGCGCCTCCAGCAAGACGGCGTATGGCACGGCGTTCTGCCTGCAGGACACGCCGGGGCTCACGCTCACCGCGCTCACCTCTGCAAGCAATCGCGCCTTCGTCGACGGCCTAGGCTGCTACCACGACAGCGTCACTTACGACGCACTCGATACGCTTGCCACCGACATCCCCACGCTCTACGTCGACTTCTCCGGCGATGCAGCACTGCGCCGGCGCGTACACGAGCACCTTGGCGATGCGCTGGTGTACGACTGCTTTGCGGGCTCCGCGCAGAACACGGATTTCATCCAATCCGAAGCTCTGCCCGGCCCGGCGCCGCAGTTCTATTTCGCGCCGGTACAGATCCGCAAGCGCAACGCCGACTGGGGCCCCGCCGTCGTCACCGAGAAATTCAACGCGGCACAACGACGCTTCATCGACCACGTACGCGAACCCGCGCACGGCTGGCTCACGCTGATCGAGGAGCACGGCATGACGGCTGCACAAGCGCGCATTGCCGCGCTGCACGCCGGGCGTACACACCCGCGTGAAGGCTATGTGATCCGCCTGTAACGAATACGCTGGCGGTAGCTCACGCGCGCGAAGACACGGCATTGCTCGCGCGTGATGCTTTCGTATCCCTGGGGGGATCCAACAAACAATCTACAAATTTATATATTATTTGAGACCTAATTAATTTCTCCCCATCCCTGCTCCCATGTCGATTGACTTTGCGCATTTCACGCCGGGCGCGGCCATGATTGGCGGCCTGATCATCGGGTTGGCCGCAGCCGTGCTGGTACTGGGCAACGGACGCATTGCCGGCATCAGCGGCATCGTAGGCGGGCTGCTGCAGCGCCCGCGTGGCGACATGGACTGGCGTATCGCCTTTCTTGTCGGGATGATCGGGGCGCCAGTCATTGCGGCGCTGCTCGGTCAGCCAGTGGTGCCGGACATCTCCGCCGGCTGGGGCGAGGTCCTCGCCGCCGGCTTCCTGGTCGGCATCGGTACGCGCTATGCGGGCGGCTGCACGAGCGGCCACGGTGTCTGCGGTTTGTCGCGCGGCTCCGTACGCTCGCTGGTGGCAACCCTCACCTTCATGGCCGCGGGCATCGTCACCGTGTTCGTGATGCGACACGTGGTGGGAGGCTGACATGCCGATCGTGATCGCGTTGATCGCGGGCCTGCTGTTTGGTGCGGGGCTCATCGTGTCGGGCATGGCCAATCCGGCCAAGGTACTCGGCTTTCTGGATCTGTTCGGCCACTGGGACCCATCGCTGGCCTTCGTGATGGCCGGGGCGATTGCGGTGGGCGTGATCGCCTTCTTCATCGCGCGGCGACGCGGGCGCTCGCTGCTCGGCACGTCGATCCAATGGCCGTCGGCTACGGGCATCACCACACGGCTGGTACTCGGCAGCGCAGTCTTCGGTATCGGCTGGGGCCTGGCAGGGTTCTGCCCGGGGCCGGCACTGGTGGCGCTGGGCGCGGGCGTACCCAAGGCCATCGGCTTTGTCGTTGCCATGCTGGCGGGCATGGCCGTCTTCAGCGCCATCGAGCGCAAACGCTAGCCGCGCAACCTCGACCTCTAGAACAACACACAACCAACCCACAGGGGGCAACATGACGCTTGGCAAACTCGGCGCCGCATTGGCGCTGGCTGTCAGCACATCCGCATTCGCACAAACCACGCCGAGCACACTGCCGGTGCCCGACGAAGCCACCATCCCTGCCGGCCCGGTGGGCGACGCCATCAAGCGCGGCAAGCTGATCCTCACAGACACCAAGCGCCAGTTGCCCCACAACGTCGGCAACGGCCTGAACTGCACGAGCTGCCACCTGAACGGCGGCACCACGCCATACGCCGCCCCGTGGGTGGGGCTGACCGCCGCGTTTCCGGAATACCGCGCGCGCAGTGGCGCCGTCATTTCATTGCAGCAGCGCGTGAATGATTGCTTCCAGCGCTCGATGAACGGCAAGCCGATTGCCTTTGACGGCGAGGACATGAACGCCATCCTCGCGTACATGAAGTGGCTGTCCAGCGGTGTGCCCGTGGGCACCAACGTGAACGGTCGCGGCTTCGAGAAGATCGACACCACGCTCGTGCCGAATCACGAAAACGGCAAGGCCATCTATGCGCAGCGTTGCGCAGCCTGCCACGGCGCCGAAGGCCAGGGCATGCCGAACCTGCAAGGCGGCTACTTCATGCCGCCGCTGTGGGGCAAGGATGCGTTCAATGTCGGTGCGGGCATGGCACGCCTGTACACGGCGGCCCCGTTCGTGAAGCACAACATGCCGCTAGGCCAGGGCAGCACGTTGACAGCGCAGGAGGCCGTGGACGTGGCCGGGTTCTTCACCCAGCAGCCGCGCCCCGACTATGCCGAACGCGTCAAGGATTGGCCCAAGGGCGACAAGCCGAAAGACGCGCGCTGACACCATCGCATTCAACAAAGAAAAAAGCCTGCGACGTCACCGCCGCAGGCTTTTCTCTTTGACACATCAGGACGCTAGGCGTCTCTTCTGTGTGAATCCCCGCTCAATACTCAGTTGACCTTGAGCTGACCGCCACGGCCCAGACCGCCCTTCACGTCTTGCGCCTTGTAGCTGCGCAGCGCAACGACCATCTTGTTCCAGGCATCAATGAAGGCGACCACCGTGGCCTTGCCTTCCGGCGTGCTGGAGAAGCCAGCCAGACCGCCGCCCACGCCACCGCCAAAGCCGGCCAGTACAGCACCGTAGTTGGTGGCCGTCGAACTGCCTTCGGCAGCGGCGATCTGCACGGCCGAGCGCACGTCAAACAGCGTCAGCGTCACGACCGAAGCCTTCGACTTCACGCTGCCGGCCAGCGCGGCAATCGCGCTGTTGCCCAGCAGGCCGCCCACAGCACCCGCCACCCCACCGATCGGCGAGTCGTTGATGATGATCTGCGGCTCCATGTAGTAGTCAGCCGCCACACGCTGGCCCTTCTGCTGCTTGGAACCGGCACGGTATTCGCCGGAGTTGCGCTGCAGATCGGTGATGCGCGACAGGCGTGCGTCGGTCTTCTGGTTGCCGATCGACGTGATCACGAAGCAGTTGGACTGCTGCACAGCCAAGCGCAGCAGCGGGTCGATCGTGGTGATCTTGGTGGCGCTACCGAACTGGCCGTACCAGTCGGCGTTGCGGCCGTCATCCATGGCGATCGTGCCCAGCGGCGAGGCGCAACGCTCGAGCGTCGGGTCTGCACCTGCGCTGGAGCCGCCTGCCGCAGCACCGCTCACGCCGGCGTTCTGGCCGCCCGGGGTCACAACGCCACCACCCGCACATGCGGCGAGGGAAGCAGCGATCACGGCCACGCCTGCAAACTTGGCAGTGCGGCTGAAGAGATTGGTTTTCATATTGTTTTGTGGCTCGAATTGAGTCGATTTCCGGCTTACGCGTCCTTCGACTCGATAAGCCCCCCTTGGCAAGGCGCGCGACGAGTTTTTCCCCCTCCCCAAAGCGCCTTAAAAACGCGATAACGCTTTCGCTATGTGGTCACCGGTCAATACCAGTACCAGGTCGTCTGACGCCAGACGCCCAGATACGGATAACCCGAGTACCAATAGTTGTAATAGGTGGTGCGCCACTGCGAGCGCCACTTGTAGTCGTCCTGCTCCGACCGTTTTGCCTTGCGCGCTTCGTCGAGCAGTTTCTTGGATTCCTTGTCGCCGCGGCTCACCGCAATCGAGAGCCATTTTTCGGCTTCTGCCGGATCGGAGCCCATCTCTTCGAGGCCGAACAGATAGAACGCGCCGAGTGCCTTCTGCGCCTGCAGGTTGCCGTGCTCGCCAGCCTCGCGCATCCACACCAGCGCCTGATAGCTGTCCTGGCGCACGCCGTCGCCGCGGAAGTAGCGCAGACCCAGGTCATAGGCGGCCTTGGGTTCTCGCTTGGCAACTTCTTTAAGGGCCGTGATACGCGGGTCTTCGTCCGGGATATTCGCCTGGTCAAAAGCCACTTGAGCCTTCGGTCGATCGGCACACCCACGATCGTCGCAAATCCGCACCACATCGCTGAGCGGTTGAGGCTGGGCACAGGCGGCCAGCCACACGACGGCCCCCAGCATCAGCAAACGATTACGCATTCGTCTGACCCCTAATTTCTTATTGTTGCTGTTCGATTGAGAGAGGCCCTGTCAGCCCCGGATGGTTGTACCCCAGCCGATCGCGCAAAGCCTTCTATTCCCCGCCCCACATAACGAATCGCGGGCACATGATATAGATCGGTCTACTTTAGCGTCAACCATGTGCCGTTGTGTTACCAAAGCGTAAAGCTGACAGGGCAACAACAGTCTGCGCACGGTTTGGCCGCAGCCCGATCCACAGGATGCGGCAAGTGGCCGATGCTAAGATGCAAGCCAGCAATCAAGAGAGGGTGCGATGCGCGCAAGCAAGCGCCAACAGGTGGTAGACAAGGCCAGCGAGCTGTTTTCCCGGCACGGCTTCTACCCGGTCGGCATCGATTGGATCATCAGCGAGTCCGGCGTCGCGCGCATGACGCTTTATCGGCACTTTTCCGGCAAGGAAGACCTGATCAAGGAAGTGCTGGAGCAGCGCTATACCTTCATCATGAACAGCATGGCCGAGCAGCTTTCGACCATGCCTGACGTCACGGCCCGCCTGAAGGGCATCTTCGACTGGTATGAGGCGTGGTTCCGCAGCCCGGAGTTTGCGGGCTGCCTGTTCGAGCGCGCGCTGGCCGAGTTTGGCGCGACCTGCCCCAAGGTGACCGACGTGGCGATACGCTACCGCGACGACCTGCTCAACATGATCGAGACGCTGCTCGCGGAGGTCGTGCCCGCCGATGCGGCGCGGCAACTCGCGGGGGTCTATGTGATGCTGCTTTCCGGCGCCACAGCAGATGCGCGTGCCGCGGGCGATCCGACTGCCGCCACGCGGGCGTGGCTCGCAGCACAGACCCTGCTGAACCAGGCCAAAGCCGGCGCGCGCGCCATCGCATAAGCCGGCGTCGCCTCTACCAGCCCCGCTGCAAGCGTCGTGCGACCTGCCAGGGCAAACGCAGCAGCCCACCCGCTATCAGGCGCAGGTGCATGCCCACCAGCAGGATGTTGTCGCGCAGATATTGGAAGTGCGACACGCCACCTTCACTCACCCGAAAGTAGCGCACCGGCGCATCCACCCGAATGGGGCGCACACCGGCCCAGCACAGGCGCACGGCCGCTTCGGGGTCGAAGTCGAAACCGCGCATCCAGGTGTGCCGGCGCATGATGGCAAGCAGCGGCGCGATCGGATACACGCGGAATCCGAACAACGTATCGCCAATGCCCGCCCATAGCGTTTCGATGTCCGCGCACACGTTCGACAGGCGCCGCCCCTGCACGCGCAATTGCGGTGCGCTTGCGTCAAATACCGGTTGCCCGAGAATCATGGCATCGGGCGCCGCCTGCGAGGCGGCCATGAAGGCGGGGATCAGGTCAGCGGGGTGCTGGCCGTCGGAATCCATGGTCAGCACGTAAGAGAAACCATGCGCGGCAGCGGCCTCGAGCCCGGCCTGAATGGCCACGCCCTTGCCCCGATTGCGCGGCAGCACGATCACGTGCAGCCCCGGGTCTTGCGCGGCCATGGCCTGCAGGCGCTCGGCGCTGCCATCGGTACTGCCGTCGACCACCACCCACACGGGGTTCCATTGCGTGCGGGCGCTGCGCACGGTCTCGTCAAGCTTGACGCCCGGGTTGTAGCTCGGGATCAGGACGAGGTGCGTGGAAGATGCGCCAGTCATCGGCATGGCGTCATGCGTGTGCGGCAACGTGCGGGCAACCAGCGCGTGCCTATCGCGTGCGGTGCGCGGCGACGTAGGCTGCCAGCGAGCCCAGCGAAGCGAAGATCTTGGCGTTGTCCGGATTGCCCGAACGCAGTTCAAAGCCGTACTTCTTGGAGATCAGCAGCGCGACTTCAAGGATATCGATGGAGTCGAGCGCAAACCCTTCACCGTACAACGGCGTATCGGCGCTCAGGGTATCGAGTTGGATGTCTTCGAGATTCAGCTCGCCAATCATCAGGGTGGCGAGTTCTTTTTCCAGATCGTTCATCGGTCTTGCTCACACGGGCAGCGTAGCGTCTGCGGACAGACCCTGTAGCAAGGGAATACGGCCAGGAATGTGGCCTGAAGCGAGACGTCCTCATCGCCTGAAACCCTGCCTTGCCCTGCCCCCGCCCGTGCGGTGTGGGGGTCGTTTAAGCTAGGCGGATTCTAGTCGAAGGCACCCCCCTCGTATAGCGCGAAACCGTGACAAAAACCCCGCGCATCACACCGGCGTTTGTGACGCAAACGATTCAACAGTGGGGCTAACACCGCGCCGTATCGCGAATCGGCAGCCAGGCGCTGTCGTAGCGCTTTCGACAGGATGTACATCCGGTTACAAACGCGACATCGGCCAGTCGGGCGAGTCACGTGTAGGCCACTAGAATGTGGCCCGCCAGAACCGTCTGGTGAGGTCCGGACGGCACCAACCGGCCCGCTGTGCCGTGCGTATGATGAAAGCGCCCGGCATCACCGGAAACCGGACAGACACACCCACACACCTGATGCAGCACGACTTATTCCGCCCCCTTCTGACATGGATCGACTGACCGGCATCGTGCGCGCCGCGGCAGGTGTGGCTGCAGTCGTCGCCTATCAGGTGGGCGCGCATTACGCGGTGGCGACGCCGGGCATGCATGGCTTTGGCCTGGCGATGGCGCTCGTGCCGCCGCTGGCCATTGCACTGGTGGCAGCAGCGCGCGCCGCGCAGCGCGCCTGGTTGTTGCCGCTGTGGTGCGTTGTCAGCGGGGCACTGTGGATGCTCCACGAACCGCTGTCGCGCCATTTTGAATGGGGCCTGTATCTCGAACATGCGAGCTTCAACCTGATGATGGCTTACGTATTCGGCCGCACGCTCGTTGCTGGGCGCGAGCCGCTGTGCACGCGCTTTGCGGCCATCGTGCACGGCACGCTCACGCCACGCATTGCGCGTTATTCACGGCAGGTGACGGTGGCCTGGATGCTGTTCTTCGTGGCAACGGCGGCGGTATCCACGCTGCTGTTTGCCGCGGCATCGATCGTCACGTGGTCGACGTTTGCCAACTATGTATCGCTGCCGCTGGTGGGCGTGATGTTTGCCGCGGAATACCTCTGCCGGCGCCTCGTGCTGCGTGGCGAGCCGAACTCCAGCCTGTTCGACGCCGTGCGAGCCTACCGGCAATCCCGCTGAACCCATACTGACCACATCCCCCGAGATTGCTGCATGCCGACTTACCCGCTGGTCTCCCACGCATCGCTGGACCACACGCTCGCCTGGCGCGACGGCGCACCGGTTTCCGTGCGTGCGTTCCTGGCCGACGTGAAGCGATTGGCCGCGATGCTCCCGCCGGGCGGTCACGTCTTCAACGCCTGTACGGACCGCTACCGCTTTGCCGTCGGCCTGTGCGCCACGCTGGTGGCCGGCAAGATCAGCCTGCTGCCGCCCATGCAGACACCGCAGATGGTGCGTCAACTGGCAGCGTTCGCGCCCGATGTGTTCTGCCTGCATGACGCAAGCGCATGCCCTGTCGACCTGCCCGGCTTTCACTACACCGATGATGCGACGCGGGGCGATGCGCTGGCCGAGGTGCCGCCGCATGTTCCGCAGATTGATGCGTCACAGGTCATGGCCTATCTGTTCACGTCCGGCTCGACCGGCACGCCCGTGCCGCATCGCAAGACGTGGGGCGCTCTCGTGCGATGCATGCGCGCGGGGGCCGCACGGCTTGGGCTGGACGATGGGCGCGCATTCACGCTGGTTGGCACGGTGCCGGCGCAGCATATGTATGGCTTTGAGGTCACGGTCCTGCTCCCGCTGCAGGCCGGCCTGGCGTTGAGCAACCAGCAGCCGTTCTATCCGGCGGATATCCGCGAAGCGCTTGAAGCCGTGCCGGCGCCGCGCGTGCTGGTGACATCGCCGGTGCACCTGCGGGCGCTGCTGGCGTCGGAACCCACCTTGCCGGCCGCAGCGCTGGTGCTGTCAGCCACTGCGCCGCTGTCGGAAGCGCTCGCGCTCGAGGCGGAGGCGCGCCTGGCCGCACCGCTGCTCGAAATCTATGGCAGCACCGAAACCGGCCAGCTCGCCACGCGCCGTACAGCGCAAGACACCGCGTGGCATGCGTACCCCGACGTGCATCTGGAGTTGCGCACCAGCACAGCCGATGACGACGGCCCCACCGTCTGGGTGTCCGGTGGGCACGTGGAAACCCCGGTGCCGATGGGCGACACGCTGGCGCTGCTGGACGACACGCACTTCCTGCTGCAAGGCCGCAAGGCCGATCTCATCAACATTGCCGGCAAGCGATCTTCGCTGGCGTATCTGAACCATCAGCTCAATGCGATTCCCGGCGTGGTGGACGGCGTGTTCTTCATGCCGGACGACGCACCGCCCACGCCGCATGCATACGGTGGGTTGCCGGTCACGCGGCTGGTGGCGCTGGTGGTTGCGCCGGGGCTAAGTGCGGCGGCGTTGCTGCGCGCACTGCACGAGCGCATCGACGCGGCGTTCCTGCCGCGCCCGCTGCTGTTTGTGGAAGCCTTGCCGCGCAACGGCACCGGCAAGCTGGCGCGGGATACGCTGGCGACGCTGGTTGCGCAGCAATTGGAGCTCCACCATCGGAAGCCCGCGATGCGTTTCACCATCCCCGCAGATCACCCTGCACTGCCCGGCCACTTTCCGGGGTGCCCGATCGTGCCGGGGGTGCTGCTGCTCGATCATGCGATCCACACGATCGGTGTGGCGCTGGGTCGTTCGCTCGATACCTGCCAGCTCGGTTCGGCCAAGTTCCTGAGCCCCGCGGCGCCAGGTGAAGCACTGGATCTCGCGTTCGAAACGGCGGCCAGTGGCGCAATCCGTTTCACGATCCGTGCGGGTGAGCGGGAAGTGGCCAACGGTGTGCTCAGCGCGCAGGCGAACGCGCCGGAAGGTGTGCCTGCATGAAGCGCCCTGAATGGGCCGAGCGCCCGGAGCGGAGCAATCTCGCAGCGCTGCGCGCGATGACCTGGATTTCGCTGCGCTTCGGGCGGCCGTTTGGCCGGCTCCTGCTGCGGCTGGGCACGCTGTACTTTGTGCTGTGCTCGCCCGCCGCGTACCGTGCATCGCGCGACTATCTGCGGCGCGTGCTCGGCCGGCCTGCCGGCCTGCGTGACGTCTATCGGCACATGCTGACCTTCGGCACCACGATCCACGATCGCATCTACCTGATGCATGCGCGGTTCGACCTGTTCGACATTCAGTTGAAGGGGCAGGAGCACGTGCACGAAGCCCTCGCGCAGGGACACGGTGCGTTTCTGCTAGGCGCGCATCTCGGCAGCTTCGAGGTGGTGCGCGCGCTGGGCCGTGCGGCGTCCGATCTGCCGGACCTGCCGAGGTTACGTGTTGCGGTTGCCATGTACGAAGACAACGCGCGCAACATCAACGCCGCTGTTGCCGCCATCAACCCGGCGGCGGCGCCGGAAATCATTCCGCTGGGGCGCATCGATGCCATGCTGCAGGTGCGCGAGGTGCTCGATGCCAACGGCCTGGTGGGCATGCTGGCTGACCGTACGTTGCTGCGCGACGCCGGCCCTTCCGTGCAGCGCGTGGACTTCCTTGGTGCCCCTGCTGCGTTTCCGCTTGGGCCGCTGCACATGGCGGCCATGCTCAAGCGGCCCGTGCTGTTCATGACCGGCCTGCACCTGGGCGGCAACCGCTATGCCGTGCGGTTCAACAAGCTGGCCGACTTCACGAACCTGCAACGTGAGGACCGCGCCGCCGCTGTCCAGACCGCGCTGGCACGCTATGTAGAGCACGTTGAACACGGCTGCCGCACAGCGCCCTACAACTGGTTCAACTTCTTCGACTTCTGGCACGATGCCAGCGCGACGGAACGGCAACCCGCCGGACACCCGGAACGCCAGGAAACCCCGACGCCATGAACCGACGCTCACTGTTTTGCGCCTGCGTTGCCATGCTCGCGGCCAGCCTGCTGGCCAGCACCGTCCATGCCGCGGACGGTTCAGGCTGGACGCTCGACCGCCTGATGTCGACCCTCGCCCACAACAAATCCGGACGCGCCACCTTTACCGAAACGAAGACCCTGTCGATTGCCGCGCAGCCCATCGAGTCCTCCGGCGAACTTGTCTTCGTCGCGCCCGACCACCTGGAAAAGCACACGCTGCGCCCCAAACCCGAGCATCTCGTGATTGACGGCAACACGCTGACCGTCGAGCGCAACCAGCGCAAATTCTCGATGCCGCTTGGGCAGTATCCGGAGCTTGCCGCGTTCATCGAGAGCATCCGCGCCACGCTGGCCGGCAACCGCTATGCGCTCGAAGCGGTGTACAAGGTCACCATCAGCGGCCGGGGCGATGACTGGACGCTCACGCTCACCCCCATCGACACGCGCATGCAGAAGGTGGTCAGCACCATCACGCTGGATGGCACGCGCGATATGCTGCGCAGCGTCACCATCCGCCAGGCTGACGGCGACCACTCGCTGATGCGCCTGCAACCGGTCAACTGATGTTGCTGCCGATGCGCGAGCCCGCCAACAACACGCGCGCTTACCGGCAGCCCGCAGTGCTGCTCTGGCTGCTCGGCCTACTGCTGTGCGCCATCGTGATCGGCCGCACGAGCTTCACGGCGGACCTCTCCGCTTTTCTGCCGCGTTCGCCCAGCGCCGAGCAGCGCGTGCTGGTCGATCAGCTGCGCGAAGGGTTGGTGTCGCGGTTGATCCTCATCGGCATCGAAGGCGGTGGAGGGGATGATGCGGCCACCACGCGCGCAGCGTTGTCCCGGCAACTCGCGGCCACGCTGCGTGCGGATGCGCAATTCAGCGCCATCAACAACGGCGAGCCCGTGAGTGAAGCGCGCGACCGGCAGTTCGTCTTTGAGCACCGCTATGTTCTGAGCCCGGCCGTCACACCGCAACGCTTTTCCGCAGAGGGGCTGCACCAGGCGCTGGGCGATAGCCTGGACTTGCTGGCGTCGTCCGCCGGCCTCGTCGCGAAGAACATGCTGCCGCATGACCCGACCGGCGAGGTGGCCGCGCTTGTCAGCCAGTTGGACAGCACCGCACTGCCCTCCCTATCGAACGGCGTCTGGGCCTCGCGCGACGGCAAGCGCGCCGTGCTGGTCGCGCAGACCTCCGCCGCCGGCTCCGACACAGATGCGCAGGCGCGCGCCATCGACACCGTGCGCCGCGCGTTCGATGCCGCTGTGCGCGCTACACCGAACGCCGCATCGGCCAAGCTGCTGATGACCGGCCCCGGCGTGTTCTCGGTCGACACGCGCGACACCATCAAGCACGACGTGGAACGGCTCTCCGCGTTGAGCCTGGTGTTGATCGTGGCGCTGCTGCTGACGGTGTACCGCTCGCCGCGCACGCTGGTGCTCGGGCTACTGCCCGTGCTCTCGGGGGTAGCTGCCGGCGTGGCGGCGGTCAGCATTGGGTTCGGCACGGTGCACGGGCTGACACTCGGGTTCGGCACCACGCTCATCGGCGAGGCTGTCGACTATTCGATCTATCTGTTCGTGCAATCTGCCGGCACACACACGGTGCGCCCAGCCGATTCACTGCGTGCGTGGATTGCCACGTACTGGCCGACCATCCGCCTGGGCGTGCTGACCTCGGTGTGCGGTTTTGCGTCGATGCTGTTCTCCGGCTTTCCAGGGCTTGTGCAACTGGGGCTGTATTCGATTGTCGGGCTGGTGACGGCAGCGATGGTTACGCGCTATGTGCTGCCGCATCTGCGCGGTGCGCACGTGGAGATTCGCGACGTTGCCAAGCTCGGTGCGTGGCTGGCACGCGCTACGCAAGCCGCACCGCGCCTGCGTTGGACACTCGTGCTCACGCTGGTAGGTGCGTGCGCCGCACTAGCGCTGCATCGCGATGGCCTCTGGAGCCGCGAGCTTGCCGCACTCAGCCCAGTGCCCGCCCATAGCCAAGCACTCGACGCCAGCCTACGCGCCGACGTGGGTGCACCGGACGTGCGCTATCTGGTGGTGATTCCCGGCGCGAGCGAACAGGCTGCGCTGCAAGGCGCGGAGAAAGTGGCCGCACAACTGCAACCGTTGGTGGATACCGGCGCGCTGGCCGGGTTCGAGAACCCCGCACGCTATCTGCCAAGCGATGCCACACAGCGCGCGCGTCTGGCCAGCCTGCCCCCCGCCGATGTACTGACCGAGCGCATGCGCGCCGCCGTTGAAGATCAGCCCATCCGCGTGAAGCCAGAGCTCTTCACTCCGTTCATCGCCGACGTGGCCGCCGCGCGCGCACAACCGCTGCTGCGCCGCGCAGACCTGCAAGGCACATCGATGGCACTGGCTGTTGATGCCCTGCTCACGGAGCGCGACGGCCAGTGGAGCGCCATGCTGCCGCTGCGCGCACCGTCAATCGACAAAGCAAGCACCCAGACCGCAAACCCACCCAGCTTGAATGCCGCAGCCATTCGCACTGCTGTCGAGCACGCCAACCTGCCCGGCGCATTATTCGTCGACCTGAAGGCGGAAGCCGACCGCCTCTACGTCAACTACGTGCGTGAGGACATTCGCCTCGCATTGGCGGGGTTCGTGGCGATTGCGTTGCTGCTGTGGGTCGCACTGCGTTCTGCGCAGCGCACACTGCGCGCGCTGGCGCCACTGGTGGCGGCGGTGCTGGTCGTTACCGCCGGCTTTGCGCTGGCGAGTGTCCAACTCACCATCCTGCATCTGGTGGGCATGCTGCTGATCGTGGCAGTGGGTTCGAACTACGCGTTGTTCTTCAACCAGCGCACAGGCACGTCACAGCCCTCACAACCAGCAGCGCAGACACTGGTATCCCTGCTGGTGGCCAACCTGGCGACGGTGGCCGGCTTCGGCCTGCTGGCATTCTCTCGCGTGCCGATGCTGGAGACCTTCGGGTTGACCGTCGGCCCCGGCGCCATGCTGGCGCTGGTGTTTGCCGCCATCCTCGCGCCAAAGGCTGCCCCCGATCAGCACACTGCCGCATGAACGCCCCACTCACCCAACCTCTTGGCATGGCACGGCGCTGGAAACCCACGCCGCTCATCAGCGGTGCGTTGGCACTGCACGCTGGCGCTGCCGTGACGGTAGTGGCACAACCATCGTCCTGGCCGTGGGCGGGTGGTGCCGTCGTTGCCTCGCACCTGGCGCTGATGGCCGCTGGGCTGTGGCCGCGCAGTTCGCTGCTCGGGCCCAACTGGACGCGCCTGCCGGCAACCGCCGGTCAGCAGATCGCGCTGACCATCGACGACGGCCCTGACCCCGAAGTCACACCGCGCGTGCTCGATCTGCTGGACGCGTACGGTGCCCGCGCTACGTTCTTCTGCATTGGCGATCTGGCACGCCGGCATCCGCACTGCGTCGAGGCCATCGTCGCGCGCGGGCACGCGGTAGAAAACCACAGCCAGCGCCATCGGCACCACTTCTCGCTGCAAGGCCCCGGCGCACTGCGGCGCGAGATCGAGGCCGCGCAGAACACGCTGACTGAGATCACAGGGGTGCGCCCGTTGTTCTTCCGCGCGCCCGCCGGGTTGCGCAACCCGTTTCTCGAACCCGTGCTGTGCCAACTCGGCCTACAACTGGCAAGCTGGACCCGACGGGGCTTCGACACACGCTCGCACGATGCGGCTGCCGTGGCGCGGCGCTTGCTGCACAACCTGGCAACACAGGACATCCTGCTCGTTCACGACGGTCATGCGGCGCGCGATGCTCACGGCCAGCCCGTACTGCTGGCCGCGCTGCCGATGGTGCTGCGAGCCGCCGCGCAAGCGCAGTTGCGGTGCATCACCCTGCGCGCGGCGCTGGCATCGGAAGCTTCGCAACCGGGCGGACCGAAAGTGACCGTTTGATAAAATTTGTGTATGCAACCGGGACACCAACCGGCCAGCCCCAACCCCATCCACTGCCCGATCCCGCCTTCCCGTGAAGCCTTTACTGCTCACGCATTTCACCGCCACGAGTTGTATTGGACGTGGCCTGGACGCCACCCTCGATGCGCTGCGCAGACAGCGTGGCGGCCTGGCGCCCTGCGACTTCCCGCGGGCAGACCTCGACACCTGGATCGGCGCCGTGGAAGGCGCAGATGCAGAACGCCTGCGCCCTGACCTGTCTGACTTCGATTGCCGCAACAACCGCCTGGCGCAGATCGGCCTGACACAAGACGGCTTTGCCGCGCACGTCGAGGCCGCCAAGGCACGCTACGGCGCCAAGCGCGTCGGCGTGTTCATCGGCACCAGCACGTCCGGCATCCTGCAAGCCGAACACGCCTACCAGCACCGCGACCCGCAAACAGGTGCGCTGCCGGCGGATTTTCACTACGCGCACACGCACAACATCTACTCGCCCGCCGCCTTCGTGCGGGCGTATTTCGGGCTGGGCGGGCCGTCGATGGCGATCTCGTCGGCGTGCTCGTCGGGTGCCAAGGTATTTGCCTCGGCGCGGCGCATGCTGGCCGCCGGCCTGATCGACGCGGCCGTGGTGGGCGGGGTGGATTCGCTGTGCCTGACCGCGCTGTATGGCTTCAATTCGTTGGAGCTGCTGTCGCAGCAGCCATGCCGGCCGTGTGATGTCGCGCGGGATGGCATCTCGATCGGTGAGGCCGCTGCCTTTGCGCTGCTGGAACGCGCACCCGATACAGAGCAAGACCTGGAGGGCGACGCGATCCTGCTGCTCGGCATTGGCGAATCGAGCGACGCGCATCACATGTCGACGCCCCACCCCGAGGGCCTGGGCGCACGCGCAGCGATGGCCCAAGCCCTGACCACCAGCGGCCTCGACGCCAAGGACATCGACTACATCAACCTCCACGGCACCGGCACGCTCAGCAACGATGCGGCCGAGGGCCACGCCATCCACGCGCTGTTCGATGGCACGCCGTGCAGCTCGACCAAGGGCGCGACCGGCCACACGCTGGGCGCGGCGGGCGCACTGGAAGCGGTGATCACCGCGCTGGCGCTGCGCTACCAAATCCTGCCGGCTGGCATCAACACCCCGCAGCCGGACCCCGCATTGGCCCTCAACTACGTGACGACCAACTCCCCGCACGACGCAAGTCGCATGTACACGGCGCTGAGCAACGCCTTTGGTTTTGGCGGCACGAATTGCAGCCTCGTCTTCGGCCGTGCAGACCGGGCCCGCCACGGATCCGCACCATGACGCGGCTGAGCGCATTCATTGAAGGCATCGGCCTGCTCGGGCCTGGCCTACCGGATTGGACGCAGGCAGCGGAGGTTCTTGCCGGGCGCGCGGCCTACGCGCCCGAGCGCACCATCCTGCCAGCGCCGACAAGCCTGCCGCCCGTCGAGCGGCGCCGCACCGGGCCGGTCGTCAAACTCGCCCTGGCGGTCGGCCATGAAGCCGTGGCCGCCAGCGGGCGCGATGCCGCCACGCTGGCCACGGTATTCAGCTCGTCCGGGGGTGACGGCCAGAACTGCCACGTGATCTGCGAAACGCTGGCGAGCGACGACCGCAAGCTGTCGCCCACGCGTTTCCACAACTCCGTGCACAACGCGCCCGCGGGCTACTGGAGCATCGCCACGCATGCCACGGCACCGTCCAACGTGCTGTGCGCGCACGACGGCAGCTTTGCCGCCGGCCTGCTGGAAAGCCTCTGCCAGGTCACGGTCGATGGTGCTGCCAACCTGCTGATCGTCTACGACAGCGACTACCCCGAGCCGCTGCGCGCCGTGCGACCGGTGCCCGATGCGTTTGCCGTGGCACTGGTGCTGGCACCTGAGCCGAGCACGCACACACTTGCCCGTATCGATGTCGCGCTGACCGACGCCCACGCCACCACGCTGGCGCACGCCGAGCTCGAAGCACTGCGTGGCGGCAATCCTGCCGCGCGCGTACTGCCGTTGCTCGAAGCGCTGGCGACACAGCGGTCGCAAAGCGTGGTGCTCGACTACCTGCCTGACACGCGCCTGCAAGTGGATGTCGCGCTGCGGGGTGCCGATGGCGTCTTCAGCACAGGTGCGCCATGACGCTGGATGCAGCGCTGTCGCCGCCGCTTGACCAAAGCTGGATCGCCGCGCGCATTCCGCACAGCGGCGCGATGTGCCTGCTCGACACCGTGCTCGCCTGGGACGACGCGCATATCCATTGCACGGCTACGAGCCACCGCGATCCAGCCAATCCGCTGCGTGCGCATGGTCGGCTGGCAGCCGTGTGCGGCGTCGAATACGCCGCGCAGGCGATGGCCGTGCACGGCGCCCTGCTTGATGTCGCACATGAGATCGCACAAGCGCGCCCACGTGCAGGCTTTCTTGCCAGCGTGCGCGGTGTTGAAGCCCACGTTGCGCGGCTGGATACGTTCGACGCGCCGCTCGACATTGAAGCCGAGCGCATCAGCGGTGACGGCAACAACGTGCTGTACCGCTTTACCGTGCGCTGCGCCGAGCGCACGCTGCTCACTGGCCGCGCCGCCGTTGTGCTCGACGCGTCCGCCGTATGAATCTGTTGGAGAGGAATCCCGCTGTGAAAGGTCGCCTGTTCCCGCTATTGCCGATTGCCGCGCTATTGCTGACGCTGCTCAGCCCCATCGCCCATGCCGACCTGTCCGAAGTGAAGGAGAACATCAAGCAGGACTCGAAGGAAGCCGCCAGGAAGACCGGGCACGCCGCAAAGGAAGCCGGCCATGCCACGGCCAACGCCGCGCGTGCGGTTGGGCATGGCGTAAAGAACGCCGCGCATGCCACCAAATGCGGCGTGAAGCATGTGTTCAAGAAGCCTTGCGATAGCGACTGACGCTCTCAACAAAAAACCCGGCATCCGTGATGGAGTGCCGGGTTTAATCGACGCCTACCGCGTGATAACGCGATCTACTTTGCGGCCACCGCAAAGGTAATGCGACGGTTGCGCTGACGCCCCTCAGCACTTGCGTTATCCGCCACCGGCACGCTGGACCCAGCCCCCGCTGCCTGCAAACGCGTCTGCGGCACGCCCTGGCCCGTGAGATACGCGCGTACCGACTCAGCACGTTCGAGCGACAGCTTCTGGTTGGCAGCCTCATCGCCCTGATTGTCGGTATGACCGGTGATGACGATCGTGCGGTCGTCATCCTTCAGCAATCCAGCGATGTCATTCAGGCGGCTCTTGGCTTCCTCCGGCAACGTCGAGGAGCCGGAAGCAAATTCGATGCGCTCGTCGAGCAGGTTGTCCGATGCTGCCGCAGCGCCCGCCGTGCCGGCATTGGCATCGGTGGTCAACGCCACGTCCGACTTCAACTGGCTGGCGATCCAACCTGGCGCGGCGGTGCCAGTGGCAGAACGCACCGCTGCGCTCGGCGCCACGCCGGTCAGCTTCATGCCCTCCGCGCTGGTCTGCAGATCGAAGCTGCCCAGTTGCTTCAGGCGGGCCAGCACATCGACCGGGCGGGACTGCCACCACACTGCCGGCGCGCCTGCGGCAACCGTCAACTGGTCGACCACGTTGTCCTTGCCCCACAGCACGCGTGCAGGCTTGAGCAGGCGCGCCTTGGTTGCCTCATCAGGCACGGCACCGCTGAGGGTGATCTTCTGAGCGTTACCGGCAAGCCCAATGGCACCCGGTGCAGTGGCGTGCTCACCCGCTGACGAACCTGTGGACACCGCTGCCGGTGCAGCGCCCCCGCCCGCCGACGCGGCATCCTGGCCGCTGATGAATCGCACCGCGTAAATGACCACGCTGATCAGCAAAACACCGATCACAGTGGCAACGACGGCAAGGGAAACACGCTCTGACTGGTCTTCCGTAGACATGCGAAACACTCCCAAGTAGCGCCGCGCAGCCCAGAATGGGCCGGAGCGGATGACGAACCGGCAATCTGACAGATCAGGGATGACTTGTCGACCGCATCACCGTGTTCAACTGTCTGTGTGCTGCGTGGGAAACGCAAACGGCAAAAAAGCCCGCAACCCAAAGGGCTGCAGGCTTGTGTGCTTGCCACGCTACAGGTACCCACCGGAACGAACGGAAGCGGCCCCTGGGGCAAAAAAGAACTGGTCGCGTGATGGCCTTTGGCTAGGGCCGGCTACCGCCACCGCCCTCCGGATACCCCCGGCCGCCACACGGCTCTGCATGCGCAGACGATGCGGTGAGGACGGTAAAGGTGCCAACGGTGCCGCTAATCACTGTCAGCAGTGCAACCGCAAACAGAAAACGCTTGATCACGTGTCTCATGACCCCTCCCTGAAGGCAGGCATGGTCCCTAAAGTCTAGTTCGCCGGTTGCAACTCAACCTTCGTCATTTTCTGCTCGCGCATGATCTGGTCAGCAACAAAAAAGCCCCGTAAATTCCCGCCTAACCCATTGATTAGACAAGAACTTCGGGGCCCTTCTTTACAGATCTAGACCAAGTTCCGCTTAGAACGGTTAGCGGAACCTCCGGCTGTAAAGAACGCGTCGTATCCCGCTGGTCACCGGGACTTCCGCTGCCGAGTATGCGTGGAATGTAAAGTCGCAGCCCCGGAAAAGTGCCCCTAAAACTACACGGTCGATGCGCCTGAGGCGCAGTACTTCAAGCACTCTATCGCGGCCAGCTCGCACTGGCTCTGCAAAAGCTCTCCAAAACGGTAGCGCTTTCACCTGCGCCCCTCACGCGGGCTCACTGCGCGCCGGTCAACGCTCGGCTGCCGTCATGAGCCTGATCCAATCGGCCAAGCTCAACGAGCATGATCCCTACGCCAATCTGAAAGATGTACTCACGCGACTGCCGACTCGCAAGGCGTCCGGTAGCCTGAGTTGCCGGTTAGTGAGGACGTTGATCTCCCAGTACATCTGTATCGAACCATATTCTCTCGTTATCTTGAGGATGTAGTTTCGAGTCAGCTGGACGGAACTTATGCTCAAAGTCCTTGCAATACCCCTGAATTACCGCCACCTGACCGGTCACGAGCAAGGCAAAACGTTTAACCATCCGTTGCTCTTCTTCCTTTTCTGTTTTATAGCACGCCCTAGAAGTTGGTTTTAACGGCTTATCAACAATTGGCAATTTAGAGCTACTGACACAGGCACTCAACAGCATTTCCTGAGTCAAATTCTTTGCACCAGTAAAATCTGCCCCACTAACATCGGCATCTGTAAGTACGGCATCTTTCAAATTTGTCATACTCAAGTCGGCACTGCGCATATCGCTAGAATCGAGAACTGCATTCTTAAAATTTGCCCCCGAAAACACGCCGTGGGAAAAATTTGCGCCGTTGAGTGTCGCCTCGGAGAAATTTGCATTCTTGGCTTCCGCACCAGAAAAATTGGTGACAAGCATATTGCTTTTACTCAGAACAATCTCATCCATACGTGCATGACGAAACTTCGCACCATTCAACTCACTGTCATTGAAGACCGCGCCTGCTAAGATGCTATTATCAAAGGTGACGCCGGTGGCGTGCATGGACTGTCCCGATGCGCGCACCATTTCCAGACCCGACAAATCTTGGCACTCTATGTTTGCTCCGTCGAGGCTAAGATGATTTAGTGGTTTTCTCGCTGCCCGGACAATTGCGACAGACTCGGCGAATTCGGCTGGCCGCACTCCGTTTTGGCTACGCTGGATAACGTTCAAAGCACTCTGCAAAGCGCTGACCTGAAGCAGCGGTCTAAAAAGAAGCCCCCCAGCGACAACACACACCGCAACCTTGCCAACGGCAAAAAACACTCGGGAAAACCTGCGCTGAAGCATTCGCAGCGAGATGTTGCGTCTTATCGCGCTCGCACGCACTCGGCGCCAATAAATTTCCGCCGACGGAAGCCCACCTGCCGAAATCGGCGATGTGTGTAGCAACAGCGGAGGTACTTCTGCGGAACCAGCTGCTTCGACACGGCGAAGCAGCTCGAGCTGCAGATTCATGACCTCCGTTATTCGCCAGCGCGTTAGTTTCGGCCGTACCTCGCACAGCGCTGCAGGCAAACCGGAACGAAAAGAGTCTAAAGCGGGGCCGACGACAAAGAATAGCTTTTTAAGGACACCGCATAATATATCCTCATTTGAGCAGGTTGCTTTCTTGAGTTTAAGAAACGCATCCCGATAATCATCAGATATATTCTCGACTCCACTTTGAAAAATCTCGTGTTGAAGCGCGTGCAGTGAGCGCGATTTTCTACTTGCTGAAGCGTTGGGGGCGGGAACGTATGGGCGAAGGTTGGAGTAGATGTAGTAGGCAGCGATCTCGTTGCCATGATCTTTTTGAATAGTGCAAAATTTGGCTATAGTTTCATAAATGGCATCATCACCTATCATCCAGGGTTCGTCAGACGGCTCTCGGGTTTTAACCTGATACAGATCGAAGAGACCGTCTTGTCGTGCAGCAAGAATGTCATTGTGATGCTCGACCCATAGCTCCTTATAGGGACCCCCATCGATCGACTTCAACAATAACGCGTATGCGGCATAGTCTTGATATGAGAAAGCCCGGCGCGTACGAGGAGTCTGATCAAAAGCCTTGGTTGGTGCGCCGTTCTGACCAAGTTCCGGCTCTCCGAGAGGTATGTTCGTCATTTCGTCGTCTGGGAATTGTTTATTTGTCGTTGTGGCGCCTAAGGAAGGCGTTGATGCATAAATCGAATCCGAGCGTGGAGAAACCAAGTGAGATGACATGCTCGAAATGCGAGCAGGCAAGCGTAGCCATGCGGCCGAGCACGCCTGCGCGGATTGCCATCACGGTTAGCGCACGCTCAGTTCCCTTGAGTTGAACGTGGACCCTGGCGTTCGTGGCACGCCCATCAGCCTTCACCTCGATCTGGCAATCGGTCCCGTAGTCCTTGCGGTCCGTTATCTGCAGAAAGAATGCGTTGCTTTCGTTAATCCGCATCTGGAAGGCGGCGATCGCCTTGTCCTCAATCTCGTGATTTCGATCGCGACGCGGTAGTTCGTCAAAGTGGCTCATGAGCTTGGCTAGTTGCGGGCGTTCAGATTTTTCCCATTGTCGAGGAAGCACTACAAGTCGATCAGGCGAATGAAACAGAGCGGCCAAGCCAGTATCCGCGGACTCTCATCTGCATCTACTAGTGACCCATGGAGCACACTGGCGGCCGTTCTTTGCAATTCACTCTTCATACGCATATTATGCGTACAGTCCATCGCACACACTAAATGAGTATGAAAACTTCGCCGCGCTATGTGGCCCTGGGCGAACAAATTCGCTCGATGAGAGTCGTGGCGGGAATCGCAACTCAAGCGGAACTCGCACACCGACTCGGCGCATCTCAACAAACCGTCAGCCGCTGGGAAGCAGGAACATCTCGACCACGAGCGAACGAACTCGCAAAGCTTGCTGCAACGCTCAAGGTCGATGTAACGAAACTGTCGCATGCGGCGGGCTACACCCCGGAGGCAACAACGGTGTCCTTCGATCGACCTCTTCCGCTCCCCAGCCTGCTGCCCGACAGCTTCGAGTACTTCTGCCTCGATCTTCTCTCGACCTATCTGCATGGGAAAGCAGATGTCCACCCCGCCGGGAAGACCGGACACAAGCAATATGGGATCGACATCGAGGCACGGTTCGAGAACGACGAGTTGTATACGTACCAGTGCAAGCGCGAATCGCAGTTCGGTCCGGACAAGGTTAAGAAGGCAATCAAGGCCCAGACGATTGCCGCGAAGAAGAAGCATATCCTCCTCTCTCGCGTGGCCAGTCCCGATGCCCGCAACGAAATCAGGCGTGCGCGAGGGTGGGATTTGTGGGACCAAATCGACATCACTCGAATCTTCCGTAATCTGCCCAAGCGCGAGCAGGTGCGCATCGCCGACATCTACTTCCCGACACAGCGTTTCGCATTGACCGGCGAACTAGCGGCGGGGCCCTGGCAATCGGTTGACGAATTCTTTGCGCCTCTGCTCGTAGACGGTCGGCCCTTCAATAATCAGCGCTGGGAACTCGTGGGCCGGGCGGCGGAACTCGACGACCTCGCACGCGCCCTCGCTGATCGAAGCGTGATCGCGGTGAGCCTCATTGGTCGCGCCGGCGAGGGGAAATCGCGGGTACTTCGCGCTGCCTTGGAGGCATACGCCGTTCAGCACCCGGAAGTCCGCATGGTCGTAGCCTCGCCGACCGAGGAAATCACGGCGAAGAGCCTCGAGGATCTTGGGGCTGGCGAGAAACTCCTCATCGTTGATGATGTTCATGACCGCGGCGACCTCGTCCAGCTTATCCGTTACGTCGCCGACACCCGCTCGCAGGCGCGCCTATTCCTCGTCTACCGTCCATATTGGAGCGATGTCATTTTGGGGGAGCTTGCGCGCTACGCTCTAGCCGGAAACCTGATCAGGTCGATCACGCTGACCAAGCCGACGAAGCGGGATGGGGTCATCTTGGCAACGCAAGTGCTAAACAAGCTTGGGGCGCCGACGGATGCAGCGGAAGCAATCGCGTCCGCTGCGTATGACAGCCCCCTCGCTGTCGTCGTCGGTGCGCAGATCGTCGCCACCGAAGGAGTGCATCCAGAGCTCTTCGCCTCGAACGAAGTCTTCCGGACAATGGTGCTGAAGCACTACGAGAAGGTCATCGCGCAAGGCATTGCACAAGGAAAAGAGCAAGACCGCGTGCACAAGATTCTTCGGGTGCTGGCACTCATCCAGCCGGTTGCCCCAGATGACAAGCACGTGCTCGAACTTCTCGCAAGCGTAGAGGGAGTCGCAGCTCCCGACGCGTCCCGTTTGGTACAGCTACTCGTCGACGCGGGCGTGCTCTTCAAGCGTGGCGCTAGGTACCGGCTTTCGCCCGACCTTTTGGCCGACTCGATCATCGAAACCGCATGCATAACGCCAAGTGGGGCATCGAACGGCTACGCCGAGAAGCTCTTTTCTGAGTCCATACCCGAGCACAAAGAACACGTACTCCTGAACCTCGGTCGCCTCGACTGGCGGCGAAACGAGGGAGACACGTCTGAAAGTACGCTGCTTGATGGTTTGTGGTCGCAACTCGTATGGGCAGATGACTATGTAAATGCCCAGGTCAAGGCTGCCGCTGCGGCTGCGTACTTCCAGCCTAGGCAAGCCCTCACCCTCGCGCGACGGCTGATCGACGAGGGGCATGGTCAGGACAAGGATGTGTGCCGCATCATCCAAGGAGCGACGTACAGCCTCGGCCACCTCGCCGACGCCTGCTCACTGCTATGGGAGGTCGGACAACACGATGAGCGCCCAACGCACCCGCACCCGCACCACGCCATCCGATTGCTGACGGAACTGGCGACACCGGATCCACGGAAACCAATCGAATTCGTTGAGGGCGTGGTCGATTTCGCGCTATCCCTTCTCGATTATCCGGAGAGCTGGAAGGGCCTATACACGCCCTTCGAGGTGCTCAAGGGCGCCCTTGCGACCGAAGGACATTTCACCTCCGCTGCGTCCAGCCGCGAAATCACGCTCTCGACCTTCTCGATTCAGCGCGAGAGGGTCAGTCAGGTGCGGCAGCGAATCATCGCCGAGCTACTCTCCAGCCTCTCAAATACGAATCAGCGCCGAGCCTTTCTCGCAGCACAGCATCTTGCCAACGCCCTTCGTGCCCCCATGGCCACACAGCCGGAGGACTCCGACTCCTGGGGCGACGAATTCCTCGAGACGCTTGAGAAGACCGATGCGTTGCTCGGCACGGTAATCGTGACCGCACCGGTTCTGGTCAGGGTGGCGGAATCCGTTTCCTGGCATGCCCTTTACGGCCCGGAACGCACGCGGCCAACGGCAAGACGGATTTTCGAGCACCTCGATCGCGATCTTGACACGCGCACGACCCGTGCCTTCATGGACGCCTGGGGGACGAACACATGGCCGATCGAAGAGAATGTTGGCCGACCGCAGCACGATGCTGACGTCAATGCACTCTGCAGCGAGCTTGGCGCACGCTACTCCGAGCCGGCACAACTTGCGCAGTTCCTGCATGATCGCTTGGAGGACATCGGTCAGGCAAACGGCTCACCAGATCACGGGGCGGCACGATTGTTCCTCGCTCGCCTGCTTGAGTCGAACCTCCCGCTTGCACGATACCTCGTGCAAGAACATCTGCGTGGCAAGAACTCACAGCTATCGCCTCACACAGGATGCGCTTTGAGTTTCTTGCTGATGGGCGCGAGAGAGGAGGCCTCGGCGCTGGTGGATAGCATGCTCGCCACGGATGACACGCATCTGCAGGTTGTCGCCGAAGGCTACCTTTTTGCGACGAACCTCGCTCCGTACTCGGACCTCGATCTCCGGGCGCTCAGACGAATCTTCGCCAGCCACGAAGGACCGATCCTCCGGTACACGCCTCACATCACGCACGAAGTGGCGCGGAACGACAAGCGGCTGGCGATCGAGCTCATTACCAGCGTCGACGTGGACTGCGCGCTGCGCTACGCACGCGACTTTTTCATGTGGATCGTCCATGAAGACACGATCCCGTTCGACATGATCCACGACGACCAGCTACGGAGATTGGTCGACGGGCTACGACATGCGACTCGACTAGACGAGTACTGGACCAACGATTTCCTAAAAAAGGCCATCCGCCGGGTGCCAGATTCGGTCATCGAACTCGCGAAGACGCGTATCGAAGGCGCGATCGCTAGCGGAGACTGGGGGATGCAACCCCTCGGGGGCGTCCTGGGGAGGCGCGACGCACTTGACCTTCTATCGCTCTCGGAAGGGCGAGAGATACTCCGCGGGCTGCTCGATTGGGCGCGCGGCAGGATTGGTGACTACGCCTTCAGCTACCGCTTCGCTGAGCTTATTGAGGCGCTGTGCAGTCCGTACGACGCAGCCTGCGTCGCTGCCTTGGAGGATTGGCTCGCCGGCGGCACCGACGAGCACTTCAAGGTCATCACGGCGATCGTTCGCGAGGCCGGCCCACGCTTTGTTTACTCCCACGAAGGCTTCGTCGCACGCGTGCTCAAGGCTGCGCGGGGCGTCGGCCGCACGACTCACAGGGACCTCTCGTCAGCCATCTTCGCCGCCAGCGTGAGCGGGGCGCGCTCAGGCGCGCCGGGGCAGCCGTTCCCCTTCGACCTCGAACTCAAGGCGATGTCAGAACAGCGACTCGCGCTGTTGGCGAAGAGCGATCCGGCATTCGAGCTGTACCGCGAGTTGCGCGACTACGCGGTCCGCGAAGTCGAACGCCAACTGGAAGAGGGGCGCCGCATGGCCGAGGAAGATGCCGACACTTGAAGTGGGTCCCAACATCGGGAGTGCCCCTCCTTTTTCTACGTGGTCGTTTAGATAGTCGTTGAGGATGCTGATTATGCTAATCGTTGGAAAAACCGATGCGTTCGAGCAGAACTACATGGCCAAGTTCGAAGAGTTGGCCACCCACTACGGCGTGTTCGTCAAATACGAGCGTGATCGAGCAGCACGCGATATTGGACTGCACCTGACGAAAGACTTGAGGTCCGGAAAAAAGCAAGTCACAAACTCGCTGGTATGGTTCCAAATGAAAGGCGTCATGGCGACGACGCTGAACAAGGAGGAGTTCGAGAAAGCGAAGTGCGTTGGCCTATCAATGGATATCGAACACCTTAGGCACTGGTTCCTTGACAAGGAGCCGACGCATCTGATTGTCTACATTGAGTCTGTAGATCAGTTCCTAGTAATGAACCTGCAAACGTACATCGCCGAGACATGGGGGCGTGGAATTTTGACGCTCGACCAAAAATCAGCGACTGTTACCGTTCCCGCATCCAGCGTCTTAGACGAACAAGCATTCGCAATTCTGACTCGGTACGCCGACATGGCCCAATGGGTAAAGGCACTCGATGCAGAACAGGCCGACGTCGAGCTGCTTTCTCGCGATTGCAACCTAATCTATGCGTTCAGCTCCGCGGAAGCTCGTCAAGTGGAGTGCGGTGTCCTGTGGACCAAATGGCTTAGCAAGATGCGCGGTGAATTGCGTGTTGCCGAAAGGCCGATCGACTTCGAGGGAGACGTCGCCGACGGGTGGGAGACAATTCACGAGCACTGGCAATATGGTGGAATCAACCCAGAAAACAGCTATCCATACCTTGAACTATTCGCTTTGGAAGACTACGAGCCAGAGACATTCACGAACGCGTGGGGAGACGAGGAACTCGTTGACGACGGCGAAACCATTGTCTTGAAGAACGGCGACCATGTCTTTGGACCGAACGCTGCCAACGAGTACTGCCATTTTGTGTTCGGAGCACGCCTGAACGAGTATGGTGTCAAGCTCCAGAGCTATGTTGAGACGCTGGTACAGATTGGGCTGCTGGAACTTCGCGATCCAACTTCCGATGGGCACACATTTATAGACATAGCCCCGTGGCACAACCGACTCGTATGAACATCAGTGCATTATGATCATCACGACCGAATCGGTTTGCTAATCCGTGTGCGATTAGTTGAAGACTAGAACTACCGGGTTTCGCTGACTGGCGTCACGTAAACTTGTCATGGATCCATTTTCAGGCTCCGCTGGTCTCGCTCAGCAGTAGGAAGCGCCTAAGGTCTAGGTACATAGAGCGGTTCCGTCGGCCTATTTTTGGACGACCTTGGACGGGGAGAAAAGCATTGAAGCATCTTGACCTGCTCAACGAGTTCCGTGACCTCATGGCGCAGCTAGAAAAGCAAGTTGAGGCGTCGTCAGCAATGGGCAGCTTCGACATCCACAAGGTATCGGAAGGCCTTGTTCTTGGGGTGCTGCGCGAACTCTATGGCTGGACGGGACTACGCAACCTAAACGCCACGGAGAAAGCCAATTTTCCTGGGATCGATCTGGCAGACGACCATGCAGGTGTCGCCGTCCAGGTAACCGGTACCCCCACTCTCGATAAGATCAAAACGACCATTGAGACCTTTCTCAAGCACGGTCTCGAAAAGCGCTATCGGCGCTTGATCACGTACGTTCTAGTTCGCAAGCAGTCCAGCTACTCGAAGGACGCAATTGAACGCGCTGCAAACGGCAAGATCGCCTTCAACAGTGCGGACGATATCGTGGACATGCGCGACATCTGCGCACAAGCGGCAAACGTCGAACCCTTGCGACTGTCGGCCGCTTTGGAGGTGGTACGTGCGTATATGCGAGGCGGCGTTGCCGCCGGCCTGGCGGAGAAGGACTTTGACCCGCCATCGTCAGTGACTGAGCGTGCGAATCTCAACCTGCTTGAGGTCTATTTCCCCCAGTCTCTCTACATCGCAGACCTAAGGGATGACATCACGCCGGCCAGCAAGTCCATTCGCAACCAGCGCAAGCACATCCGAGAGACTCTCTTGCAGATGAACTTGCGCGTTCCCTCGGGTTACGAGGTTAGCGGCAGGCAACTCATCACCTTTCTTCCACTGGACGACAGCCAGGGACCGTTTGCTCGGCTAGTCGATCTCGGAACGGTCACGCCACTGCGTCCTCATGAATTCCATGGCATCGACGAAGATCGCGAGCGCATCTTCAAATCGCTGCTTCGCTTTACCTTGCAGCAAAAACTCTACCAGCACCGCGTGCAGTGGATGCACGAAGACAACCTGTTTGCGTTTCTCCCGCACAACGACGCGGATCTGCTTCGGGAAGAAACCTGGACTGGACACAAGAAGGCGACTCGGCGAGTGTATGAGCGCAAGATCAACAAGAACGACTCCAGCCGCACGTTCATCTGCAAACACTTCGCTTTCGCTGCGGACTTCTTGCTCAATGAAGGCCGGTGGTATATCGCGCTGACACCCGATTGGTACTTCAGTCATGGGGACAACTATCGGCGGTCCGTTTATGCCGACAAAAGCCTTACCTGGCTGAAGAAGACCGAGGTCAACAGAACGGTCAGCGACCACTTCCGATTTCTCACATCGTGGCTAACCGCTCTTGACCAAGAAGATCTCTTCGCCGCGGCCAGCGCTCCGGCGCCGACGCTAACCTTCGGCGATACGGTCTCGTTCGCCAACCATCCTGCGTTGCCTGACGAAACGTGGCTCCCGCTGCGGGACACCTCGGAAGACAATGAAAATTCTCCGATCAAGGGACTGTTTGACGCGCCATGAAGCTCGAACACATAGCAGAACCGCGCTTGCGCTTTGCCACCGGCGAACACATCTGTCCGCGCAAAGGGATCACAGCATATGGAGCGTTTGACCGCACCATGACCACGCGGCGAACGGACGTGATCGTGGGCGGAGTCGGCACTGCGACCTGCATCGAAAGCCTCGACCGTTGGATGCAGCGGTGCGCAAGCGAGATCGCGGCACCAGAAGACGCACGTCAACCCAACCTGCGCGCTCCGTTCCCCGGCATGGGAATCGGCCATGGCTTCGACGTGAAACTGGTATTTGGTCAAGACCTGGCACGCACACTCAAGAAGAGTGACGTGGACGACATCGTCGCCATCGGTGATCGGCACACCAGGCTGACGAAGGCCATCGATCTGTACTACGAGCACATCAAATTCTTGGCGCAGAACCGGCCGGTGGACGTTGTCGTGTGCGTGATTCCAGAAGCCCTCTACAAGGTAGTGGGAACGGATGAACGAGGGCCGATCGAGGACAGCCTAGAAGCCAGTGTTGAGGTGGCAGCTGAATTGAACTTCCGCCGTGCACTGAAGGCCAAGGCGATGCACTTGGGCAAGCCCCTTCAGCTGATTCGGGCCGTGTCCCTCGAAACCAATATGAAGGGCCAGCAGGACGACGCGACGAAAGCTTGGAATTTTTGCACAGCGCTCTACTACAAGGCTGGCCCACGCGTGCCGTGGAAACTGCAACCCGATGATCGTCGACCGACATCGTGCGCCGTGGGGATAGCTTTTTATCGAAGTCGAGATCGGCAAGTCCTTAACACCAGTCTTGCCCAGATCTTCGATGAGTTGGGAAACGGGCTCATTCTGCGAGGCACCCCGATCGACATGACCCGTGACGATCGCGTCCCGCACCTGAACGCCAACCAGGCCTGCAATTTGTTGACGGCCGCCCTGAACGAATACCGTGTCGCGCTCCGAACCTTTCCCGCCCGGGTTGTTGTGCACAAGTCGTCCAACTTCTCGCCGGAGGAAATCGATGGCCTAATTGGGGCAGCGAGGGACCTCCGAATCGATACGGTCGACTTGGTCACCGTCATGGACTCCAAGCTCCGACTTTTTCGAGAGGGAAACTACCCGCCGTATCGGGGCACGCGAGTCGAGCTGGATGAGCAACGGCACCTGCTCTACACAAGAGGCTCCGTCTGGTATTACCAGACCTACACCGGCCTCTACATCCCGCAGCCGATTGAACTCCGCATCGTGCGATCCGAAGAATCGCCAACGTTCATTGCGCAGGAGGTACTTGGCATGACCAAGATGAATTGGAACAACACGCAGTTCGACGGCAAATACCCCGTGACGCTCGGCTGTGCTCGCAAGGTCGGCGAGATCATGAAATATCTTGAGGACGAAGAAACGCCTCAGATTCGTTACGGCTACTACATGTAGGATCAAAGGGGCACCGATCCCGAATAGACAAGATACTCTCGCTATAGGCGCTTTCTTGGCATTGACCCGATGGGACTCTCAGCGTCAACGTGAAGTATCGGCGCCACCGTCCTCTGCGGTTGACCCGGCATCACAACTGGCCTGGGATTCCCCTGCAAGACTTGAACGCAGCTTGCCTCTCAGCACGACCGACGCAGATGCGCGGTGCGGACCTTTTTGTCCACGAGCCATTTCCGCTTCACGGAGAATGACTTCCACGCTTCTCTTCTGCATAGCGAGGACTGCCGACCGCACGGCCTTATTTGAGCGAGGCACGTTCACCTCCGATTCTTAGATCTATAGCAAGCAGTGTAGCGGAACATGGCAGA
Source organism: Ralstonia insidiosa (assembly GCF_008801405.1). Lineage (NCBI taxonomy): Bacteria > Pseudomonadati > Pseudomonadota > Betaproteobacteria > Burkholderiales > Burkholderiaceae > Ralstonia > Ralstonia insidiosa. Next base: position 939,743 of record NZ_VZPV01000001.1, on the reverse strand, counting down.
AGACAAATATGTCATGCTCGGCGCCGGAACCTCAAGAACACAGACCATAAACTACACACCCGTCGTGTTCTTCCTCAGCCGAGGCTCAACACTCGAAGGCGTCATGGGCCGCAGCGGCGCGTCCAACTGTGCCTCCGTGAGTCCGTGAGCCAGGGCATTCGCGACATATCGCACCAGTCGGCAGTCATACTCACGCAGGACCGCCCGAAGCTTATCGTTCTCCGCACGAAGATTCTGAACACGGCGATCGTCGGCCGGATCGGCTACGCCGCTGCACTTACGTATGACCGCACCGTTCGCTGCTGCCGACACGCCGACGCGACGCAGGTATGCTTCCTTGATGGCGGTTCGCTTTTCCAAAGTCTGGCGAGTCCATGCGACCTGGAAGTGTCGCAGGCCAAGTTGCACGATCTTGTTCCAAGTAACCGTCATCCCCGGGGGGAGCTCATCCACTAGGTGCGCGATGAAGGCGGCCTGCTGGTCCGACAAGCGGGTGTGCGCGCGCGAATAGCGCGCCGGCTTTGCGTTACGCCCCCTCTCCGTCATCGCGTCGGCTCGGTGTAACCAGGCACCTGCACGAGCGTTCCATCAGCGATGGAATCGTCATCGTGAATCTTCAGGATGTGCGACGCTCGCAGGGAAACCAGTTCTTGGTATGCCAACCAATTGTCCGCGCCATAGCTACCATCGTCTTGCTCAGCCTTGGCCAATTGCAACATCAACTGTGCCTCATCAAAAATTTGCTGCGCCCTATGACGCTGTTGCTCGTCGCCCTTCTGAATGAAGTGATCGTTGCAGGTCGTACATTCCCGATGTCGCTCGCACGGCAGTGCGGAAAGGTCTTGCACGCAAACGCCAATATCAGTCACATGGGCCGACGCGACCAATGATTGACCAAACTCGGACCGACGGACTGGATCCTTGATCCGGCGCAATGTTGTGACGGCGCTTCCTGCGGCCTCGCCTCTATCAATTCGATCTCTGACGCGCTTTGCGAGTTGAAATCCCGTCTGGTGGTCATAGGCGGCGTTGTCGTCTATCGTGCGCCGGCCCATCCACCTACTAATCTCAATCTGAGACAGACCACCTTCCTGAGCGAGTGTGTTCAACCAGTGCCGAAACTGGTGAGTCGTCGCCCGCAGAGGGTCGCCTTTCGCATCTACGTATCCGAGGCGGGAGAAAATCGACAGCGTTCCATTCACTGATCTAGCTCCGCCAACGCGATCCGTCAGATAGTCATCGAACTGCCCTTGCATCAGCAAGGTCACCGTGCCGTTTAGGGTCGCGCGACCAGAACCGAAGAAATTGACTCCAACGAGGAATAGGCACTCGTGGAGTCTTTGAGCGTCTTGCTTACGAGGAAACACTGTCGCAGCGGCTGAACGCCGGCACAGCTCCACCTCTAAATCCGACTTAGTAACGGCAGAGACCTGGCCCCGAGCACCGTGCTTCGGTACCGTGGCAAGCCTCGCAAGGTTGATGAACTGCCGCCCCTGTACGTCCGGCCGACCAGAACCTCCGAGGCCGACAGCCGACGCGACTTCGTGCATATCCAGAAGCGCATCGCCAGGCATCGAATGCCAAGGTTCTGGAAGCCGAGTCTTACCAGGGTGTTGGTACATGATGCGAGCGACCTCCGCGAACGGCTCAGTGATACTCATCACATCACGCACCGCGCGCCGCGCGATGTCAACCAGTGGAGTGGGAATCCACTTGATTTGGGTCTCGCGGTGCCCGTTCTTTTCCGGTAGGTAGCGAAGACCATACCGGCTGACAGGTAAGCCATGCCGATCAAGCATTTGCACGCCGGTCGAGTCAATCTGTGGCTCCTCCACCCAAACATCTCGCGGCAGCATGAGCAGTTCATTACATCGGAATCCGCCACACACCAGCAGCTCCACTGCACGTTGACGCAGAAGATCGGGAGGCGACAAGTCTTCGCGATTTGCGATATCGGCCAGAGCGTTGAGAAGTTGCTCCGAAGGCAATTTGCTCTCTCGTCTATCAAAGAACTCTCGGCTTGTACGATCTTGCAGAGCTCCGCCCGCGTGAGAGTCGCGAGGAATTGGGTTGACCCAATTCAGGCGAACCGGCGTCAAATACTCCCTATCCAAGATGCGAGCAATCTCCTGCAGCTTGCATCCAACGCGGTAGGCCGAACTCGCAGCCTCAACACGGCAAGCCGATGCCGCCTCGTCGAAGTCGATTCGCGCTACCCCCGTAGGATGGTCTGCCCTGTTCCTTGCGCTCTCGTATAGATAGCGGAATGCGCGCACCAGAACCATGTGATCGTTCGAGTCCAAAGGCGTGGCCCTGCCCTGTTCCCTCGCACACACAATGGCCCGCAACAACTCCCCAAACGCGGCAGGAAAAGGCTCAGCGTTGTGCTCCGTAACCTTCTTGACGAAATTCTTGTTGAACCAGATTCGATCCCGGCGGCCGCTCGATGCACGCTTGCGCTGACCTAGTTCCCAACACATATCCTCCCAGCCAGCGATGCGAAGTGGGTTATCGGCACGCATTGCGGCGATAAAGGTCTCAAAGTTCGCGGTGGCGCTTCGCTCAGCTGCAGATCGAAGATTTGGGCTACTCACCTTTGCCCCTCGCTAGCATCTGCTGACACTGCTGCACCACCGAGGCGACCGCCGTGATCGTGAGATCCCTAGCTTGCGTCATCTTCGGATCCGCTCCGCGCTGCAAATGCTGATTTCTATCCTCCAGCAATGCGTCGAGCACTGATTCATGCGGCGCCTCAAGCCACGGCTGGAATCTATTGCAGGTGTAGCAAGCGATGGGAGCAGATAAGCCACAGGTTCCATGACTCCCGCATGTCCCGATGCTTTCAAGCTTGCCGTGATGTCTGTCCAGATGCCGCACTCGACTAGCGGGATCATTCCCTCTGTCGGCAACGCCCTCACTCCGCACGATCTTTCCCATGAATGCTTGTGCCCACGGGGCTAGCTGCATGGCGATGGTCTTGTCCAGCTTCGCGACAATGTCGGATCGAGCGTTGTAGTACACCATCACGTGCTGAAGGTCAGTGTGGTCGAGCGCATCAGCCAGCATGACCGGCGATGCGCCATCCTGGACCAATCGCGTCGCAAAGGTATAGCGCAGTCGTCGTGCAGTCAGATGCAGCGGCTCGCCATCTCGTCCCATCAAATTGAGGCCGCTCGATACACGTGCTAACGCCCCACCAAAGTATGCTGTTCTGCATCGGAAGGCTTCCGCCTCAAACGCAGTGCCCAGGAGCGACTCGCGCAGCGTGGCTGTTCGAAACATTGGGGTTGATGGATTGCTACCAAGCAGGAAGCCTTGAAGAAGTGCTCGCGCAGCCCGATTTCGCGACACAACCCGTTCGAGTAGTTGCCCGATCTCCCGACGCAAAGGGCGCGTGCGAAACTGACTGCGCTCTTGTTCGCCAGGTTTCTTAATTCTCGGGACACGTAGCTCGTACTTGATGGTCCCATCCAACATCTGCGTTTGGACCAAGTCCTCCTCGTTTAACAGCTGCAGACTCTTGGGGTTACATCCCAGCGCCATGAACAGCCATGCAGCCGCCAGATCGACTTCGGAGAGCGCATCTGTTTCTGTCGCCTTGCGCATCGACTGATAGAGTCGATCAAACTCCGTACTGTGCAGCGGGCCTCGCTTGGGGTCGTTCCGCAAGACAGCCTCGCCCTTAGGGCCGCCGCCAATGGTGAGACTTTCGAGTTTTGTTGCAACATCGAAGTCGAAGCCTGGGAGATCAGCGTCCGTTGACCAGACGTACCACAATCGGTAACCGTGCAAGGCCCCAACGACCGTAGCCAAAGCGTACTTCGCATTGAGAGCTATACGCAGTCGATTCAGCAGCGCTGCATTGAGCGTAACGGCAGAAGAGAGGTCGACCTTCAACTCATGGGCGACGTTAAAAAAGAGCTTGATTGAATCGAAACGAGCGGAGACCGACGGGGATGATTGGGTGCGGATAAGGTGCCGGATGTGTGCATCGATAGCTACCACGACTTGCCGCCCCAAGGAAGGAGGCAACTGGGACCAGTTAATCGTGTGCTCGGGCCCCACGCGCCAGATATCGCCAGTCACGTCAACACGACGCCCGTCGTGGCCGACAACTTCATCTTGACTACCACGATTGCCTACACTGGTGTCAGCGATACGCCTTGCAGTTCTAGTCATTGTTATTTCGGGCGTCGCCTTGCAGTTTCAGAATGCGCCGGTTAGCGGCCTGCGCAATGGCTTGCTTTCCATATCGTTGCGGCATTGTCGACTTGTTCGACCAGCCCATGGCATATCGCTGCTCTTGCTGCGCCTTCTCAAACTCGATCTGATCGTCGTCCATCATCGATATCCAGCGATCGTTCCAGTCATGTCGCAGCACGTGGTGACACAAGCCACTCAACTCTGGATGTTTGGATCGAAGCGTCTCAATGATCTTTCGATAGCCACGCCCTTCCATGGCGTTGCCGAATCGATTCACAAAAACATATGGATTTCTATTCGCGCGCGGCCATCTCACCCTCACGCAACGCTCCTGCAGCCATCTCTCCAGCGCGTCCGCAAGCTCAGCATCGACATGCAGCATGCGACCGTTCGTCTTTGCAGCAGCGGGGTCCAGCCGCCGATCGTCGGCGTCGTTGTATCTGGGAACGATAAACAACTCCGCGGGCTGGCTGTCGAGATTGAGATCCGTTTTCTTGAGGCCACGAATCTCTCCGGACCTTGCGCCAAGCTTGAACGCCAATAGCAGCAGAGCGTGATTTCTGATCTGCATGTTGGCGGAGAAGGGATTGCCAGGGTCACCTGGTCGAATCACTCTGAGAAACAGTTGACGTTGTGCGTCGAGCAGGCCGTGCCTCTCACCATCGATATGTGACGCATTACCTCGCACTTTCGGGGCAACCGAGCGTGCCCGACGAAGGAAGCGTTGCAGAGCAATGTTTGCGGACTCGCGCGACTGCGGAGGTGAGATCCGTCCAATAACGGGTTCGGCCATCCAAACGATGAAATCCACTGCGGTGGCGTATCGAACTGCGGCCCACGATGGACTAACAATGACTCTGTCCGCTTGTGGCTGTTTTGGGGTCCGGCACTCGTCCGCTAACGCCACCAGTTCCTCGATAGATAGAAATGTCTGCGACGCTGTCCGCGCCACTATGTCGATGCCATGAGAAGAAAGAAAGCGCAGAACAAGTCCTAGAGCATCCAGGCGCTTCCTCATGCTATTTCGCCTGAGCCCCCGGGCACGCAAACTTGTAAGCGTGTATTGGAGAACGCCTTGAACAGGTAGGCCGAGGGGCCCACCTTCGACTAGAAGGGGAAGACGCTCGCCACTCTCCAGACGAACCTCGCGAACAGAGAAGGAATTCACTTCATGCTCCATCGTGTGACGAGGAGCATTCTTTACTGCCTGCAACGTTCCGGCTAGCGATGGCGACACCGCAAAAAAAAGGGCCCTGTAAATTCCTGCCTAACCTATTGATTAGACAGAAATTCCAGGGCCCTCCTTTACACTTCTACGAAAAATTCCGGTTAGAACGGAATATCGTCGTCCATATCCTCAAAGCCATTCGACGGGGCTTGCTGACGGCGTGCGCCGCCGCCCTGGCCACCACCTTGGCCGCCGCTTTCACCGCCGCGCGAATAGCCACCGCCGCCTTGCTGGCTGCGGCCACCACCGTAACCGCCACCACCACCACCGCTGCCGCCGCCTTCGCCGCCGCGCGAGTAACCACCACCGCCGCCACCCTGCCCGCCACCGCCTTCACCGCGGCCGCCGAGCATCTGCATTTGGTCTGCAACGATTTCGGTGCTGTATTGCTTCTGGCCGTCCTTCTCCCACTGACGGGTCTTGAGGCGGCCCTCGATGTACACCGACGAACCCTTCTTCAGGTATTCGCCAGCGATTTCGGCCAGGCGGCCGAAGAAGGCGATGCGGTGCCACTCGGTGGCTTCCTTCATTTCGCCGCTGGCCTTGTCCTTGTAGCGGTCGGTGGTCGCCACGCGAATGTTGGTGACGGCGTCGCCGCTGGGCATGTAACGCGTTTCTGGATCGGCGCCGAGATTGCCGACGATGATGACTTTGTTGACGGACGCCATGATGAGTTTCCGAAGGTAGGTTGAGTGATGCCGCCGTAGGCCCGGTTTAGTGTCGGCGCAATGCCGGCATCCGCATGGGGCTCGCGATTATAAGCCAAGCCAAGGCCAGCCCAGCGCATGTGAAGAACACGGCGCTCTGCCCCGCGTGCAACAGAATCCAGCCACCGCCCGCACCGCCTGCAAACAGCCCCAGCGCCTGTGTCGTGTTGTACACGCCCATGGCCGCGCCCTTGCGCACGCCCGGCGCGTACTTCGACACCAGCGAGGGTTGCGAGGCCTCCAGCACGTTGAAGCCAAGGAAGTACACCAGCAACGCAATCGACAGTGCCGTCAGTGTCGGATGCACCTCACCCAGCGCCAGCTGCGCCACCATGACGAGTGCCACGGCAGACAGCAGCACGCTCTTCATCTTGCCGCGCTTTTCCGCAGCAATGATGGCCGGCACCATCAGCACGAACGACACACCCATCACCGGCAGGTAGATCTTCCAGTGCGAGTCGATCGGCAGACCGGCGGCTTCCAGCATGTGCGGCAGCACGACAAACAGCGCCGTCTGCGTGGCATGCAGGGCAAACACGCCAAAGTTCAGGCGCAGCAGTTCCGCGTTGTGCAGCACTTCGCGGAATGGCGCTTTGACGTGCTCGGGCGGACGCGGCGCATTGGGCACCACCCACAGCACCACGCCGATGGCGATGACGGCCAGCACGCCAATCGCCAGGAACATGCCCGGCATGCCGACCCAACGGAAGATGATGGGCGCGCTGACGATGGCCACGGCAAACGACACGCCGATGCTGCCGCCAATCATGGCCATGGCCTTGGTGCGATGTTCTTCACGCGTCAGATCTGCTACGAAGGCGATCACCGCCGAGGAAATCGCCCCGGCACCCTGGATGGCCCGCCCTATGGCGATGCCCGCCACGCTGTGCGAAAACGCCGCCACCAGGCTGCCCACCGCAAAGATCACCAGCCCCGTCACGATGACGGGCTTGCGCCCGAAGCGGTCCGACAACCAGCCGTAGGGGATATAGAGCACCGCCTGTGTCAGGCCGTACACGCCGATGGCGAAGGCGACAAGCTGGGTGTTATTGCCGTCGGGCAGCGTTTTCGCGAACACAGCGAAGACCGGCATGATCATGAACAAACCCAGCATGCGCAGCGCAAAGATGCCGGCCAGCGAGGCGGCCGCACGCAGCTCAAGGCCGGTCATGCGGCCGGAAGCGGAAGTCATGGATGGGGAGGCGGAAGACATGGTGCGGAAACCGTCACTTTCCAGCAACGGCAAGGACACTGGGGTGACACATGAGCGGCCTTGCCAGTTGCCCCATGTGAGGGCAGGTACCCGCAAAACCGAAGTTCGGTATATTAGCAGGCTTACCCTTTTCCACCCCCTCCGCCTATTGCCGCACATTGCTCGGCTGGCGGGCCGCGAGGCGAAAGCCGCACATGGAAGAAATCAAGATTCGTGGGGCCCGTACCCACAACCTGAAGAACATCAACCTCGACCTGCCACGCAACCAATTGGTTGTGATTACCGGGCTGTCGGGGTCGGGCAAATCGTCGCTCGCGTTCGACACGCTGTATGCGGAGGGGCAGCGGCGCTATGTGGAATCGCTCTCGGCGTATGCCCGCCAGTTTCTGCAGCTGATGGAAAAGCCCGACGTCGACCTGATCGAAGGCCTTTCGCCGGCCATCTCCATCGAACAGAAGGCAACGAGCCACAATCCGCGTTCGACCGTCGGCACCGTCACCGAGATTCACGACTACCTGCGTCTGCTGTACGCCCGCGCCGGCACGCCCTACTGCCCCGACCACGGCCAACCGCTGGAAGCGCAGAGCGTGTCGCAGATGGTCGACGCCGTGCTGGCGCGGCCCGCCGACACCAAGCTGATGATCCTGGCGCCCGTGGTGGCCAACCGCAAGGGCGAACACGTCGACCTGTTTGAAGCGATGCAGGCGCAGGGTTTCGTGCGCTTTCGCATCCGCTCGGGCGGCGGCACGGCACATGAAGCCGAAGCCAAGGTCTACGAAGTCGACAACCTGCCCAAGCTCAAGAAGAACGACAAGCACTCGATCGAGGTCGTGGTCGACCGCGTGAAGGTCAACCCGGAACTCAAGCAGCGCCTGGCCGAGTCGTTCGAAACAGCGCTGCGCCTGGCCGACGGCCGCGCCATCGCGCTGGAAATGGATACGGGCAAGGAGCACGGCTTCAGCTCCAAGTTCGCCTGCCCGATCTGCTCGTATTCATTGCAGGAGCTGGAGCCGCGGTTGTTCTCGTTCAACAACCCGATGGGCGCCTGCCCGCACTGCGACGGCCTGGGCCAGATCACGTTCTTCGATCCGAAGCGCGTGGTGGCCTTCCCGAATCTCTCACTCGCTTCGGGCGCCATCAAGGGATGGGACCGCCGCAACCAGTTCTACTTCCAGATGCTGCAAAGCCTGGCGGCCTTCTATGACGTCGACATCGACGTGCCGTTTGAAGAGCTGTCGCCTGAGATTCAGCAGATCGTGCTTCACGGCTCCGACAAGCAGCAGATTCCGTTCACGTACATCAACGAAAAAGGTCGAACCACGGTGCGCGAGCACGCGTTCGAGGGGATCATCCCCAACCTGGAACGGCGCTACAAAGAGACCGACTCCATCGCCGTACGCGAAGAGCTGGCCAAGTACCAGAACAACCAGCAGTGCCCGGAGTGCCACGGCACCCGTCTGCGCCGCGAAGCGCGCTTCGTCAAGATTGGCGAGGCCGACCAGGCGCGCGGCATCTACGAGATCAACGGCTGGCCGCTGCGCGACGCGCTCACGTATTTCCTGACGCTGAACATGCACGGCGCCAAGCGCGAGATTGCCGACAAGATCGTTCAGGAGATCACCGCGCGGCTGAACTTCCTGAACAACGTCGGGTTGGACTACCTGTCACTGGAGCGCAGCGCCGATACGCTCTCGGGCGGTGAGGCGCAGCGCATTCGCTTGGCTTCGCAGATCGGCTCGGGCCTGACCGGCGTGATGTACGTGCTGGATGAGCCGTCCATCGGCCTACACCAGCGCGACAACGATCGCCTGATCGGCACGCTCAAGCATCTGCGTGATCTCGGCAACTCGGTGCTGGTGGTTGAGCACGATGAAGACATGATCCGCGCGTCGGACTACGTCGTCGACATTGGCCCCGGCGCCGGCGTGCATGGCGGCCAGATCATTGCGGAGGGCACGCCCAAGCAGGTCGAGCAGTCGCCCGCGTCGCTCACGGGGGAATACCTCTCGGGCAAGCGTCGCATCGAGGTGCCCAAGCAGCGCACCGCACCCGATGAGGAGCGCTGGCTGCGCATCATCAACGCCACAGGCAACAACCTGCGGGGCGTGTCGGCGGACATTCCCGTTGGGCTGCTGACGTGCATTACGGGCGTGTCGGGCTCGGGCAAGTCGACGCTGATCAACGACACGCTGTATCACGCGGTAGCGCGCCATCTGTATGGCTCCACGCCGGAGCCGGCGGCGCACGACCGCATTGATGGGCTCGAGCATTTCGACAAGGTCATCAACGTCGATCAGTCGCCGATCGGCCGCACGCCGCGCTCGAACCCGGCCACGTACACGGGGCTGTTCACGCCGATCCGCGAGCTGTTTGCGGGCGTGCCGTCGGCCAAGGAGCGTGGTTACGACCCGGGCCGCTTCTCGTTCAACGTCAAGGGCGGCCGCTGCGAAGCCTGCCAGGGCGATGGCGTGCTCAAGGTCGAGATGCACTTCCTGCCCGACGTGTATGTGCCCTGCGACGTGTGCCACGGCAGGCGCTACAACCGCGAAACGTTGGAGGTGCTCTACAAGGGCAAGAACATCACCGAAGTGCTGGAGATGACGGTGGAGCAGGCGCACGAGTTCTTCGCGCCCGTGCCGGTGGTGCGCCGCAAGCTGCAAACGCTGCTCGATGTGGGCCTGGGCTATATCCGCCTCGGGCAATCGGCGACGACGCTGTCGGGTGGCGAGGCACAGCGCGTGAAGCTGTCGCTGGAGCTATCCAAGCGCGACACCGGCCGCACGCTCTACATCCTGGATGAGCCGACCACCGGCCTGCACTTCCACGACATCGAACTGCTGCTCAAGGTCATCTACAAGCTGCGCGACCACGGCAATACGATCGTCATCATCGAGCACAACCTCGACGTAATCAAAACGGCGGACTGGTTGCTCGACCTCGGTCCGGAAGGCGGTGCGGGCGGCGGGCAGATCATCGCCAAGGGCACGCCCGAGGATGTGGCCAAGAGCAAGGCGAGCTTTACGGGCAAGTACCTCGCGCCGTTGCTCAAGCGGAAATAGGATCAACTGCGGCCGGGGTTCTTGCCAGTGCACTGTATGCCGAAGGCGTGAGCCCGCACGCCTGCATCCAGGCGTGGTTCAGATGCGCCGCATCGAAGAAACCCGCGGCCAGTGCAGTTTCGGTGACAGTCTCGTCGCAATGCCGCAGGCGCTCGCCTGCGGTCACCAATCGCAACGCCTGGCGCACCAAGCCAAAGCTCAAGTATTCCCGTGCCAACGCACGCTGCAACGATCGCGCTGCGCAACCCAACGCCTGCGCGCAATCGCTTAGGCTGTCAGCGGGTGCGGCTTGCAGGTGATCCATCAGGTCGACAACGCTCGCGGGTGCGCCCAGCGTCTGCGCCAGCGCGTGTATGCCCATGGCCGGCGGGCGGCGCGAGGTCAACAGATCAAGACAACCGGCGATGACTTCGGCGCGAAATCCGACATCCCGCACAGACAACGCCGGCAGGCGCCGCAGGCGCCCGTCTGGCTCAACGTGCGTCGAAATGCCTAGCCGCGCGCCCGCGTTAAAACCGTTCCAGCGCGCGCGAAAATCCGCTGCGTCCCGCGCCTCGCGCAGCAAGTTGGAGACCGGGTTGATGTCGTGCGCAAGCTGTTCAGCCAAGCGCTGCTCAAGACGCGGAGACGCCCAACGCTGCGTGGCGGCCACGCTGGCTGCATGCGCATACGCCGCGTGACTGACAAATCCGCAGACCACCGCGCGCATCGCCTGCCCGAACGCCTTCTTCGGCTCAGACATGGGCAACACCGCTGCATGCAGGAGGTGATAGCTCTTCCAAGACGGCAAAGCGAAGGATGTGGTCATAGATGGCGTGTTCTTACAAGCCGGGGCGACCGACGCTGCGCAGAATCGAGGCTTCGCTCAACTACGGAATGAGAAGCCGCATGACCGATCTACAACTGAACCTGCCCTGGCACGCGTCTGACCCAGTTGCCATGACGCTGGCGACACTGTACGCGCAAACCGTGCGCACCGATCCAGCCATCCGCGACATGGTCGAGGGCGCGCGCGGCCTGACCGAAACCGATGACGGCTTTTACGCGGCCATGCGCGAGGCCTTCATGCCGGTCACGCCCGACTTTGGCGCCTTGCTCTACCAGTTGATCCGTGCCACCCAGGCGCGAACCGTCGTGGAATATGGCACCTCGTTTGGCCTGTCGACGCTCTTCTTGGCCGGTGCACTGCGTGACCTCGGCGCCGGCCACATCATCACCACCGAGATCGAGCCAGCCAAAGCGGCACGGGCGCGCCAGCATTGGGAGCAAGCTGGCGTTTCTGATCGCATCACGTGCCGCATCGGCAACGCCCGTCAGACACTAGCCGCTGATCTACCTGCCACCATTGATTTCGTCCTGCTGGACGGCGCCAAGACTGATTACCTCCCGGTGCTCAAGTTGCTTGAGCCACGCCTGCGCGCGAGCGCCTTGATTTGCGCCGACAACACCGGCATGACCGGTGCCCGCGCCTTTGTCGACTACGTAGAAGACCCCGCCAACGGTTACGTGAGCGCAGCACTGGGTACGCTGGCGCTAAACGAATTTCATCCGACTCGCTTGCTGATGTGGCGCGGCGCCGGCGGCCACGCATAGCCCAACGCAAAACGCCCGGGTAATCTGGGCGCTCGCTTGTTGGGATGCGCTCGTCATCATTGAGCACACCTCAACGTGATCAAGCCGGCGGACTGCCTACTGGCGACGCGGGAGGCGGATAGCTCATCGTCAAAGGCGCGCCGGAGAATGTAGCCAAGAGCAAGGCCAGCTTTGCCGGCAACGACCTCGCATCGCTGCTCACGCACAAGCAAAAGCAAGCCGGGCGGCACGCGCCCAAGAAAAAAGCGCAGCTTCGGCTGCGCTTTGTCGTTGGTGAATCGGCAGGCTAGTGCCCGGCGGCGGCTTCCGGTTCAACCTCGTCGGTGTCCTTCATGCGGCTGCGGTTCAGGGCGCCTGCCTCATCCAGCACCGGGTACGCCGCCGCACAGAACAGCGAGTTCAACCGCTTGAAGTCACTGATGATGTCCAGATGCAGCGAGCTGGTTTCGATACTCTCGGCGGTCTGTTCCGACACGCGCGCCAGGTGGCTGCGCGCATAGCGCTTCTCCAGATCGCGGAAGTGCACCTTCTGCAACATCAGCCGCTGGGCGCTCGGCAGATCGCCCGTCAGGAATACCGACATCGACAACTTCAGGTTGGCGACCAGTTGCGTGTGCATATTTTCCAACTCCTGCAAGCCGGCCTCGGAAAAGGTCAGCTTGTGCGCGATCTTCTTCTCGCGCACGTCCTGCAGCAGACGGTCGATGATGTCGCCGGCGTGCTCCAGGTTGATGGTGAGGGAGATGATGTCGGTCCAGCGCTTGCCATCGCGGTCGTCCAGTGCCTCGTGGCTGAGCTGGGTGAGGTAGAACTTGACGCCCGAGTAGAGCGCGTCGACCTCGTCGTCGACGGCGCGTGTGGTCTGCAGCAGACGCACGTCGTCGGTCTTGAGCACGCGCAGCGTGTTCTCCAGCATCTGCTCGACGCGGTCGCCAATGCGCAGCACCTCGCGCGAGGCATTGCCCAGCGCCAGCGTGGGCGTGGCCAGCGCCGACGGGTCCAGATAGCGCGGCGCGACAAGCTCGTCCAGGTGCCGACCACCCGGCAGGATGCGCGTGCACAGGCGGGCCATCTGATCAGTGAAACCGATCAGCAGCGCGGCCAGCGCGACGTTGAACAACACGTGAAACGCAACCACCACGTGCTGCAACGCCACCCCAACATGCGGCGCCAGCTCGGCCAGCTTACCCAGGAACGGCAACACCAGCGCAGCACCGAGCACGCGCGAGAGCAGATTGCCCAGCGTGGCACGGCGCGCAGCCTGGCTGGATGCCGGTGTGGTCGCCAATGCAGCGATGGCGCTGCCGATGTTGGCCCCCAGCACAATCGCAAAAGCCACCTTGACCGACACCGCCGCAGACGTCGCCAGCGTGGCGCAGAACAGCACCACCGCCAGGCTCGAATAGCACAGCAGCGTCAGCACCGCGCCGATCAGCATGTTCAGGCCCGTATCGGCGGAGATGGAACTGAGCAGCACGCGCAGCGCATTGGCCTCGACCATTGGGCTGGCCGCCACCGCAATCAGCTCCAGCGCCAGCATGATCAGCCCCAGGCCGATCAGCACACGCCCAAAGTGCCCGACCGGGCTGCCCTTGCGCGACAGATGCAGGATCACGCCAAAGAAGATCAGCAGCGGTGAGAGCCACGACAGGTTCAGCGCAAACACCTGCGCCATCAGCGCCGTGCCGACGTTGGCCCCCAGCAAGATGGCCAGCGCCGACGACACCCCCATCAAACCCTGCGCAACAAACGCCCCGACGATGGTGGCCGTTGCGTTACTGCTCTGCACCAGGCATGTCACGCCAATACCGGCCAGCAGCGCTGAGAACCGGTTCGACACGCTGCGCGACAGCAGCCGGCGCAAGTCCGCGCCATACAGGCGCAGCATGCCGACCTTGACGGTCTGCGTGCCCCAGACCAGCAGGGCCACACCCGAGAGCAGTTTGAGCAGCGTGTACATCAGTTTCCGTTGCGCTTACTTGGTCAGCGCAACGCGCAGCCCCAACCCGATGAAGATGCAACCGCTCACGCGATCGAGCCACAACGATGCGCGCGGCGTGCGGCGCATCCAGCCGCCCAGTGCGGCCGCGCACCAGCCATACAGGCTGAACACGACGATGGTCTGTGCCATGAACACGCCGCCCAGCAGCAGCATCTGCAGCGCCGCATGCCCGGCCTGCGCATCAACGAACTGCGGCAGGAACACCACGAAGAACAGCGTCACCTTCGGGTTGAGCAGGTTGGCGAACACACTTTGGCGAAACACCTGCCACAGGTCTGGCGCCGCTTGCAGCCCACCATTGTTCAAGCCGACACCGCCCTTGCTGCGCAGCGCCTGCACACCCAGCCAGATCAGGTAGGCCGCGCCCAGCCAGCGGATCGCCTGGAACGCCACGGGCGAGGATTGCAACACCGCCGCCAGCCCCAGCGCCGCAAGCGTCGTGTGGAACAGGCAACCCGACGCAAACCCGGCCGCTGCCGCCAACCCGGCCTTGCGGCCCTGGCTCGCACCACGTGCGATCACCTGCAGGTTGTCCGGCCCCGGCATCACCGTAATGGCAATCGAGGTCAGCAGAAACAGCAGCACATGGGGCATCGGCGCCTCCTGGCAGTGGAAGAAAAAACGGAAGCGACCATGCTACCGCGCACGGTCACAAAGTGTCATATTTTTGTCACATGAGCGTATGCGGTGAATGCATCGCTCGCGGGCTGTCCGGCTACGTCAATGGCCGTCGAAATGACAGACCGTGAACAGCGGCAACCCACCTTCGATCAGCAAGCGCGAGCCGCCCAGTTCGGGCAGATCGACAATCGCCGCGCCCTCCACCACCGTCGCACCCAGACGCTCCAGCAAGCGCTTGCCGGCCATCATGGTGCCGCCGGTGGCGATCAGGTCGTCGATCAGCAGCACGCGGTCGCCCGGCTTGCAGGCATCGGAATGAATTTCCACCGTCGCGCTGCCGTATTCGAGCTGGTACTCCTCCGCCACCGTGGTGAACGGCAGCTTGCCCTTCTTGCGGATCGGCACGAAGCCCAGGTTCAGCTCATACGCCACGATCGAGCCGAGGATGAACCCGCGCGCGTCGATGCCCGCCACCAAGTTCAGCCCCTGCCCCATGTAGCGATGGATAAACACATCCACCAGCACGCGCAGGCTCTTCGGGTCCTGCAGCAGCGGAGTGATATCGCGAAACATCACCCCCGGCTGTGGCCAGTCCGGCACGGTGCGGATGCGCTCGCGCAGGTAGCGCGTCACGTCGCCCAGCTCGGTGGACGCAGGCACGGACGACGGCGTGAGCAAAGCCGCCTGATGGTGAGGAACGTTGGTCATGACAGGAATGGGAAAAGACGATTTGCGCGGACTGTGGTAACCGGCTACCACCCACGGCAGACGGTGCGTCACCACAATGGGCAGACCGCAACCATACAGGAGACAACCGTGGCGAAGAAGATTCTGATGCTGGTGGGCGACTATGTCGAAGACTACGAAGTGATGGTGCCCTTCCAGGCCCTGCAGATGGTCGGTCACACGGTGCATGCGGTCTGCCCGGACAAGAAGGCTGGCGACTCCGTTGCCACCGCCGTGCACGATTTCGAAGGCGCGCAAACCTACTCCGAAAAGCCCGGCCATCGTTTTGCCCTCAACGCTGCCTTTGCCGATATCGATCCGGCGGCCTATGACGCACTCGTCGTGCCCGGTGGCCGCGCGCCCGAATACCTGCGCCTGAACGCCCGCGTGCTTGAGATCGTGCGCCACTTCGCCCGCGCCGATAAACCCATCGCGGCCATCTGCCACGGGGCGCAACTACTGTCGGCGGCGGGCGTGCTGGAAGGCAAAGCGTGTTCAGCCTACCCGGCATGTGGCCCGGAAGTCACGGCGGCGGGCGGCACCTTCCAGGACATCCCCGTCGACCAGGCCTACACCGATGGCAAGCTCGTGACAGCACCCGCCTGGCCGGCGCATCCCGCGTGGCTTGCGCAGTTTCTTGAAGTCCTGGGGACACGGGTTCTACACTGATGCGGTTGCCCGCACGCCGGGCACCTGACGAGGAGCCCCGGCCATGTGCGAAATCTTCATCCGCGCCAATCCCCATTCGTACGACACCCTCGCCCGCTCGCTACGCCTGCATGGCGTGGCGACCAGCGTGCGACTGGAGTGCCTGTTCTGGGAGGTGCTGGAAGAAATCGGTCAGCGCGATGGCCTGACGGTCAGTCAGCTCATCAGCAAGCTGTATGACGAGTTGCTGGAGCATCGGGGCGAGGTGGCCAACTTTGCCTCGTTCCTGCGCGTCTGCTGCCTGCGCTATCTGATGCTGCAGCAGGGTGGGCGCATTCCGGCCGATACGCGCGTATCGATCCGCTCGCTGGATGCCGCTGCTGTGCTGGCGGGCTTGCCGCCAAGCTTGGCCGACAGCCCACCACCGCGTCGTTCACGCGGGCCGCTACTTGAAGCGCTGGCCAAGTAGCGCGGCCGGCTCAACGCGGCGAGAGCCGCTCCTCTGCCATCTGCAGCCCCTCGGGGGTGCCGCGCAGCACGACGATATCGCCCAGCTCCAGCACCGTATCCGGGTCCGGATCGAGCGCGCGGATACCCTGGCGCCGAATCGCCGTCACCGAGGTCTTGAAAGTCTCCAGCCCCATCGTACCGAGCTTGCGGCCGATGGCGGGTGAACCTTTGGTCAGCGGCACCGAGTGCAGGCGCACAGCATCGCGCTCCAGCATGTCTTCTTCATCGTCCTGGCCGTGGAAGTAGCCGCGCAGCAGGCTGTAGCGCGCGTCACGGGTCTCCTGCACGCGGCGCACCACGCGGCGCAATGGCACACCCAGCAGCACCAGCGCGTGCGAGGCCAGCATCAGGCTGCCCTCAATGATCTCGGGCACGACCTCGGTGGCACCGGCCTGCTGCAGGCGGTCCAGATCAGCATCGTCAATCGTGCGGACGATCACAGGCAGGGTCGGCTCCAGCGCCTGCACGTGGTGCAGCACCTTCAGCGCCGAGGCCGTATCCGCATACGTAATGGCCACTGCCGCCGCGCGGTGGATACCCGCCGCCACCAGCGATTCACGCCGCGCTGCATCCCCATAGACCACGTGCTCGCCCGCCGCCGCGGCATCCCGCACGCGATCCGGGTCCAGGTCGAGCGCCATATAGCCGATCTCTTCCTGCTCCAGCATGTGCGCCAGGTTCTGGCCACTGCGCCCGTAACCGCAGATGATGACGTGGCGCTCGGTGGCGATGCTCTGTGCGGCGATCTTGGTCATCGCCAGCGATTGCAGCAGCCAATCCGTACGCGAGAACCGCATGGCGATCACGTCGCTGTACTGGATCAGGAACGGTGCAATCAGCATCGATAGCAGCATCGCCGCCAGAATCGCCTGGCTGAGCAGCGGGTCGATCAAGTGCATGCCGTCGATCTGGTTGAGCAGCACGAAACCGAATTCACCGGCCTGCGCCAGCCCCAGCGCCGTGCGGATCGCCGCGCCGCCGCCCGAGCCAAAGCCGCGCGCAAGAAACGCGATCAGCACAAACTTGAACAGCACCGGCCCGGCCACCAGCACCAGCACCAGCGCCCAGTGCTCAACCACCACGCGCGGGTCCAGCAGCATGCCCACGGTCACGAAGAACAAGCCCAGCAGCACATCGCGAAACGGCTTGATGTCCTCTTCCACCTGCAGCTTGTAGGGCGTTTCCGACACCAGCATGCCGGCCAGGAACGCGCCCAGCGCCATCGACAGGCCCAATCGCTCGGTCAACGCTGCCATGCCCAGCGTCACCAGCAGCAGGTTCAGCATGAACAGCTCCTGCGAGCGGCGCGCCGCCACCAGGTGGAACCAGCGCGAGAGCAGCTTCTGCCCCAGGAACAAGATCAACACCAGCGCAACAGTGATCTTCACGGCGGCAACGGACAGCGCCAGCACGAGGTCCGTCGGGTTCTTGCCCAGCGACGGCACCACGATCAGCAACAGCACCACCGCCAGATCCTGGAACAGCAGCACGCTGATGATGTTGCGGCCGTGCTCGGTTTCAAGCTGCAGGCGCTCGGCCAGCATCTTCGAGACAATGGCTGTGGACGACATCGCCAATGCACCGCCCAGCGCCAGACCCGCCTGCCACGACAGCGGATACCAGTGCGACAGCAGCATGGTGATCGGCACTGTCAGCAGCATGGTCAGCGCCACCTGCGACGCGCCCAGCCCAAACACCTGCCGCCGCATCGAGCGCAGCTTGGAGAGGTTGAACTCCAGCCCGATCGAGAACATCAGAAACACCACGCCAAACTCGGCGAGGTAGCGCGTCTGCGCAGAATCGGACTCCAGCCCCGTCGCCTTCGGTCCGATCAGCACGCCCACCACCAGGTAGGCCAGCATGGGCGGCAACTGCAGCATGCGGAACAACACCACGCCGATCACGGCGGCGGCCAACAGCACGAGAGTGAGTTCCAGCGGCGAATGCATGCAGCTCGAAAAACCAGGCGAAAGGGGTTGGACAGGGTGGACAGCACCGGCGCATCAGGACGGTGCACACGGCAAACATGCCGCAGGCAGCACACAGCGCGTTGCAAGACCGATGCCAGGGTATAAACGAAGAACGCGATACGCGGGACGCCGCAGAGCAAAAAATGACGGCGTGGCGACGGGAAGAAAAGTGATTTGAAAGAGTATTGCCGCGGTGCAGCAAAACGAAGCGCCCGTACGCTCCGCAACTCCCCGCAAGCCGAGCCCCAATCCGTGCCAAACCAAGCAGCAAGCGGCCGGGACCCGTGTCAATCGTTGTTATACTTCGCCGCCATGATAGCGAATTTCAACCCAGATCGAGCGCTTGCGCTGGCGCAGCAGACCTTCGACATCGAAGCGCAAGCCGTACTCGGTCTTAAATCCCAGGTGTCCGCCGACTTTGCGCGCGCGGTCGAGATGGTGCTCGGCTGCACGGGGCGCGTGGTCGTCTCGGGCATGGGCAAATCCGGTCACATTGCGCGCAAGATCGCGGCCACGCTGGCCTCGACCGGCACGCCGGCCTTCTTCGTGCACCCGGCTGAAGCCAGCCACGGCGACCTCGGCATGGTCACGCGCGACGACGTCTTCATCGGTTTCTCCAATTCCGGTGAGGTGTCGGAGCTGAACGCCATCCTGCCGCTCGTCAAGCGGCTGGGCGCCAAGCTGATCGCCGTGACGGGCAACCCGGAATCCTCCCTCGGCAAGCATGCCGATGTCGTGCTGAATTCACACGTCGACGTCGAAGCCTGCCCGCTGAACCTGGCGCCGACCGCCAGCACTACCGCCCAGATCGCACTGGGCGACGCGCTGGCCGTGGCCGTGCTCGATGCGCGCGGCTTTGGCGCCGAAGACTTCGCCCGCTCGCACCCGGGCGGCTCGCTCGGCCGCAAGCTGCTGACCCACGTGCGTGACGTCATGCGCGCCGGCGATGCCGTGCCGCGCGTGCAGGAAGACACGCCGCTGTCGCAAGCGCTGATGGAAATCACCCGCAAGGGCATGGCGATGACCGCCGTGGTTGACGCTGACGGCCACGCCGTGGGCGTCTTCACCGACGGCGACCTGCGCCGCCTGCTGGAAACGCCGCGTGACTGGCGCACCGTACCAATGGCCGAAGTCATGCACCGCAACCCGCGCTCGGTCGGCCCCGACCAGCTCGCGGTCGAGGCCGTCGAGGTCATGGAAACGCATCGCATCAACCAGCTGCTGGTGGTCGATGCCGCCGGCGTGCTGGTCGGTGCCCTGCACATCCACGACCTGACACGCGCCAAGGTCATCTAAGCCTGACACTTTGCTGATGTCCGCCCCGGCAGAATCCCCCGTCCACAGCAACATCGACGCACGCTTTCCGCAAGCGATGGAACGCGCCGCCCGTGTGCGCCTGATGATTTTCGACGTGGATGGCGTGCTGACCGACGGCCGCCTGCTGGTCGGCCCCGAGGGCGAGATCAGCAAGGCCTTCGACACACTCGATGGCCACGGCATCAAGCTGCTGGCCCAGGCGGGCATCACGTCTGCCATCATCACCGGCCGGCATTCCGAGATCGTCGCCTGGCGTGCCGGGGAACTCGGCATCGAACACCTGTACCAAGGCGTAGCCGACAAGCGCGAGGCATTTGCCCACCTGCTGGCTGCCACCGAACTGCAACCGCAGGATGCAGGCTACATGGGTGACGACTGGCCAGACCTGCCAGTGATGGCGCTGGTGGGCTTTGCCGCCTGCCCCGCCCAGGCCCACGCTGAACTGCGCAACCGCGCCCACTATGTCGCCCAGGCGACTGGCGGCCGTGGCGCCGTGCGCGAAGTGGCCGACCTGATCCTCAAGGCCCAGGGCGCCTACGACAACCTGCTCGCCCAAATGTTGGAAACCCCGCTGCACCCCCCATTGCAGGTCCCGCAAACTTTCTGACCCCATGGCCAGCGAACGCTCCCAACACCTCGTCTCCACCGTGCTGCAGATCATGCTGCGCGGGCTGCCGATCCTGCTGATGGCGATCGTCTGCGGTGTCACGTTCCTGCTGGTGCAGGTCAACACGCCGCAAACCGACGAAACCGCCAACCAGCCCAAGCGCCACGTTGCCGACTACATGATGGACGGCGTCTCGGCCACCGCGCTGGACGAGAAAGGCGTGACCAAATATCGCTTCACCGGCGTCCACATGAACCATTACGAGGACGACCTGACCTACGACGTCACCTTTCCGGCACTGCGCGTATACGCGCCCGACCGCCCGCAGGTGACCGCCCGCGCCGATCTGGGCAAGATGAACGGCGAAGGCACCATCATTGATCTGTACAACAACGCCAAGGTCGTCCGCGCGCAAGGCCCTGACCCGCACCAAGACCCGCTGATGACCGCCGACTCGACCTACTTCCAGGTACTGCTTAACGACGACGTCGTGCGCACCGACAAGCCGGTCGAACTGCACCGTGGGCCATCGATCATGAACGCCAACGGCCTCACCTTCAACAACGTGACGCGCCAAGTACAATTGCTGGGCAATGTGCGCGGCCGGATCGAAGGGCTGGGGACGCCGAAGCAGTAGACAGTAGACTGCGTCCACCCCCGCCCCTGACCACGCCCATCGACCGCGCTATTCTCTGTCTGACTTGATCTCCATGACCGACTCTCTCCGTGCCGCCGGCCTTGCCATCGCTGCTGCGCTGCTGCTCCCGGCCCTGCCCGCACATGCCGAGCGCGCCGACCGCGACAAGCCGCTGGTACTCGAAGCCGACAACGCCAGCTACGACGACTTGAAGCAGGTCTACCATCTGACCGGTAACGTTGTGCTGACCAAGGGCACCATGGTGCTGCGCTCCGACGAGGCCGATCTGCGCACCGACCCGGAGGGCTACAACTACGCCATCGCCACCTCCAAGCCCGGCAATCTGGCCTTCATCCGCCAGAAGCGCGACAACGTCGACGAATACATCCAGGGCTGGGGCGAGCGCATCGAGTACGACGGCAAGCAAGAGATCTCCAAGCTGATCACCCGCGCGCGCATGGAGCGCCTGCAGGGTGCCACGCAGCTCGATGAGATCCGCGGCGCCGTGATCACGTATGACGGCCAGAAGGAGTTCTACACGGCCTCGGGCGGCCCGGAGAACACGACCGCCGCCAATCCCTCGGGCCGCGTGCGTGCCGTTCTTGCACCGCGTACCGGCACGCCGGGCACGCCCGCACCTGCCACCAAGCCCTGATCCGCACGCCTGTCTTTCCGTATCGTCTATGTCCGCAACTACCCTCGCCCCCAAGACCGTCGCTCCGCAGGCCACGACCTCCAGCACGCTGGTCGTACGCCATCTGAAGAAGCGTTACGGCACGCGCACGGTGGTCAAGGACGTATCGCTCGACGTGAAGAGCGGTGAAGTGGTCGGCCTGCTCGGCCCCAACGGCGCGGGCAAGACCACGTCGTTCTACATGATCGTGGGCCTCGTGGCGCTGGACGCCGGTGACATCGTGCTCGACGGCGAGCACATCAGCCGCCTGCCGATCCACCAGCGCGCGCGCATGGGCCTGTCGTACCTGCCGCAGGAAGCCTCGGTGTTCCGCAAGCTCAACGTGCAGGAGAACATCCGCGCCGTGCTCGAGCTGCAAGAGCAGGACGGCAAGAAGCTCTCGCAAGACGAGGTCAACCGCCGCCTCGACGGCCTGCTCGACGACCTGCAGATTGCCCACCTGCGCGATAACCCCGCGCTGTCGCTTTCGGGCGGTGAACGCCGTCGTGTGGAAATTGCCCGGGCACTGGCCTCGTCGCCGCGCTTCATCCTGCTCGATGAACCGTTTGCCGGCGTGGACCCGATCGCTGTGGGCGAAATTCAGCGCATCGTCAGCTTCCTGAAAAACCGCAACATCGGCGTGCTGATCACCGATCACAACGTGCGCGAAACCCTGGGCATCTGCGATCACGCTTACATCATCAGCGAAGGCTCGGTGCTCGCCGCCGGAAGCCCTGCGCAGATCATCGAAAACGAGGATGTGCGCAAGGTCTATCTGGGCGATAACTTCCGGATGTAAGCCACCGATTGATCGCACACGGCGCTTACGTCGTAAGGACGTGCGAATGGACGTGCGAATGGACGTGGTAAGGGCGCACCTTAAAGCAAAATCCGTTCCATCGACTGACTGTTGGGCATAGAATAGCCCGCATGAAACAGTCGCTCCAGCTCCGCCTCTCTCAGCATCTTGCGCTCACGCCGCAGTTGCAGCAGTCCATCCGGCTGCTGCAGTTATCGACCATCGAACTGCAGCAGGAAGTTGAACAGGCACTGACCGAAAACCCGCTGCTGGAGCGGGAAAACGAGTGGCTCGACACCTCCGCGCGCATTGGCGCGGACGGCTCCGTCAACGCGCTGCAGAACAACAACGCCACGCCGCTGCCCACCGAATCGCCGCCGCCTTCGCCCAACGGGGCGGACAGTTCCGACACCCCCGACAACAGCTACGACGGCCACGACAGCGGCGCCGATTTCGACAGCGATTACGGCTCAGACCGCTCCGACTGGAGCCTCGACGACTTCGCCCGCAAGCCGCAATCGGATGAAGACGATCGCGCCCCGCTGCAGTTGCGCGAAGCCGAACAAAGCCTGCGCGAATTCCTCATGGAACAGCTCGCGCCGCTCAAGCTGTCGATGCGCGACAAGGGCCTCGTCATCTTCCTGATCGAATCGCTCGACGATGAGGGCTATCTCTCCGCTACGCTCGACGAAGTCCTCACCGACCTGCCCGCCGAACTCGAAGTCGAACTCGATGAGCTGCAGGCCGCGCTGCGCATGCTGCAGAGTTTCGATCCACCGGGCGTCGGTGCACGCTCGGCAGCCGAATGCCTGTCGCTGCAGTTGCATCGACTTGATTCACCGGCGAAGGCGCTTGCGCTCATCATCGTCAACCAGCATCTCGAACTGCTTGCCGCACGCGACTACACGCGACTGAAGAAGGCGCTGTCCGTCGATGAACCCGCGCTGAAGGCAGCGCATGAACTGATCCGTTCGTTGGCGCCGTTCCCCGGACACGCTTTCGGTCGGGCAGAAGCCGACTTCGTGGTGCCCGACGTCGTCGTGCGCAAGACCAGTGCTGGCTGGATGGCACAACTCAATCCGGACGTCATGCCGCGCCTGCGCATCAACGACATGTACGCGCAAATTCTGCGCAGCAGTCGTGGGGAAACCGGTGCCGCCAATCTGCAGCAGAAACTGCAGGAAGCTCGTTGGCTGATCAAGAACATTCAGCAGCGCTTCGACACGATCCTGCGTGTTTCGCAAGCTATTGTCGAACGTCAAAAGAGCTTTTTCACGCACGGCGAAATCGCCATGCGCCCCTTGGTTTTGCGGGAAATAGCTGATACGCTGGGCCTACACGAGTCCACGATCTCCCGTGTGACGACCAACAAGTACATGGCAACGCCCATGGGGACGTTTGAGCTGAAGTACTTCTTCGGCAGCCATGTATCGACGGAAACCGGCGGGGCCGCGTCATCCACTGCGATACGCGCGCTCATCAAGCAACTTGTAGGAGCCGAAGACCCGAAGAATCCTCTGTCCGATAGCAGAATTGCCGAGCTGTTAGGTGAACAAGGATTCGTGGTGGCCCGTCGGACGGTGGCCAAATACCGCGAAGCCCTCAAGATTCCTGCAGTGAATCTGCGCAAGTCTTTATAGCCGCATCGCGGGCAATTCCGGTGCGGCCCATCCGTGAGAAGGAGAACCGCTATGAACTTCAAACTCAGTGGACACCACCTGGACATCACGCCGCCGTTGCGTGAATACGTGGAAACGAAACTGGAGCGTGTGATCAGGCACTTCGATCAGGTGATTGGCGTCAGCGTGTTGCTATCGGTCGATAACCACAAGGAGAAGAACCGTCGCCAGTACGCGGAAATCAACCTGCACCTCAAGGGTAAAGACGTCTTCGTCGAGTCACACCATGAAGATCTTTATGCGGCCATCGACCTCTTGGTCGACAAGCTGGATAGGCAGGTCATCAAGTACAAGGATCGTGTGCAAGGACATGACCGCGACAGCGTAAAGCACCAGGCCCTCCAGGCCGTGCAGATGCAGCAATAGCAGCCCGCACCGCAAAAGACCGCGCCCTCAGATGGCGCGGTTTTTTTATGCCGTGGTGCATTCCTGACGAATCCGATTGCATCCGAATTAAGTCGGGCTAAAATCTGACGAAAGTATGAATGCTGGGCGTGGCGTGGGTTTTGCCGCCATGCTGGCAACAACAGGGTCGATGCTCAGGCGCAATTTGCCCGCACCGACTGAATCGCAGCCTTGGGGGATTCGCCTTCTGTCCTGCGCGGCACACCGCTGGTGCGCCGCACAATGCCGCGCGGCACGTGGTCTATAATGACCCGATTGTCCGCGCCATCTTGGTGCAGAAGGACGCCGCTCATTTCACGCATTGCACATGAATCGCTTGGCCAAACTGCTGCCGCCCGGGAACATTGCCCTCGACGTCAGCGTAACCAGCAAAAAGCGGGTCTTTGAACAGGCCGGTCTGCTGTTCGAGAACAATCACGGCGTCGCCCGCGCGGTCGTCACTGACAACCTGTTCGCGCGCGAATCGCTCGGCTCCACTGGCCTGGGTGCCGGCGTGGCCATCCCGCACGGCCGTATCAAGGGGCTAAAGCAGCCTCTGGCAGCGTTCATGCGCCTGGCCGAGCCGGTGCCGTTCGAGTCGCCCGACGGCAAGCCGGTCTCGCTGTTGATCTTCCTGCTGGTGCCAGAACAGGCCACCCAGCAGCATCTGGAGATCCTCTCTGAAATTGCCCAACTGCTGTCCGACCGCGACATGCGCGAAGGCCTCGCCACCCTGCCGTCGCCCGAGGCGATTCACCAGCTACTGACCGACTGGCGGCCCTGAGCGCGGCGCAATCGGTGCAGCAACGCAACCGATTGCGAATGCGCACCGCCCAGCGGCATCACCGCGCCCTGCTATGGAACTGACTGGCGTCACCGCCCAATCGATCTTCGACGACAACGCAGCTGACCTGAAGCTGTCGTGGGTCGCCGGCCTGGAAGGCGCAGACCGCGCGTTCGATGTGGATTTCGCCAAGGAGGCCACGTCAGCGGCAGACCTGGTCGGGCACTTGAACCTCATCCACCCGAACCGCATCCAGGTGCTCGGTAAGCCCGAGATCACCTACTACCAGCGCCTGTCGGAAGAAAACCGCAAGCGCCAGATGGGTGAGCTGATCCTGCTGGAACCGCCCTTCCTGGTGGTGGCTGACGGCGTAGATCCGCCGCCCGATCTGGAACTGCGTTGCACGCGCTCGTCCACACCGCTGTTCACGTCGCCGATTTCATCAGCGGCCGTCATCGACCACCTGCGCCTGTACCTGTCGCGCATCTCGGCGCCGCGCGTGACGATGCACGGGGTGTTTCTCGACATTCTCGGCATGGGCGTGCTGATCATGGGCGACTCGGGCCTTGGCAAGAGCGAACTCGGCCTGGAGCTGATTTCGCGTGGTCACGGCCTCGTGGCCGACGACGCGGTCGACTTCGTGCGCCTGGGGCCGGATTTCATCGAGGGCCGCTGCCCGCCGCTGCTGCAAAACCTGCTGGAAGTGCGCGGCCTGGGCCTGCTCGACATCAAGACGATCTTCGGTGAGACGGCCGTGCGCCGGAAGATGAAGATCAAGCTGATCGTGCAGCTCGTGCGACGCAACGACGGCGAGTTCGAACGTCTGCCGCTGGATTCGCAATACCTCGATGTGCTCGGCCTGCCGATCCACATGGTAAAGATTCAGGTGGCGGCCGGCCGCAACTTGGCCGTGCTGGTCGAGGCCGCCGTGCGCAACACCATCCTGCGCCTGCGCGGCATCGACACGCTGCGCGACTTCATGGACCGCCAGCGCGCCGCCATGCAGGCTGAAGCGGCATCGCATTCGCCCCAGGGCCGGTTGCTTTAACAAAATCGTTACAAAGCTTCGCAATTCGAGGGGTTTTACCCTAGTTTTGTCGAGAAACGTCAACCCGACATGCCCCCGCCCCGTTGTGGAGGGGAATGCGCCGGGCACGCACGCGGCGGCGTTCATCGCGAGCGCGGCGGCTTGTCTCCGCCCGCTCTTCTGACGGTACCCAAGGAGAATACGACGATGAAACAACTGATTGCCGCTTGCGCCCTGGCGCTCCCGTTCCTGGCCGGCCAAGCGTTTGCCCAAGGTAGCGCGCCGGCGGCTGCCGCCCCGGCCGCACCCGCAGCCGCCGCCCCGGCAGCCAAGAATTCGCAGCAAGAGAAGATGGCTGCCTGCTCGAAGGCCAACAAGGGCAAGAAGGGCGCTGACTACAAGAAGGCCCAGAGCGATTGCCTGTCCGGCAAGACCGACGCTGCCCCGGCCGCCGCACCGATGACCCAGCAGGAAAAGATGGCTGCCTGCTCGAAGGCCAACAAGGGCAAGAAGGGCGACGAGTACAAGAACGCCCAGAAAGAGTGCCTCTCGAAGAGCTGAGCATCCGCTTAGAGCCACACCAGAAAGGCGACCCGGGCGGTCGCCTTTTTCTTTGGTCTCTGGTTTGCCACAGAGGGATGCTATCCTCGCGGCATGCGGATCATTCTCATCACCGGTATGTCGGGTTCAGGGAAATCGGTCGCCCTGAACGTGCTCGAAGACGCAGGCTACTACTGCGTCGACAACCTGCCTGCGCAGTTCATTCCCGAACTGGCGCGCTATCTGGCGGACCAGGGCTATACGCACCTGGGCGTGGCCACCGACATCCGCAGCCGCGAATCGCTGCGCAAGGTGCCCGAGACCATCACGACGCTGCGCAAGGAACACGACGTGCGCATGCTGTTCCTGACCGCCAGCACGAACGCATTGGTGCAGCGGTACTCAGAAACGCGCCGTCGCCACCCGCTGTCCATCCGCAACGGCCGCCCCGCATCTGCGCATGCGAACGCTGAGCCGCCGCAAGCGCCGAAAGATGCCGACACGTCGCTCATCGAAGCCATCGAGATGGAGCGCGAGTTGCTCAGCCCGCTGGCCGACCCTGCACATCGCATCGACACCAGCACGCTGCGCACCAACGCCCTGCGCGCGTACATCAAGGAATTCATCAGCGACGAACCGCACGACATCACGCTGATGTTCGAATCGTTCGGTTTCAAGCACGGCGTGCCGACAGATGCCGACCTCGTCTTCGACGTGCGCTCGCTGCCGAACCCGTACTACGACACACAGTTGCGCCCGCTGACCGGCCGCGACCAGCCCGTCATCGATTTCCTGCAAAGCCAGCCAATGGTGCTGGCGATGGCCGAAGACATCCGCGCGTACGTCGAAAAGTGGCTGCCGAGTTTCATTGCCGACAACCGCAGCTACCTGACGGTGGCGATCGGCTGCACGGGCGGCCAGCACCGCTCGGTGTATATCGCCGAGCGGCTCGCCACGTACTTCCGCGCGCATGGTAATGTGTTGGTCCGCCACCGCGAATTGGCCGTAGAGGGCTGAACCGCGCGCCATGCGCGCCGAGCCAGCCCCGCAGGATGTACGGATACGGCTTGCGCGGCGCCACGCGAAAGTCTTGCCGCCGTCCGCTCCACTCGCTCATGCAAGAAGACATCGCTCTCTCGCCGTTCTCACCGCTGCCGCCGCTGCCCACCGAGCTGTCGCTGTTTCCGCTACACACGGTGCTGTTTCCCGGCGGTCTTCTCCCGCTGCGTATTTTCGAAGCCCGCTACATGGATATGGTCCGCACCTGCCTGCGCGACCAGACCCCTTTCGGCGTCTGCCTGATCGAGCGCGGCAATGAAGTCGCCACGGCAGATGCGTCGACCGTGCCAGTGGACGTCGGCTGCATTGCCCACATCGTGGAATGCGATATGGAGCAACTGGGCCTGTTGATGATCAAGGTGCGCGGCACACAGCGCTTCAAGGTGCTGTCATTCGAGACTACGTCCAACGGTCTGATGCGCGGCACGGTAGAGCCCATCGGTGCCGACGTGCAGGACTGCAAGGGCGAGCTTTTCGATGATTGCGTGAACGCCCTGCGCCGCATCGTCACGACCTTGAGCACGCGCGAAGACGGCCACGTGCTGATGGCCGAGCCGTACGAGTGGAACAGCCCAAGCTGGGTCGCCAACCGGCTGTGTGAATTGCTGCCGGTGCCGCTCAAGGCCAAGCAGAAGCTGATGGAACTGATGGACGCCGGCATGCGCATCGAGATCGTCCATCGCTACATGAAGCAGCATCACATTCTCTGATGCTGCCGGAACCGGGCTCAGGCTTAGATCAGGCTCGGCTGCACCAACGTCTCCAGCGCCAGCTTCACGGGCGCAGGCAATCCCACCGAGTTCAATTGCGCAAGCGGCACCCAGCGCCAGTCATCGTCGAGCGCTACGGGCTGGGCAATGTCCACACGCAGCAGGTGCATGTGCAAGCGAAAATGGGTGAAGGTGTGCGTGAGCGCACCGGCGGTTTCCACGGCCGAGACCGTACCGTAGACCTGCGCAGCGTCGCGCACGACATCTACGTCCAACGGATGCGCGTCGAGCGCATCGTCCATCTCCCCCACCAGCGGCAACGACCACAGCCCGCCCCAGATGCCGCGCTGCGGGCGTCGCTGTAGCAGCACACGCTCACCGTGCAGGGCGATCACCATGGTGGCAGCACGCTCTGGAATCGCCTTGCGCGGACGCGGCACAGGCAGCGCCATCACGCGGTCGGTGCTGCGCGCCTCGCACAACGATTCAAGCGGACACGCGCGCTCGCCGGTCAGGCACGCGGGCTTGCCGCGCGTGCAGACGGTTGCGCCCAGATCCATCAAACCCTGCGTGTACGGCTGAATGCCTTCGGCCGATGGCAGCACGGCTTCGGCGATGCGCCACATGGTGTCTTCGACACGCTTGTCGCCAGGAAAACCGTCGATGCCGAACACCCGTGCGAAGACGCGCTTGACGTTGCCATCGAGAATGGCCGCGCGCACGCCATACGAAAACGCGGCGATGGCCGCGGCGGTCGAGCGCCCAATGCCCGGCAGCGATGCCAATACTTCGGGATCGCGCGGGAAGAGGCCGCCATGCTCGGCCACCACAATCTGTGCGCAACGATGCAGGTTGCGAGCGCGCGTGTAGTAGCCGAGGCCCGCCCATGCAGCCATCACGTCATCAGCCGGTGCGGCAGCCAGTGCCTGCACCGTCGGGAAACGTTCGATGAAGCGCGCGTAGTAGCCCAGCACGGCAGTCACCTGCGTCTGCTGCAGCATGATCTCCGATAGCCACGTCCGATATGCGTCGCCGGTGTTCTGCCACGGCAGATGATGGCGGCCATGACGCTGCTGCCAGGCGATCACGCGTACGGCAAAATCGTCAGGGAGCGAGGGCAAGGCGGGAGCAGGTTGCGCGGGTCGGCGGGTGCGGCGTGGGGTGGCGGTCATGCGTGTGATGAAGAAGCGGTGCGCGAAAAGCGCACGCTGGCGGCGATCCTACCAGAACAAAAAAGGCGCCCGCAGGCGCCTTTCTCATGAGCAACGTTCGCATCAAGCCGCGACAGAGTGGAGCGAGTGCCGTTCCAGAAGCGTCCCCGCCGCAAGGATGCGATCGGTGTACTGGGCGATCGTGCCACTGCGCTCGTCGAGCGTATTAAGCAGCGCCTCAAGCTCGGCGATACGCGCCTCCAGCGTGTCAGTGGCCTCGTGGATGCGCTCGATCGAATCGACGCGCTTGCGCAACTGCTTCTGGTGATCGCGCACCTGTGCTTCGAGCGGCGTCATGACCGACTTCAGCCAGATCTCGATGTCGCGGTTCATGTCCTGGAAGGTATCCAGCACGCGGCTGGCCACCGTCGAGAACGCGCCGTGCACGAGTTGCGGCTTCGGACGGGTCAGGAAGCTGAACGCGCCAAAGTGGTTGTGCGCGAGCATCAGCGTCTCTTTCAAGTCGGCGTCGTAGCGCGTGCCCAGGAAGCGCAGCGGCGGCGACAGCGTGAAACCGTGCTCCGCGTTGAACTTCTTGTACATGCCGTCGACCATCTGGTGCAGTTGGTCGATGCGGCTAGCCGCATCGCGCACCAGGCCGGTCAGGTGGCCGAACAGCTTGTCCATGTCATCACGCAGGCCGCGCGAGAACACGCGCTCTTTCATCTTCTCGCGCGCTTCACGCATGGTCGAGCGGATCTGCTTGAGCTGCACGCTCTTGATGATCTCCGCGCTGTGGCGGCCGAACACCGTGCGCAGCGCCTGGAACTTGGCGATGCTCTGCTCGAACTCTTCCTTCTCGCCCTGCACGCGCATCAGCATGTGCTTGACCATCGTGTGGTTCTTGCCGCGCAGGCCGCGCAGCTCGAACAACTGCTCGACGATATCGCGACGGCGCATCTGCAGGAGTTGCTGCGCACCGGCGGCCATGTCCTTCACCGCCAGTTGCACTTGTTCCGTGACGATCTCGCGACGCTGCGGGATCAGTTGATCCGACAGCACCGACTCCAGTTCCGGCAGACGGCTCTTGGCCAGCAGCTCATGATCTTGACTGACCTTGGCCAGCAAGCCCTTCTGCGCGGACACCGGATACACGCGCTCGACATCGATATCGAGCACCTGCGCCGTGGTCATGATCTGGCGGCTGACTTCGTTCTCGATTTCCTGCTCGGTCTTGAGCGGGTCCCACAGGCCATCGACCTTGTTGAGCACGGCGATGCAGCCCTTGCGCTGGCCACCGCCCACGTGCGAGCGCCACAGCTCCAGGTCGCTCTTGGTCACGCCGGCATCGGCCGCCAGCACAAACACAACGACGTGCGCATCCGGAATCAGGCGCAGCGTCAGTTCTGGCTCGGTACCGATGGCGTTCAGGCCCGGCGTATCCAGGATCACCAGACCCTGCTTGAGCATCGGGTGCGGGAAATTGATGATCGCGTGGCGCCACTTCGACACTTCCACCGTACCGGCGGCATCCACCGAGAAGGCGGCGTCCGGATCGGCGTCGTTGTACAAGCCCAGTTGTTCCGCCTCTTCCTTGGGCACACGCACGGTTTCCACCACATGGCGGAACGCTTCGAGCATGCCCTCGGGCGACGACGGATCGAGCGGCACCGACAGCCAGTGGCTGCCGGCGTCACGGAAGTCAGCGGTCGAGGCGTCATGCAGGCGCGTCTCGATCGGCAGCAGACGGATCGACGGCGGGTAGCTTTCGTCGTACATCAGCTCGGTCGGACACATCGTGGTCCGGCCCGCCGACGACGGCAGAATGCGGCGGCCAAAGTCTGCAAAAAAGATGGCGTTGATCAGCTCGCTCTTGCCGCGAGAGAACTCGGCAATGAAAGCGACCTTGAGCTTGTCGCTGCGCAGGACGCCGCGAATGCGCTGGGCGCGCATATCGGCCTGGGCGTCGTACAGCTCCTGGGCTTGCAGCCAGTCCTGGAATTCTCCCACCGACTGCAGTACCGAAGCGCGCCAGGTACCGTACTGCTCGAACTGTGTGCTCAGTGTGTTATTCATCGTTCTGTCTTATTTTGTGCGCGCCCCGACCATGCAAATGCGCGCGCCCCCTCGGCATCGCTGTTACCGCCCATTACGGCACAGAAATGCACAAATTTAGGTGGAACGATACAGGGAACCAACAGGTTCCGGGAGAACTTTCCGCCGACTTGTCCGGGCCGGGCAGCCAAGTGTTGCGGGATGCCATCGTCAGCCCGTCACCCCCCTTTGAAAACCTTGCGAAATGACGGGCAAATCGCTTGGAAAGCCGCCTCAGCGCTGGCAGGTCGGGCAATAGAACGTGGAGCGCTGGCCCTGGACGATCTGGCGGATCGGTGTGCCGCACACACGGCATGGCAGACCGGCCCGGTCGTACACAAACGCATCGAGCTGGAAATACCCGCTCTGGCCGTCGGAACCAACAAAATCGCGCAGCGTGCTGCCACCCCGGGCGATGGCGTCAGCCAGCGTGGCACGAACGGCGTCGGCCAGCGCGGCGTAGCGCGGCCGGCTGATGCGGCCGGCTGCCGTGGTAGGCCGGATGCCGGCCCTGAACAAGCTTTCCGAGCAGTAGATGTTGCCCACGCCAACCACGATGTTGCCCGCCAGCAGCGCCGATTTGATGGCGACGCTGCGCCCGCGCGTGCGGGTGTACATCCAATCGCCGTCGAAACGCGCATCGAAGGGCTCGATGCCAAGGTTGCGCAGCAACGGGTGCTCGGCCAACCCGGCTTCATCACCGGGGTGCCAGAGCACGGCACCAAAACGGCGCGGATCACGATAGCGCAGCGTGATCGGCACGCCGGTTGCGTCGACCAGTTCAAGGTCCACGTGATCGTGCGGGCCGGGTGAAACCGGGCTCTCCAGCACACGCAGGGTACCGGTCATGCCGAGGTGGATCAGCAGCCAGCCGCCAGCGGTATCGGCGTGGCCCGCGTCGGGCATGCATTCGATCAGCAGATACTTGCCACGGCGCAACAGGCGCGTGACGGTCAAACCGGCGAGCAACGCTGGCAAGGCAGGATCGACCGGCCAGCGAAGCCCGTGATGGCGCACCACCGCGCGCACGATACGTCGCCCCGTAATATGCGGTAGCAAACCCAGGCGGGTGACTTCCACCTCTGGCAACTCAGGCATCGAACCTCCGTCGCATGTGCTGCTCCAACCTTTTTTACGATGCGGGCGATTGTAGCGGTCAGGCTACAATGCCCTGAACACCTTCCGGAGCTTCAAGACCATGCCCCACGCTTTCTCCCGTTCGCCAGCGATGCAACGCCCGCGGCGATTTCCGCGCAGCCGAGCGATCCTGCTCGCCTCGCTGATTGCGGGAGGACTGGCAAGCCTGCCGGCATGGGCGGCACACCCAACTACCGCAGCCCCGCTGATCGCCCAGGCAGCACAGGAAGGCGGCACCGGCAACCGCCCCACCATCACGCTCGAGCGCTCGCGCCCCCGTGGTGGCCTGCTGAGTTCGGAGCGCACCGATCTGCCGTCGATCGCACTCGACCAAGACATCATGTACCGCGTGCTGGCGTCGGAAATCTCGCTGCAGCGTGGGCTGGTCGAGCCGGCATACCGCACCTACCTGGATCTGGCGCAAGACACGCGCGACCCGCGCTTCGCCCAGCGCGCGACTGAAATCGCCTTCCTGACCCGCTCGCCCGCGCAGGCGCTGACCGCCTCGCGGCTGTGGGTCGAGCTGTCGCCGACCTCCATGCCGGCGCGCCAGGTGCAGCAGCTCCTGCTGGTCGCCACGGGCAAGTGGTCGGAAGTCGAGCCGATGCTGCAGGCGCAACTGAACAAGGTGTCGCCCGGCCAACGCGCCGACGCCATCCTGCAGCTGCAGCAGCAGATGTCCAAGAGCACCGACCCCGTCGGCGCCGTGGCCGCGCTGCAGCGCATCGCCTCGCACGACATGCAGCGCCCTGAGACGCACCTGGCCCTGGCACGCGCCAAGGTCGTCGCCAAGGATGTACCGGGTGGGCTGTCGGAACTGGACACCGCCCTCAAGCTGCGTCCCAGCTATGAAGACGCCGCCATCCTGGCCGCCGAGCTGCGCGCCGATGATGACCCCGATGCCGCCATCGCCGGCCTGCGCACCTTCCTGAAGGCCGCGCCCGCCTCCATCGACGGCCATCTGGCGCTCGCCCGCATGTACCTCGTGCGCGATCAGCAAGACAAGGCCCGCGGCGAATTCGAGGCACTCAAGAAGATCGCCCCCAACGATGCGCGCATCACGCTGGCACTGGGCCTGCTGACACTGCAGCAGCGCCAGTACGACGCCGCCGAGCGCTACCTGAAGGAATACCTCGCGGCAACGGCTAAATCGACCACGCTGAGCCCCGAACCTGGCTATCAGGGCCTCGCCCAGCTCGCCGAGGAAAGGCACGACTACGCCGGCGCACTGGCCTGGGTCGACAAGATCACCGGCTCGGCCAACGGCGACGCTGACGGCCAGACCGCACTCGCAGCCGGCATCAAGCGCGGCCAATTGCTTGGCAAGCTGCGCCGCATCGACGAAGCGCAACAGGCCTTCGACGAACTCGTTGCCGACTCGGAAGACATTCCCGACGGCCCGCGCCGCCAAGCCCTGATGGACGGCATCCGCCAGGCCGAGATCGGCATGCTGATGGACGCCAAGGCCTTTGGCCGCGCCCGTGCCCGCGTCAACGAGCTGCTGAAAAACGACCCGGACAACGTTGAGTACACATACCAACTGGCCATGCTCGAAGAGCACGACGGCCACTACGACAACATGGAAACGCTGCTGCGCAAGGTGATCGACCTGCGCCCCGGCCAGGCCATCGGCTACAACGCACTCGGCTACTCGCTGGCCGATCGCAACGTGCGCCTGCAGGAAGCGCAGGAGTTGCTGGAGAAGGCCGTTTCCCTGGCGCCGGGCGACCCCTACATTGCTGACAGCCTGGGCTGGGTCAAATACCGCCGCGGCGATCTGCCGGCCGCCACCGACATCCTGCGCAAGGCATGGAGCTCCGCGCCGCAAGCCGAGATTGGCGCCCACCTGGGTGAAGTGCTGTGGCAATCGGGCAAGCAGGACGATGCCCGCAAAATCTGGACGGAAGCGTCCAAGCTCGACATCAACGACAACACCCTGCGCGACACGCTGCGCCGCTTCGGCCAGCCGATTCCCGACGTTCCCGTGAGCGCGAACTGATGACGCTGCAGTTTTCCCGCGCGCTCGGCGCTTTGGTGCTGGGCGCGAGTTGCGCGCTGTTCGCCGGCTGCGCAAGCGTGCGCCCGGCCAACGACCTGTTCGCCGGCGCGCAAGACAACGACACGACAATCACGCGCTATCAGGGCCGGTTCTCGGCGCGCTACACGCAAGGCAACGCCGAACAAAGTGCGGTGGGCAGCTTCCTGTGGCGCGAGCGCGGCACCGATGTGCAGCTTGAGCTGATGTCGCCGCTGGGCCAGACGCTGGCGGTGGTCAGCCAGAACAATCAGGGCGCCACGCTTGAGTTGCCCAACCAGCCGCCGCGCCACGCACCTGAAGTCGACACGCTGATGCAGGATGCGCTCGGCTTCTCGCTGCCGGTGTCCGGCCTGCGGGACTGGCTGCGCGCCCGCCCTGCCCCCGGCACGCCGGCGCGCGTGGCACGCGACGCGCAATCGCGGCCCGAAACCATCGAACAGAACGGCTGGACCGTGCACTACGTCGCCTGGACGGACGACACCTCCGCCGACGCGCGCATCCGCCGGCTCGATCTCGACCGCCCGCAGGGCACCAACGGACCGCTCACGGTGCGGCTCGTGCTAGACCAGTAACGTCGTCATCGCCTCACCATGACCTCCGCACCCACCGAACTGCGCGACTGCCCGGCGCCCGCCAAGCTCAATCTGTTCCTGCACGTGGTCGGCCGACGGCCCGACGGCTACCACCTGCTGCAAACGGTCTTCCAGCTCATCGACTGGTGCGACACGTTGCACTTCTCGCGACGCGCAGACGGCCGCCTCGCCCGCACCACCGACGTGCCCGGCGTACCGGCCGACGAAGACCTCGTGATGCGCGCCGCACGCCTGCTGCAAGCGGAAACTGGCTGCACCTACGGCGCCGACATCGCCATCGAAAAACGCCTGCCGATGGGCGGTGGCATTGGTGGCGGCTCGTCCGACGCAGCCACCACGCTGCTCGCGCTCAACCACCTGTGGGGCCTCGATCTGCCTCGTACGACGCTGATGGCGCTGGGCCTGAAGCTGGGTGCCGACGTGCCCTTCTTCGTGTTCGGCCAGAACGCTTTTGCCGAGGGCATCGGTGAAGAACTCACGCCCGTCACGCTGCCGCCAGCAGCGTTCGTGGTCATCCATCCACGCGTCCACGTACCCACCCCCGCAATTTTTTCCGATGAGGGGTTGACACGTAACACGCCACTCACCATAATTACGGACTTTCCTGACCAACAAATTGTTTTCGCTTACGGTCGCAACGATCTGCAAGCGGTGGCGGAAAGGAAATACGGCGAAATCGCCCGAGCACTTGCCTGGCTAAGACAGTTCAGCCCTCTGGCAAGAATGACCGGATCCGGTGCCTGTGTGTTTGCTCCGTTCGATAACGTTGAGCATGCGCAAGCAGTAGCGGATCAGGTGCCTTCCGAGTGGGAAGGTCGATGTGCGGCAGGTCTGACGCATCATCCGCTCGCGAGATTTGCTGTGTAAGGTTTACAGTTATTGCTTCTGCAATGGAAGCAGTAACCGATCGGTTGTGTAGGGGCGTCGCCAAGCTGGTTAAGGCACCGGATTTTGATTCCGGCATGCGTAGGTTCGAATCCTTCCGCCCCTGCCATTTCTTCCTTATAGTTCCCAGCAATAGCCCGGTTGGTGTATCAGCCAACCGGCGCGTCTGAAGTCGAAAACAGGTGCCCCGATGAGCAGCGAAGGCTTGATGGTTTTTACCGGCAACGCCAACCCGAAACTCGCCGAAGCTGTCGTCAAGCACCTAGGCATCCCGCTCGGCAAGGCCCTCGTCGGCCGATTCTCCGATGGTGAAGTTCAGGTCGAGATTCAGGAGAACGTGCGCGGCAAGCACGTGTTCATCCTGCAATCCACCTGCGCCCCGACCAACGACAACCTGATGGAACTGATGGTGATGGTCGATGCGCTCAAGCGCGCATCCGCCCGCCGCATCACGGCTGCCATCCCCTACTTCGGCTATGCCCGCCAGGATCGCCGCCCGCGTTCGGCGCGTGTGGCCATCACGGCCAAGGTCGTGGCCAACATGCTGGAAGTCGCCGGCGTCGAGCGCGTGCTGACGATGGACCTCCACGCTGACCAGATCCAAGGTTTCTTCGATATCCCGGTCGACAACATCTACGCGTCGCCCGTTCTGCTCGAAGACCTGCGCAAGAAGAACTACAGCGATCTGCTGGTGGTGTCACCGGACGTCGGTGGCGTGGTGCGTGCCCGTGCACTCGCCAAGCAACTCAACACCGACCTCGCCATCATCGACAAGCGCCGCCCCAAGGCCAACGTGGCCGAGGTGATGAACATCATCGGTGAAGTCGAAGGCCGCAACTGCGTGATCATGGATGACATGATCGATACCGGCGGCACGCTGTGCAAAGCCGCCCAGGTGCTCAAGGAACGCGGTGCCAAGCAAGTGTTCTCGTACTGCACGCACCCGGTGCTGTCAGGTGGCGCAGCCGCTCGCATCGCAGACTCGGCGCTCGACGAAGTGGTCGTGACCGACACCATCCCGCTGCGCGAAGAC
Source organism: Ralstonia insidiosa (assembly GCF_008801405.1). Classification (NCBI taxonomy): domain Bacteria; kingdom Pseudomonadati; phylum Pseudomonadota; class Betaproteobacteria; order Burkholderiales; family Burkholderiaceae; genus Ralstonia; species Ralstonia insidiosa. The sequence continues at coordinate 902,116 of NZ_VZPV01000001.1, read as the reverse complement.
GCCATCAAGTGCGGCAAGATCCGCCAGCTCTCGACCGCCCCGCTGCTGGCCGAGACCTTCACCCGCATCGTGCGTGGCGACTCGATCATGTCGCTGTTTGCTGAATAATTCAGCAAACGTACGGGTCCCTGTTATAATTCAAGGCTTTACCGCAGAAAACGTCGACTAGACGGCACTTCTGCGGTGTCTGCGGGGCGCAATATGGCGCCCCGTTCACCAGACGGCTTGGTCGCGAGTCGTCTTTTTCGTTTGGAGCAATCATGAAAGTTGTCGCTTTCGAGCGTAGCGTTCAGGGCACTGGTGCGAGCCGCCGCCTGCGCAACGCCGGCAAGACCCCGGGCATCATCTACGGCGGTGAAGCCGATCCTAAGATGATCGAACTCGATCACAACGCGCTGTACCACGCGCTGAAGAAGGAAGCCTTCCACTCGTCGATCCTCGACATCGAAGTGGCTGGCAAGGTGGAAAAGGCGCTGCTGCGCGATTTCCAACTGCACCCGTTCAAGCAACTGGTTCTGCACGTTGATTTCCAACGCGTGTCGGCCAAGGAAAAGATCCACGTCAAGGTGCCGCTGCACTTCCTGAATCAGGAAAATGCTCCGGGCGTGAAGCTGGGCCACGGCATCGTGAACCACATCCTGAACGACGTTGAAGTGTCGTGCCTGCCGGCCGACCTGCCGGAGTTCATCGAAGTGGATCTGGGCGCTCTGGAAATCGGCCAGACCCTGCACATCTCCGACCTGAAGCTGCCGAAGGGCGTGACCATCCTCACCCACGGTGGCGATGAGAACCCGGCTGTGGCCAACATCAGCGTGCCGGCTGGCGAGAAGTCCGCCGCTGCTGAAGAAGGTGCTGCCGCTGCTGGCGAAGACAAGCCGGCTGCCTAAGTTACCAAACTCAGTTGCCGCACCGTCGCGCCCTCGGGCGCGACACGAAAAAAGCCCGCCGAGCTGGTCTCGCCGGGCTTTTTTTCTGCCTGAGCTTTCCGGTGTCGCCACGCGCCTCGCCATTGGCGAAAGCGGCTATGCTTGTACGATCAAGGGGCGCTTCCAGCACCTCTTCTTAGACTCCATCGCATGATCAAACTCATCGTCGGGCTCGGCAATCCGGGCGCCGAATACGCAGCCACGCGGCACAATGCCGGCTTCTGGCTGGTCGACCAGCTCGCACGCATCGGCAACGTGACGCTGCGCAACGAAACACGCTTTCACGGCTATGCCGCACGCGCCAACCTGTGGGGCAATGAGGTGTGGTTGCTGCAACCGCAAACCTTCATGAACCGCTCGGGCCTGTCGACCGTGGCACTGGCGCGCTTCTACAAGGTGATGCCTGATGAGATCCTGGTGGCGCACGACGAGCTGGATCTGCCTCCGGGTGCGGTCAAACTCAAGCTTGGTGGTGGCTCGGGCGGCCACAATGGGTTGAAGGACATTGCCGCACACCTGACCACGCAGCAGTTCTGGCGCCTGCGCCTCGGCATCGGCCATCCGCGCAACCTGCTGCCTCCGGGCACAGCACCGTCAGGCCAGCATGACGTGGCCAACTTCGTGCTCAAGGCCCCACGCAAGGAAGAGCAGGATCTGATTGACCGCGCTATCGACCGCAGCCTGGACGCCCTGCCCGACCTGATTGCCGGCAACGCTGAGAAATCCATGATGCGCCTGCATACGGCAGGCTGATCTGCGCAACAAGGACATCGCCATGCAACCGTTCGCCCCCCTCCTCTCACGCGCCGCCGCGCTGGCAGGCCTGGTGCTCGGCCTGCTGACGGTGATACCCGCACAGGCACAGGTCTATCGCTGCTCAGAGAATGGCCAGACGGCGTATTCCGACCACCCGTGCGGTACGCGCTCGAGAGAAGTACCGCTGATCGACAACACGCCCACCGCCGCTGACCAGAAAGCCGCTCGGGAGCGCGCCTCTGCCGAGGCGGCCGAAGTACGTGAGATGGAAACCTCGCGTCGCAGAACGCAAGCCGCCGAGGACGCCCGCCAGGCGCAGATCGCCGCGCAGGCCGCTGAACAGGCACGCCGTGACCAGCGGCAGAAGGTGGTGGTGGCACAGGAAGGCGTGCGCTACTGCCATCGCGTCTATGTAGGGCCTGTGCCGTACCCGATGCCCTATCCGACGCCAATGCCCGTGATCAGCCCACCTGCCACGACCACGCCGGCGCCGGCCGCAGGTGCACTGCGTCAGCCGGGCAACGGCTCCAAACCTTTTGTGCAGGCACCGGTTGCCCCCACCCCGGTGGTACCGCGCCCGCCGCGGCCGCATTTGCCGCACTATCGCATCGTCTGCGAGCCGGGTTATGCGTATGAAGGTCCGGAGGATCTGCTGCCGATTCAGTGAGCAGCACGCGAGAATCGGCACGCACCAATGAAAAGAGACGGCCTGAGCCGTCTCTTTTTTTGCTTACGCTGCGCGCGGGGCGGAGGTGAGCTGGATGTACTTCTGCATCAACTGCTCCTGCGACTCGGCGTGGGCCGGGTCCTTGGGAATGCAGTCGACCGGGCACACTTGCTGGCATTGCGGCTCATCAAAGTGCCCGACACACTCGGTACATTTGCCCGGGTCAATCACGTAGATCTCCGGGCCCATCGAAATGGCGTCGTTCGGGCACTCGGGCTCGCACACGTCGCAATTGATGCACTCATCGGTAATTATGAGCGCCATGATGCTTTCCTTGAAATGACCGGCGGGAGGGCTCCCGCCAAAGCGTCATTTTATTCCGATTTGCCGGCCCCATCTGCCTTGCCCGTTTTCTCCTTGAGCCATTTCTCGACCGAGGGGAACACGAACTTGCTGACGTCACCGCCCAGGATGGCGATCTCGCGCACGAAGGTGCCCGAGATGAACTGGTACTGGTCCGACGGCGTGAGGAACATGGTTTCCACGTCCGGCAGCAGGTAGCGGTTCATGCCGGCCATCTGGAATTCGTACTCGAAGTCCGACACGGCACGCAGTCCCCGCACGATCACGCGCGCGCCGTTCTTGCGCACGAAATCCTTCAACAGGCCAGAAAACCCTTCGACCCGTACGTTCGGATAGTGACCGAGCACCTCACGGGCGATCTCGATGCGCTCTTCCAGCGCAAAGAACGGCCGCTTGTTCGGGCTCTGAGCCACCCCGACGATCAGCTCGTCGAAGATGTTGGATGCACGGCGGACGAGGTCTTCGTGGCCGCGCGTGAACGGATCAAAAGTGCCGGGATAAACCGCGATCACCATGGTTCCTCCACCAAGGGGAAAAGAGTATCCGCCAGCGCGGCGTGGGACATGGCCGCGCCAATCTGCGTTTGGACACCGTTGCGTTATCGAGCGCGGCAAGTCCCGAGCCTGCCGCCCGCACGTTCCAGCTGTCTTTCAGCGACCTCACAATCAAACTGTGGCGAGGTGCCGTCAGATGCTCATGCACCGGAACGAGCGGCGTAGTTTAACCTTTTTTGCGCAGCAGCAAATGCGCATGCACCGCACCGGCGCGCAAGTGCTTGTGCAGTGCCACATCGGCCGGCAACGGAATGCCCGCCGCTGCTTCTGTCGATTGTGAATCAGTACTCACATCCACCAAAGGCTGCGGCGCCTCTAGGTAGATCACCCCGCCCGGCTTGACGACCCGGATAGCGGCTTCCAACGCCCGCAACGACCAATCCTGCGCGAACGGCGGGTCGATGAATACGGCGTCAAACGCCCCATCGGCCTGGCGGGCAAGCCATGTAAAGGCGTCCCCCGAGACGATATCGACCATGCGCGCATCGAGCTTGTCGCGTATGGCATGCAACGCGCGCACGGCAGGCGCATGGTTTTCGACCAGCGTCACGTGCGCCGCGCCGCGCGAGGCCGCCTCGAGGCCCAGCGCGCCGGTGCCGGCAAAGAGATCGGCGCAGCGCCAGCCCGTCAGGTCCTGGCCGAGCCAGTTGAAGACGGTTTCGCGGACGCGGTCGCTAGTCGGGCGCAGGCCGTCGGCGTCAACCACCGGCAGCGGCGTGCGCTTGTACTGCCCACCGATGATGCGCACCTGCTGCGGTGCACGCGCATGCGATGTAGCGGTCTTGGCCTTGGGGGCCTTGGAATTGGAAGATCGGGATGCCATGGGCGCGATTGTAGTGCGAGCGCAAACAAAAACCGGCGGGAATGCCGCCGGTTTTTCGGTTGAGGATGCCGTGCGTCAGTTTGTCGCCGGACCGCCCACCACGATGGTCGCCATGGTCTGCGGCTGCACCACGCGCTGGAACGCCGTGCGCACCTGATCGCGCGTGACGGCGGCAATGCGCTGCGTCCACGTATCCAGGTAGTCGAGCGGCAGGTTGTACCAGCCGATGTTGGCCACGTTGTCCAGCAGCTTGCGGTTGCTGTCCAAGCGCAGCGGGAAGCCGTTCACGAGGTTGTCCTTGGCGGCCTTGAGTTCCGCTTCGGTCGGGCCATCGGCGACGAACTTGGCGACGGTGTCGCGCACCACGGTCAGGGCTTCCTCGGTCTGGTCCTTGCGCGTCTGCAAGGCCAGCTCGAACGGACCAGGCTGCGCAGCCGGCGCGAAGTAGCTGCCAATGCTGTAGGTCAGGCCGCGCTTCTCGCGTACCTCGTTGGTCAGGCGCGCGCTGAAGCCGCCGCCGCCCAGCACGTAGTTGCCAACCAGCAGCGGGAAGTAATCCTTGTCGCCACGTGCGATGCCGGGTTGCCCGATGATGATGGTGGCCTGCTGCGCCGGGTGCGGAATGCGGATCGTCTCGGCCTTCGCCAACGGCATCTTCACGTCGGGCAGTGCGGGCGGCGTGGCGCCGTCGGCGGGCAGACCCTGCGTGATCTGCACGGCGATGGCCTCGGCTTCCTGGCGGCTGATCGCGCCAATCAGCGTCACCACCGCGCGCTTGGCCGTGTAGTTGGCCTGGTAGTAGCGCACGATGTCGTCGCGCGTGATGCTCTCCACCGATTCCGGCGAGGCGGTCTGCCCGTACGGATGCGTGCCGTAGATGGCGGTACCGAACGCGCGCTCGGCCAGCACCCCCGGCTTGGTCAGCGATTCACGGATGGATGCCACCAGGCGCTGCTTGTCCCGCACGAGCACGGCGTCTGGGAAGGTCGGCGCCGAGATAATCTGCGTCATCAGGGCGATGGCTGGGCCACGCTCGGCCGGGTCCGACAGCGTACGCAGGCGCAAGCTGGTGCGATCCCCGCCGGCGCCACCGCCAAAGCTCGCGCCCACGTCGGCAAAGGCATCGGCAATCGCCGCTTCGTCACGTGCCGGGGCATTGCCCTGTGCGGCGATGCCCTTGTCGAGCATGCCGGCCGTGAGCGATGCGAGGCCGACCTTGGCCGCCGGCTCATAGCGCGAGCCCGCATCCACATCGAGGTTGATGTCGAGCATCGGGATCGACGGGCTCGGCACGAAGAACACGCGCGCGCCGGTGGGGGCCGTCCAGTGTTCGATGGGCAGTGCGGCCAGTGCGCCTTGCGCCGCCGTTGCAACGATGGCGACCAGCGCCGTCTTCAGGGTCAGGGACATCCGTCGTGTAATGGGGTGCATCAACGCAGCCCTCCTTCTTCGCGCATGCCCGGAACAGGCTTGCGCGCCGGTTTATTGGGATCGATCGGTTGCGGCAGCAGCGTGGCGACGACGAGGTTGTCTTCACTGAAGTACGTCTTGGCGACCTGCTGGATCTGTGCCGACGTGACCGCCTTGATCTTGTCGAGCTGGCGGTCGATCGAGCGCCACGACAGACCGCTCATCTCGGTCATGCCGATCTCCATGCCCTGGCCGAACACCGAGTCGCGCTTGTAGATCTGCCCGGCCACGACCTGCGCCTTGACGCGCTTCAATTCGGCATCGGTCACGCCTTCCTTGGCGATGCGCTCGATCTGCGCGCGCAGCGCCTGCTCGATCTCGGCGGTGGTGTGGCCGTCGGCGGGGGTGCCGTCCATGATGAAGATCGACGGGCCGCGGTTCAGGCCGTCGTAGCCGGCGTTGACGTCGTCGGCGATGCGCTTTTCGCCCTTGACGAGCTGGCTCGACAGGCGCGCATTGTCATAGCCATCCAGCACGGCGGAAAGCACTTCGAGCGCGTACGGGTCGACATCCTTCTCCACATCCCTGAGCGCCGGCACCTTGTAAGCCAGCACCACGTAGGGGTTCTCGGCCGGGGCCTTCACCCAGATGCGCTTGACGCCAATCTGCTTGGGCTCTTCCTGCGCATAGCGGCGCGGCAGCGCGTGCGGCTTGAGCTTGCCGTAGGTGCGCTCCGCAAGGCGGAGGGCCTCGTCGGGGTTCACATCGCCCGCGACGATCACGGTGACGTTGTTGGGCGTGTACCAGGCGTGGTACCAGTCCTGCGCGTCCTGCACCGTCATCGTGTCGAGATCGCCCGGCCAGCCGATGGTCGGGTTGCGATACGGCGCGGCGTTGAACAGCACGGCCAGCATCTGCTCGTAGACGGTCGAACGGGCGGAGTCGTCGATGCGCATGCGGCGCTCTTCCTTCACCACGTTCATCTCCGGCTTGAACTCCTTGTCGGTGAGCTGGAGATTGGCCATGCGATCGGCTTCGAGCTTCATCACATCGCCCAGGTGCGACTTCTCGATCTGCTGGTAGTACATCGTGAAGTCGCGCGTGGTCATGGCGTTCTCGCGGCCACCCATCGCCGCCACGCGGCGGGAGAACTCGCCAGGACCGACATTCTTGGTGCCCTTGAACATCATGTGTTCAAGCATGTGGGCCACGCCCGTGGTGCCGTTGTGCTCGTCGATGCTGCCGGCGCGGTACCAGACCATGTGCGCCACGGTGGGCGCGCGGTGGTCTTCCTTGACGATCAGGCGCAGGCCATTGGAGAGCTTGTATTCGTGTGTATCGGATTGGCTAGCACCAACTTTGGCGCCGGCAACAGCGGCAGCCGGGCGCACCGGTGCAGCCGCCAGTTCCTGCGCACCAACCGGGCCGGCCAGCAGGCCCGCCGCCAAGGCGATTCCTGAGACCATCGCTGCCAATTGCCTAGCACCCGGGCGGGTCCGGCTTGAGACGTTTCGCATGGAAGAGCGCATAAGGGCCGTCTGATAAAATTCGACGCTTGATTCTAACGGCGAATAGACTGCCTTTTACGATGTTTAGTTTCTGGAAGAAGCGCAAGGCAGAGCCGCAACCGGCTGCCGAACCGACACCGGTAGCTGCACCCGCTGCCGTACCCGAAGCCGTTCAGGCCCCGGTACCTGCCCCGGCTGTGATCCCTGCCCCCGTACCCGTACCTACCCCTGCGCCGGCCCCCGTGGCAGTGGCGGTACCGGACTCGCCCGCCGAGCCTGCCACGCTCGACATGCAGGCTGACGACATCGAAACCGTGCCGACGCCGCCCGTGGTCGAACAGGCCCGCAAGGGCTGGATGTCGCGCCTGCGCTCGGGCCTGTCGAAGACGAGCAAGAACCTGACGACGCTGTTCGTGGGCGTGAAGGTGGACGAGGCGCTGTTCGAAGAGCTCGAAACGGCGCTGCTGATGGCCGATGCCGGCGTCGACGCCACTGAATACCTGCTGGGCGAACTGCGGCGCCGCATCAAGTCCAACCGCATCGAAACCGCCGAAGGCGTGAAAACCGCCCTGCGTGACCTGCTGGTCGAGCTGCTGCACCCGCTTGAAAAAACCATGGTGCTCGGCCGCGAGCAGCCGATGGTGATCATGATTGCGGGCGTGAACGGTGCCGGCAAGACCACAAGCATCGGCAAGCTGTGCAAGCACTTCCAGACCTACGGCCAATCGGTGCTGCTGGCCGCGGGCGACACCTTCCGCGCCGCCGCGCGCGAGCAACTTGTGGTCTGGGGCCAGCGCAACAACGTGACGGTGGTGGCGCAGGAGTCGGGCGATCCGGCCGCGGTGATCTTCGACGCGGTCAACGCAGCGCGCGCACGCGGCATCGACATCGTCATGGCCGACACCGCTGGCCGCCTGCCAACGCAGTTGCACCTGATGGAAGAGCTCAAGAAGGTGCGCCGCGTGACCGCCAAGGCCATGGCCACGGCACCGCACGAAACGCTGCTGGTGATCGACGGCAACACGGGCCAGAACGCGCTGGCGCAGGTGAAGGCGTTTGATGAGGCGCTCGGCCTCACCGGCCTGATCGTCACCAAGCTGGATGGCACCGCCAAGGGCGGCATCCTGGCCGCGATTGCGCGGCAGCGGCCGGTGCCGGTGTACTTCATCGGCGTGGGGGAGCAGGTGGAGGACCTGCAGCCGTTCTCTGCGCGGGAATTTGCGGATGCCCTACTGGGCTGATTGCCCTCGCGCGCAACGCTTCAACATGGAAACGCCCTGATCCAGTCAGGGCGTTTTGTTTTGCGCAGGAACGCTGCCGATTACGCAGAAGCCGCATCCGGCTGCGCCGCAGGTGCCGCCCGCCGAAACGCCGCCTGCGCCATGCAGTGCTCAAAAATGCGCGCCAGCGTCGGGTACTCCTCCACCGCCACATCAAACCGCTTGCCGTTGAACACCTGCGGCACGAGGCACACGTCCGCCAGCGTTGGCGTATCGCCCACGCAGTAAGCACCTGTGAGCGGCGATTGCGACAGGCGCGTCTCCAGCGCCGCGAACCCCAGCTTCACCCAGTGGCGATACCAGTCGTTGCGCGCTTCCTCCTCCACGTTGAACGTGTTCTTGAGGTACTTCAGCACGCGCGGGTTGTTGAGCGGATGGATCTCACACGCAATCGCCAGCGCAATCGCGCGGATGTGCGCGCGGTTGCTGGCCGAGCCCGGCAGCAGCGTGGGTTCGGGATGCGTCTCTTCCAGATACTCGACAATCGCCAGCGACTGGTTCAGCACATCGGTGCCGTCGCACAACACGGGCACCAGCGCATCGGGGTTGAGCTTCACGAAGTCGGGCGCCAGTTGCTCGCCCTTGAGCAGGTGCACCGGCGCGTAATCGTACGGCAGGCCCTTGATCTCCAGCGCGATGCGCACACGGAACGACGCCGAGCTGCGGAAGTAGTTGTAAAGCTTGATCGACATGGCTTGCGGCTCTCTGCTCAGATGACCTTCACGTGCAGCTCGCCCACACCGTCGATCTTGCCGACCATCAGGTCCCCCACCACCACCGGGCCGACGCCTTCGGGCGTGCCGGTATAGATCAGATCGCCGGGGCGCAGCTCGAATAGGCGCGAGAGGTACGCAATGGTTTCCGGCACCGACCAGATCAGGTCCGACAGATCCCCGCGCTGATGTTCCTTGCCATTGACCGACAGCGTGATCGCGCCCTTGTCCGGGTGGCCGACCTCCTTCACGGGGATGATCGGGCCGATGGGTGCGGAACCATCGAACGCCTTGCCGGTTTCCCACGGGCGGCCGCCCTTCTTGGCAGCGTTCTGCAGGTCGCGGCGCGTCATGTCCAGGCCAATGGCGTAGCCGTAGATGTGATTGGCTGCGGTTTCCACGGCGATGTCGCGGCCGCCCGTACCGATGGCGACCACGAGTTCGATCTCGTAGTGGCAGTCGCGAGTTTCAGTGGGGTAGACGAACTGGCCGGTCTCGCCATCGGGGATGTAGCGCACGGCATCGGCCGGCTTGCAGAAGAAGAACGGCGGTTCGCGGTCGGGGTCGGAACCCATCTCGCGGGCATGGGCGGCGTAGTTGCGGCCGACGCAGTACACGCGGCGCACCGGAAACTGGCCTTGCCCGCCACGCACGGGAATGCCATTGACGGTGGGCGGGGTGACGACAAATTCGGTCATGCGGATCTCCTGGAAACTCGCTTGAATAAACAGACGGGACACGGCCACCGCCCCCCGGCGACCGAGCTGCGAGCATACACCCGCACCGGCCCGGCGCGGTTCTTGCGTAACCGCCGTGCACAACGCCCCACTTTGCACCATGCAAGCGAAACCGCCCACCCCATCCGCCTCGCCCGCCGCGCCTCACCCGGCCGCGCCGATGCGCGTGCTGCTGGTGCGCGATCCGTTGGATGCCGAACAGATCAACCTGGAGCTCATCCGTGCGGGCCTGGCCGAGGCCGGCTTCATCGACGTGGGTGTAGCCGACGCCGACCTCACCCTGCCCGACCGCATCGCCCAGACGCAGCCCGACATGGTGATCGTTGCATCCGAGTCGGCCGCGCGGGACACGATCGAGCACGTCTGCGTGGCCACCCAGCATGCGCCGCGCCCCATCGTGCTGTTCACCGACAACGACGACGCGGCGCGCATCAAATCGGCGTTCGCCGCGGGCATCACCGCCTACATCGTCGACGGCATCAAGCCCACGCGCGTCAAGGCCGTGCTGGACGTGGCCTACGCCCGCTTCGAACACGAGCGCGAACTGCGCGCCGAACTGGATACCGCCAAGACCCAGCTGGCCGAACGCAAGGTGCTCGAGCGCGCCAAGGGGCTGCTGATGAAGCAGATGAGCCTGTCGGAAGACGAGGCCTTCAAGCGCCTGCGGAAGATGGCCATGGACCGCAATATCAAGCTGGTCGAAGCCGCCCAGCGGGTGATTGACGTGATGGCAGGCTAGGCCGACGCGGCGCCGCCCAGTTTTGGTGCACCGCACAAGTCCGGCGCCGGAAACGCACCAGCCTCGCGCCACACCCCACCTGCGGCGCTCACCCACATCTCCAGACGGTTTGGCCGTTCCTGCCCTTGATGGCGCCTTGAATTTTCGTAAGCGGGCGGAAAAAAGGCGGGGAACTGTCTGAGCGCAGCGAGTTTTCCCCGCCTCCGCCCGGTTACGCAAATTCAAGGAGTCTTTCGCCATCTCGGGCGCGCCTTTCTTTGCTTACCTTTCTTTGGCAAGACAAAGAAAGTAAGTCGGCCCCGGCAGGGGACGAAACAAGAGATGCACCAACACCGCTGGCATACCCCTTGCAAGTGTCGCTGCGAGCCGATGCCAACGTGGGTATCGGCGCGAGACAACGGCGTCTCGATGCACGGCAAACGCGCTCCCCATCATGGAGGGGCGTGGCCGCGCGTCGAGACGCCTTTTTCTTTCCTTGGAGCCCTGGATGGCCGCGCCAGACAAGACTGACCCCGTCGTCAACCCGATCAACCCGAAGCGCCGCAGCGTCATCAAGGCTGCAGCGACGATTGCAGGAGGCAGTGCCGTGGCATTGATCGATCCGCTGGTGCGTGCTGGTGCCTGGGCTGCCGGCTCCGATGCGCCCGAGAAGACCGAGTTGAAGGTGGGCTTCATTCCGCTGACCGACTGCGCGTCGGTGGTGATGGCCTCCACGCTGGGCATCGACAAGAAGTACGGCATCAAGATCACGCCGTCCAAGGAAGCCTCGTGGGCCGGCGTGCGCGACAAGCTGGTGTCGGGCGACTTGGATGCGGCGCACGTGCTCTACGGCTTGATCTACGGCGTGCAGCTCGGCATTGGCGGGCCAAAGAAGGACATGGCCGTGCTGATGACGCTCAACAACAACGGCCAAGCCATCACGCTGTCGAACAAGCTCAAGGAGGCGGGCGTCAAGGATGGCGCATCGCTCAAGGCCGTGATGGCGAGGGACAAGCGCGAGTACGTCTTCGCGCAGACCTTCCCGACGGGCACGCACGCGATGTGGCTGTACTACTGGCTGGCCGCGCACGGCATCCATCCGCTGCAGGACGCGAAGGCCATCACCGTGCCGCCGCCGCAGATGGTGGCCAACATGCGCGTGGGCAACATGGATGGTTATTGCGTGGGCGAGCCGTGGGGCGCCCGGGCGATTGCCGACAACATCGGCTTTACCGCCGAGACCACGCAGGCCATCTGGAAGGACCACCCGGAGAAGGTGCTCGGCACCACGGCGGAGTTCGTGCAGAAGTATCCGAACACGGCACGCGCGCTCACCGCTGCGGTGCTGGAGGCGGGAAAGTTCATCGATGCCTCGGCGTCGAACCGCCGCAAGACGGCCGAGACGATCGCCGCCAAGTCCTACGTCAACACCGACATGGACATCATCCTGGACCGCATGCTGGGCCGCTACACGAACGGCATCGGCAAGACGTGGGACGACCCGGACCCGATGCGCTTCTATCACGACGGCGCGGTCAACTTTCCGTACCTGTCGGACGGCATGTGGTTCCTCACGCAGCAGAAGCGCTGGGGGCTGTTGAAGACGCACCCGGATTACGCGGCGGTCGCCAAGCAGGTCAACCGCATCGACATCTTCAAGCAGGCCGCGGCTGCCACCGGCACGCCCTTGCCCAAGAGCGACATGCGCACGGCCAAGCTGATCGATGGCGTGGTGTGGGATGCGAAGAACCCCGCAGCCTATGCCGACGGCTTCAAGCTGAAAGCCTGACGCCTGCCCTCCCTGATTGCGGTCCCTCATATTGATGGAGCCCGACATGAACACGCTCGTCAAAACGTTGTCCGGCGTGCAGTCCGACGCCGCTATCCCCACGCGTCGCATCGCATTGCGCGACTGGTTTGTGGCCGCCGTGGTGCGCAGCTTTCCGCCGATGCTGGGCCTGGTGATCTTCGTGCTGGCGTGGCAGGGCATCGCCACGGCCATCCCTGCGTTGCCGACACCGGCTGTGACGTGGAAAGCCGCGGTCGCCCTCTTCGCCGATCCGTTTTATCGCAATGGCCCGAATGACCAGGGCGTGGGCTGGAACGTGCTGGCCTCACTCGCGCGGGTGGGTGCGGGCTTTGGCATGGCGGCGGTCATCGGCATTCCGGCGGGCTTCCTGATCGGGCGCTTTGCGTTCCTGAACGCGATGGCCTCGCCCATCATCAGCCTGCTGCGGCCGGTGTCGCCGCTGGCGTGGCTGCCGATCGGACTATTGCTGTTCAAGTCTGCCAATCCGGCAGCCATCTGGGCGATCTTCATCTGCTCGATCTGGCCGATGGTCATCAACACCGCCGTGGGCGTGACGCGCGTGCCGCAGGATTACCTGAACGTGGCGCGGGTGCTGAACCTATCGGAGTGGAAGGTGTTCACGCGGGTGCTGTTTCCGGCCGTGCTGCCGTACATGCTGACGGGCGTGCGGCTGTCCATCGGCACGGCGTGGCTGGTGATCGTGGCGGCAGAGATGCTCACCGGCGGGGTCGGCATCGGCTTCTGGCTGTGGGATGAGTGGAACAACCTGAAGGTCGAGCACATCGTCATCGCCATCTTTGTGATTGGCGTGGTGGGCTTGCTGCTGGAGCATGCGCTGCTGGCGATTGCGCGGCGGTTCTCGTACGACTCAGTTTGAGAGGGGCGACCATGAGCGAAAAATTCCTGCGCATTGAAAACGTCGGGCAGACGTTCAAGACCAAGAAGGGTGCGTTCGTTGCCCTGCGCGATATCGACCTGACGGTGGCGCGCGGTGAGTGCATTGCGTTGATCGGGCACTCGGGGTGCGGTAAGTCGACGTTGCTGAACCTGATTGCCGGCCTGACGCGGCCGACCACGGGTGGGTTGATCCTGGCGGAGCGTGAGATTGCCGGGCCGGGGCCGGATCGGGCGGTGGTGTTTCAGAACCATTCGCTGCTGCCGTGGCTCACGTGCTTTGACAACGTGTACCTCGCGGTGGAGCGGGTGTTTGGCAAGACCGAGACGAAGGCCCAGTTGCGTGAGCGCACGCATGCGGCACTGGCACTGGTGGGGCTGACGCATGCCGAGCAGAAGCATCCGCATGAGATTTCGGGGGGGATGAAGCAGCGGGTGGGGATTGCGCGGGCGCTGTCCATGGAGCCGAAGGTGCTGCTGATGGATGAGCCGTTTGGGGCGTTGGATGCGCTGACGCGGGCGCACTTGCAGGACGAACTGCTGAAGATCGTGGCGTCTACGGGCAGTACCGTTGTGATGGTGACGCACGATGTGGATGAGGCGGTGCTGCTGGCGGACCGCATTGTCATGATGACGAATGGGCCGGCGGCGACGATTGGCGAAGTGTTGACGGTGGATTTGCCGCGGCCGCGGGATCGGATGGCGTTGGCGGAGGATCCGACTTATCACACCTGTCGGACGGCTGTTTTGGATTTCTTGTATCGGAAGCAGCGGCACCCGGTGGCGGAAGCGGCTTGAGTTTTTTGTGTTTGGTTTTCGGTTTTGATGTTGGTGGTTTGCCTCCCTTTCGTCCCCTGCCGGGGCCGACTCACTTTCTTTGTCTTGCCAAAGAAAGTGAGTCAGCCCCGGCAGGGGATGGACCACCAACACAAAAGCAAAACGAACCCACCATGGCGCCAGCGCAACCCACAGCGCTATGATCCTCACCACGCCATCAACACCGCACCAAACCCATGCCCGCTCCCCCCATCCTCCCCGACAACGCCGCTGAGGAAGCCCTCTCGAACGGCCCCTTCCCCGCCGCCCGTTTCATCAAGGAAATCGGCCGCGGCGCGGACGGCGCCCGCGCCCTTGTCAAGCACGATGCGCACGCCCTCTTCACCGCCATGCTCGAAGGCCGCGTGGCCGAGATCCAACTCGGCGCCATCCTCATGGCCTACCGCATCAAGGGCGAAACCCCGGAAGAGCTGGACGGCATGCTGGAAGCCACCCACGCCCACTGCCGGCCACTGCCCGCGCCCGACACGCCGGAACACGCACTGCCAGTGGTCATCCCCAGCTACAACGGCGCCCGCCGCCAGCCCAACTTGGTGCCCCTGCTGGCCAAGCTGCTGGCACGTGAAGGCGTGCCGGTGCTGGTGCACGGCATCCGCCGCTTCGACGGCCGCATCACCACGGCCACGCTGTTCGAGTCGCTCGGCTGGCCCATCTGCGAAAACATGGACGAAGCGCGCGAGCGGCTGGAGAACGACCGGCTGGCCTACGTGCCAATCGACGTGCTCTCACCCGAGCTGGCAACGCTGCTCGACAAGCGCGAGATCGTCGGCCTGCGCAATTCCGCACACACGGTGGTGAAGATGCTGCAGCCGATCGGCAACCACGCGCCGCACGAAGCACTGCGTCTGGTCAGCTACACACACCCCGAGTACCGCGACACCCTCACCGATTACTTCCTGCGTCACCCGGCCAACGTGCTGCTGGCACGCGGCACCGAGGGCGAGGCGGTGGCCGATGCGCGGCGCGGCAGCGCGGTGGAATGGCTGCGTGATGGGGCACACGCGGGTACACACGAAACAGTGATCGACGCGGTGGAAGGATCGAGCGATACGCCGCCCGAGTTGCCGGCGGGCACCGATGTGGCAGCAACGGCGCGATGGATTGAAGCGGTGCTCGACGGCAAGCAGCCCCTGCCAGAGCCGATTGCCAAGCAGGTGCGCGCCATCGTGCGTTGCGCACGGCCCGCGCAGCCTGCCTGATCAGCGTGTCTTACTTGGACGGCAGCGGAATGCGCTCCGTCTCGCCGGGCACGTGGGCGAAGGCGTCGTTCTCCCAACGCTGCTTGGCGTCTTCGATGTCAGCACGGTCGCTGGCGACGAAGTTCCAGTAGATGTGGCGGTGGCCGTCGGTTGGCTCGCCGCCCAGCAGCATCACGCGTGACGACACCTGCGCGGTGAGCGTCACGTCGCCGCCGGGTTCGAGCACGGCCAGATGCTGCAGGTCGAGCGCCTCGCCGTCGATCGTGACGGCGCCGTCGACGAGATACAGACCGCGGTCTTCATGCTCGGGCGGGATCACCAGCGATGCCCCCGCTGCCAGTTCCAGCGCCACATACAACGTGCGCGAATTGACCTTCACGGGCGACGTCAGCCCAAACGCATCCCCTGCGATGACCACGCCCTGCACGCCGGGGCAGTCGAGCTTGGGCAGCGTGTCGGCGCCATGGTGCGCAAAGCTCGGCTCAACCTTTTCCTGATCCTTCGGCAGCGCCACCCAGGTCTGGATGCCGTGCAGGCGGGCGCCCTTCTCACGCGCCTCGGGTGTCGAGCGCTCGGAATGGGCGATGCCGTTGCCGGCGGTCATCCAGTTCACATCACCGGGGACGATAGTCTGCACGCTGCCTAGGCTGTCACGGTGGACCATGCTGCCGTCAAACAGGTAGGTGACGGTGGCCAGGCCGATGTGCGGGTGCGGGCGCACGTCAATGCCCTCGCCGGGCGGGAAGTCCACCGGCCCCATGTGATCGAAGAAGATGAATGGGCCGACCGTCTGGCGCGCCGCCGAGGGCAGCACGCGCTTGACCGAGAAGCCGCCCAGGTCGCGTACGTGCGGGCCGATGATGTGCTGGATGGAAGTCATGGTGAGCGTTCCTCAGAATTTCAGGCGCGTGCGGCGAGTTCTGTGTCGACGCTGATCTCGACCTCGGTCATCAGCTTGTGGATCGGGCACTTGCCGGCCACGCGCAGCAGGTCGGCGCGCTGCTCGTCGGTCAAGTCGCCGTGCAGGGTCAGCACGGTGCGCAGCTTGTAGCGGCCCTGGCGCTCCTGGCTGCCGTCATGCTCGACAGCCACGTCGATGGAGTCCAGCGGATATTTGCGCTGCCGGGCGTAGAGCGTGACGGTCAGCGCCTTGCAGCTCGCCAGTGCGGCGTCGAAGTAGGCGTGCGGGTCGGGTGCGCTGCCCTCGCCGGTGGGCTTGGGGACGTCGGTATAGAACGTGACGCCTTCGGGAAAGGTGACTTTGTGACGGAACAGGCCTTCGGTGTCTTTGCTGACGACGATGGTCATGACGGCTCCTGGGTGCGGTTCGACGGCGGGTGTGACGATACCCGGGGAGTGTAGCGAAGTTACATGACGTCACACGGGGTGCGGTACACATCGCATTTCTGGTGAGCGACTCCCCCATGTCGTCGGGGGTGGGGCAATTTGCCCCTACAAACGCTCAAGCAGCGCGCGTTTGCGCCGATTTCCCGGTTGGGGCACGTTCGTCCGAACCTGCCCCACTTCGGGCCCCACTGACAGATCGACCGCATGGTTTCTCGCCGCCTGCTTGTCGCCATAGCTGGCGGCATCGGCGCTGTTCTCGCGCTGATTGGGCTGACCGTCATGGTCAGCTGGCTGCTGCATTGGCCGCGCGGCGTGAAGATCGGCAGCGACCACTTGGTGATCGTCTTTGCAACGGGGCTGAACCTTGTGCTGCTGGGTGCAGGCCTCGCCGCGCTGGTGGTCGGCGCGCTGCGGCCCAGTGCGCGCTGGGCGGATCGGGCTGCGTGCCTGGCCGGTGGTGCGGTGGCCGTGCTGTGCACGCTGCGCCTGGTGGAGGTGGTGAGCGGCTGGCCCGTGGCGTTCGATTTTCCTGACGTGCACGTCTGGCTGGAGCGCGACTGGCTGACGGGCTGGATCGGCGGTATGCACCCGAGCCACGCCCTGGCGCTGGCCACGGGCGCGGGCGCGCTGTGTCTTGTCCCGACCGCACGGCAGGCGCATCGCGCGCAGTGGCTGTTCGCGTTGCTAGGCGTGTCGGTCCTGCTCTGCGTTGGAGACCTGCTTGGCCGCGCGATGGCACTGGAGTATCTGTACCCGGCCTGGCTGCATTGGCGCGCCTCCGACGTGGCGGCCGGCTGCACGCTGCTCGTGGTGGCGGGCGTGCTGTGCGCGGCACTAGCCCGGTATCCGCGCCTGTTCCACATCCGGCTGTCGCCAGAGGACACCCTCGTCTGGATCAGCGGCGGCTGCGTGGTGCTGGCGGGCCTGGGCGCTACCGTCACGGCCTTCATCATCCAGGTCGATAGCGCCAGCGTGGCATTCGGCAATACGCGAACGCGCGCGCTGTCGAGCTATGCCGAAGAGTTTGACCAGGTGCTGGCGATGCACGCGGAGAGCCCGCGGCTGGTAGCTACCGCCACACCCATCCAGGAGGCGCTGCGCCATCCCACCGACAACGCGGCCCGTCTGCACGGCGAGCGTGCGCTGGCGGCCTATCGCGAGCAGGGCTACTCATACCTGCAACTGCGCACGCTGGCCGGCGAGGGCGTCATCAGCCTTGGCACCGAGGTGTCGCACCCGCAACTGGCGATTGCACTGCACGCTGGCCTGGCGCCCGAGCGCGTCACGCTGCAGTGGAACCACGGCTTTGCCATGCGCACCGAAACGCCGGTCCTGGTGGACGGCGTACAGGTCGGCTGGCTGGTTGCTGAGCAGCCGCTGGCCCATATGACGGCCCGCTACACCACCCTGCCCGATGCAGGCGCAACCGAAACGCTGGCCATGTCGGGGCTCGATGCGGCCGGCCGTGCGATGTCGTTTCCGCAGCGCTTCGATGCGCACATCTTCGAGTTGCCGAGACAGACCATCGAACAGCGGACGCTGCCCTTGCGCCTGGCGCTGGCGGGCCGGTCGGGCTACGGCCAATGGCGCGACATTCATGGCGTGCCGACCTCGCTCAGCTATATGCCCATCGGCTACACGGGCCTGGCGTTGATCAGCAAGATTTCCAGCGCCGAGCTTTATGCGCCCATGCGCGCCCAGTTCGAGCGGCTGGCGGCGCTCATGCTGTGCGGGATCATCGGCAGCGTGGCGGCCATCCGGCTGACGGTGCGGCCGTTTGCCAACCGGCTAGCGGCGTCGGAGCGGGCCCTGCGCATCGCCAACGAGAGCCTGGAGCGCCGGCGCGACGCTCTGCGCGCCAGCCGCGAGCAACTGCGCCTGGTGGCCGACAACGTGCCCGCGCAGCTCAGCTATGTCGATCCCGACGGCGTCGTCCGCTTTGCCAGCCGTACACTGCTGGAGGCGTTTGGCCGCACGCAGGACGAGATGATCGACCGCCACGTCAGCGAGATCTACACGCCCGAGGACTACCGCACGCTGCTGCCCTACATGACCGAGGTGCTGGCTGGCTATCCGGTGCAGTTCGACATCACCTCGCTGCGCACCGGCAAGCCGCGCTACCTGAGCGGCCATTACTACCCCGACTACGACGACCGCGGCACGCTACGTGGCTACTTCTCGGTGCTGCAGGATCTGACCGCGCGCACCACAGCCGAAATCGCCCTCGCCCGCAGCGAACGCGCGCTCACACTGGTGCTCGACAACGCCCCGCTGCTGGTCTCGCACATCAACGCTGATGGCATCTTCACCTTCTGCAACGTCACCCACGCACGCTGGCTGCAGCGCACGCCCGAGGAGGTCTGCGGCCAGCCGGCGCAGGACGTCTTCACGCCGGGCACCTATGCGCTGCTGGCGCCGTATCTGACCCGCGCGGTGCGGGGCGAGACGGTCGAGTTCGAGATCAACGCGCCGTGGTATGAGAAGCCGCACGCCGGCAGCCCGCGCCACCGCACGCGCTATCTGCGTGGCCAGCTCGTTCCGGATGCGGCGGATTGCGATTGCAGCGCCGAGCGCTGCGGCTTCTACGCCTTCGTGCAGGACGTGACCGAGGCCAAGCGCAGCGAAATGGAGCTCTCGCGCATGGCCCGCTTCGATGCGCTCACCGGCCTGGCCAATCGCTACGAACTCTACGAGCGCCTGCGCACCGCGCTGGAGCGCCGCCAGCGCCAGCCTGCTCCCATGGGCGTGCTGTACCTGGACGTGGATCACTTCAAGCACATCAACGACACCTACGGCCACGCCGCGGGGGATGCGGTGCTGGTGGAAGTCGCCCGCCGCCTGCAGCAGGCCGTCCGCCGCACGGACACCGTCGCCCGTCTCGCAGGTGACGAATTCGTCATCCTCCTGGACCCGATCGACGCCCCGGATGATGCGCTGCACACCGCACACAAGGTGGTGAGCGCGGTTCGCCCGCCGATCCTCCTGCGCGGCGGTGCGTCGCTGCATGTGACGGCGAGCATCGGGGTGGCGTGCCCAGCACCGGATATCAGTGATCCCGACGTGGTTTTGCGTGAAGCGGACCGTGCACTTTATTGGGCCAAGTCACGCGGGCGCAACACGGCGGCATAACCGAGAACTGACGCTGCCAATGGTGGTCTATGACTGGGTGCGCGGCCACTTTTGCTGCGGCGCAATTATCACCCTATTGAGGTCAATCATCTGATTTACGGGAACTATCAGCTAGCACAAAATGTCCTATTAGCACTCTTCCGGTTGGAGTGCTAAGATGCTTTTCCAAACTTCCACTGGATTTCGACAGGAGTCCTGAGTGAACGCAGTCATTCCCGTGAATACCGTCTCCCCCATCGCCGCGCAGCAGTCTTCGGGCAACGCGTGGGCACTGGCCTTCCCCGGCAACCTCGGCAACATTGACGCCTACATCCAGAGCGTCAACCGGGTGCCGATGCTGTCGGCCGAAGAAGAACAACGTCTGGCCCGCGAGTACCGCGACAACGACGATCTCGATTCGGCGCGCCGTCTGGTGCTCTCGCACCTGCGCCTCGTGGTGTCCATCGCCCGCCAGTACCTCGGCTACGGCCTGCCGCATGCCGACCTGATCCAGGAAGGCAACATCGGCCTGATGAAGGCCGTCAAGCGCTTCGACCCGGATCAGGGTGTGCGTCTCGTCTCGTACGCGATGCACTGGATCAAGGCCGAGATGCACGAGTACATCCTGAAGAACTGGCGCATGGTCAAGGTGGCGACCACCAAGGCCCAGCGCAAGCTGTTCTTCAATCTGCGCAGCCATAAGCAGGATGCGCAGGCGACCTTCTCGCCGGACGAGATCAGCGCTGTAGCGGCCGAACTCAACGTCAAGGGCGCCGAAGTGCGCGAGATGGAAACGCGCCTCTCGGGTGGCGACATTGCGCTGGAAGGCCAGATGGACGACGGCGAGGAATCCTTCGCCCCGATCGCCTACCTGGCGGACACGCACAACGAGCCGACCCGGGTGATCGAGTCGCGCAGCCAGGATCGCATGCAAAGCGAAGGCATCGAAACGGCGCTGGCCAAGCTGGACGACCGCAGCCGCCGCATCATCGAAGCCCGCTGGCTGAACGTGAACGACGACGGATCGGGCGGCGCCACGCTGCACGAGCTGGCTGACGAGTTCGGCGTCTCGGCCGAGCGCATCCGCCAGATCGAATCGGCCGCGATGAAGAAGATGAAGGGTGCGCTGCAGGCGTTTGCCTAAGCTGCGCTTCTCACAAAGAAAAGCCCGCCAAAATTGGCGGGCTTTTCTTTTGGGCGCGAGTTACGCGATCACTCGTTCAGCAGCAGTTTGACGTCATGCGCGATCGGCTCAGGACCCTGACCATGCTTGATGAACAGACGCAGATTGCCCTTCGTGTCGAACATGTAGCTACCTGCAGTGTGATCCATCGTGTAGTTGTCGGGCTTGCTGCCCGGCACCTTGCTGTAGAACACCTTGAAGTCGGACGCGACCTTCTTCAGCTCCGCCTCGTCGGCCGGGCGCAGGCCGATGAAGCGCGGGTCGAACGCCGGCACGTACTTGGCCAACAGGTCTTGCGTATCGCGCTCGGGGTCGACAGTGACGAACAGCACCTGCACGCGATCGGCATCCTTGCCGAGGGTGTCCATTACGGCGCGCAGTTCAGCCAGCGTGGTCGGGCAAACATCCGGGCAATGCGTGTAGCCGAAGAACATCACGACGACCTTGCCGCGAAAGTCCGCCAGCGTGCGGCGCTTGCCGGTGTGGTCGGTCAGCGAGAAATCCTTGCCGAAGCTCTTCGCACCGGTGATGTCGAGGTTCTTGAAGGCAGGCTTGTCGCTGCAAGCCGTCAGCGCCAGCACGGTGGCGGCCAATGCGGCAAACAGAACGGCGCGAAAGTGTCGGAAAGAGAGCATGGTCATTGTCTTGGGGAGAGGCTGCTAGCGTAGCGCCAACTGCACGCGCTCGCCGGCAGCCCCGTGCGTCACAGCGCCGCGCCTTGGGTGAACGTAGGCCCGAACTTGAAGTAGTGATCCACCAGCAGCGCCGCAAACAGGATCGACAGATAGATGATCGAGTAGCGGAAGGTCTTCTGCGCCAGCGCGTCGGAATAGTTGCGGTACATGCGCCACGCATAGGCGAAGAAGCCGCCGCCCAGCACCAGCGCCGTCGCCAGGTAGATATAGCCGCTCATGCCGTGCACGAACGGCAGGATGGTCGCGGCAATCATGATGAGCGTGTACAGCAGGATGTGCAGCAGCGTGTATTTCTCGCCGTGGGTGATCGGCAGCATCGGGAGGCCTGACTTGGCGTAGTCGGCACGGCGGTACAGCGCGAGCGCCCAGAAATGCGGGGGCGTCCAGGTGAAGATGATCAGTACCAGGATCCACGCCTCGGCCGGCACGCTGTTGGCGACAGCTGCCCAGCCCAGCGCCGGCGGCATCGCGCCCGACAGACCGCCGATCACGATGTTCTGCGGCGTGGCCGGCTTGAGCAGCAGCGTGTAGATGATGGCGTAGCCGATGAAGGTGGCGAAAGTCAGCCACATCGTCAGGTCGTTGGCGAACACGTGCAGCGTCCACATGCCCGCGCCGCCCAGCACCAATGAGAACAGCAGGATCTGCCGCGTGCCCAGCTCACCGCTGGCAGAGGGGCGCCACGCCGTGCGGCGCATCATTGCGTCGATCTTGCGTTCGACCAGGCAGTTGATGGCAAAGGCCGCACCGGCAAACAGCCAGATGCCGACCGCGCCGCCAATCAGCACCGACCACGGCACCATGCCCGGCGTGGCCAGGAACATGCCGATCACGGCGCAGAACACGGCGAGCTGCGTGACGCGCGGCTTGGTCAGCGCCGCATACTGCGATGCAGTGTGTCGCCAGCCGGGGAGTTGAGTGGAAGTTGTTGGGGTTGCCACAGTATTCATAAACAATCAATCAAACGGCGGCCACGGCCGCAGGGATCGGCGCGCGCTCTTGCGCCAAGCCGATCAGGTAATGCAGACGCACCATCAGCAACAGCAGCACCGCCGCGCCACCGTTGTGCGCCACGGCGGCCAGCAACGGCCAGCCGAGCACGATATTCGACAAGCCAGTCGCCAGCTGCACGGCCAGCACGATGAGTAGGACAGTCGCCACGCGGCCGATGCCAGCCACGCGACGTGCGCGCACGCCCAGCCAAGCCAGGTAGCTCAGCACGAGCACTGCAAAGACGCGGTGCGTCCAGTGGATGGCAACCAGCGCGTCATGTGAGATGAAGTCACCGCTGGCGGTCTTGCCGAGTTGGCGCCAGAAGGTGAAGCCGTGCGTAAAGTCCATCGCCGGCACCCACTGGCCGTTGCATAGCGGGAAGTCGGTGCAGGCGAGCACGGCGTAGTTGGTGCTGACCCAGCCGCCCAGTGCGATCTGCACGACGAGCAACGCCAGCCCGATCGCCGCCGGCACACGCAGCGATGCGCCACGACCATCGACAAAGCGCGGCGTATCGTTCTTGCAGCCGAGCCAGATCAATGCCGCCAGCAGCGACATGCCGAGCAGCAGGTGCGTCACCACAATCGATGGCTGAAGCTTGAGCGTGACCGTCCACGCGCCAAACGCGCCCTGCACGCACACCAGCGCCAGCACGGCCGTGGCGTACCACGGCGATTGCTTGAGTTCCTTCCGCTTGAACCACGCCACCACCACGAGCGTGATGATCAACACGCCCACCGCCATCGCAAAGTAGCGGTGCGTCATCTCAATCCACGCCTTCATCCACGTGACCGGGCCACTCGGCATGGCGGTTTGCGCGGCGTGAATGTCGTCCCGCGCGTGGAAGGGGTTGGACGTGCCGTAGCAGCCGGGCCAGTCCGGGCAGCCCAGGCCCGAATCGGTCAGGCGCGTGAAGCTGCCGAACATGATGAGGTCCAGCGTCAGGAACGCCGTGATCCACACCAGCTTGCGGTACTTGTTGCGGTCGCCCTTGACCAGCACGTAGCACAACGGAATCAGCGCGATCAGGATGCCGATGGAAGCAAGTTGCAGCAGCATGACTTATCCGATGCGCGAATACTTGAGCAGCCGCGTCAGGTCGCCGCGCACTTTCTTCGGGTCCGGGTCTTTCGGGAACACCATCATCAGGTTGCCGAGCGGGTCAATCAGGAAGATGTGGTCGGTTACCGGCGTCTTGCCGTCGGTTAGCCAGTCCCTGGGCAGCTCCGGTGCGCGCAGGAAGCGAGCGGCGGCGTAGTCATCGTTGTAGGCCTTCATCAGGCGTGGGTCGATCGCGCCGCGATCCGTGACCAGCCATACGGGGATGATGCGGTCGCGGTCCGGGCCCTGGCCGATGCGCAGTTGGCGCATGGTGAAGAGCTTGCGCGCGCAGTTGTCGTCGCAGGCGCTGTTGTCCACCGAGACCATCAACCACTTGCCCTTGAGGCTGGCGAGCGGCACTTCTGCGCCGTGCTCGTCCTGCACCATCAGGCCGGTCGGGATCGGGCGCTGCGGCTCGACCAGCGCGCCATACGCGGCCTTGCCGCCGGCCGGCGTGAAGACGTAGTACGCGAGGTACGACGCAATCACCGGCGATGCGCACACCAGCAGCAGGAACAGCATCATCAGGCGGCCCCGGCGCGTGCGCGCATCGATGCGCGCATCCGTGGACAAAGCGGCGGGCGCGGCGCGTGTGCCGGGCGTGCCCGGTGCAGATTCCTGGTTCACCATGTGATTCCTAATGCATTCAGCTGCGGCACTAAGCCGCAACACGTGTTCGTATTCAGACGGGCTCAGAAGGGCCCGCCAAGCGACGATAGCGTCGCACGCTGTAGACAACCATCAAGGTCAGCACCGCCGCCGCCATCGCGAACCACTGGAACGCGTAACCATAATTGCGGTCGGCACCCAAGTCTGCGCGCGGCCAATCGCGCGCCAGACCGTCTTGCGCGTCGGATTGCTGCTCCACCACAAAGGGTTGCAGGGGTAATCCGATTTCGCGCGAAAAAGCGTCGAGGTCGATATTCTGCCTAAGTCGCTGGCCGACTTCATCTGCGCCATCTTTCTGCCCCAGGCTGAAGACGCGGCTGGCATGTGGCACCGCAATCCCTTCGACCTGCACTTCACCGGCTGGCGTGGTGTACGGCGCGATGCGCGTGCGGTCCGCCGGATCACGCGGCAGCCAGCCACGGTTGACCAACACCGCACTGCGCCCCTCCGGCCCACCCGCCCCTTCCAGCACGAACGGGATCAGCACCTCGAACCCGGCGCGCGACACGCCGTTGGTCATGTGCGGGCGGTTATCGAGCAGCACCGTATGCGCCATGTCAAACGTGCCGCGCAACAGCACCGGCCGGTACAGCACCGCATCGGCCGCGACCGGTTGCGCAGTGATGCGCTGCACGGGCGCGTTCTGCAGCGCCTCGATGCGCGCCTGCTTGTCGATACGCTCATGCGCACGCGACAACTGCCACCGCCCGAGCGCGCACGTGAGCACAATCAGCAGCACGCCCGCCAGCATCGGCACTGGCGCAAACCACTGGCGCAGTGGCACGCGCGCGGTCATCGTGTCCACCCGGTGAGATAATGCACGGCAACCATTTCCAAGTTCTCAACCTTCCATGCGCATCGTCGTTGCCATCGCGTTCCTGCTGATCCTCGGCAGCCTTGCCTCCGCGCTGTTCTTCCTGATGCGCGACAAGGGCAACAGCAACCGCACCGTCCGCTCGCTGATGTTCCGCGTCGGGTTCTCGATTGCGCTGTTCATCTTCATCCTGGTTGCGAACCGGTTGGGCTGGATCCACAGCACCGGCATCCAGTTCGGCCAGTAATTCACCCACGCCAGAAAAACGAAAACGCCGCAGCGGTGTCCCGTCTGCGGCATTTGTCGGCTTAGGCGCGAGGCGACAAATACGTCGCCCCAATCCACTCTTGCCTTACAGCCAGTACACCACTACGTACAGGCCGAGCCAGACCACGTCCACAAAGTGCCAGTACCAGGCGGCACCTTCAAACGCGAAGTGATGATCCGGCGTGAAGTGTCCCTTGATCACGCGACCCAGCACCACGGACAGCATGATCGCACCCATCGTCACGTGGAAACCGTGGAAACCCGTCAGCAGGAAGAACGTCGAGCCGTAGATACCGGACGTCAGCTTCAGGTTCAGTTCGTGATACGCGTGGATATATTCGAACGCCTGGAACCCCATGAACGTGAAGCCCAGGAGAATCGTCAGCAGCAGCCCCTGGATCACCTGGGTACGCTTGCCCTCGCGCAGGGCGTGGTGCGCCCACGTGAGCGTCACGCCCGAGGTCAGCAGCAGCGCCGTGTTGATGGTCGGGATCGGCCACGGGCCCATCGTCGTGAACGGCTTGACCGTGCCCGCCGGGCCGGTATTCGGCCACAGCGCATTGAAGTCAGGCCACAGCAGCTTGTTGTTCAGATCGCCCAGCCAGGGCATGGCGATCTCGCGGGCGTAGAACAGCGCGCCGAAGAACGCTGCGAAGAACATCACTTCCGAGAAGATGAACCAGCTCATCGACCAACGGAACGAGGCGTCCACGCGATCACCGTACTTGCCACCCTCGGATTCGGAGATGGCGTCGGCAAACCACGAACGCAACACGAACAGGAACCACACCAGGCCGATCAGGAAAGTCCACGGCGCCCACGGCTGCGCGTTCACCCATGCCGCAGAACTCAGCAGCACGATCAGCAAGCCGATGCTTGCCGAAATCGGATGCCGCGACGGCCCAGGCACGAAGTAGTACGGAGCGTTCGCTCGATTCGCACTCATCTCTTTTTCTCCAGCTCTATTTTTTTAAGAATTCACTTGATGTTGCCCGGCCCATGCTGCGCAGGCCGTCTCCTCAACCTTCCACCTGCTACTGCGAACCAACCACTGCGCGCACGATCATCAGCAGCACAAAGATGAACAATGCTGTCGCCAACAGGCCAGCGATGATCACGTGCACAGGATTCAACTGCGCCATGTCACGGTCATGATCGCGCCCCTTGCGCACCCCGAAGAAGGACCAGAACACCGCCTTCATCGTCTGTGCGAATGACGCGCGTCGCTTGGTCGCTTCCTTGAGGTCGTCCATGTCCTTACGTTCCTTTGCTTGGCATCGCCGGCGTAATGGCCGACGGAGCGTGGATTTCAAAGAAAGTGTAGGACAAGGTGATCGTCTTCACGTCTTTCGGAAGCTCCGGATCGATCACAAAGACCACCGGCATCTCGCGCGATTCGTTTGCAGTCAGCGTCTGCTGCTTGAAGCAGAAACACTCGATCTTCTTGAAGAACTCGGTTGCCTGCTTGGGCGCGTAACTCGGGATGGCCTGCGCCTCTACCGTGCGCCCCTCCTTGTTCACCACCTCGTAGACGATCTGGCTGATCTCGCCCGGATGGACTTCCATGCTGTTCTTGACCGGGCGGAAGCGGAACGGCCCCTGGCTGTTCGAATCGAACTCCACCGTGATCGTGCGTGACGTGTCGACCTGCGAATTGCGCAGCGCACCGCCATCCTCGTCGCGGGTGTTCAGCACGTTGATGTTGGTGAGTTCGCAGATCTTCTTGTACAGCGGCACCATCGCGTAGCCAAAGCCGAACATGATCACGACCACCACGGCCAGCTTGCCGAGCATGGCGCGATTCAGGCCACGTTCGATGGTCCGATCGTCTTGACGGTCTTGGGCCGGCATCTGGCTCATATGTGGTCTTGGCTCAGCAAGGGACGGATCGCGCGTTCGTCACCGATTCGGCTAACCGCCGAACACCACGCGCTTGAAAATCACACCCAGAAAGAAAACCAACGCAATGGTGGCAAGAATGAACGCGAGCCGGCGGTTGTTGGCACGTTGCTCGGGCGTCGGGCTTTTTTCTGGATTCGACATCGTTGTCTGGAAGGTTGCAGGGTCGGGGGCCGGCACAGACCGGCCCCGCGACGCCGGCATTAATGCACGTGCGGCGGTTCTTCAAAGGTGTGGAACGGCGCCGGCGACGGCACAGTCCACTCCAGGCCTTCCGCGCCCTCCCACGGCTTGTCGGCGGCCT
This sequence comes from Ralstonia insidiosa, assembly GCF_008801405.1. Classification (NCBI taxonomy): domain Bacteria; kingdom Pseudomonadati; phylum Pseudomonadota; class Betaproteobacteria; order Burkholderiales; family Burkholderiaceae; genus Ralstonia; species Ralstonia insidiosa. The sequence continues at coordinate 874,541 of NZ_VZPV01000001.1, read as the reverse complement.
TCTCGCCACCGCGGTACGACGGCAGCACCACGAAGAAGAAGAAGTACACCTGCATCAGGCCGAAGCCCAGTGCGCCGATCGACGCGACTGCGTTGAAGTCGGCGAACTGCTGCGGGTAGTCCGCATAGCGACGCGGCATGCCGGCCAGGCCCAGGAAGTGCATCGGGAAGAACGTGAGGTTGAAGGTGATCATCGAACCCCAGAAGTGGATCTTGCCGCGCGTCTCGTTGTACATGTAGCCCGACCACTTCGGACCCCAGTAGTAGAAGCCCGCGAACAGCGCGAACAGCGAACCGGCCACCAGCACATAGTGGAAGTGCGCCACCACGTAGTAGGTGTCCTGCAGCTGAATGTCGATCGGGGCCACGGCCAGGATCAGGCCCGTGAGACCGCCAATCGAGAACACGAAGATGAAGCCCAGGGCGAACAGCATCGGCGTCTCGAACGTCATCGAGCCGCGCCACATCGTGGCCACCCAGTTGAACACCTTCACGCCGGTCGGCACCGCAATCAGCATCGTCGCGTACATGAAGAACAGCTGGCCGGTGACAGGCATACCAGTCGTGAACATGTGGTGTGCCCACACGATGAACGACAGGATGGCGATCGAGGCCGTCGCGTACACCATCGAGCTGTAGCCGAACAGCGGCTTGCGCGCGAAGGCCGGCACGATCTGGCTGATGATGCCGAACGCCGGCAAGATCATGATGTACACCTCGGGGTGCCCGAAGAACCAGAAGATGTGCTGGTACATCACCGGGTCACCACCGCCGGCTGCCGAGAAGAAGCTCGTGCCGAAGTGGCGGTCGGTCAGCACCATGGTGATCGCACCTGCCAGCACCGGCATCACAGCGATCAGCAGGTAGGCCGTGATCAGCCACGTCCAGCAGAACATCGGCATCTTCATCAGCGTCATGCCGGGGGCGCGCATGTTGAGGATGGTCACGATGATGTTGATCGAGCCCATGATCGACGAGGCACCCATGATGTGCACCGCGAAGATCGCCATGTCCATGCCCGGGCCCATCTGTACCGACAGCGGCGCGTAGAGCGTCCAGCCGGCGGCCGTGGCACCACCCGGCGCGAAGAACGAGCCCACCAGCAGGATGGCTGCAGGCGGCAGCAACCAGAAGCTGAAGTTGTTCATCCGCGCGAAGGCCATGTCGGAGGCACCGACCTGCAGCGGGATCATCCAGTTCGCAAAGCCCACGAAGGCCGGCATGATCGCGCCGAACACCATGATCAGGCCGTGCATCGTGGTGAACTGGTTGAACAGTTCCGGATGGAAGAACTGCAGGCCCGGCTCAAACAGCTCAAGGCGGATCAGCAGTGCCAGCGTGCCGCCCGAGAGCAGCATCGCGAAGGAGAACAGCAGGTACAGCGTACCGATGTCCTTGTGGTTGGTCGCGAACAGCCAACGGCGCCAGCCGTGCGGATGGTCGTGCGCGTGGTCGTCTCCATGACCGTGCGCGTGATCTTGCGGGTGCGTAACAGCGGTGCTCATCGAAGAACTCCTTGGATTCGTTTCCTTACGCAGACGATCGGCAGACGATCAATCAGCTAGCGCTGCGGTCTTTCGCCGCATTCACTTGTTGGGTGGCCACCTTGCCGGCGGGGTCAGCAGCGGCAGTCTTGGCGCCGCCGCCTTCGGGCATCTTGCCGCCGCGTGCGTCCTTCACTTGCGACGGTTGCAGCAGGTCACCAGTATGGTTGCCCCAGTTGTTTCGCTCGTACGTGATGACGGAGGCGATTTCCACATCGTTGAGCGCCGAGGCCCAAGGCGGCATTGCTGCCTTGCCGTGCAGCACGATGTCCACGTGCCCGGCCAGCGGGCCGTTGGCGATCTTCGAGCCGTCCAGTGCGGGGAACGGACCACCGCCCTTGCCGTTCGGCTGGTGGCAGACCGCGCAGTTGGCGGTGTAGACCTTCTCGCCGCGCGTCTTCAGCTCATCCAGCGTGTAGACCTTGTTCGGATCATCAGCCTTGGCGGCCATTTCCTTCTTCTTGCCGTCGACCCACTTGGTGTAGTCGGCGTCGGACACGACGCGCACGACGATCGGCATGAAGGCGTGTTCCTTGCCGCACAGCTCGGCGCACTGGCCGCGGTAAACGCCGACCTTCTCGGCCTTGAACCACGTGTCGCGCACGAAGCCCGGAATCGCATCCTGCTTCACGCCGAATGCCGGGATCATCCACGAGTGGATCACGTCGTTGGCGGTGGTGACGATGCGCACCTTGCGGTTGACCGGCACCACGACCTCGTTGTCCACCTCGATCAGGTACGTGGTGCTCTTGGGCGCCTGGTTGTTGATCTGCTCGCGCGGCGTGGTGAGCGTGGAGAGGAACGAAATGCCCTCGCCTTCGCCCTTCAGATAGTCGTAACCCCACTTCCACTGGTAACCGGTGGCCTTGATGGTGAGGTCAGAATTGGTGGTGTCCTTCATCGCGACCACGGCCTTGGTGGCCGGCAGCGCCATCCCGATCACGATCAGGAACGGCACGATGGTCCAGATGATTTCGACGGTGGTGCTTTCGTGGAACGTCGCCGGCTTGTGGCCCAGCGATTTGCGGTGCTTGAAAATGGAGTAGAACATCACCCCGAACACACCGATGAAGATCACGATACAGATGATCAGCATCATGTAGTGCAGCCAATGGATCTCGGCAGCGATCTTGGTGACCGGGGGCGCGAGATTGAGCTGCATCACTGCGGGGCCGCCTGGCATGTCTTCCACTGCCAGAGCCGTTTGACCGAAGGCGAGGAGTGAGCCTGCCGCCAGCAAACTTGCCAATGTCTTATTCAACATTTTCATTTTTTATCTACCCAATTTACAGATTCCACTCTGCCCCGGTGCGCGGCTCATGAGACCTGGGTTGGTTGCCCCTGTCCCAAACACCGGGAAAGCTCGTTCGCAAGCCTGCGCCGCCCAGCCGGATCGAGAAATCGACCGATCCGCACGACACGTCCACCGGAATGCAACGCAATCAGCTCCCGAAGGGGCTCACTTTGCGGCATACCTGGGTCAACGCGCACCCACTGCGGATTGAGCACATGACGCACCTGCTGGTTGACGCTCACCTGTTCGATCACCAGCGCGCCGTCTTCCAGCCAGACATGCTCGTAATCAGAGGCGTGGCGGGCATAGTACAGCAACGCCCAACCGAGAATCGCGACCTCCAGCCCCGAGAAAGGCAACACCAACCACGCACCTTGCCACGCAAAGAACGAAGCGATCGCGAACGAGAGGATGACAATCGAGAGGTAGAACCAGCCGACCTGGCGGGGTGAAAGCGAGCAGTTTCGCTTCATGAGCCAGTTCTTGCGCGGCGATTCCGGAACGGTGGAGGCGCCACATGCTGGCTGGAGCGCCGTATCAACGCATACATTTGCAATGTCGTGCATTGAACCACTCCTGCCTCGGATGCATACCCGATCGGTTCGCCCGTGGCAACAAACGGGATAGGCCTTAGGGGGGACTGCTGCGACAAACCGGCACAGTATATGGTCCCAATTGACCCCAAACAAGGTAAAGCGCCTTTATGCAAGTCCCGGCTTGACAAGCGGCTATCAATACCGTTCCCGCATCAAGAACCGCCTCAGGCGCGCGGTTTGCGGCCGATCTGATCGACTGGGATCATCGCCCGCCCCTCATCATCCAGCGCCTGCCGACGCGTGGGCGCCAGCTTCCAGGCATGGCCGTAGACGACCTCGAAGGTGAGTGGAATCAGGCCCTCGGGATTGCGCTGGGCGTCAAGCGCATCGAATAGCCGTTGGCGCCAGCGCGGCGTGTGCAGGCCTGCGCCGGCCAAGTTGCGGCCGCTTTCATCCATGAGGCCGGCCATGCCACCCAGCAGATGCACGTCGGCCAGCAACGCCTGCGGCGTCTCGTAGGTGATGGTGATCTGCTCCATGTCCATTACGGGCGTGGACCAGCGGCTATGCACCAGCATGTCGCCAATGTCGTGCATGTCGACAAAGCGCAGGGTGTGCACGCCCGCGTCGATACCAGCCAGCGCGCTGCGCAGCTCGCGCAGGGTGTCCGGACCGAACAGGCTGAACATCAGCAGACCGCCTTCCGTGGTGATGCGGTGCCATTCCGGAAAGATCGCGTGCGGGGATGGGTCCCAGTGCAGCGCCAAGTTGGACCACAGCAGGTCGAACGACGCATCTGCAAATGGCAGGGCGCGGAAGTCCGCCTGAGCGAAATCGAAGACGGGACGCTTCTTCAGCAGCCGGCCAAGCCAGCCTGTATCCGTGCGTTGCGGATCAAGCTGCGTCGCCCGCGCCAGCATGGCGGATGACCAGTCCACGCCGCAGATCTGTGCATCCGGGTACTGTGCGCGCAGCACCGCCAAGCCTTGACCCAGGCCACAGCCCAGGTCCAGCGCACGCGACGGCGTCAGCTTGATGTACGACAACCGGTCCTGCATTCGGGCCCCGACCTCGCGCAGCAAGAAGTCCACGTCGGCAAAACGCGCGGCGCGGCGATCGAAAGCGCGCCGCAAGGCGGCAGGATGGGCGAGAACGGGATCGGACATCGACAAATCGAGGCTGGAACTGCGGTCAGCAAGTATACCGGCGGGATGTTTCAGGCGCCGTCTGATGGCGCATTGGCCGCAAATCGGCTGGGATGGTGGCTTTTGGCTGCTATGTCCCCAACCCTGTTGCGCCAATGGTTTCATGCCGGCCTGCGGCACCTGCTGCCGTGCGCCTGCGCGCTGTGCGGCGCAGTCCAGCGTGAACTGGTCTGCGCGGGCTGCATGGGCGATCTGGCGCCGCAACTGCACCGGCGGCGCTGCATCCAATGCGCGATCGCACTGGACGCCCGGCACATCGCCCGGCATTGCCCCGCCTGCCTAGCCGGCATGCCGGACTTTGATGCCACCGTCGTCATTGCGGACTACGGCTGGCCGCTCGATCACCTCGTCACCGGATTGAAGTTTCGGGCGCAGTTGCCGCTCGCGGCGTGGCTGGCCGACCGTTTAAGGGATGCGCTGACTGCCGCGCCGGGCGGCTTGCCGGATCTGCTGTTGCCAGTGCCGCTATCGGCAGCCCGCCTGCGCTCGCGCGGCTACAACCAGGCTTGGGAGATCACCCGGCGGCTGGGCGGGCAACTCGCCATTCCCGCCAAGGCAGATGGGCTGCGTCGCGTGCGCGACAACCCCGCCCAAGCCTCGCTCGACCGCGCCGAGCGCCTGACCAACCTGCATGGCGCCTTCGAGGTGACGGACGCGGGCAGCATTGCGGGGCGTCACATCGGCGTTATCGACGACGTGATGACCACCGGCGCCACCCTCGGCGAGATTGCCACCCGGCTCAAACGCGCAGGCGCCACGCGTGTCACCAATGTGGTTGCCTTGCGTACGCCCTAGTTACATGCTTATGCGACATTGTGTCGCGGCCAGAGTCTGGCACTGTGGCGGGGTGACAACCCTCGTCAATCTAGATAAGCTCGCCGCCGAAATTTCCTTGGCCAGCCATCATGTTCAACGTCGTCCTCGTCGAGCCCGAAATCCCGCCCAACACGGGCAATGTGATCCGCCTGTGCGCCAACACAGGCGCGCAGCTGCATCTGATCGAACCGCTAGGGTTTCCGCTGGAAGACGCCCGCATGCGCCGCGCCGGCCTCGACTATCACGAATACGCGACCATGCGCGTGCATGCTGATTGGGAAGCCTTTCTACGGGATGCACAGCCTGATCCGGCGCGCATGTTCGCGCTCACCACGCGGGGCTCCACGCCGTTTGCCAGCATGGCCTTCCAGCCGGGTGACTGGTTCGTGTTTGGATCGGAAACGCGCGGGCTGTCTGAAGAACGCCGCGCGTGGTTTCCCACCTCGCAGCGCATCCGCCTGCCGATGCGGCCCGACAACCGCAGCTTGAATCTATCGAACACCGTGGCGGTGGTGGTGTTCGAAGCGTGGCGGCAGAACGGCTTTGAAGGCGGCGCCTGAGCGCCAGCCTTCCATCAGGATCAGCGCGCCGATTCGGATTTCGCGTCGCGCTGTAGCAGACGATCCACTGCGCGTGCAGGCGCAAGCCCCTCGAACAGGACTTCGCACACCGTAAAGGTGATCGGCATGTCGACGCCTTTGGCGCGCGCCAACGCGGCGACAGCCCGTGCGCAACGCACGCCCTCGGCGACGTGGCCAAGGCTGTGCAGGATGTCGTCAAGCGTGCGGCCCTGTGCGAGCTGCATGCCGACGGTGCGATTGCGTGACAGATCCCCCGTGGCGGTGAGCAGCAAATCGCCCATGCCGGTCAGGCCCATGAAGGTTTCCGGACGGCCACCCAGTGCGATGCCTAGGCGCGTCATCTCCGCCAGACCACGCGTGACCAGCGCAGCCCGCGCATTCAAGCCCAGACCCAGACCATCTGCCGTACCGGTCGCAATGGCAAGCACGTTCTTCACCGCACCGCCCACCTCTACACCGACGAGGTCATCGCTCGCATACACACGCATCGCGTGATGGTGAAAACCGCGTTGCGTGAGCTTGCCCAGCGCGGCGCTGGTGGACGCCACCGTCATCGCGCACGGCAAACCTTGTGCGACCTCCTTGGCAAAGCTCGGTCCGGACAGCACGCCCGTCACCAGATCCGTGCGACCGGTCTGCGCCAACACCTCGGCCACGATGGCGTGCGGCAATGCGCTGGTCTGCGGGTCGAACCCCTTGCACAGCCAGATCACGTTACGCACACCACCGTGCGCGGCAACCGCTCGGGTCAGGTCCGCCAGCCCGGCAACAGGCGAGGCGATGACGGCCAATGCATCCTCGCCAGCAGCGTGATCCAGCGCAGCATGCAGGTCCGCATCGAAGCGCAGCGACGCCTGCAGCGTGATGCCCGGCAGATACGGTTCGTTGATGTGCGTGGCGGCCATCTGCGTGACGAGGCTGGCATCACGCCCCCACAGCACGACATCGTGCGATTGCGCGGCATGGCTGGCCAGGGCAGTGCCCCAGGCGCCGGCACCCAGAACGGAAATTCGCATGCGCGTGTGCATGTTCAAAATTCGGATCGATCAGGCAAAAGGTCGAGCAAAAGAAAAAGCCCGCGCGAGCGTAGGCCGGCGCGGGCTACTGGCGCGGTGCGCCTCTTATTTAGTGGGTGGCCTTCGAGCCGTCCGGCATCACCAGACCGCTGTTGCCGCCGGCAGCTTGAGCTTGCTCCATGGCGGCAGCCAGGCGCTGCTCGTACAGGGCCTGGAAGTTGATTTCCGCCAGGTGGATCGGCTGGAAGCCAGCACGGCCGATGGTGTCGGCAATGTTCGAGCGCAGGTACGGGTACACGATGGTCGGGCAGGCGATGCCCAGCAGCGGGTCCATCTGCTCGTCCGGCACGTTGCGGATGTCGAAGATGCCGGCTTGCTTGGCTTCCACCAGGAAGGCCACCTTCTCTTGCACCTTGGTCGTGACCGTACCGATCACCACCACTTCAAACACGCCTTCGGCCAGTTGCGAGGCGGACACGTCCACCTGCACTTCCACGGACGGCTGTTCCTGTTCCAGGAAGATGTGCGGCGAGTTCGGTTGCTCCAGCGACAGGTCCTTCAGGTAGACGCGCTGAATGTTGAAGAACGGCTGGCCATCCTGGCCCGGTTGCTGCTGTTGCTGGTCGCTCATGACTCGCCTTCAGATAGATGTATGGTCAGTGCGCGGCGGGGATGTGTCCCACGCGCAAGACGCGTATGGTACATGACGCAATCGTGCCCACCATGAGAGCAGGCCTAAATGTGCAACGCCCGGTCAAAGCCGGGCGTTTTGGTGTGGCGCTCAGGCCGCCAGCAGTGGCACCAGCCCGCCTTCGCGGTCCAGCGCAGAGAGATCATCGAAGCCGCCAATGTGGCGATCGTCGATGTAGATCTGCGGCACGGTGCGACGGTTCGTGCGCGTCATCATCTCTTCGCGTTTGCCGGGTTCGCGGTCGATCAGGATCTTTTCGATCTGCTCGACGCCGCGCTGCTTCAGGAGTCGTTCCGCTGCCACGCAATAGGGGCAGACGGTGGTGCTGTACATAACCACGTGCGCCATAACTTCAAAACCTCGTTTCTTTATTTGACGACCGGAAGGCCTGCCTGCTGCCACGCGGCCAATCCGCCCTCGAGCGAATAGACCTCACTGTAACCGGCCTGCTTCAAGACTGCTTGCGCCTTCCCAGCGCGCTGGCCGGTCTGGCATACGAGGATGATGGGGGTCTCTTTGTTCTTTGCAAGGCCGGCGGCCTTGCCTTCGAGCTCGCCGAGCGGCGCATGCTTGGCTTGTGGCAGATGCCCTGCGGCGTATTCAGCACTCTCGCGCACATCCACCACGACTGCGTTGCGGCGATTGATAAGCTGGGTGGCAACCGAAGCACCCACCTGGGCACCGCCGCCACCAGCAAGGCGGCGCTGGATGGGCCCCCAGATCAGTAGCAGACCCGAAACGATGGCGACAGCAAGCAGGGCGAGGTTGTTGTAATCGGCGAAGAACTTCACGGTATGGGTTTCCTGGATGGATCGGGCGGGCTCATCCGAACGGGTCGGGTGCGCACGGGGGTGGCTCTATTCGGGCGGCATTATAAAATAGTCGGTTTCGGCGGCCGCACGATGACGTCACGACGCATCGCCGCAGGTCCGCGCGCAGGTTTTCTCACTTCTCATCATGGCAGTCATGCATAAGCTCGTTCTCATCCGGCACGGCGAATCGACGTGGAATCTGGAGAATCGTTTCACCGGCTGGGTCGACGTCGACCTGACCGAGACCGGTGTCAAACAAGCCCGCCAAGGCGGCAAACTGCTGCGCGAAGCCGGCTTCACCTTCGATCTGGCCTATACCTCGGTGCTCAAGCGCGCGATCCGCACGCTGTGGCATGTGCAGGATGAAATGGACCTGATGTGGATTCCGACCCGCAACGAGTGGCGCCTGAACGAGCGCCACTACGGCGCGCTGTCGGGCCTCAACAAAGGCGAAACCGCTGCCAAGTTCGGCGATGAGCAGGTCCTGGTCTGGCGCCGCAGCTACGACACCCCGCCGCCCGCCCTGGAGCCCGGTGCCGAGAACGACGCCTTCGGCAACCCGCGCTACGCGGGCCTGTCGCGCGAGCAAGTGCCCCTGACCGAGTGCCTGAAGGACACCGTCGCGCGCGTGCTGCCGCTGTGGGAGGAGTCGATCGCCCCGGCCATCAAGAGCGGCCAGCGCGTGGTGATCGCCGCGCACGGCAACAGCATCCGCGCGCTGGTGAAGTACCTCGATGGCATTTCGGACGCTGACATCGTCGGCCTGAACATTCCCAATGGCACGCCGCTGGTGTATGAGCTGGACGCCAACCTCAAGCCAATCCGCCACTATTATCTGGGCGACCAGGAAGCGATTGCCGCATCCCTCGCGGCGGTGGCCAGCCAGGGTAAGTCGAAATAAACCGTAACGAGGCGTTTGGCACTCCAACGCCTTTATACTGTCGAAGCCTGTAGCCCGGGATGTGCGCGAGCCACCCCGGGCCATGTTTATCTACTGTTCCCACGTCCACGCTCGACACATGCGAACTTCGCTCAAGAACATCAGCTTGATCGCCATCGGCCTCGTCACCGGGGTTCTGGCGACGCTCCAGCTCTCCGCCACCGCGCAGAACGCGACGGTTGGGCCGCTCCCGCTGGAAAAGCTCAGGCTCATGGCCGATATCTTTGGCCAGATCAAGCGCGAATACGTCGAGCCCGTGGACGACGACAAACTGCTGACCGAAGCCATCAAGGGCATGGTCTCCAGCCTTGACCCGCATTCGGCGTACCTCGACAAGAAGGACTTCCAGGAACTCCAGGAAGGCACCCAGGGCCGTTTTGCCGGCTTGGGCATCGAGATTTCGCAGGAAGAAGGCCTGGTCAAGGTCATCAACCCGATTGAAGACACCCCCGCCTTCCGCGCCGGCGTGCAGCCGGGCGACCTGATCACCCGCATCGACGACAAGCCCGTGCGCGGCATGCCGCTGGAGCAAGCCGTCAAGCGCATGCGCGGCGCACCGGGCACCAAGGTCACGCTGACCATCTATCGCAAGAAGGAAGAGCGCACCTTCCCGCTCACGATCACCCGCGCCGAAATCCAGGTGCAGTCGGTCAAGGCCAAGCTGCTGGACAACGGCATCGCCTGGGTGCGCATCACCAGCTTCCAGGAACGCACGGTGCCGGACCTGGCCAAGAAGCTCAATGACCTGGCAAAACAGGACGGCCACCTTAAGGGCCTGATCCTGGATCTGCGTAACAACGGCGGCGGCGTGCTGCAAGCCGCTGTGGGCGTGTCGGCCGCGTTCCTGCCGCCGGATGTGACCGTGGTCTCGACCAACGGCCAGGTGCCGGATGCCAAGCGCACGTACAAGGCGAGCTTCGCCAACTACCGCCTGAGCAACCTCGACGCCGATCCGCTGGCGGGTCTGGACCCCGAGTTCAAGACGGTGCCGATCATCGTGCTAACCAACGCCTACACAGCATCGGCGTCGGAAATCGTAGCCGGCGCACTGCAGGATCACCACCGCGCCAAGACGATGGGCAAGACGACTTTCGGCAAGGGCTCGGTGCAGACGGTGCGTCCGCTGTCGAACGACACCGGCATCAAGCTGACCATCGCGTACTACTACACGCCGTCGGGTAAGTCGATCCAGGCCTGGGGCGTGCGCCCGGACATCCCGGTCGACCAGAACCCGGATGGCGACCCGGACGACGCGCTGATCACCCGCGAGATCGACACCGAGCGCCACCTGCATAACAAGCAGGAGTCGGAAGAAAGCGAGATGACCGAGCGCGAAAAGCGCCGCGTTGAAGAGCTCCGCCGCCTGGAAGAAGAAAACGCGAAGAAGACGCCCGAGCAGCGCGAAAAGGAGCGCAACAAGAAGCCGATCGAGTTCGGTTCTGCCGACGACTTCATGCTGCAACAGGCCATCAACGAGTTGCGTGGCCAGCCGGTCAAGCGTTCGAAGTCGGTGCTGGAAGCCGTGGCGACCTCGGACAAGCCGGCCAAGTCACCAGCCGCTAAGGACAGCAGCGATGCCAAGCCCAAGGCCAAACCGGCGGCACCGAAGCCCAACGTCCCAGCCAGCGGCGTAATCCCGGCCCCGGAGCCGAGCGGCGCCCGTTAAGACACCGGCCGGCAAACACTGGCAAACTTATGAGGCCGTGCATTGCACGGCCTTTTTCATTGCACTGCCATGAACGACGATCAACTGCTGCGCTACTCCCGCCATATCCTGCTCGACGAGATCGGCATCGAAGGGCAGACGCGCCTGCTTGAAGCGCATGCGCTCGTCATCGGCGCGGGCGGTTTGGGTGCAGCGGCTCTGCCCTACCTGGCAGCCGCAGGCGTAGGTACGCTCACCATCGTCGATGACGACACAGTCGACCTGACCAACCTGCAGCGCCAGATCATTCACACCACCGAGTCGGTCGACCAACCGAAAGTGGCATCGGCACAAGCCGCCATCGCGCGACTGAACCCCGGCGTGCAGGTCCATGCCGTGCAGCGCCGGTTGGATGCGGACAGCATCGGCGCGCTACTTGATGGGTCCAATTCGGGCGTGAACGTGGTGCTCGACTGCTCCGACAACTTCGCCACCCGCCAGGCGGCTAACCTTGCCTGCGTGCATGCAGGCGTACCGCTGGTGTCGGGCGCAGCCATCCGGTTCGATGGGCAGATCAGCGTGTTTGACAGCCGCGCCGGCGGCCCCTGCTACGCGTGCCTGTTCCCGCCCGACGAGCCCGCACCGGATGTGGCATGCGCAACGATGGGGGTGTTCTCGCCGCTGGTCGGCATGGTGGGCACCGTGCAGGCCGCCGAGGCGCTCAAGTTGATCGCCGGAATCGGCCGCTCGCTTGCCGGGCGCCTGCTGATGCTCGACGGCCTGTCGATGGAATGGACGACGATGCGCGTAACGCGTCAGGCGTCGTGCCCGGTCTGTGGTGGCGCGCACTAGCCCGAGTCCACGGAACGCTGACAACAAAAAAGGAGGCCAAGGCCTCCTTTCTTTTTGCCGATCGACGAGGATCACTCGCTGTCCGCTTCCATCTGCGACTGCAGGAAGTTCTGGATGCCGATCTTGTCGATCAGCTCCAGCTGCGTCTCCAGCCAGTCAATGTGCTCTTCGGTGTCGTCCAGGATGTCGACGAAGATTTGGCGGCTGACGTAGTCCTTGACCGACTCGCAGTACGCAATGGCTTCGACCACCGTGGTGTGCGCGGCCTTCTCCAGCTTCAGGTCGCACTCGAGCATTTCCGGAGTGTTCTCGCCGATCATCAGCTTGCCGAGGTCCTGCAAGTTCGGCAGGCCTTCGAGCATCAGGATGCGCTCGATCAGGCGATCGGCGTGCTTCATCTCGCCGATGGACTCTTTGTATTCGTGGTCGCCGATGCGCTTGAGCCCCCAGTGGCCGTACATGCGCGCATGGAGGAAGTACTGATTGATGGCGGTCAGCTCGTTCTTGAGCTGGGCGTTCAGATATTGGATGACCTTCTTATCGCCTTTCATTCTTGGGGCTCCAGCAAAGTGCAACTGCGGTGATGGACGCACGTACGCGTCCGTTCAAGGCGAGCCCTGTGCTGACCCAAGCAACAAATGCCACCGAGGCTATGCAGCCCAGGTGGCAGATCGCGGCGAATCAAGACAAACGAGAATCGGGAAAACCGGGGGTCAGGCAGCCAACGCACTGGCCGAAATGGCTTGATCGTTGGCGACGGGCTCGTCGCGACGCTCGATTATGGCATGCGCACTTGCACGGCCCAACACCTGATCAACGGGAATGCAGCTCACCGCTTCGGCGAGTACCTGCTTGGCGCAGTCCCGGCATTGTCCACAGCAGGTGCCGACGCCCAGCGTCTCGGCGAGTTCGTCCATTGTCGACACACCCAGACGGGCGGCGCCATGGATTTCGCGATCGGTCACTTGGTTGCAGATGCAGACGTACACGGGATTCCTCCGCAGCGCTCAAAACGCGCTGTGAAACCAGAATAACAGAGAATGGTAATGAGAACAATTCTTGTTCTACCCCATTCGATCGACAGGGATATGCGGGTGCGCGCGAGCCGTCTTTTCACGGAAAGACGTGCAATTTCAATCACTTAGCGGAGAGATTTCCCTGAAACGGGCGATGCGCCGACACGACAGTCGTGCGGGGCCGGCGCTTAAAGATTCAGCAGGTCAGGCACGCGCCAGCGCGCCCAATGCATCCTGGATTTCGGTGGGTTCACAGGTGTGCAGCAGGCGGTCGGCCTCGCGCATCAGACGCGGACGGTCCGAGCGCAGGATCTGCTGCTTCACGCTGAGCAACTGCGATGGATGCATCGAGAACTCGGTGAGCCCCATGCCGAGCAGCAGGCGCGTCATTGTCGAATCGCCTGCCATCTCACCGCACACGGACACCGGCTTGCCGGCCTGATGCCCTTCGCGGATGGTGCGCGCGATCAATTGCAGCACCGCCGGATGCAGCGGGTCGTACAGATGTGCGACCGCATTGTCGGCGCGATCGATGGCCAGCGTGTACTGGATCAGGTCGTTCGTGCCGATCGAGAGAAAATCCATGCGGCGCAGGAACACCGGCAGGATCAGTACGGCGGCCGGAATTTCGATCATGGCGCCGACCTTGACGGTCGGGTCGTAGGCCAGGCCATCGGCGTCAAGCGAGGCCTTGGCGCGCGTGAGCAGATCCAGCGTCTGGTCGATCTCGCGGGCATGCGCGAGCATCGGTACGAGAATCTTCACTGGCCCGAAGGCTGACGCCCGCAGCAGCGCGCGCAATTGCGTCAGGAACATCGCCGGCTCCGACAGCGACCAGCGAATCGCGCGCAAGCCTAGCGCCGGGTTGGGCGCGGTCTCGAACACGTCGTCGCGGATGTCGAGCGGCTTGTCGGCGCCGATGTCGATCGTGCGAATCGTCACCGGCAAGCCCTGCATCGACTCGACCGCCGTGCGGTACGCGCGGAACTGCTCTTCCTCATCGGGCAGCGCACCGCGCCGATTCATGAAGAGGAATTCTGAGCGGAACAGCCCCACGCCCACGGCGCCGGCCTTCACGGCGGCAGCCGCATCCTCCGGCATCTCGATGTTGGCGAGCAAGTCGATCTGCGTACCGTCGAGGGTGACGGTGGGCGTATGGCGCAAGCGCTCGAGACGCTTCTTCTGCAGTTCGCCCTCGCTGCGGCGGTGGCGGTATTCCTCGAGGATGACGTCGCTCGGATCAACGATGACGATGCCGTTGTCGCCGTCAATGACGATGACGTCGTCCTGGCGGATCAGCGCGCTGGCATTGTGCACGCCCACTGCCGCTGGAATGTCCAGGCTGCGCGCGACGATGGCGGTGTGCGAAGTCCGGCCGCCCAGATCAGTGACAAAGCCGGCAAAGGTCTGACCGCGAAACTGCAACATATCGGCCGGGGCAATGTCGTGTGCGACGACAATCATGCCGGCATCCGGATCGCAACCGACCGCCACGGGCGCAGGCGCCAATGCGGGCGCACCGGCCAGCGCCTTCAGGATGCGCTCCACCACCTGTTCGATGTCGGCCTTGCGCTCGCGCAGGTACTCGTCTTCGATCTCGCCAAACTGGCGGATCAGTTCTTCAAGCTGCGTGGTCAGCGCCCACTCGGCGTTGTAGCGGCGAGTGCGGATCAGTGTCTCGGGCACCTGCGAAAGCAGTGCGTCATCGAGAATCATCGTGTGCACATCGAGAAAGGCGCCCATCTCCTCCGGTGCATCGGCAGGCAGATCGCGCTTGAGCGTGACCAGCTCGCCGCGCACAGCAGCCCGGGCGCAGCGCAGGCGCTCGACCTCGGCATCCAGCTTGTCTTCGTCGACGAGGTAGTGCGACACATCCAGTGCCGCGCGCGCCAGCATGTGCGCACGGCCGATGGCGATGCCGCGCGAAACCGGGATGCCGTGCAGGGTGAATGGCATAGAGACGCTGGCCGAGAACTGCGTTGTGTTGTGGGTTACTCGCCTTCGCCGAAGCGGTCGTTGATGAGTCCGACCAGCCCGTCCATGGCAGCCTGCTCGTCAGGACCTTCGATCTCCAGCGTGACGGTGGAGCCGATGCCTGCTGCCAGCATCATCACACCCATGATGCTCTTGGCGTCGACCTGACGGCCGTTGCGCGACATCTTGATCTGGCTGTCGAACTTGCTGGCGAGCTGCGTGAGTTTGGCGGAAGCGCGGGCATGCAGCCCGAGCTTATTGATGATGGTGATATCCCTCTGCAGCATATTTGTCCGGATGGTTGGCAACCTGGTTCTGAACGGCTGTCGAGCCGACCTGCAATACGCCTTGCGCGCCGCCGGCCAGTGCCTTGGCAGCAAGTTGTTCGAGTTTTTCGGTGCGATAGCAGATGGCGCGCACCAGCATCGGGAGGTTCACGCCGGCCAGCACGCGCACGCGGCCTGGCTCAGCCAGGCGCGAAGCGATGTTGGCGGGGGTGGCCCCAAAGATGTCGGTCAGCACCAGCGCGCCGTTGTCCTCGATCAGCTCTGCGAGTTTGGCGCGCGCCTGATCCAGCACGGCGGCCGGCTCGGCGTCGGGCAGGACGTCGATTGCACCCAGCCGTTCGGGCTGACCGCAATACACGTGTGCAGCACAATCGCGCAGTGCGCTGGCCAACGGCGCATGAGCGATGATCAGAATCCCTGCCATGATCGAAAAGCGAATCGGTGTGACCTCGATTGTATCAGGGCCATTTGGGGCGATTGCGCTCAGTGTGCGGAATTCCCCCGAGCGGAGGACACTCGCCAGAGGGGCTAGGCCACCTTCCTAGAGCGATTTCCGGCCAGCCCCACCTAACCCCGCGCCGGGCGACTTGCCCGCAGCCCGCTCGAGCGCGTCGATGAACATGCCGGCCACGTTGAAGCCGGTCTGCTGGGTGATTTCCTGGAAGCACGTCGGGCTGGTAACGTTGACCTCGGTCAGGTAGTCCCCGATCACGTCGAGGCCAACCAGCAGCAGGCCACGCTGCCACAGCACCGGCGCAAGTGCATGTGCAATCACTTGATCACGCTCGGACAAGGGTTGCGCACGGCCCGTGCCGCCAGCGGCCAAGTTGCCGCGCACTTCGCCAGCCATCGGAATGCGCGCCAGCGAATGCGGCACCGGCGAACCGCCGATCAGCAAAATACGCTTGTCGCCCTCGCGGATGGCGGGGATGTACTGCTGGGCCATGATCGTGCGCGCGCCGTTGTCGGTGAGCGTTTCGATCACGGCACCGAGGTTCATGCCATCCGGCCCCACGCGGAAGATACCGGCGCCGCCCATGCCGTCGAGCGGCTTGAAAATGACGTCGCCCTGCTCGGCGTGGAAATCTCGCAGGCGCTTGGCATCGCGCGTCACGATGGTCGGCACAGTGAACTCGCGGAACTGCGCAATCGCCAGCTTCTCGGAGTGGTCACGAATCGCCTGCGGCTTGTTGAACACGCGTGCGCCCTGGCGTTCGGCAATCTCCAGCAGCCACGTGCTGGTGACGTATTCCATGTCGAATGGCGGATCCTTGCGCATCAGCACGGCGTCAAAGCCGGTGAGCGGCAGCAGACGCGCATCGCCTGCGCGGTACCACTCCTGCCCGTCTTCTTCATTGCCGGTCAGGGCGATGGGCGTGGCAACGGTTTCGACCACGTTGCCCGACAGCGTGAGTTGCGACTGTAGGCACGTGTAGATGGCGTAGCCGCGTGCCGTCGCCTCGCGCATCATCGCGAAGGTGGAATCCTTGTAGATCTTGAACGTCGACAGTGGATCGACGATGAACAGGATGCGCATGGCGGCTCCCTCAACAGCGTGTACTTAGATCAGCGGGTTCGGGTCGGTCTTCTCGAGTTCGAGCGACGCGGCCAGCAACGCCAGACGGGCCACGACGCCATACATGTAGAAGCGGTTCGGCTCGCCGGCGCCCGGCTTGGCGTGGCTGTCCGGCAGCGAATTCGACGCAAACGGCAACGGCACGAAATGCATGCCCGGCGCATTCAGATTTTCGTCCACGCCGCGACCCGTGTGAACCCGGTAGAAACCACCCACCACATAGCGGTCGATCATATAGACGACGGGTTCGGCCACGGCCTCGTTGATCTTCTCGAAGGTGTGCACGCCTTCCTGCACGATCACCTCGGAGACCTCCAGGCCTTCCTTCACCACGCTCATCTTGTTGCGCTCCTTCCGGTTGAGGCCCTTGACCTCGGAAGGATCACGCACGGTCATCACGCCCATGCCGTAGGTGCCAGCGTCGGCCTTGACCACCACGTATGGGGTCTCGGTCACGCCGTATTCCTTGTACTTCTTAGCGGTCTTCTTGAGCACCGTCTCGACCGCGTGGGCCAGCTCTTCCTCGCCGGCGCGCTCGTGAAAGTCCAGGCCGCTGCACTTGGTGAAGTACGGGTTGACCATCCACGGGTCAATGTCGATCAGCTTGGCGAACTTCTTGGCCACTTCATCATAGGCGGCGAAGTGGTTCGTCTTGCGACGCTGTGACCAGCCCGCGTGCAGCGGCGGCAGCAGGTATTGCTCGTTGATGTTTTCGAGAATGGGCGGCACGCCGGCCGACAGGTCGTTGTTCAGCAGGATCGAGCACGGATCGAAATTCTCCATGCCCAGGCGGCGGCCCTTGGTGCCGATGCGCGAAATCGGCTCGATCACCAGGTGCTGTCCATCGGGCAGGTCGATCGGCGTCGGTTCCTTGATGTCTTCCGACAGCGAGCCCAGGCGCACGTTGAGCCCAGCCTGGCGCATGATCTGCGACAGGCGCGCCACGTTCTGCAGATAGAACATGTTGCGCGTATGGCGCTCGGGAATCAGCAGCAGGTTCTTGGCGTCCGGGCAGATCTTTTCGATGGCGGCCATGGCGGCCTGCACGGCCAGCGGCAGCATCTCGGGCGACAAGTTGTTGAAGCCCCCCGGGAACAGGTTCGTGTCGACCGGCGCCAGCTTGAAGCCGGCGTTGCGCAAATCGACCGAACAGTAGAACGGCGGCGTGTGTTCCTGCCATTCCAGGCGGAACCAGCGTTCGATGGCGGGCGTGGCGTCAAGAATCTTCTGCTCGAGCTCCAGCAGCGGCCCGTTCAGCGCGGTGATCAGGTGCGGAACCATACCCTTCCTATTGATGTAATTTATCGCCCGCTCCGATTGTA
This sequence comes from Ralstonia insidiosa, assembly GCF_008801405.1. Lineage (NCBI taxonomy): Bacteria > Pseudomonadati > Pseudomonadota > Betaproteobacteria > Burkholderiales > Burkholderiaceae > Ralstonia > Ralstonia insidiosa. The sequence continues at coordinate 856,435 of NZ_VZPV01000001.1, read as the reverse complement.
GAGGAACAGGCAATAGCTTGCAGACAGCATGCCGACGATGGCGGGCTATCGATATGCGGTCAGCGGACGGTTTCGCAAGGGGAAGTGTGTGGCAACGCACAAAACCACACAGAAAACGTGGACAAAAAAAAAAGCGCGGGGCTGCCGCGCTTGGGGAATAGCCTGACAGATACGGGGAGCGTTCTGCAGGTGGAGGAAACCACGTCTGCAATGTAAGCGTCCGCATAACGAGAGGCAATTGAAGGTTTTTTACATCGGAGTTAAGGCTCGGTGGCTCAAGCGCCGCACCAACAAAAAACCCGGCACGTGGCCGGGTCTTTTGCTTGATCAGGCAGACGATCAGTCTTCGTAGGCGGTTTCGCCGTGGGACGTGATGTCCAGACCTTCGCGCTCCTCTTCTTCCGGCACGCGCAGGCCGACGACCGCGTCGACGATCTTGTACGAGATGAAGGCCACCACGCCAGACCAGATCACGGTGGTCAGCACGCCTTGGAACTGGATCCACAGCTGGCCGCCGATCGAGTAGCCGTCAGCCACCTTGTTGGCGACATAGTCGTAGATGCCGGTGCCGCCCAGGCTCGGCGAGGCGAACACACCGGTCAGCAGCGCGCCGAGGATACCGCCCACGCCGTGCACGCCAAACACGTCGAGCGTGTCGTCCATGCCCAGCATGCGCTTGAGGCCGTTCACGCCCCACAGGCACAGCAGGCCGGCGAGGATGCCCAGTGCGATCGAACCCATCGGGCCGACAAAGCCAGCCGCCGGGGTAATCGCCACCAGGCCCGCCACGGCACCCGAGGCTGCACCCAGCATCGACGGCTTGCTCTTGCCGATCCACTCACCGAAGCTCCACGACAGCACGGCAGCGGCGGTGGCCAGCAGCGTGTTGACGAAGGCCAGCGCGGCGGAGCCGTTGGCTTCCAGGGCCGAACCGGCGTTGAAGCCGAACCAGCCGAACCACAGCAGCGAGGCACCCACCATCGTCAGCGTCAGGCTGTGCGGCTTGAGGGCTTCACGGCCAAAGCCGATGCGCTTGCCGAACAGGAAGGCGCCTACGAGGCCCGCCACAGCGGCGTTGATGTGCACCACGGTACCGCCGGCAAAGTCCAGCGCGCCCTTCTGGAACAGCCAACCCGACTTGGACGTCATTAGCTCAGCCGCCTTGGCATCGGTAAAGCCATCCGGACCCGGCCAGAACCAGACCATGTGGGCGATCGGCAGGTAGCTGAAGGTGAACCACAGCACCACGAACAGCAGCACGGCCGAGAACTTCGCACGCTCGGCGAAGGCACCGATGATCAGCGCGCAGGTGATCGCGGCAAACGCGCCCTGGAAGGCGAAGTACGCGTACTCAGGCACTACCACGCCCTTGCTGAAGGTGGCCGCCACCGAATCCGGCGTCAGGCCCTTCAGGAACAGGCGATCGAGCCCGCCGAAGAACGCATTGCCCTCGGTGAACGCGAAGCTGTAGCCGTAGATGGCCCACAGGATGATGATGAGCGAGAAGATGCCCGTGCACTGCATCAGCACCGACAGCATGTTCTTCTTGCGCACCAGGCCGCCGTAGAACAGCGCGAGGCCCGGCAACGTCATCAGAATGACGAAGGCGGTAGAGACCAGCAGCCATGCCGTGTCGCCCTTGTTGGGCACGGGCGTGGCAGCCGCAGGTGCGGCGGCAGCAGGCGCAGCGGCTGCGGCGGCCGGCGCGGCGGCCGGTTCCGAAGCGGCGGCAGCGGCAGCCGGGGCGGCGCTGGCTTCAGCGGCCGGCGCAGATGCCGCCGGCTTGTCCTGCGCCACAGCCGGTGCGGACAGTACGGCGCCTGCAAGCACCGCAGCGACGGCCCCCGCCGTCAGGAATCGTGTGAACCAGGTTTTCATGTGTGGACCTCTTCCTTGGGCTGTGGTGCTTATAGTGCGTCGCCGCCGGTCTCGCCGGTGCGGATGCGGATGACTTGCTCGACATCGGCAACGAAGATCTTGCCGTCGCCGATCTTGCCGGTGCGTGCGGATTTTTCGATGGCCTCGACGGCGCGCTCGAGCACGTCGTCGGGCACGGCCACCTCGATCTTCACTTTAGGCAGGAAGTCGACGATGTACTCGGCGCCGCGATACAGCTCCGTGTGACCTTTCTGGCGCCCGAACCCCTTGACTTCCGTCACGGTGATGCCCGACACACCGACTTCGGACAGCGCCTCGCGGACTTCGTCGAGCTTGAACGGCTTGATGACCGCCATGATGAGTTTCATGCTGGATTCCTCCTCGATTGGCAGCGCCCTGCTGTTGCTCAATGAGCGCCGCCTCGCCTCGTTTGTTAGAAAGTCTTGGTGACCGACAGCAGGGCCGTCGCCTTGCCCATGTAGCTGTTGCGCGTGTTGGTGTAGAACGCGCGCGAAGCATTAGTGTCGATGTACGCCAGCGATGCCGTCCAGCCGCTACCGAAGTCCTTCGTCACGCCGACCTTCCAGTCGGCATACGAGGCACGCACGGTCTGGTGCGGCACTTGCTGATAGCCGACGTGCAGGTTCAGCGTCAGGCCCCAGAAGCCGGTGTCGAAGTTGCCCGACAGGTCAAAGTACTGGCTGTGGTGCGAATCGGGCGTGCCGAACAGGTTCGAGAACGCGTGCGAGTACTTGAACGTGACCGGGCCGTAGCCGACTTGCGCATAGCCTTCCGTCGTGTGCGGCCGCGTGAAACCGTCGGGATAGCTGCCCGGGTAGTAGTACTGCAGCACGCCCACGTCGATGGGCACGTCCTTGACGATCTCGGTCTTGTAGCCGCCGTAGAAGTCCATCTCGATCGGTGCGGAGACGCTCGAGTTGGAGTCACTCAGCCAGCTGATCGAGGAGTTCCAGTTGCCGATGTAGAAGCCCTCAGGCAGCACGCCACCCGGAATGGCGTAATCAAAGCCGCCCTGGATGGCGGGCTTGTTGTTGGTCTGCATGATGCCGCGATAGCGGTATTGGCTGGCCAGCGTGACGTTGGCAGTCAGTGCAGGTGCCGGAGCGGGTGCTGCGGCAGGTGCATCGGCCGCCGGAGCGGCGGGCGCAGTCTGGGCGATGGCGCTTTGAGTCATACCGGCGGCGACACCGGTCAACAACACCACACTGGCTGCGTACGCAAATTTCTTCATAACGGCTCTCCCCCTTTAGAAAGTCGCAACAACGGAACGTGGAAACGTCAAAAAAGTCGCACCAGTTCTGCAACTGTCATGCCATGTCGATGTAGTGAAGTTGGAGGGTTTCTTCGACCGTGACGCCGCGCGCAGCTTGGGGGAGGAGCAAGGGAAATTGGGGACGGATCGCACAGGTGACGCACGCCACCCGCCAACGGTTGCCGCAGGCTGATCTGTCTGACACGGCCTCGGCCCGGCCTGGCGCGTAAAAAGCCATGTGATAGAGTGATTTCAACACCGTGTCACGGCCCAGCCTGATGTTCCAGGGCGGCAGACGCTGAATCTGTCCCCGTTTGGACGGCACCGGCAATGCCGCATCGCAGCGAGACTTGCCGGGATTTGTGGAGTTGGAAGCGCTCAACGGGTAGCATCCACGCCTGCAGCACCGAAACCACGCGCCTTGTGCCGCTCTGCGCACCAAGGCACGGCAATCCCCGCGCACAAAAGCGGTGCATGCACCGGCTTGGCGCAGGCAGCATGACCCTCGGAGAACCTCAATGAAACCCACCGATCTCTTTACCGACTTTCAGAACCGCGTGACCGAGGCACTGCGCAACTCGCCGGCCGCCGATATCGAAAAGAACGTGCGCGCGATGATGACCCAGGGCTTCTCCAAGCTTGATCTGGTCACGCGTGAGGAATTTGATGTGCAGTCGCAGGTGCTGGCCCGCACCCGCGCCCGCCTGGAAGAGCTGGAGACGCGCGTGGCCGCGCTCGAAGCGCAGCTCAAGACTGCCGCCCCGGCAAGCACTGGCCAGTAATGCGCGAGCGCCCGGCATCACGCCGGGTGCAGCTATCGCCCCTCGCTGTGCCCGCCGCGACACCCGTGCTGCGGCGCACAGCGAAAAGTTCGATGCGCCGCCTTGTTGCGGCTGGTGAACTGATCTAGAACGTCCTTAAGACGCACGCGCAGCAGCGCTTGAGGAGAAGATCATGCAGCATCGCCTCTACTTTCTCTTGCCGGACGTCGCCAGCGCCCGGCGTGTCATGAATGACCTCCTGTTGGCGCGCATCACCGAGCGCCACATCCACTTCGTCGCCAAGGAAGGCGCCGACCTCACCGGCCTGCACGAGGCCAACCTGCTCCAGACCTCAGACATCGTCCATGCCACCCAGAACGGGCTGGTGATCGGCGGTGGTGCGGGCGTGGCGGCGGGTGTGGTGGCCGCGCTGTTCCCGATCATCGGCGAAGGTCCGCAGTGGGGGATGGTCGGCATCACAACCGTGGTCGGCGCGCTGTTTGGCGCGTGGGCCTCCAGCATGATCGGCAGTTCCGTGCCGAACAGCCGCCTCAAACCGTTCAAGCAGGCGGTGGAGGATGGGCAGATTCTATTGATGGTGGACGTACCGCGCTCGCGCGTGCCGGAAGTGCGTGCCCTGCTGCAGAACACGCATCCTGAAGGCCGCTTCAGCGGTGAAGATTCGGCGATGCCCGCGTTCCCCTGATCGGATCTGCCGACAACAACACCGGAGCCACGTGCTCCGGTTTTTTTTGCATTCAGACTACGCGTCAAATTTGAATGCAAGCCGAGTGGGCGGCATCACGTGACTGGCACAGTGGCAGGTTCCTCTTACGCCGCGCACTGACACGCCATGCATCCCTGCCCTGCTCTCTGTTCCGTTCGTCATGTCAATCGGAGAACGCCGCGATGAGCCTCGCCGTCCTGCGTTCACGCGCGCTTTCCGGCATCGACGCGCCAGCAGTGTCCGTGGAGGTGCATCTGGCCAACGGGCTGCCGTCGTTCACCATCGTCGGGTTGCCGGACACCGAGGTGAAGGAGAGCAAGGACCGTGTGCGCGCGGCCATCCAGAACAGCCGCTTCGAGTTTCCGGCGCGGCGCATCACCGTCAATCTGGCGCCGGCGGATCTGCCGAAAGAGTCCGGGCGATTTGATTTGGCGATCGCGTTGGGCATCCTCGCCGCGAGCCGGCAGATCCCGCACACGCATCTGGACGCGCACGAGTTTGCGGGCGAGTTGTCGCTCTCGGGCGATCTGCGGCCAATTCGCGGTGCGCTGGCGATGGCATATGCACTGTCGCGCAACCCCGCATCCGCAGATGGCGAAACGCCGCTCACGCGCGCCTTCGTGCTGCCCACTGAGAACGCAGCCGAAGCTGCGCTCGTCAGCGGTACCAAGGTTCTGCCTGCGCGTACGCTCATCGAGGTGTGCGACCACCTTAGCGCCCCCGACCGCAAACTTGCGCCCGCATTGCCTGCGCCGGTCGATGCCGATATCCGCTATCCAGATCTGTCGGACGTGCGCGGCCAGCCGCAGGCGCGGCGCGCATTGGAAGTGGCCGCGGCGGGTGGTCATTCGATGCTGATGATCGGCCCGCCCGGTACCGGCAAATCGATGCTCGCGCAACGCTTTCCCGGCCTGCTGCCCGACATGAGCGATGACGAGGCCCTCTCCGCCGCCGCTGTAATGAGCCTGACCACGCGCGGCTTCGACGCCAAGCGCTGGAAGGTGCGGCCGTTCCGCGCGCCACATCACACCGCATCGGCGGTGGCGATGGTCGGCGGCGGCAATACGCCGAGGCCCGGCGAGATCTCGCTGGCGCACCAGGGGGTGCTCTTCCTGGATGAGCTTCCCGAGTTCGAGCGCCGTGTTCTCGAGGTCCTGCGCGAGCCGCTGGAGACTGGCCACATCACCATCTCGCGCGCCGCGCACCAGACCGACTTCCCCGCCAGCTTTCAGTTGATTGCCGCGATGAACCCCTGCCCCTGCGGCTATCGCGGCCATCCGCTGCGCGCGTGCCGCTGCACGCCAGACCAGGTGGAGCGCTACCAGGCGCGCATCTCCGGCCCGCTGCTCGATCGCATCGACGTGCAGATCGAAGTGCCGACGCCTTCCCAGGAAGAACTGCTGGACGGCCCGCCGGGCGAACCTACGGTCAACGTGGCCGAGCGCGTGTCAGCTGCACATGCGCGGCAACTCACGCGCCAAGGCAAGCGCAACGCGCTGCTGGCCGGCCACGAGATCGATCTGCACTGCGCCCGCACGGATGCCGCCGACGGTCTGCTGCGCCACGCGATGACGCGCTTCTCGTGGTCTGCCCGCGCCTATGCACGCGTGCTCAAGCTCGCCCGCACCATCGCAGATTTGGCAGGCGACGAGCAGATCGATGCGGTGCACGTGGGTGAGGCGATCCAGTATCGGCGTGGGGTGAAGGCGGACTAACGCTCGTCCGTGCGCTGGCCGTCGATCAGCTTGGCCAGCAGCTTTGCCAACTGGCGCTGCTCGGCGTCCGTCAGCACCGAGAGCACGGCACGCTGGTTCTCCACATGCGCGCTGACCGCCTTGTCGATCAACGCAAACCCCGCCTTGGTAAGCGCGACGAGCGTGCCGCGACCATCTTCCGGATTGGGGCGGCGCTCCACCCAGCCGGCCTGCTGCAGGCGATCGATGCGATTGGTCATGCCGCCCGAGGACATCATCGTCGCGTCGTACAACGCGGTAGGCGTAAGCGCATACGGCGCGCCGCTGCGGCGCAGGGTGGCGAGCACGTCGAACTCGCCGGGTTGCAGGCCGAAGTCCGCAAAGAGCGGGTTCAGCCGTTCACGCGCGATGACGAGCGCCGCCTCGCCCAGGCGCCCGAGCAGCAGCATCGAGCTGGCATCCAGGTCTGGGCGCTCGCGATTCCATTGTTCGACGGCCTGTGCAGCGCGGTCCATTCTCCCTTCCTCCAGCGGTGGTTATCTTGACGTCGAGACAACTCGTTTTTATCTTGACGCCAAGATAGTGCGATACCGAGCGACGCAACGCAAGCGGACTGTCACAGCCAACCCGGCTGACGCGCCTTGCAGGTGTCCACCCCAATCCCTTGTTGGAGCCCAAGATGCGTTCAACCTCAATCACCGCAGACGATGCTTCGTGGCTCGATCTGTTTCGCGGTGCCAATGCGCTGCGCGTGCTGGTGCTGGCCGCCGGCGTGGCGCTGCACGCCATCAACCTGTACCTGACCACGACGATCCTGCCGAGCGTGGTCGACGACATCGGCGGCGTGGCCTTCTATGCGTGGAATACGACGCTGTTCATCGTCGCGTCAATCACCGGGGCGGCAGTGGCGGCACAGGTGATCCAGCACATCGGGCCGCGCGGCGCTTACCTGTTGGGCGCGGCGGTGTTCGGCGGCGGCTCGGCGCTGTGTGCGCTGGCGCCGGCCATGCCGGTGTTGCTGGTCGGCCGCGTACTACAGGGGTTGGGCGGCGGCGTGCTGTTGTCGGCGCCATATGTGCTGATGCGCAGCGTGCTGCCAGAGCCGCTGTGGCCGCGCGCGCTGGCGTTGCTCTCGGGCATGTGGGGCATTGCGACCCTGCTCGGGCCGGCGGTCGGCGGCATCTTTGCGCAGTACGCGACGTGGCGGCTGGCGTTCTGGTCGCTGGTCGCGCTGATCGCGCTGGCGGCGGCCGCCGCCGTGGTCGTGCTGAAGCCGGCGACCACCCAGACGGAGCATCCGACGCCGGTGCCAGCGCGTCAGCTCGTGCTCCTGGCGGTGGCCGTGGTGGCTGCTTCGGGGGCCAGCGTCAGCGACACGCCTTGGCTTGGCGCACTCGGTTTAATCGTGGCGGGCATCACGCTGCTGGCGATCCGCCGCGTAGAGATGCACTCATCCCGCCGCATCCTGCCCGCCGATGCCTACACGGGCCGCACAGCGCTCGCCGCACTGTACGGTGTGTCTGCGCTGCTGGCCGTGACGGTCACCTGCACGGAGATCTTCGTGCCGCTGTTCCTGCAGCGGTTGCATGGGCAGAGCCCGCTGATTGCTGGCTACATCGCGGCCACGGCGTCGGCGGGCTGGACGCTGGGCGCCATCCTGAGCGCCGCGTTGCGCGAGGCGTCGGTTACACGCGTGATTCGTGTGGCGCCGTGGGCCTGCGCGGCGGGTCTGCTGGTACTGGCGTTTCTGGTGCCGATGGGCGCGGGCGACGCGTGGGTGACCGCACTGATCATCGTCGCACTCACACTGGTGGGATTGGGCGTAGGCGTGGTGTGGCCGCATCTGGGCAACCGCATCATGACGGCGGCACCGGCGGAAGACCATGACCGTGCATCGGCGTCGATCGTGACCGTACAACTGGTGGCAACAGCGTTGGGGGCCGCGTTGGGCGGCGTGGTGCTCAATACGCTGGGCGCGGCAGGCCCGGCTCCGGATCTGGGCGCCGCATCGCGCTGGCTGTTCCTGCTGTTTGCAGTGGCGCCGGTGGGGGCGCTGGTGATTGCGCGCACGGGGCTCGGCACGCGGCCAGCCCCGCAGGCACGGTAACGGTCAGGCAGTCTGCCGCTTCACGAAAAACAGCGCGGCGCCAATGCTCATCAGCATGCCGCCGAAGAAGCGGCTCTGCCAGCGCAGCGCGCGCGGGTTCCGGAACAGCCGCTGCGCACGCGAGGCCAGCAACGCATAGCCGTGCATGACGATCAGGTCGACGAACACCATCGTCGCCGCCAGGATGCCGAGCTGCGACAGCAGCGGCTTGGCCGGATCAATGAACTGCGGCAGCACCGCCACCATGAACAGGATGCCCTTCGGGTTCGTCAGGTTGGTCAGCAGCCCGACCAGGAAGCGGCGGCGGGCACTGCTGCCAGACACCTTCACCGGCTCGCCTTCGGCCGGCTTGCTGATTTGGATGGGCGTACGCCATTGCACGATACCCAAGTAGATCAGGTACATCGCGCCGACGATCTTGATGGCCGTAAAGGCATGTTCTGACGCGATCAACAGCGCACCCAGCCCGGCGCCCGCAATGAACAGAATCACCACGATGCCCAGCTCCAGCCCGGCAATCGTGACCGACGTGCGGCGCACGCCATGTGTGAGCCCGTGGCTCATGCACAGGATCGCGCCCGAGCCCGGCGAAATGGCAATCACCCAGGCGGCCAGAAAGAAGGCCAGCCAGACTTGCAACGTCATGATGGTTCCCCGTGATGTGACGTGGTGAGGCGCAGCGAAAGACGACGATTGTGCACCGGCTGCGGCCAGCGCGCTTGGGCCCAATTGTTTGAGCACCCCGCCTAGACTGGATCGTCAACTGCTCGGGGATGCATCATCGCTGGGATCTGGGCGACGAGCGCATCGATGGCAACCCGCGTCTTGCAACGCAGATGGCGCACCTGGGGCCATACCGCATGGATTTCCTGGGAGCGGATACGGTAGGTCTCCACGACAGGAACCAACTCTCCGCTTGGTACATGTCACCGCGAGCGCCTCATCACGCGACATGTCCTTCGACGCAATCGCTGCCGACTTTGGCCAGCGCATTCAACAGCCCCGCGCGCAGCGTGGTCAGCGCCCGGCTCTTTTCATCGAGTTCTGCGAGTTTTGCTTCCAGACACGCGACCTTTTGCGCAACAGCAAACGTCGGACTGTCCCAGACGTGAATGACATCGCTGATTTCTGCGAGGGTGAAACCCAACGCTTTCGCGTGGATGATCAGCCGTATCCGCTGTAGCGAGACTTCGGAATAGCGCTTGTAGGTATTGGTCGCGTGAGGTTGTGCTGCTTTGTCCAGCAGCCCCGTCCGCTCGTAGTAGCGCACGGTATCGCGCGAAACGCCCGCTCGCTTGCATAGTTCGCCGATGCGCATGCTGCCTCTTCCTACCCAATGTTGTGGACCGTCATTAGGGCTTGACCGTTGCCTTTAGTCAACGGTTTACAGTCCGCTCCACTTTCCACTTCATCAGCAAGCCATGAAGAATCGTTTCGATTTTCGCGGAAAAACAGCACTCATCACGGGGGCATCGTCGGGTATCGGGCGCGAGTTCGCCTATGCATTGGCCAGACGCGGCGCGAAGCTTCTGCTGGTTGCACGCTCCCGCGACAAGCTGCACGAGCTGACCACTGAATTGCGCCGCGACTACGCCTGCGACGCCGATTTCCTGACGGTCGACCTGAGCACAACGGACGCCGTGCCCACGGTGGCACATCTTCTCAAAGCGACCGGCACGGTCGTCGATGTCCTCATCAATAACGCGGGCTTTGCGGCTTACGGACGCTTCGAGACGATTCCGTGGACGCGCCAACGCGATGAAGTGCTGGTGAACTGCATGGCAGCGATCGAGCTGACCCATCTTCTGCTGCCGGGGATGCAGGCACGATCCGATGGCGCCGTCATTAACGTCGCGTCAACGGCCGCATTCCAGCCCGATCCTTATATGGCCATCTACGGCGCAACCAAGGCCTTTCTTTTGTCATTTTCAGAAGCCGTTTGGGCTGAGAACCGGCATCGCGGCATTCGGGTCGTCGCGCTGTGTCCTGGCGCAACGCAAACCGGCTTTTTTGATGTCGTTGGTGCCAAGGAAGCGGCTGTCGGCACACCCATGCCTGTCGCGAACGTAGTGCGGGACGCTTTGTGGGCGCTGGATCGCAATCGGAGCTATCGGATTGTGGGGACGCAGAATCGGCTGCTTGCCAATTTGCAAAGGCTGTTGAGCCGCGAGATGTCGGCACGCCTGGTTGAGAAAATCCTTCGGCCAAGAGACGCTCAGGCGCTGGTGACAGGAGACACCAACGCATAGGGCGCAGATGCTTGGCTGGCCCGCCCTAGTAAGGATGGAAGCTGGCGAGGAATTGCTCGACCTGTTCCTGCTGACGCGCATCCCGTGCAGCATCTCCAGATTCCAGCACGACCGCCTGATAGGCGTGCTTGCCGGTGGCGACAACGCGGGCGGTCAGGCGGCGCGGCGCGGGGTCGTCACCGCCCGCGCCCTGGGTAACCAGCTCCACTGCGGGCAGCGACAGCGGCGGTTGTGCGGCCGTCTTCACGGCAATGTCGCGCACGGCCACGTTGCCCTTGAGGTTGGCTGACAGCCCGGCACGCAGGGCATCCACCGCCTGCCGGCGCCAGACCGGATCATCTGCCGGCAACACCACCACGCCGATGGCGAACAGCGCGCCATCGATGCTGGCGGCCTGCATCGTCATCGGCAGGCGCTGGCCGTTGATGGCGATAGGGCGGGCCTCGGCGGTGGGCTTGGCGGGGTAGTCGACGGTGTAGGCCCCTTCGTCGGAGTGCACCGTGCGCCAGTCGTACTTGGGCGAGCACGCCATCAGCAGCACGCACGCTGCCACGCCTAAACCTATCCGCCAACCTGCCGTTGTTGTGACTGCCACGCCGCCTCCGTCTTGTTTTGTCGGGCCACCAGCGGCCTATTATCGAGCAGAGACCGCCGCCGCATCCTCAAGGACCGTGCCATGCCTCCCCCAACCAGCACCCTGCGAGCCCTGCGCGGCGACATCACGACGCTCGACTGCGACGCCATCGTCAACGCCGCCAACAGTTCGCTGCTGGGCGGCGGTGGTGTAGACGGCGCCATCCACCGCGCCGCCGGGCCGGCATTGCTGGAGGCGTGTCGTGCACTCCACGGCTGCCGCACCGGGGAGGCCAAGCTCACGCCCGGCTTCAGCCTGCCCGCGCGCTACGTTATCCACACCGTCGGGCCAATCTGGCGCGGCGGCCGACAGGACGAGGCGACGCTGCTGGCCTCCTGCTATCGCAACAGCCTGGTGCTTGCCCGGCAGCACGGCGTGCGCACCATCGCGTTTCCGTGCATCAGCACCGGCGTGTATGGTTTTCCGCCGCACCTGGCCGCACCGATTGCCGTGCGCATGGCACGCGAGCACGGCACGGGCCTCGACGAAATCACCTTCTGCTGCTTCTCCGCGGCGGACCTGGCGCTTTACGAAACGGCGCTCGCCAGCGGCAAGTGACGCTGAAATCGCAATAGACAGAATGTCGCAGCCAGCCAGCGGGCTCGGCGCGACGGGCCTACAATAGATGTTTGTTCCCCATTTCCGGAGCCGTTGCCGATATGGCCTCGACCCTGACTTCCTCTGCTGCTGCCACGCCCGCTGCCGCTTCCGGCCGCCGCTGGCTGCTGCCCGTCATCGTGCTGGTGCTGGCAGTTGCCGGCTGGTTCGGCTGGCGCGCGTTTTCGCCGTCGCAACACGTGCCGGCGGCCACCTTCACGCTGCTTGATGGGCAGAAGCTCTCCACGCAAGACTTGAAGGGCAAGGTCTACCTCGTCAACTTCTGGGCGACGAGCTGCACCACGTGCGTCAAGGAAATGCCCAACATGATCCAGACGTACAACAAGTACAAGGGTCAGGGCCTGGAGTACGTGGCCGTGGCGATGAGCTATGACGCACCGATGTACGTGATGAACTTCAGCCAGACGCGCCAGTTGCCCTTCAAGGTAGCGATGGACGCCGATGGCTCCGCCGCCAAGGCTTTCGGCGACGTGCAACTCACCCCCACCACCTTCCTGGTCGACCGTGACGGCCGCATCCTCAAGCGCTACGTGGGCGAGCCGGAGTGGAGTTCGTTCGATACGCTCCTGAAAGACACGCTGGGCAAGCAGGCCTGAGCGCTCTCCCTACCCATCAGAACGCCCGGTCGATGCCGGGCGTTTTCATTTGCGGCGCAGCGGGTTCCACACAAGGTTCACGCGGGTCTGCTGCAATAGCTGCCCAGAACACACAGCAAGAGGGAACAGTCGCATGGCCAATCACTACTGCATGTTCAAGGGCAAGCTGAAATTTGGCGTGCCCTACCTTGATGGCTACAACGGCAATCCGCACTACGCGATCGTGGTGGAGGCGCCGGACGGTTCGGAGTTTGTCGTGCTCGCCAACGTGAAATCCGATTCGACCATGCCTGGTGCGGGCGAGGCCGGCTACCACGTGCTCTATCAGTGGACGCAGGACTTCAAGCTGCCGATGACAGCCGACCTGGCCGCGCTGGAACCGGGCTTGCATCAGGATGGATTTCCGCGCATCGACTACGTGCGCGACGCGGGCATGGTCGACTTCCCGAACATGCAGCCGATTGCGCTCGATACCGCCACCGAGCACAACGACATCAACGCGCTGGTCGACACCATGCTCACACTCGACCGCACCGCCGCGCCGATCGACTACGTCTACCACGGCAGCTCCGGCGACGACGACCGCAAAGGCTGGCCGCCGCGCGGCGATGTCACCGTCTACGGCTTCGGCTACCTGTTCGAGCCGCAGCACAACGGCCTGCACGAGACGCACATGAACCAGGGCAACCCGGTCGTGCATCAGCCTGGCGTGAAAGACCACTCGCGCGAGAACGGCACGCAACAGGACGGCGCCGTCATCGTGGAGATCGACGGCCAGTTTCAAGCGCTGTTCATTGCGTTCCAGACGCAGCGGGTTCCGACGGATGAGCGCGGGTACCCGATGCCGGGGGCCAAGCCGATTCTTGGCTGAGTGCCAATCAAAAATGCCCGGCATCGACCGGGCGTTTTTCAATGATGAGCGCCATTCATCACATCAGCGTAAGCGCTATCACTTTAGGGATAGCTTGATATCATTGATATCAAGCTATCTTCAAGGAGCGACCATGGCAAACCTGATCGTCCGAAACATTGATGAAAGTCTGGTGCAACGCCTGCGCGAATTGGCCGCTGCGCATGGCCGAAGCGCCGAAGCCGAGCATCGTGACATCCTGGCCCGAGCACTCGGCGGCACGCCACGCAAGAGCCTTGCGGAAGTTCTGATGAGCATGCCGAACGTGGGCAACGACGCGGACTTCGCCCGCGTCGACGACACCGGAGAAAGCTCGCGTGTATTTGATTGATACCAACGTCATCAGTGAACTTCGCAAGCGCGATCGTGCAAACCCCGGCGTGCTGGCGTTCTTTCGTCAGGCTGAAAACAGTGAGGCGGCACTGTATCTGTCCGCGGTCACAGTCGGTGAGCTACGACGCGGGGTTGAGTTGATCCGGCATCGCGGCGATGCCCTGCAAGCAGACTCGCTGGAAGCGTGGTTGACCTCGGTGCTGACTGACTTTGCGCGAAGCATCCTGCCGATTGATCACGATGTGAGCCAGGTTTGGGGACGCCTTCGCGTGCCGCACCCCGAACACGCCTTGGACAAGCTCATTGCGGCGACCGCGCTCATTCACGGGCTCACCGTCGTCACGCGTAATGTCGATGACTTCTCAGGTTGCAGAGTTCCAGTGCTGAACCCGTTCAACTGAGAGCGTCGACAGCTCAGAGCCCATACCGCTTGATCTTGTCGTACAGCGTGGCACGGCCCACCTGCAGGATGTCCGCCGCCTGGTGCACTGAACCACCCGTGCGCGCCAGCGTCTCGGCAATCACCGTACGTTCATACCGCTCGACACGCTCCTTGAGCGGCATGCCGTCTTCCGACGCGTCCGTCACCACCGGCGTGCGGCCGACGCCAAGCACAAGACGGTCCGCCGCGTTGCGCAGCTCGCGCACGTTGCCGGGCCAGCTCGATTGCATCAGCTCGTGGCGCTGGCGCTCAGCCAGCATCGGCAGCGGGCGCTGGTAGCGCACGGCGGCTTCGAGCAGGAAGTGCTCAAACAGCGGGATGATGTCTTCGCGGCGCTCGCGCAGTGGCGGCAGGTCGATGGCGACCACGTTCAAGCGGTAGTACAGGTCGCGCCGGAAGCCGCCCGCGTCGATCAGCGCTTCCATGTCGCCCTTGGCGGCCGCCACGATACGTACGTCGATGCGTACCGAAACGTTCGAGCCCAGCCGCTCCAGCGCGCCTTCCTGCAGCACGCGCAGCAGCTTCACCTGCAGCGCGATCGGCATGCTCTCGATCTCGTCGAGGAACAGCGTGCCGCCCGAAGCGTGCTCCAGCTTGCCGATGCGCCGCTTGCCTGCACCCGTGAAGGCGCCGGCTTCGTGGCCAAACATCTCGCTCTCGAAAATCTGCTCGGGCACCGCGCCGCAATTGAGCGCGATGAACGGCTTGTCATGACGCGGCGACAGCATGTGCAGGCTGCGTGCGACCAGTTCCTTGCCGGTGCCGGTCTCGCCGTTGATGAGCACTGGCGCATCGGTGGTGGCCACGTTCTCGATCAACGCGCGCACGGCACCCATCGCGGGCGAGCGCCCGATGATGCGCGTGCCCGCTGCCGGCCCGGCCAGCTCGCGGCGCAGTGCGCGGTTTTCCAACTCCAGCGCGCGGCGCTCGACGGCGCGGCGCACGGTCTCGGTCAGGCGTTCGGCGGGAAACGGCTTCTCGATAAAGTCGAACGCGCCATCGCGCATCGCCTGCACGGCCATGGTGATGTCGCCATGGCCGGTGACGAGCACCACGGGAATCCCCGTGCCGAACGACTGACAATGCGCGAGCACGTCCATGCCGCTGGCGCCCGGCAGGCGCAGGTCGCTCACCACCACGCCGGGGAAGTTGGCGTCGATCTTGCCAACGGCTTCTTCAGCGCTGCCGAACGCCTGCACGTTGAAGCCGGCCAGCTCCAGGCTCTGCGCGGTGGCCTGGCGCACAGGCGGGTCGTCTTCGATGAAGAGAACGTTCAAGCCTTCGGACATGGGTCGTATGCGTATGAGAAAGGGATCAAAGCGACAGGTCAGGAAGGAGTGGCCGAGGTCACCTCGGCGCGTACCAGTGTCAGCGTAAATTGCGCGCCGCCACCCGATACGTTCGTTGCCGAGAGTGAACCGCCAAAGTCGCGCGCAATGCTGGTGGAAATCGCCAGCCCCAGGCCTAATCCCTGGCCGATCTCCTTGGTGGTGAAGAAGGGCTCGAACAGGTGCGGCATGGCATCGGGGGGAATGCCGGCGCCATTGTCGCGCACGGCAATACTCAGTTGCGACGGCATGCCCTCGGCGGGACCAATGTCGATGTCGATGCGGCCTGGGCGCTCGGCGTCGTTGGCGCCAATGGCATCCAGCGCATTGCCGATCAGGTTGATGAGGACCTGCTCAAGCTTCAGTTCATCGGCGCGGACGATGGCTTCGACTTCGGGCACGCGCCAGTGCAGTTCGAGCCGCACATCGCCCAGGC
This sequence comes from Ralstonia insidiosa, assembly GCF_008801405.1. NCBI lineage: Bacteria > Pseudomonadati > Pseudomonadota > Betaproteobacteria > Burkholderiales > Burkholderiaceae > Ralstonia > Ralstonia insidiosa. The sequence continues at coordinate 840,449 of NZ_VZPV01000001.1, read as the reverse complement.
GCGGACGCAGCAGCGCCAGCGAGTGATCAAGCGCCACGCGAACCTGCACATCGCTGTGCTTGCGGCGCGAGCGTCCTGCAAACAGCTTGAGCTGCGCGGTGATCTTGCCCATGCGCTCAGTCAGGTCGGCAATGGCCTGCAGGTTGTCGGTGGCGGCGCCGTGCTGACCGCGCTCCAACAGGATGCGGGTGTTGTCGGAAAAGGTGCGCAGTGCGGCCAGCGGCTGGTTCAACTCGTGCGTGATGCCGGCGGCCATCTGGCCCAGCGCGGCGAGCTTGCTGGCCTGTACGAGTTCGTCTTGCGTGGCGCGCAATTCGGCCTCGGCGCGCGTGCGGTCGATGATCTCGTGCTGGAGCTGCTCATTGGTGGCCATCAGGTCGGCCGTGCGGTCTTCGACGCGGCGTTCAAGTTGGTCATACGCGGTTTCGAGCATCCTGCGGCTGCGCAGCATTTCCATCATGCGCAGACGACGCTGGCGCCAATAGAACAGCAGCAGGCACGCAAACGCGAAGGCAAACGCGGCGGCCACGGTGGCGCTGCGCGCGGCACTCATCACCGGATCGACTGGCGTGAGGTACATCAGCGTCCAATCGGGTTCGACCAGATCGCGCGAGACCTGCAGATAGCGCGTCGCGTTCAGGCGCTCGCCGATGCGCACAAGCTCGGCGCCCTCGGGCAAGCGCCCGGTCAAGCGCAGAAACGCCGGTGCCTCAGGCTGCAGCGGCAGCGGCGTGATCTGCTTGCGGTAGTACTGGCGGGTGGATTCCAACTGCGCCTGCAGATGCGGCGTCAAGGGCTCGACCGTGCGGTACTGCCATGCTGGTACGGAGGACAGGAAGATCACGCCGTTCTCGTCGGACACCATCACGGGCTCCGACGCATCGTGACTGGCGCGGCCAAACCATTCGAGGTTGAGCTTGACCACCGTCACGCCAATCACGCGGCCGTCTTGCATGACCGGCTGCGAGATGTAGTAGCCCGGCTCTTCGCGCGTGATGCCGATACCGTAGAAGCGCCCGACGTGGCCCGCCGCCGCCTGCTGGAAATACGGCCGGAACAGGTATTCCGCGCCGACAAAGCTGTCGGGCTGGTTGTAGTTGGAGGCCGCCATCGCCCTGCCGCTGGGGGCAATCACGTAGGTGGCGGTGGCGTGTGCGCGGTCATTGACCTCGCGCAGGTAGCGGTTGGCGCGTTCGACGTTGGCCAGCGTCGGGTTGGCCAGCAGATCGTGAATGAACGGATGCAGCGCCACCAGCGCCGGCAGGTACTCGTAGCGGTCGAGTGTGCTCTTGAGGTTGGCGGCGTAGCGGTCGACACGGCCGCCGGCGGCTTGTTGCGCCTGCGCGAGACCGCGGTTCCACGTCACCACAAAGGTGGTCGCGCACACCACAGTCATCAGCGCCACAAGCCCGGCCGCCACCAGCCACCAGAACCCGCGTCGCGAGCCGGAGGCGCTAGTGAACGAAAAATCAGGATCGGACATCGGTTGGAGGTGGGCGGCGGAGCGTGCGGGGGCTGAGATCCCTGCCGTGTCTTCCAAAGCCGCTCCATCCACTCGGGCCGTCGTGCGTGTCACGAGCGAGGCGCTCCAAATAAGAAGCGGGGCCGCCTGGAAGACGGGCCCCGCAATCATACGCTTTCAAACGGCGGCGCCCGCAGGCGCCTGCCAGTGTTGCCCGATCAGGCTGCCGGGGTGGCCGGCACGCCTTCGTCGCTGCGGTTGCCCGACAGCACGCGAGCCAGCTTGGCGCGATCCAGCTCGCGTTCCCACGCCGAGATCACCACGCAGGCCACACCGTTGCCGGTAATGTTGGTCAGCGCGCGGCACTCGCTCATGAAGCGGTCGATACCGAGAATCAGCACCATGCCTGCCACCGGAATATCCGGCACCACGGCCAGCGTAGCCGCCAGCGTGATGAAGCCCGCGCCGGTGATGCCCGATGCGCCCTTCGAGGTCAGCATGGCAACGGCCAGGATGGTCAGTTGCTGCGTCCAGGTCAGCTCGATGTTCAGCGCCTGCGAGATAAAGATCACCGCCATCGTCATGTAGATGTTGGTGCCGTCCAGGTTGAACGAATACCCGGTCGGAACCACCAGGCCCACCACCGACTTCGAGCAGCCCAGCTTCTCCATCTTTTCCATCAGGTGCGGCAGCGCCGATTCCGACGAGCTCGTGCCCAGCACGATCAGCAGCTCTTCCTTGATGTACGCGACAAAGCGGAAGATGTTGAAGCCGACCAGCCGCGCAATGATGCCCAGCACCACCACCACGAAGATGATGGCCGTCAGATAGAACGTGCCGACCAGCTTGAGCAGCGGCACCAGCGAGATCACGCCGTATTTGCCGATGGTGAAGGCCATCGCACCGAACGCGCCGATGGGGGCCACGCGCGTGATGACGTGCACGATGCGGAAGAACACGTGCGAGATCTGGTCGATGAAGTCCGTCACCATCTGCGCGCGTTCACCCATGGCCGAGAGCGCACCGCCAAACAGCAGCGCGATCAGCAGGATCTGCAGGATGTCGCCCTTGGCGAAGGCATCCACCACCGTGCTCGGGATGATGTTCAGCAGGAAGTCCACCGTGCTGGCCGATTGCGCCTTGGCGGCGTACTGCGCCACGGCCTTGGCGTCGATGGTGTTCACGTCCACGTTAAAGCCGTGGCCCGGGTTGAAGATGTGGCCAGCGGCCAGGCCGATGATCAGCGCGAAGGTCGAGACAACCTCAAAGTAAAGCAGCGCCTTGCCGCCCACGCGGCCCACCTTCTTCATGTCGCGCATGCCGGCAATGCCGGAGACGACCGTACAGAAGATGATCGGCCCGATCACCATCTTGATCAGTTGGATGAAGCCATCGCCCAGCGGCTTCATCTTCACGGCCAACTCGGGCGAGTAATGGCCCAGCAGAACGCCGATGACGATGGCCGTCAGCACCTGTACGTACAGGATTTTGTAGAACGGTTTTTTCATGTCTTCCTCGAGTGTCACAGACCGGCCGTGCGCTCAACTGCTCGCCCGGTCCGACCCGCCCTGGTGTGGTCTCTCTCCTGCCTTGCCACGCCGACGCATCCGGCGTTTCCCGCGGCAGGGCGTTCTTTATCGCAAGGGCTATGCCAGTGTTGATTTTCTTGACCAACAACCCGCCAGCCCTTGTGCCACCTAGCGCCAGCCTGGTGTGCTTACGATGGCACCCGGCCCACCCGTCGTCAATCCCGGAATCCGCGCACACGGGCGTCCAGACATCCGGAAAACGTGTTGCGACGCAGCATCGCGCGGCCAACTCACGGGAAGTCGCCACCCTGGGGCCGTATAATGCCGGCTCGTTACGCAAATCCACACTGTGCGCCCGGTGCCTGGAAACCTTCCAGATCCTGCCCCGTGCGCCGTCACCTCAGCCCTCTGAGCCAGTCCTGTCCGCCCATGAGCAGCCACTACCAGCACCACGTTTTCTTCTGCCTGAACGAACGCGAGGACGGCTCGCGCTGCTGTGCCGACTTTGGCGCCAAGGCCATGCAGGAATACGCCAAGAAGCGCTGCAAGGAGCTCGGCATCAACGGCGAAGGCCGCGTGCGCATCAACAAGGCCGGCTGTCTCGACCGCTGCGAACTCGGCCCGGTGATGGTGGTCTACCCCGAGGCCGTCTGGTACACCTTCGTTGACAAAGAAGACATCGACGAGATCATCCAGAGCCACCTGATTGACGGCAAACCGGTCGAACGGCTGATGGTCGACCGCCCTGCCAACGCCTGATCGCATTCGCATTTCCATGAACGTGCATACCGAAGAACGCCTGATCGCTGGCCCCGTTGGACAGATCGACCTGTCGATCGACCTGCCGGAAGGCGCACCACGCGGGCTGGCACTGGTAGGCCATCCGCACCCGCTGTTTGGCGGCACCAAGGACAACAAGGTCGCGCAGACCTTGGCACGCACCTTCGTCGGTCTCGGCTATGTGACGGTGCGCCTGAACTTCCGCGGCGTGGGCAAGACCGAAGGCACGCACGACAACGGTATCGGCGAGCAGGACGACGTGCTGGCGGTGCTCGACTGGATGCGTACGCAAACCGAATGGTCGGCCGATGTGGCCACGCTGCCGCTGGCACTGGGCGGCTTCTCGTTTGGCAGCTTCGTCATCTCGCAGGTAGCACGCCGCCTGGCTGAGGCCGGCACGCCCGCCGAACGCCTGGCGCTGGTCGGCACCGCCACCTCGCGCTGGGACGTGGCACCGGTGCCGGCTGACACCATCATCATCCACGGCGAGCAGGACGACACCGTGCCGCTCATCGACGTACTCAACTGGGCGCGCCCGCAGGAATTGCCCGTCATCGTCATTCCGGGCGCGGATCATTTCTTCCACCGCAAGCTGCATCTGATCAAGCAGCTCATTACCGGCGCCTGGGCGCCACGGCCCTAACCCCTTTGTTTTTCCGGATGCCACGCCTTCCCCCCATGCGCGGCATCGCAGATACACCCTCCTCAAGCAGACCGCAGGACCCGCCATGCAGACCCGTTTCACCGCTTCCGCCTTCTCTTCCGCCGCTGTCACCGTTGTTGCCGCAGCCACGCTTGTCACGGCGTTGCCGGCCGCGGCGCAGTCCGTGCCTGCCCCGCAAGTCGCGGCCCGCTCGTGGATGCTGACTGACGTGACCAGCGGCCAGGTGCTCGCTGGCGCCAACATGGATGAGCGCATTGAGCCCGCCTCGCTCACCAAGCTGATGACGGCCTACCTGGTCTTTGAAGCCGTGCGCGACGGCAAGCTCAAGTACGACCAGATGATCACGCCCACGGAGACCGTGCGCACCGTCAAGACAGATGAGTCACGCATGTTCCTGGAGCCGGGCAAGCCCGCTTCGGTGCGCGAGATGACGCAGGGCCTGATCGTGCAATCGGGCAACGATGCCGCGCTGGTGCTGGCCGAAGCCGTGGGCGGCACGGAGACCAACTTCGTGATGCTGATGAACCGCGAAGCGCAGCGCCTGGGCATGAAGAACACGCACTTCGCCAACGCCGCCGGCCTGCCCGACCCGAACCACTATTCCACCGCACGTGATCTTTCGATCCTGACGTCGGCACTGATCAAGGATTTCCCGCAGGACTACAAGTTCTACTCGCAGAAGGAATTCACCTATAACAACATCAAGCAGCCCAACCGCAACCGCCTGCTGTGGCTCGACCCGACCGTTGACGGCGGCAAGACCGGCCACACCAAGTCGGCCGGGTACTGCCTGGTCACGTCGGCCAACCGTCCGCTGCCGGATGTGCCGGGTGCGAATCGCCGCCTGCTGTCGGTCATCATCGGCACCAAGAGCGACGGCATCCGCACGCAGGAAAGCCTGAAGGTCCTGAACTACGGCTACCAGTTCTTCGACACCGTGCGCCTGTACCAAGCCCAGGCGCCGCTGCAGACGCCTGATGTGTACAAGGGCCAGGCCAAGACCGTGAAGCTGGGCGTGGCCGAAGACAAGTGGATCACCGTGCCCAAGGGCGCAGGTGCTCGCCTGAAGCCGGTGCTGGAGCGCAAGGATCCGCTGATCGCCCCGATCACGCAGGGCCAGCAGCTTGGCACGGTCAAGGTGATGGACGGCTCGACCGTGGTGTCGGAATTCCCGGTGGTGGCGCTGGAAGCCGTTCCGGAAGCCGGCTTCATCGGCCGCACGATCGACACGGTCAAGCTGTGGTTTAAAAAGAAGTAATCGACCCCATTTACTTCGACATGACTTCTTCGCACACACCCCCGCCGCCGGGCCACATCCCGCCCGAGCAATCGCTGATCGAGTATCCGAGCGACTTCCCCATCAAGGTGATGGGGGCGATGCAGGATGATTTTGCCGAGACGATCGTCAAGCTGGTGCAGCAGCACGATCCGGAGTTCCACGCCGGTCGCTTGGAAATGCGCCCGTCGTCGAGCGGCAACTACCTCGGCCTGACGGTGATCGTGCGCGCCACCAGCCGTGAGCAGCTCGATGCGCTGTACCAGGCGCTGACCAGCCACCCGATGGTCAAGATCGTGCTGTAAGGCGCCTCGCGCACCAAGCAAAACGCCCCGGTCATGCCGGGGCGTTTGCTTTTGCGAAGCCGATCCGGCATCACCCTTTGGCGACGTGGCCCAGGCAGACAGTGTTGTCGTCCATCAACCGCTCCAGCTTGAGCTTGAACGCGGCAATCTCCGGTAGCAACCATGCACGGAACGCCTGCATCTTGGGTGTTTGCAGCGCGCTGTGGGGGCAGACGAAGTAGTAGTTCCACGGGCATGGCGTTGTCGTCTCGAACAGGCGCACCACGCGGCCGGCCAGCAACTCGTTGAAGGCCAATGTCGGGCGGATCAGCGCGATGCCCTGCCCCGCCGCTGCCGCCTGCAGCAGCAGCGATGAATCCTGGAACATCAGCCCACCGCGCGGCTCGACAAACCCCTCCATACCAGCGGCCTCGAACCAGGGCGTCCAGTCCTCGCCCTCGCTGCGCAGCAAGGTCATGCCCGCCATCTCGGCCAGCGTGCACGGCAGGCGGCCACCGTTGTACGACGGGCTGCAGATCGGGAAGAACACGTCGTCGAGCAGCTTCTCCACATACAGGCCCGGATAGTTGCCCGAGCCCATGCGCAACGCCACATCCACCTCTTCACGCCCGAAATCGACCAGCGCGGGGCTGGAGAACAACTCCACCTCCAGTTCGGGGTGCTTTTCGATGAAGGTGCCGATATGCGGTGTGAGCCAGCGCGCGGCAAACGAGGGCATGGTGCTGATGGCCAGACGGTTGTCACGGTTGCCGGCGCGCAACTGGTGCGTGGCCTGGGCGATCTGGTCAAGCGCCTCGCGCACGCGATCGGCGTAGACACGGCCCGCATGGGTGAGCGTGACGCGCTTGCCGCGCCGCTCGAACAGCGGCACACCGAGATCTTCCTCCAATGCGCGCATCTGGTGGCTGACCGCGCCGTGCGTGACGAACAACTCCGTCGCCGCGCGCGAAAAACTCTCATAGCGGGCCGCCGCCTCGAACACCCGCAGTGCGCCCAGCGGGGGCAGGCGCATCGGTTCGCGGATCTCCGTCATATTCCCTCCGGATTTTGTTGTGCTGCTTCTTATCTCTATGTGAGCTGCACTATCAAAGACAACAATATATATCGTTTTGTACTAGGCAACCAACCACCTAGACTACTTCCACGGCAGGCCCCGCCTCGATGCCGTGAAGGAGCCGATCATGAAAGCTGTACTAACAAAAATTGTATTCACTCTCCAACCCGGCGAAGTGGTGGCACTGCGTATGCCAGCGAACCAGAACCTGCGGGTTGAAGAAGCTTTTGGCCGTGACGTGTGGGTCACGCACGAGAACAAAGCCGGCGACGAATGGCTGCACGCTGGCGGCAGCGTCGCCGTCACGCGCGGCGAGGAAATCGTTGTCTCGGTCGATCCGAAAGCCGCCGGCCCGGTGTCGCTGGCGATGGAAGCGGTAGATGGCCACATGCCGCGCAAACCGTGGCACGTGACAGATGGCTGGCGGCATACGCTGGCCGCGCTCGGCTGGAATGAGCACGCCGAAACGCCGATCGTGGCGGCCTGAGCTGGCCACCTGAGCACGCCGGACCCGTTTTAGCCTCCTTTTGCGGCCGATGCCGCGAAAGCCCGATGCCGGTGCGATGCATCCCATCGCACCGGCATCGTTTTTTGAGGCCAACCCTACGAGCCGACTGGGCAAAGGCGCCCCGGCGCCATCGGCGGCCCTGCGATACACTCGCGAGCATGATTCCGATTGACATCGTCGAACGCGGCTTGCTGGACTACGCCGCCTGCTTCGACGAAATGCAGACCTTCACCGCCAACCGCAACAAACCCGGCGGTCCCGACACCCCCGACACGATCTGGCTGGTCGAACACCCGCCGGTGTTCACGCTCGGTCTGGCCGGTGATCCGGCACATCTGTTGGCCCCCGGCAACATCCCGTTGGTCAAAGTCGACCGTGGCGGACAGATCACTTACCACGGCCCCGGCCAAGTCGTTGCTTACCTTTTGCTCGATCTGCGCCGCCGCGGGCTGTTCGTGAAGGCGCTGGTCGACGCCATTGAAGCGGCCGTCATCGAGACGCTCGCCACGTATAATGTCGCCTCCGAACGCAAGGCTGGCGCCCCCGGCATCTACCTGTCGAGCGGGCCGCATGCTGGCGCCAAGATCGCTGCGCTGGGGCTGAAGATCCGCAACGGCTGCAGCTACCACGGCGTGAGCCTGAACCTGGCGATGGACCTGTCGCCCTTCACGCAGATCAACCCGTGTGGCTATGCCGGCCTGGAAACCGTCGACATGGTGACCGCCGGCGCCCACGATGCGTCCGGGCGCGTCGTCGACGCGAACGACTGGCAACCCGTTTCCCGCGACCTGGCCAATGCGCTGGTCGCCCAATTGCAGCAACGCGCGCAAGCGCAACCTGCCGAAGCCGCTACCGCCTAGCGGCCGGCATGCAGCCGACCCAAGCGTGTGTCACAAGCGCACGCGGAGAACACGATGACCGATTCCGCCACCGGCGCCACTGTCGCCGAAACCTCTGCAGCCCCGTCGAACAAACCGTACGACGCCACCGCTAAGCAGAAGTCGCTCGACAAGACCGCGCGCATCCCCATCAAGATCGTGCCGGCCGAAAAGCTCAAGAAGCCGGACTGGATCCGCGTGCGTGCCGCCACCGGCAACTCGCGCTTCTACGAGATCAAGGACATCCTGCGCGCCAACAACCTCGTGACGGTGTGCGAAGAGGCCAGCTGCCCGAACATCGGCGAATGCTTTGGCAAGGGCACGGCCACGTTCATGATCATGGGCGACAAGTGCACACGCCGCTGCCCGTTCTGCGACGTCGGCCACGGCCGCCCGGACCCGCTCGACGTGAACGAGCCGGAAAACCTGGCCAAGACCATCGCCCAGCTCAAGCTCAACTACGTCGTCATCACCAGCGTCGACCGTGACGACCTGCGTGACGGCGGCGCCCAGCATTACGTGGATTGCATCAGCCGCACGCGCGCGCTGTCGCCGGCCACGCGCATCGAAGTGCTGGTGCCCGACTTCCGCGGCCGCCTGGAAAAGGCGCTGGACATCCTCCAGGCATGCCCGCCGGACGTGATGAACCACAACCTCGAAACCGTACCACGCCTGTACAAGCAGGCCCGCCCGGGCGCCGACTACGCGCACTCGCTCAAGCTGCTGAAGGACTTCAAGGCGCGCAACCCGAACGTGCCGACCAAGTCCGGCCTGATGGTCGGCCTGGGCGAGACCGACGAGGAAATCCTCGAAGTCATGCGCGACATGCGCGAGCACGACATCGACATGCTGACCATCGGCCAGTACCTGGCGCCGTCCGGCCACCACCTGCCGGTGCTGCGCTACGTGCATCCGGACACCTTCAAGATGTTCGAAGAGAAGGCCTACGAGATGGGCTTCACGCACGCCGCCGTGGGCGCCATGGTGCGCAGCTCGTACCACGCCGATCAGCAAGCGCACGAAGCCGGCGTGGTCTGATCGACCAGCGGAAACGCTGCACAAACAAAAAGGGCCTTGGGGTGAAACCCAAGGCCCTTTTGCTTTGGTGCAGTTCGATTAGACGTTCGAAGCAGCGTCCTTCGGATACGAAGCATCGCCATTCCACGACAAGTAACCATAGGTGTCGGCCTGGCGGTCAGCGCCTTGGGTGTACGGGTCGAACTTGGCAGCAGCGCCGTCCGTGTACGGATCAGCCTTGGCGATAGCGCCATCGGTGTACGGGTCGGCCTTACCGACGGCACCTTGGGTGTACGGGTCGAAGCGGTCACCCTTCCACGACAGGTAGCCGTAGGTATCGGCCCGGCGATCGGCGCCTTGCGTGTAGACGTCGTACTTGGCGGCGGCGCCCTGTGTGTAGGGGTCAGCCTTGGCGACAGCGCCTTGCGTGTAGGGATCAGCGCTTTGCACGGCAGCTGCGGCCGGTTGGGCCGACAGCAGTGCAGCAGAAGCGGACACAGTGGCCACCAGGGCCAGCAGGGTGTTGCGGGAGAAAGCGGTTGCGAGACGGGTGTTCATGATCGGCTCCTTTTATGTGCCTGGATGTTCGGTTGCGCTCAGTTCGTTGCGCTTGAGGTGAGAATAGATCGTTGCCCCCGAAGAATAAATGGCACTTCAAAGAAAAGACTGTTCTTCTATTATCAACAATACAGCACCGCAGCAAACATTGATGCAGAGGTGCTTGCATCACATTGCTCACAGCATCACGACAACTTGGTGCACAGAGCCGGCGTCGTCAGACCGCCGCGTGCAAAATGCCGCGCAAACAGAAAAGCCCTGGGTTTCACCTCCAGGGCCTTTTCTTTTTTCAAGCGACCGGATCAGGCACGCGCGTCAGAAGTCGTCGGATACGTCGTATCGCGGTTCCACGACAGGTAGCCATAAGTGTCGGCCTGGCGATCGGCACCATCGGTGTACGGGTCGACCTTGGCGGCGGCGCCATCCGTGTACGGATCGGCCTTGGCGACAGCACCTTGCGTGTACGGGTCGGCCTTCGTCTGTTCGGCGACGGCCGGTTGGGCCAGCAGTGCGGCAGAAGCGGACACGGCGGCCACTAGGGTCAAGAGGGTGTTGCGGGAGAGACGAGTGTTCATGGTCGGTTCCTTATGTGGCTGGATATTCGGTGGCGCTCAACGTGTTGCGCTTGAGATCAGAATAGATAGTTGCCACCACCGACAAAATAAGAAACGTCCTAAACGATAGTTCCAAAAGCAGCATCAATACGTCGATGTGGTGGACGAAGCCAATGACTCGGTGACCGGCATCGCGCCGCTGACCGACTCCTGCCTGATCGCGCCGGCATTGATGTCGTATCGGTTGGTGGTGTGTACCTCGCCCGCGTACCTGGCCACGCACGGTACGCCGCGGCATCCGAGCGAGCTGGCCGAGCACGAATACCTGGGCTTTGCGTACTGGGCGCCACCCACCGCGCTCGACTGGCAGTTCACCAATGCACATGGGCCGGAACATGCGGCGCGCGTGAAAAGCCGCTTCTCGATCGACAACGGCGCCGGACTGCGCATGGCGGCGCTTGAAGGGCTGGGCATCAGCCTGCAGCCGATGCTGAAATATCTTGCGAGCGGCAGGCTGGTCCTGCTGCTTGCCGATGATGAACTGCCGTCTCGGCCGATCCACCCGCTCTACTCGCCCGACCGGAGGCCGACGCCCAAGTTGCCCAGCTTCATCGATGCCGTGATCGCTGCATTCGGCAAATAGCGCGAGCGAAAAAAAACCGCGCTCGAAAGCGCGGTCTTGCCAAAACAACACGAACCTATTGCTGCGCTGGCTGCCCTGGGCGCGGCGCGCCAGGCGCTTCCGCCACCGGCCGCCCTGCCTGCTTGTTCCGCCACCAGCCCATCAGCGTCAACGCAAGCCAGAAGAATTGCGTCAGGAACGATGACAGGTTGAATGAACCCATCAGCGAAATCAGGATGCAGATCGGCCCGATCATGTTGAGCCGGACGGCAAATGCGCTGGTTGGCGATTTATGCAAGACCTGCACGCCGAAGTGCGCAGAAACATAAGCGGCGACGCCGACCAGACCGACAACGTCGGTAAAACCCAGGGAGGCCATGGTGTGTTGCTCTCAGAGCGAAGGTTGTGAGGAAAGGGTTGAAGGAAAGACGCCGCCTGCCGCTCAGTACGCTGCCGTCAGCTTGAGCACGACCGTGCGCCGGCCAAGCGTCATGCGGTCGGCGCCGTTACGCGCCGACACCTGGTTGGCATAGGCAGACGCGTCAGCACCAGTGAGGGCAGCGGACAGCGTCAGGAACTTGTTGATGGGCCGCGACAGCTCGACACGGTAGTCGGTAAAGCTGAATGCGCCGTGGTTACGCACGTGCTCATGGCCGATGTGCAGACCAAGCGTGAAATCGTTGGGCAGCGGCACAGCCCAGTTGGCCTCGGCATAGGTCGAGCCACGGCTGCCTTTGTCGATACCGTCGGCCAGCGAGTTGCCATCAAAGCCGAAGTAGTTCGACAACGATGTCCACAGCTTGACCGACACGCCGCGCCAACCGGTGCCAACCATCCACTCCGTGTAGCCGTAGCCGGTGGCCGGGCCGCCCGCAAAGGCCTTGTCATAGCGGGCACCCGGATACCAGTAGCGATACAGCCCGGTGGTCAGCTCGATGTCGTGCGCGACGGTGGTGGCGTAGCCCACGTAGGTGTCGATTTCCACATGGCCGCCGGCGATGACGTGGTCGCTGATCTGCGAGCCCCACGCGCCGATGTAGAAGCCATTCGGCATCGTGTAATCGACGCCCGCCTGCAGCGCGGGCTTGCCCCACGTCTGGCGCAGGCCGCGCGACACGTACTGGGAGACGACGGAGGCATTGGCCGACCAGCGCTTGTCGTCGCTGGCCGGTACGTCATCGGCGTGCGCGGGCAGCGCAGCAGCGCATGCCGCTGCCCCGCCCAGCATCGTCGCGACCTTGCGCCAGCGCATCAGGCCGTCACCAGTTCGCTGGCGACCAGCGATTTGGCGGGCGCCTGCAGCGGCGATTTGCCATGCACGTAGAACGCCGCATCCGAACGCGCCAGCGGTGCCACGCCACGAATACGATCGGCGATCTTCTCGGCCATCATGATCGTCGGCGCGTTCAGGTTGCCGGTGACGATGCGCGGCATGATTGATGCATCGACCACGCGCAGGCCTTCCAGCCCATGCACGCGGCCCTCGTTGTCGACCACGGCCATCGGGTCATCGGCCGAGCCCATCTTGCAAGTGCAGGACGGATGCAGCGCGGTCTCGGCATGGTCGCGCACGAAGGCGTCGATCTCGGCATCGGTCTGCACGCTCGGGCCGGGGCTGATTTCACGGCCGCGGTATTGGTCGAATGCGCGCTGCGCGATGATGTCGCGCGTAATGCGCACGCCGGCGCGAAATTCGCGCCAGTCCACGTCATGCGCCATGTAGTTGAACAGGATGCGCGGCTTGTCACGCGGGTCGCGCGAGGCAAGCTTCACGTAACCCGTGGACGGCGAACGCATCGACCCAACGTGGCACTGGAAGCCATGCATCTTCACCGGGTTGCTGCCGTCGTAATTCACCGCCAGCGGCAGGAAGTGGTACTGGATGTTCGGCCACTCGAAGCTGTCATCGCTGCGGATGAAGCCGCCTGCCTCGAAGTGGTTGCTGGCGCCGGGGCCGGTGCCGTTCATGTACCACTCCAGGCCGACCTTCGGCTTGTTGTACCAGAGCGTGGATTCGTAGATCGACACCGGGCGCAGGCACTCGTACTGGATGTACATCTCCAGGTGGTCCTGCAGGTTTTCACCCACACCCGGCAGGTGCGCGACAGAGTGGATGCCCATGGCGCGCAGTTCATCCGCATTGCCCACGCCCGAGCGTTGCAGCAACTGCGGCGAAGCGATGGCGCCGCTGGTGACGATCACCTCGCGGCGCGCACGCCACGTTTCGCGGTTGCCATCCATCAGCGCTTCGACGCCCACGGCACGCGTGCCCTCGAAGATCACGCGATCCGCCAGCACGCGCGGCAGCACCGTCAGCGTGGAACGCTTGCGCGCGGTATCCAGATAGCAGAGCGACGTACTGGCACGGCGGCCCTTGGCGGTCACGGTGCGGTCCATCGGCCCCAGACCTTCCTGGCGATAGCCGTTCAAGTCGTCCGTGGCTGGAATGCCAGCCTGCTCACCGGCTTCGATAAAGGCGTGGAACAGCAGGCTGTTGTCCTGCTTGGGCGTGGTGACCTGCAGCGGGCCAGCATCGCCGTGCCAATCGTTGGCGCCCTTGTCGTACGTTTCCGACTTGCGGAAGTACGGCAGGCAATCCGCGTACGTCCAATCGTCGAGTTGGAAGTCGCTCGCCCAGCGCTCGTAGTCCATCGCGTTGCCGCGGATGAAACACATGCCGTTGATGAGCGACGAGCCGCCCAGCCCCTTGCCGCGGCCCTGCGCCATACGGCGGTTGTTCATGTGCGGCTCGGGCTCGGTTTCGTAGGCCCAGTTGTACGTCGTGCCCTGCAGCGGATAGGCCAGCGCAGCCGGCATCTGCGTGCGGAAATCCCAGCGGTGGTCGGGGCCGCCCGCTTCGAGCAGCAGCACGGTCACGTCCGGGTCTTCGGTCAGGCGCGCGGCCAGCACGCAGCCGGCCGAACCTGCGCCCACGATGATGTAGTCGTATTCCTGTACGGTATTTGTCGTCAAAACAAGCCCTCCCTGGTTACGCAGCGTCCGTGCCAAACCAGCCCATCGGGGCCGGTGCGAGGTTGATGTAGCTGTGCTTGAGTTCGGTGTACTCGTCCAGGCCACCGCGGCCGAGTTCACGGCCAATGCCGCTGGCCTTGTAGCCGCCCCACGGTGCCTCTGGGAAGTACGGGTGATAGTCGTTCGCCCACACCGTGCCGAAGCGCAGTGCGCGCGAAACGCGGTTGGCGCGGTCCAGATCGCGCGTCCACACAGCGCCGGCTAGGCCGAACGGCGTGTTATTGGCACGGCGCACGGCCTCTTCTTCGGTAGAGAAGCGCTCAATGGTCAGTGCCGGGCCAAAGATCTCTTCAGTGGCGATCTTCATGTTGTCGTTCACGTTGGTGAGCACGGTCGGCTCCAGCCAGAAGCCACGCTCGAACTGCGTGCCTTCCGGCGCCTTGCCGCCACAGCGCAGCACTGCGCCCTCGGCCACACCGGCTTGCACCATGTTGACGATCTTCTGGCGCTGGAAGGCCGATTGCACCGGGCCCATCTGCGTGCCGTCTTCAAAGCCGTTGCCGATGCGGATGCGCTTGACGCGCTCGACCAGCGCTTCGACAAAGCGATCATGAATGCCGTCTTGCAACATCAGGCGCGAGCCGGCCGAGCACACCTGGCCGGCGTGGAAGAACGCAGCGTTGACGGCGTGATCGACAGCGGCATCGAAGTCCGCATCGTCAAAGATGATGTTCGGGTTCTTGCCGCCCAGCTCCAGGCCGATTTTCTTGAAGTTGCCGATGGCGGCATTCATGACCGCCGCACCGGCCACTGCACCACCCGTGAACGAGACCAAATCCACGTCCAGGTTGCGCGACAGTTCGGCACCGGCTTCACCGGCACCCGTGATCAGGTTGAACACGCCCGCCGGCACACCCACTTCAATCAGCAGCTCGGTAAAGCGATGCGTGGTCAGCGGCGTCAGGTTGCTCGGCTTGATGACGATGGTGTTGCCCGCACCCAGTGCGGGGGCGATCTTCCACGCGGCTTGCAGCAGCGGGTAGTTCCACGGCGTGATGAGGCCGCACACGCCCACCGGCTCGCGCAGCGTACGGCTGATGACATGCGACGGGGCTTCGTTGACGAGGCCCGACTCGGTGGCGACCAGGCCAGCAAAGTAGCGGAACGTGGCGGCAATGCCGTCCATGTCCCAGCGGCTTTCAATGATGGTCTTGCCGGTGTTCAGCGATTCGAGCGTGGCGAGGTTTTCCGCATCGGCGTCGATCGCGTCGGCAATGCGGTTGAGCAGGCGGGCACGCTCGCGCGTGCCGGTGTTGCGCCACGGGCCTTCGTCAAAGGCGCGGCGAGCGGCGGCGATGGCGCGCTGTGCGTCGGCCACGGACGCGTCGGCGGCCTGCGTCAGGACGTTTTCGTTGGCAGGATCGACGATGTCGCGGTACACGCCGCCTTCGGGCTGCACCCACTGGCCGTCGATATACAGATCAAGACGGGGTGCCAGCGTGGCGGAACGAAAATCGGTGGAAAGAGAAGCTTGCGTCATATCCAGTAGCCCTGTTGATGGCTGGCGCACACAGAAGACGGCGCCCGAAATGCCGACACCGTAGCGCCTGAACAGGCGGGATTCGGTGCGGCGACCCAGAAATTCACTGTTGGTGTTTTTATTTACCTTTAGAGAATTATGGACTAGTCTAGGAAAAATTAGTTGCCTCAGGCCAATCGTTAAGACCTAACAATCAGGCAATTGGATAGTTTTTCGCTATTTTCGAGGCGTTATACTGTCGCGAATCACTCTCAGTAAATCCCGCTCCATGACCGCTGCTTCACTCCCGTCGTCTGACGGCCCGCTCGATGACGACAGCTTTGCCGGCCGCCTCAAAGGCGTGCTGACGCGCGGCCGCATCCAGCTCAAGCAGGTGGCGGCGGCGCTGGGGGTGTCGCCCTCGGCGGTGCATAAGTGGACGCGCGGCGGCGAGATCGAATACGCCAACCTGCTGGCGCTGGCGCGCTTCCTGAACGTGAACTGGCTGTGGCTGCGCTACGGTGACCGCGCGCTGGCCGACCTGGAAGCCAACCTGAGCACCGACACCCGCGCCCGTGAAGGCCGCCAGAAGCACCTGGCCGCCATCATGGAAAGCGAGGCGCGCATGACCTTCGCGCAGGAGATTTCCGGTGTGGTCACGTGGGAGTGGAATCTGCTGACGGATGCGGTGGCGTATTCACCGAATGCCGCGCGGCTGTTCGGCCGGCCGATCCGTACGCTGGACGATTTCTGGCACTGCGTCGCCCCCGAAGACGCACCGGGTGTGCAGGCCGCCATCGCGCAGAACCTGGCCGAGGGCGGTGTCTACGCCCATGAATTCCGCATCAACCCGGCGCCGGATACGGTGCGCTGGATCGTCTCGCGCGCCACACTCGTGCGCGATGCGCAGGACCGCCCGGTCAAGATGATCGGCCTCAGCCTGGACATTACCGAGCGCCGCACGGCCGAGGCCGCGCTGCGCGATTCGGAAGCGCTGCTCGCCAAGGCGCAGCAGATCGCCCGCTTGGGAAGCTGGGTCTGGGAGCCCGGCAGCGACGCCTGCCGCTGGACCGACGAGGCGTACCGCATCTTCGGTTGGGTACCGCAAGCCACGCCGGTGACGATGGCGCGCTACCTGGATGCCATCGTTCCCGCCGATCGCGCCCGTGTGCAGGCCGTGCTGGACCAGGCCGTGACCACACGCCAGCCGTATCGCGTGGAATACACCATCGCCCTGCCCGACGGCACGCGCCGTCATATCCACGAGGAAGGCGAGGCGCAGGACCCGACGGCTGCCACACCCACCATGATCGGCGCCGCGCAGGACGTGACCGCCGAAGTGGAAGCGCAGGCCGCCTTCCGCGACAGCGAAGCCAAGCTGCGCACGCTGTTCGAGCAAGTACCGGTCGGCATCGCGCAAGTCAGCCTGGAGGGCCGCTGCCTGCGCGCAAACCCGTGGCTGTGCAAGCTGCTGGGGCAGCCCGAGGCCGCGCTGCAGCAGCGCACGCTGCTCGATCTCACGCATCGAGATGACCTTGCGCGCCACCTGCGCCAATACGGCGAGCTGCTCGCCGGCACGGTGCCAACCTATGCGCTCTCGCTGCAACTGGTACGCGGCGATGGCTCGGCCGTACCGGTGCGCGTGACCACGTCACTGGCGCGCGATCCGGCCACTGAGGCGCCGTTGCACCTCATCACCGTGGTGGACTTGGTGCCTGAGGCAGGTGCTTCCTAACGCACCACCGTCACTTGACGTTGCATACGTCAACTTCTGACAAACCCGTCAATCGTTGCGACTGATTTTCCGGCATGCCTGGAGGGCCGGCTTAGACTCACTCAGAAATACCTTCAGTTAATTTTTGCACCTCCAGTAACTTACGCGCCGCCCGCATGATGCATCGCGGGCACGGCGCACAGAACAAGGAGACCGGTTTTGGCTTCATCCTCCGCCGCCCGCGCGGCACATCATCGACGTACGCTGCAGTGGGGCTACCGCTGGGCGCTATGGGCCGCGATTCTGTGGGGCGCCTGGTACGTGCCGGGCACGGCCGTCTGGCATGAATCGCCATTCGGTGCGCTGGACCTCTCCGATCCGCGCGTCTTCCTGACCTGCGCGGCCGTCATCACGGCATTCCACAGCTGCATGGTGGTGCTGTTCCAGTGGGTGTGGCTCGGCACGCTAGGCAAGCTGGGCGACTACTTCCGCACCATCGGCCAGTTCCGCAAGATCTCGCGCTGGTACTTCATTGCCGCCGTGGCCGGCGGACTGATGGCCAACTTCGGCTCGTACCTGGCGATGGGCTACGTGGGCGCGGTGTTTGCGGCAGTGGCCGGCCTCCTCTACCCCGTGGTGGGCGCGACGGTGGCCAAGCTTTGGTACAACGAGCGCATCAGCGCGCGGGCGGCGGTGGGCATCGCCATCATCATCCTGGGCGGCGTGGCGATCTATGCGCCGGCGCTGATGGCCGAATCGCACAGCGGCGGCAACCAGTGGATCGGCTACCTGGGCGGCGCCATGGCCGCCATCGGTTGGGGGCTGGAAGGCGCGATCGTCGGCCGCGCGATGGACGTGACCGACCCCGACTGCGGTGTCTCCATCCGCTACACCGCCGAGGCCATCTACTGGGTCGTCCTCATCCTGCCGGCCATCGCGCTATTCGCACATGTGCCAGTGCCCGTCACAACCATCGTCTCCGGCATCGTGCACAGCAAGGCGCTGCTGTGGCTGGCGGTGGGCGGGCTCACCTTCTCGTTCTGCGCGGTGGCCTGGTACAAGTCTTTCCCGCTGATCGGCGTGGGGCGCGGGCAGGCGCTGGGGGCGTTCTACGCGATGTTCGCCACGATCTTCACCGCTGTCTTCACGCTGCAGTTTCCGGAGTGGTACTTCCTGATCGGGCTGGCGCTGGTGATCTTCGGCGGCTTCGTGATGGTGTCGGAAAGCTCGGAAAACCTCGAAGTGATCCGCGGCACGGCACCTGCCATTCCCACCACAACAACAGCAACCACGGAGACACACGCATGAAGCTGCACATGAAGGGCTACATCCTGCAATTGCTGGCCGACGGCGACGGCCTGTGGGACAGCGACATCGCCCATCGCACCTGCGTTGAATACGGCAAACCCGAAGACGAGTACTGGACGGGCAGCATCCGCGCGATCCTGGCCGACCTGTACTCCGGCGGCCTGGTGCAAACGCCCGAAGACTCGCTGGACGAAGCCACCGGCAAGGTGCACTTCCGCTATGTCATCACCGAGTTTGGCCGCCAGCGCATGGCGGACACCGGCCTGATCGAAGTCGAACCGAAGGAGACCACGCAATGAACTACTGGGGCTATCCGTTTGCCGACGTGCTGGCGATCGCGATGATCGTCGGGTTGAGTGCGCTGGCGCTGTATCAGGCACGCACGTATACGAAGCAGCTCTGACGCTGCGCATCCTATCGATGCAAGCAAAACGGCCCGCTGACTTGATTGCCAGCGGGCCGTTTCGTTTGGGTACTGCTTATGCGCCGAGTGCCGGGTCCGACACGCTCGGGCGATCCGTCTCTACGTGGCCGGCCAGGCGGCGCTGGAAGCCGGCGTCGGTGCTGGCCGTAATGGTCAGGTCGTACCAGGCGTGCTGACCACGCAGGTCCAGGTACACCGAGGCATCATCCCCACCACGCACTTCACGCTGCACGCTCTCCCCCGTGTAGGCGCTCTTGATCGTGAAAGTCGTGTGCGCGCGGCCGTGGTTGATCAGGCGCAGCTCCAGGTTGCCGTTGGCCACGTCGTAGCCTTCCTTCACTTCCAGCGCGCGGCGGCCTTGCGGATGCAGCAGGCCCGACAGCGTGAGCTTGCCGGCAAAGCGGCGCAGGAAGCCATTCGGGCCGTGCACCGTGAAGTCGTATGCACCGCCGGCACCCACCGGCAGTTTGTCCGACAGGCGCTTGCCGGCCTCCACCGTGTAGGTGCGCGGCGCATCCACGCTGCCGGCGGTGTAGACGAGGAAGGCCGCGCCCACGTCGCCCGTGTTGACGAAGTCGAGCTGGAACTTGGCAGCGGCCTCGTCGTGGCGGCCGCGCACGAACAGCTCATACGGCAGCGCACGCGCCGGACGCACGCCGCGCTCTTGCTTGGGCACGGCTTGCAGCAGCGGCGGCAGCGGGATGTAGTCCGGATGGCGTGCATGGTCCTTCGGCACGTAGGCCGCGGTGCTCGGCAGCGCCGGCACCACCTCGTTGGGCGTGGCGAAGTTGAACGCCGACGTCAGATCGCCGCACACCGCACGGCGCCACTTCGAGATGTTCGGCGACTTGACGTTGTGCGTGCGCTTAAAGCGCTGCTCGATGAAGCGAATGATTGAGGTGTGGTCGAACGTTTCCGAGCAGACGAAGCCGCCCTTGGACCACGGCGACACCACCAGCATCGGCACACGCACGCCCAGGCCGTAGCTGCCCGCGCCGTACTTGGCGTTGCCCGGGAAATACTCGCCCGTGGTGTCGACGGTGGACAAACCATTGCTGCCCGACGATGCGAACGGCGGCACGAGGTGGTCGAAGAAACCGTCATTCTCGTCGTAGGTGATGAACACGGCGGTCTTGCTCCACACCTCGGGGTTGGAGGTGAGGATCTGCAGGACTTGGTCGATGTACCACGCACCGTAGTTGGCCGGCCAGTTCGGATGCTCGGAGAAGGCCTCTGGTGCGGCAATCCACGACACCTGCGGCAACGTGCCGTTCTGCACGTCGCGCTTGAGGATGTCGAAGTAGCCGTCGCCGGCGGATGCGTTGGTGCCGGTGCGCGCCTTGTCGTACAGCGGGGTGCCCGGCTGCGCGTTCTGGTACTGGTGGAAGTACAGCAGCGAGTTGTCGCCGTAGTTGCCGATGTAGGCGTCGCTCGTCCAGCCCCACGAGCCGGCGGCATTCAGGCCGGTGCCGATGTCCTGGTAGATCTTCCACGAGATGCCGGCGGCTTCGAGCACTTCCGGATAGGTGGACCAACCGTAGCCGGCTTCCGCGTTGTCGATCACCGGGCCGCCGCCGACGTTGTCGTTGCCGACATAGCCCGTCCACATGTAGTAGCGGTTCGGGTCGGTCGAGGTGGGCGTGGAGCAGTGGTAGGCGTCGCAGATGGTGAAGGCGTCGGCCAGCGCGTAGTGGAACGGAATGTCCTGGCGCGTGAGATACGCCATCGTGGTGGTGCCCTTGTGCGGGACCCAGCCGTCGTAGCGGCCGCCGTTGACGGCAGCATGCGTGTCATTCCAGCCGTGCGGCAGGTCTTGCAGGAATTGCAGGCCCAGATCGGGCGCGCTCGGGCGGAACGGCAGCACTTCACCCACACCACCAGCGACCGGTTGGTGCCACACGCTCTTGCCGGTCGGTAGCGTGATCGTGCGCGTATCGCCATACCCGCGCACGCCCTTGAGCGTGCCGAAGTAGTGGTCGAACGAGCGGTTTTCCTGCATGAGGATCACGATGTGCTGCACGTCCTCGATATTGCGGTGCGCGTTATGGGCGGGAATCGCCAGCGCCTGGCGAATACCTTCGGGCACCGCACCCATGGCTGCGGATGCAGCAGCCAATTGGGCGGCGGAACGGAGAAAACCACGGCGGCTCTTGGAGGTCATGTTCTCTACCTGTTGTCTGTGTTGGGGGGTTGGGGGGAACAACACGGGGCAGCGCCTGACTGATCGGGGCGTCAGTCGACGGTATGCATGACGGGTGGAACCAGGCCGTCGCGCGCAGCGGTGGGCAACGCGGCGGCCTGCGGGGAAGACGGGGAAGACGAGATCGACGGGGAAACCTGGGATGGCGCCCGCACGACGGCAGGCACGTGCGGATCAGCGGCATCGCAGCCAGCCAACGCAAAAGCGAATGCCACCGCAGTCAGCAACACTGGGCGGAAGAGGCGTCGACTGGCAGCACGGCTTGCAGACACGGATGACCTCCTGATGACTCGGGCGGTCTGTCCATGCAGCGCGCGCCTGTCACTCAACAGGCGCTAAGGTAGAAAGGAATCGTGTCGGCCACGTGACGGCGGCGCACGCCATCACACAAGCGGATGCGGGGTCAGTCTTGGGGCCGGTTGGCACGCCGCTCCAGCTGGGTCTGCTCGGCCCGCCAGGCAAGGTAGCCGAGGCCGAGGAACGGCCACAGCCAGCCGATCCATTGCGACAGACTATTGAAATGGACGAAGCGCCCAAGCCGCCAGCTTTGCGCCGACACCCACGAGTACGGGCTCGGCGGCAACACGTTGGACAGCAGGATCAACGCCATCAGCAGCGTCATCGCCAGCGCGCCGCGCAGCCAGCGCGGCAGGCGCACCAGCAGCACCAGCACCAGCGAGCCCACCACCAGCCCGAAACGCGCGCCGGATGAGAGCCAATCCCACGCGCCGGCCAACGGAAACTGCAGCAGTGTCGCCCCGGCCTTCAACAGCAGCGCGCTCGCCAGCAACGCCGCCAGCAGGCGCAGCAGCGGCGCACCCCGGCGCATGGCCACGGTGGCCAGCAGCCCGGTGCCGATCCAGCTGCAGGCGGTAATGAGCGCCTCCAGCAATTCCTGGCGCTGCAGGGCCTCGGGGTGTGCCTGCAGCCGGTCATGCCAGTCGAACAGTTCCGGAAACCAGCTGTTGATGACGCTGGTGAGGAAAGCGTCCGGCGACGGATCCAGCACGATGCTACGGATCACCCCGCCCATGCTGAAGAGAAATTCCTGCGGAAAAATTTGCGCGAACGGCCACAGCAACAGCAGCAGGATCGCAAAGGTGGCATGCGGCTCGAACCAGTGGCGGCGCAGGCGGCGCAGCCCGCCCCGGTCGATCAGCCGCGCCGAGAACGGCAGCATGACAATCGCCCCCAGCAGCGCACCCAGCGTATTGGTCGCCAGATCCACATTGGACGACACGCGCGTCGGCAGATACGTCTGGATGGCCTCCATCGCGCCCGAGAGCAGCAATCCGGCCCCCAGCGCGATCAGCACCGCGCGCCAGCCAGTGATGCGTGGATGCAGCGCCAGCACCGTCAGCATGCCCAGCGGCATGTAGCCCCACACGTTGGTGACCACGTCGAAGACGGTGTTGTAGCGCGGCAGCGGCGCGGTCAGGTACGCAAACGGCGAGACCCCGGTGTCCGTCCATCCCGCAAATGGATACAGGCTCGCGTAGACCACCAGGAAGACGAAACAGGCCAGCCCGGCGCGTGCGAGCGGCGAGTGGCGATGCGGGGTAGGCGTGGAAGGTTGTGTGTGGAGGTCCGGCACCGGCGGGAGCTGCAGTCAAACTGGGGCGCAATGCCCATGATACCGTCCGACGCCGCCGGACGCGGACGGTTCCCTCTTCCGGTGGAAGGTCAGTGTGCGCGCACGGCCGGTTGCGATGCCGCCGTGGGCGTGTGGGCAGCCAGCGGGAGCGCTGCCACCCAGTCGAGCACCTCGCCGATGGCACGATCGGATGCCTGCGTGAGCGCCGCCACGCCGCCGGCCGCATCGGCGCTCGGGGCGGGTGCGTCGGCCTGCACCACGCGCTGGTCGACCACCTCACGCGACTTGAACACCGTCGCCCGCAGGCGTACCACCCCCCGGCTCGCACCCGGCTGGTCAAACACTTGCGAAAAGTCGACCAGTTCGACACGCAGCATCGGCACCTCCTGCCCGGCATAGCCGACCACCTGGCCGCGCGCGGCGGCGGCGTTGCGCAGGCGGGCATCGAACAGGTTCACCGGCGATTCCACCCAGCGGCTGTTGGCATACGCGTCGGTACGCTGGCTTTGTGCGTAGGCGAGGCGGTAGTAGATGGCAATGCCATCCATCCAGCTCGGGCCGGCCACCTCGGCCACGCGCAGCGCGGTGGGCAGGCGCGCGCCACTGGCGGCCGTTGGCGCGAGACCGAAATCGTAGAGCGCAGCCGGCGCAACCGGTGCGCTGGAGCACGCAGCCAGCGCCGTCACGAGCAACAGCGGGGCGGACAGCGCAAGCGCGCGGCTGAGTGTGGGACACAAGACAGCAGACAACATCGACATGGATTCTCCTCAGGGCTGGCGGGCAGCGGGCGCCGTGAAACCGGTCTCACCGGGGCCGGGCGATCCGGGCGCGGGACCAAACAGCACGCTTTGCGGCCGGGCGTTGAAGCTCGTCACGGCGTTGTCGAAACCGCGCACGGCCTGACGGGCCTCACGCGCAAAGCCGTTGAGCTGCGGCAGCGTCTCGTACGTCAGTACATTGGCGGCCGATTGCATCGACTGGGTGGCGGTGGCCAGGTCCGAGCCCGCGCCGGAAATCGTCGTCAGCAGCGGGCCCTTGGGATCAGACAGCGTTTGCGACAGCTTGCGCGTGGACGTGATCGTCGCGTCCAGGTTGTCGGCAATCTGCGGCAACTTGCGCAGGGTCGGCTCGGCCTGTTTCGCAAGCGTGCTGTAGGCGTCCATGGTCGTCTGGAACGACTGCATCGTGTTGGTGAGCTGCTGGCGGTGCTCGTCGTCAAACATGATCGACAGCGAGTTCAGCGTCTGATCCAGCTTGGAGAGCATCTGGTCGCCGCGCTTGTCCAGTTCATCCAGGAAGCCCGCTTCCATGCGGATGCGGGCCGGTTCCTTGGCCGAGGTGGCGAGGTGCTCCGGATTGGGTGCGCGCTTGCCGCTGCCGTTACCCTGATCGAATCCGCGATCGTCCAACTGCACGTAGGCAAGGCCGGTCACGCCCTGGTACGCCAGCCGGCCATAGGTGGTGGTGGTGATGGGCGCATCCTTGTCCACCAGCACACGCACCACGATCTGCCCCGGCACCTTGTCGTCAAAGCGGATGCTGTCGACCTTGCCGACATCCAGGCCGCGGTACTTCACGGCGGCCTGCGGGTTCAGCCCGTTGACCGTCGAGCGGGTGACCACGTCGTACGGCACGCGCACGGTCTGGTCGCGGTTGAACCACGTCACGGCGAGCGCAACAAAGATCACCAGCCCGATCGTGAACAGCCCGGCCAGAAATGCGTGGGCTTTGTTTTCCATCAATCCTCCCTACTCGTCCTGCAGCGAAAGCGAGGCGGCGGCCACCGCTTCCGTCATCTCAGGGCCCAATGCCATCAGGGCCCGCTTGCCCCGCTCACCCAGGAAGTACTCCTTGATGAACGGATGGTCGATCTGAATGATCTGCTCCACCGGCTTGGCCGCCACCACCTTGCGGTCGGCCAGCACGGCAATGCGGTCGGACAGCGCCACCAGCGTGTCCAGGTCGTGCGTCACCATCACCACGGTCAGGCCCAGTTCCTGGCGCAGCTCGCGGATGAGGGCAACGTAGTCATCAGAAGCGCGCGGGTCCAGGCCGGCGGTGGGCTCGTCCAGAAAGACGAGTTCCGGCTCCAGCGACAACGCCCGCGCCAGTGCCACGCGCTTGATCATGCCGCCGGACAGGTCCGACGGCATCTTGTCGGCGTCGGTGGATTTGAGCCCCACCATCTGCAGCTTGAGCATCGCCACCCGCACAATGAAGGCATCGGGCAGCGTACGCAACTCGCGCATCGGCAATGCTACGTTGTCGATCACCGACAGCGCCGAAAACAGCGCGCCATGCTGGAACTGCATGCCCCAGCGATTGCGCATCGACTGCAGATCGTTGCCGATCTGGCAGGTCAGCTCCTCGCCAAAGATGTGGATGGTGCCCGAGGTGGGCTTCTCCAGCCCAACCACCTGGCGCAGCAGCGTGGTCTTGCCACTGCCCGAACCGCCCACGATGGAGAGCACCTCGCCGCGAAAAACATCCAGGTCGATGTTGTCGAGCACCGTTGTGTTGCCGTAGCGCTTGGTGACGCCGCGCACCTCGATCACGCGTTCGCGCGCCGGCGTGAGGGGCGGCGCGACCGGGTGTTCCAACTGGGGATGGCGTGGCCGCGTCATATGCCGACGTCCTTGAAGAGGATGGCGAACACCGCGTCCGCCAGGATCACGATGGTGATCGACACCACCACCGAGGTGGTCGTGCCCTCGCCCAGACTCTGCGTGTTGGGCTGGATGCGTAAACCAAAGTGGCACGCCACCAGCGCAATCAGCATGCCGAATACCACGCCCTTGCCGATGCCAAGCCACAGGTTGGCCACCGGCACCGCATCGGGCAGCGAGGTAATGAAATAGGTCGGACTGATGTCGAGCTGGAACTTGGCCGCCAGGATGCCGCCGCCCAGCGCCAGCAAGTCGGTCCACGCCACCAGCAGCGGCATGGCAATCGCCAGCGCAATCACCTTGGGCAGGATCAGCCGGAAACCGTGCGAGATGCCCATCACGCGCATCGCATCGAGCTCTTCGGTCACCCGCATCACGCCGATCTGCGCGGTGATGGCCGAGCCTGAGCGCCCCGCCACCAGGATGGCTGCCAGCACCGGCCCCAGCTCGCGGATGATGGACATCCCCAAAATGTTGACGATGAAGATGCTGGCCCCGAACACGCGTAACTGATTGGCCGACAGGTAGCTCAGCACAATGCCGATCAGGAAGCCGACCAGTGCCGTGATACCGAGCGCCCTGTAGCCGGTGCTGTAGACATTGGCGGAAATCTCGCGCCAGGGGCCGAGGTGCGGCGCGCGCAGGAACCGCCCGAAATCGAACATCAACTGGCCGACCATGGCGATGCCGTCGCGGGCATGGTCGAAGAAATCGAACATGCCGTTGCCGAGGATCGCCACCGGGTTGATGCGCGGCGCCAGGCGTTTCTTCCAGCCACCCGGGTCGAGCTTGGCGACGCGGTCGATCATGCGGCGCTGGTCGGGGCGGGCATCGAGGTGTTCGGGCCACGCGTTGCCCCAGGCGCGCCAGAGCAATTGCGCGCCGAAGTGATCGATGCGACCAACTTCGGTCAGGCACCACGCGTTGGCGTTGTCCAGCCCGGCGCGAATCTGCTGGCGCGCGCTGCGCACGCCAGCCCGCTCGGCCAGCGCAAGCGTGGTCCAGTCGCCGGAGAGGAAGGCGACGGATTTCCCGTCGACAACGCGAACCTCAAGCTGGGGCGTACGGCAGGTGATCAAACGGGGTCTCCGGGGGTCGGGTGATGCCGGGTGATGCTGAGTATCGGTCGAATTGTAGCCAACACGCCGCCCGACACTGTCACACTGTGGGATTGATGCGCCGCTTAGTGCAAGCGCCGAGCCCCGGTTTGGAGGCCCCGCTCGTACAATGCGCCCATTCCCTGCGCGAATCTGATTGCCCTTTTTCATGTCTCTTGCCGAACCCTCCGCGCGCTGGCGCCTCACGCGCGAACGCATCCAGCCCAGCGGCCCGGCTGCCGATTGGCCGGTCGAGGTGGTCGAGGCCACCGGCTCCACCAACGCCGACCTGATGGTGGCCGTGCGCAACACCGCTTGGCCTGCCAAGGCCGCTGGCCCAGGCCAGGCGCCGCTGCTGTCCGCCCGTGTGCTGGCCGCCCAGCGCCAGACCGCCGGACGCGGCCGCCAGGGCCGCCCGTGGGATGGCGATCACGGGCTGACCTTCTCCATCGCCTGCGCCTTTGCCGGTGAACCGGCGCTGCTCGGCGGCCTGAGTCTGGCGGTGGGTGTGGCCGTTGCGGATGCCGTGGCAACCTACGCCGAAACCCATGGCGGCAGCGCACAGGCCCTGGCACTCAAATGGCCGAACGACGTGCAGATCGCCGGGCGCAAGCTGGCCGGCATCCTGGTCGAGACCGTGCGCACCGCGCCCGGACAGACCTGGGCCGTGATCGGCATCGGCCTGAATCTGGAGCGCCCGCACGTGCTGGAAAGTACGCTGGGCCGTGAGCTGTCGGGCGTGGAAGAACTGGTGGATGCGCCGGAACCGAACGGGGTATTTTCCGCACTGCTCACTGCGCTGGGGGAACACCTGCAGCGCTTTGGTGCGCAGGGCCTCGCGCCTTTCGTTGCGCCATTTGCCGCACGCGACGCGTTTGCCGGCGAGCGCGTGCGCCTGTGGCAGGACGGCACCGTCGTGCTCGAAGGCGTGGCCCACGGTATTGATGCACGAGGTCGACTGGCGATCGAATCGGGCGGCCGCGTGCAGTGGATCCACAGCGGCGAGGTCTCGCTGCGCGGCGCAAAAGATGCGCAACTGCAGGAGCGGCCATGACAGGCCTGAAGGCTCCGCACTCGGCGCCCGCGCGGCCGCTGCTGCTGGTTGACGCCGGCAACACGCGCATCAAGTGGGCATGGATTGCCAGCGATGTCGATGCCCTGCCCGTGGAGCCCGGTGATGCGCCGTGGCAGCACGCTGGTGCCCGTTCACACGATCAGCTTGCAGAACTTGTTGAAGACTGGCGCGATTGCCATGCGTTGGGGGTCGCACCGCCCGAGGTGTGGATCAGCGCGGTGGCGGGCCCCGCGCTGCGCGACGCACTCACCGCACGCATCGCCCGCGTGTTCGACGGCGCGCGCGTGCGCATTGCCACATCGGAAGCCGAGACCGCCGGCCTGCGCAATGGTTATCGCGAACCCACGCAGCTCGGCACCGACCGCTGGGTGGGCGCGGTGGGCGCGCGCAGCCTGTGGCCCGACACCGCCCTGCTGCTGGTGACAGCCGGCACCGCCACCACGCTCGACATCGTCTCGCCCGAAGGCCTGTTTGCCGGCGGCCTGATCCTGCCCGGTATCACGCTGATGATGCGCGCGCTCTCGCGCAACACGGCGCAGTTGCCCGAAGTGGATATCAGCACCCTCAGCGCGCGCGATGCCGTTGCGCCGCCGTGGGCCGACAACACGCAGGACGCCATCGCCCTGGGCTGCGTCACGGCCCAGGCTGGCGCCATCGCGCAGACGTGGCAGACGCTGCAATCGCAATACCCCGGTCCGGCACGCTGCGTGCTGAGCGGCGGTGCGCGCTCGGCACTCGCTCCGCATCTGCGCATGCCGTTCCAGATGCACGATAATCTCGTGCTGCTTGGCCTGCAGGTACTGGCGCGCGCGAACCGGGAAGGGGCGGCGACGCTGGCATAAAAGGCCCAGCCCACCGTTTTCGTATTACCGTTGTTGCTGTCGCCGTGTTCCTGCATTCTGAGCCACCGTCCGAATCCCTCTCCGTCCGCACCATGACGCTTCGCCTCGCCCTGCTGCTCTTGCTGCTCGTCAACGGCGTGTTGCTGGCGGCCAATACCGGCGTGTTCGGGCCGAACGTGCCCTCGGCCTGGTTCGAAAGCGACCGAGAGCCGGAGCGCATGCAGCGCCAGATCCGCACCGAAGGAATCCGCATTCTTGAACCTGCGCCCGCCGCCGGCACCGCCGCGCCCCAGACTGCGCCTGCGTCGTCGCCCGCAGCATCCGGCGCATCGGCTGACACCAAGGCCAGTGCGGAACACACGGCGCTTGCCGCAGACACGGCGGGCAGTTGCACCGAACTCGGCGGCCTGACCGACGCGCAGGCTGCAAAGGGCCTCGATCAGCTCAAGCAAGTGGTTGGCGTACAGGTCGAACGCATCACGCGCCAGGAAGACAACCGCTGGTGGGTCCACATGCCCGCCCGCGACACGCGTGACGAGGCCGAGCGCAAGGTGGCCGAACTCAAGCGCCGCAACGTGGCTGACTCGGCCATCGTGCAGGAAGGGAATACGTTTGTGGTGTCGCTGGGCCTGTTCCGCGACAAGGAACGCGCACAACAGCGTCTGGATGAGCTGCGCGCCAAGGACGTACGCACCGCCGTGGTCACGCAAACGCGCCGGCTCGGCGCGCAGACCGCGCTGCGGGTGACCGCCACCGCTGATGCGGCCTCGGGCGTTGCAGCGCAACTCGCTACCCTCAAGAAGACACTCGGCGCCGATGAACTGCGCGCCTGTACCGCCTCTGCGGCAAACGTCACCGCATCGCGCTAAACGCTCAGGACGTTGCGCGCACGCGCTTGAGCAGCGCGGTGGTCGAGCGATCGTGCTCGAACGGGATCGCCAGCGCCGTCCCGCCCCAGCTCCGCACCACACGCGTTTCTTCCAGCGCGTCGATGTCGTAGTCGCCGCCCTTGACGTAGATGTCGGGGCGCACGCGCTGAATGAGTTCGACCGGCGTGCGCTCGGCAAACAGCACCACGAGGCTGACCGATTCCAGCGCCGCTAGCACGGCCAGGCGATCGTCCTGCGTATTGAGCGGGCGATCATCACCCTTGCCCAGCATGCGCACCGAAGCATCGGTATTCACACCCACCACCAGCGATGCCCCCAGCGCACGTGCCTGCGCCAGATACGTGGCGTGTCCGCGGTGCAGGATGTCGAACACGCCATTGGTGAAGACGATCGGGCGCGGCAAGGCGCGCACGCGAGCCTCCACATCGGCGACGTCGCAGATCTTCTGTTCAAAGGCGGGTGCGGGCTGGCGAACGGTCATGGCTCAGAGACAATCGGAGTGGAAAACAAAACGGCCCATCGAATCGATGGGCCGCCGCAGTTGGCACAGGCCAGTGGCAAGGATCAAGCCGCTTGTTCAGTGCCGGCCGAGCCGAGCAGACGTGCGTTGAGTTCCTTGCGGTAACGGTTCAGGTCTTGCACGGTCTCGAAGGTGCGCTCGAACAGCAGACCCATGTTGTGCAGGATGCGCTCGATGACCTTCTTTTCCCAGCCGGCGTCGAACTTGATCTGCTCGTCGAGCCAGTGCTCGAGCCAGTCCGGGTTCGGCAGGCGCGATTGCACCGTGTCTTGCGGGAACAGCGCCTTGTTCACGTGCAGGTTCGTCGGGTGCAGCGGCTTTTCGGTGCGGCGGGCCGAGGCCATCAGCACGCCGATCTTGGCGAACGCGCTGCGGGCGTTATCACCAAACGTGCCCAGGTACTTCTTCATGTAGCGCAGGTAGGCGCCGCCGTGGCGGGCTTCGTCCTGCGACAGGTGCTTGTAGATCGACTTGATGACCGGCTCGGTGTGCCACTCGGAGGCACGGCGGTACCAGTGGTTCAGGCGGATCTCACCGCAGAAGTGCAGCATCAGCGTTTCCAGCGGCGGGGCCGGATCGAACTCGAAGCGCACGTTGTGCAGCTCTTCTTCGGTCGGCACGAGGTCCGGGCGGAAGCGGCGCAGGTATTCCATCAGCACCAGCGAGTGCTTCTGCTCTTCAAAGAACCACACGCTCATGAACGCCGAGAAATCGGAGTCGTGACGATTGTCGCGCAGGAACATCTCGGTGGCGGGCAGGGCAGACCACTCGGTGATGGCATTCATCTTGATGGTCTGCGCTTGTGCGTCGGTCAGCAACGACGCATCGAACGTGTCCCACGGAATATCCTTTTCCATATTCCAGCGGACCGCTTCCAACGACTTGAACAATTCGGGATAGAGCATGGTAAGCCTTTGAATTTGCAGGCGGATTCTAGCAGACATGCTTGACCGCTCCCGGTTTTTCATGGTCACCGGGGCAAAGAACGGTGTCTGCTCGTTTCCTCATCACAACAGGCCTGCCGGTGCCACGCATGCAACGTGGCTTGGCGACCCCCTTTGATACGCCGGGTTGTGGCGCATCGCCTCGCGGTGTGCCGCGATGTGATCGACGGCTGTCTGGTGACCGTCGGGCCGTCGTCTTCTGTGGGGCGGGCCCATTCGTCATCTGGAACGTCGGGCACCTCCTCCAGTATAGGAAGCGCCGCGCCTCAGATGGGAGACAAGCGACGGTTGGCGTGCAATGCGCAACGCACTTTTGATGCGGTGCGGCCCCGGGGGCGTTATACCCTAGACTGAAGGCAAATCATGTATTGCCGCTGACTGTCGGCTTCTGGAGGCTCGCCATGTTGTTTTCCGCCATCGCGCTCACGTCCCACCGGCGCCTGTACCCGCACGGGTCAGGCGCACTGCGCCGGCACCACCTGCTGATCGTTGCCATCGCCATCGTCCTCGCCATCATTGCCCTGCTGCTGCCGCGCACCGGGCACGCGGCTACGGCGGAGCCCGCAGCACAGCAGCCAACCGCTGCTGCGCCGGGCAGTTGCCCCGCCAGCCTGAATTTTCGCGTCAAACGGCTGCAAGACGACGCACCGCAAGACCTCTGCCAATACGCCGGCCGCGTGGTGCTGGTGGTCAATACCGCCAGCTACTGCGGTTACACATATCAATACGAAGGGCTGGAAGCGCTCTATGCAAAATACCGCGACAAGGGGCTGACGGTGCTCGGCTTTCCGTCCAACGATTTCGAGCAGGAACCGGGCAATAGCAAGCAGATCGCCAGTTTTTGCTACAACACGTACGGCGTGAAATTCCCGATGTTCTCGAAGACCGCGGTGGTGGGCCCAAGCGCATCGCCGCTCTATGCGTGGCTGGCCACGCAGACGAAGCAGCCGCCCAAGTGGAACTTCCACAAGTACCTGCTGGACCGCAGCGGCCACGTGGTGGCGGTGTATCCGAGCAAGGTTGAGCCGGGCGACCCGACGCTCACCAAACGCATTGATGCGCTATTGGCGGAACCGGCGCCGCATTGATGAATCAGGCCGCGCGCATGGTGTCGGGCACGACGCCGTACAGAAACGCGGCCAGCTCATCGCGCCGCGTCTCAACGTCGCGCTCACCCAGGTCGATCAGTTCCTGCGTGTACTCCGGCTCGAACAACAGATAGCTGGCGAACGCCGCACCGCGCGCTTCAGTACCGCCGAGCGGCTTGAGCAGCGCGCGCACCGTGCTCGGCAGGCGCTGCACGTGGCGCGAGGCAATCAGTTCGATGCGCTCGGACGGCGCCATCACCAGCACTTCGATCTTGCGCCAGCCGTCGCGCGCGTCGGAAATCTCGGGGTTGCGGCTGACCATCGCGTTGATGTGCTGCAACCGCTCGATATCGGCTGACAGCCCATCGAGAAAGATGCTCGCCAGCGCCTGCCCGGCAATCTGCGCCAGTGACGGATAGCCGGAGGCCGGCACCGTGTCGTACCACCCCGGCTGCGAACGCGAGGCCGCCCCCACCACCAGAATGCGATTCGCGCCCAGGTGGATGGCCGGGCTCAGCGGCGACATCTGCCGCATCGTGCCGTCGCCAAACCACTCGTCGTTACCTTCAAGCTGCACCGGTTCCGCCGGAAAGATGAACGGAATGCTCGACGAGGCCAGCATGTGCGACACGCCAATCTGATCGGCCACCGCAATCCGCTGCGAACGCCGCCACGGCAGTACCACGTGCGGCGACTGATAGAACGTGACATGGCGCCCCGTTGTGTACGACAACGCGGTGATGGCCAAGGCGCGCAACGCACCGGCATCGAATGCGGCCTGCACCTGCTGGCCGTCGTGCTGCGACGCCAGCAGTTCACGCAGCGGCGTGTTGTCGAACAGGGCACGCGGCGTATGGCCGGTCAGCCAGCCGAACGCCAGCGCGGTCAGCCAGCGCGTACCGCTTGCGCCAACGCGGCCGACATCGGTGCGATAGACGCGATCCGCATGGAGGTTCGCCCAGAGTTGGGTGAGCGCTTCGGTAGCCTGCGTGAAGTCCTGCGCGCCACGCGCCATGCCCAGGCTGTTGATGGCTCCGGCCGAGGTGCCGCAGATCACGTCGAACGGCGTGCGCACCACGCCCGGTGCGTACTCGCGTGCCAGTCGCGCAATGCCGCGCAGCACGCCCACCTGATAGGCGGCACGGGCGCCGCCGCCCATCATCAACAGTGCGGTGCTGTCCATCGACATCGATCAGGGCGTATCGTTGGTCGGCTTGTGCGGCGCAGTCTTGGTCGGCGCCTTCTTGGCCGCGGTCTTGGCGGGGGCCTTCTTGGCGGCAGCTTTCTTCGTAGCCGGCCCGGCAGACTTGCCCGCAGGCGCCTTGGCTGCCGGCTTGGATGCCGCCTTGGCCGCTGCACGCTTTGGCGCGGCCGGCGCGGTCTTTTCTTCGATGTATTCTGGCGCCGAGTCGAGCCCCTCCGCACCCGGCGCGCCGCCAAACCCAGGGAAACCACCGGGGAAACCCGGCATCAGGTTCTGCGGCATGGGCATGGCAGCCGCGGCCGAACTGGCGATCTGGTTGAACTGCTGCTGCAGCATGTTCCACCACGGTGACGGGTCCAGCGCGGCGGCGGCGGCGCGCGCTGCAGCGTGGGCTTGCGCTTGCGCCTGCGCAGCGGACTGCGCCCGAGCCTCGGCTTCGTCATCGTCGGCGTCTTCGGCTTCGATCTCGGCCTCGTCTTCGGGGGTGGGCTCGTCGGCTTCGGCCGCCTTGGTGGCGGCGGTATGCGGCCAAGCCGGCTTCGGCTCGGCGGCAGGCTTGGGCTCGCTGCCCGACAGCCCATCGAACGTGGCTTTCATCGCATCGGGCGACAGCGCCGAGCCGAACGTTTGCAGTGCGACCAGCGTGGCACGCTGCACTTCCAGCCCCTGG
This sequence comes from Ralstonia insidiosa, assembly GCF_008801405.1. Classification (NCBI taxonomy): domain Bacteria; kingdom Pseudomonadati; phylum Pseudomonadota; class Betaproteobacteria; order Burkholderiales; family Burkholderiaceae; genus Ralstonia; species Ralstonia insidiosa. Next base: position 806,514 of record NZ_VZPV01000001.1, on the reverse strand, counting down.
ATGGCGGTGCGCAGCAGGCTGGCATTCAGCTGCAGCCAGCTCTCCACGGCACGCAGGTCGTGGATGCGCTTGTCGAGCTCCTCCAGGTCCATCGGCGGCGCCGCAAAGTTGGCCATGCTGGGCATCGCGCCACCGGCCATCCCCGCCAGGCCGCCGCCCCACAGCTTGCGCAGAAATTCAAAGCCGCCTTCAGCGAAGTTGGGCATCTGGGTGAACATGGTGTCTCCTACAGGATCGGTCTTGGATCGGGCGCCGCTCAGGCGCCATCGAACGTGGGTGGGCGCTTCTGACGCAGGCTCGCAATGCCCTCGCGTACGTCGGGGCCGGCAAACCCCATGAATTCAAGCGCCAGCGAGGTATCAAAGCTCGGCCCCGCCAGACGCAGCCAGTTGTTGAGTGCGTACTTGGTCCAGCGGATGGCCGTCTGTGAACCGGCAGCCAAACGCTCCGCAATCTCGAATGCGCGGTTGACGAGGTCCGACTCATTCACCGCCAGCGACACGAGGCCGATGCGTTCGGCTTCGTCGCCGGTCACGGATTCGCACAGCAGCAAGTAGTACTTGGCCTTGGCCATGCCGCACAACAGCGGCCAGACAATCGCCGCGTGGTCACCCGCTGCCACGCCCAGGCGCGTATGGCCGTCAACGATGCGCGCATCCTTGGCGGCAATCGAGATGTCCGCCAGCAGTCCGGCCACCAGCCCCGCGCCCACAGCTGGGCCATGCATGGCGCTGACGATCGGCTTGTCGCAATTGATGAGGTTGTAGACGAGGTCGCGCGCTTCGTGCCAGACACGGGTACGCACGTCAAAGCGATCGGCCATCTGCTCGACCAGGTGCAGGTCGCCGCCGGCCGAGAAGCCCTTGCCCTCGCCACGAATAAGCGCCACGCGCACCGAGGGCTCAGCGGACACGTCGCGCCAGATCTCGGCCAGTTCGCGATGCAGGTTGGCGTCAGCGGTGGAGAGCTTGCGATTGGCCGATTGCGCGGCACCCATCACGATCTCGAGGATGGGGCCATGCTGGACAAGCGTGAGCGCCTGGTAGCGGACGAAGCGGGGAGCGAGCGAGGTCGTCATGATGGATCGGAATGTGAATCAAGCATAGCGGATGAGGCCGCGCCTGCAACGCCAGATGTGCGTCATGGCGACTTTGCCTCGTCAGCCAGACGCCATTCGCCACGGCGTATCTGCGCCATCACGCGGGCGCGCTGGTCCAGGCCGACGTGGTCCTGCGGGCTCATGTTGACGACGCCGGTGCTGGTCGGCAGGTCACGCACATGTTCCAGCGCATCGCGCAGCGCTTCACGAAAGGCTGGCGTGCCCGGCTTGGCACGCTTGAGCGCCACCGGCACGGCGCGCTGCAGCAGCAAGCCAATGTCGCCCGTGTAGGCGGCGAAGATCGACACGGTGCGTTTGCCGAACGCAGCCTCGTAGCGGCGGGTGAAATCGAGCGCCTGCGCCTTGGCCGGATTGCTGTCGGGCAACTGTGCGGCGACCATCACCGGGCCGGTGGGCACGTAGGCGCCCTCGCACTCCTTGCCGCAGAGCTTCACGAACTCGTTGTTGGACACGCCGTGGTTGAAGTAGATCTTGCCGGTGTAGCCGCGTTCGGCCAGCGCGCGTGCCGGCAGCGCGGCGGGCGTGCCCGAGCCGCCGATGACCACCGCATCCGGTTTGCTCGCCAGCAGGTGTAGCACCTGGGCGGTCACGCTGTTGTCGGTGGGCGAAAAGCGCTCGGTGTCGGTGATGCGGATGTGCTTGAGATCAGCAAAGCGCTGTACCTCGGTCAGGAAGGCCTCGCCCAGTGCGTTGGCAAACCCGATATAGGCGATGGTCTTCACGCCATGGGCGGCGGCGTGCTCGGCGATGAGCGACGCCATGTGCGAATCCGAATGCGGTGTCTTGAAGATCCAGCGGCGCTGCGCATCCATCGGTTCGATCAGCCGGGCCGACGATGCCAGCGAGATCACCGGCGTCTTGCCCTCGGCCGCCACGTCGATCATCGCCAGCGTGTTGGGCGTGGTGGACGAGCCGACGATCAGGTCCACGTTGGACTCGGTCATCAGCTTGCGCGTGTTGGTGACGGCGCGCGTAGTGTCGGAGGCGTCGTCGAGCACGATGACCTCGACCTTCTCACCCGCAATCTCATGCGGCCACAACTTGGTAGCGTTCTTCTCGGGAAACCCCAGCGATGCCTGCGGCCCCGTGGCAGACACCGTCACGCCGATGCGGATGTCCGCAAGCGCAGTGGATGAAAGCAATGCAAAACCAACAACTACGCCTGCATATCGCCAATTCGGTCGCTGCATCAGTCGCCGCATGGGTGTCTCCTCCCGTGGTTTTGGGAGAAAGCGTAGCGGTTTTGCGGCGGTTTGGCGATGCGGGTGCGCCCGGGCATCCAGCGCCTGCTTAGGCTGCCGCTGTTTGCTCCGGCACACGCTCGCCCAGTTGGCGCAGTACGTCGCCATAGGCATCGGCATCCATTTCCGCACTGGACTTGGCCAGGTAGTACGCCAGCCCAAGGCGCGACGACGTGCGCGTGAAGAGTTGATAGAAATCGCCCAGGTCATGCAGGCGCGCGACCTTCTGCCACGGGATCACCGCCGTCTTGCCGGTCGGCCCCTGCACCGATAGCGCGGCCGGTGACAGCTCCCAGCGGTGGAGCCCCTCTAGGCGCGCCACGCTGCGCTGCACCGATCGCCGCGTGATGTTCGCGACAAAGGGATCGGTGACCCGGTCGAGCCGTGCCCTGAGCCACTGGGCGATGCGCAGAATGAAGCGGACCACCGTTGCTCCGTAGCGCCACCAGAGCACACCGTAGATGAGCGCGACCGCAGCAAAGGGCAGCAGCGTTCCAGCAACGCTCCCGCGAGACGGCATCGTCAGCACCACCAGCGCGGCCCCCGCAAGGGGAAAGACCAGCAGCATGAGCGCCAGAAACCGCTGAAAAAACGCATCAATGCGCGCCTGCATGGCCACCTTCCTGGCGGCGATCCGCGCGAGGCGCTTGGTGGTGATGCGGTCAGCCAGCGCCCGGCATTGCTCGGCGCTGATCCGAAAACGTAATTCCATGGCAGTGCCCTCGGCTCGGTTCGGCCGTGATTCTAGGGCCGCGCACGCCGAATGAGAATCTAGGCAGCCAGTGCCGTCAGCCCCGCACGCGGCAGCGCTTCCTGCACCAGGGCGCGCATCGATTCGAGCACGACCGGCTGCGGCATCAGACCAAAGTTATGCAGCGCCATGACGTGGTCGACGCCCATGTCGGACAGCCGCGCGAGCTTGTCAGCCACCGCATCCGGTGTGCCGAACAGGGACAGCCCGCTGGCCAGCACATCGTCATACGTTTGCCGGCGCGCGTAGAGCCGCGTCGCGACATACAGGTCGAACGGCGCTGCAGCCGCCTCGCGCACCGCAGCGTCCGTCGGGCCGACATGCGTGTGCAGCGCCACCGCCGCCATGCCGCGCGTGTCGTGGATGCCGGCTTCTGCCAAACCGCGCCGGTAGTCGTCCATCAGCAAGCGAATCTCGTCGAAGCCATCCACCGACGCGTACGGCACGAACAGCATGCGCCGCCCCTGCCGGCCAATGTGGTACGCCGCCTCGCGCCGCAGGATCGCCACATGGATCGGCACCGTAGTCTGCACAGGCAGCACGTTCAGGCGCACGTCGCGCAGCGTGTGGAACTGGCCTTCGTGGTGCACGCGCTCGCCGGCGAGCAAACGTTGGACCAGCATCAGCGCTTCGTCAAAACGCTCGCGCTTGATGGCCGGGTCCACGTCGTAGCCCTCGAACTCGTGCTTCAGATATCCCGAGCCCACGCCCAGCGACAGCCGCCCGCCCGAGAGCGCGTCGACCATCGCGTAGTTCTCGGCCACGGTGGCCGGGTGGTGAAACGTGAGGATGGAGATGGCGGTGCCCAGCCGCAGCCGATGCGTGTGCGCGGCCAGGTGCGACAGGAAGACCGCTGGATTGGGTACGGCACCGTACTCGTGAAAGTGGTGCTCGGCCACCCAGAAGGTGTCGTAGCCCAGTGCCTCGGCGTGGCGGGCCTGGGCGATGACGTCTGCGTAGAGTTGCGGCAGACTGCGGTGCCGGTCCGGATAGTGGTCCTGCACGGAAAAGATCGACAGCTTCATGGTGTCTCCCGGGTTTTCGATGTCAGCTCGGTGTCTTTTCCAGCGCGCAGGGCCGCCGCGCCGGTTGTATCTTTTTGCGTAACGCGTATCTTATAAAGCGACACCCGAGACTTCAAGATGCTTCCTGAAGACACCCTGCCGATTGGCGAATCCCCCGACGAACTGCCCGCCGAACCGCTGGACGAAAATGCGCCCCCCGAGCGCACCAGCGCCGGCATCCAGTCCGCCGAAATCGCGCTGACGGTGCTCTCGGAGATGGCGCGCACGGGCGGCGCACACGCCGTCTCCGAGCTGGGCCGGCAACTCGGCATGCCACGCGCCAAGGTGCATCGCTACCTGGTGTCGTTGGAGCGCATGGGCTTTGTCGAGCAGGACCCGGCCTCGGCACGCTACCGGCTGGGCGCGCAGGCATTGCAGGTGGGGCTGTCGGCGCTGTCGGACGTGGACTTCGTGCGCGAAGGCAGCAACATGCTGCCCAAGCTGGCCGAGCGGCTGAACGAGAGCGTGTTCCTCTCGATCTGGACCGAGCGCGGCCCGGTGATCGTGCGCTGGGAAGACGGCGGCCGGCCGGTGACGGTCAACGTGCGCGTCGGCTCGGCCATGCCGCTGCTGAACTCGGCGACGGGTCAGGCGTGCGCGGCTTGGATGCCCGAAATCCAGATCGTTTCGCTCATCGACCGCGAGCTGCGAGGCCCCGGCGCCGGCAAGGCGGGCCTGACCGATTGGCTGAACTGCCGCGCACGCTGGCAGACGGTGCGGCACGAGGGCGTGGCGCGCATCGCCGGCACGCTCATCAACGGTATCGATTCGGTGGCGGTGCCCGTGCTGGATGCACAAGGCAAGCTGGCGGGGGCCATCACGGCGTTGGGGTTGTCCAGCGTGTTCGATGCCACCCTGGAAGGGCCGGCCTCACGGCTATTGCGCGAGGCCGGACGGGCGCTGTCGCTGCGCCTGGGCTACCACGGTCAGGCCATGACGGCCGGTGCTGCGCAACCCAAGCGCGGGCGCCGCGCAAAGGCTGCACCTGAATCAGCGTAATGCTCAGTTCTGCGTGCCGGGCGCGACGACTTCCTGGTCGATCGCCCCGAAAATCGATACGCCGTTGGCGTCGAACATCTCGATCTTCACCGTATCGCCGTAGCGCATGAATTCGGTAATGGGCGCGCCGGATTCGATGGTCTCGAGCATGCGTTTCTCAGCGATGCAGGCGTACCCCTTGCTGCGGTCCACGTTGGAGATGGTGCCCGAGCCGACAATGCTGCCCGCACGCACGTTGCGCGTCTTGCAGATATGCGCGATCAGCTGGCCGAAGTCGAACACCATGTCGGTGCCGCACTCGGGCTGGCCGACCTTCTTGTTGTTCCAGCGCACCGTCATCGGCAGGTGCACCTTGCGCTCGCGCCAGGCATCGCCCAGCTCGTCGGGCGTAACGGCCACGGGCGAGAACGCCGTCGCCGGCTTGCTCTGGAAGAAGCCGAAACCCTTGGCGAGTTCCGCCGGAATCAGGTTACGCAGCGATACGTCATTGGCCAGCACAATCAGGCGGATGCCCTCGGCGGCAGCAGCGGCCTCGGTGCCCATCGGCACGTCGCCGGTGATGACGGCCACCTCGGCCTCGAAGTCGATGCCGAAGGCCTCGCTACGGCAGACGATGGGGTCATGCGCGCCAGCCAGGTCATCGGAGCCGCCCTGGTACATCAGCGGGTCGGTCCAGAACTCGGGGGGCATTTCGGCGCCACGGGCTTTGCGCACCAGTTCCACGTGGTTCACATAGGCCGAGCCGTCCGCCCACTGGTAGGCGCGCGGCAGCGGCGCCATGCAGTTGGCCGCGTTGAACGCAAACGGATGCCGGGCACGGCCAGTGTTGAGCTGCTCGTACAGATCCTGCAGCTGCGGTGCATAGAAGACCCAGTCGTCGAGCACGCGTTGCAGCGTCCCGGCGATGTGCGTGGCGTAGTGTGCGGTCTTCAGGTCGCGCGAGACCACGGCCAGTTGGCCGTCGCGCGAGCCATCCTTGAGGGTGGCGAGTTTCATGGGCGTCGTGTGCTGAGAAAGGCTGCGCGGATGGTACACCTTGCATCGGCTAAACTGGGCCGAACCGATCCACCGCACCTGCCCCATGTCCACGCTGCCCACCGACGCTGATCTCGACCTGGAGACCGATGTTGACGGCGACATCGCGTCCGACCTCATGTCAGACGAGTTGCCTGCGCGCTCGGGCATCCAGTCCATCGAGGTCGGCTTCCGGCTGCTGGACGTGCTCACGCACACCAATGGTCCGATGATGCTGCGCGACCTCGCGCGCGCCGCGCCGATGAACCCGGCCAAGGCCCACCGCTACCTGGTGAGCTTCGCGCGTCTCGGGCTGGTCACGCAAACACCTGAAGGCCGCTACGACCTCGGGCCCTTTGCGCTGGAAATGGGCCTGGTGAGCCTGAACCGGCAAGACCCGATGCGCCGCGCCCGCCCCGCTGCTGCCGCGCTGCGCGACGAAATCGATCACACCATCGGCCTGGCCGTGTGGGGCAACCTGGGCCCGGTCATCGTGCACTGGGAAGAGGCCAGCCACCCCGTCACGGTCAGCCTGCGCCTGGGCGATGTGATGCCGATGCTCAACTCGGCCACGGGCCGCGTGTTCGGCGCCTACCTGCCACGCGCGCAGACGTTGCCCTTCATCCAGCGCGAGCTGGAACGCGCCGCCGCCAAGCATGACAACAGCGCGGACGACAACCCCGAACTGCCGCGCACGCTCGACGCCTACGACGCCCTGTGCGCCGACGTGCGCGCGCACGGCGCCTCGCGCATCCACGGCGGTGTGCTGCCGGGTATCAACGCGATGTCGCTGCCGGTGTTCGACGCCAACGGCCAGTTGTGTCTCGTACTGATCGCCCTGGGCGCACAGAGCACCTTCGACACCACGTGGAGCAGTCCGCTGGAGCGGCGCTTGCGGCAGGCCGCACAACAGCTTTCCGCCGACCTTGGATACGTTGCCCCCCTTGCCTCGCAGCCCTGAAGACCGAACGGCCGTACGCGCACGCCACTGGCGCCGCTGGGGGCTGATCGCACTGGCTGTGCTGGTCGCACACGGCATTGCCGTCGTGTGGATCGCCCACAGCCACCAGATGGCGTGGCCGCCGGAGCCGGAACAGATCATCCCGACCTTGCTGCTGCAGCCGGAACCCGTCAAGCCGCCAACACCACCCGCCGCCAAGGCGCAGCCGAAACCCACGCCGCCCAAGCCGCGCTCGGCACCGCCCCAGCCTGCGCCGGCAGCAGTGCCGGCCCCAGAAGATGCTGACATCCCGATGGGGGCCGCCGCAGGCGCCTCTGCCGACACCGGCATGGTCCGCGACCTGAGTGGCGAGGGTGGACAAGGCAGTGCGCCGGCCGCCCCCGAAGCGAGCTTCTCTCCGCCGCCCTCGGCCACCCTGCACTACGCCACCTACGTCAACGGTGTGCGCAATGAGGATGGTGTGATCCGCTGGACCACGGACGGCAAAACTTACACGCTATCGGTCGACATTCCGCTGCCGCTGTTCTTCGGGTCGCTGGTCTTCCGCAGCAACGGCATCATCGATACGTATGGCCTGACCCCGGCACGCTACGAAGAAGTGCGCGGGCGCCGACAACCCGACGTGACGACCTTCCACTACGCCGAGGCGGCGCCGGCGTCCGGCATAGCGGGCGCCCCCACCATCACATTTACGCGCACACCCAATGTGCTGCCGCTGCCGGTGGGCACGCAAGATCGCTTCAGCGTGTTCCTGCAACTGACGGGACTGGCGCGCAGCAACCCCGAGCGCTTCATCAGCCCTGGCCTGACACTGGAAATCCCCATCGCCGATACCGACAGCGTGGAAGTTGCGCGCGTGCAGCGCGTGGGCGAAGACACCATCGATACACCCGAGGGCGCGATCCGTGCACAGCACTTCGTGCGGCTGCCGCGCCGTGAGGGCGATCAGCGGCGCGTCGAGATCTGGCTGTCGGCCGAGCGCGGCTGGCTGCCCGTGCGCCTGCGCCAGACCGAGCCCAATGGCATGCAGTTCGAGCTCGTCTATCAATCCCAGGAAGGAGGCCAACCATGAGCGCCAACGCGGTCTCCAGCTCCGGCACGGTGCACGCCAACGGCATCGACATCCACTACCGCATCGACGGCGCCGATGGCCCCTGGGTCATGCTTGCGCACGCGCTGGGCGTTGACCACCAACTGTGGGACGGTATCGCCCAGCACCTTGCCGCGCGCCACCGCGTGCTGCGCTACGACGCGCGCGGGCACGGCAAGACCACGGCGCCGCATGGCGCCTATACGCTGTTCCAGATGGCCGACGATGCAGCCGGCCTGCTTGATGCACTTTCGATTCAGCAGGTGCACTTCATCGGGCTGTCGATGGGCGGCATGGTCGCGCAGCTCATGGGCGTGCGACACCCGGAGCGGCTGCTCTCACTCACGCTGTGTGACACCGTGTGTGTCACACCGGTGACAGCGCATGCGATGTGGGACGAACGCATCGGCCAGGTCGAGGCGCACGGCATGGCTGGCATCGTCGAACCCACGCTGCAACGCTGGCTGACCGCGCCCTACCGTGAAGCGCATCCTGATGTGGCCGAGCGCATCCGCACCCTGCTGCGTGCCACGCCGCCGCACGGCTACGTTGGCGCCTGCCTCGCCATCAAGACACTCGACACGCGCAGCGGGCTCGCACGCATTGCCTGTCCCACACTTGTCATGACGGGTGAAGAAGATGCCGGCGCTCCCGTGGAAGTCGCACGCGAAATGGCTTCGCGCATTCCGAACGCGCGCTTGAAAGTGATGCCACGCGCAGCCCATCTCGCCCCCATCGAACAGGACGAGGCCTTTCTCACCGTTCTGGATGAATTCCTCGGACACGCAGGCTGCGGCAGCCAGTGTGAAATGCCCTGACGGATGTTTGCCCTGCCGGTAGTTGCAGGCGCCACGCACACCGCCCGTCGTCTACCCGCCGAATGGCGGACAACGGCTTGCGCCTTTCGATGCAGACATGGAAAGGTCTTGTTACGCGATAACAACGCACGTCACACATTCCGCCTCGCGTTCGCGAACTTTATGACCAATGATTAGGCCCAAGGAGTAGATGGGGCAAACCACGATCTGGAACGCGGGAAATGATCGGCCCTTGAAGTCAGGATCGCGAGCCCCATCTACCCGGTGCAGCAGTAGAGCAGTCCCCACAACAGCAAGACGATTGACGCCTCGGAGGTGCACCATGCAAATGATCTACAACAGCGACAACTACTGTGTTGTCGAGTTCGGTGTAGACGGCCAACACGCCATGCTTGCCGCAGGCGGCTACGAAATCGTCGACAAGAACCTCAAGCGTGAAATCTTCCTCGGCGGCGAGCTTGCCGAGCATTTCCGTGAAGATGTGAAACGCCTGATCGCCAGTGAACCAACCGCAGAAGAAGTCGACGACTTTCTCGGCAAGTTCGACTCGGTGATGACGCAACCGGTGACGATGCACTAAACAGCGTGCATCGGGGTGGCGGCGAGGTTATCCAACTGCGCTAACCGCGCCCGCCCAACGAACAAGAAAAACGCCCGGAGCGTGGTGCCGCCGGGCGTTTTTTCATGTGTAAGGCAACTATCGCATTGATAGCGTCCTGCTAACTGCGGCTTAGCACTGCTCCCACGGCATGCCTGCGTGGCGCCAGCCATTGAGCGTGTTGCGATGGCGCGTGCCATCCAGATCGCCCTCAAACCCGTGACGAACGACACGGACATCGCGGAACCCCGCCTCCTCCAGCGCATGCGCCGCTGCCGACGAGCGATTGCCGCTGCGGCAGATCAGCACGATCGGGCGATCGGTACCGTGTCCGGAAAGCTTGCGCACGGTCGGTACGAACTCCGGGTTCACCTCCCAGTGCGGACCGTCGTTCCACGACACATGGTGCGAGCCGACCGGATGGCCGACAAACAGGTGTTCCATTTCGCTGCGACAGTCGATGAACAGCGCTGCGGGCGTGCGTTGCAGAAAGGCGTGGGCGTCAGTGGGATCGAGCAGTTGCATGGCGGCTATCAGGGCGGGGCAAATGGCGTAATGTGGATTATAGGAGCGCGATTGCCCACAACGGCGGCAAGTCATTGATGCGACTGGTAAAATTCGCCTTTGGCCGCAAATTTTGAATATCTGACCGGCCGCTGCACCTCGGAGTCTCCCCATGACCGCGCCCCTGCCCTACACCCGTGCCGCCAACCTGCCCGCGCTGTTGCGCGAGCGCATCCTGATCCTGGACGGCGCAATGGGCACCATGATCCAGCGCTACAAGCTCAACGAGGCGCAGTACCGCGGCGAGCGTTTCGCCGATCACCCGATCGACGTGAAAGGCAACAACGAGCTGCTGCTGCTGACACGGCCGGAGGTCATCCGCGAGATTCACGAGCAATACCTGGCCGCCGGTGCGGACCTGATCGAAACCAATACCTTCGGCGCGACGACCATCGCGCAGGAAGACTACAAGATGGCGGACCTGGCCTACGAGATGAATGTCGTGGCCGCCCGCATCGCGCGCGAAGCCTGCGACAAGTACAGCACGCCCGAGCGCCCACGCTTCGTGGCTGGCGCCTTCGGCCCCACGCCCAAGACCGCCAGCATCTCGCCCGACGTGAACGACCCGGGCGCGCGCAACGTGAGCTTTGACCAACTGCGCGACGCGTACTACGAACAGGGCAAGGCGCTGCTCGAAGGCGGCGCGGACGTGTTTTTGGTCGAGACGATCTTCGACACGCTCAACGCCAAGGCGGCGCTGTTCGCCATCGATCAGCTCTTTGAAGACACCGGCGAGCGCGTGCCCGTGATGATCTCCGGCACCGTGACCGACGCCTCGGGCCGCATCCTCTCGGGCCAGACGGTGGAGGCGTTCTGGAACAGCCTGCGCCACGCCAAGCCGATCACCTTCGGCTTGAACTGCGCGTTGGGCGCCGCGCTGATGCGCCCGTACATTGCCGAGCTGGCCAAGATTTGCGACGTGGCCGTGTCGTGCTACCCGAACGCCGGCCTGCCCAACCCGATGAGCGACACGGGCTTTGACGAAACACCCGATGTCACCTCCAGCCTGGTCGACGAATTTGCCGCCGCTGGCCTGGTGAACCTGGTGGGCGGCTGCTGCGGCACCACGCCCGAGCACATCAAGGCGATTGCCGATCGCGTGGCCAATCGCAAGCCGCGCGGCTGGCCGGGCCAGTACAAAGACGCCGCCTGAGGTTCGCAATGACCGCGCGCATTGACAGCACGATCCCCGTGCTCGCCTCGCTGGACCTGCAGGAGTCGGCCCGCTTCTACACGGAGCGGCTCGGCTTTACGCAGGCGCTGCTGGTCGAGGACTACCTGATCGTGCAGCGCGATGGCGCCGAAATCCATTTCTGGCCGTGCGACGACCGCCGCATTGCCGAGAACACCTCGTGCTACCTGCGTGTGCCGAACACGCAGGCGCTGTTTGAAGAATTCACCGCGCGCGGGCTTGAGCTTGCGCCGCCGGCGGTGCGCTCGTGGGGCATGAAAGAGCTCTACGTGATCGACCCGCACGGCAACCTGTTGAAGCTGGGCGAACACGCCCCCGCCTGACCGAACTCCCGCACCATCATGACCGACCACCCCATGCGCCTCTCTGGCCTCGAACCGTTCAACATCGGTGAGAGCACGCTGTTCGTCAACGTCGGCGAGCGCACCAACGTCACCGGGTCCAAGGCGTTCGCGCGCATGATCCTGAACAGCCAGTTCGACGAGGCGCTGGCCGTGGCGCGCCAGCAGGTCGAGAACGGCGCGCAGGTCATCGACATCAACATGGACGAGGCGATGCTCGATTCCAAGGCGGCGATGGTGCGCTTCCTGAATCTGATCGCCTCGGAGCCCGACATTGCGCGCGTGCCAATCATGATCGACTCGTCCAAGTGGGACGTGATCGAGGCGGGTCTGAAGTGCGTGCAGGGCAAGGCGATCGTCAACTCGATCTCGCTCAAGGAAGGCGAGGAACAGTTCGCGCACCACGCCAAGCTGATCAAACGCTACGGCGCCGCCGCCGTGGTGATGGCCTTCGATGAGAAGGGCCAGGCTGACACGTACCAGCGCAAGACCGAGATCTGCAAACGCAGCTACGACTTCCTGGTCGAAAAAGTCGGCTTTGCGCCGGAAGACATCATCTTCGATCCGAACATCTTCGCGGTCGCCACCGGTATCGAGGAACACAACAACTACGCGGTCGACTTCATTGAAGCAACGCGCTGGATCAAGCAGAACCTGCCATACGCGAAGGTGAGCGGCGGCGTATCGAACGTGTCGTTCTCGTTCCGTGGCAACGACGTGGTACGCGAGGCGATCCACACCGTGTTCCTGTACTACGCGATTCAGGCGGGCATGGACATGGGCATCGTCAACGCGGGCCAGTTGGGCGTGTACGAGAACCTCGACGCCGAACTGCGCGACCGCGTGGAAGACGTGGTGCTCAACCGCCGTCCGGATGCGACCGACCGCCTGCTGGAAATTGCCGACCGCTACAAGGGCGGCGGCACCAAGCGCGAAGAGAACCTCGCCTGGCGCCAGGAACCGGTGGAAAAGCGCCTCGCCCACGCGCTCGTGCACGGCATCACCGACTTCGTGGTTGAAGACACCGAAGAAGTCCGCGCGAAAATCTTTGCCGCCGGTGGCCGTCCGATCCAGGTGATCGAGGGCCCGCTGATGGACGGCATGAACATCGTCGGCGACCTGTTCGGCGCCGGGAAGATGTTCCTGCCGCAGGTGGTGAAGTCGGCCCGCGTGATGAAGCAGGCCGTGGCCCATCTGATTCCGTTTATCGAAGAAGAGAAGCGCCAAATTGCCGCGGCCGGCGGCGACGTACGCTCGCGCGGCAAGATCGTCATCGCCACGGTCAAGGGCGATGTGCACGACATCGGCAAGAACATCGTCACAGTCGTGCTCCAGTGCAACAACTTCGAAGTCGTGAACATGGGCGTGATGGTCCCCTGCAACGAGATTCTGGCGAAGGCCAAGGTCGAAGGTGCGGACATCATCGGCCTGTCGGGCCTGATCACGCCGTCGTTGGAAGAGATGGCCTACGTGGCCTCGGAAATGCAGCGCGATGACTACTTCCGCGTGAAGAAGATCCCGCTGCTGATCGGCGGCGCCACCACAAGCCGCGTGCACACCGCCGTGAAGATCGCCCCCAATTACGAAGGCCCCGTGGTCTATGTACCGGACGCCTCGCGCTCGGTGAGCGTGGCATCGAGCCTGCTGTCGGACGAAGGCGCCGCGCGCTACGTCGAAGAGTTGCACGCCGATTACGACCGCATCCGCACCCAGCACGCCAACAAGAAGGCCACGCCGATGGTGTCGCTGGCCGCCGCGCGCGCCAACAAGACGAAGATCGACTGGAGCAACTACACGCCGCCCAAGCCCAAGTTCATCGGCCGCCGCGTGTTCAAGAACTACGACTTGAACGAGCTCGCGCAGTACATCGACTGGGGCCCGTTCTTCCAGACGTGGGACTTGGCCGGCAAATTCCCCGACATCCTCAACGACGAGATCGTCGGTGAGTCGGCCCGCAAGGTGTTCTCGGACGGCAAGAGCATGCTCGCGCGCCTGATCGCCGGGCGCTGGCTCACGGCCAACGGCGTGATCGCGCTGTTGCCCGCCAACACCGTCAACGACGACGATATCGAGATCTACACCGACGAATCGCGCTCGGAAGTCGCGCTCACCTGGCGCAACATCCGCCAGCAGAGCGAGCGTCCGATCATCGACGGCGTGATGCGCCCGAACCGCTGCCTGGCGGATTTCATCGCGCCCAAGAGCACCGGCATTGCCGATTACATCGGCCTGTTTGCCGTCACCGGCGGCATCGGGGTGCAAAAGCGTGAAGCCGCTTTTGAAGCCGACCACGACGACTACAGCGCGATCATGCTCAAGGCCCTGGCCGACCGCTTTGCCGAGGCCTTTGCCGAATGCCTGCACGCCCGCGTGCGCCGCGACCTGTGGGGCTACGCGCCGGACGAAACCCTCGACAACGACGCGCTCATCCGCGAGGAATACAAGGGCATCCGCCCCGCGCCCGGCTACCCGGCCTGCCCGGAGCACACCGTCAAGCGCGACATGTTCCGCGTGCTCGACGCGCAGGAGATCGGCATGGACCTGACCGAAGCGCTGGCGATGACGCCAGCCGCCTCCGTGTCGGGCTTCTATCTGTCGCACCCGGACAGCACGTACTTCACGCTGGGCAAGATCGGCCAGGATCAGGTGGACGATATGGTCGCGCGCAGCGGTGAAGATCGCGCGTTTGTGGAGCGCGCCCTCGCGCCGAATCTCTAATCTGTGACAAGACGTTTAGAACATGGCGAATCGTTCGCCATGTCTTACGACTGTGAAGCCTTGCCAGCATTGGCTTTGCAGGCATTTCAAGAGGGGTGATGCTTTCATTACAAAGGCTTACACCCCCTAACAGTCGTAACCGGAAGGGCTCCATACACTGAACCCATTCGCTCAACACACAGAGCGATGCCGCGACGAATCCCTCGCGTGGCCGTTCAGAGAACAAAAGGAGTCTCTCCATGAACAAGCTGCTGATCTCCCTGTCCGCCATCGCTATCGCTGCTGCTTCGGCTTACGCCAACGCACAAACCCCGTCGGCCAACGCTGGCGCGCAAGCCAACGGCACGGCAGCCGTCGCTCCTGCTGCTGCCCAACCGGCCCAAGCCAATGTCGGCACGGGCCTGAAGGCCGACGCCAGTGCCAAGCTGGACACCGACGCCGCCAAGCACCAACTGACCACCAAGGCCGAACACGGCACCAAGGCCGCACACGAGCACAAGGCCAAGGCTGAAGCCGGCGTGGACAAGACGGCAGACAAGGTCGGCGAGTCGGTCGGCAAGGCTGAAAAGTCGGCCCACAAGACAGTAAAGGCTGCCAAGGCAGACGCTACCGGCAGCACCAACGTCAACGCCAGCGTGAACACCGGCGCGGCAGCACAGAGCAAGTAAGCCAGCCGGACGGGCGCCGGGCTCCAAACCCGGCGTCAGTACGCAGTGGCCATCACGGGGCGGATACCACCGCCCCGTTTTCTTTTTTCTGGGCGCCCCTCGCATGTTGCGACGCGATCACACTCGTAGGCGCCGATGGAAGCCCAGAGAAAACCGCCGGAACCGGCGAGGCGAATCGAACACGCAGGCGACTCCGGTTTCACGCCACAGTCCGATACAATTGCTGTCGCATCGAACCAACAAGCGCAGCGCGCGCTCCGGCATCTGCCGGGCGTGCCGTCCACGAGGAGCAGCATGATTCGCGTCCTGATTGCGGACGACCATGAAATCGTCCGCGCCGGCCTTCGGCAGTTTTTGTCTGAAGAGCGGGACATCGAAGTTGCAGGGGAAGCAGCGAGCGGGGAAGAGGTGATGGAGCAACTCCGCACCGGCGCCTTCGACGTGGTCGTACTCGACATCTCCATGCCCGACCGCAACGGCATCGATACGCTCAAGCTGGCACGCCAACGCCATCCGGATCTGCCTGTGCTGATCCTGTCCACCTTTCCGGAAGACCAGTACGCGATCAACCTGATCCGCGCCGGTGCTTCAGGCTATCTGACCAAGGAAAGTGCGCCGGATGAGCTCGTCAAGGCCATCCGCACCGTGTCGCAGGGCCGCCGCTATGTGAGCCCGACCGTCGCCGAACTGCTGATCGGCGGCCTGGAAAAGCCGACCGACCAGCCCTTGCACCAGACGCTGTCCAAGCGCGAATTCCAGATCTTCTGCAAGCTCGCGCGCGGGCAATCGGTGTCGATCATCGCGGAAGAGCTGTTTTTGAGCGTCAAGACGGTCAGTACCTACCGCACCCGCATCCTGGAAAAGATGGGCATGAAGTCCAATGCCGACCTGACCTATTACGCCATCAAGAACGGCCTGGTGGAGTGACGCTTCACCGGATGGAAAACCAAGGCAACACGGCCCGCCCAAAGGGCTAACCGGCCGGAAATCCTGTTGGCATGTAGGACAACGCCTGATACCACCCGGGCGGCCCGCTGGCTACCATCAACGCATGCTGGATCAAGCTGTTACCCTCTCCGCCCGTGGATTGCGCGTCCTCCTCATCGAGGACTCCCCTGTGCTTCGCGGCATGGTGCTGGAGTACCTCAAGGCATCCGCTTTCGTCGCGGTTGTCGAATGGGCCGACACGGAAGATTTGGCGCTGCGCCAGCTGGCGCAAGGCCACTACGATGTCGTGATCGTCGATCTGCAATTGCGTCAGGGGAATGGTTTCAAAGTCCTCCAGACGTTGCGCGATCAAGCATCGCCCAGCGTGCGCATCGTCTACACCAATCACGCGCAGGTGCCGACCTACCGGCAGCGCTGCTTTGAAGCTGGCGCCAACTACTTCTTCGACAAGTCGCTCGAACTCGACAAGGTGTTCGAGGTCATCGAAGAACGTGCCGGCGCGGCACGCCCCCGTCAGCAGACCGTGCACCATCCGCACGCCTGAGACCTGCCCGCCAGCGGCCGCCATGCTGCGAAACCGAACATCGCCCACATTGCTTTCGACCCCCACAAGGAGCGTTTCATGAAGACCCTGTGTGCTGCAATTGCGTTGACGTGCATCTTCCTGGCCGGCTGCAACACCATGGCGGGTGCCGGTAAGGACATCCAGAATGGCGGCCAGAAGCTGGAAAACGCCGCCGACGATGTTAAGCAGAAGATGTAAGCGCCGCGTTGTAAGGCGCGCATGAAAAAAGCCCCTTAACCTGGTTAAGGGGCTTTTGCTTTTCTGTTGCCCTACTTTTCAGACCAGCGCGCCGCCCTCGCCCGAGCCTGGTGCCACACCACCGGGCAGTGTGTGCGGACCAGCAGGCCCGCTGTCGCTAACGCCCTCGCGATAGAACACCGCGTCAGTGGGCGGCAACTCGGCAATGATGGTCACACCACCGCCGGGCGTCGAATCGATGGTCAACGTGCCGCCCAGCGCAATGGCGCGCTGCTCCATGCCCAGCAGGCCGTGATGGCCCACCATGCGACGGCGTTCGATGTCGGCCGGAAAGCCACGGCCGTTGTCGCGCACGCGCAGGCGCACGCCCTCTTCGCTGGCATCCAGCGCCACGGACACCGTCGTCGCATGCGCATACTTCGAGGCGTTGGTCAGCGACTCCTGCACGATGCGATACAGAGCGATCGCCGCATCATCGGTGAGCTTGGGCATCTCGTCAGGCAGGCTGACCTCGGTATGCCAGCCGTTGCGCACGCCAACGTCCTCGGTCAGCTGCGAGAGCGCTTCAACCAAACCCAGGTTGAGCAGGATGGTCGGGCGCAGGTCTTCAATCAGGCGACGTTTGATCTGGATGCCCTGGTCCACATGCGACATCACGCGCGTAATTTTTTCACCCACGGCCGGCTCGATGGACGTGATGCGTGAGCGCAGCCAGTGCAAATCCATCTTGGTGGCGGTGAGGATGGCCCCCAGCTCGTCGTGCAGCTCGCGCGCAAGGCGCGTCTTCTCGTCTTCAGTCACGCGCTGCAAGTGGGCGGCTAGGTCGGACAGCTGGCGCGTGCGTTCGCGCACCATACGGTCGAGCTTCTGGCTTTCCTCTTCGAGCAGGTCGCGCTCCTGCTCGGTGGCGGCAAGACGCTTGGCGTGCTGCATGCCCAGCGTCACCAGCAAGATGATGTTGACTGCGGTGATGAGCGCGATGCCGTAGCGCGAGAGCGCCAGATCGCGCTCGGCGTGCTCAAGGCTGCGGGCCACGGTGCCGATCTCGCGCTGGCGCAGCCGGTCCAGGCCCTGACGCACGGCTTCCATCGAAGCCTTGCCGAAATCGGTACGCACGAGGTCGAGCGCCACCTCCAAGTCACGCTTGCCGTAAATCAGCGTGAGCTCCATCTCGGTGAGCTTGCGGCTGACCTGCAGCGCCGTCTCCGAGAACAGCTTGAGTGCTTCTGGATCGTTGGCGTAGTGATCGCGGATCTCCGCCATCAATGCGTGGATATGCGGAATCGCCTTGTTGTACGGGTCGAGGTATTCGTCCTTGCCCGTGAGCAGGAAGCCGCGCTGCCCGGCCTCGGCGTTGACGAGTTCGGCGAGCAGTTCGTTGATGGCGGTTTCTGCCTGCTGCGACTGAATCACCTGCCGATACCCTTGGCTCAGGCGGATGTTGCCCGTCTCCGAGGCAATCAGCACGCCCAGCGTCAGCAGAATGCCGCCGGCGAGCAGCAGGGTGGAGCGCAAGGATGACCGCATGGCATGCAGACCCATGTGAACGCATGAAACGCATCCGGCCGCCCGACGCGGCGCACGTTGCGTGTGTTTTTTTATGGCAATGCCCATGATACCCCGTGGGCGAGCCGGGCGACACCTAGGACGCACCCGCCCAGGCACGCGGTGTGCTTGGGAGTACGCCAACAGGGAGCCTGGTCCTGACGCAATGCAGCACAAGACACATCTCCCTGCGATACACCGCATTCCCCCCCTATCCGGAGGCAACAACATGCTGAAGTGGGCACTCATTTTCGCCATCGTTTCTGTGGTGGCCGGCGTACTGGGTTTTACCGGCATTGCCGCGGGCGCGGCGAGCATCGCCAAGATCCTGTTCTTCATCTTTGTCGTGCTGTTCGTGCTGTTCCTGGTGCTTGGCGTCACGATCTTCAAGGCGGTTGATTAGCACCGGCTGCGCAGACGAGAAGGCACGGCCCACGTCTTGCTAGCTCACATGGCAGACGGCCCGCCTTTTCATGATGCGCAGGAGCCGAAATCGCAACTGACCCACTGCGCCGCCGGTATGTGCTTGCCGCGGCGCCACGACGAGGAGCTTCGCCATGTCTCTCTTTGCCAGCCAACGCATTCGCAACCGATTCGAAGACGTTAGCGAGCACGCGCGCCGCGCACTCAACGGCACTAGCGCGGCCGTCAATCACGCTCGCCATGCCGCGCGTCCTGCCGTGGAAGATGTACAGAGCCTGCTGCACTCGCTTGAAGACGCGATCGAAGCCCTCGCGGATGAGGGCAGCGCCGAGGCTAGTCGCGCCCGCCGCACACTGCGGGCGCGTGCCGACGCATTGCGCCATACCGCCAATGATCGTGCGCATCAGGCACGTGAACGGATGGACTGGGCGCTCGGCCGCACGCAGGAAACCATCAGCGCGGCGCCATTCAAGTCGATTGGGGTAGCGGTGGCGATCGGCGCGGCCATCGGCCTGGTCGTCGCACTGGCAGGCGGTGGCAGCCGTCGCGCGGAAGCGGAATAGCCAGATCGCTTGCGATGGGCCGGCAGAGCCAACCCGGCCCTCGACAAGGAACCTGCAGACACTTTACGGAGGCGCGGGGACCGGCAGGCGCCGCCCCCACCTTCAGCATCCCCGCTACCGGCCCCCGTGGCCAGATGCCCGGACCAACCCGTTTGGCGGCCGGGCTTTTCTTTGGGCGAAGCTCAGACGCCCCAGAGCACATTGGCCTCTTCGGCCAGCGATTCCTCCAGCATGTGCAGCAGCGGGTACGCACGCTGACCGAGGTGCGGCGGCTCTTCCTCGCCGTCTTCGTCATCCTTGGCGGTCAGTTCGGCCACATGGATATGCGCCTGATGCGTATCGTCCTTGATGGCGCGCTTGAGGCGGTCGATGGCGTGGGGCATCTCTTCGGGCGTGATGACGCCGCGCTCGCCCAGCGTCTTGCCGATCACGCCCAGCAGCACCATGGCGAGATCCTTCTGCATGGAAAACTTTTGCGAAGCGTGCGAAGTAAAGGTGATCATGATTTCGTGGTTTCCCTGAGTTGGGTGGAGCCGCAGATTGCCACGGGGCGGACCGGATACCTCTAGGACCGTGGCGCACCTGATAAAATTTCGTACTTTTCCCCGAACAACGCAACTGGCGGCGCCGAAACTGGATTTCAACCGGTTTCAGCACTGTCGGCGTCATGGTTTCTTTATGCTGCCCTCCCACAAACAGACGATCGCCCAATTGTTGTCCGACGCCGTCGGCTCGCTGCTGCCCGAAGGCCAGGCCCGACCGGAGATCGTCCTGGAGCGCCCCAAGCAAGCCGCGCACGGTGATATCGCCTGTAACGTCGCGCTGCAACTGGCCAAGCCGCTGGGCAAGAACCCGCGCGAACTCGCTGGCAGCATTGCTGACGCCATCCGCGCCGATGCCCGCGGCCAGCGCCTGGTCTCCGCCGTGGAGATCGCCGGCCCCGGCTTCATCAACCTGCGCCTGTCGGCCGCCGCGCGTGCCGATGTGATTGCCGCCGTGTTTGCCGAAGGCGACCGGTTTGGTGCCGCCAACACCCATGACGGCGCCCCGGTGCTGGTGGAATTCGTCTCGGCCAACCCGACCGGCCCGCTGCACGTCGGCCACGGCCGCCAGGCCGCGCTGGGCGATGCACTGGCCAGCCTGCTCGACTGGCAGGGCCACACCGTCCACCGCGAGTTCTACTACAACGACGCCGGTGTGCAGATCCACAACTTGGCCGTCTCCGTGCAAGCCCGCGCGCGCGGCTTCAAACCCGGCGACGCCAACTGGCCCGAAGCCGCCTACAACGGCGACTACATCGCCGACATCGCCGCCGATTACCTGGCCGGCAAGACCGTCCGCGCCTCCGATGGCGAACCCGTGACGGGCGCCGGCGACGTCGAAAACATCGAAGCCATCCGCCGCTTTGCCGTCACGTACCTGCGCAACGAGCAGGACATCGACCTGCAGGCCTTCGGCGTGAAATTCGACCGCTACTACCTGGAATCGTCGCTCTACACCGAGGGCAAGGTGCAGCAGACGGTCGATGCCCTCATCGCCGCCGGCAAGACGTACGAACAGGAAGGCGCGCTGTGGCTGCGCACGACGGACGACGGCGACGACAAGGACCGCGTCATGCGCAAGTCCGACGGCGCCTACACCTACTTCGTGCCCGACGTGGCCTACCACACCACCAAGTGGGGCCGCGGCTTCACGCAGGTCATCAACGTGCAGGGCAGCGACCACCACGGCACCATCGCCCGCGTGCGCGCAGGCCTGCAGGGCCTGAACATCGGCATCCCCAAGGGCTACCCTGACTACGTCCTGCACAAGATGGTCACCGTGATGAAGGACGGCGCCGAGGTGAAGATCTCCAAGCGCGCCGGTTCGTACGTGACGGTGCGCGACCTGATCGAATGGTCCAACGGTGATGCGGAGAGCGAATCCGGCGTCGACACCATCCGCGCCTGCGTGGAAGCTGGTGAGCCGAACTGGCCCGCTCGCTTCACGCGCGGCCGTGACGCCGTGCGCTTCTTCCTGCTGTCGCGCAAGGCCGATACGGAATTCGTCTTCGATGTGGACCTGGCGCTGAAGCAGAACGACGAGAACCCGGTGTACTACGTGCAGTACGCCCACGCACGCATCTGCTCGGTGTTCGAGCGCGCTGGCGTTGATGCCGCCTCGCTCACCAGCGCCGACCTGGCCGCGGTAACCGGCCCGGACGCCAGCCCGCAGGCAACGGCCCTGGTGCAGCGCCTTGCGGCCTTCCCCGACATGCTGGCCGATGCCGCGCGCGAGTTGGCCCCGCATGCCGTGGCCTTCTACCTGCGCGACCTCGCGGGCGACTTCCACGCGTTCTACAACGCCGATCGCGTGCTGGTCGACGACGAAACCGTCAAGCGCGCGCGCCTCGCACTGCTGGCCGCCACGCGCCAGGTGCTGCGCAACGGGCTGGCGGTGATCGGCGTCTCCGCGCCTCAAAAGATGTAAAGCCCGCAGCGACGACCGCAGTGACGACACACGGCGCTCTTATAATCGGGCGCTTCTAGAAGGATGGACATGGCACGCAATACGCAATCTTCCCGTGCCCGCTCGCAACGGGGCGGCACGTTTCTGGGTCTGGTGCTTGGCCTGATCGTCGGTTTGGCGATCGCCGTCGTGGTGGCGGTGTACATCACCAAGGCGCCGGTGCCGTTCGTGTCGCGCAACGGCGCGCAGCCCAAGCCGAGCGAGCCGGGCACTGTGGTCAACCCGCTGCCGACGCCCGCGCCAGCCGCACCGCAGGCCAGCGCCCCGGCCGCCGATCCGAACGCCCCGCTGTGGAGCCGCGTGCCGGCCAAGCCAGTGGACCAGGTGCCGGAGCCGAACGCCCCGCCGCCGGTAGCTACTACCACCCACCCGACCGAACCGGGCACGACCACGCAGCCGGCCAGCACGCCTGCCGCGCGCCCGCCCAAGCAGACCACCCAGCCCACGCCGCCCGCAACGGCCTCCAACGAGAAACCCGTGGCGGACCCGATTGCCGAGATTGCCCGCCAGGACGCCGCCAAGACAGGCTATTTCCTGCAAGTGGGCGCTTACAAATCGGCCGACGATGCCGAGCGCCAGAAGGGCAACCTCGCCATGCAGGGCTTCGAGGCCAAGGTGACGCAGCGTGAAGTGAACGGCGCTACCATGTTCCGCGTGCGCATGGGCCCGTACAACTCGCTGGACGAGATGACCGCCGTGCGCAGCCGCCTGCAGGCGTCGGGCGTGGAATCGTCAGTCATCCGCTTCGCTCGCCAGCAGTGACATGAAAACACGCAGCCCGCTTGAACCCGGCGGGCTGTGATCTGTCAGAAACCTGAGATTCAGTTACGCTGGCACCCGCCTTGGGCTGCACAGATTCGGTTTCCCTGGCTTTCCCGCCTATTTCGTCCATTCGCCATGAAAAAACTCGCTGCTTTCCTGATCGCCCTCGCTACCGGCGCCGGTTTCCTGATGACCGCGCCGGCCCAAGCCGCGCCCACCGCCGGCAAGGAATACAAAGTGCTGCAATCGCCGCAGCCGGTGCCTGCGGGCAAGATCGAGGTGACGGAGTTCTTCTGGTACGGCTGCCCCCATTGCTACGACTTTGAAAACACCTGGACGGCCTGGGTGGCCAAGCAAGGCAAGGACGTGGTGATCAAGCGCGTGCCGGTGGCCTTCAACGCCAAGCTGGAACCGCATACCCGCATCTATTACACGCTGGAAGCGCTGGGCAAGCTGGACGCCAAGGACGCCAGCGGCCGCACGCTGCACGACCGCGTGTTTGACCAACTGCACAAGAACTACCGCTCGATGTCGGAGCTGGACGACATTGCCAAGTTCATGGCCGCCAACGGCGTCGACGAGAAGCAGTTCCGCGACGCCTACAACTCGTTCAGCGTGAACTCCAATACCAAACGCGCCGCACAACTGGCCGATCAGTACAAGATCGAAGGTGTGCCGACCATCGTGGTGCAAGGCAAGTACACCACGTCGCCGGCCGATGCTGGCAGCAACGTGGGCGCTGCGCAGACGCTCGACTACCTCGTCCAGCAGGTGCGCGACCGCAAACTGTGATGGATGACCGCGCCTGGGGCTTAGCCCAAGGGCGTGATACCGCCACCAACGCCCGCCTCCGTGCGGGCGTTTTTCGTGCCGACCTTCCCTGCCCTTCCTCGACAGGACACCCGACATGAGTCAAATCGTCTTCATCACCGGCGCTTCCAGCGGCATCGGCCAGGCACTCGCACGGCAGTACGCCGCCCAGGGCGCCACGCTCGGGCTGGTCGCACGGCGCGTCGACGTGATCAACGACTTCGTGCAAACGCTGCCGGCCGGCATCCGCGCGCATTGCTACGCCGCCGACGTGTGCAGCGCCGAGTCGATGCATGCCGCCGCTGAAGCGTTCATCGCGGCGGCCGGCGTGCCTGACGTGGTCATCGCCAACGCCGGCATTTCAGAGGGCACCGACCTGAGCGAACCGGGCGATCTGGCAGCGTTTGCCCGCGTGATGGACACCAACTGGATGGGCACGCTCAACACCTTCCAACCCTTCGTCCAACCGATGCTGGCGCGGGCCAAGCCAGGCGCACCGGGTGGCACGCTGGTCGGCATTGCCAGCGTGGCAGGCGTGCGCGGGCTGCCGGGTGCAGCGGCGTACAGCGCGTCCAAATCGGCGGTGATCAAGCTGATGGAGAGCCTGCGCGTCGAGTTCGGCCCGCGCGGTCTGCGTGTGGTGACCATCGCCCCCGGCTACATCCGCACACCGATGACCGCGCACAATCCGTATCCGATGCCATTCCTGACGCCGGTGGACGTGTTCGCACAGAAAGCCGTGGAGGCGATCCACCGTGGCGTGCGCTTTACCGTGCTGCCGTGGCAGATGGGGATCGTGGCCAAGCTGCTGCACGTGCTGCCGCGCTGGCTGTATGACTTTGCCTTTGCGCGCGCGCCGCGCAAGCCCCGCAAACCAGAGAACGCCTGATGATGTTTACCGATGCGCTAGGCGTTGCCCACGCCCCCGTCGATACCACACCGCGCATCGCAAGCCTGGTGCCGTCCATTACCGACCTGTTGTTCTCGCTCGACCTGGGCGATCAGCTTGTCGCCCGCACCGGCTTTTGCATTCACCCGCGCGAGGCGGTGCGCAACGTGCCCAAGGTGGGCGGCACCAAAACAGTCAAGCTCGACAAGTTGCGCGAGCTGGCACCCACGCACGTCATCGTCAACATTGACGAGAACACGCGCCCGACCGTCGACAAGCTGCGCGAGTTCATCCCCAACATCATCGTCACGCACCCGTGCGCGCCGGAAGACAACCTCGCGCTATACCAGTTGCTGGGCGGCATCTTCCGTCGCGAGGCGCAGGCGCAGAAGCTGTCAGACACGCTCACGCAAGAGCTGGAAGCCCTGCGCGGCCGCCACTTCCTGCCGCACCGCGTGCTGTACGCCATCTGGCAAGACCCGTGGATGACGGTGTCGCGCGACACGTACATCTCGCGCATGCTCAAGCTCATCAATTGCCACACGTGGCCAGACGATCCGTCGCCCGTGCAATGCGGCACGGACAAGAGCGGTGACTGTGCCCGCCCCAACCGTCCCGACACGCGCTATCCCACCTTCCGCTGGAGCGACGAGGTAGTGCGCAACATCGACTGCGTACTGCTCTCCACCGAGCCCTACAGCTTTACCGAAGAGCACGTCGACGCGCTGGAAAAGCAGATCGGCAAGCCGGTCTACCTGGTCGATGGCGAGATGGTGTCGTGGTACGGCAGCAAGGCCATTGAAGGCGTGCGGTATCTGGCGCAGTTCGGAAAGACGTTGCGCCTGTAGCGCAGCAACCGCCCAAAACAAAACCCGCCAGCAGGCGGGTTTTTCGTTGGCGGTGGGCCAAGTGCTAGCGCAGGAAGTTGTAGTCGTACTCCACCTTGGCAATCCGCAGGTGGTACGTCGCATACCACTGCTCACGCCCCATCTTCTGCGCGGTCAGGTGCTCGACCTGGTTCTTCCACTCGCGAATGGCCTCCAGCGACGACCAGTACGACACGGTGATGCCAGGCCGCCCCTGCTCCGTTGCCCCTTCATCGCGCACGGATTCAATGCCCAGGAAGCCCGGCATGTCACGCGCCAGCTCGACCATGCGATCGGCCATCGCGCCGTAGCCGTTGTCGCCATCGGTGCGCGTGGACGAGAAGATCACCGCGTAGTACGGCGCCACGGGCGTGTTGGCGGGAAACGGCAGAACGGCGGCGCTGTCATCAAGAACGTCGTGCTGGTCGGCCATGCTGGGCTCCGGTGGAATGCGCTTTAGGTTGCTACGTGAAAGCGGATGATGCCATCGGTGCCGGTCTCGCGCACCAACTCGCCCCGATGCCACAGGGCGTGCAGGTGTGCCAGCGCCTCGCCCATCGCAAACGTCATCTGGTGCACATCGAACTGGCGTTTGAAGATGACGTTGACGATGTCACGCGCGGACTGCGGCGCGGCCTTGCACGCGGCCAGCGTTTCGGCCAGACGGTCGACGTGGTGATCCCGGAGTTGGCGGATGCGCGTATGCAGCCCGCGGAACGGCCGCCCGTGCGACGGCAGGATCAGCACATCGGCCGGCAGCGGCTCGTACTTGCCGAGCGAATCCAGATACAGCGTCAGCGGATCAGCCTCGGGTTCCAGATCAAACACGCTCACGTTGGTGGAGATGCGCGGCAGCACCATGTCACCGGAAATCAGCACGTTGGCATCTTCACTGTAGAGCGCGACATGCTCGGGCGCATGGCCGAAGCCGGTGATGACACGCCACTTATGCTGGCCGATGGTGACGACGTTGCCGTCCATCAAGCGGCGGTACTGGCCCGGGACACCCGGTACCAGCGTGCTGTAGTAATCCTTGCGGTTGCGGATGCCATCGATGGAGGTGGGGTCCGTCAGGCCGTGGCGCTCGAAGTGGCGCGCGGCAAATTCGCCGCCGGCGTTCGAGGCGCCCGTACCGCCCACCAACATGCGCGCGAACGCATAGTCGCCCAGACTCATCCACAGGCGCACGTTCCAGCGTTTCTGATCGCCGCCCTCGCACAGCCAGTTGGAAAGGCCAACGTGATCGGGGTGGCAATGCGTCACCAGCACGCGTAGCACCGGCAGGCCGTCGAGATGGTTCGCGAAGATGGTTTCCCAGTACCCGCGAATGGCTTCGTGGTTGATGCCGCAGTCGACGATGGTCCAGCCGTCCTGCCCGTCCTGGTGATCGCGCAGCAGCCAGAGGTTGATGTGATCGAGCGCAAACGGCAGCGGCATGCGCAGCCAGTAGATGCCGGGGGCGACTTCAAACCGCGTGCCGCCTTCGGGAAGCGTGTCGCCAAAGGGATAGTCGAGTTGGTGTTCGAGCGCGTTCATGGGTGTGGTCTCAAGTGCCGCCTTCGGAAGGCAGTCTTCATGCATTGCGGTTTGACGCCATTGACGCTAACGTAAACGTCAATTCGTCGCCGGTCTCCCATCTTAAGCGAAAACTTAAATTGGCTGCCCGATGCGCACCCGCCATCACAGGATCACCCGCCGTATGTCTGCTTCCACCCCGTCTGCCGCCGCTGAGCTTGCCGCTGATCTCGAATCCGGCGAGAGCTGCGAACATGACGATGTCAGCTACACCATCACCGACCTCGCCCGCGAATTCGACATCACCCCGCGCGCCATCCGCTTCTACGAAGACCAGGGCCTGCTGGCACCGGATCGCCAGGGGCCGGGCGGACGCCGCCGCGTGTACTCCGCCGGCGAGCGCACACGCCTGAAGCTGACCTTACGCGGCAAGCGGCTCGGGCTGTCGCTGGGTGAGATCAAGGAGATCCTGGATCTGTACGAATCGCCGCGCGATACGGTGCCGCAGCTGGAGCGCTTTCTGGCGTCACTCGCGCAGCACCGCGCCGTGCTCACGCAGCAACTCGATGATCTGAACGCCCAGCTGGCCGAAATCGACCAGCACGAGCGCCAATGCCGTCGCCTGCTGGAAGACGCCCAGGCAGGCACGGCCAAACCGCCGAAGCGACGCAAGGCAGCTTGATTCGGTAAATTTACGCAGTTGACGTTTACGTAAACGTCAATACAATACGCAACACCCTGCAGCATCCTCCCGGCACGGGTGTGCCCGCCACAAGCGACGTGCACCTCACAACGCCAAACACATACCTAGAGACACTCGCGGCCAACACCGCGCCCAAGGAGACCCACCATGATTGACCTGCCCGGCTTGAAATTCGACTTGGGCGAAGACATCGAGATGCTGCGTTCGGCCGTGCGCGACTGGGCGCAGGGCGAACTGGCACCGCGTGCAGGAGAGATCGACCGCACCGACCAGTTCCCGATGGACGCGTGGCGCAAGATGGGTGAGTTGGGTGTGCTCGGCATCACGGTGGCCGAGGAGTACGGTGGCGCCAACATGGGCTACCTGGCGCACATGATCGCCATGGAAGAAATCAGCCGCGCCTCGGCGTCGGTTGGCCTGTCGTATGGCGCGCACTCGAACCTGTGCGTCAACCAGATCCACCGCAACGGCACGGCAGCCCAGAAGGCCAAGTACTTGCCCAAGCTGGTGTCGGGTGAATGGGTGGGCGCCCTCGCCATGAGCGAGCCGAATGCCGGGTCGGATGTCGTCAGCATGAAGCTGCGCGCCGAACTCAAGGGTGACCGCTACGTGCTCAACGGCACCAAGATGTGGATCACCAACGGCCCCGACTGCGACGTTCTGGTCGTCTACGCCAAGACTGAGCCCGAACTGGGCGCACGCGGCATGACCGCGTTCCTGGTCGAAAAGGGCATGAAGGGCTTCTCGGTGGCGCAGAAGCTGGACAAGCTCGGCATGCGCGGCTCGCACACCGGTGAGCTGGTGTTCGACAACGTGGAAGTGCCGGTGGAGAACATCCTCGGCCAGGAAAACGGCGGCACCAAGGTGCTGATGAGCGGCCTCGACTACGAGCGCGCTGTGCTCTCCGGCGGCCCGATCGGCATCATGCAGGCTTGCATGGACGTGGTTACACCGTACATCCACGACCGCAAGCAGTTCGGCCAGAGCATTGGCGAATTCCAGCTCATCCAGGGCAAGATGGCCGACATGTACACCACGCTGCAGGCGTGCCGCGCGTACCTGTACACGGTCGGCAAGAACCTCGATTCGCTGGGCCGCGACCATGTCCGCCAGGTGCGCAAGGATTGCGCCGGTGTGATCCTCTATACCGCCGAAAAGGCCACCTGGATGGCCGGCGAAGCCATCCAGATCCTGGGCGGCAATGGCTACATCAACGAATTCCCGGTCGGCCGCCTGTGGCGTGATGCCAAGCTGTACGAGATTGGTGCCGGCACGTCGGAAATCCGCCGCATGCTGATCGGGCGCGAGCTGTACGCAGAAACGATGTAAGGCGGGCGCCTAGCAGTCGTCGCGGACAGGCGGGTGGCACGGAGCCATCGGCCAAACGGATAAGGAGGCGGAACGGTTTCAGGGCGTGAACACGGCAGCAGAGGCCATACAATCTAGGTCTTCGTGGTTGGCTGCTTCTCTGATCGCTTTTCCGCCCTCCCCCCGCGCGCACGCCATGTCCCATTTCCCCAAGCTCCTGTCCTCGCAGATTGCCTTCGACGTCGCCCGCACGATGCTCGACGGGTTCGACAAGCACTACCGCTTGTTCCGCGAAGTCTGCATCCAGGCCAAGGTGGCGTTCGAGCAGGGGGACTGGCCGGCCATGCAGCAATTGCAACGCGACCGGATCGCCTACTACGACGAACGCGTGCGCGAAGCATCGGTCATCCTGGAAGACGAATACGACGCCGAGAACATCGACGACGAGATCTGGCGCCAGATCAAGCTGCACTACATCGGCTTGCTGACCAACCATCACCAGCCGGAACTGGCCGAGACCTTCTTCAACTCGGTGTGCACGCGCATCCTGCACCGCTCGTACTTCAACAACGATTTCATCTTTGTGCGGCCGGCCATCTCGACGGAATACATCGAGAACGAAGAGTCGCCCACCAAGCCGACGTACCGCGCCTACTACCCCGGCTCGCGCGACGGCCTGGGCACCTGCTTCGAGCGCATCGTGCACAACTTCCAGCTCAATGCGCCATTTGAGGACCTGGAACGTGATGTCGGCTACCTGGTGCGCGCAGTGGAAGAGCAGTTTGGCGATTTCCGTATCTCGCCGAATTTCCAGGTGCACGTGCTGTCGTCGCTGTTCTTCCGCAACACGTCGGCCTACATCATTGGGCGCGTGATCAACGGCGACAAGTCCTACCCGCTGGCCGTGCCGATCATGCGCAATGCCGACGGCCAGTTGCGCCTGGACACCGTGCTGCTGCGTCCGGAACAGTTGATGATCCTGTTCTCGTTCACGCACTCGTACTTCATGGTGGACATGGAAATTCCGTCCGCCTACGTGACCTTCCTGCGTGACCTGATGCCGCGCAAGCCGCGCGCCGAGATCTACACCTCACTCGGTCTGCAGAAGCAGGGCAAGAACCTGTTCTATCGGGACTTTTTGCACCACCAGCAGCACTCGTCGGACAAGTTCATCATCGCGCCCGGCATCAAGGGACTGGTAATGCTGGTGTTCACGCTGCCGTCGTACCCGTACGTCTTCAAGGTCATCAAGGACTACTTCCCGCCGCCGAAGGAAACCACGCGCGAGCTGATCAAGAGCAAGTACCAGCTGGTGAAGCGCCACGACCGCGTGGGCCGCATGGCCGATACGCTGGAGTACTCCGACGTGGCCTTCCCACTGTCGCGCTTTGATGAGGCGCTCATCAAGGAGCTGGAGAAGCACGCCCCCTCGATGGTCGAGTACCAGCGCGGCGAAGACGGCAGCGAAGAAATCGTCATCCGCCACCTCTACATCGAGCGCCGCATGACGCCGCTGAACATCTGGCTGCACGAAGGCACCGATGCGCAGGTCGAGCACGGCATCATCGAATACGGCAACGCCATCAAGGAACTCATCGCCGCGAACATCTTCCCGGGCGACATGCTCTACAAGAACTTTGGCGTGACGCGCCACGGCCGCGTGGTCTTCTACGACTACGACGAGATCGAATACCTGACCGACTGCAACGTCCGCAAGGTGCCGCAAGCGCGCACCGAGGAAGAGGAGATGTCGGGCGAGGTCTGGTACAGCGTTGGCCCGCACGACATCTTTCCGGAAACGTACGGCACGTTCCTGCTGGGCGATCCACGCGTGCGTGAGGCCTTCCTCAAGCACCACGCAGACTTTTTCGATCCGGCCATGTGGCAGTCCTACAAGGACCGCCTCCTGTCCGGACACATTCACGATTTCTACGCGTATGACGCAAGCGAACGCTTCGTCAACCGATACGGCACCGGCGCACAGGGGACAGCAGCCGAACACCCTACCGAACAGGTCACAACAACGCTGCAGCGCGCCGCCGCCTAACTCTCTCAACACGACGGGAAACCATGCCTCATCGCATCAAAGAACTTTTTGAGAACAACCGGAAGTGGGTCGAGCGCGTCAACGCCGAAGACCCGGAATTCTTCTCCGCGCTTGCGAACCAGCAGAACCCCGAATACCTGTGGATCGGTTGCTCGGATTCGCGCGTACCCGCCAACCAGATCATCGGCCTGCCGCCGGGTGAGGTGTTTGTCCATCGCAACATCGCCAACGTGGTGGTGCACTCGGATCTGAACTGCCTGTCAGTGCTGCAGTTTGCGGTGGAAGTGCTGAAGATTCGGCACATCACCGTGGTGGGCCACTACGGCTGCTCGGGCGTGAAGGCTGCGCTGACCAAGCAGCGGTTCGGGCTGGCAGACAACTGGATTCGTCATGTGCGGGATGTGGCGGAACAGCATGAGACGTACCTCGGCACGGTGGTCAATGACCAGTCGCGACACGACCGCCTGTGCGAGTTGAACGTGATCCACCAGGTCAACAACGTGTGCCTGACGACGGTCGTGCAGGACGCGTGGGATCGTGGGCAGCAGCTGACCGTGCATGGATGGATCTATGGCGTGAAGGACGGGATGTTGCGCAATCTGGGCATGGCGGTGAATTCCAATGAGGAATTGCATGCGCAGCTTTCGGATGCGTGGCTGAACTATGGGAAGGATGGGAGTGCGCCGACTCCTACGGGGTACTGATTTTGTTGTTGGGGGTGGTCTTTTGTTGGTGGTCCATCCCCTGTTTCATCCCCTGCCGGGGCTGACTCACTTTCTTTGTCTTGCCAAAGAAAGTAAGCAAAGAAAGGCGCGCCCAAGATGGCGACCCATCCCTTGAATTTATGTCGCAGGGAGGGGAAGGGAAAAACTCGCTGCGCTCAAACAGTTTCCCTTCCTTTTCCTCCCTGCAACAGAAATTCAAGGCGCCATCTAGGGCATCAACGGCCACACCGTCGGAGCGCCAACGCTGTAGTGGGTACGCGGCAAGACGCAAAACAAACGCAGTAACGAATGCGCGGCAAAGCGCGAAGCAAACGGCAACACAGCAACACAGCAACAATCAAGAGCCTGACAGCGCACGCACACCAACGGTTTGGCCGTTGACGTTCCTGCCCTAGATGGCGCCTTGAATTTGTGTAAGCGGGCGGAAAAAAGATGGGGAACTGTCTGAGCGAAGCGAGTTTTCCCCATCTCCGCCCGGTTACACAAATTCAAGGAGGGGGTCGCCATCTCGGGCGCGCCTTTCTTTGGTTACTTTCTTTGGCAAGACAAAGAAAGTGACTCAGCCCCGGCAGGGGATGAAACGGAGATGGACCAACAAGGCCCACCCAAAGCAAGAGACACATAACCCTGCACCACAAGTGCAGAAACATGTTGCAAGCACAGACCCAGGAGATTGCAGAAATGTCCGACCGCATCGTCATCGTCTCAGCAGCCCGCACCCCGATGGGCGCCTTCCAGGGCGAACTCGCCAGCCTCACTGCCCCGCAACTCGGCGCCGCCGCCATCCGCGCGGCAGTCGAACGCGCCGGCCTGAAGCCCGAGCAGATCGAAGAAGTCATCATGGGCTGCGTCCTGCCCGCAGGCCAAGGTCAAGCACCGGCCCGCCAGGCAGCACTCGGCGCAGGCCTGCCGCTGTCGGTCGGCTGCACCACGGTCAACAAGATGTGCGGCTCGGGCATGCGCGCAGCAATGAACGCGTATGACGCATTGCTCGCCGGCTCGTTGGACGTGGTCGTGGCCGGCGGCATGGAAAGCATGACCAACGCCCCGTACCTGATCCCGAAAGGCCGTGGCGGCTACCGCATCGGCCACGGCATGATCTACGACCACATGATGCTGGACGGCCTGGAAGACGCGTATGACAAAGGCCGCGCCATGGGCACCTTCGGCGAAGACTGCGCCGAGAAGTACGGCTTCACGCGCGAGGCGCAAGACCACTTTGCAATGACCTCCGTGCGCCGTGCACAGGAGGCCACCGAATCCGGCGCGTTCCGCTGGGAGATCACGCCCGTCACCGTGTCCAGCAAGGCCGGTGACACCGTCATCGACACCGATGAAGGCCCGCGCCGCATCAAGGTCGACAAGATCCCCTCGCTCAAGCCCGCCTTCAAGAAAGACGGCACGGTGACGGCGGCATCGTCTTCGTCGATCAACGATGGTGCCGCGGCGCTGGTGATGATGCGCGAGTCCACCGCCAAGCAACTCGGCATTACGCCGCTGGCGGTGATGCTTGGCCACACCACCCATGCGCAGGCACCGGGCTGGTTCACCACCGCACCGGTCGCAGCCATCGACAAGCTGTTCAAGAAGCTCGACTGGAACAGCAACAATGTCGACCTGTTCGAGATCAATGAGGCGTTTGCCGTGGTGCCGATGGCGGCCATGCACGACCTGCACATCCCGCACGAGAAGGTGAACGTGAACGGCGGCGCGTGTGCGCTGGGCCATCCGATCGGCGCATCGGGTGCGCGCGTGATGGCCACGCTGCTGGGTGCGTTGCAACACCGTGGGGGCAAGCGTGGCGTAGCGAGCCTGTGCATTGGCGGCGGTGAAGCCACCGCTGTCGGCATCGAACTCTACTGATCGAAAGGAAAAAGCCCGCACGATGACAAATGCAACGTCCCGCCGCACGCGCACCGCACTCATCCTGGGTGCGTCGCGCGGCATTGGCCTGGAAACCGTCAAGCAGTACCGAGCCGACGGCTGGCGCGTGATCGCCACCGTGCGCACGCAAGAAGCCGCGCAAGACCTGCAGGCCCTGGGTGCCGAAACGCATGTGCTGGACCTGACCGACGCCAACGCCATCGCCGGCCTTGCGTGGAAGCTCGACGGTGAAGCGCTGGACGTGGCGATCTACGTGGCGGGCATCTACGGCCCGCGCACGCAAAACGCCACGCCGGTCAGCCAGGCTGACTTTGATGCCGTGATGCACACGAACGTGTGGGCGCCGATGAGCGTGCTGCCTGCCGTGCTGCCGATGGTGGAAGCTGGCCGCAATGGTGCGAACGAAGCGGGCGGTGTGCTGGCTGTCATCTCCAGCCGCATGGGCAGCATTGGCGATATGGGCAGCAGCGCAGGCTGGCTGTATCGCACCAGCAAGGCGGCGGTGAATGCCGCGCTGCATGCGCTGTCGTTCGATGCGCAAAAGGCGACGTGCCTGACCCTCCACCCCGGCTGGGTGCAGAGCGACATGGGCGGCGCCGGCGCGGCCATCACGCCGCAAGAGAGCGTGGCCGGCATTCGCCGCGTGATTGCCAATGCCACGCGCGCTGACAACGGCGGGTTCCGCAACTACGACGGGAGCACAATCGAATGGTGAGCTTCCCAACCGACCAGCGCACGGCCATGCTCGCACTCAAGGGCGTCGGGCCAACCGTGATCGCGCGGCTCGAGCAGATGGGCTTCAGCCAACTCGAGCAACTGCGCGACGCCAGCGTGGACGAGATCGTGCGGGGCGGCGCAGCCCTCACTGGCTCAACGTGCTGGCGCAACAGCCCGCAGGCACGCAACGCAATCGGCGCAGTCGTTGCACTTGCCAAAACTTGGTAGAGCACCATGCTGCTGACGCCTGAACAAGACATGATCCGCGACGCCATCCGCACCTTCGTGCGTGAGGCGATCACACCGCACGCGGCCGCGTGGGACCGCGATGCGACGTTCCCGAAAGACGTGCACCGCCAGCTCGGCGAGCTGGGCGCGTATGGCGTGGCCGTGCCGGAAGAACTCGGCGGCGCAGGGCTCGACTACCTGTCGCTCGCGCTGATCCTGGAAGAGATTGCCGCCGGCGATGGCGGCACCTCCACCGTCATCAGCGTCAATAACTGCCCCGTGTGCAGCATGCTGATGGCGTTTGCGAACGACGCCCAGAAGCAGCAGTGGCTCGTGCCGCTGGCACGCGGCGAGATGCTCGGCGCGTTCTGCCTGACCGAGCCGCATGTCGGCTCTGATGCCTCGGCCCTGCGCACCACCGCCGTGCGGGACGGCGACCACTGGGTGCTCAACGGCGTGAAGCAGTTCATCACCAGCGGCAAGCATGCCGACGTGGCGATCGTCATGGCCGTGACGGACAAGGCCGCAGGCAAGCGCGGCATCAGCGCGTTCCTGGTGCCGACCAAGACGCCGGGCTACGTTGTTGCACGGCTGGAGGACAAGCTCGGCCAGCATTCGTCGGACACGGCGCAGATCGTGTTTGAAGATTGCCGCATCCCCGCCGATTGCCTGCTGGGCGAAGAAGGCGCGGGCTACAAAATGGCGCTGTCCGGGCTCGAAGGCGGGCGCATCGGTATTGCCGCGCAGAGCGTGGGCATGGCACGCGCAGCCTTTGAGGCAGCACTGGCGTATGCCAAGGAGCGCGAGAGCTTCGGCCAGCCGCTGTTTGCGCATCAGGCGGTGCAGTTTCGCCTGGCGGAGATGGCCACGCGCGTGGATGTAGCGCGGCAGATGGTCTGGCACGCCGCCAGCCTGAAAGACGCAGGGCTGCCGTGTCTGAAAGAGGCGGCCATGGCCAAGCTCAACGCCAGCGAGATGGCCGAGCGCGTGTGCTCCGACGCCATCCAGGTCTTCGGCGGCTACGGCTACGTGAGCGACTTCCCGGTGGAGCGCATCTACCGCGACGTGCGCGTGTGCCAGATCTACGAAGGCACCAGCGATATTCAAAAAATCTTGATCGCCCGCGCACTCGCGTAGGCCTTTTTGGGGAAGCCGCAGCACAACAAGGGGAGCACATCATGAACGGGGCCATCGATTTCTACTTCGACTTCTCATCGCCGTACGGCTACTTCGCCAGCACGCGCGTGGAGGAGCTCGCCCAGCGCTACAACCGCGCAACGGCGTGGCACCCGATCCTGCTGGGGGTCGTGTTCAAGACCACCGGCGGCTCCCCGCTGCCGCAAGTGCCGCTCAAGGGCGACTACGCGTGGCGCGACTTCGAGCGCACCGCGCGCTTCAACGGCATCGAGTACCGCAAGCCGACGCACTTCCCGCTGCCCACGCAATACGCCGCGCGCGCCACGCTGTGGGTGCACGACCACCACGGCGGCGATCGCGCCATCGACTTCGCACGCGCCCTGTACCGCGCCCTGTTTGTCGATGACATCAACATTGGCGAGCCCGCAGAGGTGATGAAGATTGCCGACGCCATGGGCATCGACGGCGCCGCACTCAATGCGGGCGCCAGCACGCAGCAGATCAAGGACCAGCTCAAGGCCGAGATCGATCTGGCGATGTCGCGCGGCGTGTTCGGCTCACCGTACGTGATCGTCGATGGCGAAGCCTTCTGGGGCTTCGACCGCTTTGACCAGATCGAAGCGCTGTTGCGCGACGGGCGCATATGAAGACCACATCCACAAGGGCGGTCGATGCACAGACCGCCGCTGACGAACCCCAACAAACCTAAGCATGACTGCAGTCTCTCAATCCGCCCCCCGCCATCCCCGCTTTGACGCGATCCTCTTCGATTGCGACGGCGTGCTGGTAGACAGCGAACCGCTCGTCAACCGCCTGATCTGGCAGATGCTGAATGAACTCGGCATCGAGATCAGCCAGGAAGACTCCATCCAGCGTTTCCTGGGCAAGGCCATCCGCGAAGAGCTGGATGCGATTGCCGAAATGCGCGGCGCGCCGCTGCCACCGAACTGGCTGTCCACCTTCCACGCGCGCCGCAATGCGCTGCTCGAAGCCGAAGTGGAAGCCGTGCCGCACATTGCGCACGCCATCGATATGCTCTCCAAGCTGGGCCTGCCGATGGCCGTGGCCTCCGGTGCCGATCGCGTGAAGGTGGAACTGCAACTGAACCGCACCGGCTTGATCGAGCACTTCCAACCGACCGATGTGCGCATCTTCTCGGCCACCGAGGTGGCGCGCAGCAAGCCCGCGCCGGATGTGTACCTGCTAGCCGCCCGCAGCCTTGGGGTCTCGCCGTCGCGTTGCCTGGTGATTGAAGACAGCCCCACGGGCGTCACGGCCGGCCACGCTGCGGGCATGACCGTGCTGGCCTACGCCGGCCGCAACGCGCCCGGCCCGCTGCTTGCCGCGGGGGCTACGCAAACCTTCACCGATATGCGCCACCTGCCGGAGCTGCTGGCCTGATGAGCGCCCAAGCCAAGCCGATCCACCCGACCGACGCCTGCCCCTGCGGTGGCGTTGCGTACGCGCGCTGCTGCTGCCCGTTCCATGCGGGCGAAGCGGTGCCGGCCACGGCAGAGCAATTGATGCGCTCGCGCTACAGCGCCTATGTGCTGGGCGACACGGCGTATCTGCGCCGCACGTGGCATCCGTCCACCTGCCCCGCCAATCTGGAAACGAGCGAGGCAGATGCCGCCGCCACACGCTGGCTTGGCCTGGACGTGAAACGCCACGTACCGCAAGACGCCACGCACGCAACGGTGGAATTCGTCGCGCGCTACAAGGTGGGCGGCCGCGCGCATCGCCTGCATGAAACCAGCCGCTTCGTCCGCCTGGACGCCAGCGGCGCTGAATCCGCCGAAGGCCGTTGGCTCTATGTCGACGGCACCTTCCCTGACTGAACCGCACCGCACACTTCCTGCACTGCTGCCATGCCGACGCTAGACACCAAGCTGAACCCCCGTGCCGAAGACTTCAAGGCCAACGCCGATGCCATGCGCACCCTCGTCGCCGACTTGCGCGACAAGGTGGCCCGCATCGCCCAGGGCGGCGGTGACGACGCCCGCGCCAAGCACCTCGCCCGCGGCAAGCTGCTGCCGCGCGACCGCGTGCAGCAACTGCTCGACCCGGGCACGCCGTTTTTGGAGTTCTCGCAGCTGGCGGCGTATGGCATGTACGACGACGCGGCGCCGGGCGCCGGCATCATCACCGGCATCGGCCGCATCTCGGGGCAGGAATGCGTGATCGTCTGCAACGACGCCACGGTCAAGGGCGGCACGTATTACCCCATGACCGTGAAGAAGCACCTGCGCGCGCAGGAGATTGCCGAGCAGAACCACCTGCCCTGCGTCTACCTGGTCGACTCGGGCGGCGCCAACCTGCCGAACCAGGACGACGTCTTCCCCGACCGCGACCACTTCGGCCGCATCTTCTACAACCAGGCGAACCTGTCGTCCAAAGGCATCCCGCAGATCGCAGTGGTGATGGGCTCGTGCACGGCGGGCGGTGCGTATGTGCCCGCCATGAGCGACGAGTCGATCATCGTGAAGGAACAGGGCACGATTTTCCTGGCCGGCCCGCCGCTGGTGAAGGCGGCCACGGGTGAAGTCGTGAGCGCGGAAGACCTGGGCGGTGCCGATGTGCACACGCGCCTGTCGGGCGTGGCGGACTACTTCGCCAACAATGATTCGCACGCGCTGGCCCAGGCCCGCAGCATCGTCGCGCACCTGAACCGCCGCAAGCCGGAGCAGGTGCAGATCCACCCGCCGGTTGAGCCGCGCTTTCCCGCCGAAGAACTCTATGGCGTGATCCCCACCGACACGCGCAAGCCGTTCGACGTGCGCGAAGTTATCGCCCGCATCGTCGACGACTCCGCCTTCGATGAATTCAAGGCGCGCTACGGCACCACGCTGGTCTGTGGTTTTGCGCGCATCTGGGGTTACCCGGTCGGCATCATCGCCAACAACGGCATTCTGTTTTCAGAGGCTGCCCTCAAGGGCGCGCACTTCATCGAGCTGTGCTGCCAGCGCAAGATCCCGCTGGTGTTCCTGCAGAACATCACCGGCTTCATGGTGGGCCGCAAGTACGAGAACGAAGGCATCGCCAAGAACGGCGCGAAGATGGTGACGGCAGTGGCGACGGCACAGGTGCCCAAGTTCACGGTCATCATTGGCGGCTCGTTTGGTGCGGGCAACTACGGCATGTGCGGGCGGGCGTATTCGCCGCGCTTCCTGTGGATGTGGCCCAACGCGCGCATCTCGGTGATGGGCGGTGAACAAGCAGCGAGCGTGCTCGCCACCGTGCGCCGCGACGGCATTGAAGCCAAGGGCGGCCAGTGGAGCGCCGATGAAGAAGCCGCGTTCAAGGCGCCGATCCGCGACCAGTACGAGCGCCAAGGCCACCCGTATTACGCCAGCGCGCGCCTGTGGGATGACGGCGTGATCGACCCGGCCGATACGCGCAGCGTGCTGGGCCTCGGCCTGTCGGCCAGCCTGAACGCACCGATTGGCGATATGAACTTCGGCGTGTTCCGCATGTAAGCGGACGGCCATCGAACAAGGAATCTGCAGTGAACAGCAAGACCGCACGAACGTGGCGCAGCGCCTGGGCAGCCGTTGGCTGCGCGCTGCTGCTCGCGGCTGCGCATGCCCAAGACAAGCCCGCCCACAGCATGACCGAGGAGGTCATCGAGATACCCAAATCTGTGGGCATCTTCACCGTCAAGCTCGAGACGACGATCTTCAAGCCGGCCGGCAACGGGCCGTTTCCGCTGATCGTGCTCAACCACGGCAAGGCGCTGGGCAATCCAGCTTTCCAGAGCCGCGCACGTTACAGCGCGCAAGTCGCACCGCTGGTCGCGCGCGGCTACGTGGTCGTCCTGCCAATGCGCCAGGGCTTCTCGAAGTCAGGCGGCGCCTACATCGGTGGCGGCTGCAATGTGGAGAGCAACGGCACCGTGCAGGCCGAAGATGTGGTCGCCACGCTCGATTACATGACCAAGCAACCGTACGTCGATCGTGATCGCATCGTCATCATGGGCCAATCACACGGCGGCCTCACTACGATGGCCTTCGGCACCATCGACTACCCGGGCGTGCGCGGTCTGGTCAACTTCGCAGGCGGCCTACGCAACGACAGCTGCGTCGCCTGGGAAATCAATCTCGTGCGCGCCTTCGGCAACTACGGCAAGCAGTCACACTACCCCTCGCTGTGGTTCTACGGCGACAACGACAGCTACTGGCCCAAGCCGCTGCCCGACCGACTGTTCGCCGCCTACACGGAAGCGGGCGGCAAGGGACGCATGGTTGACTACGGCAACTTCCAGGGCGACTCGCACGGCATGTTCGCCAGCCGCGCAGGCCTGTCCATCTGGCTACCCGAGGTCGACGCTTTCCTGCGCGAACTGGGTCTGCCTGCCGGCCCGGTTCAGACCGCCGCTGCACCTGACAACGCCGCCAGCACGCAAAGCGGCGCCAACAAGGACCCCCAATGAACGCCTTTGAAACGCTCGCCTTCGCGCAGCACGGCGCCGTTGCTACGCTCACGCTCAACCGGCCGGATGTGCGCAACGCTTTCAACGAGACCGTCATCGCCGAGCTGACGGGCGCGTTCCGTGCGCTGGCGCAGGAGCCCAGCGTGCGCGCCATCGTCCTGGCCGGCAACGGCCCCGCCTTCTGCGCCGGTGCCGACCTGAACTGGATGAAGAAGATGGCCGGCTACTCGGATGACGAGAACCGCGCCGACGCCCTGCGCCTGGCCGAAATGCTGCGCGCCATCTATACCTGCCCGAAGCCCGTCATCGCGCGTGTGCAAGGCGACACGTATGCCGGTGGCGTTGGACTGGTCGCCGCGTGCGACATCGTGGTCGCTGTCGATACCGCCAACTTCTGCCTGTCGGAAGCCAAGCTCGGGTTGATTCCGGCCACCATCAGCCCGTACGTGATCCGCGCGCTGGGCGAGCAGGCCTCGCGCCGCTACTTCATCACCGCCGAGCGCTTCTCTGCTGCCGAGGCGCATCGCCTGGGCCTCGTGCATGAACTCGTGAGCGCCGACACGCTCGACGCCAAGGTGGGCGACATCACTGCCGCGCTCGTCGCCAACAGCCCGAACGCCGTGCGGGAGAGCAAGCGCCTCGTGCGCGAGGTGTCCGGCGCCGCCGTCAACGACGCGCTGCTGGCCGACACCGCAGACCGCATCGCCGCCATCCGCGCCTCGGAAGAAGGCCGCGAAGGCGTGCAAAGTTTCCTGGGCAAGCGCAAGCCGAACTGGCTGCTGCCGGCCTGACCCGCATAACTAGAAACCACGCATTACTTGAAGGAAGTCCTCATGCAACCTACTCCGCTCAACTTCGTTCCGAACGCCGCCAAGGTGCCCGTCACGCCCGGCCAGGCCCCCGACGCACGCTGGAGCCGCGAAGCCATCGAAGCGCTGTTCGCGCTGCCGTTCAATGACCTGCTGTTCCAGGCGCAGCAGGTGCACCGCGCCAACTTTGATGCGAATGCGGTGCAGCTCTCGACGCTACTGTCGATCAAGACCGGCGGCTGCCCGGAGGATTGCTCGTACTGCCCGCAATCGGCGCGCTATGACACCGGCGTGGAGGCTGAAAAGCTGATGCCGATTGATGAAGTGCTGGAAGCCGCATCGCGCGCCAAGCAGAACGGTGCGAGCCGCTTCTGTATGGGCGCTGCGTGGCGCAACCCGAAGCCGCATCAACTCGACGCCGTGGCCGACATGGTGCGTGGTGTGAAGGCGATGGGGCTGGAGACCTGCGTGACGCTGGGCATGCTCAAGCAGGAGCAGGCTGCGCAGCTGAAAGACGCGGGGCTGGATTACTACAACCACAACCTCGATACCGCGCCGGAGTTCTACGGCGAGATCATCACCACGCGTACGTATCAGGATCGGCTCGACACGCTGGAGCATGTGCGTGATGCGGGCATCAACGTGTGCTGCGGCGGCATCGTTGGCCTGGGGGAATCGGTGCACGAGCGTGCGGGCCTGATCGCCGAGCTGGCGAACATGGAGCCGTATCCGGATTCGGTGCCCATCAACAATCTGGTGAAGGTGGAAGGCACGCCGCTGGCGGGTAATGAGGAGTTGGATCCGTTTGATTTTGTGCGCACGATTGCGGTGGCGCGGATCACGATGCCCAAGGCGATGGTGCGGCTCTCCGCTGGCCGCGAGGCGATGGATGATGCGTTGCAGGCGCTGTGCTTTATGGCGGGGGCTAACTCGATTTTCTATGGTGAGAAGCTGCTGACGACGGATAACCCGGAGGCGGATGCAGATCGCAAGCTGCTGGCGCGACTGGGGATGCGGGTGGAGGTGCAGGATCACATGCACCATAGCGCTGATGCTGGGCACTCGCATTCGTCGCATTGCCATATCGACATTACGCCGGCGGACTGATGTGTTGGATGGGGGATGGTTTTTTGTTTGTGGTCCATCCCTTGTTTCATCCCCTGCCGGGGCTGACTCACTTTTCTTTGTCTTGCCAAAGAAAAGTAAGCAAAAGAAAGGCGCGCCCGAGATGGCGACTTCCCCTTGAATTTATGTCGCAGAGAGGGGAAGGGGAAAACTCGCTTCGCTCAAACAGTTCCCCTTCCTTTTTCCTCTCTGCAACAGAAATTCAAGGCGCCATCAAGGGCTCCAACGGCCACACCATCGGAGCACAAACGCAGTAGTAGATACGCAGCAAGACGCGAAGCTGAACCTGCAAAAGCAGTCGAAGATCGCGAGCGAAGCAAAGCAGCACACAGCAACAAACGAGAGCCTGACAGCGCATGCACACCAACGGTTTGGCCGTTGACGTTCCTGCCCTAGATGGCGCCTTGAATTTGTGTAAGCGGGCGGAAATAAGACGGGGAACTGTCTGAGCGAAGCGAGTTTTCCCCGTCTCCGCCCGGTTACACAAATTCAAGGAGGGGGTCGCCATCTCGGGCGCGCCTTTCTTTTGCTTACTTTTCTTTGGCAAGACAAAGAAAAGTGAGTCAGCCCCGGCAGGGGATGAAACAAGGGATGGACTACAAGGCCCTTCCTTGGCGGAAGCCAAAAAAGGGATGCACCACAAGTGCAGAAGATGCAGAGAACACCGGAGACAAACACCAAATGATCACCAAACTCCTCATCGCCAACCGAGGCGAAATCGCCTGCCGAGTCGCTGCCACCTGCCGCAAGCTGGGCATCCGCACGGTCGCCGTCTACTCGGATGCCGACGCCAACGCCCGCCACGTCGCGGCCTGCGACGAAGCCATCCACATCGGTGAACCCGCCGCCCGCGACAGCTACCTGCGCGCCGACCGCATCCTCGAAGCCGCGCTCGCCACCGGCGCCCAGGCCGTCCACC
The DNA here is from genome assembly GCF_008801405.1 of Ralstonia insidiosa. Classification (NCBI taxonomy): domain Bacteria; kingdom Pseudomonadati; phylum Pseudomonadota; class Betaproteobacteria; order Burkholderiales; family Burkholderiaceae; genus Ralstonia; species Ralstonia insidiosa. The sequence goes on along the minus strand of NZ_VZPV01000001.1, from coordinate 763,752 downwards.
CCGGCTACGGCTTCCTCTCAGAAAACGAAGCCTTCGCCAAGGCCTGCGCAGATGCCGGCATCATCTTCGTCGGCCCACCGGCCTCGGCCATCGAAGCGATGGGCAGCAAAAGCGCCGCGAAAGCACTGATGGAAAAAGCCGGCGTACCCCTCGTCCCCGGCTACCACGGCGACAACCAGGACGCCGCCTTCCTGCGCACGCAAGCCGACCGCATCGGCTACCCCGTGCTCATCAAGGCCAGCGCTGGCGGCGGCGGCAAGGGCATGCGCGTGGTGGAATCGGGCGATGCGTTTGAAGCGTCATTGGCCTCCGTCAAGCGCGAAGCCTCCAGCAGCTTCGGCGATGACCGCGTGCTGATCGAGAAGTACCTCACGCGCCCGCGCCACATTGAAATCCAGGTCTTCGCCGATGGCTTTGGCGATGCCGTCTACCTGTTCGAGCGCGACTGCTCCGTGCAGCGCCGCCACCAGAAGGTGTTGGAAGAAGCCCCCGCCCCCGGCATGACGCTGGACCGCCGCCGCGCCATGGGCGAAGCCGCCGTGGCCGCCGCGCGCGCCGTCGGCTACGTGGGCGCCGGCACCGTCGAGTTCATCGTCGATGAAGACGGCACGTTCTACTTCATGGAGATGAACACGCGCCTGCAGGTCGAGCACCCCGTCACCGAAATGATCACGGGCGAAGACCTCGTCGAATGGCAATTGCGCGTGGCCTCCGGCGAGCCGCTGCCGCGCTCGCAAGATGAACTGCACATCCACGGCCATGCGCTCGAAGCGCGCATCTACGCCGAAAACCCCGACCGCGATTTCCTGCCCTCCATCGGCACGCTGAAGGTGCTGCGCACGCCGGCAGCGGTGGAGTTCACCGTCGGCGCGCAGGCCAATGGCGAACCCGCCGCCGTGCGTATCGACGCCGGTGTGCGCGAAGGTGATGCCATCAGCCCCTACTACGACCCGATGATCGCGAAGCTGATCGTCTGGGGCCGCGACCGTGAAGAAGCGCTCGCACGCATGCTGCAGGCGCTGGGCGAGTTCCATCTAGTCGGGCTGTCATCCAACGTAGCGTTCCTGCGCCGCCTGGTGGCATCGAAGCCGTTTGCGACAGCGGATCTGGATACGGGCCTGATCGCGCGCAACCACGACACGCTGTTCCCCGCTGCGCTGGACGTGCCGCAAGACGCCATCGCCCTGGCCGTGGCCGCGTTGCTGGCGCGCGAGGCGCGCAGCCTGCGCACAGACACGCGCGATCCGCATTCGCCGTGGGCGCGCGGCAGCGGCTGGCGCCTGAACGGTGCGGCCGAACGCGCACTGCGTTTCACGCACGGCGAACAAGCCGTCGACGCCACGCTCATCTATGGCCGCGACGGCTCGCGCCTGAAGACCAACGGTGATGAAGCCCCCTTCACCACGCAACGCCACGGCGAAACCTTCACCGTCGCGCTCGGCTCGCACAAGGCCACCGGCCAGGTGCATGTGGATGGCGATGCCTTCCACGTCTTCACCGGCGGCGCGCACTGGACGCTGGAGCGGCACGACCCGCTCGCCCACGCCGGCGAGACCGACGACGAAGGCGGCAAGCTGACCGCGCCGATGCCGGGCAAGGTCATCGCCGTGCTCGCCACGCCGGGGCAGACCGTCACCAAGGGCGCACCGCTGGTCGTCATGGAAGCCATGAAGATGGAGCACACGCTCACCGCCCCGGCGGACGGCGTAGTCGAGTCCGTACTGTATGGCGTGGGGGATCAGGTGACGGAAGGCGTGCAACTGCTGGCGTTTAAGCCGGCGGAGTGACGCCAAAGTGGGCCGCCGCGCGCTTGGGCGGTCCACTCTTCAACGCGTGTATTATGTACAGAATTATGTACTGATTTCGTGAGGAGGCTGCTATGGCTTTTTCAGCACGCGACGTGATTCCGCTATCCCAAGCGCGCGCCAACCTGTCAGAGTTGGCCGAGCAGGTTAAAGCTGGCGCAGAGAAGATCGTCACCAAAAACGGCGAGAGCTATATAGCCCTGATCGACGCGCAACGGCTCGACTACTACCACCAGCTTGAACGCGCACGGATTCATCTGCTGCTGCTGGACGATGCCGCTAAGGGGTTGGCTGATGTGGAGGCCGGGCGCGTCAAGGATGCCCGACAAGCACTCGGCGCGTTGAAGCGCCGGCGTGGCAGCAAGGCATAGCTGACGGATGGCGCGCAAACCACGCTTATCCGTCAAGTTGACGGAGAACTTCGAACACAACCTCGAAGCCATCGAAGCGTTCTGGATCGAACGCGAATTTCCCGAAGGCTACGACCGCCTGCTCGATGAATTGACGGAGACCGTTGTTCCCAATCTGGAGCAATTTCCGACGATGGGGCCACCGCTGCTATCGAGGACGGCGACATCGGTCGAGGCGCTTACAAAGCAGGGCCAACTGAAACGTCAACTGGCACGCGTTGCCGACGGCGAACTGCGCGAGTACGTCCTTCAGGAGTACCTCGTCTTGTACGCCCATCTCGGTGAAACGATCTATCTGCTGTCGATCCGGCACCACCGACAACTGTCCTTCGACTTTGCGCACCTGTGGCCCGGACAGCACTAAAACCAGCCGCCACGCGCCTCGGCGGCCCCTGCTACACTGCTTGACGTATACGTCAACCAGCATCCATCCCGCACTCGAAGTCGCCCCACATGCACATCCAGATCTACACGCCCGACGGCAAGCCCCAACCCTGGCTCGATGGTTTTGCGCAGGCGCTGCCTGAAGCGCGGCTGTCGGTGTGGGAGCACGGTGCGGCGCAGGACGCTGATTACGCCGTAGTCTGGCAGCCGCCTGCCGACATGCTGCGCGGGCGCACGGATTTGCGCGCGGTGTTCAACCTGGGCGCGGGTGTCGATGCCATCCTCGGCCTGCGTGCGCAGTCGCCCGATGCCATTCCCGAAGGGCTGCCGATCGTGCGCCTGGACGACGCCGGCATGGCCGCGCAGATGGGCGAATACGTCACGCACGCGGTGCTGCGCTTCTTCCGCCGGCTCGACGAGTACGAGCGTCAGCAGCAAGCCAAGATGTGGCGCTTCCTCAAGCCGTTCAACCGCGACGAGTTTGTCGTCGGCGTGCTGGGGCTGGGCGTGCTCGGCACACACATTGCCAAGACGCTGGCGGGCTTCGGCTTTCCGGTCCGCGGGTGGAGCCGTTCGACCAAAGCCATCGACGGCATCGATTGCCGCGCCGGGGCCGATGCGCTGCCCGGCTTCCTCTCCGGAACGCGCGTGCTGGTGAACGTACTGCCGCTCACCGCCGACACCGAGAACGTGATCGACGCCAAGCTGCTCGCGCAACTTGCGCCGGGCGCGTTCCTCGTCAACGTGGCACGCGGCAAGCATGTCGTGGAAGACGACCTGCTGGCCGCCGTTCGCAGCGGGCACATTGCCGGCGCCGCGCTCGACGTGTTCCGCAAGGAGCCGCTGCCCGTCGATCACCCGTTCTGGACTGAACCGCGCATCCACATCACGCCGCATATTTCGGCGCTGACGCTGCGCGAAGTGAGCATTGCCCAGATCGCGCGGAAGATTCGCGCGCTGGAAGCTGGCGAACCGATCGTCGGCATCGTCGATCTGCAACGAGGTTATTGAGATGAGCTACCCGCAATTTGTGAAGGTGGTCGAAGTCGGCCCGCGCGACGGCCTGCAAAACGAGAAGGCGCCGGTCTCGACCGACACCAAGGTCGAGCTGGTGAACCGGCTGTCCGACGCCGGTTTCGTCAACGTGGAAGCCGCGTCGTTCGTGTCGCCCAAGTGGGTGCCGGCGATGGCCGACGGCGCCGACGTGATGGCGCGCATCCAGCGCCGGCCGGGCACGCTGTATTCGGTGCTCACGCCGAATATGAAAGGCTTTGAAGGCGCTGCGGCGGCGGGCGCGGATGAGATCGTGATCTTCAGCGCGGCCAGCGAGGCTTTTGCGCAGAAGAACATCAACTGCTCGATTGCGGAATCGATCGAACGCTTCGTGCCGGTGGCCAAGGCTGCCAAGGATGCGGGCATTCGCGTGCGCGGGTCGATCTCGTGCTCGCTGGGCTGCCCGTATCAGGGTGAGGTGCCGGTGTCGTCGGTCGTCGATGTGATCAAGCGCATGGCGGACCTCGGCTGCGATGAGATCGACATTGCCGACACCATTGGCGTGGGCACCGCCGGGCGCGTGAAGACGGTGATGGAAGCCGCTGCGGCAACGTTCCCGATCGACCGCCTCTCCGGCCACTTCCACGACACGTATGGCCAAGCGCTGGCCAACATCCTCGCCAGCCTGGAAGTCGGCATCCACATCTTCCACGCGTCGGTGGCGGGGCTGGGCGGCTGCCCGTACGCCAAGGGCGCGACCGGCAACGTGGCGACCGAAGATGTGCTGTACCTGCTGCACGGCCTCGGCATCCGCACCGGCATCGACCTGGACAAGGTGGTGCTGGCGGGTGATTTCATTTCCCAAGCCATTGGTCGCCCTACCGCTTCACGCGCAGGCCGCGCACTGCTGCTCAAGCTGCAAGACCAGATCGCCCAGGCCTGCATCTGAACCTTCACAAAGAACAACGACGATGACCGCACCCGACACGAACGCCCCCCTGCCCGAATCCGCCCAGCGCGTGGCGGACCACCTGCGCACGCTCGGCTATGAAAAAGCCATCGTGATGCTGCCGGCCACCGGCAAGACCTCTGCTGAAGCCGCTGCCGGCCTGGGCTGCTCGGTGGCGGAGATCGCCAAGTCGATCATCTTCCGCCGCGCCAAAGACGACGTGCCGGTGCTGGTGATTGCCAGCGGCACCAATCGGGTCGACGAGGCAAAGGTTTCCGCGCACGTGGGTGCACTCGCCAAGGCCGACGCCAAGTTCGTGCGCGAGAAGACGGGTTATGCGATTGGCGGCGTGTGCCCGGTCGGCCATGCGGTCAAACCGGTCATGCTGCTCGATCAAGACCTCTTCCAGTACGCCAGCGTGTGGGCCGCCGCCGGCCATCCGCACGCGGTGTTCAACCTCACGCCCGCCGAGCTGGAAGCGATGACCGGCGCGCCTGTGGCCGACATTGCCCAGCGTGATTGATCGAACATCGATGGACAGTTGCACCCGCGCACAACTGAAGCTCTCGCTGGGCAAGCTGCGCAATAGCCGCGCGCAAGCCGAGCGCGCACAGCCGGTCACGTCGCCGTGCATCAGCGTGTGCAAGATGGATGACGCGCGTGGCCTATGCCTCGGTTGCATGCGCACGATCGACGAGATTGCCGCCTGGTCGACCATGAGCGACGCGGCGCGCCTCGCCGTCTGGCAGACGCTGCCCGAACGCGCCTGCGCCTGGCTCAACGACACCCCCCGCGCCTGACCCCACACCAACATGGCCGAACACGACATCATCACCCTCCCCAATTCGATGCGCGTGTTCGAGCGCGGCTGGCTGTCGTCCAACAACATCCTCTTCTTCGATGACGAGGTTGGTGACGGCGAGCACGGCGGCTGCGCGCTGGTCGACTCCGGCTACCTCACGCACGCACCGCAAACGGTGGCGCTGGTGCAGCACGCGCTGCAAGGCAAGCCACTACGCCGTCTGCTGAACACGCACCTGCACTCCGACCACTGCGGCGGCAACGCGGCGCTGCAGGCACTGTACAGCTGCCACACCCGCGTGCCCGCTGCGCAGGTCGACGATGTGCGCCGCTGGGACACCGACGCCCTCAGCTACGGCCCCACCGGCCAGGAATGCGCCCGCTTCACGCTGCCCGACAGCGATGCCGATGCGGGCCTGGCCGACGGCATGACCGTGCACCTGGGCGGCTTCGACTGGCAGGTCATCAGCGCGCCGGGGCATGATCCCAACGCCGTCATTCTCTACAGCCCGGAGTCGCGCGTGCTGCTCTCAGCCGATGCACTGTGGGAGCGCGGTTTCGGCATCATCTTTCCCGAGCTGGAGGGCGAGAGCGGCTTTGCAGAACAGCAGGCCATTCTGGAGCGCATCGCGCAGCTCGATGTGCGCGTGGTGATTCCGGGACATGGCCGGCCGTTCACTGAAGTTGGCGCCGCCATCGACGCATCGCTCGGGCGGCTCGCGTATCTGCGTGCGGACCCAGAACGCAATGCGCTGCATGCCATTCGCGTGCTGGTGAAGTTCAAGCTGCTGGAGCAGCAGGCGCTCTCGCACGAAGCGTTGTTCGCGTGGTTCACGCAGACCACGCTGATGACACGCCTGCAGGCGCGCTTCTTTGCAAACCAGTCGATGACGGACCTGCTGGATGCCGCCATCGGCGCGCTGGTCAAGGCCGGTGCCGCCACGGTCGAGCAAGGGCAAATCCGCAACCGCGATTGAGCTGCCGGTCGCTACAATGCAGCGAAGCCGTTTCTCTTCGCCAGGCATGTCGAAACCCGCACCACCCAACCTAACAGAATCCACCACGGACGCCGATGCACCGCGCCGCAAGCGCGGCCGCCCCGCACAGGATGCCAACGAAGGCCTGCGCCGCGCGCTGATCGAACAATCCGCCAGACTGTTCCGCGAGAAGGGGTACGGCAACACCACGGTGCGCGACATTGCCGCCGCCACGGGTGTGCATGCGGGCAGCTGGTTCTATCACTTCAAGACCAAGCAGGAAATCCTGCAAGCCGTGATCGAGCACGGCCTGACGGTGGCGCTGGCCGACATCGAAGCGATCGACATTGATGGCCAGCCCCCGCGCGAGGCGATGCGCCAACTGGTGCGCGCGCACCTCTACACGATCCTGGCGCCCAATCAGGATTTCATTCCGGTGATGCTGTACGAGTGGCGCTCACTCGATGCGCACGCGCAGGAACGCATCATCGCGCTCAAGGACCGCTACGAGGGCATCTGGAACCACGTCATCGACCGCCTGCGCGCGTCCGGCGACTGGGCACAACCAACGCCGGTGGACCGCCTGCTGATGTTTGGCGCGCTCAACTGGACGGCGCAGTGGTATCAGGCCGGTGCGGGTATCAGCATCGATGCACTGGCCGATCAGGCGGTGCTCTTCATCCTGCGCACGCCGCCGCAGCCGGCAGCTTAGTTTTCCTCAACGCGCGTCGCTCTCGAACAGCGTCTGGTTGGCGCTGCGCAGCACGTGCTTCTGAATCTTGCCGGTGGCCGTCATGGGCAGCTTGTCGACCACGCTGATGTGCTTGGGCACTTCAAAGCTGCCGAGATGTTCGCGGCAGTGTGCCTGCAACGCTGTCGCATCCGCCTGCGCATCCGGCTTGAGGCAGACGAAGGCCGCCACCGCTACCACCCAATGCGCATGCGGCAACCCGACCACTGCGGCATTCGCCACAGCCGGATGGCGCAACAGCACCTCCTCCACCTTGAGCGACGGCACGTTCTCGCCGCCGGTCTTGATCATGTCCTTGATGCGGTCCTTGAACTGGAGCTGGCCGTCGGCGTCCCACATGCCCAGGTCGCCCGTGTGGTGCCAGCCGAAGCGGCGCGCGTTGGCGGTGGCCTGCGGGTCTTTATAGTAGCCGAGCATGACATTGGGGCCGCGATGCACGATCTCGCCCAACTGATTGGGGCCGAGGAGGTTGCCCTCGTCGTCCATCACCGCCGCCTCGTTCACCATGCACGGCTGTCCCCAGTAGTTGCCGGTGCGCTGCAGTTGCTGGTCGGGCGCAAAGTACATCGTCATCGGGAAGATTTCCGTCTGCCCAGAGCCAAGCGCAAAGTTCGGACACACCTCGGCAATCAGCCGTTCGAGCAGCGGCTTGGCCATCGGCGCCATGGCATACAGGCACAAGCGCAGGCTGGAGAGATCGCGCTGCGCGCGCAGCGGATGGTGCAGCAGCGCGGCGTACATGAGCGGCAAGCCAAATAGCTGCGTGATGCGCTCGTTGGTAATCGCGTCAAGCAGCGCGGTCGGGTCGAAGCCGCGCTGGATGACAAGCGTGGCGCCCACTGTCATCGCGGAAGCTGCGGTCGAAAACTGGGCGCAATGAAACATCGGCAGGATGCACGAGAACACGTCTTTCTCGTTCAGGTTCAGGCCGGCGATGTTGGACATCAGCGCCGCGTGCACGGAGCGGTGCGAATGCATCGCGCCCTTGGGCCGGCCCGTAGTGCCGCTGGTGTACATGATGAGCGCGAGATCGCGGTCATCGATCATCACGGCGGGCAGCGTGTCGGCGTGACCTTGCAGTGCCTGCTCGACAGTCTCCGGGCCACCTGCGGCTGGCTCACCGAAGCACTGGTGCCCAGGTAGCCCGAGCGCTGCCAACGTTTCACGCAGCACCGGGTACAGCGCCGCATCGATCACCACGTGCCGCACTTCGGCATGCTCAAGGATGTAGCGCACATCGTCTGGCCCAAGCATCGCGTTGATGGGCACCCACACCAGCCCCGCCTTGATGATGCCGTAGGCCGCCACCAGAAACTGCGCCGAGTTGCCGCAAAGCATCGCCACTTTGTCACCCGGCTTGAGGCCACTGGCCAGCAGGTGATGGGCGTAGCGGTTGCTGTCGGCATTGAGCTGGGCATGCGTCATGCGGCGCGGGCCATCGACCAACGCGACCTTCGCGCCGAACTTGCGTGCGCTGCGATGCAACGTATCGCCCAGCGTCACCCGGTTCAGCAGGTTGGCTTCAAGCGTGGTGTCTGGCGTGGCTTCGGACATGGGACGTCTCCTGTGGACCGCATGAACTGCACGACGAAACGATGGACGACAACAACGACGATGCAGCCCTCAGGCCGCGGCAATCTCCATCAGCAACCCGCCCGGCGCGACCTGTGCGCCGACCTGGGTGAACAGGCCCTTCACCTCGCCGGCGAGCGGCGCGGCAATGCTGTGCTCCATCTTCATGGCTTCGACCACCAGCAATAATTGGCCAGCGGAGACGGCCTCGCCCTCCGTCACGTGGACAGCGACAACGCGGCCATTCATCGGTGCGCTGATGCGGCCGCTGCCGGCTTGCGCACCGTTGCGTTCCGCCTTGGCGTAGGTGGTGTCGATGGCGGTGTGTTCCCGGCCATCCAACACGAAGTGGTAAGCGGTTCCGGTGATCGCGTATTCGATCGGGTACAGCCTGTCGCCCAGCGCGAGCGTGAGGCGGCCATCGGCTTCGGACACGATTTCCGCTTGCGCGGTGCCGCCGTCCCAGCTCACTTCCCAGCGTTGCACGGCGAGTGCACGCACGCGCATCTCGATCGCCTCGCCGTCGAGCGTGAAGCGGCACAGCGTGGGGTACGTGCGGCTGCTGGCCCAGCCCTGCAGCTCGGTGGGATAGCGGCGCACGGCGTCCTTGCGCGAGTGCGTGAGCAGCACTGCGGCGGCCTGGCAGACCGCTGCATCGGGTACGGCCGCCTGGCGCATCGCCACCGGAAAATGCCGGTCGATGAACGCGGTGGAGACGTCGCCAGCAAGGAACGCCGGATGCGCCACGCACTGGCGCAGGAACGCACGATTGGTTGGCAGCCCCAGCAGCAAACAATCATCCAACGCGTGCACCAACCGCCTGCACGCATCGGCACGATCCATGCCGTGCGCGACGATCTTGGCGAGCATCGAGTCGTAGTACGGCGAGACCACCAGCCCATCCGCCAACGCATGGTCCGTACGCACCTCGCGCGGTGCACGCCAGCGCGCGACGGTGCCGCTTTGCGGCAGGAAGTTCTGCTGCGGGTCTTCCGCACACAGTCGCACTTCGATGGCGTGACCACCTTGCGCGCGACGCGCATCGATGGCGTCCTGCGACAGCGGCAGCGGCTCGCCCAGCGCCACGCGCAACTGCCACTCGACCAGATCAACGCCGACCACCGCTTCCGTCACCGCATGCTCGACCTGCAGGCGCGTGTTCATCTCCATGAAGTAGAACGCGCCGTCCGGGGCAAGTAGAAACTCCAGCGTGCCGGCGCCCACGTAACCGATGGCGCGTGCTGCGGCTACCGACACCGCGCCCATGCGTGCACGCAACTCCGGCGACACCGCAGGCGATGGCGATTCTTCAATCACCTTCTGATGCCGGCGCTGCACCGAACAGTCACGCTCGCCCAGGTGGACGACGTTGCCGTGCTTATCGGCAAACACCTGGATCTCGATATGGCGCGGCTCGACGATGGCCTTTTCGAGGATCAGCTCGCCGGAAGCGAACGCGTTCTCCGCTTCGGAACGTGCGGACTGCAGCGCGGCAGCAAAGTCTTCTGCGCGATCCACACGCCGCATGCCGCGTCCGCCGCCGCCGGCTGCGGCCTTGATCATCACCGGGTAGCCGATGCGTTCCGCTTCCTGCTGCATGCGGGCATCGGATTGGTCTTCGCCCTGGTAGCCGGGCACGCACGGCACACCGGCGGCCTCCATCAAGCGCTTGGCGCCGGCCTTGTTGCCCATCGCGAGAATGGCTTCCGCAGGTGGGCCGATAAAGACAAGGCCCGCTTCTGCACAGGCATTGGCAAAGGCATCGCTCTCGGCCAGGAAGCCATAGCCGGGATGCACAGCCTGCGCGCCGGACTTGCGCGCCGCCTCCAGCAACGCGGCGATGTTCAGGTAAGACGCCTGTGGTTGCGACGCGCCAATCGGCAAGGCGAGGTCCGCTGCGCGGCAATGCGGGGCATCGCGGTCGGCATCGGAGTACACGGCAACGGTACGCATGCCGAGGCGCCGCGCGGTACGCAGGATGCGCAGCGCGATCTCGCCCCGGTTGGCGATCAGGACTGTGCGGAAAGCAGCGTGCGGCGTGCCCATTGCTCAGCCCTTCTTGCCCGGTAGCGTGTTCATGTATTTGCAGATGATGCCGAGCATCACCTCATCTGCGCCGCCGCCGATAGAACCCAGGCGTCCATCGCGGTAGTAGCGCGAGACGGGGTTGTCCCACGTGAAGCCCATGCCGCCCCAGAACTGCAGGCAGGCGTCGGGCACGATGCGCGAGAGGCGCCCGGCCTTGAGCTTGGCCATCGATGCGAGCTCCGTCACATCCTGCCCGTTGATGTAGAGATCGCACGCGCGGTAGGTGAGCGCACGCAGCGCCTCCACCTCGGTCTTCAGTTCGGCCAGCTTGAAGTGCACCCACTGGTTATCGAGCAGGCTGGCACCGAACAGCTTGCGCTCCCGGCCGTACTCGATGGTGCTGTCGATGCACATCATCATCGTCTGCAGGCTGCTGGCGGCGGCCCACATGCGCTCCTCCTGGAACTGCAGCATCTGGTACGTGAAGCCTTTGCCCTCTTCACCGATGCGGTAGCGCTGCGGCACACGCACGTCGTCAAAGTAGATGAGGCCAGTGTCCGACGAGTTCATACCGATCTTGCGGATCTTCTTGCCGACCGATACGCCCTTCGTGTTCATCGGCACGATGATCAGCGACTTGTTGCGGTGCGCCGGGTCATCCGACGTATTGGCCAGCAGGCACATCCAGTCGGCCTGCAGGCTGTTGGTGATCCACATCTTGCTGCCGTTGATGATGTAGTCGTCGCCATCCTTGCGTGCGGTGGTCTTGATGCCGGCCACATCGGAACCGGCGCTCGGCTCCGATACGCCGACGCACGCCACCGCATCGCCGCTGATCGCAGGCGCGAGAAACTGCGCACGCAGTTCATCGGAGCCGAAGCGCGCGAGCGCGGGCGTTGCCATGTCAGTCTGCACGCCAATCGCCATCGGCACACCGCCGCAGTGGATGTGGCCGAGCGTTTCCGCCATCGCCATCGCATACGAATAGTCGAGGCCCAGGCCGCCGAACTCGGTCGGCTTGGCAATGCCGAGAAAGCCCAGATCGCCCATCTTCTTGAAGAGCGCCTTGGCGGGGAACATCTCGGCCGCTTCCCACTCTTCCACGTACGGATTGATGTCGCTGTCGATGAAGCGTTTGAGGTTGCGCTGCAGTTCCTGGTGTTCGTGGGTGAAGTGCATGGTGTCTCGCTCCGGTGGCCTTGGGCTGTTTGCGTTGTTCGTATGAGTTGGCGCTACGGTCGGGCAACGCCAAATTGGATGGGATGCAGCGTGCGCCTGCGCGCTTCGTCGCAGACGGCCAACACGCAGGCCAGAACCTTGCGCGTGTCGCGCGGGTCAATCACGCCGTCGTCCAGCAGGCGGCCCGACACCGTGAACGCGCCGGACTGCCGCTCGAAGGTGTCGATCACCTTGGCGCGCATCGCCTCGATGGCGTCGTGGTCGATGGTCTGCGTCTTGCGTTGCATGCTGGCGGCCATGACAGTGGCCATCGTTCCAGCGGCCTGCTCCGCGCCCATCACGGCGGTCTTGGCGTTGGGCCAGCTGAAGCAGAAATCCGGGAAGAAGCCGCGCCCCGACATGCCATAGTTGCCCGCCCCGAACGATGCGCCGCAATGGACGGTGATGCGCGGCACGGTGGCGTTGGCCATCGCCTGGATCATCTTCGAGCCGTGCTTGATCATGCCCGCCTGCTCGGACTGCTTGCCAACGATGAAGCCCGTGGTGTTTTGCAGGTACAGCAGCGGCGTATCGGACTGGCAGCACGCCTGAATGAAGTGGACAACCTTCGTGGCACCCGCCGGGTCCAGCGGCCCATTGTTGGTGATGATGCCGACGTGCATGCCGCAGATGGCGGCGTGCCCGGTGATCGTAGCCGGGCCATAGTCCGGCTTGAACTCGAGGAAGTCGGAGCCATCGGCGATGCGCGCAATGACTTCGCGCATGTCGAGCGGCTTGCGATGATCGGTGAGTGCAATGCCGAGCAACTCTTCCGCATCGAAACGCGGCGGTGCGTAGGGGCGATCGGCTACCGGCACATCGCGGTTCCAATCCAGGGCAGCAACGAGTTCGCGTGCGATGCGCAGCGCATCGGCGTCGTCTTCGGCCAGGTATTCGGCGAGGCCCGAGGTGGTGGCGTGCATCTCGGCGCCGCCCAGTTCCTCTTCGGTGGCGATCTCGCCGGTGGCGGCCTTGAGCAACGGCGGACCGGCAAGGAACGCGCGCGCGCGATCGCGCACCATCACCACATAGTCTGAGAGACCAGGCATATACGCCCCGCCCGCCGTGCTCGACCCATGCACCACGCTGATCACCGGAATGCCCGCCGCCGACAGCCGCGCGAGCCAGTAGAAGCCGCTGCCGCCGTGGATGAAGGTCTCCACGCGATAGGTCAGCAGGTTGGCGCCAGCCGATTCGACGAGATGGATGAACGGCAGCTTCTGCTCCAGCGCGATGGCCTGCGCGCGCTGGAATTTCTCGATGCCCATCGGCTGCACGGCACCGGCATCGATGCCCGCGTCGTCCACGATGATCATCGCGCGCACGCCGCTCACCCAGCCGATGCCGGCGATGAAGCCGCCACCGGGAATCGAGCGTGCTGGGTCTGCGTGGTCGAGGCAGAAGCCAGCCAGCGAGGACAGCTCCAGGAACGGTGCACCGGCATCGAGCAGGCGGCCGAGCCGGTCACGCGGTAGCAACTGCCCGCGCTGCTCGAAGCGTGCGCGCGAGGCTTCGGACTTGTAGCGCGTGCGGTTCTCCAGCGTGCGCAGTTGGTCGACGAGTTCCGTGAGCGCGGCGTGGTTCTGCTGGTAGGCGTCGCTTTGCGGGACGATGCGCGACTCAAGCACCGGCATCATCGGTCTCCTTGTCTTGCAGCACCTTGGGCGTGGCGGCCAGGTGGAAGCCGTTGAACGGTGCGGCGCCATGACGCGGTGCCGGCATGGGCGTGCCGGGCCGCACGTTGGGGCGGCCGCCGTCCACGCGCAGCGTCGTGCCCGTGATGAACGCCGCCGCTTCCGACAACAGGTAGACGATGGCCGACGACACCTCCGCCTCGGTGGCAAAGCGCCCCGCCGGCACCGTGCGCGGCATGCTGCGGATGGTCTCGGCCATCCACGGCGGATAGGCGTCCATGCCCGACGACGCCACATAGCCCGGCGCCACCGCATTCACGCGCACGCCGTACTGCGCCCACTCGAATGCGGCCGTCTCCGTAAAGTTGATCATGCCGGCACGCGCCGCGCCCGAGTGCCCCATGTTCGGCATACCGCCCCACATATCAGCGACGATGTTGACGATGGCGCCGCCGCGCTGCTGCATCGCCTGGTTCAGGCACTCGCGCGCCATCAGGAAACCGCCGGTCAGGTTGGTCTGCACGACGGCCTCCCACCCCTTGACGGAGATGTCCTTGAGCGGCGACGGAAACTGCCCGCCCGCGTTGTTGACCAGCGCATCGATGCGGCCGTGCTCGCCGAGGATCTGCGCGACCGTCGCCTGCACGGCAGCCTCGTCGCGGATGTTGCAGACATAGGCGTGCGCGGTGCCGCCGGCTTCGACGATCTCCGTGCGCACGGCGGCGAGCTTGTCCGCATTACGCCCCACCAGCGCGACCGCCGCGCCGAGCGATGCCAGCTCATGCGCGGTGCACCGGCCGATGCCGCTGCCACCACCCGTCACCACTGCCACTTGCCCCAGGAACAACCCCGGTCGAAAGACTGAGCGATACATGTGTGTCTCCTCAAACCCAACCAAGCTGGCGAGCAGCGAGATCACTCAGGACCTCCTCCGCGCCGCCGCCGATCATGTAGACCTTCACTTCGCGATAGATCCGTTCCGACTTCGTGCCGCGCATGAAGCCCATGCCGCCGAGCAGTTGCACCGCCGTGTCGGCGCAGAACTGCAGGCTCTGCGTGGCGAAGTTCTTGAGCATGCACAGTTGCGCGACGGGCGACTCGCCCGCCTGCATGCGGCGCATCAGGTCCTCGAGCAATGCGCGCGTGGCTTCGATGCGCGTGGCCATCGCCACCAGCTTCTGCCGCGCCACCTGGTGTTGCACGAGGCGCTTGCCGAAGGTTTCGCGCTGGCTGGCCCACTCCACCGCTTCGGCCAGGCACGTGCGCGCGAGGCCATAGGCCTGCATCGCCAGCGCCAAACGTTCATGGTTGAAGTTGCGCATCACCAGCTCGAAGCCGCGGTTCTCCGCACCGAGCAGGTTGCCTACAGGCACGCGGCAGTTGTCGAAGTGCAGTTGCGCCGTGTCGGAGCACCACCAGCCCATCTTCTTGAGCGGTGTGCGCGACAGGCCCGGCGTATCGCCATCCACGAGCAGCACCGATATGCCACCCGCGCCAGGGCCGCCCGTGCGCACAGCCACGGTCAGGTAGTCCGCGCGCATGCCGGAGGTGATGAAGATCTTGCTGCCGTTGACGATGTAGTGATCGCCATCACGCACCGCACGCGTGGTCAGATTGGCGACATCCGACCCGCCCAACGGCTCGGTGATGGCCAACGCGCTGATCTTCTCGCCCGAGAGGATGTCGGGCAGCACGCGCGATTTCAGCTCTGCAGAACCGCCCGCTACGATGGGCGGTGCGCCGATCGTGTGGCTGAACAGCGAAGCGAGCAGTCCACCACTGGCGGCGCGCGTCAGCTCTTCGATCATCGCGAGTTCAAGGAACAGGTCAGCAGGCGTGCCACCGTACTCCTCCGGAAAACCAATGCCGAGCAAACCCAGTTCGGCTGCCTTGCGATACAGCTCGCGCGGGAAGGTTTCCGCCTCTTCCCAGGCATCGATGTTCGGTAACACCGCCTTGTCGACAAAGCGGCGCACGGTCTCACGAAAGGTGTCGTGCTCGGCATTGAAGAGCACGGATGTCAGCAGACCTGTGTACATGGTCGCCCCGTCGGTTAAGGATGATCGACCGGCACGCGCACCGGCATCGTCAGCAGCACCTGCGCCATGCCCTTGCCCAGCGGATCGTTGCGCAGAGACGCCATGCCACCACCGCCCAGCGCCCGCTCGCAGACGAAGTTGAGTGCGTGAATGCCCGGCAGGTCGTAGCGGGTCACGCGGCCACGCGCGACGTGTGCGAGATAGGCGGCGACGGCGTCTTCGGTCAACTGTGCGCGCAACAGCGGCAGGTCTTCCGGCCGGCGGGCGATCACGCCGATGTTGGAGGTGTCGCCCTTGTCACCGCTGCGGGCGTAGGCGAGTTCGATGAGCGGGACTTCGCGCGTCGGGCCGGTCGGCAGTGCTGCCGTCATCGTCGCGGCGGTTGAGGCTTCCAATGGCGCACCGCCCGTCGGCACCGCAACATCGAAGCTCTCACCGCCCAGCAACGTCACACGTGGCTGCACGCGCGCCTTGTCGATCAGGAAAGCGTATTGCTTGACGGCGGGTACAACGCTCGGCCGCCCACCGGCCCCCGTCGTGCCGGGTGCCCAGGATGTGCCGGCCGGTGCGATCTCGCGGGCGAACAACTCCAATGCTTGCTTGTTCGGATGCGCCACCGCCAGCCACATCACCGATTCAAAGCGTGGCACCTCGGGTTGATGCGGGCCGAACAGATAGGCCGAACCGAGCGTCTCGATGTGCGTGGCGCTGTAGTCCGGCAGACCGAGCTTGTGGAACAGGCCGCGCGTGCGCTCCAAAATCGCTTCCGCCGTGCGGTGCGCCTTGCGGTCCGCGTCGACGCCGACGATGGTGAGCTGGCCGGTGGCGCGGTAGCCGTCAGCGTAGGTAGCGCTCACCTTGTAGTCGGGCGTGGGTGCAATGCCATGAGCGCCGTGCACTTCCACGCGATGCTCGCCGGCCTGCGTCATCGTCACCTGCGTGAAATCGCAGACGACATCGGGCAGCACATAGCGCGCGGGGTCGCCGATCTCGTACAGCAACTGCTCACCCACGGTGGCGGGCGTCACCAGCCCGCCGGTGCCTTCCGGCTTGGTGACGATGAAGCTGCCGTCAGCCCCGCACTCGACGATGGGGTAGCCGCTGTGCGCCCAGTCGGGCACGGCTTCCCAATCGGTATGCAGGCCACCGGCGCCTTGGCAGCCGCATTCGAGGATGTGTCCGGCGAGGCTGCCGGCGGCGAGGCGGTCGTAGTCATCCACGGCCCAGCCAAAGCTGTGCATCAACGCACCGAGCGTGACCGCGCTGTCGACACATCGGCCTGTGATGACCACCTGCGCGCCCGCATCGAGCGCCGCCTTGATCGGCAACGCACCCAGGTACGCATTGGCGCTTACCACCTTGTGGGGCAGCGGGCGGCCGCTTTGCAGCTCGCGCACGCCTTCGTCGCGCAGCGCGGGCAGCAGCGGCATCACGTCATCGCCTTCCACCACGGCAATGCGCACGCTCACACCCAGCTCATCGGCCAGGGCTTGCAGAGCGGCGGCACAACCGCGCGGGTTCACGCCGCCCGCGTTGGCGATGATGCGGATGTTCTGCGCCAGCGCGTCCTTGAGCACCGCGCGCATCGCCACGCTCACGAAGTCGGTCGCATAACCCAGCTCCGCGTTCTTCATGCGCGCGCTGGCCAGCAGCGACATGGTCAGTTCGGCTAGGAAATCGAAGACGAGGAAGTCGATGCGGCCGGAGGCGACCAGCTGCATCGGCCCGGTCACGCTGTCGCCCCAAAAGCCGCTGGCGCCACCGATGGAAACCGTGTCTTTACGCATGTCAGCGGCCCGTCCAGTTGGGGGCGCGCTTCTCGCGAAAGGCGGCCTGACCTTCCTGCGCGTCCTCGGTCAAGGCAAACAGACCGATCTGGCTTTCGGTAAAGGCCATCGCCTGCTCGAAGCTCAGATGCTCAACCTGCTTGAGCGTGTACAACCCGCGCCGGATGGCCGACGGCGATTTGTCGAGCAGCCGCGCGAGCAGCGCATCGACAGCGGCATCGAGCGCTTCGGGTTCGGCCACTTCGTTGATCAGGCCGGCGGCGAGGGCACGGTCTGCGCTCATAGGCTCGCCGGTCAGACACAGCTCGTTGAGCAGACGACGCGGCAGCTGATGTTGCAACACGGCCAACACCTGCGCCGGGAACAGTCCGACCTTCACCTCAGGCAGCCCAAACATGGCGCTACGGCTGGCCACCGCCATGTCGCACATCGCCAGCAAACCCATGCCACCGGCCATGCATGCGCCATTCACCCGTGCGATGAGCGGCACGGTGCAGCGGCGCGCCTGCCGAAACAGATCCGCCAGGCCCTGGTGCGGCTGGGAATAGTCAAAGCGGAAAGATTGGCCGCTCTGCAGATCAGCCCCGGCACAGAAGGCGCGCGTGCCAGCGCCGGTCAGCACCACGGCACGCACCGCGGTGTTGCGGCTGGCATCGGCCAGCGCTGCCATCAGTGCTTCAAGCACCGCGCCGTTGATCGCGTTGCGGCGATCTTCGCGCTGAATGGTCAACCACAGCGCCTGGTCGCGCTGCTCGATGAGGAGTTCCGGGTCCGTGCTCACGCGATGCTCACCTTGCAAGAGAGATTCGGTTGGACAGCCTGCCCGGCAATACTAAATCATCTGCTTGAATAAATGGAAGCCTTCGAACACAAAACATGCTGCGTTTTGCCGCACCCCACGGCTCGTGGCGCATAACACATTGATTTATCGGAGATTTTCTTCAGCCGATAAGGAAATCGACAGATTCTGCGTTGACTCCTTCACATGCGAACGATAACAATTCTCATTTGCGCCAAACATGTAACAAGATTTTTCAGGGGAGCGGGCACCAAGCCATGCAAGCAGCACAGACGGAACGCAAGCGCGCCGAACAGTCGGTGGTGGGATACCTGACAGGGGCCATGAGCTTTGCCGTGGCGGCCACACCGGCCGTGGCGGAAACCAAGAAGGATTCGGTAACGGCCACCCTGCCGACCCACACGGTCACGGGCAGCAGTGGCTTCAAGACCGACGAAGCCTCGGGCGGCAAATTCACCGCACCGCTGCTCGACACGCCCAAGTCCGTCACGGTGATCCCGGCTGAGGTGCTGCAGGACACCGGCTCCGTCACGCTTACCGAAGCGCTGCGCACGGTACCCGGCATTGCGTTTGGCGCGGGCGAAGGCGGCAACCCGGTGGGCGACCGCCCGTTCATCCGCGGCTACGACGCACAGGCCAGCACGTTCCTCGACGGGCTGCGCGATATCGGTGCGCAATCGCGCGAGATGTTCAACGTGGAATCGGTGGAGGTCATCAAGGGGCCGTCGGGCGCGTATGAAGGGCGCGGCTCGGCCGGCGGGGCAATCAACATCGTCTCGAAGGCGCCCAAGCTGGAGCACTTCACGGAAGGCACGGTGTCGGTCGGCAACGCCGCGTACAAGCGCGCCACGGCCGACGGCAACTACCAGATCGGCGAACACGCCGCTTTCCGCCTGAACGCGATGTATCACGACGCAGGCACACCGGGCCGCGATGTGACGAGCTTCAGCCGCTGGGGCATCGCGCCGTCCATCGCCTTCGGGCTGGGCACGCCCACGCGCGCGACGCTGTCGTACTACCACCTGCAATCGAACGACACGCCGGACACGGGCATCCCCTACAACAACGGCACGTTCAACCGCCGCACCGATGGCCGCCCGCAGTTGTTCGCGCCGGGCGACGGCTCGCCGGTGGATGTCGGCCGCAATACCTACTACGGCCTGGGCCGCGACTTCCGCCGTGATCGCGTCGACATGGGCACGCTTTCGCTGGAGCACGATGTGTCGAGCGCGCTGAAGCTGCGCAACACCACGCGCATCGCACGCACCAGTCAGGACTATGTCTGGACGCAGCCCGACGACAGCCAGGGCAACATCTACTACGGCATGGTCTGGCGCCGCGCCAACACGCGCTACTCGGTGGCCAACACCGTCGCCAACCAGACGGAAGCGACCGGCAAGTTCGAGACCGGCGGCTTCAAACACAGCTACGCGGCAGGCCTGGAGTTCTCGCGCGAGCACAGCAGCAACGACACGTACAACGTCCCCACCGGTAGCAACCGCTGCCCGAACGGCATCGGCGCGGCCGGCGGCTACAACTGCACGAGCCTGTTCAACCCGAACCCGAACGACCCATGGACGGGCAACATCACGCTGGCCAACAACCCGGCCGAGACCACGGTGCGCACGCAATCGGCGTACGTGTTCGACACCATCGAGCTGTCGCCGCGCTGGCAGATCAACGGCGGCCTGCGCTATGACCGCTACTCGGCATCGGCCACCACGTCGGCCAATGCGCAAGGCGTGCGATCCAGCTTCTCGCGTGACGACAACCTGCTGAACTACCAGCTCGGTCTGGTCTTCAAACCCGCGCAGAACGGCAGCATCTACGTGGCGTATGGCACGTCGTCCACGCCGTCGGGCTCCGTGGCCGGCCAGGGTGCCGATGGCAGCGCACTCACGCCGGATCGCTCGGGCAATCGCGGCGACGTACTCGCCCCCGAGAAGAACCGCGCCTACGAACTCGGCACCAAGTGGAACGTGCTGGACAACAAGCTGGCGCTCACCGCTGCCATCTTCCGCATCGAAACCACCAACGCACGCATCGTGCTGCAGGACGGCACCGCCGCCATGGCCGGCAACAAGCGCGTGGACGGCTTCGAGCTGGGCTGGTCGGGCGCACTCACCAACAAGTGGCAAGTGTTTGGCGGCTACACGTACCTGAAGAGCGAGCTGCGCAACAACGGCGGTTCGGGCTCGGCCTTTGGTGCGACCAATGGCACGGAATTCCCCAACACGCCCAAGAGCAGCTTCAGCCTGTGGACCACCTACCAGCCGATGCCGAAGTTCACGCTGGGCGGCGGCGCGTACTACGTGTCGAAGGTCTGGGGCAGCGCCAACCCTGCCAACCCGAAGTGGGTGCCGGCCTACTGGCGCTTCGATGCGATGGCTTCGTACCGCATCGACAAGCACATGAACCTGCAGTTGAACGTGCAGAACCTGTTCGACAAGAAGTACTACAACCAGGCGTATGCATCCCACTACGCATCGCTCGCACCGGGGCGCGCTGCGATCCTGACGCTGGGTATCCGGTACTGATGGCGGCGCTTGCTGCAACCGCCGCAGCCGATGCTGCGGCGGTGGATGCCATTCACGTCGTGCTGACCGGCCCGGCCGATCGCGCGGCGGACTGGCTTGCCGGCGCCGCTCGTCGTGGTCATACCGAAGCCCAGACCATCCTTGGTCAATGGCTGCTCGATGGCCACGGTGTCGAACGCAATCACGCCGAAGCCCTCTTCTGGTTCAAGACCGCCGCGGTGTCCGGCCACGCCATGGCCGCCAACATGCTCGGCCGCTGCTACGAGCACGGCTGGGGCGCGCCCGCCTGCGACAAGACCGCAGCACACTGGTATGCCCGCGCGGCAGATGCCGGCCTCGACTGGGGCCAGTACAACTACGCCACCAGCCTGCAGCTCGGGCGCGGTGTGCCGCAGGATCGCGCGCAAGCCTTCGCTTTCTTCCAGGCAGCCGCTGCGCAAGGGCACGCCAAGTCGATCAATGTGGTCGGCGGTTTCTATGAAGACGGCTGGGAAGTCGAGGCCGACCTGGGGATGGCCCTGTACTGCTACCTGCGTGCGGCTGAGGGTGGCGACTTCCGTGGCCAGTTCAACGCGGCACGACTCTTCGCGCTCGCCGACCGCGCCGACGAAGCCCTCACGTGGATGCGAGCCGTACCGCGCAGCGCGACGCCCGCCTTCCTCGCCAAGGCGCATGACTTTCTGGCCGGCCACCCCGACGCGCGCCTGCGCACGTTGGCCGGCACACTCGAATCCGAATCGCCATGCTGTTGAAGATTCCCGCCGTCCTCACCAAAGACCAAGTCGCACACTGCCGCGCCACCATCGACGCTGCGGAATGGGTGGACGGCAAGGTCACCGCCGGCGCGCAATCCGGGCAGGTGAAGCACAACATGCAGCTGCCCGAAAGCTCGCCCGCTGCGCGCGAAGTCGGCACCTTCATCCAGGATGCGCTGGCGGCCAACACGCTGTTCTTCTCAGCCGCGCTGCCGCTCAAGGTGTTCCCACCGCTGTTCAATCGCTATGCCGGCGGGCAGACCTTCGGCAACCACGTCGACAACGCCGTGCGCCATCTGCGCGGTACCGACTTCCGCATCCGCAGCGACCTCTCCTGCACGCTGTTCCTGACCGAGCCCGAAGACTACGACGGTGGTGAACTCATCATCGACGACACCTTTGGCGAGCACCGCGTCAAGCTCGCGGCGGGCGACATGGTGCTCTACCCGAGCAGCAGCTTGCACCGCGTCACGCCCGTCACGCGCGGCGCACGGGTGTGTTCGTTCTTCTGGCTGCAAAGCATGGTGCGCAGTGATGCGCATCGCGCGCTGCTGTTCCAGATGGATACCGAACTGCAGCGGTTGATGGGGCTGCTGGGGCAGGAGGATTCGTCCGTCATTGCGCTGACGGGGACGTATCACAACCTGTTGCGGGAATGGGCCGACGCGTAAGGCGACGCCGGTCAATGCTGAGGGACGGGGTGAAACGCTGGCGTTGACCCGTCCAACCGCAGAACGTTGCTATAGCCCTCTTCAGCCGATGGCGGCTCAAAGAGAGCAGCAACGCTCCTGACGCTGTCTTCCGGCACGCGTTTGTCTGGCGCGCGCAAAGCGTTTCTTGTGAGTGCCACGCTGAGCGGCGTATCGATCCACACAGCCATCGCCTCGGCACTGTATCGACTCGCCAATTCCAAAATCGGACGCCGATGCCGAATGCCGGGAAGCGCGGCATCGAAGCAAATGCACGGCGCATAACGCTGCGCATTCTGGCGAATCCAGTGCGATTTGCCAGCCCCTTGCAATCCACAAACGATCAGCAGCCGGTGTGGTCCACTCGGCGTGGATTCTCGCAAGTGGTCTTCCAGCACCTGAAAGCAGCGATCCCACGCCGCCTTGCTGCGCTCGGGCGTCCACACGCGGCCCGAAGGCGTCTCCAAAAACGTATCGGGATTGATGATCGCGACGCCCGCTGCCATTGCGGCTCGCATCAAGCAAAGAACGCCCGCATCTCCGCCAACAACACCTCCGGCGCTTCCTCCGGCACATAGTGCCCACACGGCACCGTGCCGCCGCTCACATCCTTGGCCACCGCGCTCCACAGTTCCAGCGGCTTGAAGCACCGCTGGATCACGCCGTTCTCACCCCACAGCACCCGCAGCGGCACGCTCACACGCTTGCCGGCGTCGCGGTCGGCGCGATCGTGTTCGAGGTCGATGGTGGCGGCGGCGCGGTAGTCCTCGCACATGGCGTGCACACAGGCGGGCTCGCGCATGGCGGCGGCGTAGGTGGCCATCGCTTCCGGGGCGAACGGTTCGAGCCCGGCGTGGCGCAGGCCCATCAGCTTGCTGATGTAGAAATCCGGCGTGGCGTTGATGAGCGTCTCGGGAAACGGCGAGGGCTGGATCAGGAAGAACCAGTGCCAGTACGCCGAGGCGAAGGCCATGTCCGTCTGCTCATACATCGCCAGCGTGGGGGCGATGTCGAGCAGCATGGCGCGTTCCACGTGCACGGGGTGATCGACACACAGCCGATGCGCCACCCGGGCGCCGCGATCGTGCGCGCAGAGCCGGAAGCGGCCAAAGCCGAGTGCGCGCATCACCTCCACCTGGTCCTGCGCCATCACACGCTTGCTGTATTCCGCGTGCCTGGCGCTGCCGGCCGGTTTGGACGATGCGCCATAGCCGCGCAAATCGGTGGCAACAACGGTGTAGTCGCGCGCCAGCTCCTGCGCCACCTTGTGCCAGATCACATGGCTTTGCGGATGACCGTGCAGCAACAGCAACGGCGGCCCGCTGCCACCAATCACCCCGGCAATCTCCACCCCGTTGACTGCCTGGCGGAACGGGCGAAAGCCAGGAAACAGCGCGGCATCTGCGGCGGCGGTGGCGGCGTCGATGGAAAGCGGCGTGGTCATGCAGGTCTCCGGTGGTGTGTGATGCGCAAGGAATGCTCTGCATGCTAGCGCAGAAGCCGTCGGCACATTCGGCAGCAACACGTGGCGCCCGCTTCCTATAATCGAACGACGCTGTCTGCCCCGCTGCCTGCCTTCCTCTCATCAGGAGACGCCATGCCCGCCGCCAAGCATCTGCCGCCCGCGCTGCAACACCTGGCCCTGCCCGTGATCGGCTCGCCGATGTTCATCGTCAGCTATCCGGAACTGGTGCTGGCGCAGTGCAAGGCTGGCATCGTCGGGGCGTTTCCGGCGCTCAATGCACGCCCGGCCGAGGTGCTGGACGACTGGCTCACGCAGATCAACGAAGACCTCGCTGCCCACCGTGCCGCACATCCACATGCTGTGGTGGGGCCGCTGGCCGTCAACCAGATCGTGCACCACTCCAACGCGCGGCTGGAGCAGGACGTGGCCACCTGCGTCAAGCACAAGGTACCGATCTTCATCACCTCGCTGCGTGCGCCGGTCAAGGAGATCCTGGATGCGGTGCACAGCTATGGCGGCATCGTGCTGCACGATGTGATCAACCTGCGCCATGCGGAGAAGGCGCTGGAGGCCGGGGTCGACGGCCTGATCCTGGTGGCGGCGGGTGCGGGTGGGCATGCCGGTACGCTGTCGCCGTTTGCGCTGGTGGGTGAGGTGCGGCGCATCTTTGACGGGCCGATCGCGCTGTCGGGCGCCATCGCCACGGGGGATGCCATCCTCGCCGCGCAGGCCATGGGCGCCGACCTCGCCTACATCGGCACGCGCTTCATCGCCAGCCATGAGGCGCACGCCGCCGAGAGCTACAAGACGGCCATCGTGCGCGCGGCGGCGTCCGACATCATCTACACCAACCTCTTCACAGGGGTGCACGGCAACTACATCCGCGAGAGCATCGAGCTAGCCGGGCTGGACCCGCAAGCCCTGCCCGAGGCTGACAAATCGAAGATGAACTTTGGCGACGGCAGCTCCCGTGCCAAGGCATGGAAAGACATCTGGGGCGCCGGCCAGGGGGTGGGCCAGATTGCCGACCTGCCGCCCGCCGGCGAGATCGTCACGCGGCTCAAAGCCGAGTACGATGCCGCCAAATTGCGCCTCGCCCTGCATCTGCGGCTGTAGGCGCAACCGCGTGCATCCTAGCGCGCACCCCACCGTGCGCACCCCACTGCACTTCGATTGACTTGCGAGGGCGGCACTTCTAAATTCAGCAGATGCTCAACAACAAGCGTGGCGCCGTGACGAGCGACCACGCAACCGTATGCGCAAGCATCCTTGGGGGGATGTTCGACAGGCGTCTGGTTTCCTGTTGCCGCGTACCGACAAGATGGAGAACACCATGACGCACTGCCATGCGCCCGTGCGCCCGCTCACAAGGCTGGCGGCGGTGGCGCTGAGCGCGGCGGCCCTGACCCTGACGGGCTGCGCCACCCAGGACCCGAACCCCGCGGCTGCCAACGAACTGCGCCTGCCGCAAGCCGGCGAGGCACAAGTCCGCTCCGCCTATGTGTATGCGTTCCCGTTGATGATGACGGACGCGCTGATGCAGGTCACCTCCGCCATCGCCCCCAATGGGCGCTTCATGCACCAGCGCACGCTGGAAGACGAAGCCCTGCCCGCCGGTGTACGCGCCCGTGTGGACGTGCTCGCCAGCAGCGCCTTCGTCGATTTGCGCAACGGGCCCGTCGTGCTGAGCCTGCCCGACGTCGGCCGCCGCCATATCTGGGTGGCCGTACACGATGCCTGGACGGACGTGTTCGAATCCATCGGCAACCGCACCACGGGCGCACGTGCAGCCAACTACGCGATCACGCCGCCGGGCTGGGATGGCACGCTGCCGGCAGGCGTCAAGCAGATCGCCGCGCCGACGAACCTGGTCTGGGTCGTTGCCCGCACGCAGGTCGCTGGGCAGCGCGACGAGGTTGCCGCGCGCCGCGTACAGGATCGCTACCGCATCACGCCGCTGGACGCTTTCGGCAAACCCGGCGCTCGCGAAACCGAGGCGGAAGCCAAGGCTGACGCAAACAACGCCACCGACATCGACGTCAGCCTGAATGCAGCGCGCCGCCGTGTGACCGCGCTCGATGCCAACGCTTACTTCACCCGGTTTGCCGAGCTGCTCAAGGACAATCCGCCGCACGCGACAGATTCCACGATGGTGGCGTCGCTGCGCAACCTCGGCATCGTGCCCGGTGCGCCGTTTGACGCCAAGGCAGTGGATTCGACCAGCCTGAAGGTGATGGATGCCGGCGTGAACGCCGCGCGCGAGACGCTCTCGATGGCGGCCAAGCAGCCGCAGATCACGCAGAACGGCTGGTTCATCCCGCGCATGATCGGCGCGTATGGATTGGACTATGCGCAACGCGCGATCGTCTCGTGGTCGGGCGGCGGTACCGACGTGCCGCAGGACATGCTGATCGCCACCGCCACAGCGGACGCCAACAGCCTGCCGCTGGACAGCACGCACCGCTACGTGCTGCATTTCGATCGCAACCAGCTTCCGCCGGAGAACGCCGGCTGGGCCGTGGCCGCCGTGCAGCAACCGCGCCGCACCGCCGAGCGCCCGAGCCTGCGCAACCTCCTCAGCGAAGCCGATCACCCACGCCTGAACAGTGATGGCTCGCTCGACATCCTGATCCAGCGCGCGCCGCCCAAGGGCATGCGCAACAACTGGCTGCCGCCACCGGTCGGCCCCTTCCTGCTGCGCATGCAGCTGACGTGGCCGAAGGAAGCGGCGCTGGATGGGACATGGCTGCCGCCTGCTGTGCAGCGGCGGGAATAGCGCGCCACGCTCGCCAGCCCAACGCTGGCGACGGGCTCGCCTAAGAACCTGTTCAGGATCCGTAGCGAGCGGCCCGAGGTTGGCCTGAGAAGCGCAGCCATACACGTGTACGGCGAGCACCGCAAGGCCAACCTCGGGCCGCGCAGTAGGATCATGAGCAGGTTCTAAGGCTGCCCCTTGCAGGCAGCCGAGCACAGCACCTTGTCCACGCCCGCGAAAAAGCCATCGTAGACTTCCCGCTTCAGCACGGTCTTCGTGCGCGCATCGCCGTTGCTGTCCCACACTGTGCTGTCGAACCGGGCACGGACCAGCGTCGACTGACTACCCGTGCCCGCCTTGACCGCGATGACGGCCGACACGCGTTCGTGATCCGGCTTGGCCGGAAACATGCCGGTGTAGTTCTTGAGCGCCCCACGCAGCAACTGGCGCCACTTGGGTACCAGCGTGTCACTGAGCCCCGCCTCCACCAGGCCAGTTTCGTTATCGACCGACACCGGTGCGTAACCCAGTTCGGTCAACGCCTTGGCCACCGCACTCAGTGCACGATCCGGCGCGATGTTGGTGTACGTACGGTCGCGCATGGCTCGCAGGCTCTGCTGCTCCGCATCGGTCAGGTCCACACTCACCTGGCGAGAGCTGTATCGCACCAGCGTTCCGCCGCTGCCGGTTTCACGCTCGTTGGGGGGTGGGCCTGAGCAGGCGACCAGTATCAAGATGATGCCGGCCAACGCCAGGTAGCGGCTGGCTTGACGGACCCTCCGGTGCATCCACAGCGGCATCCAGCAACCGAACGGAAATGATCGCCACGCAGCGCGCTGCACCGATGTCTTGAGTAGGTTGGGTAATGCAATCATCATCTTCCAATCCAATGTGGCGCCTATGATAGGAAGCCGCTTTCATTGCCACAAACGAGTTTTTTTCCACGACGCTTTAGTTGTTCTTTGACATTGCGCCATGCGCCGACTCCCCCCTCTCAATGCCCTGCGCAGCTTTGAAGCTGCCGGGCGCCTGAACAGCCTGACCCTTGCCGCCGAAGAGTTGAATGTCACGCAGAGCGCGGTCGCCCAGCAGATCCGCGTGCTGGAAACGTTCTTTGGACAAAAGCTCTTCGAGCGCGATGGACGATCCCTGCGCCTGACCCTGCGGGCGCGGCACTACCTGGTGGACGTCGCCAGTTGCATCGGACGCCTGACCGAGGCTACGGAGCAGATGTTCGAGGCGCCAGATCGGCGCCAGATCCGGATCAATACCTCATCGTCGTTCGCCCACGGCTGGCTGCTTCCGCAACTGGCACACTTTTATGCGCGGCACCCGGGCGTCGATATTGAGCTGGTCTCCACGCCCGACACCGAGGTCGATCGCATTGATGAATCGAGCGATGTGGTCATCCGCCGCTACACGCCGGAGCTGCGGCGACGGGGGTTCGTGTCGAAGCCCCTGGTGGCCAACGTGGCGGTGCCCGTCTGCACGCCGCATCATCCCGCGCTGGCGGCGGTGCACGCTCCGTCTGACTTGCGCCATGCACCGCTGCTGCACTACGCGGGCTTGCCACAGGCTTGGCAGTACTGGTTTCACCAGGCAGAAATCGCCATCGGCGAAACCCTGCGCGGGCCGTTCTACGACGAATTCGCCCTGCTGGTGAAGGCCGCGATGAGCGGGCTGGGGATCTGCCTGGCCCCGCGGGCAGTCATTCAGGACGACGTCAACCACGGGCGCCTCGTCATGCTGTTTCCGGAGGTCAAGCTGGAGGGGCCGCCGTTTCACTGCCTGTATCGGGATGCAGCGGACGACCGGTCGCTCAACAGCTTCCTCGCATGGCTGTTCGAGCGCGCCGGCGAAGCGCATGGCCCCGCGTAATCTCGCGCCGCGCGCACCCCGGTTACCGCAATGACCGGGGTGCGCCCCCCGTTCAAACGATGGTGGATTGCGTGCGCCGCGGCTGCAGAAGACGTTGCCGAAGCGCGCGGTTGAGCGGCTCTGCGTAGTACCGCGCAATACCCGCGGCCAGCATGAACGAAAACACCATGAACGCCGCCAGCAGCACGAGTTTCTCGTCACCGAGAACCGTGGCGCGCGGAAACCCTGTTTTGAGTATCGCCAGCGGAATCAGGTGAAACAGGTACAGCTCATAACTGTTCATGCCGCACCACGCCACCATGGCACCAACGCGGCTGAATGGATTGAAGCGCAGCCCATCACGGGCCACTGAACGCTGCACCGGCCACAACAGGATTGCCGTACCCAGCGCCATTGCCGTCACACCCAGGACGTTGCTCTGTGCGATCGGCCACCACAGGTAGAGAAACGTCATCAAGGCAACGACCGCGGTTTGTACGAACCAGGTCGTCATGCCAGCCAGGGCGAACCGCCTAGAAAGAACGGCAGCACCGCAACCGATGGCAATGCCGTCAAAGCTGGCGAAGTACGCGTAGAGAAATCCCGCCTCATCCCCCTGGTGGGTCAGCCGGTACAGCGGGCCGACCGCAATGATCGTTGCCCAGAACAGGCACAGCAGCGACTCGCGCCGCAGCACGAGACACAGCAACGGAAACGTGAGGTAGAACACCTCTTCCACCGAGAGCGACCACAAGACGCCCAACGGATAGTTGACCCACCCGACCCGCGCAATCAGCATGTTCATGGTGAAGGTCAGGCTCGCCAGATTGACGTGCCATAGCGGAACGGGCTCGCCCGCTGCGGCGTGGTTCTGGAAGATCGCCACGCCACACAGCGCGAACACGTTCACGATGGCGAGCAGCAACAGCAGACACGGCACGATGCGCGCGATGCGCAGCCCGTAGAACGCCCACGCATCGATACGGCCAAGCTGGCCCCAACGGCGCAGGGCATTCGAGGTGATCAGGTAGCCCGAGACCACGAAGAACAGGGTCACCCCATAGTTGCCGTTGCGAGCCACGGCCTGCACAAGCTCCGGCCCGAGCACGGCAGCCAGCGACGTATCGCTCAGGCGATAGGCAATGTTGAAGTGATGAAACAGGACGAGCAGGATGGCGACCCCACGGATCACGTCGATCCGCCTGTTGCGCATATCGGTGGGCATGGTTGTCCTATCGCGTCACACCATCAACCAGCGATGGCAACTCGCTCAGCAGCGCATCGCGCGTACGCATGCCGGCGGGCGTCGGCTGCATTTGTGCGTCCTGGGTCAAGCGTGCGAACACCAGCGTGCGCGGCCCCTTCGTTGCCCAGCCGACAAACCAGCCGTAGGCGTGCGCGCGGTCGTAGTTGCCTTCATGCGTGATCGGTGCCCCCGGAGAGCCCGTGCCCGTCTTGCCGTGAATTGCCCATCCATCGGGGCGTGCAGCAATCTCCGTCACGCGCCAGGTCATGTCCAGGGCGTTGGCACTCACCGGGAGCGTGCGGTTGGCCACCTTGCGCAGGAAGGCCACCTGCTCCAGCGGCGAGATCTGCAGCGACGAGTTGATCCACGCACCGGCGGTACCGTTGTGCTTGCCGGGCTCGCCGGAGACGTCTCGGTTTCCGTAGTCGAACACGTCGGCGTAATGCTGGAAGCGGGTGTCGCCCAGCGACTGCGCCACCCGCTGCGAGAACCAGACCACCGAGTACTGGATCCAGCGCGCGGCGTCCGTGGGCTGCCGCCACGCATCACCACCCCACGCGACATCGCCGTCACGGTAGGCCAGCGTGGGCGTATGTTCATCCTTGAGGATGCCGGCGTCGAACCCCATCAGGCTGAGCGCGATCTTGAAGGTGGAGGCCGGCGTCACGCGCGTGGCGCAATCGCCCTCTTGCATCAACACATTGCCCGATGCCGCATCCGCAATAACGGTGCAGAGGGTTCGCGCATGCGCCGTCGGGCTCACCAGGTTGACGGCCAGGACGGCCGCCGCGATACACCAGCGTTTCATACGTCTCTCTCTTGAGAGTGCCCCGATCCGGTTGCCGATTCGGCAAGGATGAGGCGGGGTTGCAGGTTAAAACTTCAGACGAACGCCTCCCCACCCGGCCGAACGCAATCGGCCAGACAGGAAAACAAAACACGGGAACAAGGCGACGGACACCGGCCGCTCAGGCGGGTGCCGTAGCGCGCAGGGTGCAGATCAGGACATGGTGGGAACGGTCACAGCCCGGTGCCCATTGAGCAGGACCATCGTGATGCTGGTGCCCGCAGACCGGATCTGCATGATCAGGCAGCGGCCGGCGTCCTCGGTAAAGCCGGTCTTGGAGAGCTGGATGTCCCAGCCGCGCGCGCCGACCAGCGGATTGGTGTTGCGGTACTCCACCGGCTGGCCGTTGATCTGGAGGGTCTCGCTCGCATCGGTGGTATCGCGGCGGATCTCCGGATAGTCCGCCGCTGCCTTGGCGATGATGGCGATGTCGCTGGCGGTCGATCGGTTGTGCGCCGACAGGCCCGTCGGTTCATTCAACGCGGTATGCGTCAGCCCCAGCGCGGCGATCTTCGCCTGCAATGCCCGCTCGAACGCAGGCATGCCCCCGGGGTAGGTTCGCGCCAGGGCAAAGGCGGCCCGGTTGTCCGATGACATCAGTGCAAGCTGCATGACGTCGCGCAGCGGCAGGTTCGTCCCGACAGGCACCCCCGCGCGACGCAACGCCGGCGTGCCCGCATCGGCCGGGGCAATCTGCACCACGCGGTCCAACTCGGGCTGCGCATCCAACACCACCATGGCGGTCATCAGCTTGGTCAACGATGCAATCGGGACAACACTGTCTGCATCGCGCTGGAGCAAGACCTTGCCGCTGCCGTCTTCCACCACGTACACGTGTTGGGATTGGATCAGGCCGACAAGCGCCTCGACCTTGCCGATGGCCGAAGCGTGGACGAGCATGCGCTGTGCATCATCCGACACCGACAGCGCCTCGCGGGCAAAGGCGGCGCCAAGGTACTGCGGCACGATGACCGCCGACACCACCAGTGCAGTGCCCAGCGCCGCGGTCAAGCCAACCGAAGTCCATCCGGCGGCCTGCTGCGGCCTGACGAGCCGGCGGATGCGCTCCGACAACACGCCGCCATGCGCCCACAGTGCCGCGCCCGCCGGGGCCGCCTCCACGCCCTGCTGCTGACTCAGTTGATTGAGTGCCAGCGCCAGATGCCGCGGGTTGCCGGTCAGGCTCGCCGCCAACGCATCCGCAATCAGCTCCCGCTCCACACGGACGCGGCCGGACAGCCACCACACGCCCGGGTGATAGAAGAGCAACGCCTCGATCGCCCGCTGCATGAGATTGACGAGATAGTCGAAACGGCGGATGTGTGCGACCTCGTGCGCCAGCAGCGCTTCGATCAGGTCCGGCGGCATCTGCGTCAATAGCGAAGCCGGCACCAGCACCACGGGCCGCCACCAACCGGCAGCGGCCGGACTGGGCAGGTGTGGCACCACCCGAAGCCGGATCGGGCGGCGGATTCCGCAGCGTTGCGCAAGTGCGGACACACAGGCTTGCCACGCATCGTTGGCGCAGGCATGCGACGCATGCGCGAGCCGATGCACCCAGGCCAGGCCCACGACCACACGCACCGTCATCAGGCCGACGCCGCACAGCCAGGCCACCACCACCCACAGCATGGGCGCTTGCGACAAGGCGGGCGCTACGGCGTGCGGCATCCAGACGGGCAATGCCGGCACCGGGTCGATGGCGGCCATTGCCGTGAACTCGCGATAGCCGTCGACGAGCGGAACCACCACGCACAGCGCCAACGCCACGCACAGCACGATGTACCGGACCTGCGGACGACCGCCTCGCGTCAACCGCAGGAACAGCGCGGCGGCAAGACTCAGCAGCGCGCCCTTCCAGAGGAAGTGCAGCAGCGCCCAGCCCACCGCCTGAACCAGGATGGCTGGCGTTGTGCTCACAGGTCTTCCTCGCGCAGCAACGCTTCGATCTCGGCGCGCTCTTCCTTGGTGACATGCCCGCGCAACGCCGCCAGAACCAGCGCCTTGCCGGAGCCCGCAAACGCCTTGTTGATGAACTCGTTCAGCAGACCGCTCTGCAGAACGTTCTGGCGCTGCGCCGGCGCGTACACATGCGAACGCTCACGCTCGTCGCGTACCAGCATCCCCTTGGCATGCATGATCTGCAACTGGCGCAGCACCGCAGCGTAGGTCGTTTCCGGCTTCTCAACCAGCACCGCCTGATGGACCTGCTTGACCGTGGCCGGCCCCAGTTGCCACAGCACACGCAGGAGGTTCAACTCAGCGGCGGTGGGCTTGATGCGAGGCGAGGTCTTGGTCATGGCGATGCGTCGGTTCTGTAGCGATCGGCACGTAGACTATCTTTTCTAGAAAAACTTGTCTAGAAAATCCTGTCTACTTCCCGCACGACGTCTCGTGCAGAACCGCATCGCAATCACCCCCTCAAATTCCAGTTTACTGGATGAAAATTTCCATTAAACTGACTCGCATGGACATCCACCACCGCATCGCCCACCGCCTGCGCGAATTGCGCGACGCGCAGGGGCTCTCGCTCGACGCCCTGGCCGAACGCAGCCAGGTCAGCCGCTCAGCCATCTCCCTGATCGAGCGCGGGCAGAGCAGCCCGACGGCCGCCGTGCTCGACCGGCTCAGTTCTGCGCTGGGCGTGACGCTCGCCTCGCTGTTCGAGGAAGGTGCGGCGCCGGCCGCCGAACCTTCGCCCGTGGCACGCGCGGCCGACCAGCCCGAATGGACCGACCCGGGCTCCGGCTATGTACGCCGCAACCTCTCGCCGGCCGCGCGCTCCCCCATTCAGTTGGTGGAGGTGCACTTTCCGCCAGGCCAGCGCGTGGCCTATGACACCGGCGTGCGCGATACCGAGGTGTACCAGCAGGTGTGGATCGTCGAAGGCACGATGGAGATGACCGTGGGCGACGTGCACTGGCGCCTCGCCGCGGGCGATTGCCTGGCGATGCAGTTGGACCGCCCAATCGTCTTTCACAACCCGACGCAACGGCCGGCGCGCTATCTGGTGGCACTCACCACGGTGTCGCCTGTTGGCTGGAGAACGAAATGACCAACACCGTCGTCGTGCGCCGTGTGGGCGCCAATGAAGCGAGCACCTGCGTCGATGCGCTGGCCGATGTGTTGGTCGATTGCGTGGAGGGTGGTGCCTCGGTCAGCTTTATGTGGCCGTTGTCGCATGACAAGGCGCAGGCGTTCTGGCGCAACGTGGCTGAGGGCGTCGCCCGTAAC
This sequence comes from Ralstonia insidiosa, assembly GCF_008801405.1. Classification (NCBI taxonomy): domain Bacteria; kingdom Pseudomonadati; phylum Pseudomonadota; class Betaproteobacteria; order Burkholderiales; family Burkholderiaceae; genus Ralstonia; species Ralstonia insidiosa. The sequence continues at coordinate 730,220 of NZ_VZPV01000001.1, read as the reverse complement.
GAGCGCGCGTTGCTGATCGCCAAGGACGAAGACGGCGCGGTGCTCGGCACGGTGCAACTGGTTCTGGCGCAGCCCGAAAACCAGCCGCATCGCGCAGACGTGGCGAAGATGCTCGTGCACCGCCGCGCGCGTCGCCAGGGTATTGCCCAGCAATTGATGGCGGCGATTGATGACATCGCACGCGCCGAGGGCAAGACCGTGCTGGTGCTCGACACCGTCACCGGCGGCGATGCCGAGCGGCTGTACGCACGCGCCGGCTGGCTGCGTGTGGGCACGGTGCCCAACTACGCCTTGATGCCCGACGGCGCGCCTTGCGGGACGACGTTCTTCTGCAAGGAATTGAACGCCACCGCTTAGCCCGTCAGATCGTCAGCGTGCCGCGGCCGATTTCGATCACGCGGCCACCCACGTGGATGGTGCCGTCAGCATCGACCTGCAGCGTCAGATGGCACGGCCGCCCTACTGCGGCGCCTTGCTCGATGCGATAGCGTGCTGGCAGCGTGTGCTCAGTCGCGCGCAGCCAACCGCCCAGGTTGGCGCAGGCCGAGCCGGTGCCCGGGTCTTCCCACAGGCCGGTGCCATATTCGAAGAAGAAGCGCGACACCACCGGATCATTGCTGCCCGGTTTGGGCATGGTGAACACATAGGCATTGCGTCCGTCATTGCGGCTGCGCGGCCAGGCATCGAACGCTGACGGATCGGGCCGGGCGCGCTCCACATCCGCGCGTGTCTTGACCGGCACCATCAGTTGCTCGATACCCGCATCGACCCACAGCGGCGGGCCCGCCAGCGCGTCCGCGTCCAACCCGAGCATCTTCGCAATGGCCGGATCGGCTTCGCGCGTATTCAGCGCCCCCGAGCGCGGCGGCACCAGCGTCCACCCCTCATCCTGCGCCGTGAGTGACACGATGCCCGACTTGCAGCGCAGCGTCAGTTCATTGCCGGGGCCATACAGTTCGCGCACCACCTGCGCCGTCCCCAGCGATGGGTGACCGGCAAACGGCATCTCGTAATCGGGCGTGAAGATGCGGAAGCGCGCCGTGGCGCCATCCGTGTCATCGGGAAAGATGAAGGTGATCTCGGACAGGTTGAACTGGCGTCCGATGGCCTGCATGGTGGCGTCGTCCAGGCCACGCCCGTCTTCAAACACGGCGAGCTGGTTGCCGCCAAAGGTGGATTGGGCAAAGACGTTGAGCAGGCGGAAGGCGTAGCGCGACATGGTGGCGTCCGGTGTGGGGGAATGAAAAAACGGTGTGGCGATGCGTCATCATCAACGCACCGCCACACCGCCTCCATGCACACTTGCAGACAGTTTGCGCGAATCCCGCCTGACAGTTGGCGGACAGCCGTTACAGCAGCCGGTAGTCGTCCGTACGGGGCGTGCCTTCCATCACAGCGAACAGCGCCGGTGGTGGCGCGGCGACCTTGCGTTCGGCAAGGTCAAACCACGCGCACATGCTGGTGACCTCCGCACACAACTCGCCCGCTTCATCGCGGATGCGGTTGACCATGATGAACCGCGAGCCGCGCTCGTTGCGGCCCGCCGTCTCCACGCTCACGGTAAAGGTGTCCATCAACCGCAGCTCCTTGCGATAGGCAACGCGGTCTTCAAACACCACCGGCCCGAGCTTGTGCTGTGCAAAGGCTTTCGGCCCAAACCCGTGCTCGGTCAGAAACCGAAAGCGCGTGTGCGCAGCATAGTCCAGATAGCGCGTGTTCTTGAGGTGCTGGTTGCCGTCCAGATCGGCCCACAGCACTTGGTACGTATAGATCGACATGAACGGCTCCGGGGGCAGGCGCTTACTTGCGGTAGTCGTACACGCCGCGACCGGTCTTGCGGCCGAGGTAGCCGGCGGCCACCATCTCGCGCATCAGCATGGCCGGGCGGTATTTGGGATCGGCAAACTCGGTGTACAGCACTTCCATCACGGCCAGCATGGTGTCCAGGCCGATCATGTCGGCCAGCGCCAGCGGCCCGATCGGGTGGTTGCAGCCAAGCTTCATGCCTTCGTCGATCTCTTCCGGGCTCGCCAGGCCTTCGCCCAGTACGCAGAACGCCTCGTTGATCATCGGACACAGGATGCGGTTGACCACAAAGCCCGGGCTGTTCTTGACCGTGATCGGCGTCTTGCCGAGTTGCTTGGCCAGCGCCTCGACGTCGGCGTGCGTAGCATCGCTCGTCTGCAGGCCGCGGATGACTTCCACCAGCGCCATCATCGGCACCGGGTTGAAGAAGTGCATGCCGATGAAGCGGCTGGCATCTTGCAGCACGGCGGCCAGCTTGGTGATCGAGATCGACGACGTGTTCGACGCAACGATGGCGTGCGGTGCAGCCACCGCTTCGAGCTGCTTGAGGATCTTGACCTTGAGGTCGAAGTTTTCGGTGGCGGCTTCGATGACGAGGTCGGCGCGCTTGAGGTCGTCATAGCTGGTCGAGCCCTGGATGCGTGCCAGCGCGGCGGCCTTGTCGGCTTCGGTCGCCTTCTCTTTCTTGATGAGGCGGTCCAGGCTGCCCGCCACGGTGGCGATGCCCTTCTGCACGGCGGCATCGCTGATGTCCACCATCACCACATCCAGCCCGACCACGGCGCATGCTTGCGCAATGCCGTTGCCCATTGTTCCAGCACCGACGATGCCGACCGTTTGGATTGCCATGAACTGCTCCTCGCTTGGTAGTTTGGTATGGGAATGAAACAGATTGCAGAGGATAAACGACCAGACGATCCCCAGAAAAGCCCCGCAGGCGGCAACGTCACATTCGTCAGGATCGCCGTATGATGGCTGGCGTCGCGCCACCCCTCACCTGCGGCGCATGGACCGTACCTATGGACCGCTTTCTCAGTATCGAAGCCTTTGTGCGCGTGGCCGAAACGCGCAGCTTTGCCGAAGCCGCACGCCAGCTGGGCGTGACCAACTCGGTGGTCACGCACCGCGTGCAGCAACTGGAGCGCTTTATCGAGGCGCCGCTGTTCCACCGCAGCACGCGGCATGTGCGGCTGTCGGAAGTGGGCGAGACCTACTACAAGCGCTGCGCTGAAGCCGTCTGCATGCTGACGGACCTGACTGACCAGATGCGCGGTCTGCGCGCAACCCCGGCTGGCAAGCTGCGCATCCGCATGCTGCCCGGTTATGCACTGAGCCACTTTGCCGCGCCGCTGGCCAGGTTTGGCGCGCAGTACCCCGACATCCAGCTCGACGTGGTGGTGGACGACAGCGTGGTCGACCCGATTGCCGAGGGCTTCGACGTGGCGTTCCAGATCTTCCCGCCCATCAATGATTCGCTGATCGAGAAGCGCCTGTTCGTGCTGCGGCGCGTGTTCTGCGCGACGCCCGCCTACGTTGAGGAATACGGCCTGCCGCAGCAACCGGCTGATCTGCTGCACCATTCACTCGCGCTGTACTCCGGCTATCCGACCCGCAAGCGCTGGGTTTTCTCGCGCAATGGCGAGGTGAGCGCCGAACTCGACCTGCCCGAGCAGGTGCGCTCGAACTCCGTGCACCTGCTGCGCGACTACGCGCTCACCAGTGCCGGCATTGCCTGCCTGCCCACGCTGGTGGTGAGCGACGACCTGATCGCCGGCCGACTCGTGCCGGTGCTGACGGAGTACGACCTCGCGCCGCTGCATTTTTCTGCGGTCTATCCCGCAACGCAGCGACAGGCCGTCAAGGTCTCTGCGCTGATCGACTGCCTGGCCAACCATCACGCAGGAGAACTGTCCTGGGACGTGCCCCTGCTCGAGCGCGGCTGGGTCCGCTAGCGGCGGGCGAACCGGTTCCAGCGGCCGGCGCGGGTGCAGGTTAGTCGCGCAATATTTCGCAAAGCAGCACGGATTGTTCGTCAATCGCAAAAACTGCACTCGCCGTTTCTGACGTTGTGCACGGGGCGCAACTTCCTATGATGGATGGGCCGCTGATTGCCGTAGGTTCCGCACGGCACCCGCACAGCACCCGCATGACACCCATGCGACAACCACACGGCGGCACTCTCTCATTTGCATCACGCCCCCAAGGGATACGGCCATGACGAACCCCAAGCTGGAAGTCCTCACCCCGCAGAACTGTCAACTGATCTTCATCGACCACCAGCCGCAAATGGCCTTCGGCGTGCAATCGATGGACCGACAAGCCCTGAAGAACAACACCGTCGGTCTTGCCAAGGCTGCGAAGATCTTCAACATCCCCACCACCATCACCACCGTCGAGTCGGAAAGCTTCTCCGGCTACACCTACCCTGAACTGCTCGACGTATTCCCGGGCAAGGAACTGCTCGAACGCACCTCGATGAACTCGTGGGACGACCAGAAGGTACGCGACGCCCTGGCCAAGAACAACCGCAAGAAGGTGGTCGTCGCTGGCTTGTGGACGGAGGTGTGCAACTGCACCTTCGCGCTGTCGGCCATGCACGATGCCGACTACGAGATCTACATGGTGGCCGACGCCTCGGGCGGCACCTCCAAGGAGGCGCACGACTACGCCATGCAGCGCATGGTGCAGGCCGGCGTGGTGCCGGTGACGTGGCAGCAAGTGCTGCTGGAATGGCAGCGTGACTGGGCACACCGCGACACGTATGACGCCGTGATGAAGCTGGTGAAGGAACACTCCGGCGCCTACGGCATGGGCGTCGACTACGCCTACACGATGGTGCACAAGGCACCGCAGCGCACCGCCACGCCGCACGAGGCGCTTGCGGCGGTGCCTGCCCGCTGATCGCGCTGCCACCCAAGCCATATCCCTGCCCCCGGGCGACGCCTGCGCAGCAACGCTGCTGTTGCACGCGCCGCCCGATTCGCCATCACGCACACCTCCATTCCCATCATGCAAACGATCACGACTCAAGACGGTACGCGCATCTTCTACAAGGATTGGGGCACCGGCAAACCGGTCGTCTTCTCTCATGGCTGGCCGCTCAACGCCGACGCCTGGGACGCGCAGATGCTGTTCCTCGTGCAGAAGGGCTTTCGCGTCATCGCGCATGACCGGCGCGGCCACGGCCGCTCTGACCAGCCTTCGCAAGGCAACAACATGGATACCTACGCCGACGATCTGGCGGCGCTGCTCAACGCGCTCGACATCCAGGGCGCCACGCTGGTCGGCCACTCCACCGGCGGCGGCGAGGTCGCGCACTACATCGGCCGCCACGGCACCCAGCGCGTTGCCCGTGCCGTGCTGATCGGCGCCGTGCCGCCCATCATGCTCAAGACGGCATCCAACCCGAAGGGCTTGCCGATGGACGTGTTCGACGGCATCCGCAAAGGGGTGGCCGACAACCGCTCGCAGTTCTACCGCGATCTCGCCACGCCGTTCTTCGGCTTCAACCGGCCGGATGCCAAGGTCTCGCAAGGCACCATCGATGCCTTCTGGGCGCAGGGCATGACCGGCGGCATCCACGGCCAGTACCTGTGCATCAAGGAGTTCTCCGAGGTCGACTACACCGAAGACCTGAAGAAGATCGACGTGCCCGTATTGTTCCTGCACGGCGACGATGACCAGATCGTGCCGATCGACGATTCGGCCAAGCTGGGCGTGGAGCTGGTGAAGCACGGCACGCTGAAGGTCTACCCGGGCGGCTCGCACGGCATGTGTGTGACCGAGGCGGACAAGGTCAACGCGGATCTGCTGGCGTTCCTGTCGTCCTAAACTGGGTGAGCCGGTGCGCGGCAGCGCGCGTGCACCGGCCCCGACGACCCCGGCAACCGCCCGACAACCGCCCGACTGGAGGCCTCATGAAGCCCTATCTCATCTCGATTGGCGTTGGCATGCTGGTCGGCATCATCTATGCGTTGCTGCACGTACGCTCACCCGCGCCGCCCGCGATTGCGCTGGTCGGGCTGCTCGGCATGCTGATCGGCGAACAGATCGTGCCGACCGCGCAACGCCTGCTGGCCGGCGAACCCATCACCATGGCGTGGTTCCGCCACGAGTGCGTGCCCAAGATCACGGGCGCGCCGCCCAAGGCACCGGACGCCGATGTGGCGGTGGCGTCGGATCGCACGCCGCCCAATCCAACGTAACTGGACAGAGGCGATTGCCATGACACGCCTTTCGCTCGATTCGACCAACGCCGCAGTACCAGCCGACACCACGCTGCATGCTGGCCTGCTGTTCCTGCGCGTCACCGGCAGCGCACTGCTCATTGCCGTGCACGGGCTGCCCAAGGTGCTGCACTACAGCCAGGAACTCACCCGCATTGAAGACCCGTTCCACATGGGCGCTACGCCCACGTTGCTGCTGGCGATCCTGTCGGAAACGGTATGCCCGTTGCTGATTGCGCTGGGCGTGCTGACCCGCCTGGCGTGCCTGCCCATCGTCGCCACGCTGCTGGTGGCAATGCTGGTGGTGCATCCGGATTGGTCACTCGCTGACGGGCAGTTCGGCTGGATGCTGCTGATCATCTTCACCACTGTCCTGATTGCAGGGCCGGGACGTTTCTCGCTGTTTCCCAAATACTGATATCGACACCATGACTGCCGACCTCATCCTGCACAACGGCCGCATCCACACGGTCGACCGCGAACGCCCCTCCGCCAGCGCCGTTGCCGTGCGCGACGGCCGCTTTGTTGCCGTGGGCGACGATGCCACGGTGATGGCGCAGCGCGGCGCCACCACCCAGGTGATCGACCTGCGCGGGCGCACCGTCATCCCCGGCCTGAACGATTCACACCTGCACCTGATCCGGGGCGGGTTGAACTACAACCTGGAGCTGCGCTGGGAAGGCGTGCCCTCCCTGGCCGACGCGATGCGCATGCTCAAGGAGCAAGCTGCACGCACCCCATCACCGCAATGGGTGCGCGTGGTCGGTGGCTGGACAGAGTTCCAGTTTGCCGAGCGCCGCATGCCCACGCTGGAAGAGCTGAACCAGGCCGCACCCGACACGCCCGTGTTCGTGCTGCACCTGTACGACCGCGCGCTGCTCAACCGTGCCGCGCTGCGCCAGGTCGGCTACACCAAGGACACGCCGAACCCGCCCGGCGGCGAGATCCAGCGCGACGCATCGGGCGAGCCCACCGGCATGCTCATCGCCAAGCCCAACGCGATGATCCTGTACGCCACCTTGGCCAAGGGGCCGAAGCTGCCGCCCGAGTACCAAGTCAACTCCACGCGCCAGTTCATGCGCGAGTTGAATCGCCTGGGCGTGACCAGCGCCATCGATGCAGGCGGCGGTTTCCAGAACTACCCGGAAGACTACGAAGTCATCCGCGAACTGTCGGCGCAGAACCAGCTCACCATCCGCATCGCCTACAACCTCTTCACGCAGAAGCCGAAGGAAGAGCTGGCCGATTTCAAGAACTGGACCGGCACCGTGCAATACCGCCAGGGCGATGATTTCTTCCGCCACAACGGTGCTGGCGAAATGCTGGTCTTCTCTGCGGCAGATTTCGAAGACTTCCTGCAGCCGCGCCCCGACCTGCCCGAGACGATGGAGCAGGAGCTGGAAACCGTGGTGCGCCACCTCGTTGCGCAGCGCTGGCCGTTCCGCCTGCACGCCACGTACGACGAATCGATCTCGCGCATGCTCGACGTGTTCGAGCGCGTGAACCGCGACATTCCCTTCAACGGCCTGCCGTGGTTCTTCGACCATGCGGAGACGATCACGCCGCGCAACATCGAACGCGTGCGCGCGCTCGGTGGCGGCATCGCGATTCAAGATCGCATGGCCTTCCAGGGCGAATACTTTGTCGACCGCTACGGCGCAGCCGCTGCTGAACAGACACCGCCCATCAAGCGCATGCTGGCCGAAGGCGTGCCCGTGGGCGCCGGCACCGACGCCACGCGCGTGTCGAGCTACAACCCGTGGACATCGCTGTATTGGTTGTCGAGCGGGCGCACCGTCGGCGGCATGGCGCTGTATCCGGAAGGGCTGCCGCGTGAAGTGGCGCTGGAGCTGTACACGCACGGCAGCGCGTGGTTCTCGGCAGACCAGGGCAACAAGGGGCAGATCAAAGTCGGGCAGCTCGCTGATCTGGCGGCGCTGTCGGCGGATTTCTTCAGCGTGCCTGAGGCCGACATCAAGACCATCGAATCGGTGCTGACGGTGGTGGGTGGGCGCATCGTCTACGGCGCGGCGGAGTTCACCGAGTTCGGCCCGCCGCCGATTCCGGTGCTGCCGGAGTGGTCGCCTGTGGCGCGCGTGCCGGGGCACTGGCGGCCGGCTGCGCCGTTGCAGCAGCAGGTGCATCAGTGCGTCGGTTCGTGTTCGGTGCACGGCCACGCGCACCAGAAAGCGCGCACGGCCAATGTGCCGACCACCGACTTCCGCGGTTTCTGGGGCGCCTTCGGGTGTTCGTGCTTTGCCTTCTGAAACCGCGGCAACGCCGACGGCTGCGCCGCCGTCGGCACACTTCCTGATCCTGCAGGGCAGCCTGCTGGCGTTCGTGGCGGGCTATGTGGACGTGGTGGGCTTCGCTGCGCTGTTCGGGCTGTTTACCGCGCACGTCACAGGCAACTTCGTGATGATCGGGCTGGAATTGGCCGGCACCGGACAAGGCGTGCTCGCCAAGCTGCTGGCACTGCCGACGTTCGTGCTGGCCGTGGCGGCAACCAAGCTGGCTGTGAGCGCGCTCACGCGGCGCGGTGTGGCGCCGGTGCGACCGCTGCTACTTGCGCAGGCCGTGCTGCTGTTGGCCTTCATGGTGGCGGGCTTGCTAGCGCTGCCGATTCAATCGGCCGATGCACCGGCCACGATTGTCGTCGGGCTGATCGGCGTGGCGGCCATGGGCGTGCAGAACGCCAAGGCGCGCATCGTGCTGTCGGAACACGCACCCACGACCATCATGACGGGCAACACCACGCAGATCGTGATCGATGTGGTGGAGCTGCTGTCGCCGGGGAGTGCGCAGAAGGGCGCGGCGCGCACGCGGTTGCGGAAGATGGTGCCGCCGCTGTGCGGATTCGCCATTGGCGCGGTGTTGGGGGCGCTGGCGTTTTCTTTCTTGTCGTTCTGGTGTGTGGTGCCGCCGTTGTTGATTTTGCTGGCGCTGGCGGTCATGCAGCGTTAGGCCATCCCCCGCCCACCGGTCAGACCTTGACGCGGTGGAACAGCTTGGAGAAATCGATCGCCTCCACCTGGCGCGGCTCAATCTCCAGCGCGGCGATGTACTCCCCAAGATGCTCGCCCATCAGCCGGGCAGCGCGCTCGCCATCGCGGCGCTCCACCGCATCCAGAATGGCCAGGTGTTCGTCATGGCCGCAACTGGGGCGCGCCGGAGATTCATAAAGACCAATCAACAGCGATGTCCGCGCCACCAGCGTGCGCAGCATCGACGTGATGATGGGGTTGCCGTTGGCCTCGGCCAGTTGGATGTGGAAATCCCCCGAGAGGCGGATCCAGTCGCGCCAATTGCCGGATTCGCGGCTGGCGTGTTCCGCAGCCGCCAGCGCACGCAACTCCGTGAGTTGCCCCGCAGTGGCGTGCCGCGCCAATTCCCGCACCGAGCCGGTCTCCAGAATCAGCCGCGCACCAAAAACCTGGCGGGCCTCGGTGGCGTCATGCACGGCAATCGTCGCGCCGCGGTTGGGCTGCAGCTCGACCACCCCTTCATGCGCCAGCTTGACCAGCACCCGGCGCAATGTCCCCCGTGTGATACCGAACGCCTTGCATAACTGCGCTTCTACCAAGCGGGTGCCCGGCGGCAGCTTCTGTTCAAGGATGGCGTCGTACACCGCATCGGAAATGCGGGCGTCGACTTCGGCGTTGTTGCGCCGGGGGGTGGAGGTCGGGGAGGTCATCGGCTCGGGCATCCCGTCATTCTAATCGAGCAAACCGCGCTTGGATTGTGCACAACCCTGAAGCCAATCTGGCCGACGTTGGTGCAGCATCTTCAAGAAAACGCCCCCAAACCCTAGCGTTCTTGCACCAGAAACAAGCGAAACCCTGCGATTTTGCTTGGCACGGTTACTGCATGTAGACAAGCGTGATTGTGCACAATCCAAACGAAGCTTGTACTCAACATAAAACGCAATGCCGGGAGCGGCCACTGACCTTGCAAAGGCGGTCGCGCCAATTCTTTGAGGGGAATCACCTGTCATGAGCACCACTATCAAGCTGGGCGCTGCTGCCCTGGCATTCGGGCTGTCTGGCGTGGCCGCTGCGCAATCCAGCGTCACGCTGTCAGGCGTGATCGATACCGGCGTGAGCTGGACCAACCATGCCGGCAACGGCTCGCAAAGTCTGACCGGCGTGTCGGACAGCATCCTGGGCGTGTCCAACTTCGGGCTGAGCGGCAAGGAAGACCTGGGCGGCGGCGTGAGCGCGCTGTTCAACCTGCAAGCGGGTTTCAACCCGAGCAACGGGCGCATGTCGTCCAACGGCACGCTTTTCTCGCGCAATTCGTATGTCGGGCTAACGTCGGCATCCGGCACGCTCACCGCCGGCAAGCAGTGGAACTTCAACGACGACTGGCTGGTGGGCAGCGTCTTCAAGGGCGGCTACAACTCGGGCTCGATCTTCAAGTTCAGCGAGTTCGACGCCGTGAGCGAGCTCTACAACAACACGGTGAAGTACGTATCGCCCACCCTGGGCGGCGCGCAGTTTGGCGCGATGTACGGCTTCGGCGAAACCGCCGGTTCGCTCTCGCAGGGCTCGCTGTTCAACCTGGCGGCACGCTATAGCGGCGGCCCGGTGTACCTGGCGGCCAGCTACGACCAGGAGCGCGATGGCAGCGGCACGGGCTCGCTCTACAAGCTCTTCACCGTGGGCGGCAGCTACACGTTTGGTGCGACCAAGCTGCGCCTCGGCGCAGCCCGGGCCGATGTGGGCGGCACGGGGGCGTTCCAGTCGATCCCGAGCATGTCGGCACGCAAGGCCTACGCCCTGGAAGGTGGCGTGGATTACGCCTTCACCACGGCCTTTACCGGCTCGGCCGACGTGCTGTACCGCCGTAACACGACGCTGTCGAACAGCTCGATGGTCTACCGGCTGCTGGGGCTGTACAGCCTGTCGAAGCGCACAACGCTGGTGGCCAACGTGGCGTACCTGAAGAACTCGTCAAGCGCGACGGAAGCGCTGGTCAACACCACGTCGGGCGCCATCGGTGGCGGTGTGGCGGGGACGAGCCAGACGTCGGTGGCGCTGGGCGTGCGCCACATCTTCTGACCCACGCGGAGCCAGTCGCGCCGCTTGCCCCGGCATGTGGCGCGACTGCCCGCAGATGTGGCCACACGCACCAGAACGACGCATGGCCCACACGCGCACAGTGAAATTGCCGCGCGCAGACAGGCACACCTATTGCACCACCCCGACATGACCCGCGCACCCACCGCCCCCACAGACTCCCTCGAACTCGTTGCGCTGACCAAGCGTTACGCACATGACGCTGTGGCCGTCGACGCCATCAACCTGCGCGTGCCGGCCGGCAGCTACTGCTGCTTGCTTGGGCCATCGGGCTGCGGCAAGTCGTCCACGCTGCGCATGATTGCCGGCCACGAGCACGTGAGTGACGGCGACATCCTGCTGGGCCACCGCAACATCACCAACCTGCCGGCGGCCGCCCGCGGCACGGCCATGATGTTTCAGAGCTATGCGCTGTTTCCGCACCTGAGTGCGCTCGACAACGTGGCCTTCAGCTTGAAGATGCGCGGCATCAGCGCGAGTGAACGGCGCAGACGCGCACAGGCACTGCTGGAGCGCGTGGCGATGGGCCACCTGGCGCAGCGTCGTCCGGGCGAGTTGTCGGGCGGCCAGCAGCAACGCGTGGCGCTCGCGCGTGCGCTGATCATGGAGCCGCGCGTGCTGCTGCTCGACGAGCCGCTCTCTGCGCTCGACCCGTTCCTGCGCACGCAGATGCGCGCCGAACTGAGGCGCTGGCAGCAGGAGCTGGGGCTGACCTTCGTGCACGTTACGCACTCGCAGGAAGAGGCGATGGCGCTGGCCGACCAGATGGTGGTGATGAACCACGGCCGCATCGAACAGGCGGGCAGCCCGCGCGAGGTCTACAACCAGCCGGCCAGCGCGTTTGTCGCCACCTTCATCGGCGGGCACAACCTGCTGGAAGACGCGAATGGGCCAGTGGCCGTGCGCATCGACCGCATGGCACTGCATGCCGATGAGGCCACCGCCGGAGATCGCCCGCGCGTGCGCGGTCGCATCTGCGACATCGAATACCAGGGCACGCACGTGCTGGTGGGGGTGGAGGGCGTCACGTTCATGTCCTCACCCTTGCCCTCGCAACGGCTGACCGTGAGCCTGCCCGAAACCGACAGCGCCATCCCGCACCTGGCGCTGCATCAGCCCATCTGGGCCTCGTGGGATGCCGCGCAAGCGCACCGCTTGCCCGCTACCTCCGCCTGACATCCGAATTCCAATCCGCAGCCTGACGGCTTCAGGCGCTGCCTTCACCTTCCTATCAGGGGTTGCTTCATGTCTGACGATTCCATCGACTTCAAGGCCGGCCGCCGCACCGCACTCAAGGGCATGGCCGCCATTCTGGCCACCGGCATCGCGCCGGTCGTCCTCGCGCAAGAGAAACTGACCTTGCGCTACCTGGGTACGGCGGTCAACCAAGACAAGCTGATTGCCGAGAAATTTGAGGCCGACACCGGCATCCGCGTGCAATACGTGGCGGTAACGACCGATGAGATCACCAAGCGCGCCGTCACCGCGCCGAGCAGCTTCGACCTGATCGACACGGAGTACTTCTCGCTCAAGAAGATCGTGCCGACAGGCAACCTGCTGGGCATCGACGCACGCCGCATCAAGAACGCTGACAAGATCACGTCGCTCTTCACCAAGGGCGAAGTGGCCGGCAAGAAGGTGGGCGACCAAGGCACCGCGCCGAAGAAGGTGATGTACCTGCCGGGCGCCAACGCAACCACGTTTGCCACGTCACCCACGCAGTTCATGACGCTGATCCCGACCGTGTACAACGCCGACACGCTGGGCATCCGCCCTGACCTGATCAAGCGTCCGATCAGCTCGTGGGCCGAACTGCTGAACCCGGAGTTCAAGGGCCGCGCGTCGATCCTGAACATCCCGTCGATCGGCATCATGGACGCGGCGATGGTGGTGGAGGCCAAGGGCATCCACAAGTACGCCGACAAGGGCAACATGACCCGCGCCGAGATCGACCTCACCATCAAGACGCTGATCGAAGCCAAGAAGGCCGGCCAGTTCCGCGCGCTGTGGAAGGACTTCAACGAAAGCGTGAACCTGATGGCCTCGGGCGAGGTGGTGATCCAGTCGATGTGGAGCCCGGCGGTGACGGCCGTGCGCAGCAAGGGCATCGACTGCACGTTCCAGCCGCTCAAGGAAGGCTATCGCGCGTGGGCGGCCGGCTTTGGTATTCCGAAGACGGTGTCGGGCAAGAAGCTCGACGCGGCGTACGAATTCATCAACTGGTTCCTCGACGGCTGGGCCGGTGCGTACCTGAACCGCCAGGGCTACTACAGCGCCGTGCTGGAAACGGCCAAGGCCAAGATGGAACCGTACGAGTGGGCGTACTGGATGGAAGGCAAACCCGCCGCCCAGGACATCAAGAGCCCCCACGGCGACGTGCTCGCCAAGGCCGGCAGCGTGCGCGATGGCGGCAGCTACGAACAGCGCATGGGCGGCATCGCCTGCTGGAACGCGGTCATGGACGAGAACGAGTACATGGTCCGCAAGTGGAACGAGTTTGTCGCCGCTTGATCGCCTGAGCCACTCAACATCGCCATGACACCCACTCCGCCCACTCCAACCGCTGCCGGCACCTTGCGTCCGGGCCTGCAGGCGCTGCCGTTTGCGGCGGTGTTCGTCGTGTTCTTTCTCATCCCGCTGGGGCTGGTCGCGATGGTCAGCTTCTGGGATTTCAACGAGTACGCGCTGCTGCCGACCTTCACCTTGCGCAACTACGCCAAGCTGTGGGAAGGCTGCGGCCATCTCAATGAATACGGCGATTTGTGCGTGACGGCGTCGACGTATCTATCGACGCTGCGCTTTGCGCTCGGCACCTGGGCACTCACGCTAGTGCTGGGTTTTGCGCTGGCGTATTTCCTGGCGTTTCACGTGCGATCGGCTGCGGTGCAGACGCTGCTGTTCGTGGTGTGCACGGTGCCATTCTGGACCTCCAACGTGATCCGCATGATTTCGTGGATTCCGCTGCTGGGCCGCAACGGCCTCGTCAACCAGACGCTGCAGGCCATGCACCTCATCAACCAGCCGCAAGACTGGTTGCTGTACTCGAACTTCTCGGTGCTGCTGGCCTACGCACACCTCTACACCATGTTCATGATCGTGCCGATCTTCAATTCGATGATGCGCATTGACCGCGCATTGCTCGAAGCCGCGCGCGACGCGGGCGCAAGTGCATGGCAAACGCTGTGGCACGTGATCGTGCCGCTGTCGCGCAGCGGCATCCTGATCGGCTCGATCTTCATCCTGACCATCGTGATGGGCGACTTCGTGACCGTGGGCGTGATGGGCGGCCAGCAGATTGCCTCGGTCGGCAAGATGATCCAGGTGCAGACCTCGTATCTGCAGTTTCCGCTGGCGGCGGCCAACGCCGTGGTGCTGCTGCTGACGGTGCTGATGATCATCTGGGGCCTGACCCGCGTGGTCGACATCCGCAAGGAGCTCTGACATGCGCCCACGTTTTCGTGAACCACGCGCCCCCGGCTTCTGGCCGCTGGCGTGTCTCTTCGCGCTGTTCGTGCTGTTTCTCTACGGCCCCATGCTGACAATCTTCGCGCTCAGCTTTCAGGGGCCGGACGGCGGGCTGACGTTTCCGATGAATGGGCTGTCGCTGCATTGGTATCGTCAGCTTGCCGAAGGCCTGGGCGTGGTCGACATCGGCGCAGCATTCCGGCGCTCGCTGGCGCTCGGCGCGGTGGTGATGGCGTTGACCATGGGGCTCTCGCTACTGGCCGCATTGGCGTTTCGCAAGCGGCTGCGCGGCGGTGGCGCGCTGTTCTATGTGACGGTGGCGAGCCTGATCATGCCGTCGATCGTGGTGTCGCTCGGCATCGGGCTGCAGTTCCGGTTGATCGACACGGGCATCAAGGCCCTGCTCACCGCATGGGGCATGGGCGATCAGGCCGACAGCTTCGGCTCCACGCTCGGCCAGTGGACTTCCGCACTCGGCGCGCACCTGACGTGGACGCTGCCGTTCGGCCTGCTCATCATGTTTGCCGTCTTCAACCGCTTCAACCCCGCCTACGAGGAAGCCGCGCGCGACCTCGGTGCCACGCCTTGGCAGACCTTCCGCCATGTCGTGTTGCCGTTGATCGCGCCATCGCTCATCGGCGTGGGCATGTTCGGCTTCACGCTCAGTTGGGATGAAATCGCGCGCACCTCGCAGGCCATCGGCGATGTCAACACGCTGCCGCTCGAACTGCAGGGGCTGACCACCACCGTCACCACGCCGGCCATCTACGCGCTGGGCACGCTCACCACCGTGGTGTCGTTCGTGGTGATGGGGCTGACCATGCTGGCCATCGTGCGGTTGCGCCGCCGCCAGAGCGCAGGGCGCGTTGACTGAACACACGCGAATGACCATGGCTCCTGAATCGGCCGGCCCGCGCCGGCTGTTGCTGATCAACCCGAACACCACGGCCGCACTCACGCAGACGCTCGCCCGCTACGTGCAAGCCGCGTTGCCGGGCGATGTTGTTGTGGAACCCGTCACCGCCCGTTTTGGCGCGCCGTATATCGCCACCGAAGTCGGCTATGCAGTGGCCGCGCATGCGGCGCTCGACGCGTGGACGACAGCGCTGCAGCGTCCACCTGATGCCGCCATCATCGGCTGCTTTGGCGACCCGGGGCTCTTCGCGCTGCGCGAGGTGGCGCCCTGCCCGGTCACCGGCCTCGCGGAAGCTGCGTTGATGGAAGCGGCCGCGCACGGCACCTGCGCGGTCGTGACGGGTGGGCATGCATGGGGGCCGATTCTGGAGCGCTTGCTGCCCACGCTGCAACACGGCCACACCGTGCGCGACATCCATACCGTGGAACTCGACGGCGCCGCGCTGTATGCGGCACCAGATGCGGCGGAGCAGGTTCTGCTGGGTGCGTGCACAACGCTGCTGCGTCGCCAGCCGGTGGATGCGATCGTGCTGGGGGGTGCCGGGCTCGCCGGTGTGGCACAGCGTCTGCAGCCTCACGTGCCCGTACCGCTCATTGACAGCGTGACAGCGGCGGCACGCCAAGTGTGGGATGCGCCGCGCGGGGGGCATGGTGCGTTACCGGCGTGGGTTGCGCACGCCATGCACGCGTGAGCTCACACAACGCAGCTACATGTTGCGCCGATACTGCCCGCCCACCTCAAACAACGCGTGCGTGATCTGCCCGAGCGAGCAGACGCGCACCGCGTCCATCAGCACCGCAAACACGTTCTGATCCTCAATCACCGCGCGCTGCAACCGTTGCAACATGGCAGGCGCCTCCCCCGCATGCCGCGCATGAAAATCGTCCAGACGCTTGAGCTGGCTCTGCTTCTCCTCCTCGCTTGACCGCGCCAGCTCGATGTGTGGCGGCACCACGTTCTCCGCTTCGGGGTTGCGGAACGTGTTCACCCCAATGATCGGCAGCGAGCCATCATGCTTGCGCTGCTCATACAGCATCGACTCTTCCTGAATCTTGCCGCGCTGGTAGCCGGTCTCCATCGCCCCCAACACGCCGCCGCGTTCGGCAATGCGTTCGAACTCCTGCAGCACCGCCTCTTCCACCAGGTCCGTCAGTTCGTCGATGATGAAGCTGCCCTGGTTCGGGTTCTCACACTTGGCCAGCCCCCACTCGCGGTTGATGATGAGCTGGATGGCCAGCGCGCGCCGCACCGATTCCGCCGTGGGCGTGGTGATGGCCTCGTCGTAGGCATTCGTGTGCAGGCTGTTGCAGTTGTCGTAGATGGCGATCAGCGCCTGCAGCGTCGTGCGGATGTCGTTGAAGGCAATCTCCTGCGCATGCAGGGATCGGCCCGACGTCTGCACGTGGTACTTCAGCTTCTGGCTGCGTTCGTTCGCACCGTACTTGTCGCGCATCGTCACCGCCCAGATGCGGCGGGCGACGCGGCCCAGCACGTTGTATTCCGGGTCCATGCCGTTGGAGAAGAAGAACGACAGGTTGGGCGCGAAATCATCGATGTGCATCCCACGCGCGAGGTACGCCTCCACATACGTAAAGCCATTGGCGAGCGTGAAGGCGAGCTGCGAAATCGGGTTCGCCCCGGCCTCGGCAATGTGATACCCCGAGATCGACACCGAGTAGAAATTGCGCACCTGCTGGTGCACAAAATATTCCTGGATGTCGCCCATCACCTTGAGCGAAAACTCGGTCGAGAAGATGCAGGTGTTCTGCCCCTGGTCTTCCTTGAGGATGTCGGCCTGCACCGTGCCGCGCACGTTCTGCAGCACCCAGGTGCGGATCTTCGCTTCTTCGTCGGCAGTCGGCTCGCGCTGGTTGTCGGCGCGGAACTTGGCGAGGTTTTGGTCGATGGCGGTGTTCATGAACATCGCCAGAATCGTCGGCGCGGGGCCGTTGATCGTCATGGAGACCGAGGTGTTCGGGCTCGTCAGATCAAAGCCGTCGTACAGCACCTTCATGTCGTCCAACGTGGCGATCGACACGCCCGAGTTGCCGACCTTGCCGTAGATGTCGGGGCGCACGGCCGGGTCTTCGCCATAGAGCGTGACGGAGTCGAAGGCAGTGGACAAACGCTTGGCGTCCATGCCTTCGCTGACGAGCTTGAAGCGGCGGTTGGTGCGGAAGGCATCGCCTTCGCCCGCGAACATGCGCGTAGGGTCTTCGTTCTCGCGTTTGAACGCGAACACGCCGGCGGTGAACGGAAAGCTGCCGGGCACGTTCTCGCGCATCAGCCAGCGCAGCACTTCGCCGTCGTCTTCGTACGGCGGCAACACCACCTTGCGGATGACGGTGCCCGAGAGCGTGGTGTGCGTGAGCGCGGTGCGGATTTCCTTGTCGCGGATCTTCACAACGTACTCTTCGCCGGAATACGCACGGCGCAGGTCGGGCCACATGGCAAGCAGCTTGCGTTCGGTGGCGCTGAGTTGGGTATCGCGTTCAGCGGCCTGCTTGTCGAGCGCCGAGAGCGTCTGCACGCTTGCACCCGCACGCTCCAGCATGAGCCGGCTGGCCTGCAACTGCTGACGCTCGCGCGCGAGACAGCTTTGCATCTGCACGCGGCGGTGATAGCCGCGCACGGTATCGGCCAGTTCCGCCAGATAGCGCACGCGTGCGGGCGGCACGATGGCGTCGTGGCTGGTCGAGCATTTGCCCGCGGGGCGCGGTAGCGTGCGATCGGCCAATGCCATGCCACGCTCGGGCAGCCGGTCCGCCAGCGCGTGATACAGCGCCGTCACGCCGTCGTCGTTGAAGTGCGACGCCTGCGTGCCGAACACCGGCATGTCTTCTGGCCGGGCGTGCCATTGCTCGCGGTTGCGCTGCACCTGCTTGGCCACATCGCGCCAGGCGTCCTGCGCGCCCTTGCGGTCGAATTTGTTGATCGCCACCAGGTCAGCAAAGTCGAGCATGTCGATCTTCTCCAACTGGCTGGCGGCGCCAAACTCCGGCGTCATCACATACAGCGACAGATCGACGTGCGGCACGATGGCCGCGTCGCCCTGCCCAATGCCAGAGGTCTCGACGATGATCAAGTCGAAGCCCGCTGCGCGGCACGCGGCAATTGCGTCGGGCAATGCGTCGGAAATCTCGCTGCTCGCCTCGCGTGTGGCCAGCGAGCGCACGAAGATGTGCGGATGGTTGATCGCGTTCATGCGGATGCGATCGCCCAGCAACGCGCCACCCGACTTGCGCCGCGATGGGTCAATCGAGATGACAGCGATGCGCAGCCGATCCTGCTGGTCGAGCCGGAAGCGGCGGATCAGCTCATCGGTGAGCGACGATTTGCCCGCGCCGCCCGTGCCCGTGATGCCGAGCACCGGCGTGTGCATCACAGCGGCGCGCTCGTGCACAGCCTGACGCAATGCCGGATCGATGCGGCGCGATTCCAACGCCGTAATCAGTTGCGCGAGTGCACGGCGATCGCCATTGACGATGGGCTCGAGCGTCGTCGGCGCAAAGGTGAAGAGATCGATATCGCAGCGCCGCACCATGTCGGCAATCATGCCGGCCAGGCCCATGCGCTGGCCGTCTTCGGGGCTGTAGATGCGCGCCACGCCGTAGTCCTGCAGCTCGCGGATCTCCGTCGGTACGATCACCCCGCCGCCGCCGCCGAACACCTGGATGTGCTCGCCGCCGCGCGCACGCAGCGCGTCGATCATGTATTTGAAGTATTCGACGTGGCCGCCCTGGTAGCTCGACACGGCAATGCCCTGCACGTCTTCCTGCAGCGCGGCATTGACCACCTCGTCGACGGATCGGTTATGCCCCAGGTGGATCACCTCGCAGCCCATGGATTGCAGGATGCGCCGCATGATGTTGATCGACGCATCGTGCCCATCGAACAGCGAGGCCGCCGTCACGAAGCGCACCTTGTTGCGCACCGGTGCAGGCTCGCTCGCAGGCGTGGGATCAGCCGCGCGGGCGGCGGAAAGATCAGTCATGTCTCCACCTTGTTGAAGTGGGTGCCGGCATTGGATGTGTTGTGAGCCGCACAGAGCGCGGCATGCCGGTCGGAGGATCGAATAGACAGTATTTTCGGGGTGGACGTGAACGTCAACCATCCCACTCACCCGATGGGCGCCCGTCAGCCGATTCTTATTTTTCGGACTGATCCGAGCCGCCTTTCGGACCAATCCGACGGAAACCTCAGGCCGCTTCGCCCAACATTCCCCTCACACAAAACTTCACGGGAAATCACGTTGGGCCCCAAGCAAGGGCCGGGCGAGCCTTGGGCTCGGACGTGTTGACGTCGTATGGCACTCTCTTCTTCTTTGATCACCAAGCTTCGCGGTATTGCCACCGGTGCGGCGCTCCTGGCCGGCGCATCGCCCGCCTTTGCCGACATCTTCGAACCCGGCGACGAAATCTCCGTCCAGGCCAGCATCTACAACATGCACTACAGCCGGGACGACCACTACATCAAGTACTCCCCGCTGCTGGGTGTTGAATGGCGCCGTGACAACGGCTGGCTGGTGGGCGCGGCGGCGTTCCAGAACTCGTTCGGCCAGCCTTCGCAACTGGTGTATGGCGGCTACCTGTGGAACCTGGGCAATACCAACTTCTACGGCAAGCTGACCGGCGGCATCCTGCACGGCTACAAGGGCGAGTACCAGAACAAGGTGCCCCTCAACTACAAGGGCTTCTCGCCGGGCATCCTGCCGACGCTGGGCTACAAATACGGTCAGATCCGCACAGAGGTTCAGTTCTTCTGGACCAGCGGCTTCATGGTGACGGTGGGCTACTCGTTCAAGTAAGGTGCCGCACCCTGCCTTTTTGCGCAAATCCGCAGCGGCACGGATGGGTTCAGTAGACGCACGAAAAAAGCGGCGACACCCCCTCCTTCCTTGGGGCAAGCCCCGTCTTGCGCACAATCCATACATATCGCTAGAGTCGGGCTTTGGCCGGAAACGGGTCCGGCCACAGGGGGATATTCCAATGCCAAGCCGCGCCACGATGCGCTGGTGTCTGACCGCCATGCTGGCGTGCTCCGGCCATGCGCTGGCGTGGGACTACACGCCTGGCGCCATCCCCGGGCTGATCAGCGTGCTTGGCTTTCTGACCGTGCAAACGCAGGCGCTGGACCGCGCCATCCAGCGCTTCCCCAGCCAGCGCGAAGAGCTGATCCGCGCGCGCAACCAGTTCGACAACACCTTCCCGCAAGCGCTGGCGCGCACACGCCGCCTGATCGCCGGGATTCCGCTGACGGATGATGAGCGCCAACTGTTGATCGAGCGGGCGCTCGACCTGCACCAACCCAGCGTGGCGATCTCCACGCAGACCCCGGAGACCGCCCACGCCCTGGCCCAGCGCGTAACGGAGCGCGCCCAGGGTAGCCAGGACCGCCCGACGCTGCAGACGTTGCTGGCGGTGGTCTACGATGACCGGCCCGCCGAGGAATTGAGCAGCCGCTTCACGCAGAGCATCACGCTCTCTGACTGGCCGAACGCCAATGGCGCGAACGTGACGCTGCGCTTGCCGTTTTCCTGGGAGCGCGTACCGCCCACCCCGCCGCGCAAACCTGATCCAGCGCGCGTAGCGATTGGCGCCTGGGCCAACCAGGGCGGCGCCGGGCTGTCGCGCATCGAGCTGATCGTGCGCCCCACCGAAGGCGAGCCCGAAGCGGTGCCTGACAGCCGCGAGCCCCGGTGGATGCGCGATGCCATCCGGCAGGCCGTGGCACTGCCCTGCCGGATGACAGGCTGGGGCACACAGTCATTCAGCGGGCGCCCCGGCATCTGGGCCAGCTACATCGGCGATGCCCCCGGCCCGCACGCACCGCGCGCCACGAGCAACACGTTCATCGGTCGCGTCTATATCGTCCCGACCGATGGCGCACTGGTGATGCTGCACATGCAATCCCCCGCCGCTTCGCCTGAACAGGCCGGCGTGCTGCGGCAGCGCTACGAGCCGCTCTGGACGGCTGTGGCCACCTCCTTTGCCGTGTCCGCGCCCAAACCCTGACGGCACACGCACCATCTGCGCGCATGCCGCGCACCATCCGCACCAAATCAAGGCAACAACGCACCGAAATCGGGCTCAACTTGGACCGCGTTCGGACCCGCTGGCCGAGCGCACGGCTGCGGTGCGCCAAATCACGCTTTTGCACAGAGTTGGAACAACTTTTGCGTCTGTCGGCGGCTTTTGCGCCATTTGAGGGCATCCCGCACTTGAACGGCGCTGGTCCCAACCCGTACGACAACCACAATGAACACCATCAAAACAGGGGGCGACGCGCTCTTCATCCTGCTGGGCGCGATCATGGTGCTTGCCATGCATGCCGGCTTCGCATTCCTTGAGCTGGGTACGGTACGCAAGAAGAACCAAGTCAATGCGCTGGTCAAGATCCTGGTCGACTTTGCCGTGTCGACCATCGCGTACTTCTTCATCGGCTATTCCGTGGCCTACGGCGTCAACTTCTTCACCGGCGCCGACGTGCTTGCGCAGCAAAACGGCTACGAGCTGGTGAAGTTCTTCTTCCTGCTGACGTTTGCGGCGGCCATTCCGGCCATCATCTCGGGCGGCATTGCCGAGCGCTCGCGCTTCGAGCCGCAACTGGCGGCGACCTTCGTGCTGGTGGGCTTTGTCTACCCGTTCTTCGAGGGCATTGCCTGGAACCAGCGCTTCGGCATCCAGCACTGGCTGCAGGCCGTGACGGGCGCGGAGTTCCACGACTTTGCCGGCTCGGTGGTGGTGCACGCGGTGGGCGGCTGGATTGCGCTGCCGGCGGTGCTGCTGCTGGGCGCACGCCACGGCCGCTACAAAGACGACGGCCGCATTGCCGCGCATCCGCCGTCGAACATCCCGTTTCTGGCGGCCGGCGCCTGGGTGCTGGCGGTAGGCTGGTTCGGCTTTAACGTGATGAGCGCGCAGACGCTGGACAAGATGAGCGGCCTGGTCGCCATCAACTCGCTGATGGCCATGGTGGGCGGCACGCTCACCGCGTGGTGGATGGGCAAGAACGACCCGGGCTTCTCGTACAACGGGCCGCTCGCCGGCCTGGTGGCGGTGTGCGCCGGCTCCGACGTGATGCACCCGCTGGGCGCACTGGCCGTCGGCGGCATTGCCGGTGTGCTGTTCGTGTGGATGTTCACGCGCGTGCAGAACGTCTGGCGCATCGACGACGTGCTGGGCGTGTGGCCGCTGCACGGGCTGTGCGGCGCATGGGGCGGCATCGCGGCGGGCATCTTCGGCCTGAAGGCGCTGGGCGGACTGGGCGGCGTATCGTTCTGGGCGCAAGTGGCGGGCACCGCGGGCGGCATCGTGATCGCGCTGATCGGCGGCACGGTGGTGTACGGCGCGCTGCGCAAGCTGGTGGGCCTGCGGCTGGACCGCGAGGCCGAGTTTATGGGGGCCGACTTGGCCATCCATCGCGTGTCGTCCACACCAGAGAGCGAGACGCACTGGTAACACCGGCGGATGGCGTGCCGGCAACGTCCGGCACGGTCCAACACGGAAGGCGGTCTTCCACTAGAGTGAGAGAGCGCCTCGCACCAGCGGGGCTGCATCCTTCAACGCAGGAGCACCGCATGCCCGATACCGCACTCGCATCCCCCATCGTTGTTGAAGCCAATCCGCGTCGCGTTACGGTCACGTTCAACGGCCACACCATCGCCGACACACGCGCCGCGCGCACGCTGCGTGAGCGCTCGCTCCCGCCCGTGCTGTACATCCCGCGCGACGACGTGCGGATGAATCTGCTGGAGCGGACCCAGCATCACACCCAATGCCCGTACAAGGGGCAGGCGTCTTACTACACCATCGTGGCCGGCGACGAACGTGCCACCAATGCGGTCTGGACGTACGAGCACCCCATTCCGGCAGCTGAAGCCGTGGCCGGCATGCTCGCGTTCTATCCGAACATCGTGACCATTACCGAGGCGTGAGCATTGCGCGGTGGACGTTGACACGCCGGTGTCACGCGCGCAGCGCACGATATGCGTGTTCCTCTTCTCACGGATCCTCATCCGTGAAAGTTCTGAGCCCGGCGCCGGAGTCACCTGTGGCCGGGTATTTTTTTTGGGCAGGCGCCGGTACGGCCCTCACTCGATCCCGGTCGTTTGGTGAATTTGACACCAGTACAGACTCCCTGCCGTCGGTTCGAAAGCCCAGTACGCCGACATTGCAAACCCGCCTAGACCATGCGCAAGAACGCGAGTGCAAGTCGCAAGAAAGCCGACCGCAGCATCACCACGTTGCTGTTTCCGGGCGAGTACTGACTACAGATGTGCCCATTGACCGAAGCGCTTTAGAACTGCTTGCCAATGGACACGCCGGCAGTATCCTCGGCCAGGCGGACATTGGCGTTGCCGCCCCCGAAAGCTGCCGGAATGGAGTTCGCGCCGTTGACCGTCTTTCTGAACGCGTGCCCGTAGAACACGCTGATTGAAGTCTTGCTGTCGGTCGTCCAGGTGGCACCGATCGTTGCCTGATCTTGCACAACACCCGGTGCCAGGATATTCAGAAACGTCTCGGTGGATGCCACAGGCTGGGTCGAATGACTGTAGCCGGCGCGCAGCGTCAGATGGCTGTTGAATTCGTAGCTGGTGCCGACCTTGATCACGTTCGTATTGCGCCAACCGAAACCCGGGCCGTTTGCAGAACCGAGCGGATTTCCCGCGAACAGATTGGCGAGAGGATTGGCGATTGAATTCACACCGCCGTACAAGATCCTCTGGAAATCGGCAGCCACGGTCCAGGCGGGCGTCACCTTATACGAAATGCCGACACCAAAGTTCTCGGGAATATCGAACGATCCACCATCCGCAAAAAGACCTCGGTATTTGTCAAAGCGGCCGTGAATCTTCGACGCCCACGTCACGCCAATGGTGAGCGCAGGTGTGATCTGGCCGGTGTAACCGAGGTGCACGCCGACTCCTACCGTCGAGTCGGCCCCCTTGTCAGTGACGTTGTCTGGTGCGACCGACATGCGGGCAAACGGCTGGAGACCGCTCGCTGTGAAGCGCTGATACGCGAAGTTCAGACCCAAGCCAAATGCGTGCCGATCGAACAGCTTGTAGGCAATCGTCGGCGAGAGAAACACCTGTGCCAGGTCAACCCCAGCCGATCCAGTGGCACCGAACGCTCTATACGGGTTGTTCGCGTAGCCGGTATCGAGCCCGCCGTTTGCATAAAGCGCCAAGCCGGCATAGATATCCGGAAGAACCCGGTAAGTGACGCCGAACTCCGGAATCGCAAAGACCGAGCGGTTGTTGCCATCGTAGTTACCATTGACACCAAAGCCGTTACCCGTGACGTCTGTCCCCCGCTTGGGGAAGAAGAGGCTGATGTCGCCATCGACGCGGTTGCCCACAAAAGCGATGCCGGCAGGGTTGGCCGCCGCAGCCAGCGAATCTTGTGGCAAGCCGATGCCCACGCCCGCCATGCCTTGGGAAGAAATCCCATAGCCGTTGGAAAAATAGCCGTTCGTGGCCCACGCACCGGCTGGCGTTGTCAGTGTGACAGCCAGCAACGCGCGAGCGATCCTCCGCAAACTCATATGCTCCCCCGAAGACCGATTGATATAGGTAATGAGGACACAGAGTAGCCATCGCGATTGGCGCAACGAACGAACCTTTTCCTCAAAGGTTATGACGAAGACGCGTGTACGTCCTGGTCTCGCATGTTCAGCGTGACGCGCAACGCCAGTCCGTGGTCGGCGGCATATCTGACCGATGCCTCCAGTTAGCGCGGGAGGTGGCCTCCCCCCCTTGAGTTGGTCAGCGGTCGAGAAGCGAATAAAGGAGTACGCTACCGGCACAAAACAGCCCGTTGGAAAATGTGCCCTGAAGATGGTATCTACCGGATTGTCAAATTGAACAGATAGTCATGCTGGACTTTCGCACCTACGGCCTGGCCGCTCCGCCACACGCACATGACTTTGTGCAAGTCGTGATGCCCGCGCGCGGCGTGCTGGAGATGGTCGTGGACGGCCGCGACGGCTGCGTCGATGTGCACCACGCCGCGCTCATCCCCGCCGATGCCACGCACGCCTTCGAAGCCGCCGGGACAAATACCTTCATCGTGCTGGACATCGCCGCGCAAGCCGTTGAGGCGCCTGACCTGCGTGGCCTGGCTGACCGCGTGTTCTTCCCGCTCACCCCCGGGCTGCGCGCGCTGACGGCGTGGTTGCAGAGCGCGCATTCACCCTATGCACCATCGGCTGGCCCCGTAGTCGATGCCACCCTGGCAAATGCGTGGTCGACCCTCGCGCTGGCGACGCTGGCCGCGCATCCGGCCAACCAATCGACGCAGTTGCGCGCACGCACCGACGCGCGCGCGGAGCAAACCTGGCGCACCATCGATCAGCGCTATGCCGATCCGCTGACCCTCGACGAACTCGCCGCCGATGTGGGCCTGAGCACGCGGCGCCTTGCCACGCTGTTCCGTGCCACATATGGCACCACGCTGCACGCGCGCCTGGCTGCGGTGCGGCTGCACCACGCGTTGTCGCTGCTCGAAACCACCTCGCTGCCCATCGCCGAGATTGCCGCGCGCACCGGCTACTACGACCAGAGCGCGCTCACGCGTCACCTCAAGGCCACGCACGGCATCACGCCCGCGGCTGTACGGCGCGGCTGAGTCGCCCGCTCTGGTTTCCATTTCCGTTTTTGCCAAAGCGCGGCCGTCTTCACCAAGACGGATCACGCGTGCACGCGCAGAGTGCCGGTTCGATTGATCTTCCGGACCAGGCTCCACATGGCTGTTGGCGACACCTCCACCGCAACACACCTCACGCCTGCGCAGCACGATGCACGGCGCGACCACCTCATGGGCCTGGGTTGCGGCGTGGCCGCGGGCGCCCTGTGGGGGATCATCTTTGTGGCGCCCAAGATGCTGCCGCAGTTCTCGCCCCTGGCGCTGTCGGCGGCGCGGTATGTGCTGTATGGCGTGCTCTCTCTGGCGCTGGCGCTGCCCGTGTGGCGCACGCTGTGGCGCAAGACAACGCGGCGCGATTGGGTGGCGCTGCTGTTGCTGTCGTTGCCGGGCAACCTGCTGTACTACCTGTGCGTGGCGGGTGGCGTGCAGCGTGCGGGCGTGGCGCCGGTGTCGTTGATTGTCGGGCTGCTGCCGGTGACGGTCACGCTGGCGGGCGCGGCGGAACACGGTAGCTTGCCGTTGCGGCGGTTGGCACTGCCGCTGCTGATGGCGGTGGCGGGGGTGGTGTGCATTTACCTGGATGCGCCGGCCATGCATGCGGATGCCGGCGGCAACGCATACCTCATCGGCCTGCTGATGGCGGCCGGGGCGTTGGCGTGCTGGACGGTGTATGCGGTGTGCAATGCGCGGTATTTGCGCAAGCACCCGCAGTTCACGAGTCGTGAATGGTCCCTGCTGACGGGCATTGCAACGGGGGCGCTGTCGTTGGTGCTGGCAGTGCCGGCGTTCCTGATGCCGGGGATGGCCACGGCTTCTGCTCAGCCTGCGTCGGCCTGGATGCTGTTCTGGTTGATCAATGCTGGGGTGGCGTTGGGGGCTTCGGTGCTTGGCAACAGCCTGTGGAATGCGGCTAGCCGGAAGCTGCCTTTGACGTTATCGGGGCAGATGATTGTGTTTGAGACGGTGTTTGCGCTGCTGTATGGATTTGTTTATGAGGCGCGCTTGCCGCATGGGTTGGAGGTGGTGGCTGCGCTGTTGTTGGTGGGTGGGGTTGCTTTGGCGGCGCGACGGCATGTTTAGGTTTTTGTGTTGGTGGTGTGCTCCTTGTTTCATCCCCTGCCGGGGCTGACTCACTTTCTTTGTCTTGCCAAAGAAAGTAAGCAAAGAAAGGCGCGCCCAAGATGGCGACACATCCCTTGAATTTGTGTAACCGGGCGGAGACGGGGAAAACTCGCTTCGCTCAAACAGTTCCCCGTCTTTTTTCCGCCCGCTTACACAAATTCAAGGCGCCATCTAGGGCAGGGGTAAAGCACACCGTCGAGTGCCAGTGCGCTACTCCGCCTCCCCCCAACTGCTTGCCGCTAGCCGTTCACCTCGCACCTCGCGTTAGGCACCCGCCGAGCCATGTCGCTCACGCTTGTTCCTCGCCGGTTTGGCCTTTGACATTCCTGCCCTAGATGGCGCCTTGGATTTTTGTTGCGGGGAGGAAAAAGGAAGGAGCCTTGTCTGAGCGCAGCGAGTTTGGCTCCTTCCCCTCCCCGCGACAAAAATCCAAGGAGGGGGTCGCCATCTCGGGCGCGCCTTCTTTTGCTTACTTTTCTTGGCAAGACAAGAAAAGTGAGTCGGCCCCGGCAGGGGACGAAACAGCAGCAAACCACCAAGACCAAAACCCAAACCGCAAAAAAACCAATCTCCCCCGTTTGACGCCCCCAAAATTTCATGGATAACTGGTGGCTCATTCCCAACAACAAAGAGACACCACCATGACCCTCCACACCTGGCTGGCCTTCATCGGCGCCAGCATCATCATCCTGCTCATCCCCGGACCCACCATCCTGCTGGTGATTGGTGATTCGCTGGCCAACCGTGGCCGCTCGGCGTGGAGCACGGTGGCCGGCGTGGCCGCCGGTGACACCACCGCCATGGCTGTGTCCCTGGCCGGTGCGGGCGCCCTGCTCGCCGCATCCGCCACGGCATTCACGGTGCTCAAGCTCATCGGCGGTTCGTACCTCGTCTACCTGGGCATCAAGTCCATCCTCAGCGCCCGCCGCCTGCGCGATGACGCACCGGAAGCCACCATCCCCGTGCAGCAGAAGTCCGCGGGCCGCCGCTTCCTGTCCGCCTGGACGGTCACGGCGCTCAACCCCAAGAGCATCGTTTTCTTCGTCGCCTTTGTGCCGCAATTCATGTCGGCCGATCAGACTTTCCTGTCGCAAAGCGTGATCCTGCTGCCGACCTTCGTGTGCCTGGCCGCCGCCAATGCATCGATGTATGCGCTGGCCGCCAAGCTGCTCGCCAAGCGCCTGACCAGCGTGGCCGCACAGCGCCGCTTCGGCTACACCGGCGGCGCGGTGATGGTAGGCGCGGGCACGCTCACGCTCGGCATGCAAGCCTGATCACTGAGCCCCCGATGCCCCGCAGCTACCTCCGCCCCGCGCCCTCCGGCGCGCACGGCCACCACCGCGTCACCAACATCGAGCTGTTCTTCGATCTGGTGTTCGTCTTTGCGGTGACACAGCTCTCACACCTGCTGATCGGCAACTTCACGCTCGAAGGCGGCGCGCAGGCGCTGCTGCTGATGCTGGCGGTGTGGTGGGTGTGGATCTTCACCTCGTGGGTCACCAACTGGCTCGACCCCGAGAAGCTTGCCATCCGCATCCTGATGCTGGTGCTGATGACGGCGGGGCTGCTGCTCTCCGCATCGCTGCCGCAGGCGTTCGGCTCGCGCGGACTGGCGTTTGCGCTGGCCTATGTGTTCATGCAGTTCGGGCGCACGCTGTTCTTCCTGTGGGCCGTGCGGCATGAGTCGCTGAGCATGCGTCGCAACTTCCAGCGCATTGGCGTGTGGCTCGGCGCGTCGGCGGTGCTGTGGCTGATCGGCGGGCTGTCGGACGTGCCCGTGCGCTGGGTGTGCTGGATCCTCGCGCTGTCCATCGAATGGATTGGCCCATCCATGGGCTTCTACACCCCAGGCCTGGGCCGCTCGACCACCGACGACTGGAACGTGGAGGGCGGCCACATGGCCGAGCGCTGCTCGCTGTTCGTCCTCATCGCGCTGGGCGAGTCCGTCACGGTCACGGGCTCGACGTTTGCCGGGCTCGACTGGAACGCCGCCAACATCGCGGCGATGGCGGTGTCATTCATCGGCAGCCTGGCGATGTGGTGGCTGTACTTCGACACGATTGCCGAGCGCGGCGCACACACCATGTCGCACTCGGCAGACCCGGGGCGCCTGGCGCGGCTGGCGTACACCTACATCCACGTGGTGCTGGTGGCGGGCATCATCATTGGCGCCGTGGCCGATGAGTTTGTGCTCGCGCATCCGGTGGGCCATCCGCATGCGGGCGCGGCGCTGGCGGTGCTGGGCAGCGCGGGGCTGTATCTGCTGGGCAACCTGCTGTTCAAGTGGGCGATCTTTGGGCGGGTGCGTCCGGCGCATGTGGTCGGGCTGGTCGCGCTTGGAGCGGCCTGGCTAGTGGCGGATGGTTTGTCTGCGCTGACGGTGTCCACGCTCGCGACCGGGGTGCTGTGCGCCACCGCTGCATGGGAGTGGTACGCGCGATCGTGCGAGACGCCCGAGCCCGCACAGGTGCACGGCCACTGAACCAAGTGGCCACCCAGAAATTCCGATTTCTGGTCATTACAAAAGGCCACTCGCGCACCTACTCTGTCAACCAACACGACAGAAACACGAGGGCCCCGCCATGATCGACCTCTACTACTGCGCCACCCCCAACGGCCTGAAGATGGCGCTGTTCTTTGCCGAAACCGGTTTGCCGCACCGCGTCATCCCGGTGGATATCAGCCGGGGTGACCAGTTCAAGCCCGAGTTCCTCGCCATCTCGCCCAACAACAAGATCCCGGCCATGGTCGATCACGACCCGGCCGAGGGCACCGAGCCCGTGGTGCTGTTCGAATCGGGCGCGATGCTGCTCTACCTGGCTGAAAAGACCGGCCAGCTGATGCCCACCGACCTGCACGGCCGCATGGAAGTGCTCAAGTGGCTGTTCTGGCAGGTGGGCGGCCTGGGCCCGATGGCCGGGCAGATCGGCCACTTCAACGTGTATGCCCCCGAGCGCGTGCCCTACGCCATCGACCGCTACACCAAAGAAACCAACCGCCTGTACGGCGTGCTCGACCGCCGCCTGGCCGATCGCCCGTACATTGCCGGCAACGACTACACCATCGCCGACATCGCGGCCTACCCGTGGATCGTGCCGCACGCCGGGCACGGGCAAGACCTGAACGACTTCCTGCACCTGCAACGCTGGTTCGAGGCCGTTGGCGCACGCCCGGCCACCGAGCGCGCCTATGCCGGTGTCGAGCGCGCGTACTCGCGCCGCCGCGAAGACATCTCCGACGACGAGCGCAGCGTGTTGTTCGGCCAGACCGCCGACTCCACCGCGCGCTGATCCCTGCGGAGCCACACGCTCCGCCCCCCTCTCTGCTTTCCTCTTCTGACAGGAGCCGACCATGCCGGCATCGCTGTGGTGGTTGTGCCTGGGCGCGTTCGCCATCGGCACCGAAGGATTCATGATCGCCGGCCTGCTGCCGACGCTCGCCGCTGAACTGGGGGTGAGCGTGCCGGCGGCGGGGCAACTCGTCACCGTGTTTGCCGTGACGTACGCCGTGGGCTCGCCCGTGATGGCGACGCTGCTGGGCAACGTTGACCGGCGCCGCGTGCTGATCGGCGCGCTGGCCATCTTTGCGGCAGGCAACCTGCTGGCCGCCAGTGCGCACGGCTTCGGGCAGTTGATGGCGGCGCGTGTGCTGCTGGCGCTGGCCGCAGGCGTGTTCCTGCCAACCGCCAATGCGGTGGCGACCTCGCTGGTATCGGCAGCGCGCAGCGGCACGGCGCTCGCCATCATCACGGGTGGCGGCACGGTGGCGGTGGCGCTGGGGGTGCCGCTGGGCGCGTGGATTGCCGCGCAAGGCGACTGGCGCTCGACCTTCGTGGCGTGCGGCGTGCTGTCTGCGCTGGCAACCGCGGGCCTCGCCTTCGGCTTGCCGCGCGCCCTGCCGCACAGCGTGACCACGCTGGCGCAGCGCCTGAGCGTGGCGCGTAGGCCCGGCATGCTGGGCGCACTGGCCGTGTCGGCACTGTGGGCGGCGGGCGGCTTCACGTTCTATACGTATGTCGCGCCGTTCTTTGTGCAGGGGTTGGGCTTTGCGCCGCAGCACGTGGGCATCGTGTTGTTTCTGGTGGGCAGTTTTGCTGCGCTGGGCACGGGCCTGGGCGGGCACATGACGGACCGGGCGGGCGTGGCGCGCGTGCTGGCCGTAAGCAGCGTGGGCATCGTGCTGGCGTTCTCGGTGTTGTCGCTATCGGCTCAGGTGCTGCATGGCACGGTTGCAGGCGCTGTCGCCATCGGTGCAGTTGTGCTGTGGGGCATGGCGGGCTGGGGCTTCGGGCCGGCGCAGGCAACGCGGCTGATCCGCCTAGCGCCCGACGTGTCGCCGATCACGCTGTCGCTGCATGCCTCGGCGGTGTATGTGGGGATTGCGCTGGGGTCGAGCGTGGGGGCGCTGGCATTGGCCCACGGAGGCCCAGGCATGCTCGGTTGGGCGGCGGCCGGGTGTCACGTGGTGGCGGTGGTGGTGTGGCGGCGGGGTGGCCGTCATGAGCCGGCGCAGACTGAGGAGCAGACCGCCACGTCCGCTGCCCATTGATGGCCACCGGGCGGCGCCCGCGGCGGCATCGCGCCCTCGGCCACCATCGCGTGCAGCGTCTGCGCGGTGGCTTCTTCATGGATGGGTGGGCCTGGCGGGAACAGGCCAAATCGGTGAGGTGCACTGGCATCGTTGCCCGCGCCCTCACCTGCCGCCGGTCAGATCATCAGACGATCAGGCGACGGGCAGTTCGCGGATAGCACCTGCCAGCTTGGCAATGCCCTCTTCCACCTGCGCGAGCGACGAGGTGGCGTACGACAGGCGCAGCGTCGAGCGGTCCGGATCGACCGCGTAGAACGCCGCCCCCGGCACGAAGGCCACACCGCGCTCGATGGCGATCTTGGCCACATCCGCGGCGTTGCGGCCCGGCAGGCGGCCCCACAGGAACATGCCGCCGCGCGGGCGGTTGAAAGTCAGTTCGCTCTCGGGCAGCAGCGCGCGCAGGCCATTGGCCATGGCGTGTGCACGCTCGGCGTAGGCAGCGCGCGTGCGCGGCAGCACAGCGTCCAGGCGGTTGCTGCGCAGGTAGGCGGCCGCCGTGGCCTGTGCAAACGTGGAGGTGTGCGCATCGGCAAACTGCTTGACCATGACGGCGTTGCCCAGCAGCAGCGGCGGGGCAATCATCCAGCCCACGCGCAGCCCCGGCGCCATCACCTTCGACAGACTACCCAGGTAGACCACGCGGCCCTGCGCCCCTTCAGTCTGCTGGGACAGCGCATACAGCGACGGTGGCGGCGGTGCATCGAAGTACAGCTCGCCGTACGGGTCGTCTTCGACGATCAGCAGGTTGTGACGCACGGCCAGTTGCAGCAGGCGCTGACGGCGCTCCAGGCTCATCAGCGCGCCGTTGGGGTTGCCGAAGTTGGGGATCACGTAGAGGAACTTCGGCTTGCTGGTGGCCAGCGTCTTTTCCAGCGCATCCACATCCAGGCCATCGGCGTCGGTCGGCACGCCGGCCACCTTGGCGCCGTACAGCTTGAACGCCTGGATGGCGGCCAGGAAGGTCGGCGCTTCCACCAGCACCGTGTCGCCCTCGCCGATCAGCACCTTGCCCAGGAGGTCCAGACCTTGCTGCGAGCCGGTGGTGACCAGGATGTCGGTGTTGACGATGTTGACGCCGCGCGCCTTCATCAACGTGACGATGGCCTCGCGCAGGGGTTCGAAGCCCTCGGTGGCGCCGTACTGCAGTGCGCGGGCGGCATCAGCGGTGAGTGCGCTGTCGGCAGCGGCCTTCAGGCCTTCCACGTCAAACAGGGCCGAATCCGGAAAGCCGCCGGCAAACGAGATCAGGCCCGGCTTGCCGAGCACCTTGAAGAGTTCGCGAATGGCAGAGGTTTCAACGTTTTGCAGGCGCGGGGCCAGCAGCGATTGCAGGAAATCCATGGCGTGCGTGTCTCTATATGGTTCGAGTGCCCGCCACTTTACGTGATGTGCGCCGGCCCTGCATGCGAACAAGCCATCACAAGGCTGACTACAATGCCGCAGTCCATTTCCGTCCACCCCAGACAGGAGCGCAGCATGGCCGTCCGACGCATCGTCCCCAACCTGCATGCCCCCGACCCGGCGCGCGCCCGCGCGTTCTATGCCGACCTGCTCGGCCTGGAAGCCGTGATGGACCACGGCTGGATCGTCACCTTTGCCGACACCCATGCCACGATGGCGCCGCAGGTCAGCATCGCCACCGAGGGCGGCTCGGGCACCCCGGTGCCGGCGCTGTCCATTGAGGTGGATGACGCCGATGCCGTGCATGCCCGCGCCCTGTCGCTGGGCCTAGAGATCGTCTACCCGCTCGTGGATGAGCCGTGGGGCGTGCGGCGCTTCCATGTGCGCGATCCGTTCGGGAATGTGGTCAACATCCTGGCGCATCGCTAGGTGCAAACAAGAACGCCCGCAGGTCGATGGCCCGTGCGGGCGTTACCTTATTGGCGAACGGGCCATTGGCGGCGCGCGCTACAGCACGCGCACCAGAACAGGCGCACCCGGCCCGACGGTCTCCACATCAAACGCTACCGGCAAGAACTTCTCAATCACGCTGAGGTTGGTCAGCAGATGCGACGAAGTCGCCACCGCGGTGAGGCTGCCGGCACCGGCCAGCGCCATCGGCAACACGAGCTGATCGGCAAGGTATTCGTCCACCGCCGCTGCGCTTTGCAAGTAGCGCAGTGCTGCATGGGCGACGTCCTTGCCGATGGTCTCGGCCGTCACACCGCGCTCGCCAAAGCCCGTCAACACCTCGGTGACATGCTCGTGCACGATGTCGAGCACGAGCGCATTACCGGGACCTTCTGCATTGCCGAGATCACGCACGGTGCCATCAACGCCGGGCACGAGGCGACCCAGCATGTCCAGCTCGCGCCGCGCTACGCCGCCGCGCACACCTGCAACGATGCCTTCGGCACGCAGCGCCTGTTGCGCGCCGCGCTCGGTCAGATGCAGCGCACGCAGCGGGCCTGCGCACGGCGTAATCGTCGCCTGTACCTCGCCGCCACCGGCTGGGTAGAAGCCGTGGCGCTTGAGCGCGAGCGTCTGCGTCACGCCCATGCGGGCGACCAGCGGCAGCCACGCGCGGATGAGGAAATCAACCGGCGGCGCGGCGCGGTTGTGCGTGCCACCACTGACCGACACGGTGCTCGGCGCATCGGCAAACCACAGCGCGGGCAGGATGGTCTGCAGCACCAGCGTGCAGCTGCCGGCCGTGCCGATGGCGAAACGGTAGTCGCCACCACGGATGGCGCCGGGCGTGAAGCGCAGCGTCTGCGAGCCTGCTTCTGCGCCTTCCACGGTGGCGCCGCTGATCTCCTTGGCCGCCTGCACAGCGGTCAAATGCTGGCGCAGCAGACCAGGCTTGGAACGCTTGGCGCGAATGTTGTCGATCTGGAACGGCGTGCCAGTCAGCATCGACAGGGTGAGTGCCGTACGTAGGATTTGTCCGCCGCCCTCGCCCTGCGCGCCATCGAGTTCGATGCAGGTGGCGGGTTGCGATTGAAACTGCAGTTGGGTGTTCATGGTTTGTTCTTCTTGTTCGTTTGCGCACCCGCCAGATTGGGTGCGCGTCAGGTTGTACAGGGGGTGCGCGTCAACACGGTGTCGTAGAGGAACGCGTCCAGCGCTGTCGGGTTGCCCGTGGCCTGGCGGAAATCGGCCGGCACGTCTTCCTGCGCCAGTGCCTGTTCGATAAAGGCGTGAATGCGCGGAAAGCGTGCGCCGTATTCGGCCTCGCCGGATTCCATCTTGATCGCCAGCAACTGGTTGATCTCGTCACGCAATGCGATGTCTTTCACCATCACGTCAGCCAGATCGGCAAAGCGCATCGGCGGGATGCCACGCCCTTCGTCGATCCACTGTGCGGCCAGCAGCGGACGCAGCACGTACAGATACTTCTTCATGCGCACGGTCTCGCCCTGCAGATAGCCGCGAAAGTTCTTCGCCGCCATTGACACGTAATGCCAGCGCCCCTTGCGCTCGGAGAAGAACGTCGGCGCGAGCGTGCGCATACGCTCGGCCAGCGCCGCGTCCTGGCGATACACCACGGGCGACGCGAGCCACTCCAGCAACGTCGGGTTGGAGCGGTGCATCAGCTGCAGCGCCTTGCGCAGCTCCCAGCCAGAGATGTCCAGCTCATCGCTGATCGGCAGTTCGATCACATCGCGCTGCGGCTCGACGCGCAGGTACCACTCGGGCTGATGCACGTAGACGAAGCGCACGTCATAGTCGCTGTCGGGCGAGGCAAAGCCCCAGCCGCGGCTGCCGGATTCGCAGGCGAACAAGACACGAACGTCGTGCTGCTGCTCGATGCTGCTGAGTTCCGCCAGCACACGCTCGCGGATGGCGTCGGAGACGGGGTGGGAATACAGAAACGTCATGGTGTTCACTTGTTGTTCTTGTTGCACAAAACGCAGTCGGGCACGACGAAAATCCACCGTGCCCGCGGCAGGCAAAGGGCGAAGCGCGAGCTTATCCCTTCACACACACCACCTGGCGCAGCGTATGCACGATCTCCACCAGGTCCGCCTGCGCGGCCATCACGTGGTCGATGTCCTTGTACGCCATCGGGATCTCGTCGATCACGTCAGCGTCCTTACGGCATTCCACGTGGGCCGTGGCACGAATCTGGTCATCGACCGTGAAACGCTTCTTGGCCTGCGTGCGGCTCATCGTACGGCCCGCACCGTGGCTGCACGAGCAGAAGGCCTCTTCGTTACCCAGCCCGCGCACGATGAAGCTCTTCGCCCCCATCGAACCCGGAATGATCCCGAGCTGCCCCTTCTGTGCCGACACCGCACCCTTACGCGTCACCAGCACATCGCGGCCGAAGTGGGTTTCGCGCTGCACGTAGTTGTGGTGACAGTTCACCGCTTCCACGTCCGCCGCGAACGGCTTGGTGATGACCTTGCGCGCGGCCGCGATCACGTTCTGCATCATCGTGGCGCGGTTGCGGCGCGCGTAGTCCTGCGCCCAGCCAACGGCCTCAACATAATCGTCAAAGTGCTGGCTGCCTTCTTCAAAGTAGGCCAGGTCGCGGTCCGGCAGGTTGGCGATGTGCTGTCGCATATCGGCCTGTGCCAGTTCAATGAACAAGTTGCCGATGGCGTTCCCCACGCCGCGCGAACCCGAGTGCAGCATGAACCAGACGCGCTGCTCTTCATCCAGGCAGACCTCGATGAAGTGGTTACCGGTCCCCAGCGTTCCCAGGTGCTTGTGGTTGTTCGTCTTGTTCAGCTTCGGGTACTTGTCGGTGATGCGCTTGAAACCGTCGACCAACTCGCCCCACATCGCGTCGACGGTTTCCGGCGGCGTGTTCCAGGCGCCCTTGTCGCGCGGACCTTGCGTACGGCCGTGCGGCACTGCTGCCTCGATGGCGCTACGCAGGCCGTGCAGGTTGTCCGGCAGGTCTGCGGCCGTCAACGTCGTACGCGCGGCCATCATTCCACAGCCGATATCCACACCCACGGCGGCCGGAATGATCGCACCCTCGGTCGGAATCACGCTGCCGATGGTCGAACCCTTACCCAGGTGCACGTCCGGCATCACCGCCAGGTGCTTGAAGATGAACGGCATCTTGGCCGTGTTCATCAGTTGCTTGCGGGCGTCGTCTTCCACTGGCACGCCGTTGGTCCAGAGCTTGATGTCGGCGCCGTTTTCAACGTGGAGAGTGTTGTACTTGCTCATGATCTTTCGTTGCTTCCGTTCTTTTCATTATGGGGCCCGATGTCGCATTGGCAGTGACACCGGGCGTTGCATTGGGGTCGGCGACTAAAGTTGGCGAAACACGCGCTCTATCCACTGAGCTACGGTCCCCCTGATTTGGGACCGACGGGATTCGAACCCGCGACCTCGATCGTGACAGGATGTAGTTCCGCCGGCATTCGCCGGAAAAAAAGGTGGTGCGACTAGGGGAGCGAGTGGTCTCACGCTTTCGCGCGGGTCGGGTTCGAACCGACTGGATACCGATGTACACCCGCAGGCATTCGCACCTGGCGCGTCAGGACAAGCTCTTCAGCATTCGTGACGCGCCGGTAAAACGTTGTTGCTCATCCCAAGACGGCCTACAGCACCGTCGCCTCGATGGCCTCGACCCAGTGGCCAGCGCCAAAACTGCCAGACGCAAACTGCGCGATCACGTCGAACACCGCATCGCCAAAACCGCCGACGTTGAGGATGTCCTCACGCTCCATCGCCTGCGTCGTGCCATACGGCTGCAGATCGATGCAGACCAGCTTGGCTTGCGGGTTACGCAGCTTCAGCAAGTCCCACTGGAGCATCGTTTGCGTTGCGCCGTGACGCGTGGCATCGACCCAGGATTCGTTGTCCGACACCAGGATCACCACATCGACCTTGGCGCGCTCTGCCACCAGCTTGGCCAGCGGCGCCGAGCAGTTGGTACCACCACCGCCGATGGCCGCCAGCTTGTCGGCATTGGTCATCACTGAATCGCGGGCGTTCAGGCGCACGTCCACCACACGCTGCTCGAACGGCAGCACACGTGCCCTCGGATGCGAGCGCAGGATGGCGGCGGCCACCAGCGCAGCCACGTCGATACAGCGCACAACCGAAGTCGCGCCCTGACGCCAGCCCGTTACCGGGCTACCCATCGAACCGGACACGTCCGGACACACGACCACGTTGCCCTCCAGCTTCGGCACGTTGGCCAGCGACGCATCCAGCGCATCCTGCAGCGCTTCACGCACCGCCAGCGGCACCGGATCCACCGCTGAACGGTAAGCCGCCAGCAATTGGTACGGATACACGCGCGCCTTGCGCACCTGCGCCGCATCGGCCAAACGCGCCGCCACACGCTTCGTCACG
Source organism: Ralstonia insidiosa (assembly GCF_008801405.1). Lineage (NCBI taxonomy): Bacteria > Pseudomonadati > Pseudomonadota > Betaproteobacteria > Burkholderiales > Burkholderiaceae > Ralstonia > Ralstonia insidiosa. Next base: position 692,104 of record NZ_VZPV01000001.1, on the reverse strand, counting down.
CCCGGCAGGCTGAACGCACCTTGGCGGCCCAGCGTGTTCAGGCTCATACGCAGCGCGTGCCAACCCATGCGCTCCGACAACACCGCCCATTGCGCGGCATTCAGCGGCGCGTTGGTCAGCAGTTGGAACGGCACGTCCGGCAGCACCTTCGACTCACCGGCGCGGAAGGCACACAGCTCACGCGTCAGCGGCGGCAGTTGTGTAGCGTCGTGCGGCTTGCCGATCAGCCATGCAAAGAACGCGGCACGCCAGGCTTCCGCCGGCTTCGGGTGCACCATCTTCACGACATCCGCCAATGACGGCGCATTGCCCACGGTGGCCTGCAGCAGCTGCACTTCCGTGGCGGTGTTCAGCCACGTCTGCACGAGCTTCTTCGGGCGGCTGCCGAGCGACTTGCGACCGGTGGCGCCGCTGCGCACGATCTGCACGAAGTTGCGCAGCATCTTGCCGGTGTCGATCGTGCGGCCGAACACCGCCGGCAGCAGCGCACTGCCCTTGGCCGCCAGCACAGCGGTCAGCAGGGCCGGCATGTCCTTCATCAGGCCGCGCTCGCGGCTGTACACCGCGGTCTTGGCGATAAAGGCGTCGTCCACTTGCAGCGCCAGTTGCAGGACGTCGGCCAGTTGCGTCTCGGCCGAAGCGTAAAAGGTGTGGTTCAGGCAGCCCGTCATCGCCAGTTGCGCCAGCTGGTGCTGGGGCGACAGCGCATATGCCGGGGCGCCGGCCTGGTTGATCGCGTCGGTCGCATTGGCTTGGACCGTCTTCGCGAGCAAGGTCTGGAACAGTTGCTGGTTAGCCATTTGGCATCTCGCGTTGTGTTGTTGATGCCTTCTCTAGTGCAATGGGTGTGCCAGGTCACCTCCAGCTTGCCGAAAATCAACCTATCTCTTTGATTTCATTGGATTTATGACGAAGCAACGCAGATGTGGGCACGCCAAACTTCCTGAAAATACGATCCATTGATATATTGATTTATCTTTTTGGATAGAACTCCAGCATGCGCAACAATGTCGCCATCGGCTTCGTGGGTACCACGCTCGACTACGTGGGCAAGGGCGCCCAGCGTTGGGAGCGCTGGCGGCCCACCGTCGGCCTGTGCCAGCAGGACGATCTCGTTATCCACAGGCTGGAGTTGCTGCACGACGCGCGCAGCCGCAGCCTGTTCGAGCGCCTGCGCGATGACATCGCCGCCGTATCGCCCGAAACCGAGGTGCGCAGTGTCGAGGTCTCGCTGCGCGACCCGTGGGACTTCGAAGAGGTCTACAGCACGCTGCACGACTTCACGCGCGGCTACGCTTTCGACACCGACGCGGAGGACTACCTCATCCACATCACCACGGGCACGCACGTCGCGCAGATTTGCTGGTTCCTGCTGGCTGAGGCGCGCTACCTGCCGGCGCAACTGATCCAGACTGCGCCACCGCGCAAGAAGGAACTCGGCAACATCACCGGCAGCTACAGCGTCATCGACCTGGATCTCTCACGCTACGACAAGATCGCCACGCGCTTTGCACGTGAGCGGGAAGACACGGTCTCGCTGCTGAAGTCGGGCATCGCCACGCGCAACCCGGCGTTCAACCGGATGATCGAGCAGATCGAGCGGGTAGCGTCGCGCTCCAAGGCGCCGATGCTGCTGTTCGGGCCGACGGGTGCCGGCAAGTCGTTCCTCGCACGGCGTGTGTATGAGATGAAGAAGGCGCGCCACCAACTCGCCGGCCGCTTTGTCGAGGTGAACTGCGCCACGCTGCGCGGTGACAGCGCGATGTCCGCGCTCTTCGGCCACGTGAAGGGCGCCTTCACCGGCGCACAGACCGAGCGCGCGGGCCTGCTGCGCAGCGCGGATGGCGGCCTGCTGTTTTTGGATGAAATCGGCGAACTGGGCCTGGATGAACAGGCCATGCTGCTCAAGGCCATCGAAGAGAAGCGCTTCCTCCCCTTCGGCAGCGACCGCGAGGTGGAAAGCGATTTCCAGCTCATCGCCGGCACGGTGCGCGACCTGCGGCAGTGGGTGGCGGAAGGCCGTTTCCGCGAAGACTTATACGCGCGGATCAACCTGTGGACGTTCGACCTGCCCGGCCTGGCCGATCGCCCGGAAGACCTGGAGCCGAATCTCGACTTCGAGCTGGCGCGCTTTGCCCGCGAACACGGCGAGCAAGTGCGCTTTCACACAGAGGCGCGGCGCATCTATCTGAAGTTCGTCACCTCGCCGCAGGCACGCTGGACGGGCAACTTCCGTGAGCTGTCGGCTTCCGTCACGCGGCTGGCGACGCTGGCCGAAGGCGGACGCATTACCGAGGCCGATGTCGCTGACGAAATCGCGCGTTTGCAGCGCACGTGGGCCAAAGCGGATTCGGCAGGCGAGGACGGGGCGCTCGCAGATTTGCTCGGCGACGAGGTCGCATCCATCGACCTGTTCGACCGCATGCAGTTGGAAAACGTGATTGCCACGTGCCGCAAATCCGCATCGCTGTCGGATGCCGGGCGCCGGCTGTTCGACGTGTCGCGCACCGAGAAGGCCAAGGCGAACGACGCAGACCGGCTGCGCAAATATCTCGCCCGGTTCGGGCTGGATTGGGCAACCGTGCGCGCGAGCTAGGTGCTCGGTAAGATGCCGCCCATCCTCCGCCATTCCCATCGAAACCCGCCGCGATGATCCGCCTGGAAGACCTCACCATCTTCGTGCTGGCCGTAGACAACGGCAGCCTGTCGGCGGCGGCGCGCGTGCTGAACATTGCACCGGCAGCCGCCAGCGCGGCAGTCAAGCGGTTGGAGGCCGAGCTCGGTGCGCGGCTGCTGGCGCGTTCCACGCGCAGCCTTGCGCTCACGCAGGAAGGCGAGCGCTACCTGGCGCACGCCCGTCGCACGCCCGTCGCGCGCTGGCCGATCTGCAGGCCGGGCAGGATTCGCTCGCGCTCAGCAGGCAGGCCATCGGTGGTGATGTATCGCTGTCGATCCCATCCGACCTGGGGCGCAACGTGCTCGCCGGTTGGCTCGATGATTTCCTCACCGAGCACCCGGCGGTGGCGCTGCAGGTGCGCATTGGCGATCGGCTGGTCGACATGTTCCGCCAGCGCGTGGATGCCGCAGTGCGCTATGGCGAGCCTGAGGACTCTTCATTGGTGGCGCTGCCGCTGGCGCCCGACAACCGTCGTGTGCTGTGCGCCGCGCCGGCTTACTTCGCCAGGCACGGCGTGCCCCAGACGCCCGATGATTTGCTTCAGCACAACTGCCTGCGGCTGGCGCTGTCCGACACCACGCACGACCAATGGACGTTCCACCAGGCGAACAACACGCAGGTGGTGCGCGTGACCGGCAATCGCGTGGCCGACGACGGTGAACTCGTGCGCCGCTGGGCCGTGGCCGGTCACGGCATCGCGTACAAGTCGCGCCTGGACGTGCTGGCCGACCTGCGCGCCGGCCGCCTGCAGCCAGTGATGACCCACTGGCAAGGCGAGGTGGCGCCGTTGCACCTGATCTGCACGCATCGCCTTGCACTGTCGCCTACGTTGATGCGCCTGCGTGATTTCCTGCAGGAACGCATCGGCGGCTACCTAGCCGACGCCTGATTCTGCGTCAGAACCCTTCCAGCACGATCTTGCCGCGCGCCTGATTGCTTTCGATCAGGGCGTGCGCGCGCTTGAGATTGGCTGCGTTGATGGCGCCAAAATGCTCGCTCATGGTCGAGCGCAGCGTGCCGTCGTCAATCATGGCGGCCACGCGGTTGAGCAGGTGGTGCTGCTCGATCTGGTCATCCGTGTGGAACATCGAGCGCGTGTACATGAACTCCCAGTGCAGCGACACGCTCTTCGCCTTGAGCTTGCGTACGTCGAGCTGCGTCGGGTCATCGATCAACGCAAGACGGCCCTGCGGCTTGAGCGCCTCGACGATCTGCTCGAAGTGGTGTTCGGTCTGGTTCAAGCTGGCCACGTAGTCAACCTCAGGCACGCCAATGCGGCGCAACTCGGCCGCCAGCGGCTGCGTGTGGTTGATCACGTGGTGTGCGCCAAGCTCGCGCACCCAGGCGGCCGTCTCCGGGCGCGAAGCGGTGCCGATCACGGTCAAACCAGTCAGCTGGCGCGCCAACTGCACGAGGATCGACCCGACGCCACCCGCCGCCCCCACGATCAGCAACGTCTTGCCACTGGGCGTGTCTGCGTGCGGCACCTGCAGCCGGTCGAACAGGAGTTCCCACGCGGTGATGGCGGTCAGCGGCAACGCGGCCGCCTGTGCAAACCCGAGCGTGGCCGGCATCTTGCCGACGATGCGCTCGTCCACCACATGCAGCTCGCTGTTGGTGCCGGCGCGTTGCAGGGCACCGGCATACCAGACTGCATCGCCGGGCCTGAAGAGCGACACGTCGGCGCCCACGGCACGCACCACACCTGCCGCATCCCAGCCCAGCACGCGCGGCTGGTTGTCCGCTGGAGGCATGCCGGTTCGCACTTTCACGTCGACCGGATTGACGGAGATGGCACGCACCTCCACCAGCAGGTCGTGCGGGCCGGGCGTGGGGTCGGGCAAGGTCAGGTCGACGAGCGCATTGGGCGCGTCGATGGGCAGGCTTTCGTAGTAGGCAACGGCTTTCATGATGGGCTTCAGGTGGAACTGGATGGCCGCATCATGGGCGCGCAACGTGCGCAGAAACAGCCGCGCGACGCAGATTCAGTTTCAACGCCAAGCGGAAAATCCCGCCCTGCCCGTCAATGCTGCATGGACGCCGCCAGCGTCTTGAGGTTGACCGGATCCACATGGACAAACCCACCGCGCGGGCTGTCGATGTCGGCAATCAGCATGAACGACAGCGCCAGCACCAGGGGCAGCAGCAACTGCAGCACCCCGCGCATGCGCGCACTACGCGTGCCATAGCCGACCATGAACGTGCCACATGCGCCCACCATGAACAGCAGCACCCAGGCCGCCACCGGAATCCGGTTGCGCCATGCGGCCTGGGTATAGCCCTGTGCATTGAGCACGTCGTTCATGCCGCTCACGGCCAGCGCAACGATGGGCGTGGGTTGCGCGGCGGCGGGCCCAAGCACTGCCGCCCACAAGGCATCTTGCTGGCGCGAGGTTTCGGCCTCGAGTGCGGGCAGTTGCCTGGCGTCGTGGCTGCTGTAGAGCTGGATGCGCACCTCCACATACTTCACCAGCAAGCCGCGCAGGTTGGCGGCATCGGCTGCGGGCAGCAGGCTGGCACGCGCATATTCGGTGCCGATGGCGTTGGCCTCTTCCTCTTCGTAGTTCTTGCGCGTGTCGTATCGGCTGATGGCCATCGAAAACGTGAAGCCGATCATCAGGCCGAGCAGCGTGAGCGTGGCCGCCTGGATCACGTCAAAGTCTTCGTGCGTGCTGCCATCGAGCGCACGGCGCTTCGATAGGGCCGAGCCGATACGCGCTGCCCCCGCCAACACGATCAGCGCCATGAGGAACACCTCGACCGGATGATCGATCACCACGCCCATGAGACCCCCCACCGGTGTATTTGTGACGGCATGAGCATACGGCATCTGCCACCTGGCCGACACGGTGTCAGGCGGTCGGCATGGCGTGCGGGTCGACGCTGCAGCTTGGGTGGTCTTCGTTGTGATGGTGCTCGCGCAGGGCGCTGGGAATGCCGGTTCCAGCCAGGCCATCCGCGGCCAGCCACGCGGCGGTGGCGGCGGCAGCACGGTCGATCAACTCGCCGCAGCGGGCATAGTCATAGGGCGATACATCGAGCGGGCACAGCGGCGGTACCACAGCAATCGGCACCTGCCCCGCCCAGCGCTCCAGGTCCTGCACCAGTTGGCGCGCCACCAGCAGTGACAACGCATTGAGCGCGTGCTCGATGGCGCTGCGCGGGGCACGCCGGTCTGCGCAGGCAAAGCCGGCCGGCAGCACAACCACACGCGTGGCACCCAGGCGGATGGCGGCGGAGATTGGCGTGTTGTTGGCAACACCACCGTCGATCAGCAAGCGATCGCCCACGCGCACAGGCGGAAACACCCCAGGAATGGCCGCACTGGCCAGCACGGCCTGCACGATCTGGCCGGAAGACAGCACCACCTCGGCGCCCGTCTGCATGTCGGTGGCCACCACGTGCAGCGGCAACGCCGCCGCCTCCAGCATGGCCTGCGAAAAATGCCGCGTCAGCAGCCGCGCCAGGCCGGACGCATCCACCAGATGCGCACGCCTGCCACCCAGCATGCCGAACATGGCACGCCACGACCATGGCATCACATCTGCACGGCGCACGCCGCGCCAGAGCGCCTCCAACTGTGCTGTGCCGGCAGCATGCGGGTTGCACGCGAAGAAAGCGGCATTGATGGCGCCGGCCGATGCGCCGATCACCATGTCCGGAACAACACCCGAGGCCACCAGCTCGCGCAGCATGCCGGCCTCGATGGCACCCAGGCTGCCACCGCCGGCAAAGACAAACGCTGTTCGCTCCGCTCTGTCCATGATGTATGCCGCATCGCAACAAGGCGAGCGTGTGTGGGGGATGACTCGAACAGAGTAGCCCGCGATGGCGGTTGCGGCTAGGCGTGCGAGAGGCGATCAGCGCGCGTTTCGGGCGGCATCCGCCATCGGCTTCCAGTGCAGGAAGCCAAACAACATGGTCAGCAACACACTGTCGAGCAGGGGCCCCTTGTGCAGCGCGACCTTGCGGAAGCAGAACGCCACTTCGAGCAGATGCGCAGCCAGCAGCACCACAGCGATGATGCGCACCCAATAGATGACGTCCGGCGACAGCGGCAGCGCCGTCAGATAGCTGCCCAGCGCAATGCCATACACAACCAGCAGCAGCACCTTGTTGAGGAAATAGAACACGCGGAGGTCTCCCAGATTGTCGGCAACGAATGCGCCTCGAAACATCGAAAGAGACGCCATGGCAGCATACAGGGCGCCATCAAGCGCGCACGCGCTTAAAACACCCGACATGCCGCGCGCCAAGACGCTCCACACGCCGTGCCGACCGATGATCGATACCGATCACATCAAACAGGCCAACAACACCCCTGGCCGAGTGCGGGGTGGCACCGTGGCATACGCCGGGACACCAACGCATGCCGCTACCACGTGTATGGGAAGCGCAGCGTGAAGACATAGTTCGGGGCATCCGGTGTCAGACCCATCGCCAATGTGGCGCTGATCGACAGATTCTTGGTCAGCACATGGCTGATGCCGAACGTCATCGTGCCCACGTTGGTCTTGCTGCCTACGACCGATTGCTCCGCACCGCCGTCCGGCGTGATGTGGGTGTTGCCCGAGAACGCGGTGCTATACGCCATCGTCAGCGCTGTGCGGTCGTTCAGTGCCAGCGCCAGCCCCCCGCCCAACGTGATGGTATCGCCCAGCTTGACTTTGCCCGGCTGCACCACGCCCGCCGTGGACGAGAGGTCGGCAAACGAGCGCGGCACAAAGTACGTGTAGCTGGCATTGGCAAACAGCACCACCGGGTCGTACGTCTTCAGAAACGACATGCCCAGCGTGCCGCTCCACACACCGTTGCCCGTGGGCAGTTGCTGGTCGATGATCAGGTTGTTGTTATTGCTGTCGGCCTGGATCAGCTTGATGCCAAATGGCGAGCGCCCGGTCGGCGCGCGTACACGGAAGCTGCCAACAATGTCCGGCCAGTCGGCCGACTCCTTGACGAGCTGGTAGTAGATGCCCGCGCTTACATCGCCCAGGCCGGCGGAGGACTTGTCTGCCTCGCTGACCGTGCTCGACGCCCCGCCCGCCCCACCGCTGAAGAACGTGCTGGAACGGTACACCGCCGGCACCGTGAAATCCGCACTCAGCCGATCGCTAAAGCCGTAGCGGCCGGTGATATCGAAGGTGGTGACATTGGCCTTGGTCTGGACCAGGTTGATCTGCCCGAGGAAGATCGCATCCAACGCCAGAAAGCCCGAAAGCGCGAGATTGCGGCGATCGTAGTAGCTGTAGCTGATGCCGGTATCGAGCGTGAAACGTCGCTCGAATAGCGGAGCATGCTCAGATTGGAAGACGAGGTCCTTGCTCTGGATGCGCGGCTTGTCATTGGGATCGGGGCGGGCGGCGGTTGTGCTTTCCGATGCGGGCGCCGTGCTGCCAGATTGGGCAACCAGTGCACCCGAAGGCGATTGTGTTGCTGTCGTTGAAGCCGCCGCCGGTGCCTGTGTGTTGCCACCGCCGACACCTCGCCCACGTACACGCACAAGCTCTAGATCGCCGACACGCTCTTCCAACGCGTCAATGATCTTTTGCTGCCGTTCAATGATGCGCTGCAGGCGCGCCAGCCGCGCGTCGAAGGAGCTGTCGTCGGACTGTGCCGACTGCGCCCAAGCCGCTGCAGGAAGCAACGACCAACATGCCACTGCCCACGCCACTGCCGTGCGTCGGTGTCCCATGTTTCCCCCCGGAAAGCAAGGCGGAGGCTGAAGAGCCTCCATTTCGGCGCGCAGGCCCAATTGCCAAGCGCCGACTCTCACTGCCTGCCTGTGCGTTCTTTTATTGCGCTGTTATAGGGAATTCTGCCTCGCCACGTCTAGCGGCGTAAACCCGCCACCGCCTGCAATGCCTGCGCCACGCCGATCTGAGCCAGCTGTTGGCGCGACATCGTCTGGATCTGCAGCTGGATCGACAACTGGTTGGCAATCAGCTGCGCATTGCCCGCCATTTGCGCCACCTGCATCACGCTCCCCGCCGCCCCGGCCAGATTGGGTGTCACCGACTGCGAGGCAACGCCCATCGGGCTGGTGATGGCAACCTGCACGCCGCCCGCGCCCGCCTGGGCCTGAGCGGTAAATCCGTTCTGTGCCGCCGTCGCCAACGCACTGCCCGAAGGCAGTGTAGGCAATGGAGCGGCCTGCATCGAGATGGATGTGGTGTTACTGGCCAGATTGTTGTTGCCAGCCACCTGTGTCACCTGGCCGACACCATTGACCTGTACCCCAGCCCCACCCGAGGCGGTCGCCCCGGACGAGGCGCCTGCCAGGGCGCCAGCGCCCATCTGCACGGATGCCTGCGTGCTCACCGCAACATTGGCGGTACTGCTGCGCAGGTTGGTCGCCAGTATTCGGGCTTCAGCCGCTGCCTGTCCGGCCTCGTTGCGCCATTGCGAGGCCATTTCAATCATGAAGCCGCTAACGATGCTTGCGCCCAGGTATTTGCCGCGCTGTTGGGCCAGCTCGCCATCATCGGCCAGCTCGACAACGGTACCGGAATGAAACAACACGGCACTGTCGTGCGCGTCGGACGCCTCGGCAAGGTTGGGAAGCGTCCCAGCGCTGGCGCCGGTACACCAGCCGGCATACGCCAGCGGCAGCATCCATGCGAGTGTCTTGGTTTTCATCAGAACAGGTCCCACCGAGCAGGCCCGAATTCCATCTGGATCGGCAGCGCCCCACCGGAGAACGCGGCATTCTCACGCGCACGCAAGGTAGGAGCATTGGTCTGCATCAATCCGGAATCGGCCTGGACGGACACGTCGCCGACAATTGCGAATACAAGGCCGTTCCACGCAGGCGCAAATTCCCACTCCTGCATGATGCGGTTACCCAGTGCAGGGTCGGCGATGAACACCCGCCCCTGGGCCGCACGTTTGACGACCACGAAGTGTTGGTACCCGTTCACGCTCAGCAAGACGATCACCGGGATCGCCAGATCACGCAACGCCGCCATGTCGACACGGTAGCCTCGGCCACGAAAGCCCAGTGTCTGCACGTAGTTGCGCATATCGAGCATGGAGAATCCCTGCTCGGCGACCTGCTTCGGGTCGCTCACGTTCATCATGTCGGCAATGACACGGCGCTCGTCGATGTCCATGCCATAGGCATAGCGCAGCAACGTGCCGACCGCGGCAGCCCCACAACTGAAATCCTGCTGCTGGCGCATGACGCTGCGATAGCGTAGCTCCGCCATACTCTTGACCGGCTTGTTCAACGGCATCTCACTATCCGCGCGTAACGCGATCGCGCTCTCCTGGGCGCCTGCCTGTGCTGCCCACAAGCCGCATGTGCAGAGGAGACACAACCCAATCGTGCCCATTGATCGCCGGTTCAGTCGCATGACTCCCCCCCCAAGGGGACCAGACACCCGACCGCTGGCTCACGGCCGGGTGAACGGACGTTGCTTTAGTTCGCGCCCTTGGCGGTGGCGATTGCCAGACCGTTGTGCTGCAGGTTACCCGCGCCAGCGGCGATGTTCACGCCGATATTGCCCATGGCGTTCATCAGCGCGGTACCGTTCAGCGATGCAACATTGGTCGGATCGCAACCATTCAGACGCAGCGAGTTGTTGTCGGCCGACTGCTTGTTGTAGTCGGTTGCCTTGGCGATACGGCCCGAGCTGTTGGTCGATGCCGCCATGCCGTTTTCTTGCAGCTCGCCTGCACCTGCGGCGATGTTCACGCCAATGGTGCCCTTAGCGCCGTTGAGTGCGCTGCCGCCCAGCGATGCCTTGTTGACGGCATTGCCGATTGACAGAGACTCACCCGGGTCCGACTGGGTGTTGAACACCTGCGCGGAGGCGAACACCTTGCCGGCATCCACTGCAGCCAGTGCCACGTCGTTGGACTGGACGTTGCCTGCGCCTGACGTTACGTTCACGCCCACCGCACCCTGCGCGCCCTTGAGCGCTTGTCCATCAACCGTCGCCGTGTTGCTGCCGCGCGGCAGGTCGACCGAGTTGTTGTTGCTGCTCTGCGTGGAATCGACAACGGCCGACGATTCCGAGCTGAACGGCACAAAACCCAGTGCCAGGCCGTAGCCCCGCACATAGATGTCATTGCTGATCTCGGTCACGTTGCTGATGACCGCCCCGGAAGAGCGCGGACCTTCGTCGCGGCTCTGGGCCTGGGCGGCACCTGCAGCAAGCAGGGCGAGTACAGCAATGGCAGTCAGTTTGGCTTTCATGGTGATCTCCCTTCCTTTGTTGCTGTTAAAAAAGAGTGCCCGCCGGGGGACGGAGCACAAAGACGTTGGATACGACATTCCCCGTTCCTGCCGCCTGGTTCACCTGCACAACGCCGGAGGTATTGCGCAACGCGGTCGATGCGATCGACGCGTCTTGCCTACCCTCCGCCGCGGGCGCGGCATCCTGACGACGAGACTGCACTGCCACGCCAGACAGCGCGCTGTCGGCAAGTGGCTCAATGTGGTGGGATTGCTGTTGCATAACGGAAGCGGTGGGGGCTATTACCGCGACGTTCACTTGCGCATTGCCGGCACCGCTGGCTTGGTTGATCGACACCAGCCCCGCCGCGCCATTGAAGGACGCCCCCGCCAGGCGGCTCGATGCCGACAGGCCGGGTGCGGCTCGCCCGACAACCTGTGATGACACGACGCCGGCTGCATCGGTCGACAAGGCCGCCAGGTTTGCCTGGGCGTTACCGCCCCCCGACACCTGATTGACGGCGATGCGTCCGGCCGTGTTGGCAGCGGCACCCCCATCGATCGCGGCAGACAGCGGTGTCCCCTGGGCCCATGCCGCGCCGGTCGCCACGATGCTCATCGCCACCACAACGTGGGGCAGCGTTAGCGATTTCACGGCTGACCACCTCGTGAGAGCGGTGCCAACGCACCGCTGATCTGCGAAGCGATGCCGGCCGTAGCCTGCATCACTTGGCCACCCACACCGCCAACGGCCGCACCACCTACGGCGGTTCCGACTGCGAGCCCGCCCGCTGCGGGCTGCACCCCACTCGACTGCGAAGTCAGCACACGCTGCAATCCGGCGGTGGTGTTGGCGGCAGATGCATGTGACGTGCTGAGTTCTCCGTCAGAGAGCACAGACATGACCGACCCAACCGACTGATTGAATGCCTGGGTAGGAAACGGGCTGACCGCAGTGCGCACCGGTAAAGACTCGGTGGACACGCCCCGATAGGCGATGCGCGGCGTAACATCGCGTTGCACGATGATGTCGCCCTCGTCTGCGAATACCGGCGCGCCGGCAAGCATCATTGCAAAACCGGCAGCCAGTGCGATTGGCTCAATCGCGCAGTAGATCGCCACGCGCCAAGCATGGCGCCGCGAGGTGATTGTTGGCATGGCTGGCTCCTCCCCGCAGGGCATAGAGCGACATCTGTGCCAGGGCGATTAACACCTTGATTTCCCTAGGAATGCGCCCGCCCTCAAGGGCAACACACTGCTCAAGCACGCATTTTTGTGTCACGGCTGAAACAGGCAGGTCATTGAATTTGTGGAGGCGCAAGCTGGCGCGAACTGGAAATCGCCCGCATTCAGCACATCACCACATGGTGTTTGAATCTCGTTGTTCCGGCTGGATGCAACCTTGTCGGGCAACAAGCTTGCTCATGCAATGAATAGGCAGCCCGACTGCATCACCTACTGTTTCGCGCGATGCATGGGTGGTTCGGATTTGTCAGGCGGCCGCAGGTCGACAGCCGCCTGCCCCTAAGGGGTTCTTAGCGGCGTTGCTCGTCCGGCGCCCGCTGGGCCAGTTCGCTTAGGCGGGACAAGAACAGCTTGAGGATCGGTGAAGCGTTGGATCGACTGTGGCCGACGACGAGATCGATCATTGGCACGTCTCCCGCCAGCGGCCGGCTCACCACGGACCACGGCAGCAGGTTCTCCACATAGTCGGGAATCAGCGCAAGCCCCCGCGTCGAGGCCACCAGCGACATCACCATTGCCGGGTTGTCCACACCTTGCGTGGGCGTCAGCGACACGCCTTCGCGCTGCAGATAGTCCTCCACAACCGCACGCAGCACCCGAGCCTTGTTGGCCATCCCCACAAAGGGCTGCCCCACCAGTTGTTGCGGTCGGATGCGCTCTTGCGCGGCCAGTGCATGGTCGCTCGGCATCAACACGACCAGGGGCTCGCGCCCGACCGTTGTGTAGTCCAGATCAAAGCCCGGCTCGGCGCGCAGAAAAGCCAGGTCCAGCCGGCCTCGCGCCAAGGCATCCGCCAGGTCTGGCGAGTAATCGCTGGAGACCGTCACGTCGATATTCGGCAGCTCATCGCGCAGCAGGTGCAGCGCTTTCGGCAGCCAGGTCATCTCCTGTCCCGTCAGGAAACCCAGCGCGAAGCGCTGCTTGCTCGGCTGCGCTGCCCGACGCGCGGCCTCGATTGCCGCATCGACCTGGCTCAGCGCCAATCGCGCGTGATCGATGAAGGCCTTCCCCGCTGGCGTCAGTTCGACACCGCGCGCGCTGCGGCGCAGCAGCTCCACACCCACTTGGTCCTCCAGATCGCGGATCTGCCGGCTCAGTGAAGGCTGGGAGGTGTGCAACCGCCGCTCGGCAGCCACCGTCAGGCTGCCGGTCTCGGCCACGGCGATGAAGTAGCGCAGATGTCTCAGTTCCATACGTGGCCCCATGCATTTCAGGCATGCCCACCAGCTTACAAAGTCTTTTTGTTCCGGGGCGGGAATCCCTAAATTCTCTTCCATGGCGACGGGGGCAGCGGCTTCCAGACAACGGAAACGGCCCCTCGCCCCATGCATCCAAAGTCATACCTCAAGGAACCTATCATGAACCATCCCGTCATTCTCATCACCGGCGCGCTGACCGGCATCGGCCGCGCCACCGCCCTGGCATTCGCCGACAGCGGCGCCCGTCTCGTCATCTCCGGCCGTCGGCCGGCCGAAGGCAAGGCGCTGGAGTCCGAACTCCGTCAGTTGGGCGCCGACGCCCACTTCATCCAGGCCGACGTCCGGCACGACCGCGAGGTTCAGGATCTGGTGGACCAGACCGTGGCCCACTTCGGCCGCCTTGACGTGGCCGTCAACAACGCCGGCACCGAAGGCCAGCCCGGCCTGATCGTCAACCAGACCGCTGACAGCTACGCCGCCACCTTCGACACCAACGTGCTGGGCACGCTGCTGAGCATGAAGCATGAGCTGCGCGTGATGACCGCCCAGGGCAGCGGCAGCATCGTCAACATCTCGTCGACCTATGGACACGAAGGTGCGGCTTATGCGTCGGTGTACGCCGGCAGCAAGCACGCGGTCGAAGGCATGACCAAGTCGGCCGCACTCGAAGTGGCTGCCTCGGGCGTTCGCGTCAACGCCGTGGCCCCCGGACCAACCGATACCGGCATGTTGGACCGCTTCACCGGCACACCGGAGAACAAGGCCGCACTCGCTTCGGGCGTGCCGCTGGGTCGCGTCGGCAAGCCGGCTGAGATCGCGGCGGCCGTACGCTTTCTGGCCTCGGAGGCCGCAGCCTTCGTGACCGGCCAGATCGTCACGGTCGACGGCGGCAAGACCGCCGGCTGATCTGAGCCGCGCCAAGCCGGCGCGGCCCTTCTCGTCATCCACGCAACGCCCCGGTTTGCACCGGGGCCGGGCAGCGCTTTGCCTGCTCAAGGATTGCGCCAACCTCATCAGGAACACGACCATGTCTACCTTCACTCACCACACCGCCCCGACTCAATACGTCGAGGCCAACGGCATCCGCTTCGCCTATCGCCGGTTCGGCAAGTCGGGAGGCGTGCCGATTGTTTTCAACCAGCACTACACCGGCACCATGGATTATTGGGACCCGGCCGTAACCGATGGCCTGGCCCAGACGCGTGAGGTGATCCTCTTCAACAACGCCGGCGTGTCCAGCTCATCCGGCCAGACGCCGACCAGCTTCCCGGAGATGGGCGCCAACGCGATTGCCTTCATCCGCGCGCTCGGCCTGGAGCAAGTGGATGTGCTGGGCATCTCGATTGGCGGCTTTGTCGCACAAGAGATCGCACTGCAGGGGGGTGATCTCGTCCGCAAGATCATCCTCGTCGGCACGGGCTACCGCGGCAACGACATGACGGCCAGCCGTTCGGCAGAGATCTTCGCCCGCAGCTACGAGCCGCCTGAACATCTGTGGCTGGCGGTGCACTTCGCACCGTCCGAGGCCAGTCAGAAGGCTGGGCTCGCCTTCCTGGAACGCAAGTGGCTTCGCAAGGATCGCGATCCGGAAGTGAGCGCGCAGACCGTCGCTGCCCAGGGCGAAGCGATCGGCAAGTGGATCTCGTCGGATGAGAGCGCGCTGGCCTACCTGAAGGCGATCAAGCAGCCCACGCTGGTCGTTCAGGGCAGCAACGACGTGATCATCCCGACGGCCCACTCGGTCACGTTGCAACAGCACCTGCCAAACGCGGAGCTGGTGATCTACCCCGACGCCAACCACGGCTCGATCT
Organism: Ralstonia insidiosa; assembly: GCF_008801405.1. Classification (NCBI taxonomy): domain Bacteria; kingdom Pseudomonadati; phylum Pseudomonadota; class Betaproteobacteria; order Burkholderiales; family Burkholderiaceae; genus Ralstonia; species Ralstonia insidiosa. The sequence goes on along the minus strand of NZ_VZPV01000001.1, from coordinate 676,996 downwards.
ATCAGTACCCGGACCGCTTCGTCGCGCACGCCGAACAGTTCCTGTCCTGAATGAACGCGCAACGTCTTTGGAGATCCCCATCATGAACTCACTCACAGGCAAGACGGCGCTCGTTACCGGCGCCTCGCGCGGAATCGGCCGCGCCACCGCGCTGGCATTGGCCGCGGCCGGCGCCCAGGTCCTGGTCCACTTTGGCAGCGGCGAGAAAGAGGCGGCCGCGGTCGTCGACGAGATTCGCCGCGTCGGCGGCAAGGCCGAGAAGATCGCGGCGGACCTGCGCACATCGGAAGGCCCTCACCAATTGGCCGAGCGTGTTCGCGCCATCATCGGTGGACGGCTGGACGTGCTGGTAGCCAACGCCGGCATCGCCAAGGCCGCGACGCTTGAGGAGACGACGGTCGAGGACTTTGACGCACTCTTCGCCGTCAATGTGCGTGCACCGTATTTCCTCGTGCAGCAACTGCTGCCCGCACTGTGCAAGGGCAGCAGCATCGTCCTGCTGTCCTCCCTGGCGGCGCACGCTTCGGTCGGCACGCTCTCCGCGTACTCAGCCACCAAGGGCGCGATCGATACGCTGGTGAAGCACTGGGCTGCGGCGCTCGGCCCGCGCGGCATCCGCGTCAACGCGGTGGCGCCCGGCGTCGTCGAGACCGAGATGTCCAGCTTCACCAAGACCGACGCTGGCCGCGAGGCGACCCTGGGCATGCAGGCCCTGCAACGCCTGGCCCAACCCGAAGACATCGCCAGCGCCGTCGCATTCTTGGCTTCAGACCAGGCGCGCTGGATCACCGGCGACACGCTGCGCGTAGATGGCGGCTCCAAGCTCTGACGCGCACGCCCTCTTTTAATCTTTCAAGGAATTCAAATGAAGCTCTATCACGCCACCTCGTCTCCCAATTCGCGCCGCGTGCGCATCCTGCTGGCCGAGAAGGGCCTGACACCTACGTTGATCCCGGTCGACTTGGGCAAGGGCGAACAGCATGGCGACGCCTACCGCGCCGTCAATTCGCGCCGCGTGGTGCCGACGCTGGTCATGGATGACGGCACGGCCATCGGCGAAGTGCCCGTCATCAGCCGCTACCTCGATGACATCCATCCGACGCCGTCGCTCTTCGGCACGACGCCGGCGCAGCAGGCCGTCATCTCGATGTGGGATCGACGCATCGAGCAGGAGGGATTCGCTGCCGTGATGGAAGCGGTCCGCAACAAGGTCGCTGGATTGAAAGGCCGCGCAATATCGGGACCGCATGACTACGAGCAGATCCCCGCGTTGACTGAGCGCGGCAGGCAGCGCGTGAAGAACCTCTTCGCGGACATGGACGCGCGGCTGGCTGAGTTTCCCTACGCGGCTGGCGAGCGTTTCTCGGTGGCGGACATCACGTTGCTCGTCACCGTGGACTTCGCAGCCAAGGCGATCGATCTGTCGATCCCTGAGGAATTTCGTGCCCTGCGTCGCTGGTACGACGCCGTCTCAATGCGCGCCAGCGCAGGGGCTTGACTCGGATTTTTTGTCACCCTCGGACGGCGCCAAGCTGGGCTTAGCGCTACACCCTCAGGAAATTCACCACTTTAGTCACCGCAAGGCAGGCGCCAATCGCGCAGACAAAAGAAAAAAGCCGCTGTTGATAGCGGCTTTTTTTTGCACAGCGACCGTGTTTACTCGACTGTGACCGACTTGGCGAGGTTCCGCGGCTTATCCACATCCGTCCCACGCGCCAGTGCCGTGTGATACGCCAGCAGCTGCAGCGGCACCACGTGCAGGATCGGCGAGAGCTGGCCGTAGTGCTCCGGCATGCGGATCACCTGGATGCCGTCGCTGGAGTGGATTTGCGTATCGGCATCGGCAAACACGTACAGCTTGCCGCCGCGCGCGCGCACTTCCTGGATGTTGGACTTGAGCTTCTCGAGCAGCGCGTCGTTCGGGGCCACCGTCACCACGGGCATCTGTTCGGTCACCAGTGCCAGCGGGCCGTGCTTGAGTTCACCGGCCGGGTAGGCCTCGGCGTGGATGTACGAGATTTCCTTGAGCTTGAGCGCGCCTTCCAGGGCGATCGGGTAGTGCAGACCTCGGCCCAGGAACAGCGCGTTCTCACGACGGGCAAACTCTTCCGACCACGCAATGATCTGCGGCTCCAGCGCCAGCACGGCGTTCAATGCAGACGGCAGGTGGCGCAGGTGGCGCAGGGCGTCTTCCTCCTGCGCGTCGCTCAGATGGCCGCGCAGCTTGGCAAACGTCAGCGACAGCATGTACAGGGCGGCCAGTTGCGTGGTGAATGCCTTGGTGGAGGCCACGCCGATTTCCGTGCCGGCACGCGTGAGGAACTTGAGTTCAGTCTCGCGCACCATGGCGCTGGTCGCCACGTTGCAGATGGCCAGCGTGTGCTTGTGGCCCAGCTCGCGTGCGTGGCGCAGTGCGGCCAGCGTGTCGGCGGTCTCGCCCGATTGCGAGATCACCACGACCAGCGCGTTCGGGTTGGGCACCGTCTCGCGGTAACGGTATTCGCTGGCGACTTCCACCTGCGTCGGAATCTTGGCGATCGACTCCAGCCAGTACTTGGCGGTGCAGCCCGAGTAGTAGCTCGTACCGCAGGCCAGGATCAGCACGCTGTCAACCTTGGAGAGCACCTCGGCTGCGCGCGGGCCGAACAGATCGGGGCCAAAGCCCTGAATGCCTTCGAGCGTGTCGCCCAGGGCGCGCGGCTGCTCGAAGATTTCCTTCTGCATGAAGTGGCGGAACGGACCGAGTTCCACCGCTGCTGCGTACGTGCCGACTTCCTTGACCTCGCGTTCGACAGGGTGGTCGTGCGCGTCCACCACGGTGAAACCCTCGCGGGTGATTTCCACCACGTCGCCTTCTTCCAGATAGGCCATGCGGCTGGCCGTGCCGGCTACGGCCAGCGCGTCGGAGGCGAGGAACGATTCGTTCTCGCCCAGGGCCACCACCAGCGGCGAGCCGGCACGCGCGCCCACCACCACGTCGGGGTTGTCGCGGGCAAACACGGCAATGGCATAGGCGCCATGCAGGCGCTTGACGCTCGCGCGCACCGAGGCAAACAGGTTGCCGCGCGTGGCGCTGCTCGGGTACGTATAGGCTTGGTGGATCAGGTGGGCGACCACCTCGGTGTCGGTCTGCGATTCAAAGCCGTAGCCGACAGCCTTGAGCTCGTCGCGCAGCGCTTCGTAGTTCTCGATGATGCCGTTGTGCACCAGGGCGATGGTGTCGCCCGAGAAGTGCGGGTGCGCGTTGACGGTATCCGGCTTGCCGTGCGTGGCCCAGCGCGTGTGGGCGATGCCGATGGCGCCGTCCAGGTGGCTGGTCTGCGCCTGGGTGTCGAGGTCGGCCACGCGCGACACGGTGCGCGCGCGCTCAAGCTGGCCATCGCGCTGCACGGCAACGCCGCACGAGTCATAGCCGCGGTATTCCAGGCGGCGCAGTCCTTCGATCAGGACGGGAACGATATTGCGCGTGGACACCGCGCCGACGATACCGCACATGTTGATTTCTCCAGTTTGAGCACGGCGCCGTTGTGCGCCGCACTCGGTATGCATTCAGTATCGATGCTCGTGCGCCGCAGCGGCATCCGCTGTTCGGCGCAGGAGAACAGCTGTCAGGCGTCCTTCTTCTGCTTGACTGGGCGCTGCCAGCTATCAATGGTGACTTGGCGCGCACGCGAGACCGTCAGCTTGCCCTCCGGCGCATCCTTGGTCAGCGTCGTGCCGGCACCCAGCGTGGCACCCTTGCCCACGCGCACCGGCGCCACGAGCTGCGTGTCGGAGCCGATGAAGGCATCGTCTTCGATGATGGTGCGGAACTTGTTCGCGCCGTCGTAGTTGCAAGTGATCGTGCCCGCGCCGATGTTCACGCGCGAACCCACCGTGGCATCGCCCACATAGGCGAGGTGGTTGGCCTTGCTGTGCGCGGCCACCTGGCTGTTCTTCACCTCGACAAAGTTGCCGATGTGCACATCTTCGGCCAGCTCGGTGCCCGGGCGCAGGCGCGCGTACGGGCCGATGCGCGAGTCAGCGCCAACCTTGGCCTGCTCGATGTGGCAGAACGGCAGAATCTCTGCGCCGGCGTCGATGGCCGCGTTACGGATCACCGCGTTGGCGCCGATGTGCACACCGTCGCCCAGCGTGACGTTGCCCTCAAAGATGCAGTTGACGTCGATCACCACATCGCGCCCGCACGACAGCTTGCCGCGAACGTCGATGCGCGCCGGGTCGACGAGCGTGACGCCGTCTTCCAGCAGTTGCTGCGCGAGGTTGCGCTGGTGAATGCGTTCCAGCTCGGCCAGTTGCACCTTGCTGTTGACGCCGAGCGTTTCCCATTCGGCCAGCGGGTGCGCGGAGGTGATGGGCACGCCATCGGTGGCGGCGCGCTCGATCACGTCGGTCAGGTAGTACTCACCCTGCGCGTTGTTGTTGGACAGCGTGGCCAGCCACGTCTTGAGCTTGGCCGTCGGGCACACCAAGATACCGGTGTTGACCTCGTGAATGGCAAGCTGCGTTTCGTTGGCGTCCTTCTGCTCGACGATACGGGTGATGCGGCCGGCTGCGTCGCGCACGATGCGGCCATAGCCGGTCGGGTCATCCAGGTGCACGGTCAGCACGCCCAGGTGGTCCTGGCCGGCCGCGCCAACCAGCGCGCCCAGCGTTTCTGCACGGGTGAGCGGCACGTCGCCGTAGAGCACCAGGGTGGGCACGCTCTCATCGAGTTGGTCGACTGCCTGCATGACGGCGTGGCCGGTACCGAGCTGCTGTTCTTGCGTCGCGAAGGTGACATCGGGCGCGCCGACCATCTCACGCACGCGCTCGCCGCCGTGGCCGACCACCACCACCAGGCGTGTCGGCGACATGGACCGCGCGGTTTCGATCACGTGGGCCAGCAGCGGTTTGCCGGCCAGCGGATGCAGCACTTTCGGCAGGGCGGAACGCATGCGTTTGCCCATGCCGGCGGCAAGGATGACGATATTCACAAGGAGGTTCCTAGAGTGACTCGAAGCGATAGCCTGCGGCGGTGTCCCAAGCACGCACATGGCCACCCGGAACCTGCTGCCCGCCACCTCCCCTCAAGTTGGCTGAACCGCCTGCAAACCCTTCTATGGGGCGCATTTGCGGCGGATAAGACACAGATGAAAAATTTTAGCATGGGGCCTACCCCCCAACTGAACCCGTCAAATGGTCGAATTGTTGCAATTGCGCCATTGCCAGGCCGGCTAGGCCGCTGGCTGGTCGTGCTGGCGGCGGTCGTCTCGTTGGCCTGCCTGCAGGCGTGCAGCACCGTGAAAGTGGGCTACAGCCAGGGGGCGCGACTGACCTATTGGTGGATCGACGGCCAGTTTGACCTGCAGGACGCCCAGACCGGCCCCACGCGCGAGGCCATCACGCGCTTCTTTGCCTGGCACCGGCAAGACCAGCTGCCGCGCGTGGCAGCGCTCCTGCGGCGTGCGCAGGATGAATTGCAGCAGCCCATGACAGCGCAGCAGATGCGCGCATACCAGGACGCCTTCCAGCAGTTCGGGCGCGCCGCCTTTGACCAGGCCAAGCCCGATATCGCCCGTTTGCTGCTGAGCACCACGCCTGCCCAGCTTGCGCACGTGCAAAAGAAGCAGGCCGAAAGCAACGAGAACTACCAGCGCCGCTATCTGGGCAGCGACGCCCAGGAACGCATGCAGGCACGCCTCAAGAAAGTGATGGAAGACGCACGAATCGTGTATGGCAACTTCTCGTCCGAGCAGGAAGAGGCCATCCGCACGGCCATCGCCCCGATGGTGGACAGCACCCCGGCCCGGTATGAGGAGCGCATCGCGCGGCAGCAGGCGTGGCTGGCGCTGATTGCCCGCGTGCAGCAGGCTCGCCCGGATGAGGCGACCGTCGTGCAATGGCTCACTGCCTATGCCGACCAGTGGCAGCAGGCACCGGGCGAGCGTGGTGTGCAGCAGCGCCTGCGCCGCGAGGCCGATACCGCCATGCTGATCACCATCGCCAACCTGACCACGCCGCGCCAGAAGCAGCATGCGCGCGAGCGCCTGCAAGGCTGGATCAACGACGTACGCGATCTGATGCGCGAGGGCGAGGCTGGCGCCGCGCCTCAGGCGCAGAACAACTGAACGCAGCGATCAGCTTGCTGCAGCCTCGTCGGCGGCCGCTGCGTCGGACGGCTTGCGCTCAAAGCGCACGAACTCGATGCGGTCGTCGTGCGAGCCGGCAAACACCAGCGGCGCCTGATCGTACGAGGTCTGCCCGAACATCGCGTCCTCACTGATCTTCGCCAGGCCGGTGGACAGCCCGTTGAAGTCGAACAGGTCCGTATCCGCCAGGTGCGACGGCACCACGTTCTGCAGCGACGCGAAGATGTTGTCAATACGGCCCGGCGTCTGGCGCTCCCACTCCAGCAGCATCTCCTTGACCTTCTTGCGCTGCAGGTTCTCTTGCGAGCCGCACAGGTTGCACGGGATGATCGGGAATTCCATCGCACGGGCGTAGGAGGCGATGTCCTTTTCCGCGCAGTAGGCCAGTGGGCGGATGACGATGTGGTCGCCATTGTCGGTGGCCAGCTTGGGCGGCATCGCCTTCATCTTGCCGCCAAAGAACATGTTCAGGAAGAACGTGTTGACGATGTCGTCGCGGTGGTGGCCCAACGCGATCTTGTTGGCGCCCAGTTCCTTGGCGGTGCGGTAGATCACGCCACGGCGCAGGCGCGAGCACAGCGAGCACGTGGTCTTGCCCTCGGGCACCTTCTCCTTGACGATCGAATACGTGTCCGCCTCGACGATCACGTACTCCACCCCCGTCTTCTTCAGGTAGTTGGGCAGCACCTCTTCCGGAAAGCCCGGCTGCTTCTGATCGAGGTTCATGGCGATCAGCTTGAAGTTGACGGGCGCGCGCTTTTGCAGGGCCATCAGGATCGACAGCATCGTGTACGAGTCCTTGCCGCCGGACAGGCATACGAGGATGGTGTCGCCGTCCTCGATCATCTTGAAGTCGCCGATGGCGCGACCGACCGCCGACTGCAGGCGGGTTTCGAGGCGGTGGAAGTTATTGGAAAACGTCATGGCATGCTGACCCCGCCAGCGCTGAATAATGGCCGAACGGGCGTCAAATCGTGAGGAAAATCAGTATTTTAGCGTGCCCCGACGCCACGCGGGCGCACCGTCTGCAAGCTTGGACGAACCGGCCTAGAATCGTTTGCTTCATCCCCTGCCCAACACGGAGACAGCAATGCGGATTCTGGTACTCGGCGCCGGCGGCACCGGCGGCTATTTCGGCGGACGGCTCGCCCAGGCCGGCGCAGACGTGACCTTTCTGGTACGCCCGGCGCGGGCGGCACTATTGCGCGCGCAAGGTCTGGTGATCCGCAGCCCGGCGGGTGATGCGCAGTTGCCCGTCCAGATCATTACTGCCGATGAAGCCAGTGCCTGGGGCCATGCGGATCTCATCCTGCTGAGCTGCAAGGCCTATGACCTGGACGATGCGATTGCCGCGATCCGCCCCACGGTGGGCGAGCGCACTGTCGTGCTGCCGGTGCTCAACGGGCTGGCGCATCTGGAGCGGCTGGATGCCGCGTTTGGCGAATCACGCGTGCTGGGTGGCCTGTGCCATATCAGCGCCACCACTGCGCCTGACGGTGCCGTGCTGCACCTGGGGTTTGGACAAGGCCCGGCGGCGCAGTCCATCACCTTTGGCGAGCGCACGCCGCACGCCCCGCGCGAGCGCACCGAGGCGATCCGCAACGTGTTTGCCACCGCCAGCTTTGATACGGTGCTGGCCGACAACGTGATGCAGGACATGTGGGAGAAGTTTGCCTTCCTGACCTCGCTGGCGTCGATGACGTGCCTGATGCGGGCCAACGTGGGCGAGATTGTTGCCACGGATGAGGGGCGTGCGCTGAATGAGGAGATGTTTGCGGCGTGTCAGGCGGTGTCGGCGGCATCGGGTTACCCGATCCGTACACAGGCGCGTGAGCGTGGTCAGTTGGTGCTGACGCAGGTGGGGTCACCGCTGACGGCATCCATGCTGCGGGATCTGGAGAACGGTGGCCGCGTGGAGGCGGCGCATATCGTCGGGGACATGCTGCAGCGGGGGCGCAAGCTGGGGGTGGATGTTGCGCTCCTGCGCGTGGCTTATGCGCATTTGCAGGCGTATCAGCAGCGGTTGTTGCGGCCTGCTGTTTGAGCGGTGGTGCTTTTGGGGAGGGTTGGGGCTTGGTGGTTCACCTCACTTTCATCCCCTGCCGGGGCTGACTCACTTTCTTTGTCTTGCCAAAGAAAGTAAGCAAAGAAAGGCGCGCCCGAGATGGCGACTTCCCCTTGAATTTATGTCGCAGAGAGGGGAAGGGGAAAACTCGCTGCGCTCAGACAGTTCCCCTTCCTTTTTCCTCCCTGCAACAGAAATTCAAGGCGCCATCTAGGGCAGGGTACGGCCACACCATCTGTATGCGCGTGTTGCCGGCAGCGTTCATTGCTGCCAACCACCGCCTAGTGCTTGCATCAGGGCGGCGGAGTCCAGCAGACGATCTGCGCGGCTCTGTACCTGTTGCAGCGTTGCCTGGTCGACCTGGCGCTGAGCGTCCAGCAGCGTGAGCGTGCTGATACCACCGGCAGCGTGGCGAGCTTCCGCGGCGCGCAATGTCTGTTGTGCCTGATCGGTTGCCAGTGCCCGGGCCTGCAGTGCTTGCGCGTCGTTGTGTACGGCGTGCAGGGCGTCGGCCACTTCCTGCAAGCCTTGCAACACGGTCTGCTTGTACGCCGCGCCTGCTGCGTCGTAGGCGGCTTCGGCCTCGCGCTTCTTGGCGCGCAGGGTGCCGCCATGGAAGATCGGCTGCGTGAGCCCGGCGCCCAGGTTCCAGATGCTGGAGCCGGCGCCCAGCACATTGCGGAAACCCGTCGTCTCAGAACCCAACCCTGCGGACAAGGTGATCCGCGGGAACAGGTTGGCCGTGGCAACGCCCACGTTGGCGCTGGCTTCGTGCCACATCGCCTCAGCCGCGCGGATGTCGGGCCGGCGCTGTGCGAGCGTCGACGGCAATGACACGGGCAGCGGGTCTGGCAGGCGCAAGGCATCGAGCGTGGGCAAGTCCGGCAACCCCACCCCTGGCTCACGACCGAGCAGCACCGACAACCGATGCCGCATCTGCGCGGCTTGCTGGGCGAGCGGCGGCAGTGTCGCCTCCGTCTGCGCGACGAGGGTGCGCTGCGAAAGCACGTCAACGTTCGCCACGCCACCCAGGTTCAAGCGCCGCTCGGTAATCTGGAGTTGCTTGCGCTGCTCGGCCACCAGCCGCTGCGTGGTGGCGATCTGCGCATCGAGCGAGGCGATGCGCACCACCGACGTCACCACATTGCCGGCGAGTGCCAGGCGTGCAGCCTCCAACTCATAGCGCTGCGTATCCACTTCCGCACGCGACGCTTCCAATGCCCGGCGCACGCCGCCAAAGATGTCCAACGCATACGACACCGACAGCGACGCCGAGTACAAGGTGAACGGCCCCGGCTTGGGCGTATTGAAACCGAACGCTTCCGGGTTGACTTGCTGGCGCACGGCGGACACGGTGCCATCCACCGTGGGCAGCGCGTAGCCGAACTGCGCCTCGGCTTCGGCCTGGGCCTGGCGCAGGCGCGCCTCGGCCTGCGTGACCGATGGGCTGGCACGCAGCGCTTCATCCACCAACGCATCAAGCGCGGGAGATTGAAACAGGTGCCACCAATCGGCCGGCACATTGGCATCAGCCAAATGCTGCGCTTCACCACCAGGGATAGGCGCCGACGCCGTCTCGCGCGGCACAGGCTGCGCGGAGTAGCCCGACGCCACAGGCACGGCAGGCGTCTTGAAGTCGGGGCCGACGGCGCAACCACTCATCGCCAATGCGGAAACCAGCAGAACACCAACGGCCCGCTTACGACCCGCCAAAGCGCGACTGAACACCAACGCACACCCCCCGACGGTTTGGCCGTACCCTGCCCTTGATGGCGCCTTGAATTTTTGTAAGCGGGCGGAAAAAAGACGGGAAACTGTTTGAGCGAAGCGAGTTTTTCCCGTCTCCGCCCGGTTACGGAAATTCAAGGAGTCTTTCGCCATCTCGGGCGCGCCTTTCTTTTGCTTACTTTTCTTTGGCAAGACAAAGAAAAGTGAGTCGGCCCCGGCAGGGGACGATACCGGGGATGGACCACCATGGCCATCACTGCGGAACATCAGAAACATATGCATGGCCGCCACCTCAATCCAGCGTCTTGCGATAAAACCGCAACGCAATACTCAGCACCACCACCGTAAACACCATCAACGGCCAGATGCTGGGCCACAGCTCAAACCACCCATTACCCTTGAGCAAAATCCCACGCGTAAGCCGGTTGAAGTACGTCATCGGCAGCAGGTTGCCAATCACCTGCGCCCACTTCGGCATGCCCACAAACGGAAACATGAACCCCGAGAGCAGGATGTTCGGCAGGAAGTAGAAGAACGTGAGCTGCGTCGCCTGCAACTGGTTCTGCGCGAGCGACGACAGCGTGATCCCCACCGTCAGGCTCGCCACGATAAACAGCAGCGCCGACACGTAGACCATCCACACGCTGCCGACAAACGGCACCTGAAACACGAAGTACGCCATCAGCAGAATGATGGTCACCTGCACCAGCCCGATGAAGATGTACGGCACGATCTTGCCCGTCATCACCTCCAGCGGATGCACGGGCGTGGCAAGCAGGTTTTCCATGGTGCCGCGCTCGCGTTCGCGTGTCATGGCTAGGCCCGTCATCATCACCATGGTCATCGTGAGGATGGTGCCCATGAGGCCAGGGATGATGTTGTACTGCGTGATGCCTTCCGGGTTGTAGAGCTTGTGGACGCGCACATCGAATGGCGGCGCTGCACCGCTCGTGCCACCAGCCAGCGGTGCCAGCGCGCCCTTCATGTCCTTGTCGACCACGCCTTGCACCAGTTGTGAGAGTGACGCCACCGCCAAGCCTGTCGCGGCTGGGTCTGTCGCATCGGCCTCCACCAGCAGCGAGGGCCTCTCACCGCGCACCAGCTTGCGCGTGAAATCCGGCGGGATGGTGACGACAAACTGCAACTGCCCCTTGGCCAGCGCCTCGCGCCCCGCTGTTTCGTCGGGCAGGGTTTTGGCCAGGTCGAAGTAGTCGGAGTTGCGCATGCCAGCCAGGAAGCTGCGCGTGAACTCGCTCTGGTCCGCCGCAATGACGCCAGTCAGCAGGTGCTTCGGATCCGCGTTGATGGCAAAGCCGAACAGGAACAACTGCATGATCGGAATGCCGATCATCATGGCGAACGTCACGCGATCCCGCCGCAGTTGCAGGAACTCCTTGAGCACCACGCTCCACCAGCGCTGGACCGAAAAGCGATTGCCGTTGAGGGTGATGCTCATGGCTGCGCTCCGTAGTTGTCGGACGAGCCGCGCATCATGTGGATGAAGACGTCTTCCAGGCCGGTGTCGATCGGCGCCACGCGCACGCCCGATTCACTGGCCAGGCCGCGCAGCGTGGCCTCCAGTGCCTGCGCATCGGCGCCCGTCACGTGCAGCACGGAGCCAAACGCAACGGTCTGGTCCACACCGGGCTGGCCTTCGAGCTTGCGCCCCAGGTCCACCAGATTGCCGCCCATCACCGACCACGTCGACAACCGCTGGCTGGCAATCACCTCGCTGGCGGTGCCTTGCGCCAACAGTTCGCCGTAGGCGATGTAAGCGAGCTTGTGGCAACGCTCAGCCTCATCCATGTAGTGCGTGCTGACCAGCACCGAGATGCCTTGTGCAGCGAGGCGATGCAGTTCTTCCCAGAAATCGCGGCGGGCTTTCGGGTCGACACCGGCGGTGGGTTCGTCGAGCAGCAGCAGTTCGGGCTGATGCAGCATGCAGGCCGCCAGCGCCAGCCGCTGCTTCCACCCGCCCGACAACGCGCCCGCCAGTTGCTTGGCGCGCGAGGCCAGCCCCAGCGTCTCCAGCGCGTGGTCCACCGCTTCGCGCCGATTGGGCATTTCATACAGGCGCGCCACGAAGTCGAGGTTCTCGCGAATGGAGAGATCGTCCCAGTACGAGAAGCGCTGCGTCATGTAGCCGACGCGGCGTTTGATCTGCGCGGACTCCTTGAGGATGTCGTAGCCCAAACAGGTGCCGCTGCCACTGTCGGGCGTGAGTAGCCCGCACATCATGCGGATCGATGTGGTCTTACCGCTGCCGTTGGGCCCGAGAAAGCCAAAGATCTCACCACGCGCAACCTGCATGGAGAGGTCTTTCACGACGTGCTTGTCACCGAAGTGCTTGTTCAGCCCGCGCACGTCGATGGCGTAATCACGCCCACTCGCACCGCTGCCGTTGTGATTGCCCGAGGTGGTCATTGCAACGTCACCTCAACGGGTTGCCCCGGGCGCAGCTTGGGGCCATCGGCCGCCGTCGGACGGGCCTCCACCATGAAGACAAGCTTGTCGCGCGTGGTGTTGCTGTAGATCACGGGCGGCGTGTACTCGGCCTCGTTGGCAACGTAGGTGACAGTGGCGTTCACATCCGCCGCGCAGCCATCGCAGTGAATGCGCGCCGCCCGCCCCGGCTTGAGCGAACCAACCACGCCCTGGGGCACGAAGAAGCGCACCTTCACGTTGGCCGGCGGCAGCATGCGCACCACCGGGCTGCCGGCGCCCACCCATTCCCCTTCCCGGTACAGGGTGTCGAACACGAGGCCGCCTTGCGTCGCCTTCTGCGCCTTCTGGTCGAGCCGCCATTGCGCTTGCGCGACGGCGGCACGTGCCGCCTCAACCTGTGCCGCTTGCGCGCGAATCTGGTCATTGCGCGCCGGCAGTTGGGCGATGCGCAATTGGTTGGTCAGCTCGCGCACGCGCTGGGCATTGGTCTGTGCGGTGGAGCGGCTGCCGTCGAGCTGCGCCTGGGGGATGCCGCCCGCGCGGAACTGCGCTTCGTCGCGCGTGAGCTGGATGGCCGAGAGCTTGTCGGCCGCCACCGCCTGCGCCAACTGCGCACGCACGGCATCCACTTCGGGCACACGCTTGCCGAGGTTCAGATCGGCCAGTTGTGCTTCGGCCGATTGCAACTGCGCCGCCGCCTGCTGGCGCGCTGCGGTTTCATCGACAGACTCGAGCACGAACAACGGCGCCCCAGTACTGACGGTCTGCCCGCGCTGCACTCCCAAGTGGTCCAGCCGCCCGCCTACGGGCGAGGCGACATAGACGAACTCGCCCTCTACATAGCCTTGATAGGTGTTGGCGTCCTGCTTCGCGCAGCCACTCAACGCTGCAACTGCCGCCGCCACTGCGGCCAGACACGCCGTTCTACCGCTCCACAACACTTGCCGCATACCGTGCTCCGCCGGAATGGATTGATGCAATTGACCCGCTGCAACGCCCTACTCGCGCGTCTTCCTCTTGGCCGTATTGGCTGTCTTGGCCGCCTTGCCACCAGCATCCGCTGCCGCGGCGCCCGGGCCGATGCCGTGCAGCAGCAGCGCTGCCACATGCCGGCCGATGGCCTCGTCGTCCACCTGGTCTGCCTGGGGCAAGCGCCCCCACAGTGGCCGTGTGGCCAGCGGCAACATCGCCAGGCCGATCACCGAGAGCATCAACAGCGGCGGCTGCAACGCGGGGTTCACTGCCCCGGCAGCCTGCGCTCGGGTGATGCGCCCCACGATCAGCTTGGCGCGCTCCAGCGCAATGCGCTCGAAGACGCGCTCGCGCAACTGGCCGCCATCACTGGCGACCTCGCGAATCCACAGCGGCGGAAACCACGGCGTGCTCGCCGCCATCGCCACCATGCGCTGTGCCACGCCCGCAATCGTCTGCGCCAAGTCAGGCAAGTGACTGTCGTCGGCAATGCGCTCCAGCGCCGGCCCCGTCACCTGATCGATCAACGGACGGATGCGCGCCTCCACCACCGCGTCGAGCAGTTGATCGCGCGTCTTGAAGTGGTAGTGCACCATCGGCGCCGTCACGCCAGCCTCGCGGGCAATGGCGGCGAGCGTAGTCGGGCCGACACCATCCCGTGCGAACAGCGTCACGGCCATGTCGAGCAAGCGGTCGCGCAGGTCGTCCGGCGTCGCGCCATCGCGTCGGCGGGGGCGGCCCGGGCCGCGTGGGGAAGGTTTGCGGGTTGCCATGCGCCGCATATTAATTGTCGAATTAATTAATTTCAAGGCAAAGACACGGCGCCGAGCAACTCAGAGAGATCGACTGCGCATTCGGGCAGGTGCGCGCGACTCGGGCGGCAGCCGCATCCGCTTCGACGCGGCTCACGCCTCAGCCATTAGCGGTTGCGGCATTGAGCTGGGCAAGGCGCACCAGCAGACGATCCTGCGCTTCGCTCGGGAAGCTCGACGTGCGGCGCACAGCAAACACGGTGTTCAGGCAGCGCCGCGTTGTGATCGGCCGCACGACTTGCAAGCGTCCGCGCTCCACTGCTTCCTGAATGGCATGCAGCGGCAGCACGGACCAGCCCACGCCCGCCTCCACCAGCGTACTCACCTCCTCCAGGTCCGACACGTGGTGCGCGCTGACGGTGGTCTCGGGCAAGCGGCGGAAGAGCGCCTTGAACCACAGGCCGTACACCGCATCGGACTCGTCATAGGTGACAAAGGGCAGCGCAGCGCAGTCAGCCAGCGTGCGCGGGGCGCCCTGCTCACGCAGCGCGCGCGCACTGCACGCGAGCACGAATTCCTCGGTGTAGACAGCGTGGTGCTCGAACAAGCGAGACGTGCGGGGCGTGTAAACAAAACCAAGGTCTGCGCGGCCGGACTCGACATGGCCGAAGACTTCGTCGTCGCTACCGAACGCCAGCTCCAGACGCACGTCGTCGAGCAACGGCGCGTCGGATTCCGGCGACGGCGTCAGCAGTGCCGGCATCAGCACATAGCGCCCGAAGCTGGAGCCGCTGGCCAGCTTGAGCGACACGCGCTCCATCTCGCCGCTGTGCAGTGCGGCGCGCAATTCATCCAGCCCGGCAAACGCATCGCGGCACCAAGCACGCACGGAAGCACCGGCCCGCGTGAGCACGAGCTTGCGCCCCGAGCGCTCGAACAGGGGCACGCCCAGCCATTGCTCCAGTTGCCGCATCTGGTACGACAGTGCCGGCTGCGACACGGCCAGGCGGTCTGCCGCGCGCACGAAGCTGCCCTCGTTGGCGACGGTCAGGAAGCTATGCAGGTACCTCAGCGGAGAGTGCGACATGAGCGGAATAAGTAACGCATCAATCCATCAAATTTTTGGATCGAAAAACCAAAAACATTCGATTTGATTTTGAGTTTGTCAGATCGCAGAATTCGCCGCAAGTGAACGACCAACGTGCCCGGAGGCCATCATGACGACCGCACTGCAACATCCGAGCTATGCCCTGGAAGCCGCCTACGGCGCGCGCAACTATGCGCCCCTGCCTGTCATGCTGGAACGCGGTGAAGGCGTGTGGCTGTTCGATACCGCTGGTCGCCGCTATCTGGACATGATGTCCGCCTACTCGGCCGTCAGCTTCGGGCATTCGCATCCCAAGCTGGTTGCGGCGCTTGTGGAGCAAGCCGGCCGGCTGACGCTCACTTCGCGCGCCTTCCACAACACCGAGCTGGGCCCTTTCCTGGCCGACGTCTGCCGCATCACGCGCATGGATCGCGCACTGCCGATGAACACCGGCGCCGAAGCCGTGGAAACCGCCATCAAGGCCGCCCGCAAATGGGCGCGCGATGTGAAAGGCCTGTCGCCTGATGTGGCCGAAATCATCGTCTTCGAGAACAACTTCCACGGCCGCACGACCACCATCGTCGGCTTCTCGTCCCACGATCAATACCGCTACGGGTTCGGGCCGTTTGCGGCGGGCTTCCGGCGCATTCCATTTGGCGATGCCGATGCACTGCGCGCGGCCATCGGACCCAACACGGGCGCCATCCTGATGGAACCTGTGCAGGGTGAAGGCGGCATCGTGGTGCCACCACCGGGCTACCTGAAGCTCGCTCGCGAGCTGGCAACGCAGCACAACGTGTTGCTGGTCTGCGATGAGGTACAAACCGGCCTGGGCCGCACCGGCGATGTGCTGGCGAGCTGGCACGAAGGTGTAGATGCCGACCTGGTGATACTGGGCAAGGCACTGGGCGGCGGCATGGTGCCGGTGTCGGCCATTGCGGGGCGCGAGTCGGTCATCGGGGTGTTCCAGCCGGGCGACCACGGTTCGACCTTCGGCGGCAACCCGCTGGCAGCGCACATCGGCCGCGCGGCACTCGCCTTGCTGATCGAAGAACAACTGCCGCAGCGTGCGGCGCGCCTGGGTGACGCCTTCATCGCCGAGTTGAAAACGCTCGTCGGCCACGGCGTGCGCCAAGTGCGCGGCCGCGGTTTGATGATCGGCCTGCAACTCGATGCCGACATCGAAGCCCACGACTTTGTCGCGGCACTGGCCGAGCACGGCGTGCTGTCCAAGGACACCTACGGCAATGTGATTCGCCTCACACCACCGCTGGTAATCGGTCAGGCCGAGCTGGAGCTGGCGCGCGATGTGATCCGTCGCACGCTGGCCGACTGGCCGCGCCGCAAAGCGGCATGAACAACGACGACTGCATCACGGGGAGCAACACATGACCATCATTGACCTGATCGGCGCGGCCATCGGCTGCGGCGCGCAAGACGACGGCTGCAAGGACGGCCCGCGTGCGCTGCTGCAGGCCGGCGCGCTGGCGCGGTTGCAGACGCCGGATACGCGCGGTGGCCTGGTCCACGACATCGAGCTGGCAACGTCGGCCGGGCACAACCGGTCTGCGCGGCTGGCAGCGCTGCCTGGCGTGGCGGGGTTCTCGCGCGCACTGGCCGATGCGACGGCGCACAGCGTGCACGAAGGGCACGTGCCGGTCGTCATCGGCGGCGATCACTCGTGCGCGATCGGTACGTGGTCGGGCATCGCAAACGCCTTGCGGCCGAAGGGTCCGCTCGGCCTGATCTGGATCGACGCCCACCTCGACAGCCATACCCCGCAGACGAGCGACTCGGGCGCCATCCACGGCATGCCGCTGGCGACGCTGCTCGGCCACGGTGCGCCGGCGCTCACGCAGGTGCGCGATGCCGCGCCCAAGCTGCTACCGCAGCACGTGGTGGTGATTGGCGCACGCAGCTACGAGCCGGCCGAACGGGCGCTACTCGATCTACTGGGGGTACGTGTGATTGATGCCGCTGAGGTGGCACGGAATGGCCTGCGCGCAGTGATGGCGGATGCGATCCGACTGGTCACATCGGGCACAGCGGCCTTTGGCGTCACGCTGGATCTGGATGCCTTCGACCCCGAAGTTGCACCGGGTGTGGGCTCGCCGGAAACGGACGGGCTCACCGCGCAGGGCATGACGCAAGCGCTGGCCGCCTGCGCACGCGATGCGCGCTTTGCTGCGTTCGAACTGGTGGAATACAACCCGCGCCACGATCAGCACGACAACCAAGGGGGCGGGATCACGGCGCACCTGGCGCTCGACCTGCTGGGCAGCGTCGCGGGCGCGTTGCACGCCCAGCGCCGTGAATATGCGAGTGCAGCGTAGTCGGCTTATTCCTTGATGCGAAAGACTTCCACACCCACCGACTCGCAATCCGGATAGACATCCGGCTTCTCCGTCGACACCCGCGCGGCGCGCACGTGTGGGTGCTTGAGCATGGCCGTCAGCACGTCATCGCACAGCGTTTCCTGCAAGTGAACGTGGCCTTGTGCCATGCGGCGGGCAACCGTATCGCGCATGAAATCGTAGTCCACCACTTCATGCAGCTTGTCCTGCGTGGGCGAGGAGTATTCCAGCGGCACGTACAGCTCGATATTGATCAGGACGCGCTGCTCGCCCTTCTTCTCGAAGTCGTGCACGCCGATGTTGATCTGCACCTCGTAGTTGCGCAAAAACATGCGGCGGCAGTTTGACAGGCGCGGGTGGGATAGCAGGGAAAGCATGGGAGCGTCCGGGGGAAAAATTATTCAGTGAGGAACATCACGTCGCGGGCTAGCGGCATCAGGTGCTGGCCTCCGTCGACGAACAGCGTGGTGCCGGTCACGGCGCGTGCGGTGGCGAGATAGCACACCGCCTCGGCAATGTCTTCCGGCGTGGACGACTGGCCCAGCGGCGTCATCTGGTGCGCGCGTGCAAACCCGCCACTCGACTGGTCGCCCGACACCATCGTGATGCCCGGAGCCACGCCCACCACGCGCAGCGCGGGGGCAAGTGCCTGCGCGAGCTGCATGGTGGCCGTCGACAGCGCCGCCTTCGACAGCGTGTACGACAGGAAATCCGGGTTCAGATTGTCGAGCTTCTGATCCAGCAGGTTGATGACAACACCGCGATGCTCAGCATCACCGGCCGTGAGTGCACGGTGCAGCTCGCGCGACAGCAGCAGCGGCGCCGCCACGTTGGTACGCATGTGCGTATCGAGCGACGCATAGCTGAAGCTGGTCGCCACGTCGTACTGGAACAGCGAGGCGTTATTGACCAGGCACGTGGGCGTACCCAATGCAGCGATGCAGTCGCCAACCAGGCGGCTGGCAGCGGCCTCGTCCGACAAGTCGGCCTGCAGCACGGCAGCGCGACGGCCCATGGCGATGATCTCGGCGGCTACGGCGTCGGCCTCGGCGCGCGAGCGATGGCAATGCACGGCCACATCCCAGCCGTGGCGGGCCAAGGCCAGGGCGATCACGCGGCCCACGCGGCGGCCTGCGCCGGTGACGAGGGCCACCCGTGTCTGTACGGGCGGTTGTGCGTTCGATTGAGTCGGCGTCTGCGCCATTGTTTACAATCCGGCAATGAGCAAAACCGTGAGTCTACCGCTTCCCAACGAGGCGGCGCAGGCGCAATCCGCGCACCTCTTCGCCCTGATCGCCGACGCCATTGCGACGGCCGGCGGCTGGCTACCGTTCGACCGCTACATGGAACTGGCGCTCTACGCGCCGGGCCTGGGCTACTACAGCGGCGGCGCGGCCAAGTTCGGCCGCCGCGTGGAAGACGGCGGCGACTTCATCACCGCCCCCGAACTGACGCCGTTCTTCGGTCGCACCGTGGCGCATCAGATCGCGCAGGTGCTGCAAGCGCTGCCCGAAGGCCAGCGCCACGTGCTGGAATTTGGTGCCGGCACCGGCAAGCTGGCCGCCGACATCCTCACCGAACTCGATGCGCTGGGTGTGCGCCCCGACAGCTACGGCATTGTCGAACTGTCCGGCGAACTGCGCCAACGCCAGCAGGAACGGCTGACGGCGCTCGGCTCCGAGCTGGCTGCCCTCGCCCACTGGCACGACACGTTGCCCGCCACATTCACCGGCGTGATGGTCGGCAACGAAGTGCTCGATGCGATGCCCGTGTCGCTATGGGCGCGGCGTAGTGGCGTGTGGCATCAGCGCGGTGTGGTGCTCGACGCCGAGCACGGCCTGCAATGGGAAGACCGTCTTATCGATCCGTCCGAAGTACCGGCTAAGCTCGCCGCCCTGCCTGGCACGGACGACTTCATCACCGAATCGCACGAAGCTGCCGAAGGCTTCATCCGCAGCACGGGCGCGGCACTCGAACGCGGCCTGCTGCTGCTGATCGACTACGGCTTCCCCGCCGCCGAGTACTACCACGCACACCGCGCCAACGGCACGCTCATGTGCCACTACCGCCAGCACGCACACGACGACCCATTCTGGCTGCCTGGCCTGCAGGACATCACCGCACACGTCGATTTTTCGGGGATTGCCCAGGCAGGCCAAGAGGCGGGGCTGGAGCTGCTCGGCTATACGAGCCAGGCACGCTTTCTGTTGAGCGCGGGTGTGGGCGAGCTGCTGATGACGCTGGATCCGCACGATCCGATGCAGTTCCTGCCGGCGGCCAACGCCGTGCAGAAGCTGCTATCGGAATCGGAGATGGGCGAGCTGTTCAAGGCCATCGCGCTGGGCAAGGGCATCGATGCGGCGCTGCCGCTTGCTGGCTTTCGTGATGCCGACCGCTCGAACCGTTTAGGTTAGCCAATCAGGCGGACGCTGCCTTGGCCGCTTTGGCTTCCAACGCGCGCTCGTTCTGTTCAGCCTCGTAGCGGCCAATCGTGCCGCGCATCCACCACAGCAGCGCCACGCCTGGAAAAGCCAGCGCCACCGACATCAGATAGAAGGTCGGCCAGCCGTAGGCTGCCACGAGGTAGCCTGCGGTTGGCCCGACGTACACACGGCCGATGGAGGCCAGCGCCGACAGCAACGCATACTGCGTCGCCGAGAACGACCGATTACACAGCGCCATCAGCAGCGCTACGAACGCCGCCGTGCCCATGCCACCGCAGAGGTTTTCGATGCCGACGGCCAGCGCCATGCTCCACAGGTGCTTGGGGCTGACCGACAGCGCCCAGTAGGCAAGGTTGGACACCCCTTGCAGCACGCCGAACAGCAGCAGCGACCTCACCAGCCCCAGCCGCACCATCAACGTACCGCCGTATAGCGCGCCGACGACGGTAGCCGCCAGCCCCAACGTCTTGTTGACCAGGCCAACTTCCCCGGCAGAGAAGCCGACCGCGCGGATGAGGAACGGGGTCGACAAGCTGAGTGCAAACGCATCACCCAGCTTGTAGAGCACGATCAGCGCCAGCAGCGCCCAGGCGCCACGGCGCGAGAAGAAATCCTTCAGCGGCCCGACCACCGCTTCCTGCAGGCTGCGCGGCGGGCGCGCCACCACCTCGGGCTCGGGCGACCACAGCGTGGTGAAGATGCCCAGCGCCATCAGCCCGGCCATCAGCAGATACATGTTGCTCCAGCCCAGTACGCGATCGGCCAGATACAGCGCCAGGCCGCCTGACACGAGCATCGCCAGCCGGTAACCGAGCACCTTCACGGCCGCGCCGACACCGCGCTCGCTGGCATGCAGCACATCGGTGCTGTACGCGTCGAAGACGATGTCCTGCGACGCCGACAGGAACGCCACCAGCACCGCGAGCCCAGCCAGCGCCCACAGCGCGGCGTGCGGCGGTGTGAAAGCCATGGCAGCAATCGACGCCACCAGCCCGATCTGCGTGAGCACCAGCCAGCCGCGCCGCCGGCCCATGAGCGGCGGCGTGAAGCGGTCCATCAGCGGCGCCCACAGGAACTTGAAGATGTACGCCTGCCCCACGAGCGAGAACAGCCCGATGGTGCGAATGTCCAGCTCCTCCACCGTCATCCACGCCTGCAGCGTGCCCGAGGTGAGCGCCAGCGGCAGGCCGGAAGCAAAGCCCAGCAGCAGCATCGCGCCGATGCGGCGGTTGCGGAAAACGTCGAGGTAATCGTGGAAGGTCATGCGGCGGGCGGAGATGCGGTGCGGGTTGCCACGTAGCGTGGCCGGGTGCGTTGACCGATATTATGTCTCAGTCGATTCCGCTCACCGCTTCCATGCCACGTGTCTCACGCACCCTGCTGACGATCGCCGGCTTCACCCTGGCCACATGGGCCACCGCCATGGACGGCCCGCTGCCCGTGCCCGCCGACGGCGTGAAGCTGGAAGCGCCGACCACCACGTCGCCCAACATCCGCCTCGTCATTCCGGCCGAAGAAATCGAGAAACGTGCGCAGGCCGAGTACAAGGGCGTCATCGACAACGCCGCACGCGAAGGGGCGCTTGCCCCGGACAACGTACCGGACCTGATCCGCATCCGCGCCATCGTCGCGCGAATCACCCCGCAAGCCTCTCGTTGGAACCCCGACGCCGCGCACTGGCAGTGGGAGATCAACCTGATTGGCGCGTCTCAGGTGAATGCGTTCTGCATGCCCGGCGGCAAGATCGCCGTGTTCTCGGGGCTGGTGGAGCAGTTCAAGCTGACGGATGACGAACTCGCCATGGCGCTCGGCCACGAGATCGCCCACGCGCTGCGAGAACATGCCCGCGCCCGCGCCGGCCAGCGCGAGGTCACCAACCTGGGCGCCAACGTCATCTCGCAGCTCTTCGGCTTCGGCAACCGCGGCGATACGGACCTGGGCGAAGGGGCCAAGATGCACCTGCTGGCCTTCTCCCGCAATGAGGAAACCGAGGCCGACCTGGTCGGCATGGACATCGCCTCGCGCGCCGGCTACGACCCGCGCGCCGCGCTCACGCTGTGGCAGAAGATGGGCTCGATCGGCGGGGCGGAGCAGAAGCAGTTCCTCTCGACGCATCCGTCGGGGCGCACGCGCATGGTGGTGCTCTCGCGCCATCTGCCGGAAACGCTGCCGCTGTTTGCCGACGCCATGCAAATGCCGATGGCCAAGCTGTCGGCCTATCGGTCGAACATGCAGTATCTGGGGGCGGCGCCTGTTGATAATGGGGATGAGGCGCCGATGCGGCCGATGGTGCGGCCTTAGATAATCATTCGTTAATCAACGCGCATCTGCCAATGGCGACATCCGATTTCGTCACGGCCACTACGCGCATAACGACGCCGATTCGCCCGCCCAATCCAACTCAACCCCACAACCCCGCCAGCCAACTGGTTTTGCGGGGTTTTTGTTTGGCACCACGGCATCAACGAAACCCGAGCGCAGAAAACCGCTGAATACCCACCAACGAGTGGGGATCCTCATTTCCATAAGGAAATCCTAAGAAAACAAATTTCCCCTCCTTGTACGCTGCGCACCGCAGCTTTACTGCACACAAATTTCTACAAAAATCAGGGATAAGAAAAATGCAGACATGGGGTAAGGGACTGACGGGCATTGTCCTGGCTTGCACGTTGGCCGCTTGCGGCGGCGGCGGCGATGGCGGCAGCAACGGTGGTTTTGCCGATCCGAATAGCTTCACCGTGAGCGCCACCGTTGGCGGCGCCAAGGTTCAGTCGATCAACGTCGGCGGCAACCAGACCGCCACGCTGACGGTCAAGTCGGGCCAGGATCTGCGCTTTGATACCGACAAGGACGTCAACTGGAATGCCGGCAACAAGACAAGCTATACCGATTTCTCGGTCAAGGGCGCCAGCACGCAAAGCTGGACGGCTGGGCTGATGAGCCCGCCGGGTGGCACGTTCACGGTGACTGCGACGTCGGCCAAGGATGCGAGCAAGTCGGTCAAGGTGACGGTAACGGTGACGCCGCATGAGTACACCTCCGGCGCGCCGCAAACCGCTGGCCGTGTCACAACCTGGACGGAAACGACCGCACGCCTGAGCGGTGGCGCGCCAGAAGTCCACGAGCGCGTGAACACGACGACTAACGTCGACAGCACGACGGGCTATGCCACGATGCCCTCAACCGTCGACGGCGTGGCCGACGAAACCTACACGCAAGATGCTGACGGCAACCGCATCAAGCGCAAGCGCACGGACGGCAGCATCTGCACGTACACCCCCAAGCGCACGCTGGTGAGCTTCCCCCTGTCGGTCAACAAATCATGGACGTCGGCATGGACGTACAGCTGCGACACCGGCTATCAGGAAACCGTCAACGCCACCTCGACCGTGGAAGCCTATGAGCCGGTGACGATCGCTTCCGGCACGTTCAACGCGCTGCGCATCCACCACGTGCAATCGATTACGAAGTCCACAGATGGCAATCTGCCAAGTGGTACGTACGGCATCGATATGCGCTGCTGGTGGGACGTCGCTGGCCAACGCACCGTCAAGTGCGACCAGAACTACACCTACAAGGACACCGCTCCGGCGAACTACGTGAAGACGTTCTCGCAAGACCTGAAGTCGGTCAAATAAGCACAGCATCACCGCATCACCGCACTCTCGGCCCCGCAGGCTTCACCGGCCTCGCGGGGCTTGTTGTTTGCACGACGGCCTTCGCGCGCCGCGACAACGCCATCCCCGCCACTGTCGCGCCCAGGATCAGCACCGCTCCCGCGCTCTGCACCGGGCTGAACCACTCACCCAGCACCAGCGCACCCAGCACCGTGGCTGTCAGCGGGCTCAGCAACGATAGAAACGTCACGTCCGCGCCCAGCACACCGATACCGCGAATCCACAGCCAGTAGCCCAGCGCTGTGCCGATCACGATCAAGTACGCGAAGCCAACAGCATTGCGCGCTGTAAGCACAGGCGGCAGCCCCTCCACGAACAACGCGACCGGCAGCAGTACCAGTCCGCCCAACGCAAGTTGCCACGCAGCCACCGCCAACGGCGTGCCGATGCGGCCCCAGCGTTCGATGAGCACCGTGCCCATTGCCATCGACAGCGCAGCAGCCAGCGCCGCCGCCACGCCAATCGCATCCAGCTTGGCCGCCGGCCCAAGAATCAGCAGCCCCACCCCCAGCGACCCTGCCAGCGCCACCACCAGTTGCACCGGACGCGGTTTGCGCGCGAGCAGCGGCCACGCCAGCAACGCGACCACCAGCGGCTGCGCAGACATGATCGTCGCCGCCACCCCCCCCGGCAGGCGCTGCGCCGCAACGAACAGCAGCGCGAAGAACACCCCGATGTTGGCCAGCCCGAGAAGCAGCAGCGGCAGCAGCTTGTCGCGCGGCGGCAAGCCTGGGCCGAGCAGCATCAGCAACACGCCAGCCGGCAGCGCACGCAGCGCGCCCACCAGCAGCGGATGGTCAACCGGCAGTGTCTGCGTGAAGACGAGGTAGGTGGTGCCCCACAACATGGGCGCCACGGCGGTGGCCAGCATTGCGGTCAGGCGGTTGAATGGCATGATGAATCTCCACGTATCGTAATTTGATATCGAATTAAATGGATCAAAAAAATCAGCCCGGAAAACGCCCGCTGAATGCCAGTTCACTGATCGGCTTGCGCGGCGTGGGGCCTTCCACCGATTGCAACGGCGCCGGCAACGACACCACATAGCCGCGGCGGCCAACGGCCACGGCAATCTCGATGCGAAAGCGTTCCGGCACGTGCAGCACAGCGCGCGCCCGCTCGTAGTCCACGCCCGCCATGCCGCGCGCGTGGTAGCCGAGGCTGACCGCCTGCAGCCCCAGTTGCGCCCATGCGGCACCGGCATCGAAGCTGTGCGTCTGCGACGGCACAGCGTTGGCCGGGTCGTCGCGGTGAATGCGCGTGTCGGACAGCACAAAGATCAGCGCCGAGGCGTGTTGCGCCCAATCACGATTCATGGGTACGAGCAGGCTGACGAATTCGGTCCAGTGCGCATCGTCGCGACGGGCGTAGAGAAAGCGCCACGGCTGGTAGTTGTAGGCCGACGGTGCCCAGCGCGCCGCCTCCAGAATGCGCAGCAGATCGGCCTCGGGCATGGGTTGGCCGTCGTAGGCGCGCGGCGACCAGCGTGCCAGAAACAGCGGATCGATCGGGTGATCGGCAAGTCGTTCAGTCATGATGGCTCTCATGTAAAAGTGCGGCGGGATGCCTGATTGCTTCGTACCGGCAAACCCGATACGCTTCCAAGAATCTTGATATCAAATAGTTTGATGTCGAAATACTAGGACGAGGTTTTCGATGGGTCAAGGTGATCCCACACCCACACAAGGGGGACCGATGGACGGCATCCTCGCGCAATGGCGGCGCGAGCGCCCGGACGTCGACGCGAGCCCCATGGCCGTCTGCGGCGAGGTCTGGCGCGCTGGCGAGCGGCTGCGCCAGGGCGTGATTGCCAATATCGCCAGCGCCGACTTGGACATGGCCGGCTTTGACGTACTGCTCACGCTGCGCCGCAATGGCCGCGAACAGGCGCTGTCGCCCTCCGCGCTGGCCAAGGACATGATGCTGTCCACCTCCGCCATGACCAACCGGCTCGACCGGTTGGAAAAGCGCGGCCTGATCGCCCGCAAGACCGATCCGGAAGACCGGCGCGGGCTGCAGATCGTGCTCACCGACGACGGTTTCGCCTTGGTCGACGGGCTGGTCGCCTCGCATGTAGAGACGGAGGAGCGGATGCTCTCGGCGCTGAGCCAGGCCGAGCGGGCGATGTTGCGGGAGTTGCTGGGGAAGATTGGCGGAGCCGACTGAGGGGCGGCACCGTAATTTCCCGCAACACAAACCTCAAACTCCCCACCCGCATCCGGCGCCACAATCCGGGCATCGCTCCCGCCTGATTGCCGACCGCTCATGCAGCCCATGCTCCGCACCACCCTCCTCCCCCTGGCCTGCGCTGCCGCGCTCGTTGCGGCGCTGCCGCCGCCGGCCGTTGCCCAGACAACATCTGCACCGGCTGAAGACACCGAAGCGCTGCACAACATCCAGAGCAACTTCGCCCACATGACACCACCGCCACGCTCAGTGGAGTCCATCAACAAAGACCTGCAGCAAACCAAGGCTGCACCGGTCAACCGCCAGGGCGGCGGACGCGGTGGCAAGGGCCGGATGCGTCAGCAACAACAGCAGGACAACACCAGCCCCGACACCAAGCCGCAGGCGGCGCAAGACGTGCCCGCACCGTCAGCCAATCCGCAGCCTTCTGCCGCACCGGCAACAACCCCGTAAGAAGATGGGTCGCACGGCCGGCCATTCCTCTTTACGATGGCACCTCGTGCACGCGCGTGGCGTGCCCTGATGTGCTGGATGGGAGAAACCTGTGAGCCTGGCCGTGCTGTGTGTGCTGGTAATCGTGGCGATGGTGTGCGCGGCGCGTGCACGGCGCCGGGCTGCGCGCACGCTGACGGCGCTCTGCGTGGTGTTGGTGGTGGCCATCGGCTGTGGGCCGGTGCCGGCCTGGCTGCTCGATTCCCTGGAAAAGCCGTTCGAGAACGAGCCGCAGATCAGTTGGGGCGCGCGCAACGCCATCGTGCTGCTGGGTGCGGGCACCTTCCGCATCGGCAAGACGGTGGAGCCTGGCCTCTTCTCGTATCCGCGCATCGTGGAGGCCGTGCAGTTGTACCAGGCCTGCCGGAAGGCGAGCGCCGGAACGAACGGCGAATGCAAGATCCTCGTGAGCGGCGGTGATGCACGCCACCACGGCGAACCCGAAGCGACGGTCTATCGCCACGAGATCGTCGCACTCGGCGTCAACAGCGACGACGTGCTCATGGAGCCCAAGAGCATGAACACGTGGCAGAACGCGCAGTTCTCGCGCGCGGCGCTGGCCGACTACGCGCCAGATCGCACGCTGCTGGTGTCTTCCGCCATCCACCTGCGGCGCAGCCTGCTGTATTTCGCGCACTTCGGCATGACGCCGATTCCCGTGCGCGCCGATGATCTGCAGGCCACCGCATCGCCGTTGCCGATGGCGTACAACTTTGCGCTGATGGACTACGCGCTGCACGAGTGGATCGGCATCGCGCGCTATCACGTGTACAACGCGCTCGGCTGGAATCCGGAACGCATCCATCCGGGCCAAGCCTGACCCCACTGCACCATTCGCGCATTTGAAGCACGGCTCTAGCGCTCGTGCTTGAGCCACAAAATAGGCAGCAAAATTCCGGCGCCGACCTATACTTTGTGCATCGCAACATCCGAGTTTTGCAATGCGCCACCTCGGTCGTATTGACGCTCACCACCGCATCACCATTGGCAAGCTCGCTTGCCACCACCCGCCCACCGGGCGCGGCCATCCCTGACGGGAATCGCTGACGATTCCTGCGCCAGCAGCAGACGTCTGCACTAGCAGTACGTCCGCCCCGCCAGCCAACACCTCAGAAGCAAACCAACAAGCAAGGGGAACCCTCATGCCTCAAGTCACGGCAAGCAAACTGCCGGTCAAACTGCTCGCGTTCGTCTTTGGCGCCATTGCGGCGCTGGTGATCGCGCGGACCTTCCTGCTGAACTGGCAGATCATTCCGCCCGGCTATACGGGCATCAAGATCAACCGGCTGGTCGATCGCGGCATCTCGCGCGAGAACGTCGTCACCGGCTTCGTGTTCTACAACCCGGTGCAGACGGTCATCATCCAGTACCCGACCTTCGTGCAACGCGTCGTCTGGACACAGGACCTGAACGAAGGCCGGCCGATGAACGAAGAGCTGACCTTCAACACCAAGGACGCCGTGCCCGTGAACGTGGACGTGGCTGTCTCGTACCAGCTCGACCGCGACAAGGTACCGGCGTTCTACACCAACTTCCGCGCCGACCATATCGAAAGCTTTACGCACGGCTATCTGCGCGATACGGCACGTAACGTGATCGTCGCCATCGGCTCGGAATACAACTTTGATGATGTGAACGGCGCGAAGAAGGAGGAGTTTGTCGCACGACTGACCAACGAGCTCGACGCGCGACTCACGCCGCTGGGCGTGTCGATCAAGCAGTTCGGCATCGTCGGTTCGCTGCGCCCGCCGCGCGCGTTGCTGGATGCCGTGAGCGCCAAGACCAAGGCCATCCAAGACGCCATCCGCACCGAAAACGAAGTGCGTTCTGCCCAGGCCGAGGCCAAGAAGAAAGTGGCGATTGCCGAAGGCGAAGCCGCCGCCAACCACGCGCTGGCTTCATCGCTGGATGACCGCCTGCTGGCGTGGGAACGCCTGAAGTTGGAGCGTGCCGCCATCGAGAAGTGGAACGGCGTGACGCCGAGTGTGATGGCGGGTGGCAATGGCGGCAGCATGCTGTTCAACATCCCGGCGACGGGGCAGAACCACTAACGCGCAAGCCAACGCACCAAAGAAAAACGCGCCCGAAGGCGCGTTTTTCACATCGGTTCAACCGGTGATCAGCTTGCGAAACCCGGAGCGGCTTCGCGCACGGCATGCTCGGCGCCCGCAGCGGGAATCGGCGCTTCCACGTGCAGGCTGGTCGCCTCATCCACGCCCAGATGCACGTTCATGCATTGCACCGCGGCGCCGGCTGCGCCCTTGCCCAGATTGTCCAGGCGGGCGGTGACGACCATGCGCTCATCCGAGCCGAACACGAACAGATCGGCGCGGTTGGTGTCGTTGGCGCCCTGCACGTCGAAGAAGCCGTTGTCGAGCGTCGCGACATTGTCGGCCGGCGCCACGCGGATGAACTGCTCACCCTGGTAGTAGTCGGCCAACACCTTGGCGACATCCGCGGGGCTCACCTTGCGTGCCAGGTGCTGCGGGTGCAGGCCGATCGTCACGGCCAGGCCCTTGAAGAAGTTGCCGACCACCGGCGTGAAGATCGGCGGCAGGCTCAGCTTGCTCTGCACGCGCATCTCCGGCAGGTGCTTGTGCGCCAGCGCCAGCGCGTACGGGCGCGGGCTGTCGAGCTTCGGGTTATTGGCGGCGAGGTAGTCGGCAATCATCTGCTTGCCGCCACCGCTGTAGCCGGTGAGCGAGAACGCGGTGACTGGGTAGTCGGCCGGCACGATGCCCGCCTCCACCAGCGGGCGCATCAGCAGCACGAATGCGCTGGCGTGGCAGCCCGGCACGGCGATGCGCTTGGTGTTGCGCAGGCGCTCACGCTGGCCCTTGTTCAGCTCGGGCAGGCCATAGACCCAGTTGTCGTCCGTGCGGAACGCGGTGCTGGCGTCGATGATGCAGGTGTTCGGGTTGTTGACCAGCGACACGGCCTCGCGCGAGGCGACGTCTGGCAGGCACAGGAATGCGACATCGGCGGCATTCAGGAATTTGGCGCGCTCGGCCGAATCCTTGCGCTTGTCTTCGGCGATGCGCAGCAGCTCGATATCGTCACGTTGCGACAGATAGTCGAGCAAGCGAAGGCCGGTGGTGCCTTCCTGACCGTCGACGAAAACCTTGAATGCCATGGCGATCTCGCTAAAAAAACTGGAGCAGAAAAAAACGCCGGCACTCGCCGGCACGTGAGTTTTGCATTGTAGCGGCTGCCGAAGAAATTTCTGCGGCAGCGCAACAACGTGATGCTTATGCCACTTACCAGTGCACGGGCGCGTCGTAATCGACGGTGAGCGGCGCGTGATCACTGAACTTGATGTCCTTGAACACCGACGTGCGGCGCGCCGTGGCGGCAATGCCCGGCGTGGCGATCTGGTAATCGATCCGCCACCCGACGTTCTTTGCGTAGGCCTGGCCACGGTTGCTCCACCACGTGTACTGCTCGGGGCGCTGGTCCAGCGTGCGAAACACATCCACGTAGCCGACCTCGTCGAACAGCTTGGTCAGCCAGGCGCGCTCTTCGGGCAGGCAGCCGGAGTTCTTCTGGTTGCCCTTCCAGTTCTTGATGTCGATTTCCTTGTGGACGATGTTGACGTCGCCGCACAGCACGACCTCGCGGCCCTTTTCGTGGCGCAAGTCCTTCAGGTGATCCATGAACAGATCCATGAAGCGGAACTTTGCCTGCTGGCGCTCTTCGCCACTGGAGCCCGACGGCACGTAGACCGAGATGATCGACAGCTTGCCGTAGCGCGCTTCAACGTAGCGGCCTTCGGCATCGAACTCGCCGTTATCGAAGCCGATGATGACCTCGTCCGGCTTGTGGCGCGTGTAGATACCCGCGCCGCTGTAGCCCTTCTTCACCGCGTGCTGGAACACGCCGTGGTAACCGTGCGGGGCCAGGAATTCGGGCGTCATGTCGTCTTGCGCGCATTTCAGTTCCTGCACGCAGACGAAATCGGCGTCCTGCTTGCCCATCCAGTCGAAAAAGCCTTTGCTGGAGGCGGAGCGAACGCCGTTGAGGTTGGCGGAAATGATGCGTAACATGGCGGGACTTTTTTGCAGACCAGAGAAAAAAGATGAGCCAAAACAGCGAGTTGCGCCAATCCTTCATCCGCTTTGCGGTGGAAGCAGGCGTGCTGTCGTTCGGGGAATTCGTGACCAAGGCGGGGCGGACGTCGCCCTATTTCTTCAACGCCGGCAAGTTCGCAAACGGCGGACTGTTAGGCCAAGTCGCGCAATTCTATGCGAAAACCCTGCTGGACTCGGGCGTCGAGTTCGACATGCTGTTCGGGCCGGCTTACAAGGGCATCACGCTGGCATCGGCCACTGCCGTGGCGCTGGCGGGCATGGGCCGCGATGTGGGTTTTGCGTACAACCGCAAGGAAGCCAAGGACCACGGTGAAGGCGGCAGCCTGGTCGGCGCGAAGCTGCAAGGGCGCGTGGTGATCGTTGATGACGTGATCTCGGCCGGCACCTCGGTGCGCGAGTCGGTGGAGCTGATTCGCGCGGCGGGCGCCACGCCGGCGGCAGTGCTGATCCTGATGGATCGGATGGAGCGCAGCGGCAATGCTGTGGATATCGGCGAGCGCTCTGCGGTGCAGGATGTGCAAGCCCAATACGGCATGCCGGTTGTGTCGATTGCGAACCTGGACGACTTGCTGGGGTATCTGGATGGCGCTGGTGATCCGGCGCTGGCGGGGTATCGCGAGAAGGCTGCGGCGTATCGGGATAAGTACGGCGTTAGCGCAATTTGAACGCTTGATGTTGTGAAAAACCCCGGTGAATGTTGTTCGCCGGGGTTTTGTTTTTCTGGTTTTTCCTTTGTTCAATCCCATGCCGGGGATGGACCACCAAAGCCCAACCCCGCCATACCCAATCCCTACTCGATCTTCAAAGCCTCAAAAGCCGGATTCCCCTCAGGATATTCCGGCTTCATCCCCTCCAGCACCTGCAACAAAATCTCCGCCACCATCAAATTCCGGTGCGTCTTGGAATCCGCCGGCACCACATACCAAGGTGCGCCAGGCGTGGCCGTGGCATTGATGGCCGCCTCATAGGCATCCATGTAGTCATCCCAGAACTTGCGCTCCGAGATGTCGGCAGGGTCGAACTTCCAATGCTTGTGCGGATCGTCGATGCGCTCCTGCAGTCGCTTGCGCTGTTCGTCCTTGGAGATGTGCAGAAAGCATTTGACGATGGTTGTGCCGGTCTCGACCAGCATCTGCTCGAACGCGTTGATATGCCCGTAGCGGCGCCTGCATTCATCCGCATCGATGTCGCCGTGCACGCGCGTGATGAGCACGTCTTCGTAGTGGCTGCGGTTGAAGATGACGATCTCGCCGCGTGCAGGCGCCTGGGCGTGTACACGCCAGAGGTAATCGTGTGCCAGCTCCAGCGGCGTCGGCGCCTTGAAGCCGATCACGCGCAACCCCAACGGGTCCATGGCGCGGAACACGCTGCGCACGGTGCCATCCTTGCCGGAGGTATCCATGCCCTGCAGGATCACCAGCACCTTGCGGCGGTGCTCGGCGTAAAGGATGTCCTGCAGCGTATCGAGCCGCGCGCCAATCTCGGCCAGGCGCTCCTGGTCAGTGGCCTTGCCGCCGGTTGACAACGGTTTGATCCCCGCATCCGCCTTGGCGATCTTGAACTTGCTGCTGCCGTCGTAACGCCACTCGTCGATCAGGGTCTTGCCGTTCGATGCCATGGAATCTCCTTGTTGTTATGGCGGCTGCAGTCGTGACGCCCGCAGTTGGGCGCTCGGCTTGTCAGTGCGCAGCGGTCAGCTTCAATGCATCCAGATCCAGCGTGCCTTCAAAGACGGTCGTCGCGGGGCCAGTCATCATCACCGGCTCGCCCTCGCCCGCCCAGGCGATGGTCAGGTCGCCGCCATGCGTGGCTACCTTGACGGGCGAATCGATCAGGCCACGGCGGATACCCGCCACCACGGCCGCGCAGGCGCCGGTGCCGCAGGCAAGCGTCTCGCCCGCACCGCGCTCATACACGCGCAGGCGGATGGCGTGACGATCGACGATCTGCATGAAGCCCGCATTCACGCGGCGCGGAAACACGGCGTGTGATTCGATCAGCGGACCGTCTTCCAGCACGGGGAAGGCCTCGGTGTCGTCCACCACTTGCACCGCGTGCGGGTTGCCCATTGATACTGTCGACAGCCACTCGGTGCGGCCGTTGATCTGCAGCGCGTGCAGCGTGTCGCGGCCTTCGGTGCGCGTGGGCAAGCCCTCGGGTAGGAACGGCAGACGCGCGGCTTCGAAGACGGGCGCGCCCATGTCGACGGTCACCCGGCCATCGTCCTGCATCGTGAGCGTGGCGATGCCGTTCATGACTTCCACGCGCACGGTGCGCTTGTCGGTCAACCCCCGGTCGGTGACGAACTTCACGAAGCAGCGCGCACCGTTGCCGCAGTGCTCCACCTCGCCACCGTCGTGGTTGAAGATGCGATAGCGGAAATCGACATCCGGGCGTGTCGAGCGCTCGACCAGCAAGAGCTGGTCTGCCCCCACGCCAAAGTGGCGATCAGCAATGGCGGCCCATTGCTCAGGGGTGAAGTCGATCGGGGTCTGGATGCCGTCGAGCACGACAAAGTCGTTGCCCGCGCCGTGCATCTTGGTGAAGTGCAGTTTCACGGTGGTAGGCCGCCCAAGGTGACCCAGGCGGCGGTGAGCGTTCGGAAAACGCCCATTCTAAAGCGAGCCGGGCCGGCCCGCCCCGGGCGTCAATAAATGCCAGGCATGCCTTCCGGGCGGTGCTTGAAGCGCTTGTGCACCCAGTAGTACTCGGTAATACGCGGGCGGATGGCGTCTTCAAAGAAGGCGTTCATGCGACGCGTGTCGGCGGTCAGGTCGCCGGTGGGGTAGTTCTCCCACGCGGGCAGGATGCGCAGCGCGTAGCCTTCGTAGTTCGGCAGGATCTCGGTGTACATCGGGATGACCTTGGCGCCGGTCATCGACGCCATGCGCGGGATGGCGTTGAGCGTGAGCGCGGGCACACCAAAGAATGGCACGAACTCCGAGTCGCGCTCGCCGAAATCCATGTCGGAGATCAGCTGCAGTGCCTCGCCGCGCTTGATGGTCCGCATGATCTGGCGGATGTTTTCGTTGCGCGACACCATGGTCGCGCCGAAGCGGCTGCGCAGCGCCTTCACGGCATCATCCAGCGCCGGGTTGGCCATGCGCGTGTACAGCGAGCAGCCCGCATTGCCGGTGTTCGTACGCAGATATTCCGTCAGCGCCAGTGCGCCGATCTCCACACCCGACAGGTGCAGCGTGACGAGAATATGCGGCTGGCCATGCAGCGCCGGCAGGTTGGCCTGATCGTCGATCTTGACCACGCGCATCAGGCGCTTCTCTGACGCGAACCACGCGAACGAGCGCTCGGCAAAGCTGCGGAAGACCTTGCGGAAGACCTCGTGCGCCATCGCTTCGCGTTCCGCATCGGATTTCTCCGGGAAGCACGCCTTGAGGTTGGCCAACACCACACGGCGGCGGCCATTGGGAATGCGGTACAGCAGCCCGCCCAGCCCCTCGCCAAAGCGGGCGACGAAGCTGTAGGGCAGGAAGGACAGCAGCCATAGAAAGCCGAGTCCGAGTTTGGCAGTGAAACGTTCCATAAAGTGCAGCAGTCTCGTCAGGCAGCGGGCGGAGCGTCCGCGCCCTTGGGGTGCTTGTAGCGGTTATAGCCCCACAGATATTGCGTCGGTGCCACGGCAATCAACTGCTCGATGGCGGCATTGATGCGGGTGGCGGCTTGCGTTGCGTCTTCAGGCAAATCGCCGATGTCCTGCACGTGCAGGCGATAGCCGCCGCCGCGCGGCAGGCGCTCGGCAAACAATGCGACCACAGGCGCACCCGTCAGCCGGTGCAGGCGGTGCACCAGCGTCATCGTATAGGCGGGCTTGCCGAAGAACGGCGCCCACACACCTTCGCCACCCGTGGGGGTCTGATCAGGCAGGATGCCGATGGCCTCGCCGCGCTTGAGTGCGCGCACCAGCATGCGCACGCCGCGCGGGTCGGCCGGCGCCATGGACATGTTCGGTCCCGCGCGCATAGTCTCGATCCAGTTGCGCAGGCTTGCCTTGTGCGGCGGCTTGAAGAGCGACGTGACGGGATGCTCACGCGCATAGGCCTGCGGCAGCACTTCGAAACAGCCCAGGTGCGGCGTCAGGAAGATCAGACCGCGCCCATCTGCGAGCGCACGCTCGATGATCGGTCGGCAGACGTTGAACAAGTGCGGAGCAACATCCGCCCCGTTCTTGCGCACCCAGAAATACGGCATCTCGAAGACCATGCGGCCGGCAGAGCGGGCCGCCTCCTTGAGCATGGCGGGCGTGGCGTCCGGATAGGCGTGACGGAAGTTGGCGATCAGCCGATCGTGATAGCGGCCGGGCACTCTGGCGGCCAGCGCTCCCAGCCAGCCGCCCAACGCCTGCAGCACTGACAGGGGCAAGCGTGAAAACAGCCAGAACAGGAAGGTCATGCGTGCGGTCGCAGCAATGTGTTGGTCGCAGTCGACAGAGGAGCAGGGTCTTGGGCAGCCCGTGCTGCGGCCCCAAAAAGTGCCGCGTATAATAGCGCGATTCGCCGAGTTAACTGACAACTTGCGGGGCGAATCCTTGTCGGGCCACAAACCTGGGCAAGGTTACTAAATACCGCTAAAGCGTCGCCGGCCGTGGCTCAAACGGATGGCGCGTAATAGCAAGTTCGCCATTCTGGAGCTTACAGCCGTGTCAAACGACTTCCTCTTCACCTCGGAATCCGTCTCCGAGGGCCATCCCGACAAGGTCGCCGACCAGATTTCCGACGCCATCCTGGACGCCATCCTCGCCCAGGACAAATATGCGCGCGTCGCAGCAGAAACGCTGTGCAACACCGGTCTGGTGGTGCTGGCGGGTGAAATCACCACGTCGGCCAATGTCGACTACATCCAGGTTGCGCGCGAAACCATCAAGCGCATCGGTTACGACAACACCGACTACGGCATCGACTACAAGGGCTGTGCCGTGCTCGTCGCTTACGACAAGCAATCGCCGGATATCGCCCAGGGCGTCGACCGCGCATCGGACGACTACCTGAACCAAGGCGCCGGTGACCAGGGCCTGATGTTCGGCTACGCGTGCGATGAAACGCCCGAGCTGATGCCCTTCCCGATCTACTACGCACACCGCCTGGTCGAGCGCCAGTCGCAACTGCGCCGCGACGGCCGCCTGCCCTGGCTGCGCCCGGACGCCAAGTCGCAGGTGACGGTGCGCTATGTGGACGGCAAGCCGCACAGCGTGGACACCGTGGTGCTGTCGACCCAGCACGCGCCGGAGATGTCGCAAGAAGCCATCCGCGAAGCCGTGATCGAAGACATCATCAAGCCGGTGCTGCCCTCGCACATGCTGGCCGACACCAAGTATCTGGTGAACCCGACCGGCCGCTTCGTCATCGGCGGCCCGCAGGGTGACTGCGGCCTGACCGGCCGCAAGATCATCGTCGACACGTACGGCGGCGCAGCCCCGCACGGCGGCGGCGCGTTCTCGGGCAAGGACCCGTCGAAGGTCGACCGCTCGGCAGCGTACGCTGCACGCTACGTGGCCAAGAACGTGGTGGCCGCCGGTCTGGCGCGCCAGTGCCAGGTGCAGGTGAGCTACGCGATTGGCGTGGCACGCCCGATCAACATCACCGTGTACACGGAAGGCACCGGCGTGATCCCGGACGACCAGATCGCCAAGCTCGTGCACGAGCACTTCGACCTGCGTCCGAAGGGCATCGTGCAGATGCTCGACCTGCTGCGCCCGGTCTACGAAAAGACGGCTGCCTACGGCCATTTCGGCCGTGAAGAGCCGGAGTTCAGCTGGGAAGCCACCGACAAGGCCCTGCTGCTGCGCGAAGCGGCTGGCCTGAAGGGTGAGCCGGCCAAGGCATTCGCCTGAGCCCGCGTTGCTGCAAAAACGAAACCGCCCTTCGGGGCGGTTTTTTGTTGCGTGTGCAATGACGCCACGCTTACGGGATTTTGCTGAGAATGCCGTTCATCTCATCGGCGGAAAACGCCCGCAGCGTCTGGGAACGGACATTGCCGGCCGAAGCCAGTGCCAGCCCGAACGACGTCATCGCGGCGTCGTCCGGCCCTTCGCAAATCACCACAAGATCGTACTGGCCCAGCGTCCAGTAGGTTTCCCTCATATCGATGCCGGCCGCCTTGGCCAACTCACGGGCCGCGGCGGCCCGTTTGGTGGTGTCCTTGATGGTGCGGATGCCCTGGTCGGTGAAATTCAGCAGGGCCAGAAAAGTTGCCATGGTGCGTCTCCTCATCGGCGGGAGTCCGGGGGGTGCAACATCGCGTGCCGCCGAAACGCGCGGAAGGAAATACGCCGCAATGAACGCGCCATGCAACACCGCATCTGCCACCGCGGGCAGGGAGTCTTGGCGGACACTTGGCCGTGCAGGTCTGCGCAAGCGAAACGGTTTCAGGTGTGATACATCGGCGCGCCCAAAAGAAAACCGCCCCGAAGGGCGGCTTCCTTGCTCACGATGAACGGCAATCGATTACCTGGCAACCGCCGCACGAAATGCGGGATCGTCCAACAAGGTACCGACCAGCTTGCGATAGAGGGCCTCATATTGCCCTGCCGCCTGCGGAATCGCCGAGACCCCGATGAAGGGAGAATCCCACGACGCCTCTGTGCGCAGGGCACGGTCGTAGCGGACCGAACCAGCTCGCGTAACCACGAATCGCGCCGCCAGCGCCGCCTTGCCCATGCCCACCGGCGCCTCGACGGTGCTATCGAGCAGCGTGCCAGTAATCACCGCATCGGAACCCGCATCCAGCAGACCCGCTGACTGCAGTTCCACACGCAACGTCTCCCGCAGGTATTGGGCGAACGAGCCCTCCACCGGCGAGCGCACCATGTTGCTCCGGATGCTGACACCCTTGTCCAGGCTTGCCGACTGCGCAGTATCGAGTGTGAACTTGCCGACCTCGACGGAGCCTATCGCGGGATTGCCTCCACGCAATTTCGCGGCGTTCTCGATGGTCGGTTTCGGTGGGTTCATCGGCATTTCCGCGCAGCCCGCCAACAGCGAAGCAGCCGCCAGCAACGCCACCCATGCCGTGCGCGCCGTACCCGAATCAGTTGAACGCCGTGTCATAGGACAGATCCTTCAGCGCATTGCTGACGACGTCGCGCGTCATCTGTTGGACGGCATCTAACATCGAAGCCGCTTTTTGTACGCCTGCCGGCGGATTGGCATTGCCCATCGTGGTGTGAATGGCGTGACGCGCCGTTTTGACGATCGGGGTAGCCTGCCCCGCTGGCAGATAACTGACCGTGCAGATGTAGCCATCAGTGACCGCACTGCCCGCCAGACCGAAAGTCAGCCCCGTAACAAAACCCTTGGCCCCAGGGTTGTCCGTGAGCGGCACGTTGTTCAGCGTGACATTGAGCATGCTTACGTTTGGCGTCGGGTCGGTCGCAACCTTCGAGAACAAGCCGGCATCGACCACTTCCTTGGCGACGGTGTCCTTCAGCAGCGTAGTGGCACGCGGGTTGGGCGCCCCTTTGGTCTGGAACTCAAACACCAGTTGCACGGGTTTCGGATCGGCGACCTTTTTCATCTCCGAGGCAGGAACCAGCTTGGTCGCTGTGTCAACGTAAGTGCTTGCGCACCCCGTCAGCAGCGCCGCGCCAACCAGCGCCGAAGCCATGACAATGCGGCGCACCAAAGCTCCGCCCCCAAACCTACTGTTGTTGTTTTGCATACCCTGTTTCTTCTGTGTGGTTGTTTTGGATACGTCGGTACGGGCAGCCTGCGCATTGTCTCGGCCCGCCAGACGGCGCCCCGAGAAGGGCTTAGGGATGCTATCAGAGTGATGTGCGCGCCGCGCCCCTTTCAAAGAAGGGTGTGCAAACCAATCGAGCAATTTTTGTCAGGCACGTGCAGCCCCACACCGTTACCGTATCGCCACCCAGGAGCCCTTTCCCATTGACCACCACCGACTACTACCTCGCCCGCATGCGCGCCGTGCTCGCGCACATCGACGCGCATCTAGAGGACGTGCTGGACGTGGATGGACTGGCCGAAGTGGCGGCGTTCTCGAAGTACCACTTCCACCGCCAGTTCACGCTGCTGTTCGGCATGAACGTCGGGCGCTATGTGCAGTTGCTGCGGCTCAAACGTGCCGCGCACCAGCTCGCCTATCGCGACGCGGCGCGCATCACTGACATCGCGCTGGCATGCGGCTACGAGGCGCCGGAGGCCTTTGCGCGTGCGTTCCGCAAGCAGACGGGACAATCGCCGTCGGACTTTCGGGCGGCGCCACAGTGGGGCACCTGGGCCACCGATCTACAGGCGCTGCGCGCCCTCAGGAGCGAACACATGCCCGCACAACCGCAACCCCATGCCGTCGAGATCGTTGAACGCAACGCCGTACCCGTTGCTGCAATCGAGCACTGTGGTGACCCCGCGCGCCTGGGCGAGACCCTCCGCACGTTCATCGCCTGGCGCCGCGCGCACCGGCTGCACCCGTCCGTCTCGGCCACCTACAACATCGTCTACAACAGCCCCGACGATGTGGCACCCGACGATTTCCGCATGGACATCTGCGCCGCCACGCAGGCACCGATCGCCCCCAACGCCGCTGGCGTCACCGCCAAAACGCTGGCCGGTGGCCGCTACGCCGTACTGCGCCACACGGGCTCGGACGACACGCTCGGCCAGAGCGTCGCCACCCTCTATGTCGAATGGCTGCCGGCCAGCGGTGAGGAACCGCGCGATGCGCCGCTGCTGTTCCAGCGCGTGCGCTTCTACCCAGACGTGCCCGAGCACGAGGCCATCACCGACATTCTGTTGCCACTGAAGTGACACGGTGCGCGCCCGCTCGTTATGTCATGGCGTGATATAATTCGCGCCTGCATTTTTCCCGCATATCTGTCTTGGTGAGGCCTGGTCCGGGCAATCGCCGTGCGACCTCGCTTGACCATGTCTGCCCCGCCCGCTTCCCGCGCAACGTCACGCGCCGCATTCGCCCACTGGCTCCACAGCTTCGTCCCTGCACCGGTAACGGTGCGTTGGCGCGAGCGTGTGCGCTCGGCCGTTGGGGCGCTGATCGGCATTTTCTTTACCGGCACGATGATGAAGCTCGTGCCCGGTGCCGCCACGCTGATCCCCTTGCTGGTGGCCCCCATGGGTGCCTCGGCAGTGCTGCTGTTTGCGGTGCCGGCCAGCCCGCTGGCGCAGCCGTGGTCGATCATCGGCGGCAACCTGGTGGCCGCCACGGTGGGCGTGACATGCGCGCTGTTGGTGAAAGACCCGGTGGTGGCCTCTGCGCTGGCGGTGTCGATGGCCATTGCCGGCATGTTTGCGCTGCGCTGTGTGCACCCGCCCTCGGGCGCGGTGGCGTTGACCGCCGTGATTGGTGGGCCGGCCGTGCACGCGCTGGGATACACGTTTGTGCTGGAGCCGATCCTGATCCAGTCAGCGCTGCTGCTGGTGGGCGCGCTGGGGTACCACGCCGCCACGGGCCACCGGTATCCGCACGCGCAACGCCTGCCCGCCGCTGAACGTGCCCCCACCGCTGGGGGCTTCACCCGCGCCGACATCGTCGCCGCGCTGCGCCGCCAGAGCGAGCTGCTCGACATCGCCCCCGACGACATCGAAGCCGTGCTGCGCGAGATGCAGCTGCAGGCCCAGGAAGAGAAACTGCGCCGCACCTTCCACGCGCTCACCTGCGCCGACATCATGTCGCAGCCGGCGATTGCCGCCACACCCGGCACGTCGATCCCGCGGGCGTTGCAACTGCTGCGCCAGCACAACATCAAGGCGCTGCCGGTGGTGGATGCGGGGCAGCGCGTCATCGGCATCGTCACGCGTGCGGATTTGCTCGGCCTGAACCCGCGTGATTTCCGCCAGACGCTGCGCCATTGGTTCAGCATCGGCGCGCTCACCCCGCCGCGCGTGGCCGACCACATGAAGACGCATGTGCAGACCATTGCCGCCACCGCGCCCATGTCCGACCTGGTGCCGCTGTTTGCCAGCGCCGGGCACCATCACATTCCGGTGGTGGATGCCGAGGGCCGGCTGGCCGGCATCATTACTGAATCAGACTTGGTGGGCGGGCTGTACCGTCAGGCGACGATCCAGCCGCAGGCCGCCTGAGCGGCCCGCTGATTCACGCAATCCATCACTCCGCGTCGATCGGCCACGCGCGAAACACCTCCAGCTGCTCCGCCGCGGCCGACAACGCCGTCACGCGCGGGTAGCTCGCCGCTGGCACGCGGTCCGGCACCATCAACTGGATAAAGCCCCAGGCCACGGCGGTCGTCACACCGGCTTGCGTCAGCGCGCTCGCATCCGCAGGCAGCGGCGCATCCTTCCACTCCGCTTCCAGCGCGTCGAGCGCGGCGTGCAGTTGACCGTGCACGCGGTCCACCCACGGCGCATGCACCTTCTCGGTCGGGCGCAGGTTGTGTTCGTAGACGATCTGCATCGCCTTCTCACACGCGGCCAATGCCAGTCCGATGACACGCAACGCGTGCTGACGCGCAGGCAGCGCGGCAGGCATCAGGCTGCGGCCGGCCAGCGTCTCGGCATAGTCGATGATGAGCGTGGAATCGATTAGCACGGTGCCGTCATCGCACACCAGCGTGGGCGCCTTCACCACCGGGTTGATCTCGTGAAAGCGGTCGAAATGCCGGAAGACCGACACCGACGCATGCTCGAACGACAGGCCGAGCAGCTTGAGCGAAATGGCGGTACGGCGGACGTAGGGCGAATCAAGCATGCCGATCAGCTTCATGGGGTCTCCTGGGTGGGGCGATGCGTGGGTGTGCAAAAGAACGCTCATGATAGGGCGCCTGCGCCGTCCTCACAGCGCATCCCAACGCCAGGCCTGCTGCAGCCGATCCCGTACGTAGTCGACAAACACGCGCACACGCGGCGCAAGGTGCTGGCTGTGCGGATAGATGGCATGCAGCGGTGCGGCCGACACGGCATGCCCCGGGAGCACCCGCACCAGACGCCCGGCCAGCAGATCGTCGCCCACATCCCAGATGGATTTGACGGCAATGCCCGCACCTTCGGCCGCCAGCGTATGCGCGGCCTCGCCATCGTTGGTGACAATGGACGCGGTGACGCGCACGGTGTGCGCTTCGCCCTCGCCACTGAAGTGCAGGTCGGTACGGCGCTGGTCACCGATCAGGATGCAGCGATGCCGCACCAGGTCTGACGGATGCACGGGCGCGCCATGTTCGGCCAGGTAGGCCGGCGAGGCGCACAGCACGCGAAAGTTGGGCGCCAGCGGCCGCGCGATCAGCGTGGAGTCGGTCAGGGCGCCAAAGCGGATCGCCATGTCGTAACCGCTGTCGATCAGGTCGACCACCGCATCGGTCAGCTCAAGCTGCACGCTCAGTTGCGGATGCTCGCGCTGAAACGCCGCCACGATGGGCGCAATGCGCCGCCGCCCCAGCTGGCCCGGCGCCGTCACGCGCAGCAGGCCAGTCACGGCCTGGCGCCGCTGCATCAGCAATGCCTCGGCCTGATCGATTTCATCCAGGATGCGTACCACGCGGCTGTGAAACAACGCGCCCTCTTCGGTCAGCGTCTGGCGGCGGGTGGTGCGCTGGATCAGGCGCACACCCAGTGCCGCTTCGAGTTGTGCCAGCCGCTTGCTGACCACGGACAGCGGCAGGTCCATCTCACGCGCCGCCGCCGACAAACTGCCGGCCGAGACGATACGGGCAAACGAAATGAGCGCGGGCAAGTTGTCGAGCATGAGGAGATTCTTCGCAATCAGGAAAGGATGTTTCCTATTGGCAGCGGTATTTCCGCGATTTCGCGAAGACTAGCATGCGTCGGTCTTTCACGTTCCTGCCTGTGCCATGACTCGATTGCCTGATGCCCGCCCCTCCACCGACGCCAGCGTCGATACCCCTGCCACCCCGACAGACGCGGGCCGCCGCACCTTTCTCGCGCGTGCCGGAACCGGAGCGGGCGCGCTGGCTGCCGGTGCGCTACTGGCCGGCAACGCCGCTGCGCAGCCGCGTCAAGGCGGCGCCCCAGCCGCCACGACCGCTTCGGCTTCCGGCCAGTTCTGGCCAAATGGCATCCGCCTGGTCATCTCCATCTCGATGCAGTTCGAGGCCGGCGGCCAGCCGCCCAAGGGCACCGATAGCCCGTTTCCGAAGATCGACTTTCCGGCCAGCATGCCGTCCGACCCAGCCACCAACACGTGGTTTGCCTACGGCTACCGCGAGGGCATCCCGCGCATGCTGGACCTGTGGGACCGCCACGGCGTGAAAGTGACCTCGCACATGATCGGCGAGGCGGTGCAACGGCATCCCGAGCTGGCGCGCGAGATCGTGGCACGTGGCCATGAAGCCGCCGCGC
This sequence comes from Ralstonia insidiosa, assembly GCF_008801405.1. Lineage (NCBI taxonomy): Bacteria > Pseudomonadati > Pseudomonadota > Betaproteobacteria > Burkholderiales > Burkholderiaceae > Ralstonia > Ralstonia insidiosa. The sequence goes on along the minus strand of NZ_VZPV01000001.1, from coordinate 634,278 downwards.
ACGGCCCACGCTGGAGTTCGCAATACGCCATGACGCGTGCTCAGGAGCGCGCCTTCCTGAGCGAGGCCGTCACCATGGTCGAGGCGGTGACGGGCCAGCGCCCGGTGGGCTACAACTGCAACTGGCTGCGACGCGGCCCCAACACACTGTCGCTGCTGCAGGAGCTGGGCTACCTCTACCACATCGATGATCTCAGCCGGGACGAGCCCTTCATCGAGCAGGTCAACGCCCGCGACTTCGTGGTCGTGCCCTACACGCTGCGCAATAACGACATCCTGCTGGTGGAAGGCCGCAACTATTCGCCATCGGCGTTCCTGGAGCAGATCAAGCTGGACTTCGACCAGCTCTACGAAGAGGCCGGCGCGCGCCGCCGCATGATGTCGATCAGCGCGCACGACCGCATCAGCGGCACACCGCAGATGGTGCGCGCGTGGGATGCCTTCCTGCGCTACGCCAAGCAACACCCCGGCGTGGCCTTCCTGCGCAAGGACGAGATCGCCCGCTATGCGGCCACAAGCCCGCTGACCGTGCGCGAGCAGGAAACCCTCTGAAGCCGGCGCGGCGGGCAACGCAGCACGCCCGCCCCTCTGCCTGACGCCTCCCCCGCGCACTGCCATGCCCCATATCGTGATCGAAGCGACCGAGCCGCTGGCACGTCGCCTGGACTTCCCCGCGCTGCTGCAAACGATCCACCGCCAGTTGGCCGATAGCGGCAGCGCGCGGCTGCATGACCTCAAGAGCCGCGTGCACATCACCAACACGTTCCTGGCCGGCGACGATGCGCAGGCCCAGTTCATCGTGGCCCGGCTGGTGCTGACCAACCCGCGCTCGGCCGAGCTGCAGCACAGCATGGCCCTCGTCATCCACAACGTGCTGCGCGACGCCATTGCAGCCGACGCGCCGCCCGGCTGGTGGCAATGCTGCGTGCTGGTGGAAACGCTCGAACGGGCGCTGTACCAGAAGACCGACTCCCGCGCGCCGGGCTAGCTCGCCCCCCGACACCCCACACAACAACATCAAAGGAGACCGCATGAACTCGCACCCGCACGCCGGTGCGCTGGCCCAGCCCGCGCCCGCTGCCCCCTCAATGCCTGGCACCACGCCGGCGGATCCGGCACTCGAGGGCATCTATCGCCGCATCGGCTGGCGGCTGATGCCGATCCTGCTGCTGGCCCAGGTGCTGGCCTACCTGGACCGCGTCAACATCGGCACGGCCAAGCTGCAAATGGCAGCTGACCTGAGCCTGAGCGCCACCGCCTACGGGCTGGGGGCGGGCATCTTCTTCCTCGGCTATTTCATCTTCGAGGTGCCCAGCAACATGCTGCTGCACCGGCTGGGCGCACGCACCTGGATCGCGCGGATCATGGTGTCGTGGGGGCTGCTGTCGGCAGCCATGGGCTGGGTGCAAAGCACGACCGGGTTCTATGTGCTGCGCTTCCTGCTGGGCGTGGCGGAAGCCGGCTTCTTTCCGGGCGTCGTGCTGTATCTCACCTACTGGTTTCCGGCGCACCGGCGGGGCCGCATGACCACATTGTTCATGAGCGCCACGGCGGTGGCGGGCATCGTGGGCGGCCCGTTGTCGGGCTGGATCCTGGCGGCATTTGACGGGCACCTTGGGCATGCGGGCTGGCGCTGGATGTTCGCGCTGGAGGGCCTGCCCTCCGCGCTGGTGGGCGTGCTGGCGTTCTTCCTGCTGCCGAGCCGGCCGCGCGATGTGCGCTGGCTCGATACCGACGCGCTGGCACGCCTGGAGGCCGATCTCGCGCAGGCGGCACCACCCCAGGCACGCGTGCACCGCGCGGCAGACATCCTCAATGGCACGGTACTGCTGTTCGCGCTGATCTACTTCCTGCTGCTTGCGGGCCTGTACGGCGTGAGTTTCTGGCTGCCGAGCGTGATTCGCGCGGCAGGCATCGCCAGCACTGTCACGGTGGGCTGGCTGAGCGCCGTGCCATACGCAGCCGCCATGGTGGCCATGAACCTCGTGGCGCGGCAGGCAGACCGCCGCCGCAACTGGGGCACGCTGGTGGGCACCAGTGCACTGGTCGCGGGCGTGGGCTTCTGCGTGAGCGCGCTCATGGTTGACCAGTTGGTGCCCGCCATGGCGGCACTGACGATCGCCTCGGCGGGCATCCTGTCAGCGCTGCCGCTGTTCTGGAACCTGCCGACCGCGCGGCTAGACGGCATGGCTGCCGCAGCGGGCATCGGCTTCATCAACGCCATCGGCAACCTGTCTGGCTTTGTCAGCCCATTTGCCATCGGCTGGCTGACGGACAAGACGCACACAGCGACCGCCGGCGTGGGCCTGCTGGGCGCATCGGCCATGCTCGCCGGCGCGCTGACGCTGATGTACGGGCGGCAAACGCGCCGGCACTGAGCGCAGCCCCGGACGACACGGTGCGTGGGCGGAAAGCGGCATACCATCAAGCCCTGTCACAACCCCCCGTGCCTGTCCGTCTAGGAAATAACCTCCCTGGACGACACACCGCACCATGACCGCGCCCACGCGCTCACCCATCCGCACCACCAGCCTGGACACGGCCTTCACCGCGGCCCGCCCCGCCTGTTTGCGCTTGCCTACCGCATGCTCGGCACGCACGCCGATGCCGAAGACGTGCTGCAGGACGCGTGGATTCGCTGGCATCAGGCAGCCCCATCCGCACTGTGCTGGGCCGAGCTGGTGTCGCACACGCCGGCCGCCGACCCGAGCGATGAAGAGATCTCCGCGCTGAGCTTTGTGACCGTCACCATCACCAGCTGTCACCGGTTGAACTACAGGAAGCGCACCATCAATATTTCATCCGCGTAACCACCGGCCGACTTGAGCGCACGCGGCTCGATGCCATAGGTTTCAAAACCGCAACGCGCGTACAGCGCCAGCGCCGCTGCGTTGCCTTGCACCACCGACAGCGTGAGTTGCTCGACCACACCCGTGGCCGCAACCACGACGCCATCCACCAGGGCCGCCCCCACCCCGCGCCCACGCACCTCGGGCGACACGTAGAAGCCCCACACAAACCCCTTGTGCGCCAGCTTGGCAATGGTCTGCTGCTTAAAGCCGACCATGCCCACGATGCGCGCACCGTCGTACGCCCCCAGCACCGTTGTCGTGGCGAGCCGCTCGGCAAAGGCCGCCTGCGAAAGCCCGGCCTCTGCCTCGCACGTTGAGCCGAAGGCCTCGGGCGAATCCTTGAGCGCGGCCAGGCGGATGGCGCGGTAGTCGGCGACGTCGTCAGCATCAGACGGCGAGAGTTGGCGAAGGGTGATGGTGTTGGCGTTGGTGGACATGACTGTGACTGACCGGGCGAACAACGAGCGGCTTCCAGTATCGCGCCAAACGCTTGCAGGGGCGTGTAACGCATGTCCCTATCCATGCAGCGGAGGGCTTTGTCGGTCAACTGGCCTATGTCGGCGTGTGGCCCCGAGTTTCTATGCTTCGGGAAAGTGCAAGACCACACACACAGCGCAACAAGAACGGGGGGAGCCATGGCCGAGCTATCAATCGCCCAAGGGGAGAACATCGGCAGCGCTGCAGCACAACCGCTGCCGGCGCCAATCCCACCAGCCCACCCCCAATACCCGCATAGCCTGCATGGCGCGGCCTTGGTGATGGCCGCCGCGCTATCGCTCGGGCTCACTGGTTGCGGTGGCGGCGGCGACGATGCCAGCTCCAGCACGACACCGCCGACGAACAACGCCACACCCGCGCCAACACCGGCGCCCACACCGACCCCATCGCCCGCGCCAGCACCAAAGCCGGCCCCCGTACCAGCACCCGCACCAGCGCCGGCACCCGCCCCCACCTACTCAGTGGGCGGCACAGTCAGCGGCCTGAGCGCAGGCAAGACGGTCACACTGCTGGACAACGGCGGTGATGCCGTCGTGGTCAATGCCAACGGCAACTTCCAGTTCCCGACCAAGCTCGCACAGGGCAAGCCATACGCTGCCACGGTGGGCACACGGCCCTCGGGTGAGAACTGCACCGTCACCAACGGCAGCGGCACGGTGGGCACAGCCAACGTGACCACCATTGCCGTGGCCTGCATACTGCGACCGCTGTTCGGCTATGCGGTCAACTCCAACGACGGCACCGTCTCCGCCTTCACGCTGGATGCCACCACCGGCATGCCCACGGTCATCGGCACGACACCGGTAGCGGTGGGGCAAGTGCCCCTGTCGCTCACCATCGACCCCGCGGGCAAGTTTGTGTATGTGGCCAATGCCGTGGACAGCACCATCACCACGCTCTCCATCGACCCGAATACCGGTGTGCTGACGGTGGTGGGCTCGCCCACCACCACGGGCGCGAGCACGACGCCCTATAGCATTGCGCGCACGCCCAACGGCAAGTTTACGTACACGGCCAATTTTGGGAGCAACACGCTCTCGGCGTTCTCGATCAACGCGAGCACGGGTGCGCTCTCGGCCGCGACCAGCATCCCCGCCGGTGCCAACCCGTACACCGTCACCATCAACAGCGCGGGTACCTTCGCCTATGTGGTGAACAACAACAGCGGCGGCACGACCGGGACTGCCATGGCGTTTGCCATCAACAGCAGCACAGGCCTCCTCACGCAGACCGGCAGCACGGTCAACGCCGGCAACTCGCCGGAGTTCATCGCCGTCAACCCGGCAGGCAGCGTTGCCTATGTGGCCAACTCGGGGGACAGCACCATCGGCATTTACAGCATCACCGCCGGTGCATTGGCCGCGACGTCCACAACGGTGTCAACAGGGGCCAACAGCGGCCCGAACTACATCGCGATCTCCCCATCAGGAGGCTTCCTGTACGAGACCAATGTGCTGACCAACAATCTGAACGTGTTCTCGATCAACCCAAGCAACGGTGCGCTTACGCTGGTGCAGACCGTCGATACCACCGCCACGAGCACGGCGAGCAACAGCGTTGGTCATGGGCCCGTCACGGTGCTGCTGAACCCCGCGGGCACCTTCGCCTACGTGGTGAGTGCCATCGACAACTCGGTGACGGCTTACAGCATTAACGCCTCGACGGGCATGCTGACCGCTGTGGCCAACGGCTCGGCGGCCACCGGCAAAATCCCACGCGGGATGGCGATTGTGGCGGTGCCGTGAGGCGGGTCGGGTGACTCAGTCAGGCGGCCGCCCGGAGCCCCTTGCTTGTGCAAGGGGCTTCGTTTTTGAGCGGGCACGTCTCACACATCGATGGCCGCAGTCGACTTCACCTTGCGGCGCAGCTCGTACTTCTGGATCTTGCCGGTCGATGTCTTGGGTAGCGGGCCGAAGAACACCGCCTTCGGCACCTTGAAGTTGGCGAGCAGCGTCTTGCAGTGCAAGATCAACTCTTCCGCCGTGGCGGTGGCGCCGTCCTTGAGTTCGACAAAGGCGCAAGGCGTCTCGCCCCATTTGGCGTCAGGCTGGGCGACCACAGCAGCGGCCAGCACGGCGGGGTGGCGATACAGCGCGTCCTCCACCTCCACGCTGGAGATGTTCTCGCCGCCCGAGATGATGATGTCCTTGCTGCGGTCTTTGATCTTGATGTAGCCGTCGGGCATGCACACGCCCAGGTCGCCGGTGTGGAACCAGCCGCCCGCAAAGGCCTCGCGCGTGGCACGCTCGTTCTTCAGGTAGCCCTTCATGCAGATGTTGCCGCGGAACATGATCTCGCCAATGGTTTCGCCATCGGCAGGCACGGGCTGCAGGGTGTCCGGATCCAGCACCGCCACCTGCGACTGCAGGTGATAGCGCACGCCCTGGCGCGCCTTCATGGTGGCGCGGTCGTGCTCGGGCAGCGTGCGCCATTCGTCTTGTTCTGCGCAGACGGCGGCGGGGCCGTACACCTCGGTCAGGCCGTAGACGTGCGTCAGCTCAAAGCCCATCGCCTCCATCTGCGCCAGCACGGCGGCGGGCGGCGGCGCACCGGCCACCATGCCGCGCACGGGCCCGCGCAGGCCTTCACGCCACGACGGCGGCGCGTTGACCAGCGCGGTGTGCACGATGGGCGCGGCGCAGTAGTGCGTCACGCCTTCATCGCGCATGAGGTCGAACACCACCTTGGGCTCGAACTTGCGCAGGCAGACATTGACACCCGCACGCGCCGCGATCGTCCACGGAAAGCACCAGCCATTGCAGTGGAACATCGGCAGCGTCCACAGATAGACCGGGTGCTTGGGCAGATCCCACTCCAGGATGTTCGACACCGCGTTGATGGCCGCGCCGCGATGGTGATAGACCACGCCCTTCGGGTCACCCGTGGTGCCCGAGGTGTAGTTGAGCGCAATCGCATCCCACTCATCCACCGGCAGTTGCCACGCGTAGTGCGGATCGCCCGAGGCAAGGAAGGACTCGTAGTCGGTCTCGCCAAACGGCTCGGCCTGCGGGCCCAGCGCGTCGTGCACAGCGATCACCTTCAGGCCGGGAATCTCCAGCGCCATCTGCCGGGCCAGGTCAGCAAACTCGGTATCGGCCAGCAGCACGCGCGCCTCGCCATGGCGCAGCATGAAGACGAGGTTGGCGGCATCCAGGCGGATGTTGAGCGCGTTGAGCACCGCCCCGGCCATTGGCACGCCGAAGTGCGCTTCCACCATCGCAGGCGTGTTCGGCAACAGCGCGGCCACCGTATCGCCGCGCCCCACACCCGCCTGCGCCAGCGCACTGGCCATGCGGCGCGCACGGGTATAGGTGTCGCGCCAGTTCTGCCGCACCGAGCCATGCACGATGGCTAGCCGGTCGCCATAGACGTCGGCCGCGCGGGCCAGGAACTCGATCGGGGTGAGGGGAACGAAGTTGGCCGCGTTGCGGGCGAGGCCGGTATCGAAGTCGGTGGGCATGGCTGGGTCTCCGGTGCGGCGGGCACGACGGGCGCTGGGGCCACGGTTGCCGCTGTTGCCGCTGTTGCTTTTAGATGGGCCAACGCTATCATCGGGCAGCTCCCGCACTCTGTCATCCGGATGACAAACCACCCGGAAACCCAAGCCAGACAAAGGCTGACAGGATTCTTACAAAGCGAAGGCGGAGCCCCACGCGCCCTCACCCACCCGCCTTTGCCATGACCGCACCCGACACCCTGTCGCCCACCACGCAGTTGCCGCTCCACGCATGGTTCACCGCGCTGGCGCCCGAACACCAGGCGCTGGCCGCGCGCGAGACCCTGCTCCAGCAGTTCGAGCCCGGCGCCTTCATCGCCCGCCGCGGCGAGCCCTCGCGCTACTGGGTCGGTGTGGACAGCGGCCTCATCAAGCTGGCCGTGTACACCGCCGACGGGCGCGGTTGTACGTTCTCGGGCGTGCCCGAAGGCGGCTGGTGCGGCGAGGGCAGCGTCATCAAGCGCGAAGACCGCCGCTACGACGTCATCGCCATCCGCACCTCGCACGTGCTGCTGGTGCCCGAGCCCGTGTTCAACACGCTGCTCGCGCAGAGCCTGCCGTTTGCCAGCTTCGTGGTCCGCCAGCTCAACGAGCGCATGGGGCAGTTCATCGCCACCGTGCAGAACGACCGGCTGCTCAGCGCCGATGCGCGCGTGGCGCAAGCGATTGCGCAGCTCTTCCACCCCGCCTTGTACCCACGCACGAGCACCGTGCTGGAGCTGTCGCAGGAAGAGATCGGGCTGCTGACGGGGCTCTCACGCCAGCGCGTGAACCAGGCGCTGCGGCGGCTGGCCGAAGCCGGGCTGATCACGCTGTCGTACCAGACCATTCGCGTGACCGATCTGCCAGGATTGCGCCTCTTCGGTCTCTCCGAGTTGTAGTGCAACACCGCGCAGTGTCACCGGAACGACATTGCCCGGGTTGCGCGCAGGCCTAGAATCCTGCAACAGTGGCGGGCCGTTGGTTTGCCCGCTGTTCTCTGCCGTTTCCTGCCGCGCCCCCATGCCGCTCATCAGCCGTGCCCACGTTCGCATCTCGCGCCTGCGCTTTCCCTTTGCGGTGCGCGTGCAGGCCGAGCAGGGCACCGCCTGCCTGCGCGATGCGAATGGCCGGCGCGAGGTGCGCCCGGGTGACCCGTTTGTGGTGCCCGCCTTCGCGCATTTCGGCTGCGAACTGCCGGGCACGCTGTGGCAGCCCAGCGCCATCTCGCTGGTGGCCGTGCCCGATGCCGGTTGCCCGCGCATGGCGGCCATCCACCACGACAAGCCCTGGTCACGCACGCTGGCCAACCTGGTGTTCGAACACCCCGCGCAGGCGTGGAACGCGGCATTGCTGAGCGAGTGCTGGCAGATCGGCCCGCGACAGGTGCGCGCCCGCCTGTTTGCCGAAGGCGAAGCGCTGCTTGCACTGGTACGCGAGCAGCGGGCCGCGCGGGCGCTCTACGCACTGGCCGCGCTGGAAGGGAACACCGCCTGCCCCACCGAGGCGCTGGAACAGCTTGCCCGGCGCACCGGCCTGCGATCTGCCCGCACCTTGCACAACACCTGCGCCAGCCTGTTCGGGGTTGCGCTCAGCCAGCTGATGGCCGCCACCGCTGAAGACACGCACACCGCCGCGCCCATCGGCCCGGCCGCCTGGACCAGCTGGCACGCGCCTGCGGCGCTGACGGCGTAATACCGGCGCCCTGCCGACTGGACTGGGCTCGACTGGACTGGGCCGCGCCCAGCCCAGCACGCCAGCGCGATCTCAATCGAAGATGACGCGCTGCCCCGCGCTGCCGCTGGGCAGGCTCGGCTCGCCCATCAGGTCACGCACGGCGTCTTCAATCACGATGGACATGGCGTTGAGCGCAAGGTCGTTGTCTTCGGTGCCGAAAGGCTCTTCGATTTGCGAGGCGATGGCCTCGTGCGCCATGAAGGTGTACGCCACAAACACCGCAAACACCGGCGTGAAAATACCGATGCTCTGCACCAGCCCAAACGGCAGTGCTGCGCAGAAGAAGTACACCGTGCGGTGGATCATGACCGAGTACGCAAACGGCAGCGGTGTTGAAACAATGCGCTCGCACCCGCCGATGGCGTTGGTCAGCTCGGTCAGGCTGCGATCAAACGCCAGCGCGGCATAGCCATCCAACGCACCGGCCTGGCCGTTGTGCTGCGGGTCGCGTTGCGGGTTGCGTTGCGTCCGGCGTTGCACCCACTCGCCCAGCCACAGCGTGAGCATGGCGGGCCGGTAGCGCGCGGCCATCACGCGATCGAGCAGCGGCGCGGGCAGACGGGTGGCCAGGTCTTCACGTGGGTCCGTACGGCGCAACTGGTGGCGCAGCGCATGCGGCACCGCGCTCAGCACCTGCGTGAACTCGCGCACATCGTCTGCGGACACCGCGCCCTGCGGCAACTGCGACGGCAACGTCAGCGCCTGACGCGTGAGCGCACGCGCGCAATTGAGCAACTGGCCCCAGAGCTTGCGGGCCTCCCAATAGCGGTCATAACTGGCGTTGTTGCGAAAGCCCAGGAACACCGCCAGCGCAATGCCGACGAGCGAGAAGGGCGTGGTGCTCAGGTTGACGGAGATGGGCAGCCAATGCGCATGCACCGCCATGGCCACCAGCGAGATACAGAAGATCAGGAACAGGCGCGGCAGAAGCTGCGGCAGAACGGAACCGCGCCATGCAAGCAGCATGCGGAACCAGTGCAGGTGGGGGCGGACAACCATGGTGGGGAAGCAGAGGCGGGAGGGCGGGATTATCGCAGATGGCCTATCGCGCACGGGCTCGACGCCGGGGGCGTGGCATGGCACCCGTTGGGTGATACCCCCGCCCCGCCACAGGCGCCGACTTGCTGTGGTGCTGTGATGGCTAGTGTGGACGCATGGTGCGCAGGCTCACTGCACCGCGCCAATAAACGCCGCCAGCTCCGCCGTCTTGGGGTTGGCAAACACGTCCTTGGCGGGGCCGCTTTCATGGATCAGCCCCTGGTGCATGAACACGAGCTGATCGCCCACATCCCGCGCGAAGCGCATCTCATGCGTGACCATGATCAGCGTCATGCCCTCGGCGGCCAGTTGCTTCACCACGGCCAACACCTCGTTGACGAGCTCCGGGTCTAGCGCAGACGTAATCTCATCGCACAGCAGCACCTTCGGCTGCATGGCGAGTGCGCGCGCAATGGCCACGCGCTGCTGCTGCCCGCCGCTGAGCTGGTCGGGGTACGCATCAAACTTATCGGCCAGGCCCACCTTGGCCATCATCTGGCGCGCGAGGTCATTGGCCTCGGCCTTCTTCATGCCCTTGACCACCACGGGCGACAGCGCCACGTTCTCACCCGCCGTGAGGTGCGGAAACAGGTTGAACTGCTGGAACACCATGCCCACGTTCAAGCGCAGCGCGCGCAACTGCGCGGGCGTGGCCTGCGAGCCCTGGAGCACCGCGTTGTCGACCACGATCTGGCCGTCGTCGATGGCCTCCAGCCCGTTGATGGACCGCAGCAGCGTGCTCTTGCCCGAGCCGCTGCGCCCGATGATGGCGACCACCTGGCCGCTTTCGACGCGCAGGTCCACGCCCTTGAGCACATGGTTGTTGCCGTAATGCTTGTGTACGGCGCACAGATCAACGAGCGGCATAGAGCTTCTTTTCCAGATGAGAGGCACAGAGCGACAGCGGCCAGCACAGCGCGAAATACGCCAGCGCCACCAGCCCATAGATAAGGAACGGCTGGAACGTGGCGTTGGCCAGCACCGAGCCCAGCTTGGACAGGTCTTCAAACCCGATAATGGAGGCCACCGCCGTGCCCTTGACGATCTGCACGGAGAACCCCACGGTGGGCGCGATCGACAGCCGCACGGCCTGCGGCAGCACCACATGCCGCATCTGCTGGAAGTACCCCATCGCCAGGCTGGAAGACGCTTCCCACTGCCCACGCGGAATGGCTTCCACACAGCCGCGCCACACCTCGGCCAGGTAGGCGCTGGTGTACAGCGTCAGGCCGATGGCGGCGGCCGTCCACGGCGACATCTCAAAGCCCGCCATGGATGCGCCGAAGAACACGATGAACATCTGCATGAGCAGCGGCGTGTTCTGGAAGAGCTGGATGTACGCCTTGCTCACGCGCTGCAAGCCGGCGTTGCGACCCACGCGGGCAAACAGCACTATCAAGCCCGCCGTGCCGCCCAGCACAAAGGCCATGAGCGACAGCATGAGCGTGGCGAGCAGCCCTTCCCCCAGCTTGAGGAGAATGGGCAACAGAGGGATGTCGGCGATCATGCTGCGGTCTCCACAGGCGTGGTGGTCACGGTGCGCGCAGCCACCGGCCCGGCCGGCACCCGGCGCACCACGACAAAGCGCTGCCCCACCCACGCCAGCAACTGACGCAGCAGCAACGCCAGCGCAAAGTACAGCGCGGTGACGATCAGGTAGGTTTCAAACGCGCGGAAGTTGCGCGACTGGATGAAGTTGGCGGCAAAGGTCAGATCCTGCGCGGCAATCTGCGAGACCACCGACGTGCCCAGCATCACGATCACGATCTGGCTGCTCAGCGCGGGCCACACCTTCTGCAACGCCGGCCGCAGCACCACGTGCCGGAAGATCGCCCAGCGGCTCATCGCCAACGCATTGGCCGCTTCCAGCTGGCCGCGCGGTGTTTCTTGAATGCCCGCGCGCACGATCTCGGTGATGTACGCGCCCAGGTTGACCACCACCGTCAGCACGGACGCCTGCCACTCGTTGATCTGCACCCCCAGCGAGGGCAAGCCGAAGAACACGAACATCAGCTGGACGAGGAACGGCGTATTGCGGATGGCCTCCACATACACCTTGAACAGCGCGTTGAAGGGCCGGATGCGCCAGGCGCGGCACACGCCCCCGGCCACGCCGATGGCACCGCCCGCCACCGCGCCCGCCGCGGTGAGCGCGAGCGTAAAGCCCACACCCTGCGCCAGCTGGCCGCTGTAATCGAACACCGCGCCAAAGTCGAATTGATAAGCCATAACGAAACTCCACGCGCCAGGCCATGCCCGGGCTCCGCAGCATGCGGGCCCGTGCACGCCTGGCGTGCTGACATGCTTACGGTTTTACAGTTGGGCGGGCAGCGGCATCTTGATCCAGCGCTGCGACAGATCGTTCAGGCGCCCGTCCGTCTTCAGCTTGGTGATGGCGGCGTTCACCTTGTCGAGCAGCGCGGGCTCGCCCTTGGCCACGCCCACATAGCAGGGCGTGTCTTCCACGGGGAACTTCAGGTCGAGCTGGCGCAGCTTCGTGCGCTCGTTCACCGCATTGGCCACGATGTTGCCCACCGTCACCAACTGCACCTGGCCGATCAGGTAGCTCTGCGCGGTGGCGTTGTTGTCTTCATAGCGCTTGATGGTGGCCGAGGCCGGCGCCACGGCCGAGAGGGCCAGGTCTTCCGTCGAGCCGCGCGTCACGCCGATCGTCTTGCCGGCCAGGTCCGCCGGCTTCTTGATCGACGCATCCTTCGGGCCGTACACGCTCTTGGGGAACGGCGCATACGCCTGCGTGAAGTCGATCACCTTGGCGCGCTCGGCGTTCTTGCCCAGGCTGGAGATGACGATGTCCACCTTGCCGGTGGTCAGGAACGGAATGCGGTTGGTGCTGGTGACGGGCACCAGCTCGGCCTTGACGCCCAGCTCCTTGGCGACGAGGTTGGCCATGTCGATGTCATAGCCCTGCAGCTTGAGATCCGGCCCCAGCGAGCCGAACGGCGGAAAGTCATTCGGGATCGCCACGCGGATCACGCCCGCCTTCTGGATGTTGGCCAGCACGTCGGCATGCGCCGGGCGGCCCGGCAGCAACGCGACCACCGCGCTGGCCGCCATGACGGCGTGGAGGAAGGTGCGGCGCGAGGTGTGGTGCAAGCGGGGGAAAGCGGCGATGCGGGTCATTCAAGAACTCCTTCAGAAATCGAGACAGGCGACACAAGGCGAAAGGAAACGGGATCGGCAACCGCGCGATCAGACGCGGCCAGATCGATACCGCTGCGGCGTGCGGATGACAGCAGATGGGCGCGCATGGCTTCTGCACTGGCGGCGGCATCGCCCGCGGCAATGGCCTGCACGATGGCGTCGTGCTCGTGCGCGGGGTGGTCGTCTGCGCCGTTGCGGGCAAACGGCAGGCGCAGGCTGTGGCCGATGGCGTGCTCCAGCTGGCCCGCCATCGCCATCAGGCCCGGGTTGCCCGACAACTGCGCCAGCAGCATGTGAAAGTGCAAATCCGCCTCGGCCGCGCTCAGCAGGTCATTGCGCGCCAGCGCATGGGCCAACTGCTGCTGCAGCCATTGCAGGTGGCGCAGCCCGGCGGCCTGCATGCGCGCGGCGGCCACCGCCGTCCAGCCGGGCTCCAGCACCAGGCGCAGCTCAATCAATTGACGCGGCGACAGCGTGCCCAGCGCGGGCGTGGCAAACGGGCGATGCAGGCGATCGGCACTTGCCCGATCGGCGCCCACCTGCGGGCCGCGCACCACCACGCCCCGGCTGGGCAGGATGTCGACCAGGCCCAGCGTCTCGAGCACCGTGAGCGCCTCGCGCAACGACGCGCGGCTTACGCCCAGGCTTTCTGCCAGCTCACGCTGCGGCGGCAGACGGCTACCGCTGGGGTAAGCGCCGCTCAGGATGCCTTGCTGGAGTGCTTGCGCAACGGAAGAGGGAATGCTGTGCATGGGCCGAAATGGGGGAAAGACACGGTCGTGGTCTGACCGGTCGCCCACGGCTTATGCGAGTTTTGTGCCATGCAGCAAAAAATGGCGTTTGTGCGGGTTGGCGAGGCGTTGGTTGCCTGGGCGATGCCCATGCGTGAGGCGCGCGCTGCCCGATGGGGGCATCGGCGGCTTGGAGTTGGTGCGTGGTGGCACCGATTTGGGACGGCCTGGCATGAACCCAGGCGTTGCGGCACTCTGTGCGGATTCTTCGGGGTCATCGCCGCGGTGTGGCTTCTGCTGGCTGGCGTCGCGATTCGCAGCATCACAGCAGCGCGGGAAGTCCTCCAGAGCGTCGCTCGGCAAGCAAAGACACCATATCTGCGGCGACTGTAGATGGATTCATAACCCGAGAAACTGCCCCTTGTGGGACAAGGCGTTCAAGCCAACGGGGAAGCAAAAGGCGAGAAAAGTCGACGCATAACCCGAGAACTTCCTTCCCCGACCAGCTTCGATGCGCGCGGGAGCGCGCGATGGAACGGAGCCATCCCATCAGCAGCTGTCGCCAAGGTTTGTATTGGCCGCCGCAAGAATTGCGCTTGAAACAAGGCAATTTTAGCAAATTGCACTCGTGAGCGAACCCTCCTTCGATGCACGCCGGCGCTCCGGAAATGTCTAAGTTTCCGCGACTGGCCCGCTATCGCGTCTAGCAAATTGCGATGGTCGTTTGGCGAGGCAGCTACCGAGTTGTCTCCCCCATCTCTACCCCGTCTCAGGCCAGTGATTTCCGTGGCCGGTCGAGACCCACCCGTCCCACCCGCCCATCGCAACCCGGCCTGGAGGGTGGCTTATGAAATCGACCCGCCTATGTCTCGCCTGTGGTAACGCGTTCGTCCCGTTGCCGCATGTTCCTCACCAGCGTTACTGCTCATCGGAGGCTTGCCAGCGTGCTCGCCGGCGCGACTGGCAGAACCACCGGCTCCGCATCGACAAGGACTACCGCGACAACCAAGCCCGGGCGCAAGCGAAATGGCGCGCCGGCCACTCAGGCTATTGGCGCGAGTATCGGGCTGCACATCCGGCGTACCGCGAGCGCAACCGCAGCATGCAGCGGATGCGCAATGCACGGCGGAGTTGCAGGCCGATTGCAAAGATGGACGTCATCGGGCGCCGTTGGCCGCTGGGTTCTGGCTTCTACGTGTTGTCTCATGCGGATGAAAGCCGCGTTGCAAAGATGGACGCGTGGACCGTCCACATCGCCGTGCTGTCTGCGCCGACAGGGCCGCCGGAGTGATTGCAAAGAGATGACGTGATTCTCATTGGCGCCGTGCCTGCTACGCTGGCCTCACCAAAGTTCGTTTTCGAACGCCACCGCCTGATGTGAAATCGTGGCGCGTGAGCATGAGGCCCCACACCCTCGGTGCCTGCCGCGGCCTATGCCTGAGTTGCGGAGTGAAAAATGTCATCCAATACCGCTGCTGCTGCAGTTGGAGCCGGCTCCTCTGGAGGACGGGCGGCGGAGTATGTCCGCATGTCGACTGAGCACCAGCAGTATTCGACCGAGAACCAGCGCGACAAAATCCGCGACTACGCAGCCCGCCGCGGATTCGAAATCGTCCGCACGTATGCCGATGAAGGCAAGAGCGGGCTCCGCATCGATGGGCGCCAGGCGCTGCAGAACCTCATCGCCGATGTGACCAATGGCAAGGCCGATTTCTCGGTCATCCTGGTCTATGACGTGAGTCGATGGGGGCGGTTCCAGGATGCCGATGAAAGCGCGTATTACGAGTACATTTGCCGCCGCGCTGGCATCCAGGTGGCGTACTGCGCCGAGCAGTTCGAGAACGATGGCTCCCCCGTTTCGACCATCGTGAAAGGGGTAAAGCGGGCGATGGCCGGCGAATACAGCCGGGAACTGTCCGCGAAGGTGTTTGCCGGCCAATGCCGCTTGATTGAGATGGGCTTCCGGCAAGGAGGACCCGCCGGCTACGGGCTGCGCCGGGTTTTGGTCGATGAGCACGGTCTCATGAAGGCAGAGCTGTGCCGTGGTGAACGCAAAAGCCTTCAAACCGACCGAGTCGTCCTGATGCCGGGCCCGGACAGCGAGGTGCGAATCGTCAACCTAGTCTACGACTGGTTTATCAATGCGTCGCTGGACGAACATGAAATCGCAGCGCGCCTGAATGGCATGCGTGTGCGGACGGACCTGAACCGGGAGTGGACGCGAGCTACCGTGCGGGAGGTATTAACGAACGAGAAATACATCGGTAACAACGTCTACAACCGGGTGTCGTTCAAACTGAAAAAACTACGCGTGACCAACACACCTGATATGTGGATTCGAAAAGAAGGCGCATTTCAGGGCATTGTGCCGAGCGAAACGTTCTACACGGCGCAAGGGATTATGCGAGCGAGAGCGCGTCGCTACTCAAATGAGGAGCTCATCGAACGACTGCGCAACCTGTACCGGAGCCGCGGTTTTTTGTCCGGCGTCGTAATTGATGAAACGGATGGCATGCCTTCCACATCCGTCTATGTGTACCGCTTTGGCAGTTTGATTCGCGCCTACCAGACGGTCGGTTTTACCCCTGGTCGAGACTATCGATACATTGAAACCAACCGTTTCCTGCGGCAGCTGCATCCGGAAATCATCGCGCAGACGGAGCAGAAAATCGCGGATTTGGGCGGCGCAGTCATACGCGACCCGGCGACCGACCTGCTGACGGTCAATGATGAGTTCACGGCCTGCATCGTACTCGCGCGTTGCCAGGCGCATGAAAATGGCCGAAATCATTGGAAGGTCCGCTTCGACACAAGCCTCCTGCCGGACATCACGGTGGCGGTGCGGCTCGACCAAGCCAACGCATCAGCGCTGGACTACTACCTGCTGCCACGCCTGGATTTTGGACAACCGCGCATTCACCTCGCCGACCAAAATCCAATCGAGTTCGAGAGTTATCGCTTCGACACGCTGGACTACCTCTATGGCATGGCTGCGCGCGCCCGGCTCAGGAGAGTGGCATGAACTCGCAGCAGCTCGGCGAAATCCGGATGGTCCCCGTCGCCCAAATTGAAGTCATCAATCCGCGAGAGCGCAATGGTCGAGTGTTCAAAGAAATCGTCGACAACATCAAGACCATCGGCCTCAAGAAGCCCATCGTGGTCACGCCGCGAGCGACGGCGGGTGGCATCGAGAAATACCTGCTGGTATGCGGTGAAGGACGGTTGAAGGCGTTCCGCTCGCTCGGCGAAGAAACTATCCCAGCACTCGTTGTAAGCGTGAGCGACGAGGACGCGTTCGTCATGAGCCTGACGGAAAACATCGCGCGCAGACAGTGCCGTCCGCTCGAACGGCTGGCCGGCATTCGGCAATTGCAGGACCAGGGATACGCGCCGAAGGTCATTGCCGAAAAGACCGGTCTCACGCCAACTTACGTCCAAGGCATCCTCACCCTGCTGCGCCAGGGTGAAGAGAGACTCGTGGTGGCGGTAGAGAAGGGGCTCGTCCCCTTGAACGCGGCCCTCACGATTGTCGGGGCCGGCAACGACGACGCTGAAATCCAGGCGGCACTCCAGGAGGCCTATGAGTCGGGAAAATTGCGGGGCAAGCAACTGATGAACGCTCGCCGCGTCATCGAGCGCCGAAAGGCACTCGGGCGAAGCGCAGCCCGCAATATGACGCACACGTCCGCCGCGGTCACGACGTCCAGCCTGGTGCGGACGTATGAACGCGAGGTGGAGCGCCAGAAGGCCATGGTGAGAAAAGCCGAGTTCACGCAACAGCGGTTGCTATTTGTGGTCGGCGCCTTGCGACAACTGTTTGCCGATGAGAACTTCGTCAATCTGCTGCGTGCCGAGGGCTTGGCTAGCCTGCCGAAGTACCTTGCCGAGCGCGTCTGGCCCGCCGGAAGTGGCACATGACTGGCATAACTCTCGGGTTCATCCCCGAGCCCTTGTCCGTGCCCGTGGCCAGCATCCTGCCGTCACGCAGAATACCGGCGCCTGTACTGGAATCGCGCAAGTTTCAACAGATAAGAACCTCCATTGCGGAGGTGGGCCTCATCGAACCACTCTCTGTCACGCCTGCAGACCAGTCTTCCGGGCAGCATGTCCTGCTGGATGGGCATCTGCGCTTACTTGCTATTCAGGACCTGGGATACGAGCAGGTGGCCTGCCTTGTGGCTACCGATGACGAGAGCTACACGTATAACAACCGTGTCAATCGCCTGTCGACCATTCAGGAGCACTACATGATACGGCGCGTCATTGACCGAGGTGTCTCGCCTGAGCGATTGGCGAAAGCGCTTTCCGTCGACGTCTCTCAGATTGTAAAAAGGATGTCGTTGCTAGACGGCATTTGCCCAGAAGCCGCCGAACTGCTCGGAGACCGTCAGTTTTCGCCGGAGCTCGTTCGTGCCCTTCGCAAAATGAAGCCCACGCGCCAGGTCGAATGCGTGGAGCTTATGGTGGCAGCGAACAACGTGTCCGTCTCCTATGCCGAGGCGTTGTTGGTGGCCACACCAGCGGCGCGTCTTGTGGAGGGAAAAAAGCCTCACAAGCTGACCGGAGTCAGCCCGGAGCAGATGGCAAAGATGGAGCAGGAAATGAGCAATCTGCAGGGGCAGTACAAGCTCGTGGAACAGACCTACGGTCAAGACGTATTGAATCTGGTGCTTGCGAAAGGGTATCTCGCGAAGCTCCTCGAGAACGAATCGGCGCGGCAGTATGTTGCCCAGCGCCATCCGGATTTGATGGTGGAGTTTGAATCCATCATCGCGACCATTTCTCTCGACCAGCAGCAATCCGGCGTGGTCCTTTAGCCTAGCGTTCGGACCTTCTCGCGAAGGAATTGCCCCGAGGCGGCTTTGACCTGACAGCCAAGCCTCGTGTAGCAGAATGGCCCCAGTCGCCCTGAGTTCTTACTGACGCTTGGGGAAAGCTGCGCCAGCCGTTGAAGATGGGTTCGTGGTTGCCACAGCCCACTTGTAGGTGCTAAGAACAGGTCTGAAGAAGATTCAATTGTCATACACCCCGAGCTGACTCACATTAACGGCCGCCGTTCTCGAGGACGGCAATCATTCCGGCGTTATGGAAGGCGGGGCTTATGTCGCGAGCGTGTGCAGTCGTCGGCGATAGAACGACAACAGGGGGCGTAATAATTACCGGCGGCGGTGGCTCATTCATGACCATCGACGGCAAGTCTGCTGCATTGTGGGGAGACGTCGCAACGTGCCCTGCATGCAAATCGACCGGGAAAATCACAGGGGAAACCTTCCCCATCCAAACCGTCCAGGGTGTTCCCGTCGCCCGACACAACGACCTTGTGCTGTGCAAGTGCCCGAAGAAGCCGCGGGTGATAGCTCCCGGCGTGAACATGGTCGCGGATGAGGTGCACGGCTCTGGTAATTCGGAAACTGCTGGCAGGACTGCGGAGCCGATAGCTTTGGTCACGCACGACTTCGACCAGCGCGCACAGTTGGTCGATGCGGAAACGCAGCAGCCGCTCATAGGCCAACGCTATCGGATGACGTGGTCAGGCGGTACGGTCGAGGGCATCACGAGCGCCTCGGGACATACGATGCTCATCCGCAGCGACCAGGCCGAAACCGCCGAGATTCACGTCTTGACGGACGAAGAGGCATGAGTCCAGTCCACTCCACCGACCTGCTTTTCACGCCCACTGAGGACCGCAACGCCATCAAGGTCGATGTCCCGTCGAAAAGACTCTACTTCTCTATCTACTACTACACCAAGGATGACGCGTTCAAACGTGCCTCCCAGACCAAGGAGCGCGAGATAAAGGGCCGTTCAGACTGGAAACCTGCCCGCGATACCTTCGTGGCCATTGAAGTGCGAACAGAGGCGGATTTCCGTGCCGCATGGGCAAGTGTGATGAAGCAGGCCAAGGACGAGGGCTATGTCGTTGCCGAAGGTCACCTGTTCACCCACGCCAGCAAGCCAAAAGGCGGTCGCGGTGGGCTCGAGTTCGCGGCCATCCCAGGAACCGGCGATGGCACCATTACGCGCGAGGAGGTGTCCCAGCTCGCCAAGCTCCCCTGGCAGAAGGCTGGAGAGCTAATCTTGTACGGTTGCAACACCGGGAGAGCAGGCGAAGGCCGCAGTTGGACTCCGGCACAGGCTTTCGCAGACGCCCAGGGCGTGAAGACCTCCGGCACGACTGGGTACGCATACTTCTCTACGTCCCGCGACAAGCACGTCAAAATCACCGACAGCTCCACCGAGGTCTATCTGCACCCTTACAAGTGGGGTAAGAACGGATATTTTGGGGACGGGGAAGCGATGCCAGACAAAATCTTCACACCAGCGAAATGAAAAATAAGCTATTGGCTCTGATTGCCGCCGCTCCAGCGCTCTTGTCTATCGTGTACGTGCTGTACCGCGCAGCCTTCGTACAGGTCAACCACGTTGGACTGACGCCTCATTTTCTGGACATCTTTTCCGTTGCGTCCGTGGTGCTGGCACTCACCTTTCGACTTGAGCGCCGATGGCTCTGGGCGGTCGTCGTCGTGGCCGCCGCGAACGTGCTGCTCGTCGTGTGGGCGATTGAGACCAACGTCCTGGTCGAGTACGAAGAATGGATTCGGCGTGGCATGCCGGAAAGAGATGCCGGCTTTGGCTTTACTAAGGCGGGGAGTTGATACAAGTGCTGAGGACAACCACATCAGCTATCCCCACAACTCTGCGGTGATAGTCGTCGAACGCCTTGTCTGCGACTTCGATGACCACGTGTAAAAAATGCTGCCTTGTTGGCACCAGAGGAAAGAGCTGCAGTTGGATGGCGAAACTGCAACGCCCCCAACCTCACAGAGGTTCTTACATGGTT
The DNA here is from genome assembly GCF_008801405.1 of Ralstonia insidiosa. Taxonomy (NCBI): domain Bacteria; kingdom Pseudomonadati; phylum Pseudomonadota; class Betaproteobacteria; order Burkholderiales; family Burkholderiaceae; genus Ralstonia; species Ralstonia insidiosa. Next base: position 613,945 of record NZ_VZPV01000001.1, on the reverse strand, counting down.
GAAATGGGACGCGCTGGACCGGGTTAAGCCTCACCGAGATGCAGACCATCAATTCAAGCGGAAGCTCAGGATGACAAATACCGTTGACCACAAGCGTGAGGATGACGTCGTTGACCGCTTCTCCAGAAGGCTACACAAACGCTTTGGCGAAGTGTTCTCTCGTAACGAGGAGCACCCAAACTTCGCTGCCACACCCCTCGGAGGGCAAGACAAAGCGCTCGCGGACTACTTGCTGGCCGGGAAGGGACGATACTGCTTAATCGAGTTCAAAGCAGATGAGGATGCAGCACTCGCGGAGACCAAGAAACCGCTGCGGCATGCGCTATGCAGAACCTTCCAGAAGCGAGCTGCCACGATGGCACGCGCGGAGGACATTCACTTCATTGGTTGGGGCACGAAGCAGGAACTCCGCGCGCCGAGCCTGCCGCAACCCGAAACGCTCCTGGGAGTATCACTGTCAGCGTACCCTGGAAAGGTATGCCCGTTAATTGGCCATAACGTACGGGCGTCCGCCTTTGAAACGATGACGCAAGATGCATTTATCGACAAATTTATTGATGGCGAGGTCGTCGGCTCAGATGCAAAGCGATTTGATAAATACGTTGGCGAGCTGTTTAAGCTAGCCGAGACCGATGAAAAAAACGGGAAAGATGGCTTCCAAGGAACCGTCTACGTCTTCGTTCCACCATCGGACGGCGCACCCGCCGAACTCCTTTCCATCGAATTCACCGGAATAGAACATCTGTTTCGATTGACCAAAGAGCTAGCCGTCAGCCGGGAGAAGAGCAAAGTCAAGGACCGGGAGAAGACGAAAGATAACGATTTGGGAAAGGGATTTGGGCGCTAGACACCCTTTCCTTGCCGGCACCGCAATGTTCGTCAACGTACGCAACTAACATGGCACTATCGGACCAACCGCAGACGGACCTGCTCACGTCCCTCCAAGAACCGCAGAATCTCGAGCAAGTCTTCAGGAACTTGAGAGACATATCGCGCCTGCTTGCTCGAGATGTGGACAGGCTCGGTGACGAACTGCCACAGTCGGAGCAGCAGCTTCGCCTTGCCGGTGAGTTGGTGGCCAGAGCCCAGTCGGATATTCATGCCTTGCAGCAAAGTGCGAAAAGGCTCGGCGACATATGGGAGCATTCCGAGAGCCTCGCCAAGGTTGTGGGCGCAACCGCAGCCAAGGCGAGCACGGAAACGGTAAACAAGGCTGTGGCAGAGCTGAACACAAAGCTAACTACATCAGTGAATGCAGCAAATGACGCCGCCAACAATCTCCGAAGCGCAATGCGCATGAGCAAGGCGCCCTGGGTCATGGCGATATTCCTGAGCTTCGCACTGGCTATGATTGCCGCCTTTCTTACTTATAAGCTGACAAAGCCCGGCCCCCTCGCTGAGAAAGATATTCAGCGCATGCAATGGGGTATTCTTTTGGAGCGCATGTATCAAAAGGCGAGCCCGAAGGAGCGCGCCGTCTTGGACAAGTTGACTACCAGTGGTTGAGACCGCCAACCACTAGCGCACCACGCAGACCCAAGCGCCAATGTTGGGCTCGGGGCCGGCGCCCTTGCCCCGGTGTCAACGCCCGCCCGCAATATGCCCAAGCTCGGCCAGGACCGTATCTTTGAATACCTCGAAGATAATCCAATTCCTGAACTGAGCGTTCCAATATCCGCGACCTCGGCAAATTGGCTCGACCAGTTGCCGAACGGGCTCGCAGACTGGATGGAATACTGCGATGTTGTTTGCGGGCAATTCACGCACGTGAACCGACACGCCCAGAATAGAAAACGTCCATACTCCGTTTCGTTCGAACATGTTGACCTCCTGTGTTGGTAACGAGGCCAGCCTAGTCAGCACGAGTCATCGAAAACAGTCACCAACAGTGGAAGAAACTGTGCGAGACGGAAATATTTCCATTGAAATCAAAGACGTAGACACTGAAGCGGACCGGACGGATGCGGACGAAAAGCAGGGTGCGATTGACGCGTTCTTGGGCTTTCTCAAACTCCAGGGGAAAGAGACGCAGCCGCTGAGGGTCGCACGTGCGCTCGCGGAAGGCAGCTTGGAAAGACTACATGCTGGCAAAGTCCTGGTTGCCTACAACTCAGTCAACGTCGCTGGGATGGCCGGCCACAACGTGCCACCAGACCGGGCCACCGGCTGGCTCACCAGAAACTGGACCACTCTTGAAAAGCGCCTCGAAGAATGGGAACCCGGCATCCAGGAATTTGCCCGGCAGGCCGGTCTATCCATTTACGCGCGGCCCAGGAAGATTGCTGGCGCAGGTGGCGCTGGAAACAACTCCACGTATGACATCGAATTTCTCGACCTTCCCGCGTCGGATGCCGAGCCGGTTGCACCGGCACCGGGCGGTATCGCTTACGTGCCAGACCTGACATTGAAACCCGCCTTTTGGGTAAAACCGCTCATGCAGACTGGCTTTGCACTCAAGGGATGGCGACGTGTCGCCTTCCTGCTGTACGGCGTCGGCGGGATTGTGGTCATCGGGGCGTTCCTTATCCTGCTGTGGCTCGCGCTGACAACTCAGTCAGCGAGGATACGTACTGGAGACATTGTTACGCTGATTCTGTCCGCTGCTCTGGTCGGATGGCTGGGCTACGAATTACTGAGCCCCTTTTGGAGGCTGATTGATTTGCGCATCATCATGGCTCCCGACTTACTCCTGTCGTTCCGCGACCAACATGTTCAACTTGAGGCAGCAAAAGAACCGGCGGACGACGGCCAGCACGTCCGCGTCATACGGTTGGTGCGGTACTCGGCTCCCTGCCCAAGATGCGGAGAGACGGTCCATCTGCACGACGGTCGACGAGAGTTCCCCGGGCGCCTTGTGGGAAAGTGCGATGAATATCCTGCCGAACATGTGTACTCGTTCGACAGATTCACCAAGACAGGCAAGCCGCTACGATAGGCGCTCTCTCACTACCCCCCCGCGGGACAGATTCCTAGCGCAGATTGCAGCAACGCGCAGGCTCATGTTCAACGTGAAGGAATGCTCAGTTGATGGCCTCGAACGCATCGGAACTCAGCGAAGTTGGCCTTCACGCTCAGCGGCTACTGGACGACTGAAGCATGGCCTTAACCTCGACGCAAATCGGCACCATCGGCGAAAACCTTCTGGTCAACGCCGTCATGAAAGCGAGCGACGGGAGGCTGTCGCCTTTTCAGCCGTACGCTGATGATGACGGGCTGGATGTGCTGTTCTACGACAAGCAGACCGGAAACTCAGTAGCTATTCAACTGAAGTGCCGTACCGTCACGCTGTACAAAGCAGGAACGCGAGAAAGAGGGAACGTCGTTCACTTTGGCGTGCGGCAAGCAACGTTTCGTGCGACACGACACACCTATCTCGTTGCGGCTCTCATCAGCCCCGACTTCTCCAACTTCGAGGCGCTATGGCTAGTACCCATGGAGAGGCTCCCTGAGGTTGCGGGCAATATTTCCGGAAATTGGGTAGTTCGAGCGAATAAGAACCAAGCAACCGCTGACCGGTACTCCGCTTACCGCTGTCCGAGCGTCTCGGAGCTGGCCAGCAAAATCATTGCAGCGTGCGAAAGTCGCGGGTGAGCTGAAAAAACCCTGTTGGGATGGTTGGCGCTGGCGAGGGCTTGGGTCTAGTCGGACCAAACCGCATCAACCTCCCGGAGTAGATGACCACCCAAAATGTAGTCACCCAGCCGCTCCGCTTTTGCCTCGAGCAGTTCCAGCTCACCGGCCGACAATCGGTCCAAATCAAACTGACAGTAGAGATTCCTCTGTCGGAAGGTAGCTTTCACGCGCGCAAGACCAGCAACCAGTGCTGCTGGTGATTTCACGGCGATGCTCTCCTGGCCACGGAACTCCACACGAACGCCAACGGCTCGGCCGAGCCGGCCTAATTCAACAGCATCCTGCCAGCCAGATTCGTAGTCCAATTCGACCACCGCGGCAGCGCTCGTGCCCACCAGCCGTAGCGCCTCCTCGCGACTACCGGCGCGCGCAGCTCTTATCGCCGGTTCATCGTTCCTTGGGCGTCGCCAGCGCGCGCCTACCACCTGTCCCGTCTGCATCATTTTCTTCCCAAATGGGCTCCTGCTTGGTTATTTATCGAGTGAATCACCCTCAGGCCATCCACCACCTCACGGAGATGCCGGAAGCACTTGCGGAGCCGTCTTAGAGATGCATGCGCCGCTTTCCGCGGCAGAGGATTGACTGGATACGCCTGGCCACAGATACTGGATAAATATACAGTAGTTGTGCTCATGGCGGCAGGCAACTTTGCATCCCAAACACCCCACCGAAAGAAGCTGACGTCAGCGGCTCTCCGCGCCATGTGGCAGAGCAATTCCACGCCGGAAGTCCGCGAGTTGCTGTGGGAAATCTATCGACTGCAGGACATTGCGAGGCAGGCGCATGGTGTTCTCACGATTGCCCGGATGTGGGGTATCGATAAGCCGTTCCTTGCGAGATTGAACGCACTGGATTCGGCGTTGTTCGGGGAGCCGTGTCTCTGGGAGCGACCAGTAGATTGGTCCGCAGAAGAAGAACACGCCTTGAAGCGCCTGTCGCGCGGCCGCCGGTAGAGACGGTGGGAACAATCAGAAGATGCCGAGATAAGACCAGGCCAATATGCTCCAAGCCGAGCAGCAGCGGCGGCAGCGGCAGCGGCAGCGGCAGCGGCAGCGGCAGAGCACCGTCTTACCTCACACCTGCGGAGGACATGCCGCTCACGCCTCTGGCACCTAGAATGACCTTACGTGGACCAGACGGTAAGCAGATAGCGAAGCTGACCCTGGTGCACAAAAAGGGAGCACGACGATGGCATCCGAGAACGAAATCGACCTGGGCATCGCACTCCGTAAGTTTCACGAACTCGCGTTAGCGGACGGGGACCTCGGCTACGAGTATTGGTACGGGGTTGGCCAACTGCTCAAGAGAGCGGCGAGCATGCAGACAGAAATCGACGCACTATCGCGAGAGCTTGAAATCTGCCGAGCGAAGCAGCGTGAGCCATTCCGCAGTTCAGAAGAATAGGCCCTGGACTATCGCTATATTTGATATGACGCGGGGCCACGCACGGCCACAGTCATCAATCTGCGCATCATGCTCCCCCGCGCTGCATATACTTTAATGCAAGACGCTAACATGCTGTCCGCCGCGCAGAATGCCGCTGGACAGTGGGGCCGCCCCATCCAACTGATGGGCTTCGGTGATGTGGTCATTGCCGCCTGCGCGGGCGAGGTACGAGCACCAGCGCGCAGGGGACACCGGATTCTGGGGGGCAGTTCTGAGACATCCGGCACGCTGGCGAAGGCAGAGGCGTGGAACGAAAGTCTACCGGGCGAGGCCGGCTCCATACCGTAGTAGTCGGGGCGGCTGAGTGAAGGTGCGTCCCAGGCAATCCAGCCAGGGAGGGCTAAGCTCAGCCTCACCACCCGTAGCCAAACCATCAAGGTATGCATACGTTTTTTGGCTGAACCCTTGTAGGCGCAAACATAGTGAGCCATCTCTCGGTTCAGCCCTACATGCGGAAAGCGCAATGAAGGTAACCCTACGTCCAATCCATAAGCGCCTCGACCACATGCTCGTCCCGGTTAGCCTCTCGCTCATTCCCGCAACAAGACCGCACTGAGCGAATGCTTCAGCGATTGGGCTTTATCCGGACGCGGCGCCCGAAACCATCGCCCATCATCACACGCACGATTGACGGATTTGCCTGCGAAAGGTGCGGCAGTTCTGCATGGAAGCCATATAGCCTATGTAGCGCGACGGCAACCGCGCATGACCTCGAGTACCCGCCCTCGCAGTGAACGACTACAGACCTGATTTCGGCCGGCAGCGATTCGATAAACGAACAAATGGAATATCCCTGCTCTTCAGTGAAGGCGTATGCAAGCTTGCCGCGAGCGCGCTCCGACAAATTCGGATTGAGGAAGTCCACGTCGGCAAAGCTCATGCGCAGCACATGAGCAAAGCCGCCGAGATTTGCCGGTGGGCGCTCAGGTGCAGTGATTGAAATAATGGCAATCGATGGTAGCTGCGGTAGCCTTTCTGCGTCCGTCCTCGATAGCGCAAACACTTGCCTCACACCATCTAGCGGCGGCCTGTACAGCTTGCCAAGGACATCCTGCAGTCGCTGTGCCATACGCACCTCAAATGTCTTTCAGCATCCCGTATTTGCTCACCGAACGACGATAGGTCCACAAGAACAGGTCCACCGCGAGAGCGACATCCTGATACTCATACACGCCCAACATCGCTTGCAAGTAGTCGTCACGGTCAATGCCAAGGAAAGCAAGAGGAGCACAGCCGTGAAGCAACAGCGGGATATTTGCGACCAAGCGGCCTGTGCAGTTGTTGCCATCGTCGAAGGGCTGGAGGTACGCAAGATTTACCCACAAGAAGAAGGCGGCCTCGACCGGATTTTTGATGAGGGCGGCTTTGCCAACAATGGATTTCAGCATTCGCTCCACCTGCTCCGCATCCCGCATTGGCGAGTAGAGCGTCCCCGCAATGCCAAGCTGGCTGTTGCGGATGGCCCCCAACCTTGCACCGTCCGGTACCAGGTCGCGCATAAGCAGCGCGTGCAGATTCTGGACGACCAAGGTCGAAAGGCCCTCACGTAGAACGCAGTCCAGGAGAAACTCGATGGCTGCCCTGTGATTGAGCAGCATCACAGTGTCTATGTCACATCGAGGAGCGCCGCCATTGAGCAATTCCTCTGCGGCGTGCCGGCTGTAGCGATTACCGTCCAGTCGAGATGAGTTCCAAGACAGGTCGATGAGCAGACGCGGAAACGCCCTCTCCCCGTAGCTCCTCGCAGGTTGTGTTTTGCCTTGCCCGCACAGAGCGTAAAGCTCTTCGGCCAGTTCTTGCGGCAAGAGCCAAGCATGGTTGGGAACGTAGCGTTCGACGAAATCCTGCTGGTACGTGGCCGGACCACGCGCAGCCAAAGGGAGGTCAAGCCTGTGCGCAAGCTTGATTCCCGCTGGTGACATATTCCGCTGCAGCATGATTTCCGGTGTCGATAGCGTTCCGCATCTAAAGCCGCGGACCGCAGCAACGAGCCTTTAGGGTCCCCGCGATACGCTCGCCAGTCGGCTCAACTTTGAGCAGATATGTAGGAAAGTGACGTCTCACAGGACCCACGACGGAGCTCTCTCTTAGTGAACGGGCGAAGCGGACACGAACAAGTCCTGGCCCGCCCGTGCGCCGAGCACCGCGAGGCGACACAAGTCGGCAAGACGAATCAGCCCACCACGAACCGCGCCGCCAGGAAGTTGCTTCGCTCCCACCATATCGACGCCAGACAAAAGTTTTGACAGCGCGGAGGACTTGGAGCCGATGCCGCGAGCCAAGTCGGCAAGCGGCACATAGGTTTGCCGGAACGCCAACAGTTGATGCGGCAGCACAACCCGGCACGCCTGGCCTCGCAACACAATGGTCTCCGACTCCAACAGACCCTCGTCTATCCAGTGCGACACGCTCTCCCACTTCCAGCCAGTGAACTTTGAGAGCTGCTGAATCGACATCCCCGCCTCGAGCAGCGGAGTGCCGAAGTACTGCGACACGTCCGTCCTCAGGAAGGACATTTCGCCCAGTGTCCGACCGCGCGCGACGGCTCTCACCTTGCCTCCTGCGATGGCCTGCATCAGCGTCTCGATTGCCCGTCGGTCACCCATGCGCCGGCTCGTCAACTCCGCCCATGTGAGCGTCGAATCATCGGTCACCACAACGGATTGGGCCGACCGCTCCACACGCTCATGTAAATCCGAGATGGAATGGCGCTCGACCGGACCGCCCTTCATTAGGTCTTCGCGCCAGCGAACGTCTGACCGGATTACCCCAGCTGCTTTCATGCGTTCGAGCACGATGGGCGAAACGCCCGCCAGTTCGCAGGCAACGACGTCGGAAATCCACCCGGCGCGTAGTCTCTGGATGCGCTCAACCTCAGCGCATGGAATTTCGAACAGCTGACCACGCGTTCCAGTGCGCCGTGCACGGTGTTCGCACTCGCCCGCGGCAATCGAGTCATGCAGACGTGAAACGCTGACGCCGATAGCCTTTGCAGCATCAGACGCGCGCATGTATCCGGTCGCGTCCTCGGCCATAGCTTTGGCCGAATCCAGGCCCAGGACACAATCGGACTTCCGGGCAGCGACGTCGATGATGATTTGGAGAAGAGGCTCTAGCGTCGTGCCCTGGCAAAGCTTGCGCAGACTGATGTACCAGTCGCCGAGCAACGTGTTCAGCGTGCGGGCATCCTTGCGACCAGCGGCGATGCGCTGCTCGACGTGGGTCTGGAACCCTATTGGCCAATCGGCCAGCAAATCTTCGAGCGGCGAGAGATATTCGACCGCTTCAGTGACGAATTTCGGCAATGCCGCGTTGCGCGGCAACCCGGAACGTGTCGGGTCCGGGTATTGGCAGAGCGTGCGGATGACCTTCATCAGCACGTTGATGTCCATGCCGTGCACAAGCGGCTTGATACTGCCGGACTGCTGCCCGTCGCTCGCAATCAGCGTCGACAGCCACTGCTGTGCGCGGGTCGCCGGCACACGTGGCAGACTGCTCAGGTCGTGACCGCACGAGCACAATCCAATGTAAAGCCGCTCCGGTGAAAGATGCTTCCCGCAAGCGTTGCACTGGTCAACCAGCAGGATTCGATGTTGCGGACACGCCGTGACATAGGTGTGTTCCCAGCAGCTTCGCAGGTAAGGCGATTCAGCCATGCAAGCAGGACACACGGCGTCAGATTGCGCACGGTGCAGACGTCCCCAACCCCGGCAGAGGTTTTCCTGATGTCGGGCAAATTCGGTCCATGCCGGTTCCAGGCCGAGATTGCGGGCGACGTCCTCCGTGCGCGTGAGCAAGGCACGGCGATTCCGCTCGACGCCCGCCGTACTTGCCAGGTCGCGCCAGCTGAAAAGCGCATTATCGGCGGCGAGACGTCGGTAGTAACCCATCCCGGACTCGTCGTTCCTAGGTGCGTTGGCGAGAACAAGGCTCATTGTTTAACTCCGATTTTTTTGCGAACTGGTACCGACGCCGCGTTACTGGTCAGGACGTGGACATATGCCTGTTTCAGCGCCGCCGGCTCCACGCCCGCGTCGTCGATGCCAGAGTCCTGGAATGCCAGTCTGTGCGGTGACCCCGCGTGGCTGACTTCTTCAAGCGCCTTCTGGCAATCAGCGTATGTAATGGCGCGCGGCGCTTCGTGTGCCATCAAACTCGCAAGCTCGCGCATGAAGTCCGCAAGTACCCCTATCAGGCCCCCGGTAAGCAGGTAGCTTTGCTGCGTAAACACGCGGGCGGGCATGTCAATGGGATAGCCAGCCGCAGAGAACAGGCGCGCATAATTCGCGACACATGAGTGGTATGCCGCCATCTGTCCAGCATCGCTTGCGTCGTACGGCAAGAAAATGCGGGCTGGACAAGCCCGGTTGCGCAGCTGTTCATTTGCTGCAAAAAGCCGCTCGAGTCGCGGAATGCCGAACAGAATCAGCGTCATGTCGAGGGTGTCCATCAGCGTCTTGAGCCAGTCGCTGGCCGCGCGCGGAGGCACCCGCGAGCCTTCATCAACGAGGTGCGATATTTCGTCGAAAATCACAACGCGTGTGCGGGCCAGGCGCAGCTGCTCCACCATCAGGTCGAACATCGCGCCCGCCGTCATGCTGCCGGAAACCTGCATGCCCAACGCACGCAGCACACTTTTAGGAAGCAGTTTGGCCGTTGCGGATGGGGGCACCTCAACGAGTAATACAGGTACATGGCGCCGCCCTTCAATGCGGGCTTCAGGGTAGTCACGCGACAGTTTGGCGATGAGGGATGATTTGCCCACACGGCTCGGACCAGGAACGCGAACGATTTTTGGTGCAAAGCCAGCGAGAGCGTCATCGATGCGCCGCTTGAGCGCAGTGAGGTGCTCCATGAACATGAGATGCGGTAGTTCGCATTCCTCAATGTCCTTGCGCAATTGTTGGGCTGGCGTCACAGCAGTTTTTCTCCGGTGTTTCTGTTAACAATGTTCATCGACGGCGCGTCGTCGTATGAGATGACGCCGGACTGAAAATCTTCCGCTGGCAACGACGGATTGGCCGAAGGTGCAAGTCCAAATGGTGCTGCCGCTGAAAGTGGCCGGTCGATGGCCCGCTGGACAGCTGAATTGTCTTTGGCGCGACGCACGGTTTCCCTGTTTTCCTCACGCTTGCCGCGAGCCTTGGGCTTACCGGCTTTCGCGTTTCCGGTGACCGCCTCGTCCAGCTCCCGCTCGAACTGGACCTTTTCGTCCGGGACCGTCCAGTCAGCCATGCCCGAATCGAACCGGTCTTTGGCTTCAGCAAAGGTCCACGCCGGCGTGTCCGGACGAACGTGGTCGTGCGTCAGTGGGACAAGCGGAAGGTCACTTCCCTCGTACACGTACACCTGACGAAAATCGTCGGGGTTGTAAACCACGTGAAGTTGCGCACGGTCGCCGTACTTGGCCAGTAGATACGACTTCGCTTCGCCGTTGTACCTGAACCCATGCTCGAGCGAGATACCCGTCTTGGCGTTCAACGTGCGTATCTGGTGTTCGAAAAGTGCCGCCATCCATTCATGGCGCGGTGGCGGCAGAGTGATGGGTTGTCCCATTTCTTCGGTCTGGTAGGCCAGGCGCTCAAGCGGCGTCTTTCCCTTGACCGAATCGACCAAAAGTTCGTCCCAACGCAGCCGCTCGAGCGGGGTGTTGGCCCAGTCCCTATAGAGCCACCCAACAATCCACTTTTCGAGTGCTTCGACGCTCATCAACTCGTCGCCCAGTGCCTCGGGGTCGCGCTTGCCATCTTTTCCATCGAAGCGCGTGCATCCCGGGAGACGCTGCAGTGCTTCCTTGAGTGACCTGTTCAGGCGCTCGATGAATGGCTTACCTTGAGCTTCCTTTGCTTTGCAGTGCTTGACATCCATTCCTAGTCGCTCGAGTCGGACGATTCTTCCGCCTTTGGTCTCCGGACCATTATCAAAAATGACCTGTGCGGGCGTGCCGTAAATGTTCAGCGCGTGAGCGATGCCAAGCTCCGCGAAGCGGGCTGCCTTGGCGGGCGTCAGATACATCTCGAGGCACAACAGCGAATCCATCTCGCGCGGCGAACCGATGACAAGATGCCATCCCACCGGATACCCGGTGCAGACATCAATTGCCAGAACCAGATAGATGGTCCGGGCGATGCCATGGGGCGTTACTACAACGAACGGCAGGTGCAGAGCATCCTGCTCAATTCGGGCGAACGGAAACGCCGCCCGGATACGTTTCTTTGCATACGATTTACCTGCGACCCTATTGAGCGGGTCCATCCGGTCGTATTCGGAATCGGGGGTCAGCTCATCAATCCTGGCGCACACGAACTTGCGGCTGATGGCGTGGCTGGCAACATGCAAGCCGCGCCGACGAGCCTCACGGTTGACGTAATCCGTCAGGTCGAGGACCGTCCACCTGGATTCCGTGACCAGGAATTGGTCCTGGATGACGTCCTTGACGAATTCGACAAGGTCTTCTGAGTATCTGGCCGTCGCATTGCCTTTATTTTTATCACCCTTGAGAACCGGCAGGCCCAGCAGTTGATTCGTGTGAGCCCGGTACAGGGTTGCGGGCGACGGAAACGGGCAAACAAGTGCCTTGTCTGCGTTTTCCATCAGGTAAGCGTCGCGGGCCAGCGGTATCGCTGCGCTAAACGACAGACCGCGTTGGTCCCGGATGGCATCAATGCGCCGCAGTATGTCGTTCAGCAGGCGGACCTTACTGTGCAAGTCCTGATTGTCGTACTGGGCGGCAATGCTGACGCGCGGCATTCCCTTCCGATGAAGCACCAGACTGCCTTCCGAAATCCGGGCGCTGATGTCATCGTATTTGTCATACCTGGCCTCGCGCTTCTCGGCGTCGAACAGCTGGATGGAGCCAGCATGCAGGCGACCGTCCAGCACCTCGAAGTAGCTGTCAGGTTTGCCGGGCGGCGCCAGCTTGTCTCCAGCGCGCAGGTCGGACATCATGGCCGCAGTTCCTCAATCAAACAGAGGTGGGCCAAGTCACCATATGCGGCTGTCAGTTCCAGCGTGCCGCAAATATGGTTATGCGCGAGGTCAGCCTGAAGAACGCCCCTAGCGAGCAGCGGAGGAATCAGGCCGGTCGGAATCTGGAGTTCGGCGCACAGCGTGCGCTGTAGCACCGGACCCAATTCGCAATAGCGTTCGACCCGGTCGATGATGTCCGGCGTGAGGTATTCGCGAGCACGCGCTATCGCCGGCTTCAACAGCTGCACATTGACGACGACCGGGTGCCGTTCATTCGCAGGCACGACTACCGTGGATAGCGGATAGCAGTTCGCTTCCATGATTTCCCGGGCCCGCTCGACCTTCGCCCAGTACCGACCATCGCCCTCGAAGCCTTGGAGCTTGACCTCGTATGCGCGCTGCAGGCCGTCGACCTGAACGGTGGCAAAGTCTGGTGTGTATTCCGCCTCCCCGGAGCGACCGCCACGCATCCTGCGCGCTTCTGACAGTTCCTCGGGCGTGAACAGCAGCCGCTCTCCGAGCAGGTCGACGGTAAACGGTTGCTGCCTGAAAGAGCGCACTCGCGGGTCAACGCACAGCATATGCGCGACCAGGCGTTCCGCGTCGGACTCGACAGTGATGTGGCCATCGGCCTTTTCGGCATATGTGCCGATGCGAGCCTTGCCATACGTACGGGCCGTAAGCCGGACGCCGGCGTGCGCAGCGCTCTGGCGACTACGGACGCCATAGGACGGTGCGCTCCTCATTTCGCGCCTCCGTCCGGAGTCTGCAATGGGCAGCTAAGCTGGCTGGTCGTCTTGGTTGCAGTTGCGGCCCGTCGGGCCGCCAAACTGCGTTGTAGGGTTATTGTCAGCATTCTGTTCTCGCAAAAAAATGGCTTGCAGAGAACGTGTAGTGCTCCCCCAGATGGAGCCGGTCGTATACGACCGAAATTTACCGTGCGAGAATCGCGGCACCAGAAAAATAGAGGCTCGAACAAGGTCGAGGGGGAACGATGGAAGAACTGCCACACAAGCGTGGTCGGCTGCCGGCTGAGCCGTACGAGCGGTGGGAAGAAGAGGCGAAGGGGCTGGTAGAGGAAGAGATGGCACGGCGCGGCATTCGCTACAAACAGCTTTCGCGGATGCTGGAGGCGCAGGGCATCTACGAGTCGCCGGACCAGATAAACCGCAAAATCAATCGCAGGAGGTTCTCGGCAGCCTTCCTGATTGCCTGCCTGCGTGCGATGGGCGTGGAGACCATCGCACTCGTCCCCTTCAAACCGGGACAGAATATTGGAGGTTAGGCGACTGACTACCCACGTCGCAAAATTCGCCCGCAGCCAGACCAGTTTCATCGCCTGCTCCCGCCATACCCTCTCATAAATAGTCCAAGTTCGGTGGCGAGTTGCCGCGCGCCGAGCCGGTCGTTTCTGTCCGGATTGAATAATTCAGCCGTTCGATAAGAGCCTTTTGTTGCCCGGCCCTGGCTCTACAGTGCTTCATGTGGGCGCCGAGCGGCTCCAGGTTCTGGATGCGTCCGCCCTTGGTTTCGGGGCCGTTATCAACAACAAGTTGCCCAGGTGTGCCACACACATTCATGTCGTGGTCAATGTCGAGTTCGTTCATGGAGTTCCCCTTTCTTCCCGTTGCGCCGCATGACTGAAACGCGGCTTGCCCGCGCGAAGCAGCGTCCGTTTGCCTGCGTAGATGTCGTCATGAATGTCGGTGACCTTGATGCACCGGTCTGCGCGCTCGGCAGCATCGAACACCTTGATGCAGCCCCCACGCGGTTGGGCATCGAGCACCTCCCAGAATGCATGGTGATTTTTTGGCGGAGCAAGGCGGTCGTGGAGGAGCAGCTTAGGAATCATGCTTCGACTCCTTCAAGCAGGCAGAGATGGCCTAGGTTTCCGTACGCCAGGGACAGTTCGAGCGTCCCGCAGATGGTGTGATGAGCGACGTCTCCCGTGAGCACGCCACTGACGAGCGGAACTGGAATCAGGCCTGGTGGGAGTTGAAGGTCTGAGCAAAGCGTGCGAACCGAGACAGAACCCTCTTCACAGCGCTGCATCACGCGCTCAACGAGCTCGTCGGTCAAGTAAGTGCGCGCTTGGTAAGCTGCCTGCTTTAGCACCCGCGAGTTCATCCGCACCGGATGAACGGTATTCGAGGGAAACACCAGGGTGCGCAGGGGATAGCCATTGGCATCCAGAATGAGACGGGCGCGTGCAACCTTGCCCCAGTAGACCCCATCGCCTTCGAACCTCTCGAACTTGACCTCGACGGCGTGATGCAATCCGTCCAGCCATTCAACACTGAAATCAACGGTGTAGAACTTCGCGCCGGGTACATCGCGATGCTTGTGCCAGGCTCCACGCACCGCATCCCGCGTGAACAGCATGCGTTGGTCTATCAGGTCGACGCTAAACGGCTGCGGCTGAAAAGCCCTGACGCGTGGGTCAATCGTCAGCAACTGTGCGACGAAGCGTTCGGCATCGGACTCGACGTTGATGTGGCCGCCAGCTTTTTCGCTGTACGTGCCGAACCTAGCCTTGCCGTATGTTGATGCCGTTTGGCGGATGCCGGTGTTGGCGCCGCTCTGCCGGCCGCGACGGCCATAGGACACAGAAGCGCGACTCACAACGCACCTCGGTCTACTGCGGTCCGTTGGAGAGCGCTCGGAGAACGTCTCGCGACGGGCGCGATGACGCCTGAAAAACCAAGCGGGAACGGGAAATTGAGAGTGCTGTTCCTGTTCAGCATCATGCAGTCATTTGCGGCTTCGACTGCATAACTTACGGACGCGTTTTGGCGAAATATAGGCCTGGTCTGACCGGCGTTACAGCGCCATTCGCGAATATCGCTTGGCGCGCATGGGCTCTTCCTACCGGAATTTTTTTTCGCGTTACACGCCTGTAACGTTAACGTTACGGCGCACTGCTGTCGCGTGCGGAGAGGCAGGAAATTCGCACTGCCGCTGGTCGCACGATGAGCGCGAGAACGGGCGTCGGGGTGACTAGCAAGGGAAATGGCAACCCGCGTTTGGCAGCACTTCCAGGGGGGGCACCTAGGGGAAAACCGGCCTCCCCAATCCGATGTCTGCCGCGGACTGCAAAGACCGGTCCATAATGCAGGACAGACCAGACACCCCCTCCGCGAGATAGGCAGACGCTCACCGCTCTCACCAATCCAAAACCGGATGCGGTCTGCTTTCGGTCGCCAGAAAGTGGTCTGCTTCATCACCCGCTCCTGCGTCGTACCCTCTCATAAATAGGGCTCGCCGCGGAAGCGCGTCAGATTTGCGAAGGCAGGTTCACTCTCGATACCGCGTCCCAACGTTGCATTGAGACGGAGTTACCGTAGTCAACGCGGACAGAATTTTCAAGCCGAAAACTATGTCTGGAATTTCCGCGTCCGCCCGGGCGAATTGCATTGCGCACGCACGGCCCACCGTGTTCGCTCATGGCGCACCCTTCTTTACTTGCAGTCTGCACGATGAGTGATATACGAATACGAATACGCCTCGCGCCGCACGCTCCGCATCGTGCCGCCCTCACTTCGAGGCATAGTTGTCTGGGAGCCCCGAGGCTAGAATCAGATAACAGCGAGCGGCCGTACCATGGTCATCGGCATATACCAGTACAACTGTAAAACCTATCAAGAATGACGACCTTGCAAGACCTGAAACCAACGACGAAACAACTCGTCAAGGACATCACCGACAGGCTCGGCATCGCAATGTCGTCGCAGTACGACTGGTGTTTCGGCGATACCGGTGGCCCATATCTTGTCAACATTTGGCACGACAACATGCTCGAAGATGACGGTGAGATTTATTTCGTCAACCGAGCATCAGACTGGGCCGAGGAAAACATCGCGACAGCCCCCCAGGTGCAACTGAACCGTGCGGCGGCGATGTCCGCTCTCATTCAGACGGCCTACTACCGTAAGGAGCCTGTTCACGTCGCCATCCTCAGTGGTGTACGCAGAAGGGTTGGGTTCAGAGAAACCAGCGAAGCGCACCAAAGGGAGCTAGACCCAGTCCTCTGGTATCCCCATCACAAGGACGAAGACGGTCGTATTCACGTCATTAGAGGTAAGCCGCAACCGGAGGACTTCGACCCATCTAACGACGACCATCCGCGCCAGACAAAAATGCACAAGCCGTTGCCACCGCCGCCGAAGAAAGTGGAGGTGTCAGGCACAACGATTTTTGAACGCGACTCGGAAGTGGTAAAGACGGTGAAGCGCCGGGCGGTCAACGGATGCTGTGAGCTTTGCGGCAAGGAGGGCTTCCGAACCGCGAGCGGCGGGTTCTACCTTGAGGCCCATCACGTCATCCCACTGAACTGCGGGGGACTGGACGACGTTCGCAATGTGGTGGCCATCTGTGCTGATGACCATCGACGCGCGCATTTCGGTGAGGACCGCCACGCCGTCCGCGACAGGATGATTTGGGAAGTACTTGCCGCCCACTATCCCAACGACATCAAGCTTTTCGAGACGATGGACGAGAAGTCCCATGAGATAGAACGCAGCAACTCGGGACAACGCAAGCTGGAAGAGCACCGGGTAGATAGCTAACACCTTCATGTGCGCCTGGCACTTCGCTCCATCCAGCAGAGACCTGCCGCACCGCGGCCGATTCTCCGAATGAAGTGCCTGCCGCCTTTGCCAACTGACAACAGCTTGTAGCATTGTCATCCAGCTGGGCTCGGCGAGCTGGGTAGGGAGGTGAGAGCATCCTGCGAACTGCTTGGCTGGTCAAACTAGACCATGACGTAAACTCCCAGGGCTCCTACCTAGCCATCCACCGACAAGTCAAAACACCGCCGCATTTTTCGACTACCACTGCGGGATAGCGTTAAATTCACGCCCCCTCGCAGATAATTGATTAGAAATCCGTTATTCGATGTTTAAAGAACAGAAAGCAAAGAGCCAAGAGCCAGAAAACGCATCCGACACCACCCTTTCTGCATTCATCTGGAAAAACGCGGACGACCTGTGGGGCAATTTCAAGCACACTGACTTCGGAAAAATCATTCTACCGTTCACGCTGCTTCGTCGTTTGGAATGCGTTTTGGAACCGACGCGTCAGAAAGTGCGCGAAGCGGCGGACAAATTCAAGAACAAGAATATCCAGCTTGACCTGATTCTTCGCCAAACGGCTGGGTTGCCCTTCTATAACACCAGTCAATACTCATTAGGCACGCTCGGCGCAACGCGTACCAAGAGCAACTTGGAAGCCTACATCGCTGGCTTTTCCGACAACGCCCGCGTCGTGTTCGAGCAGTTCAATTTTTCCGACACGATTGCACGCCTCGCTCGCGCTGATGTGTTGTTCAAGATTTGCCAGAACTTTGCCGCCACCGAGTTGCACCCAAACGTCGTGCCCGACCGGGTGATGAGCAACATCTATGAGCACCTGATTCGTCGCTTCGGTGCCGAAGTGAACGAAGCTGCTGAAGACTTCATGACACCGCGCGACGTCGTTCACTTGGCGACCACGTTGCTGCTCGACCCAGACGACGCGCTGTTCAAGAACAATCCAGGTCTGATTCGCACCCTGTACGACCCGACTTGCGGAACCGGCGGCTTTCTCACCGATGCGATGAACTTCGTGGAAGGCTATCGCGACCGCAATAAAGTACCGCCAGTGCTGATTCCATACGGCCAGGAATTGGAACCGGAAACCCACGCCGTCGCGTTGGCGAACATGCTGCTGCGTCGCCTGGAATCTGAACCTGCACGCGACCTCTCTCTGAACATCAAGGGACCAGTCAGCACCTTATCCAAAGATGGCTACGCCGGGCAAAAATTCCATTACTGCCTGTCCAATCCTCCCTTTGGCAAAAAGTGGGAACAGGACCAGACATTCGTAGTGCGCGAGCATGAAGAAAAAGGCTTCTCCGGTCGCTTCGGGGCGGGACTGCCCAGCGTTGGCGATGGCTCGATGCTGTTCATTCAGCACCTAATAGACAAGCTTGAAGACCCGGCCAAAGGCGGTGGGCGCGCCGGCATCATCCTTTCCGGCAGCCCGTTGTTTACTGGCAATGCGGGGCAAGGTCCAACTGAAATCCGCCGCTGGCTGCTGGAACAGGATTACATCGAAGCCATCATTGCCCTACCTACCGACATCTTCTTCCGTACCGGCATCGGCACCTATCTGTGGCTGCTGACAAACAAAAAGTCGAAACAGCGCAAGGGCCAAGTACAGTTGATTGATGCCACCGCCATCCATTCGCCGATGCGCAAAAGCGAGGGCAACAAGCGTCGCCGCATTAGTGATGAGCAAATCCACGACATCGCCCGCCTGTATGCCGACTTCGAGCCGGCGGAAAACGTGCGCATCGTCGATTACCGCGATTTCGGCTATCGCCGCATCAAGGTGCAGCGCCCGCTGCGCCTGGTCATTTGCATCACCCTCGAAGCCATTGAGGCGTTCAGAACAAGCAAGCCTTTCGTCAAGCTCGACGAAAAGGAACAAACCGCGTGGCTGAAGTTCCTCGCCAAGCAGGACGACACCGCCCACCCCTATGAATGGCTGGACACACTGGTGGAATCGGCAAAGAAAGCGGGTGTCGGCAAGGTCGGCAATCCGCTGGTAGCCGCCCTGGAAACCGCCTTCGGCGTGCGCGAAGCAAACGCACCGCCGGTCCTGGATGGCGCCGGCAATCCAAAGCCTGACAAGGAACTGGACGATTTCGAGAACGTACCGCTGCAAATGCCCGTGGCCGATTACATGAAAGCAGAAGTGCTGCCACATGTGCCGGATGCCTGGGTAGATGAAGCCTATGTCGATGAGCGCGATGGTGGCGTTGGCAAGGTCGGTTATGAAATCAATTTCAATCGATATTTTTATAAGTACCAGCCGCCGCGTGACTTACACGAGATTGACACGGAACTTAAGGCAGTGGAGAAGGAAATCGCTGCACTGCTGGATGAGGTGGCAGAATGACAGCTCACAAGCGTCATGCGGCCATGAAGGATTCCGGTGTGGCATGGCTGGGGAAAATCCCAGCGCATTGGGATGTTGTGCAGAGCCGTCGTATGTTCGACCAGCGCAAGGAGAAAGCACGCCCTGGCGATGTGTTGCTTACAGCATCACAGAAGTACGGAATGATTCCGCAATCACTGTTCATGGAACTGGAAGGAAGGCGCGTCGTTGAAATCAACAAAGGTGCGGACAGCTTGATTCACGTCGAAGCAGGAGACTTCGTGATTAGCCTTCGTAGCTTTCAAGGTGGGTTGGAATTCAGCCGTACCGGGGGCTCAATAACTTTTCACTATGTTCCCATTCATGCAGTGAAATGGGTTCACGAGCCTTTCTTCGCTCATTTGTTCAAGAGCAGCACGTACATACAGGCATTGCGGGCTACCGCAAATCTCATTCGAGATGGCCAGGACATGCGTTTCACGCACTTTGCGCAGGTGCCGTTGCCGAAAATACCACTGGATGAACAAGTCGCCATCGCCGACCATCTTGACCTCGAAACCGCCCGCATCGATAAACTTATCGCGCGCAAGACCCGCTTCATCGAACTGCTGGTCGAAAAGCGCCAAGTTCTCATCACCCATGCTGTGACCAAGGGCTTGAACCCGAAGGCGAAGATGAAGGACTCCGGTGCGGAGTGGTTGGGAGAGGTACCAGAACATTGGACCGTGGGTGCATCTCGACGCTTCTTTGTTTTTAATCCATCGAAGCGGGAAATCGCAGATAGGGAAAAATCTGAGCAGGTTTCTTTCCTGCCGATGGAAGCGATTGGCGTAAATGGTGAACTTGACCTTTCCAACGTACGTCAGATTTCGGAAGTCGAAAGCGGGTACTCCTATTTCGCCAACGGCGACATCGTGGTCGCCAAAATCACGCCTTGCTTCGAGAACGGCAAGGGTGCTGTCATCAGAAATCTGGTAGGTGGTGTTGGTTTCGGCACAACCGAGCTAATCGTAATGCGTCCGTCGGAACAGATAAATGCCGCATATGCCGGATGGCTTTTTTCTTCTGTTGCACTCCGCGGCTACTCCGAAGGTTACATGCAAGGTTCTGCCGGCCAAAAGCGCGTTCAAGACGAATTTCTGAAAGAGCTGCATATTCCTGTTCCAACCTTGGATGAGCAGACCCAAATTTCGGTTTTTCTGGAAAATCGTACGTTTCGAATTGACACGTTGATTACCAAGACAGAGCATTCAATTGACCTGCTGCGCGAACACCGAACCGCTCTCATCACTGCTGCCGTCACTGGCAAAATCGACCTGCGAGACAACGCGTGAACGATACCGCCCACCGCGAAAAGGAATTCCAGAACTACATCATCAAGAAGCTGGTTGACCAGGGCTGGCAGGTAGGCGAAAGCCAGCACTACGACCGCGAATACGCTATCTACCCGCAGGATGTGCAAGCGTGGCTGCAAATTACTCAGCCCCAGAAATGGAAACGTCTGGCATCCCTAAATGGCGCAAAAGCGCTGGACACGGTGATGGCGCGCCTTGCCGATGCGCTGGAGCAAAACGGCACCGTGCAAGTGCTGCGCAAAGGCTACAAGATTGCGGGCGGCGGCGAACTGATTGCCAGTGAGCTGCAACCAGAAGATGTACGTGACCCGGCAAGTTGGGAGCGCTACAAGGCCAATATCCTACGCGTGGTGCCGGAACTGGTTTACAACGGTGTCAACGATAAGCACCGCATCGACCTGGTGTTCTTCGTCAATGGCATCGCCGTTGCAACTGTGGAAATCAAAACAGATTTTACTCAGGACATCAACGCAGCGGTGGAGCAATACAAGAATGACCGCAAGCCATTCGACAGGGCCACCGGCAGGCGTGAACCGCTACTAACGTTCAAGCGCGGCGCCGTGGTGCATTTCGCCCTGTCCGAAGCGGACATTCAAATGACCACCAAGCTGGATGGTGAAAACACCTTCTTTTTGCCATTCAATCAGGGTAACGCAGGCCATGCCGGGAATCCGGCACGCACGGACGGTGAGTATCCGGTGGCCTACTTCTGGGAGAAGATTTGCCAGAAGGATTCGTGGCTGCGTATCTTCCACAACTTTGTCTATGTGGACAAACGGCAGGTGGCCGACGCACAAGGCAACTGGTCTACGCGGGAGACGCTGATTTTTCCGCGCTTCCACCAATGGCGCGCAGTGAATCGGATAATTGACGACGCTAAGGTCAAAGGTGCAGGGCAAGCCTACTTGTGCGAACACAGCGCAGGTTCCGGAAAGACCAGCACGATTGCATGGACAGCGCATGATTTGGTCAGGCTGCGCCACGGCGACGGCACAGCAATTTTCAATTCAGTCATTGTCGTCACCGACCGTACTGTGCTCGACCAGCAGTTGCAAGATGCCATTCAGCAGATTGACCACCAGCAGGACATGATTGCGGCGATAGACCGCAAGCTACTCGGCGGGCGTTCCAAGAGCGACGTGCTGGCTGAGGAACTTGGACGAGGCACGCCGATTATCGTAGTCACCATCCAGACCTTCCCATTTGCGATGCAGGAAATCCTGACCAACGCGAATCTCAAGGATAAAAACTTTGCCGTCGTCATCGACGAGGCGCATACCAGTCAGACCGGTACGGCAGCTAGCAAGTTGCAGGCGTCGCTGGCCTTGGATGCAGCGTCGATGGAAAACCTCACCGTGGAAGAGCTGCTAGAGAAAATCCAGGTTTCCCGCGTGCGCCCGAAGAACGTGTCGCACTTTGCTTTCACCGCTACGCCCAAGCACTCGACCATGATGTTGTTCGGCACTCGCCCAGACCCGTCGCGTCCGCCGCACAAGAACGACAACATGCCGACCGCATTCGACCGCTATCCGATGAGACAGGCGATTGAAGAGGGGTTCATTCTAGATGTGTTGGAAGGCTACACGCCGTACAAGACGGCATTCAACATCGCCAAGTCGGACATGGATGAAAAGCGCGTGGACAGCAAGGCAGCCAAACGCGCGCTGGCGAAATGGATGAACCTGCACGCGACTAACGTGACGCAGAAGGCGGAATTCATCGTCGAGCATTTCGCGCACAACGTGGCTAGGCTACTGAACGGTTCAGCCAAAGCAATGGTGGTGACATCTTCGCGCGCCGCCGCCGTGCGTTACAAAAAGGCCTTTGATGCCTACATCACCGCACATCCACAACACAAGCATTTGCAAGCTTTGGTGGCGTTTTCCGGCAAGCTGACCGGCAAGGACATCAGGCATGCAACCGACGAGAGTCTCACGAACGACACATTTGTGGCGAACGACGATGAGGTGTTCACGGAAACCTCGCTCAATGTTGGCGCCCCAGGCAGTGATTTGCGCCTTGTGTTTGACCGCCCGGAATACCGAGTGATGATTGTCGCGGACAAGTTCCAGACCGGCTTCGACCAGCCCAAGCTGTGCGCGATGTATCTGGATAAGAAAATCGCCAACGACGTGGAAATCGTGCAAACGCTGTCGCGCTTAAACCGTACAGCAGCAGGCAAAGATACGACCTATGTGATTGATTTCGTCAACGAACCGAATGCGATTCTGACCGCGTTCGCCAAGTACGACGCTGGCGCGCAGATTACAGAGGTACAAGACCTGAACGTGGCGTACAAGCGCCAGGCTGAACTAGACAAAGCGGGCATCTACACTACCATGCACCTCGAGGCGTTCAAGGCTGCACGCTTCAAGACGGCAAAGGATTTGCAAGACCCAGACACGCGCAGTCAGCAACACAGGCAGCTGTACGCAGCTACGCAAATTCCGACCGACATCTTCAACGGCAAGGTCAAGAACCTGCGTGAAGCCATTGCAGCTTGTGAAGCAACTTTCACACAGGCGAAAAAGAACGGGTACGAAGATGCGGCGAAACAGGCTGATGCACAGCGCAACGAACTTGACCAAGAGCTGAAGGTGTTGCTGGACTTCAAAGGTGGGCTGGTGCGCTTCAGCCAGCTTTATGGATACATTGGGCAACTGATTGATTTGGGTGACCCCGAACTCGAGAACTTCGCCGCCTTCGCTAAATTACTGGCGAAGCGGTTGGATGGCGTACCTCCGGAACAAGTGGATGTTTCCAGTCTTGTACTGACTGGCTATGACATTAAGGTGCGGGAAACGCCGGATGACGAAACAGAAGATGTCGATTTGATTCTTCAACCGATTAGAGCAGGTGGTGGAGGGAAAGCCACCCCGCCAGACTACCTGAGCGAAATCATCGGCAAGCTGAACAAGTTGTTTGGTGAGGCTACGCCGTTAGCGGACCAAGCCGCGTTGGTCAATCAAGTAATTAAAATCGTCGGTGAAGACAGCACGACGATGGCGCAAATCCAGCAAAACTCGAAAGAAGATGTGTTGCGTGGCAACCTGCCCGGCGCCGTAGGAGGCGCAGTTGCCCGCGCATTGACTTCACACCAATCGTTGGCTGAGCTGCTTCTGCAACAAGACCGTCAAACCATGCGGCCTTTCATTGAACTGATTTACCAATTGGTGAAAGAAGGCAAAAGCATTGATTTGGGCGACACCAGGATATAACAGAGCTCCAGGTAATTTTAAATCAAAAAGAGAGCTATCCCGTGGCGGGGTGGACTAGAGAGAGGACGGTTTCTCGCCATGTTCCCCGGGGGATGCGCCCGCCAGGTTACGTCATCGTTCACGAGCTTGTCACACCATCGAGATGAACCCACCCAGGACTACTGGAATCTGATTGCCCCAGATAATGCCGGGGTGGCGGCGTGAACATGATGCGTTGGAGAAGGCGGTGTTTGGGATGCAATCCAGCTACGATATACAGCCGCGTCTTTGCCTGCAGATGAGGAGGAAGCAGCATCATCTAGCGGAGTGGATTGAACGGGCTATCACTTCTCTCGGAAAGCGTGGCTTGTCCAAGTCCTTGCGTTTAATAACCTCTCCAGTTCGTCAACTCGACAGCGAGATAATACGCGCGTCACACGGCAATGCCCTTTAGAACCAGAAGCTGACTGAGCTATTTCTGCGGGTCATGCCGAAGGTGGACCATCATATGTCGGACCTTGTACGGCAGGCCGGTGCCCGTGTGAACCGCGGACGTCGAAAAAGCTAATCCAGGCCTTCCGGCGTCCGCGCGGTCACATGCTATGCCTTGCTCCCCCTCCAGATGCTTCGCCCATTGGTCCAAGCGTCCCGTGGCATTGTCATAGTCTTGCAGGTAGATAAGGATGCCGCCAGCGTCTGCATCCTTACGAGCGACGCTATAGCGAGTGGTCAACTGCTGAAAACCTCCCCAGCAGTATGCGGGCCCACGGTCAATTTTTGCTTCCCCGAGCCAAATGAAATTCGGCTTGTGATGCACCTCGACCGTGATGTCTACGTGGCCGCTATGGTCCTTATCGTGACTTGCAGCGTAGCCGTATTGTCGCAAGCTCGACACTATAGAGTCCGTTATCTGGTCTTCCGTAGACTCAGTGAAATACTTCTTTCGCCCCTCTAGGTCGCCAATGATTTCGTCGAAATCCTCATACAAGAGTGACACGAACTCTTCGTAGGTTCCGGTCGTCATGCGACGAATCACTCGATTGCCGCCCGCAGCTAAGGTCATCAACCCCTCGTATGCCTTGAGGCTAACCTTCTGACCAGAATCACCGTCCGGCAACAGAAACCTGATTTCACTCATTGGACGAGATTTCCTTCGCCAATGAGGAGGGCACGAAGGTCGGAAAGACGCGTTCCTCGAAGTTGTCTATTCGCTCGCCAGTTTCGGGATGGAAGAGGCCGTCGTGGCGCGCAATGTTGAGGTCATCGACATTGAAATAGAAAGTTTCTTCGTTTTCGTCGATGAACTCGAATTCAGTGTCAAGCAGATGAAGGTCATGCCCAGTTAGATACTGAAGCGCTCGAGCAATGTCTTCCTTAGAAGCATCACTCTTGGTGGCAAGCCCGTACAGTTGACCGAAAGTAAGGCGCTTGAGAACGCCTTCCGCTAATTGCTCGACAATCGCAACGCAGAGCGTGGCGGCAGGGCTCTTGTCCCACACCGCCTGAACCCGCTGGATTGCTTCGGTTCTGTTCATATCAAGGCTAAACATGCCCAAGGAGAGTCTGCACCGCAGCTTCGAAGTCTTTTTCGTTGACGCACCCGCTAACGGAAGCCACCTCAAGTCGTTGCGAAGGCTTCGCTAGCTCTCTGAACGAACCGGGCAGCGACAACTCTACAGGATGCTTCCCGACCGACGGAGGGAAACGTACCGAAAGACGATATGGGACTATCTCTGCAAGATTTTTTAGACCCACCTTACCAGCCTTATGGTACAGCTCCTCGCGCAAGTCTGAAGACTTGCCACGCATCTTCTCGACCTTGACAGAATCCGTCGGGGTTTCAAACCCGAGTTCGCTCACCCGCCCAAGGCCGGAAGTCCGATAGATGCTACCGATAGCCTTGAATAGGTTCACCCGGCCTCCAATGAGCGACGAGCCGTCAGCGCCCGAGAAATCCGCATGGAACGACTTGAGTAGGCTTTTGATGCAAATCTCCGCGTAGTCCGCGTTGGTGAGCGTTGGGAGGTCCATTCTCATTTGCACGGAGCCATCGGGATGGACAATGACGCTGTCCATGCATTGCTTGAACTTCAGCTTGACTGCGATGAACTCGTCGTAGTCTTGAAATGCCTCTTGAACAGCGGCATTCACTTCGTCACGCTTGTACTTGTCCCGTTCCTCGACGTATCGCCCAGACAGATAGAAGAGCGCGACCCTCTTATTGGCTGACACCAACCGCCCTACAAGCGTCGGCATCTGCGGAACATGGTCTTTGGCTTGCGCTTCAGGCACCAGCGCCGGGAAGTGCTTTTGTG
Organism: Ralstonia insidiosa; assembly: GCF_008801405.1. Taxonomy (NCBI): domain Bacteria; kingdom Pseudomonadati; phylum Pseudomonadota; class Betaproteobacteria; order Burkholderiales; family Burkholderiaceae; genus Ralstonia; species Ralstonia insidiosa. The sequence goes on along the minus strand of NZ_VZPV01000001.1, from coordinate 588,112 downwards.
CAGCGCTTTCCGACGGCTGGGCGTTGACGGCTCTATCGTAAAGTGATTTTTCATGCTCGTGCGGATGAAAGAACGTCACCACACGGTCGGCGGCCAACAGCTGCTGTACGTAGAATTGACGAAGCTTCTCGACGACTTTTAGCAAATCGGCGTCGTTGGTGTACCGCTCAAAAATGGCGACAATGAACGGGGCCCACGTGCGCGTGATGGGAAGCCCATTGGCCGACGCAAAGTCAGCCATCCGCCCCCACTTGGTGATTTGCCGCAAATCCCCGACGAGTCTCTCAATCTGCTCTTTTAGTTTTGCCATCCCCTGTCCCCCGGATTCTTGTACTCTTTTCGCCGTCGTTGCGACTACGCGCCAGTATACCTTCCAAAACGAATTGTCCTGTCTCCGGTCGAGCGACAAGCGGCGCGTGCCGGGGCTCATCTACCTACGGAAATGGCGGCACTTGCGCCCTTGGTCGTGAAGGTGAAAAGCCCCTGCGGAAGGTTACTCTTATAACTGACTTTCTCGCTGAACCGCTCGGGTCGCATCTCTGCCCCGTCGTGAGGCCATTTTACCCAGCCTTATCAGATGCCCCCCAGTAAGCATCGTCGTTTTATTGCAATTTAACATACGACGTCTACGACATAAGGTGCGCTCATCAAACTCCACACGCTTCGTTAATGCACCTCGCCTCCGCCCAATGGCATATGCCAGCACTTGGGCTATTAAGAAAAAGGACCCATAAGTTTTTCAACTTATGGGTCCCGGATTCTCAGGTTATGCGTCTATCTACACGACACTCAAACATCAATATTCCGCGCCACCAACGCATTGCTCTCAATAAAGTTCCGACGCGGTTCCACGTCATCGCCCATCAGCGTGGTAAAGATCTGGTCCGCGGCAATGGCGTCTTCAATCTGCACGCGCAGCAAGCGGCGCTGGGTGACGTCCATGGTGGTTTCCCACAGCTGCTCGGGGTTCATTTCGCCCAGGCCCTTGTAGCGCTGGCGGCTCACGCCGCGCTCGGCCTCACTCAGCAGCCACGTCATGGCGGCGTGGAAGTCGGCAACGTTCTGCTCGCGCACCTTGTCGCCCGTGCCGCGGCGCACCTTGGCGCCTTCGCCAATCAGGCCCTGGAAGGTGGCGGCGGTGCCCGACAGCGCGGCGTAGTCGGCGCCGGCCACAAAATCGGCGTCGATGTGGCTGAGGCGCTGGTTGCCGTGCTGGCGGCGCACGACCATCACGCGGTACTTCTCGCTCTTCTCGTCGTACTGCATGAAGGCGTCTGCGGTGGCGCCGCCGTTGGCGCTGCTGGCGTTGCCTTGCATTTCCAGCAGGCGGGCCTTGAGCGTGCGGGCGGATGCCTCGGCGGCGGCTTCGCTGCTGAGGTCCAGCACCACGCCTTCGGCAATGGCGCGCAGGGCGTCGGCGTCAATCACGCGGGATAGGCGCTCGATCACGCCGCGGCTCAGCTGGTACTGGCGAGCGAGTTCGGCCAGGGCGTCGCCGGCGATCTCGGTGCCATCGGCACGCACCAGCACGGCGGTGTCCAGCGCCTGGCGCACCAGGTAGGCGGCCATCTCGACGTCGTCTTTGATGTAGCGCTCTTCCTTGCCGTGCTTGATCTTGTAGAGCGGCGGCTGGGCGATGTACACGTGGCCGCGCTCGATGATCTCGGGCATCTGGCGGTAGAAGAACGTGAGCAGCAGCGTGCGGATGTGCGAGCCGTCCACGTCAGCATCGGTCATGATGATGATGCGGTGGTAGCGCAGCTTGTCGAGGTTGTAGTCGTCCTTGCCAATGCCGGTGCCAAGCGCGGTGATGAGCGTGAGCACTTCCTGGCTGGAGAGCATCTTGTCAAAGCGCGCGCGCTCGACGTTCAGGATCTTGCCCTTGAGCGGCAGGATCGCCTGGAACTTGCGGTCGCGGCCCTGCTTGGCGGAGCCACCTGCGGAGTCACCCTCGACGATGAAGAGTTCAGACAGCGCGGGGTCTTTCTCCTGGCAGTCGGCCAGCTTGCCGGGCAGGCCCATGCCGTCGAGCACGCCCTTGCGGCGCGTCATTTCGCGGGCCTTGCGGGCGGCTTCACGCGCGCGGGCAGCTTCCACGATCTTGCCGCAGATGATCTTGGCGTCCACCGGCGTTTCCAGCAGGAAGTCGGTCAGCGCCTTGGCCACGACTTCTTCCACCGGCAAGCGCACTTCTGACGAGACCAGCTTGTCCTTGGTCTGCGAGCTGAACTTGGGCTCCGGCACCTTCACCGACAGCACGCAGGTCAGGCCTTCGCGCATGTCGTCGCCCGAGGTGTCGACCTTGGCCTTCTTGGCGATCTCGTTGTCGGTGATGTACTTGTTGATGACGCGCGTCATCGCGGCGCGCAGGCCCGTGAGGTGGGTGCCGCCGTCGCGCTGCGGGATGTTGTTGGTGAAGCAGAGCACCTGCTCGTTGTAGGCGTCGTTCCACTGCATCGACACTTCCACGGCCACGCCGTCTTTCTCGCCGGCGGCAAAGAAGATGGTCGGGTGCAGCACGGTCTTGTTCTTGTTGATGTACTCAACAAAGCCCTTCACGCCGCCCGAGAAGGCGAAGTCTTCTTCCTTGCCGGTGCGCTGATCCGTCAGGCGGATGTGCACGCCGTTGTTCAGGAACGAGAGCTCGCGAATGCGCTTGGAGAGGATCTCGTAGTGGTACTCGACGTTGGTGAAGATTTCTTCGTCGGCCAGGAAGTGCACTTCGGTGCCGCGCTTGTCCGTCGTGCCCGTCACGTGCAGCGGAGACACCTCCACCATCGTGCCGTCCGGCGCTTGCACCGTTTCGATCAGGCGGTTTTGCGGAACGCCCTGTGCAAACTCGATGTGGTGCACCTTGCCATTCTGGCGGACCGTCACCTTCATCCACTTCGACAAGCCGTTCACGCACGACACACCCACGCCGTGCAGGCCGCCCGACACCTTGTAGCTGTTCTGGTTGAACTTGCCACCGGCGTGCAGCTCGGTCATGGCGATCTCGGTCGCGCTGCGCTTGGGCTCGTGCTTGTCGTCAAACTTGATGCCGGTCGGGATACCACGGCCGTTGTCGATCACGGAGATGGAGTTGTCCGTGTGGATGGTGACCTGGATCTCGGTGCAATGCCCGGCCAGCGCCTCATCGATGGAGTTGTCCAACACCTCGAACACGAGGTGGTGCAGGCCGGTGCCATCCGAGGTATCGCCGATGTACATGCCCGGCCGCTTGCGTACCGCCTCCAGGCCTTCCAGGATCTGGATCGAGGCGGCGTCGTAGCTGTTGGAGCTGCTGGCCTCGGCGGGGGTGGATTGCGGTTTCTGCTCTTCGGTCATGTCGTTCTGCTCGCAGCCATGGGCACGGAAATGGTTGTCTCAGCGCACACAGCGGGGTTGCTTAAAAACGGCGAAGGGGCGGATCTTTCCGATCCAGCCCCTCGTCTTGCTATCGATAGTGCTTATCTGGCAAATGCGTGTCAGATGCGCATCGGCATGACGACGTACTTGAAGGTGTCGTCGTCGGGCAGGGTGATGAGCGCGCTCGAGTTGGAGTCGCCCAGGCTCACCTGCACCTTTTCGGCCTTGAGGTTGGCCAGCACGTCCAGCAGGTAGGTGACGTTGAAACCGATATCCAGCGCGTCGCCCTGGTAGTCGATTTCGAGTTCTTCCTGCGCCTCTTCCTGGTCAGCGTTGGTGGAGCTGATCTTGAGGACGTTGGTGTCGAGCATGCAGCGCACGCCCTTGAACTTGTCGGTCGTCAGGATGGCCGTACGTTGCAGTGCGCTTTGCAGGAACGTGCGGTCGATCGTGAAGCTGTTGCGGTAACCCTTCGGGATCACGCGCTGGAAATCCGGGAACTTGCCTTCGACCAGCTTGGAGATCAGCTCGATATTGCCGAAGGTGAACTTGACCTGGTTCGACGCCAGTTGCACCGAGACGGGATCGTCCACGTCTTCCAGCAGGCGTTGCAGTTCGAGAATGGTCTTGCGCGGGATGATGACTTCGTGGCGGCCAGCGCCAGCGGGTTGCTCGCCCGTTTCCACGCCGCAGTAGGCCAGTCGGTGGCCATCGGTGGCGACGGCCATGACTTGCTTGCCGTCCACCACCAGCAGCATGCCGTTGAGGTAGTAGCGGATGTCCTGCTGGGCCATCGCAAAGTGCACCATCGCCAGCAGGTGCTTGAGCGTCTTCTGCGGCAGGGTGATGCGCGCGCCAAAGTCGGTGGCCTCGGCCACGGTCGGGAATTCTTCGGCGGCCAGCGTCTGCAGCGCAAAGCGGCTCTTGCCGGATTGCACCGTCATGCGCTTGTCGTTGAGCGTCAGCGCCACTTCGCCGTCAGGCATGGCACGCAGGATGTCGACCAGCTTGCGGGCGGCCACGGTGGTGGCAATGTCGCCGGCGCCGGCGCCGCAATCGGCGTGCGTGGTGATCTGGATTTCGATGTCGGTGGACAGGAAGGAAACCCGTTCACCCTTCTTGGTGATGAGCAGATTGGCCAGGATGGGCAGCGTGTGACGGCGTTCCACGATGCCGCTCACGATTTGCAGCGGACGCAGCAGGTTGTCTCGCGAGGTTTTGACCAATTGCATGAAGGCGATCCTTGCAGTGTATGCAGTTTGGGGTGACACCGCGCGCGCCCCTCATGGCCTGTGCCTGCAGGAGCATTCGCGATTAACCCCAAAGTTGTTGTAAATCAAGGGGTTAATCACAAATTATACCGCAAAGAAGGGGGCGCTGGATAGCGTCGCGCGCGCGGCAAATATGTCTATTGTGCATGAAAAGACGCCCGCGTTCGAGCGGGCGTTTGCATGCGGCAAATTCTGGGCAGATGGCGCTGCCATGCGCCTTGGTGGCACGCGGCAGCGCGATGCGCCATCAACCCTTGAGCGTTTGCTCCAGCACGTGCAGCTCGTGGTTGAGCTGGGCGTCCTTGGTGCGCTCGTCGGCAATCTTGCGCACGGCGTGCAGCACGGTGGTGTGATCGCGTCCGCCAAAGAGTTCGCCAATTTCCGGCAGGCTCTTCTGCGTCAGCTCCTTGGCCAGATACATGGCGATCTGGCGCGGGCGCGCGATGTTGGCCGGCCGCTTCTTGGAGTACATGTCCGCGACCTTGATGTTGTAGAAATCCGCGCAGGTCTTCTGGATGTTCTCCACCGAGATCTGGCGGTTCTGCACGGTCAGCAGATCCTTCAACGCCTCGCGCGTGACCTCGATCGTAATCTCTTTGCCGTGGAAGTTGGAGTACGCCAGGATCTTGCGCAGCGCGCCCTCCAGCTCACGCACGTTCGAACGCAGATGCTTGGCGACGAAGAAAGCGACCTCTTCCGGCACGGTCACGTTCTCGGCCTGCGCCTTCTTCATCAGAATGGCGACGCGCATTTCCAGCTCGGGCGGCTCGATGGCCACCGTCAACCCGGAGTCGAACCGCGAGATCAGGCGGTCATCAATCCCGGTGATCTCTTTCGGATACGTATCGCTGGTGATGATGACCTGCGCGCGGTTGGCGATCAGCGCCTCGAACGCGTAGAAGAATTCTTCCTGCGTGCGGTTCTTGCCCGAGAAGAACTGGATGTCATCGATCAGCAGCAGATCGAGCGAGTGGTAGTAGCGCTTGAAGTCGTCAAACGCCTTGCGCTGGTAAGCCTTCACTACGTCAGAAACGTACTGTTCTGCGTGGATGTAGCGGATGCGCGCGCGCGGATTCTCCATCAGCATGAAGTTGCCGATGGCATGGATCAAGTGCGTCTTACCGAGGCCCACGCCGCCGTACAGGTACAGCGGGTTGTACGACTTGCCCGGGTTGTTGGCGACCTGGATGGCCGCGGCGCGCGCCAGCTGGTTGGCCTTACCGGTGACGAAGTTGTCGAACGTGAGGATCTGGTTCAGGCGCGAGCGCTCGTGCACGGTGTCGTCCACGGGCGCCTGCGGCGGCGTTGCCAGGCCCGTGACCATGGCAGGTGCCTGCGGCGGCATGCGGTATGACTGGGCACTCACCTCGGCGGCGTCCATCACGGGCACGTCGATCTCGGCCACAGCATGGCTGGCCGTGGCGAGCGCATTTTCGCGGTACATCGCGGGGGCCGGACGCATGGCTGCAGCATCCAGTGCGGCGCTGCTTGCGGCCGGCATGGCGGCTGGCGCTGCCTGCCTCGGCTGAATCGATTGCGCGGCCATCGGCTGCATCGGCGCCGGAGCAAACGCCGGCTGCTGGGCCGCCTGGCGCTGGCCGGCGGCCGGGTCGAGCACGAACTGCACGTCGACCTGCATCTCCCAGTAGTCACACGCGAGCGACTGGATGCGGCCGGAGAACTGGCTCTTGACCCAGTCGAGCTTGAAGCGGTTAGGCGCGGCAATCCGCAGCGTGCACGCCTGCTCGTCAAATGACAGCGGCGTGAGCGGCTTGATCCACGTCTTGAATTGTTGCGGCGTCAGCTCACTCTCAAGTTGAGCGGATGCCGCATGCCAGAAATCCTGCATCGTTATCGTTAGTTGTTTGACCGGCGCCACACGCGTCTGTCGACGTCCCCGGGCGGGGCCGGCCGCCGGGCCTCTGGCACAAGCCAGAAACCGGGTGGCATTCGTTATTGGAACGGGATTGTACCCCCGGCCGAAAGTTATCCACAAAGGATAAGTCTGTGGATAACCTGTGGAACTGCTGTGAGTAGCAGTGGACAACTACTTTTGACACCCGCCCACAAACCCAATGCTGGCAAGGCTTTCACCGAAACGACCCAGGCCGCACAAGGCGTTGGGGACAACTTGCTGGCGGGTGGATTTCTCGTATGGCGCACACGTTATCCCCAATCTGCCAGACTTGACAGATTCAGCAAACATCGTTTAAATGGCGGGTTCTGCGATGCGCGGCAGGGGAGCGCACGCTTGTTCGCGTCAGACGCGGCGCCGGATTCGTCCAGCGCGCCTGATCCGGCTAAGGCCCGATACCGTCGGTGCCCGTGAACAACACAGCGCACGGCGGTCTGCGTGGGCGATTTCTCCTAATGAATCGACACCAGGCTTTGCGGGGCGACCCTAGGCCCGGCGCGTGCGGCAGCGTCCGCACCACCAATTAACAAGAGAGTGCATCATGAAGCGTACCTACCAACCTTCCGTTACCCGTCGCAAGCGCACCCACGGTTTCCGTGTCCGCATGAAGACCCGTGGTGGCCGTGCCGTGCTGAACGCACGCCGCGCCAAGGGCCGTAAGCGCCTGGCCATCTAAGACTGCCGCGCCCCGGGTGGCGGCCCCTGGCCGTTGCCCATGGCTTTGCCGCAGTCTTACCCCCAGCCGGCGATGGGCTTGCACGCCTACCCCAAAGCCGCAAGGCTGACGAAAACGGATGAGTTCTCATCCGTTTTTGCTTTGCGGCCCGTCCGGCGCAGTCGTCACTTTGTGCTGTATGTGCGCGCCAATGGGCATCCCCAGGCGCGCCTGGGCGTGGTGATCGGCAAGAAGTTTGCCAAGCGCGCCGTCGAGCGCAATCTCATCAAGCGCCAGTGCCGCGAGCTGTTCCGCCTGCGGCAGCCGTCTCTGGGCGGCCGCGACGTGCTGATCCGCCTGCACGCCAAGTTTCCACGCCAGGACGTGCCCACCGTGGCCGCCTTCAAGCGCATCTGCCACGAAGAGCTGTCGCACCTCTTTGAGATTGCGACACGGCCGCTGCCTGCACCGCCCGCCCCACCCGCTGCCTCCCAGCCTGCTGCCGGGAGCACGTCATGACGCGCGTGCTGTTGTTTCTGCTGCGCATCTATAAAGTGGCGTTCAGCCCCTTCGTGGGCGCGCAATGCCGCTTCCTGCCGACCTGTTCCGACTACGCGCGCGACGCCGTCATCACGCACGGGCCGGGCTATGGCAGTTATCTTGCGGCAAAACGTCTATGCCGCTGCCATCCGTTCGCACAAGGCGGGTATGATCCTGTGCCGCCCGCCGCTGGCGACGCTGTGCCCCGCTCCTCCGATTCCGCATCGACCGACGCGACCGCAGCCGACACGCAGGCTGTGCGGCCGTCGATTCACCTTCCCAGACCGTAATCCGACATGGATATCAAACGCACCATTCTCTGGGTGATCTTCTCGCTGGCGGTTGTCCTGCTGTTCGACAACTGGCAACGCGCGAATGGCCACCAGTCGATGTTCTTCCCGACGCCGCAGACGGCCACGACTGCCGCACCGGGCAGCACGCCCGCAGGCGACGTGCCCAAGAGCGCCGCCGCAACGGCCGCCGCGGGTTCGCAGGCCGCTCCGGCCACGGGCGCAGCCTCGCAGGCACCGGCTTCGGAAAAGATCGTCATCACGACCGACGTGGTGCGCGCCACCATCGACACGGCCGGCGCGATCGTCACCAAGCTGGAGCTGTTGGACCAGAAGGACCACGATGGCAACCCGATGGTGCTGTTCGACCGCAGCATCGAGCGCACCTATCTGGCGCGCTCGGGCATCATCGGCGGCGATTTCCCGAACCACACGACGGTGTTTGCGGCTTCGGCCGGCCCGCGTGACCTGGGCACGGGCAATGATGTCTCCATCACGCTGACGGCCGACAAGGGCGGCGCCAAGCTGGTCAAGACGTACGTCTTCAAGCGCGGCAGCTACGTGATCGACACGCGCTTTGACGTGACCAACGACGGCACGGCGCCGATCAACCCGACGCTGTACATGGAACTGGCCCGCGACGGCGGCGCGATTGAGCAATCGCGCTTCTACAGCACGTTCACCGGCCCGGCCGTGTACACCGACGGCGACAAGTTCCACAAGATCACCTTCTCCGACATCGACAAGGGCAAGGCACACGTACCGGCCCCGACCGACAGCGGCTGGGTGGCGATGGTGCAGCACTACTTTGCCTCGGCCTGGATTCCGGCTGACAACGTCAAGCGCGAGTACTACGTCGACCGCGTCGACACCAACTTCTACCGCATCGGCATTCAGGAGCCGCTGGGCACGGTGGCGCCGGGCGCCAGCGTCTCGGCCACGGCACGCCTGTTCGCCGGCCCGCAGCAAGCGCGCATGCTCGAGGCCATCACCCCGGGCCTGGATCTGGTGAAGGACTATGGCTGGCTGACCATCGTCGCCAAGCCGCTGTTCTGGCTGCTGGAGAAGATTCACGGGCTGCTGGGCAACTGGGGCTGGTCGATCGTCGCGCTCACGGTGCTGATCAAGCTGGTGTTCTTCCCGCTGTCGGCCACGAGCTACCGTTCGATGGCCAAGATGAAGGACCTGCAGCCGCGCATGACGTCCATCCGCGAACGCCACAAGGGCGATCCGCAGAAGATGAACCAGGAGATGATGACGCTGTACCGCACCGAGAAGGTCAACCCGCTCGGCGGCTGCCTGCCGATCGTGATCCAGATTCCGGTGTTCATGGCGTTGTACTGGGCGCTGCTGTCGTCGGTCGAAATGCGCGGCGCGCCGTGGCTGGGCTGGGTGCACGATCTGTCGGCACCGGACCCGTTCTACATCCTGCCGGTGCTGATGGCCGTGTCGATGTTCGTGCAGACCAAGCTGAACCCGACCCCGCCGGACCCGGTGCAGGCCAAGGTGATGATGTTCATGCCGATCGCGTTCTCGGTGATGTTCTTCTTCTTCCCGGCTGGCTTGGTGCTGTACTGGGTGGTGAACAACTGCTTGTCGATCGCGCAGCAATGGTCGATCAACCGCATGCTGGGCACCAACAAGGGCGCCGCGCCTGCCAAGTAAGGCGATCGCGTTCCAGCAAAAAGGGCACCCTCGGGTGCCCTTTTTTCATGCCTGTCTCACCCGCTTCAAGCCGGTGTGTGGCAGACCGCCTCGATGTTATGGCCGTCCGGATCGCGTACAAACGCACCGTAGTAGTTCGGGTGATAGTGTTCGCGCAGGCCGGGCTTGCCGTTGTCGGTGCCGCCCGCCGCCATTGCCGCAGCGTAGAACGCGTCCACCTCGGCACGCGACTCCACGCGAAACGCCACGTGCAGCGGCGGCTTGTTCGGCCCCTGCCCGGCCGTCGCGGCGGAAATCCAGAACTCCGCCTTGCCCGGCGGACCGAAGCCGGCCACATCGGTGTGACCCGTCACGGCGGCAGGAAACTCCAGCACCTTGGCCAGGCCAATGGCGCCCAGTGCCTGTTCGTAAAACCGCTTGCTGGCCTCGAAGTCGCTGACGACGACGCCGGTGTGATCGATCATCCGAATCTCCCTGGTTGGAAACTGGCGCGCAACTGCGCGGCTGCCGCACAATACCGCCCATGACTGCTGCTGACCACCCCACGACCTTGCCGAACACTGCCGACGCCCCGCGCGCACCCATCCGCACCATTCCCATCGCGGCGATTGCCACTGCGCCTGGGCGGGGCGGCATTGGGGTCGTGCGCGTGTCGGGGCCTGACGTGCGCGCCGTCATGCAGGCCGTCTGCGGCCGGCTGCTGGCGCCACGCCAGGCAACCTACCTGCCCTTCCTTGACGCCGACGGCGGCGCCATCGACCGCGGCATCGCGCTGTGGTTTCCGGCGCCGCATTCGTACACCGGTGAAGACGTGCTCGAACTGCAGGGCCACGGCGGCCCGGTGGTGATGCAGCTGCTGCTGCAGCGCTGCCTGGCTGCCGGCCGCGAGATCGGCCTGCGCGTGGCCGAACCCGGCGAGTTCACACGCCGCGCCTTCCTGAACGACAAGATGGACCTGGCGCAGGCTGAAGCCGTTGCCGACCTGATCGAGGCGAGCACCGAAGCCGCTGCGCGCTCGGCGGCGCGCTCGCTCGACGGTGCGTTCTCGCAGGCGGTGCACGCGCTGGTCGAACGCGTGATCCATCTGCGCATGCTGGTGGAAGCGACGCTGGATTTTCCGGAAGAGGAAATCGACTTTCTGGAAGCGTCCGATGCGCGCGGCCAGCTCGCCGGGATTCGCACAGCGGTTGACGGTGTGCTGGCGCAGGCGCGACAGGGTGCGCTCCTGCGCGAAGGCCTGCACGTGGTGCTGGCCGGGCAGCCGAACGTGGGCAAATCCTCGCTGCTCAATGCATTGGCCGGCGCGGAGCTTGCCATCGTCACGCCCATCGCCGGTACCACGCGCGACAAGGTGCAGCAGACCATCCAGATTGAAGGCATCCCGCTGAACATTGTCGACACGGCCGGCCTGCGCGACACCGAAGACGAGGTGGAGCGCATCGGCATCGAGCGCACCTGGGCAGCCATCGCGCGTGCGGATGTGGTGCTGCACCTGCTGGACGCAGCGGACTATCGCGCCAACGGCCTCTCGGCTGAAGATGCCGCCATCGACGCACGTATTGCCAGTCACGTACCGGCGGGCGTGCCCACGCTGCGCGTGATCAACAAGATTGACCTGACGAGTGTGGGCGTCGCGGGCCGCGTGGATGCCGTGCCGCCAGAGGTCTGGCTCTCAGCGCGCGATGGCGTGGGCGTTGAACTGCTGCGCGCGGCATTGCTGGAGATTGCCGGCTGGCAGGGCGGCGGCGAGGGCCTGTACCTGGCGCGTGAGCGCCATCTCGCCGCCTTGCGCGCGACCAAGGAGCATTTGGCCTTGGCGGCCGAACATGCGGATCAGCAGGCGCAATCGCTCGATCTGTTTGCGGAAGAGCTACGGCTCGCGCAGGAGGCGTTGAACAGCATCACGGGAGCGTTTTCCAGTGATGATCTGCTGGGGGTGATCTTTAGTCGGTTCTGTATCGGCAAGTAATCAGGCGCCCAGGGGCGCCCAAGGTTGCCGAGACGTCCCAATCATCCACATGACCATGATTGAGACTGCTGATGCCGTGAGACCCTGCATCAAAGGCACGCCTTCGCATAGCGGAATCACACGGCACAGTTGAACGTCGGCCGTTGCCTACGCGGCCTCCTCACTGACAACGATAAACTCGCTGGCTGCCTGGCGTTGAATGGCGGCCATGATTGCGAACTCTGGCTCGCTGTAGGGCTCGTTGGCGACCACGCCGGTGGCGTGCTTGGCCTTTGCCCCGAGAGGGTAGAAGACGAACAGCGCGCTGTGCGACACATCCGGCTCAGCACGCAGGCGCTTGTTGAGGATCTTCAAGTACTTTTTCTTGGTGACCTTCTTTGCAGCCATGTTGCCCTCCAACTGGTGATGGTGTCGGTCAGCATACCAGCCTTGATTTCGCGGGTGACGATCCATGATTGACCGGGGGAGCCCCCGGCTTTGTTGGACACCCAGCGCCACCGAGCCGGCACAACGGGTTCACCGGGTGCTTACAATCAGAAGAATCAGTACGTCGATGTTGGAAGCAGCCTTGGCCACGCCCCATATCGGCGACGTCAATGTCGTCATCGCGAGCAACGGCGCCTCGATGACCGTGCAGCAACAGGAGAACCCGATGATCAAAGTCAGTGTCATGTACCCGTACGCCGCAGGCGCGCGATTCGATCATGCGTACTACCGCGAGCGGCATATGCCCATGATGAAAAAGCTGCTCGGCGCTGCGTGTCTGTACTACACGATCGACAAGGGCATCGCAGGGAGTGCTCCGGGCGCAGACCCTGTTTACGTGGCCAAGTGCGACTTCATCTGTCCTTCTATCGAAGCGTTCCTGGCAGCTCGCGCCCCGCACGCGCAGGAGATCCAGGCGGACATCGCCAATTACACGGATATCCAACCCGTGCTGCAAGTCAGTGAGGTGGTTGTGGAGCGTTCGGAAGCCTGAAAACAGTTCAGGTAAGCCATCCGCAGCGCAGCACCAGGTTCTGTATCGACGTAGCGAACGGCCCGCCGAAACGTAGGACCGCCCGCCGAGGGCATCCCCCTCACCCCCCAACCTGAACCACCACCTTGCCGAAGTGCCGGCCCGACTGCAGGTAGTCATACGCGGCCGGCACCTCATCAAAACCGAAGACGCGATCGACTACTGGGCAGATCTGCTGCACGTCCACCAGCCGCACCACCTCGTCGAGCACCGAGCGGCTGCCGACGATCACGCCATGCAGGTGCTTGGCCACGTCGAACAGGCTGCGCAGACCGAAATCCACGCCTGCGAAGCCACTCAGCAAGCCCGTGATGGAGACGACGCCGCCCAGCCGGGTAGCCGCAATCGAGCGCGCCATGGTGTCGTATCCGCCCACCTCCACCACCACGTCAGCGCCCGCGCCACCGGTCAGTCGCAACACTTCGTGCTGCCACTCGGGCACGGCGCGGTAGTTGATGGTTGCATCCGCGCCGAGCTGCCGTGCGCGTGCCAGTTTCTCGTCGCTGGATGAGGTGATGATGGTGCGCAGCCCCGCCGCCTTCGCCAGCTGCAGCGCCCAGATCGAGACGCCGCCCGTCCCCAGCAGCAGCGCCGTCGCCCCCGGCTTGACCACGGTATTCGCGAACAGCGCATTCCAGGCCGTGATGCCCGCGCAGGAGATCGTGGCCGCCTCCTCAAAGCTTAGGTGCGCCGGGATCGCCGTCAGCGTGGATTCGTCGGCGACAAACTGCTCGGCCAGCACACCATCGAATGTCGCACCGGGCGATTCGGCAATCTTCCAAAGTGCGATTTCGCCGTCGATCCAGTTCGGGAAATAGGTGTTGATCACGCGATCCCCTGGTTTGAACCGGGTCACATGCGCCCCCACTGCAACCACCTCGCCTGCGCCATCGCTCAGTGCAATGCGCGGTGTGCCATCAATGCCCGGGTAGTCGCCGCGCGCGGCCATCCAGTCGCGGTAGTTCAGGGAGGCCGCCCGCATGCTCACGAGCACCTCGGTGGGCCCTGGCTCTCGTGCGTCCGTGTCGATCTGCTGCAATCCTGCAATGCCGTGTCCCGGCCTGACTTGCCATGCTTTCATGTGAATTCCTCGTTCCAATGAAGCACCGATCTTATTGTTTCCACACGAGACGCATTGACTCCATTTGGTAGACTCACCGTCGCCTATCAGGCGCCATTTGATCAACCGAAACGGAGCAGGTTTGGATGGATGATCGGCTCAGCGGCGTGGCCGAATTTGTGAACGTGGTCGAGTCGGGCAGCTTTGCGGCGGCGGCCGCGCAGTTGGGGGTCACGCGCTCGGCGGTGGCCAAGGTCATCGCCCGGCTGGAGCAACGCCTGAACACGCGGCTGCTGCAGCGAACGACGCGCAGCCTGAACCTGACCGGCGAAGGCGCGCTCTACTACGAGCAATGCAAGCGCGTGCTGACCGAGTTGAGCGAAACCGAAGCCGCCTTGCTCGCCAGCCGGCAGGAGCCGACCGGACGGTTGCGAATGACCGTACCGGTGCTGTTCGGCAGGCACTGCGTTGCGCCAGTCATGCGCCGCTTGATCGAGCGCCACCCGCAGTTGGAAGTCGAGATCGCGTTCAGCGATGGCATGGCGGACCTGGTGGAAGACCGCTTCGACATCGCCGTACGCATGGGCCCGCTGCCGAACCACGCCACGCTGGTCAGCCGACAGTTGGGCTTCAACCGGATGGCGCTCTGCGCGTCGCCGGCCTATCTCGACAAACATGGCCGCCCAACAACGCTGCGCGATCTGGACGCGCACACCTGCATCGTCTATGCCCGTGGTGCCCACCATACGCCGTGGCGCCTTCCCGGGCCGGATGGTGAGCTGCAAACCTATCCGCCCGCATCGCGCCTGCGCCTGGACGACCTACTCTCCATCGCTGACGCCGCAGCCGCGGGAACTGGCCTGGCGTGGCTGCCCTGCTGGCTCATTTCGTCATACTTGAACGCTGGCCAGCTCACGGTCGTCATGGGCCACGAGGGCGTGCTCGATACAGAGATCAACGTACTGTGGCTGAAGACCCGACACATGCCGCTCAAAGTGCGCGTGGCCATCGATGCCCTCGTCGATGAAGTACCTCACATACTGGCCCAAGCCTGAGAGGCCGAACCCATTCACCAACGGAGAGACCGGTGCGCAAGGTCCGCAACTACCTGAACAACAGTGTCGCCCTGAGCCTAGCGTTGCTCGGCCTCTCGGGCCCCGCCGCTGCGCAAGCGGGCTATGCGCTGATGCCCATACACAACGGCGTCAACGCGCTGAAGCTGCGCGGCTACGACGCAATCGCGGTGCGTGCGTGGCGCGAGAACTTCAACGCGCACAGCTTCGATGTGGTCACCTTCTTTGTGCGCGATGGCGCGGCAGGCCGTGCGCAACCCTGGAGCCTCGTACCGGTATTCCGCCGCAGCGAGGGTGGCGGTAGCGGCGGTAGTGGCGAGCAGGAGCAACTGCACGTGACGACCGGCGGCGGCGCAGATTGCCTGCTCCACGACTTTCGGCTCTTGCTCGCGCAAGGCGGCAAGCCCGCCGTGCTCATCCTCGCCAACCGAGAAGCCGGCGCCAGTTACGCGGCTGATGCCAACGTGCGCTTCGACTACTACGTGCTGACCGAGAACGCCAACAGCACTCCGGGTTATCCGAAGCTCTCGTTCCGCTGGCAGAAGTCGCAGCCCGCACGCGCACAATACTGCGATGTGAACCGCGCCTTTGATCAGGAACTGCATCTGGGCACGTCCAGCGGCACCGCCAACGTGGCGGACGGGCCCTAACCCACGTAGCAGACCATCACCGAGAGCGCCATGTCCACCTACCCCGTCTCCGTCAAAGGCGTGCTGCGCGCGCCCACCGGTGAGGTCGTTTTGCTGCTCAATGAACGCGAAGCGTGGGAGTTGCCGGGCGGCCGTATCGAGTTGGGCGAATCGTCCACCGAATGCCTGGCCCGCGAGATTGCCGAAGAATTGAACCTGCGCGTGGAAGTCGGTGCGCCAATCGATACGTATCTGTTCGAGGTCGTGCCAGGCAAGCATGTGTTCATCGCCACGTACAACTGCACGTTGGTTGGCGCGTTTGCGCCGGTGGTGAGCCACGAGCACAAGCGGCTCGGGCTGTTTGCACCGGATGCACTGCCGATGAATCTGCCTGGCGGGTATCGCGCGTCGATTGCGGTGGCGTGCGGCGCGTCGGTCCAACCGGTTTAGCAGACATGGGCCGAGGCCGGTACTACAACTGGTGGCGGCGCGCCGGCGAGACCGCGGAAGCGCTCTTCTACGCCAACGGCTGGGCGGCGCACCTCGCACACGCACTGCGTCTTCAAGGACGGCTGCATGTTGATCACCGCGATGTGACTTTGCCCTTGAGTGCACCGCTGGCCGAGCCGCTCAGAGTGGCCTTCGCTTCGGACTTCCATGCGGGCCCCTTGACTGATCCACGTCTGCTGGATGCCATGCAGCAAGCGATCGCGGCGTTCGCACCGCACGTGATCCTGCTGGGCGGCGATTTCGTTTCGCTGCATCACAGACATGTCACTGGATTGGCCGCGCGTTTGCGTGAACTGCCGGCACCGGCCGGCAAGTTTGGGGTGTTCGGCAATCACGACCTTTGGGTAGATGACACGTTCATCCGCCTGCAACTGGAGGCGGCGGACGTGCGCATGCTCGTCAACGAAGCGGTGCGTCTGCCGCCGCCCTATGACGAGCTCTATGTATGTGGGCTCGATGAGCCGGGTGTTGGGCAACCCGACCCTGCCCGCACCTTCAGCGGCGCCGGTGCGCGCAGGCTGTTGCTGATGCATTCGCCGCTGGGCTTACGGCACGTACGTGCCTATCCGTTCGATCTTGCGTTCTGCGGCCACACCCACGGTGGGCAGATCGCGCGCCCGGATGGCCGTCCGATCGTACTGCCTTCGGGCTCCGGCGACCGGCGCTTTGCCAGCGGGTACTTTGAATTGGCGGAAGGCGGGCGGCTGGTGACCAGCCGCGGCATCGGCATGAGCGATCTGCCGATCCGGTTATTTTCACCGTCAGAGGTGCATCTCTACACCCTTCAGGCAGCAGGCTGAGAGCGAAAGAACGTATGGGCGATCAGTCCCCACCCCACCGCCAGCACGGTGGTTCGCCCTTCCACCAGCACACCAGCACGAGCAACAGGCTCAGCACCAGCGTATAGAGCACGAAGCTCACCGGCTCGGCATGCGGGCGCAGCACTACGATGCCCACCACCAGCAGAACGGCGTAGATGGCAAACACCACCCAGCCTTGCCAGCGCGAAGGCAACCCCCACCCCCAGCCGTAACGCTTGGCAGGGAACCAGTAGTCGTTGGAATCCGTGGGCATGGTTCCCTCAAGGCATAGCGTTCAGAGAACGGTCGCGTCTTCGCTGGAGGGCTTGGGCAGGTGTGCTTCGGCCTCGGCGTTGCGGCGCGCCGCGCGCTCCACTCCAATGTACTCGATGACAAACAGGGCAAGGATGGCCAGCAGGGCGCCCGCGCCGAGCAGCCAATGGCTCATCAGGTTCATGATCGGAAGACGCATGGCGTCTGCAGTCTGGGATACCTGCAGCGTACGGCTGTGCCCGTCAAAAAGTCGTAAAGAGGCGAGGGGGCCGCGCAAAATTCGCATCTATGGCGACGCGATGGATAGGCGAGCGCGGAAAGTTCTGCGCGACAAACGCCAACAGCCAGCCGGTCAATCACCGCTGGCGGAAGTCGTTTGCAACAGAACATGCGCGCGAAGGCGCATCGAAGCGGCGGAGAACGGCACTTAGGCCATCAACCGCATCTTGCGAGCTTCTGTATCGGGGGTTGGAGCGTTGGCCGGGTCCCGAAAGAGCTTTCGGGCGCGTGCAAGGCACGCTACGAACCAAGCTCGGCGAACTGGAAGTCGACTGACTTTACGCCGCCAACGGCAGCACCCAGTTGGTGCTACCGGAACAATCGCGCGATCTTAGTAGAGCTTTTTCGGCAGCATTTGCGAGCGCAGGCGTTTACGCGTGCGCGACACAGCAGCAGCCTTCTTGCGCTTGCGCTCGGTCGTCGGCTTTTCGTAAGCGGTGCGTGCGCGCAGTTCCTTGATCAGGCCGGTGCGCTCGATTTCACGGCGGAAGCGGCGCAGTGCGACTTCAACCGGTTCGTTTTCTTTCAGACGGACAGTGGTCATCGTATCCCTTACTCAGTATTCGGGTGGACGGCTAAACAGCGGATTATATACCGCCCAGAGGGCGTGCAGTGTAGTTGAATTGGTTTACCGATGCAAGCACCGGTTTTGCGTGTCCAATCAGGCACTTTTGCACCGTCCGCCGTCGCGTGGAGACGACGGCGGACGATACGTGCCGAAGGATCAGCGGACCGGCGTCATGTCCGGCGCGGCGGGTGCCAGGCCCGGCGCAGCCGTCGGTTGCGCTTGCTTGGCAGCCGCAATGGTGCTGCTTTCCTGCAGACCGCCGCCCAGCGCCGTGTACAGATCGATGGCGTTGGTCAGGCGGGCCAGGCGCGTCTGTACCAGGGTCTGATCAGCGCTGAACAGGTCACGTTGCGCATCGAGCACGTCGAGGAAGCTCGACACGCCGTTGCGGTAGCGCTGGTCAGACAGCGTCAGACGCTCGGCCGTGGCATCGCGGAAGCGCTTTTGCGCCGCCACCTGCTCTTCCAGCGTGCCGCGCGCCACGAGGGCGTCGGACACTTCCCGGAACGCGGTCTGGATGGTCTTCTCGTAGGTGGCGACGGCGATCTTCTGGTTGGCCTTGGTGGAGTCCAATTGGAAGACGCGCGTGCCCCAGTCGAAGATCGGCAGCGTGAGGTTCGGCACGAACGACCACAGCCCGGTGCCGGCCTTGAACAGGTCATGCAGCGCGCCGCTGGCCGTGCCCACGTTGGACGTCAACCCGATGCTCGGGAAGAACGCCGCACGCGCGATGCCGATGTTGGCATTGGCCGCGATCAGCTTCTGCTCGGCCTGGCGAATGTCCGGGCGTTGCTCCAGCAGCTCCGACGGCAGACCCGGCGGAATGTCGGCCACGATCTTCTCCGACGACACGGTGGTCGGCGGCGGCAAGTCAGCCGGCAGCGGCGCACCCACCAGCAGCACCAGGGCGTTGGTCGCCTGGGCGTACTGGCGCGTGAGCTGGGCGACCGACACACGCGCCGATTCCACCAGCGTTTCGGTCTGGCGCAGGTCCAGCGCCGACGAGGCACCCACGTCAAAGCGCTGCTTGGCGAGCTTGTAGTAATCCTCGCGGCCCTTCAGGGTCTGCTGGGCCAGCTCAAGCTGCTCGGCATAGGCGCGCTCGTTCAGGTACGCCTTGGCCACCTGCGAGATCAGGCTGATCTGCGCGGCGCGCTGGCCCTCTGCGGTCGCCAGATAGCTGGCGCGCGCGGAGCGCGTCACGTCGCCCACGCTGAACAGGTTGACCTGGTAGTTGCTGATGCCCACACCAAGCTGATACTGCTTGGTGATGATGTCCTGCCCGGTCTGCGAGATCGACTGCGGCGTCAGGCTGCGCGTGTACGTGGCAGATGCGTTGACCGGCGGCAGCAGTTCAGCGACTTGCAGACGGTACTGCGCGCGCGCCGCCTCAATATTGAGCACGGCGATGCGCAGGTCGCGGTTGTTCTCCAGCGACAGGCCGATCAGCTTCTGCAGACGCGGATCGGGGAAGAACTCGCGCCAGCCGAGATCGGTGGCGCGCGGGGCGTTCTCGCCCGGCTTGGCGCTGTCAGCCGGCACGGCATAGCCGGCCGGTGCCTGCGGATACGTGCTCGTTACCGGAGCATCCGGGCGCTCATAGGTCGGCGCCAGCGAGCAGCCGGACAACACACCTGCAGCCAGCAGAAGCGCCGGCAGCAGCGCGGGGGCGCGGGTTGCCAATGAGGCCAAAGAGAAGGTCATCGTTTTCTGCATGTTCAGATTTCCTCGTCCAACGGACGGTGCGCGGCATCCAGGCGGCGTTGACGCTCGCTGCCCTTGAAGATGCGGCGGACCACCACGAAGAACACGGGCACCAGCACCACGGCCAGCACCGTCGCGGTAATCATCCCGCCCATCACGCCGGTACCGATGGCGCGCTGGCTGGCGGAGCTGGCACCCGTGGCAATCGCCAGCGGCACCACGCCCAGGATGAAGGCGAACGACGTCATGATGATCGGGCGGAACCGCAGGTGCACCGCTTCCAGCGTGGCCTCGATCAGGCCCTTGCCTTGCGCCTGCAAGTCCTTCGCAAACTCGATGATCAGAATCGCGTTCTTGGCGGACAAGCCCACCACCGCAATCAGGCCGACCTTGAAGTACACGTCATCCGGCATGGCGCGCAGCGTCACGCCCAGCAGTGCGCCGAGCACGCCCAGCGGCACCACCAGAATCACCGCCGCCGGAATCGACCAGCTTTCGTACAACGCAGCCAGCACCAGGAACACCGCCAGCAGCGACAGCGCATACAGCGCCGGCGCTTGCGAGCCGGAGGCCTTTTCCTGCAGCGACTGGCCCGTCCACTCGTAACCGATACCCGCCGGCAGCTTACCGGCCAGGCGTTCCATCTCGGCCATGGCATCACCCGAGCTGGCACCCGGCGCGGCCGCACCCGACAGGCGAACCGCCGGATAGCCGTTGTAGCGCACGAGCTGCACCGGGCCGACGATCCAATGG
This sequence comes from Ralstonia insidiosa, assembly GCF_008801405.1. Classification (NCBI taxonomy): domain Bacteria; kingdom Pseudomonadati; phylum Pseudomonadota; class Betaproteobacteria; order Burkholderiales; family Burkholderiaceae; genus Ralstonia; species Ralstonia insidiosa. Next base: position 567,792 of record NZ_VZPV01000001.1, on the reverse strand, counting down.
CCCTTCGCGAACGTCGACATCGGCACCATGTTGCCCTGCCCGTTGCGTACGTACAGGTTCATGATGTCTTCGGGCTGCATGCGGTTGATCTTGTCCGCTTGCACGATCACACGCTGCTGACGACCGTAGTTCGGGAAGTCGTTGGCGTACGCCGAGCCCAGCGCCGTCGACAGCACGGCGTTGATATCGGTGAAGGACACGCCCAGCGCATTGGCCTTCTCGCGGTCGATATCGACCTGGTACTGCGGCGAGTCTTCCAGACCTTCCGGTCGCATACCCGTGATGACCTTGCTTTGCGCCGCCATCCCCATCAGTTGATTGCGGGCGGCGATCAAGGCGTCATGCCCCAGACCCGCGCGGTCTTGCAGACGGAACGTGAAGCCCGTTGCGTTACCCAGTTCCGGAATCGGCGGCGGGTTCAGCGGGAACACGATCGCATCGCGAATACCACCGAACAGCGCACCGAAGGCACGGCCGGCCACCGCATCGGCGGTTTGATCCTTGCCCTTGCGCTCGCTCCAGTCCTTGAACGGGGTGAACACGATACCGGCGTTCGGCCCGTTGCCCGAGAAGCTGAAACCCTGCACGGCCACGATGTTCTCGACCGCCTTTTCCTGCTTGTAGTAGTTCTCGACCTGCTTGATCACTTCCAACGTGCGGTTGGCCGATGCGCCCGGCGGCAACTGGATGTTGGTCACGATGTAACCCTGGTCTTCAGTCGGCAGGAACGAAGACGGCAGGCGCAGGAACAGGAGCACCACCGCTGCGATCAGCGCAACATAGATGACCATGTAGCGGAAGGTCTTCTTCAGCATGCGCTCCACGAAGCTTTGGTAGCGGTTCGTGGTGCTCGAGAACATGCGGTTGAACCAGCCGTAGAAGCCTTTCTTCTCGTGGTGCGAACCCTTCTCGATCGGCTTGAGCAGCGTCGAGCACAGTGCCGGCGTGAGCGTCAGTGCCATGAGTGCCGAGAAGAAGATCGACGACACCATCGACAGCGAGAACTGGCGATAGATCGCGCCCACCGAGCCCGAGAAGAACGCCATCGGGATGAACACGGCCATCAGCACCAGCGTAATCCCGATGATGGCGCCGGTGATCTGGCCCATGGCCTTGCGGGTGGCTTCGCGCGGGGGTAGGCCTTCTTCGGCCATGATCCGCTCGACGTTTTCCACGACCACAATCGCATCGTCAACCAGGATACCGATCGCCAGCACCAGGCCGAACATGGTCAGCACGTTGATCGAGAAGCCCAACGCGTTCATCACGGCAAACGCGCCCAGCAGCGAGATCGGCACCACGATCGACGGCACCAGCGTGTAGCGAATGTTCTGCAGGAACAGCAGCATCACCAGGAACACCAGCACCATGGCCTCGAACAGCGTCTTGACCACTTCTTCGATCGAGATCTGGACGAACTTCGAGGTGTCGTACGGCACCTTGTATTCCACGCCGGCCGGGAAGTACTTCGACAGCTCTTCCAGCTTGGCCTTCACGGCCTTGGCGGTGCCCAGCGCGTTACCGGTGGGCGAGAGCTGCACACCAATGGCCGAGATCGGCTGGCCGTTGATGCGGGCCGACGTCGAGTAGGTCTGGCCACCCAGCTCCAGGCGCGCCACATCCTTCACGCGAACCAGCGAGCCGTCGGGCTTGGACACCAGCACGATGTTGCCGAACTGCTCGGTGGTCGTGAGCTGGCCTTCCACCACGACCGTGGCCGCGAGCGGCTGGTCGGAAACGGACGGCAGATCGCCGATCGTACCGGCCGAGACCAGCGAGTTCTGTGCGCGGATGGCGTTGTAGACGTCGGTTGGGGTCAGCTTGTAGCCGACCAGCTTGGCCGGATCGATCCAGACGCGCATCGCGCGTTCCGTACCGAACAGAACCGCCTGGCCCACACCCGGCACGCGCTTGATTTCATTGAGCACGTTGCGCGAGATGTAGTCACCCAGCGCCACCGGGTCCATCTTGCCGTCGGTCGACGCCAGCGTGGCGAACAGCAGGAAGTTGGCGCGGGCCTTGTCGACCTGCACGCCCTGCTGCGTCACCTGTGAGGGCAGACGCGCTTCCACGCGCTTCAGACGGTTCTGCACGTCCACCTGCGCCAGCGCCGGATCGGTACCGGCCTTGAACGTCACGGTAATGGTGGCCTGGCCGTTACCGCCCTGGCTGACCGACTCCATATAGAGCAGGCCGTCCGCACCGTTCATTTCCTGCTCGATGATGCTGGTGACGGATTCGTCCAGCGTCTTCGCATTGGCGCCCGGATACGTTGCCGTGATGATGATGGACGGCGGCGCGATGGTCGGGTACTGCGAGATCGGCAGCTGGGTGATCGAGATCGCCCCAGCCAGGATGATGAACAGCGCGAGCACCCAGGCAAAGACCGGGCGATCGATGAAAAACTTTGCCATGCGATGGCTCCTTGTTTACTGCTTGGCTGCCGGTGCGCTGGCAGCGGGGGCGCTTGCTGCTGGGGCGCTGGCAGCAGGTGCTGCACCCTGACCTGGCTTGGCTTGGCCCTGACCTTGGCCCGGCGCTGCGCCCGGTTGCCACGGCACAGCCTTCACCGGCGCGCCTGGGCGAACCTTCTGCAGGCCGTCGACGATGACCTTGTCACCCGCCTTCAGTCCGCTGGAGACGATCCACTCCGTACCAGTTGAACGGTCCGCCTGAACCTGACGCACCGCCACCTTGCCATCGGCGTCTACGATCATGACCGAGGCACCATCCGGGCTGCGCGTCACGGCCTGTTGCGGCACCGTGATGGCCTGCTCGTCCACCGCCTGCTCCAGACGGGCGCGCACGTACATGCCTGGCAACAGCGTGCGGTCGGCGTTCGGAACAATCGCGCGCAGCGTGATCGTGCCGGTGGCCGGGTCCACCGTCAGGTCAGAGAAGTACAGCTTGCCGGGCTGCGCATAGGCGCGGCCGTCTTCCGTCACCAGCGTGACCTTGGCGGCATCACCGCCAGCCTTGGCCAGCTTGCCGGCCTTGAGCGCTTCCTGCAGGCGCATCACCTCAGTGCTCGACTGCGTGAAGGTCAGGTAGATCGGGTCGATCTGCTGCACGGTGGTCAGCAGCGTGGCTTCACCCTGGCCAACCAGTGCGCCTTCAGTGATCTGTGCCAGACCGGCGCGGCCGGCGATCGGCGAAGTGACGCTGGCGTAACCGAGATTCAGCTTGGCGGTTTCCACGGCAGCGCGCGCGGCAGCTACGTCAGCGGTGGCCTGCTTGGCAGCGGCCGTCGCATCGTCGTAATCCTGCTTGCTGATGGCGTTGGTGGCGACCAGCGGCTTGTAGCGCTCGGCCTTCAGTTGCGCCTGCGTTTGCGTGGCTTCGGAGCGTGCCAGTTGCGCCTTGGCGCTGTCGAGCGAGGCCTGGTACTGCGCCGGGTCGATCTGGAACAGCTGCTGGCCAGCCTTTACGTCACTGCCTTCAGCGTACGAACGCTTGAGCACGATGCCCGCGACCCGCGCGCGCACCTGGGCCACACGCGTGGCTTCCAGGCGACCCGGCAATTCGCTGGTCAGACCGACAGCGTGCGGCTGCACAGTCACAACGCCGACTTCGGCCGGAGGCATGCCGGCGCCGCCCGGCCCTTGTGCCTGCTTGTTGCCGCAGGCTGCAAGCGCCACCACCATGAATGCGGCGGCAGCGAGTTGGTGATAACGGCGGGTGTTCGTCATAGATGACCCCATGTGGCGATAAGCGGAATGCCGGGCGCCGCGCCGCCGCGCAAACGAGTGCGAGTGCGGTATCGGCAAACCGTCAGCGAAACCAAAAAATACAATTGAAACGCACGATCCTAGCCGCATCCGATGGCATGCGATACGGCGTTTGCGACGAAGTCGCAACAAAACGGACTCAACGACACGAGAACGAGCGCGATTTGCTGCAGTGCTTCCCCCAGTCACAAGACGCTCGGGCTGTAGAACAGACCAAGTTGATCTGGCGAATGTTGCGATGTGCAACAGGCGAAGTGCGCGCTATTATAGATACGTTCACGCATGTATGTAAGCAGGATCCTTGGGCGAAGCAGGGCCATTGTTGCAACTTTGGCTAAATTCGTTGCAATGGCGGAACGGCGCGGGATCGCGGCAAGGTGCGATCCATCAAGGTCTGCATCGCCTGAAGCACTGGGCGCAGTGTTGCGCAGTATGAAATAATGCGTTGCCAAAGATTGTGCGGCGCACAAAAGCGAATCGAAAGAACGCTGGCAGGGTGAGCCAGCGTTCCTCTGGAAGATCATGGTCAGACGAACCAAGGAAGAAGCACTGGAAACACGCAACCGCATCCTGGATGCGGCAGAAGACGTGTTTTATGCACGTGGCGTGGCACGCACGTCGCTATCGGATATCGCACAGGCCGCAGGCGTGACGCGCGGCGCCATCTACTGGCATTTCCGCAACAAGGCGGACGTGTTCGCCGCCATGTGCGAGCGTGTGAAGCTGCCGATGGAAACCATGTGCACGCCACTGGGGGTGGAAGCCGACGACCCACTGGGTGAACTGCGCACAGTGGGCAACTTTCTGCTACGCCAACTGGTGGAAGACGCGCACTGGCGCAAAGTCTTCGAGATCATGTTCAACAAGTGCGAGTTCGTGGAAGACACGAGCCCCATCCTCAAGCGCCAGCAGGAATCGTTTGAGGAAGGCATGACGCACCTGACCAGCATCATCGAACAGGCAACGCGGCGCGGGCAGTTGCCGACTGACCTGGACATTCCCCTGGCGGTGTCGCATTTCCATGCCACGTTCAACGGCATCATGGGCGACTTCCTGTTCTATCCGGATGCCTCCTCCCTCGCCAGCAAACGCGAGCGCCTCATGGACGCCTGCATCGACACCCTGAAGTATTCGCCCGCGCTGCGCCTGCCGCAGCCGGGTACTGGCTCCGCCCGTACCGAGGCCTCCGCATGAGCACGCCCACCTTCGATCAGATGGTGTTTGCCGGCGGTGGCAACCGCTGCTGGTGGCAAGCCGGATGGTGGGATGTCGTGCAGCCCGAACTGGGCCTGGCGCCACGTGTGATCACCGGCATCTCGGCCGGCGCATCGACGGCCTGCATGCTGCACGCCTGGAATTCCGCCGAGCTGATGGACTACTACGGCGAGACCCTACGCCACAACAAGCGCAACGCCCACTGGGGCAACCTGCTGCGCGGCGAGCGCGTGTTCCCGCACTACGGCATGTACCGCACGGCGCTGCTGACGGTGTTTGGCGAGGGCCGCTTCGCGCGGCTGGCGCAGGCGCCCGAGATCCGCATCGGCGTGGCGCATATCCCACGCTGGATGGGCGCGCGCACGGCCGTGGCGGCGGGGCTGATCGCGTACAACATCGAAAAGCACGTCCGTAAGACGCTGCACCCGACATTGGGCCGGCGCCTGGGCTTCACGCCCGAATTCGTGCGCGCGCAGGATTGCGCCTCGCCCGAAGAGCTGGCCGACCTGTTGCTGCAATCCGCATCGACCCCGCCGTTCACGCCGGTCCTGCGGCGCGCGGGGCGGCCGGTGCTCGACGGCGGCATGGTCGACAACGTGCCGGTGCACGCGCTGGACCCGACCCCGGGCGATGCACTGGTGCTGGTGACGCGCCTGTACCCGCGCCCAACGTTCTTCCGCATGGATGTGCCGGTGGCCGGCGGCGTGCAGCGCCGCTTTTACGTGCAGCCCTCGCGCAAGGTGCCGATCTCGAGCTGGGACTACACCCGCCCGGGCGCCATGCGCGACGCCTATGCGCTCGGCCGTCATGACGGCGAAACCTTCCTGCGCGAACTTCCACGCGGGTTCGCCGAACCGGTGGCTGCGTAGCCATCGTCATCCGGCAAGCGGCGGTCGCGCCGTTTGCTGCACACGGTGCGCCCGCCGGCGTGCCGCCATGGCCGTCCGGCCGATGCCACCTTGATGGACAGACGGACACCGCCATGCCCGCAAAATCCGCAGCCTCCTTTGATTTGATCGTGATCGGCGCCGGCTCGGCCGGGCTGGCGGCCGCGCGCCGTGCAGCGCAGTTGGGCGCGCGCACCCTGATCATCGACCGCGCACAGGTGGGCGGCACCTGCGTCAATCGCGGCTGCGTGCCCAAGAAACTGCTCGGTTACGGTGCGGCCTGGTCACAGACGATTGCGCGTTGCCTGCGCGCGACGCATGCCGCCGACGCCTGGGGCCAGGCCATCGCCCGCACCCGCGCCGAGGTGGCGCGCCTGAACGAGGTCTATCACTCACACCTGCTGGACGCAGGGGTGCAGTGGCTGACCGGCATGGCGTCGCTGCGCGGGCGCGGCATCGTCCGGTTGCACGGCGAGACCGGCAAGACCACGCTGCGCGCGCGGCAGGTGGTGCTGGCCACCGGCGCACACCCTGTTCCGCTACCGGTGCCCGGCGCCGAACTCGCTTGCAGCTCCGACGACGTTTTCGGCTGGGACACACTGCCCGCCTCGCTCATCATCGTGGGCGGTGGTGTGGTGGCGGTGGAGTTGGCATCGATGCTGGCGCGCTTTGGCGTGCGCGTGACGCTGCTGGTGCGCGAGGCACGCGTGCTGTCCGAATTTGATGTCGCCGTGTCGGAGGCCTCCGCGCAGGCGTTAGCCCACTGCGGCGTCGACCTTGTACCAAACGCCGACGTCGTGCGCGTGGAGCGCGATGCGGTCAATGGCGATGGCGTGGCCGTCTACGTGAGCGACGACACGTCCAGTGACATCCCACGCGTGCTGCGTGCCCAGCGCGTACTGGCCGCCATCGGTCGCGCACCAACTACGGCGGGGCTGGGGCTGGACGCGGCAGGTGTCTCGCTCGATGCGCGCGGCGGTATCGCCGTGGACCGCCACTTCCGTACCCGCGCGCGCGGCGTGCATGCCGTGGGCGATGTCAGCAGCGCGCAGCAGCTCACGCCCGTGGCCACCGCACAGGGGCAGTACGTGGCGGAGCGTCTGTTCGGCAAGGGCCTGAAGGGGATGCTGCGACTGCCCGACATGAATGCGGTGCCGACGGCAGTGTTCTGCGACCCGGCCATCGCCACCGTGGGCTTGACCGAAGCTGACGCACGCACGCGCTGGCCAGACCGTGCAGACACCGACAAACGCGCCACCGCCGACCGCATCGACGTCGTGGTCCGCCGCTTCGTTTCACTCGAACAGCGCTTTGCCGGCACCGGCATGGAATCGCTGATCAAGCTGGTGTGCAACGCGCGCAGCGGGCGTGTGCTTGGCGCCCACATCGTCGACAACGCCGCGCCCGAGATCATCCAGGCGCTGGCGGTGGCGGTGCGCATGGGGGTGCGGCTCAAGCATCTGCGCACCACGGTGGGCCTGCACCCGACGGTGGCGGAAGAACTGCTGAGCCTCTAATCCCATTGGCAACAACAGGCTGTTGCGCGTAACACCGTACCGGGGGCCGTTTTTCAGACGATTCCCAAGCGACTTCTTAAATTCATGTTGAAAAGATGTCGTTCTGCTTGGTTAGGGTGCACCGCAACATCGGCATCCTTATATTTGCCGATTGACTGATCAGGCAAGCTGCCTCGGCCATTGGCTTACGCGGTACTACATGCGGGTGATACGGCTGCACTGCCGGCACACATGCCGCCCGACGCTGTGCCGCCCCCTCATCGCCCTCACGCCTGACCAACGCCACCGCCAACTCTTGGCGGGGCGCTCCATCAACCCACGATTTGTTAGCCGAGGACGCGTCATGCGTAACCGTTCCCTGTTGTGTTCCCGTCGCCTGGTGGCTGCTGCCGCGCTGGTGACCGTGCTTGCCGCCTGCGGCAAAGACAAACCCGTGCCACATGCTGCGGGCCCTGTTGAAGTGGGCGTCGTCACCGTCGCCGCGCAAAACCTGCCGGTGGCCGTTGAGCTGCCCGGACGCGTGAACCCCGTGCGCGTAGCGCAGGTGCGCGCACGTGCTGCAGGCATCGTGCTCAAGAAGCAGTTCGTGGAAGGCAGCGAGGTCAAGGCTGGCCAATCGTTGTTTCAGATCGACCCGGCCCCGCTGCAAGCGACACTAGATAGCGCCCGCGCCGCCGCTGCCAAGGCCCAGGCCACGCTGGCGCAAGCCGCCTTGCAAGAGGCACGCTATCGCGATCTGGTGCCCATCAACGCGGTCAGCAAGCAGGACTACGACAACGCCGTCATCGCCGTGAAGCAGAGCGAGGCAGACTTGGCCTCAGCCCGCGCAGCAGTACGCACGGCCGAGCTGAACCTCGGCTACACCAAAGTCAACTCGCCCATCGATGGCCGCATCGGTGCCGCACAGGTGACGGAAGGCGCGCTGGTCGGGCAGGGCGATGCCACGCTCATGGCGACCGTCACGCAGCTCGACCCGATCTACGTGGATGTGACGCAGGCCAGCACGCAAATCCTGGCGCTGCGCCGCGCCATGCAGGCCGGCCAGTTGCAAGGCGTGGACGGCAAGGCAGCCCAGGTGCACCTGGTGCTGGATGACGGCACGGTGTACCCGCTGCCGGGCACGTTCAAGTTCTCCGACATCACGGTGGACCAGACCACCGGGTCGGTCAGCCTGCGCGCGGAATTCCCGAACCCCAACAAGGACCTGCTGCCCGGCATGTTCGTGCGCGCGCGCCTGGACCAGGCCACGCAGCAGAACGCGCTGACGGTGCCGCAGGCCGCGCTCTCGCGCGATGCCGCAGGCAACGCCACGGTGATGATCGTCAACGCGCAGAACAAGGTGGAAGCACGCCCCGTGAAAACCACCACGGCCGTCGGCTCGGTATGGGTGATCGAAAGCGGCCTGACCGCCGGCGACAAGGTCATCGTGAACGGCTTGCAAAAGGTCAAGCCGGGTGCGGATGTGACGACCGTGGCAGCCGATGCTCCCGCCACGCAACCAGCAACCCCGGATGCGGCCTCCGCACCGGCGGCGCAGGTTGCGGCCAAATAAGCGAGGGCATTCAACATGGCACGCTTCTTTATTGACCGCCCGATCTTTGCGTGGGTGGTCGCCATCGTCATCATGCTGGCGGGGGCTTTGTCCATCACCAGCCTGCCGGTGTCGCAGTATCCGACCATCGCGCTGCCGTCGGTGGTGATCAACGCCACCTACCCGGGTGCGAGCGCCAAGACGGTGGAGGACACCGTCACGCAGGTGATCGAGCAGCAGATGAACGGCATCGACAACCTGCAATACATGGCGTCGACGTCGGACTCCGCCGGCAACGTGCAGATCACGCTGACGTTTACATCGGCGGCGGACCCGAACATCGCGCAGGTGCAGGTGCAGAACAAGCTGCAGCTGGCCACGCCGCTGCTGCCGCAGGTGGTGCAGCAGTTGGGCATCAGCGTGGCCAAGGCCAACGCGAGCTTCCTGATGGTGCTGGGGGTGGTCTCCACCGATGGCTCGATGGACAAGAGCGCACTGGGCGACTACATCAACTCGACGATGAAGGATCCGATCAGCCGCCTGCCCGGCGTCGGTACCGTCACCGTGTTCGGTGCGCCGTATGCCATGCGCCTGTGGCTGGACCCGAACAAGCTCACGAGCTATCAGCTCACCACCAATGATGTGGCCAACGCCGTGCAGGCGCAAAACGCCGACGTGTCGGCTGGCCAGTTGGGCGGCGCACCCGCAGTGTCCGGCCAGCAGTTGAACGCCACCATCACCGCACAGACGCGCCTGCAAACCGCCGAGCAGTTCCGCAACGTGCTGCTCAAGGTCAACCCGGATGGCTCGAAAGTGCTGCTGGGCGATGTGGCCCGCGTGGAGCTGGGCGGCCAGGATTACTCGATCCTCTCGCGCTACAACGGCAAACCGGCGGCCGGTATCGGCATCCAGTTGGCCACCGGCGCCAACGCGCTGGCCACCGCCCAGGTGGTGCGCGACGAGGTGAAGACGCTGTCGCAATACTTCCCGAAGGGCCTGGAAGTCGTCACGCCGTATGACACCACGCCGGTGGTCAAGCAGTCGATCGAGGACGTGATCAAGACACTGGCCGAAGCCATCGTGCTGGTGTTCTGCGTGATGTACCTGTTCCTGCAGAATTTCCGCGCCACACTCATCCCGACCATTGCCGTGCCGGTGGTGCTGCTGGGTACGTTTGGCGTGCTGGCGGCGGCGGGCTTCTCCATCAACACGCTCACCATGTTTGGCATGGTGCTGGCGATCGGCCTGCTGGTGGACGATGCCATCGTGGTGGTCGAAAACGTCGAGCGCGTGATGAGCGAAGAGGGCCTGCCGCCCAAGGAAGCCACGCGCAAATCGATGGGGCAGATCACGGGCGCGCTGGTCGGCATTGCCCTGGTGCTCTCGGCCGTGTTCATTCCGATGGCGTTCTTCTCGGGCTCGACCGGGGCGATCTATCGTCAGTTCTCGATCACCATCGTCTCGGCCATGGTGCTGTCGGTGCTGGTGGCGATGATCCTCACGCCTGCGCTATGCGCGACGCTGCTCAAGCCGGTCGACAAAGACCACGAAGCGAAGAAATTCGCGTTGTTCCGCTGGTTCAACCGCACACTCGACAACGGCACACATCGCTACACCTCAGGTGTGCAACGCCTGCTCAAGAAGCCGGTGCGCATGATGCTGGTGTATGCCGCCATTGTGGGCGTGCTGGCAGTGCTGTTCATGCGCCTGCCCTCGGCCTTCCTGCCGGACGAAGACCAGGGCGTGATGTTTGCGCAGATCCAATTGCCGACCGGCGCCACGCAAGAACAGACCATCGAGGTGCTCAAGCAAGTCGAGCACTACCTGCTGACCGACGAGAAGGAGAACGTCGCCTCGGTCTTCACCGTAGCAGGCTTCAGCTTTGCCGGGCGCGGCGCCAACATGGGCGTGGCCTTTGTGATGATGAAGGACTGGAGCCAGCGCAAACGCGCCGACCAGAAGGTCCAGGCGGTGGCCAACCGTGCCATGGGCGCTTTCTCGCACATCAAGGGTGCACTGGCCTACGCCTTCGTCCCGCCGGCGGTGATGGAGCTGGGCAACGCCAGCGGCTTTGACTTGCAGCTCAAAGACCAGGCCGGTCTTGGCCATGAAAAGTTGACCGAAGCGCGCAACACCGCGCAAACGGCACTGGCCGCCTCCAAGCTGCAAGCCGCACAGGCCGAGCATGCGTTGGTGGTGTTGATCGGCCAGCCGCTGCCAGCGGAGTTGCCCACCGGCGGTGGCCTCGATGCACAACGCCTGCTGACCGACCTGCCCGCCGGCTTGCCGAGCGACCTGCTGGAGCGTCGCCCCGACATCCTCCAGGCCGAGCACACGCTCAAGGCCGCCAATGCCGACATCGGCGCGGCGCGTGCGGCGTTCTTCCCGCGCATCACGCTCACCGGCAGCTACGGCACCGCCAGCGCTGCGTTCTCAGACCTGTTCAAGGGCGGCCAGGGCGCCTGGAGCTTCGGCCCGTCGATCAGCCTGCCGATCTTTGCGGGCGGCGCCAACCTGGCCAACCTGCGCGTGTCGGAAGCCAACAAGAAGATCGCCGTGGCGCAGTACGAAAAGGCCATTCAGACCGCGTTCCAAGAGGTATCGGACGCGCTGTCAGGGCGCGCCCTGCTCGACGAGCAACTGACTGCACAGCAGGCATTGGTGCAGTCCGAAGGCAAACGCTTCCTCCTGTCGGAGGCGCGCGCCCAACGTGGCGTGGACAGCGCACTGACGCTGCTCGACGCCGAGCGCTCGCTGTTCAACGCGCAGCAGAGCCTGATCACGTTGCGCGTGTCGCGGCTGAACAATCTGGTGACGCTGTACAAGGCCCTGGGCGGCGGGTGGACCGAGCAATCGGCCGCCGCGGCACCGTCGCCGGAGACCACTCCGGCAAGCTGACGCGCCTGTCCTCCGATTCCATTGCCCGCTTCGGCGGGCTTTTTTGCGCACATCTTCTTCAGTTTTCCTGACCCCCACCGCCAAATCCATGCACGTTACCCGCGTAGGGGAGGCGCAAAATGGTGGCCACATTCTTCAGGAAATTTGACATGCTTCCCGTGCTCTATCTGTCTCATGGGTCGCCGATGCTGGCGGCCGATCCGGGCCCTGTCGGCCAATCCCTCGCTGCGCTTGGGCAAGAGATGACCGCGCTCAGCCCACGCGCCATCGTGGTCGTTTCGCCGCATTGGATGACGCGCCGCCCGGCCGTCACCGCGCGTGCACAGCAGGAGGCCTGGCACGACTTTGGCGGCTTTCCGCCGCAGCTCTACGCGCTGGAATATGCGCCGCCGGGCGCACCCGATCTGGCCGAACGCATCCGCGCGCTGATCGACGGCAACGTCGTCCCCGGATTGGAGGAGCAAGCCTCCACCGTGCTCGACCCGCGCCAGCCGCTGGACCATGGCGCCTGGGTGCCGCTGATGCTGATGTTCCCCGAGGCGAAGATCCCCGTGGTGCAGGTGTCGCTCATGCCTGGCCTGTCGCCCGCCTGCCAGATGGCGATGGGGCGCACGCTCGCGCCGCTGCGCGACGAGGGCGTGCTGATCATCGGCTCGGGCAGCTTCACACACAACCTACGCGCACTGATGCGCGGCCCCGGCACGGCACAGCATGGCGTGCCGGTCGAGCCGTGGGTGGATGCGTTCCGCGAATGGATGATGGAGGCCATGACCGAAGGCATCCGCAGTGGTGATTTCACCACCTTCTGCGACTACCGCGCGCAAGCCCCGCAAGCCGCCCACGCCCACCCGACCGACGAGCACCTGATGCCGCTGTATGTGGCACTCGGCGCGGCAATGGGCCAACCGGCGCAGGCCACGGCCGGCGGCGTGCAGGCCCAGCACGTGGTCGACACCGTCACCTACGGCTCGCTGGCAATGGACAGCTTCCGCTTTGACGGCGCAGGCGCCAATCAGCCGCAGCTTCGCGCCGCGGCTTGATCGGTCTAAACGATGGTTGGCGTCAGGCGCGAATGAGCGCGGGTGCCAGCGCTGTCGGGTTAACGACGCTGTCGACGTTGCCCTGCAGCACATCGAGGATGTTCTGGAACGCGACGCGGAAGTACATCTCGTAGCTGTCGCGTTCCACATAGCCGATGTGCGGCGTGCAGATGCAGTTCTCCATGCGCAGCAGGGTGTGGCCCTGCAGGATGGGTTCCGTTTCAAACACGTCGATGGCGGCCATACCCGGGCGCCCGCGGTTGAGCGCGGTCACCAGGCCGTTTTCTTCCACCAGTTCAGCGCGGCTGGTGTTGACGAAGAGGGCGGTCGGCTTCATGCGCGTGAGGTCGGCCACCGTCACAATGCCGCGCGTCTCGTCGTTCAAGCGCAGGTGGACGGACAACACGTCGGACTGCTCGAACAGCGCCTCCTTCGATTCCGCCACGCCAAAGCCGTCGGCGCGGGCGCGCTCCTGCGAGCCTTCGCGCCCCCACACCAGCACGTTCATGCCAAAGGCACGGCCATAACCCGCCACAAGCTGGCCGATCTTGCCGTAACCAAAAATACCGAGCGTCTGGCCCTTCAGCACACGGCCGATGCCGAAGTTGGGCGGCATCGTGGTCGACTTCAGCCCCGACTGCTGCCACGCGCCGTGCTTGAGGCTCGCCACATATTGCGGAATGCGCCGCTGCGCGGCCATCACCAGCGCCCAGGTCAGCTCGGCCGGCGCTACCGGCGAGCCCTTGCCCTCCAGCACGACCACGCCCTTGTCGGTACAGGCATCCAGGTCGATATGGCTGCCGGCATCGCGCGATACGCGGCCGGTCTGGCTGATGATCTTGAGTTTGGGCAGGCGATCGAGCAACTGACGCGTCACGCGCGTGCGCTCCCGGATCAGCACGATGGCTTCCACATCCGCCACGCGTGCGGCCAATTGCCCCACGCCTTTGACGGTGTTGTTGAACACTTTGACTTCGTGGTCCTGCATCAGGCTGAAGCAATCCAGCTTGCGGACAGCGTCTTGGTAGTCGTCCAGTACGGCAATCTTCATCGACATCTCACTTCGAACAATGGTGCGCAGCAAAAAACAGCGATCCCTCGCGGTGGTATTCTTCCCATCCCTCGTCGCACAACAATCCGTTGCGACGTTTGGAATTGCCCGCCGCGGGCACGCAATTTGCGCCGCCTCGCTGGTGACGAGTCCTTGTTCTAGGGTCTGTTGACCTCGGTCCCGCCACTTTAGCGCACGCGGCCCCCGCTGCCCGGAAAAACCCACGTTCCGTCAGCGCACCGCTTTGTAACTGAATGTGAAATCAGCACGGCTCCTGTCCCTCCGCCTGCGTTGCCCCTCCCTCTGGAAGTCGCTGATCCGGCCCGTTCACGATGCGCCGTCGATCGCTTTCCATGCCGCCGCCTGGCGCGCTGCCCCTGGTTGCCGTGCTGATCTGCCACCGCTTTCTTTTTCACTTCCATTGGAGTTTTGGTCATGAATCAACCCGCGATGCAGGGCGTGCCCGCATTGAACGTGCCCGATTACGTGAAACACCCGCGCCTGGTCGCATGGGTGGGCGAAATCGCTGCACTCACCAAGCCGGAGCGCATTGTCTGGTGCGATGGCTCGCAAGAAGAGTACGACCGCCTGTGCGCGGAGATGGTCGCCGCGGGCACCATGAAGCAGCTCAACCCGGCCAAGCGCAAGAACTCGTACCTGGCGCTGTCGGACCCGTCGGACGTGGCGCGTGTGGAAGACCGCACTTTCATCTGCTCGCAAAAGAAGGAAGACGCCGGCCCCACCAACAACTGGACGGCCCCGGCCGAGATGCGCCAGACGCTGAGCGGCCTGTTTGACGGCAGCATGCGCGGCCGCACGCTGTATGTGGTGCCGTTCTCGATGGGCCCGCTGGGTTCGCCGATCGCGCACATTGGCGTGGAACTGTCGGACAGCCCGTACGTGGCCGTCAACATGCGCATCATGACGCGCATGGGCCGCGCGGTGTACGACGTGCTGGGCACCGACGGCGAGTTCGTGCCTTGCGTGCACACCGTCGGCAAGCCGCTCGCCGCCGGCGAGAAAGACGTGCCGTGGCCGTGCAACCCGACCAAGTACATCGTCCACTTCCCGGAAACGCGTGAGATCTGGTCGTTCGGCTCCGGCTACGGCGGCAACGCGCTGCTGGGCAAGAAGTGCTTCGCACTGCGTATCGCCTCCACCATGGGCCGCGACCAGGGCTGGCTGGCCGAGCACATGCTGATCCTGGGCGTGACCTCGCCCGAGGGCAAGACGTATCACGTGGCCGCCGCTTTCCCGTCGGCCTGCGGCAAGACCAACTTTGCGATGCTGATTCCGCCGGCCGGCTTCAACGGCTGGAAGGTGACCACCATCGGCGACGACATCGCCTGGATCAAGCCGCGCCAAGACGCGGACGGCCAGACCCGCCTGTACGCCATCAACCCGGAATCGGGCTTCTTTGGCGTGGCACCGGGCACGGGCGAGAAGACCAACCCCAACGCGATGGCGACGCTCAAGGAGAACGTCATCTTCACCAACGTGGCGCTGACGGACGACGGCGACGTGTGGTGGGAAGGCATGACCGATGCCGTGCCCGCACACCTGACCGACTGGCAGGGCCAAAGCTGGACGCCGGAGATTGGCAAGGAAACCGGCCGCAAGGCCGCGCACCCGAACGCACGTTTCACGGCACCGGCCTCGCAGTGCCCGTCGATCGATCCGGAATGGGACAACCCGGCCGGCGTACCCATTGATGCGTTCATCTTTGGCGGGCGCCGCTCGACCACCGTGCCGCTCGTCACCGAAGCGCGCGACTGGATCGAAGGCGTGTACATGGCCGCCACGATGGGCTCGGAAACCACCGCTGCGGCCGCTGGCCAGCAGGGCGTGGTGCGCCGCGACCCGTTCGCCATGTTGCCGTTCTGCGGCTACAACATGGCCGACTACTTCGCACACTGGCTCAAGCTGGGTGACCAGCTCGCCAAGAGCGGCGCCACGCTGCCGAAGATCTTCTGCGTGAACTGGTTCCGCAAGGACGAGAACGGCAAGTTCGTGTGGCCGGGCTTTGGCGAGAACATGCGCGTGCTGAAGTGGATGATCGACCGCATGGAAGACCAGGTGCAGGGCGATGAGCACGTCTTTGGCGTGTCGCCGCGCTACGAAGAGCTGAGCTGGGACGGCCTGGACTTCACGGCCGAGCAGTTTGCCAAGGTGATCTCGCTGGACGCCACCGCCTGGAAGCAGGAGCTGGCGCTGCACGACGAGCTGTTTACGCAGTTGGCGAACCACCTGCCGCAGGCACTGCCCGAAGCGAAGGCGCGCCTGGAGAGTCGCCTGCAAGGCTGACGCTCACCCGCGCCCCACAGGAAGCCCGCCTCGCGCGGGCTTTTTTTCGCCCACAGCCGGCACTTGCTCAAGCAACAAGCAGTAATCCTAAAGGTTTAAATTAGGCGATTTACCCCCTTCAATAAAACAGATCACTTGAATTAAATTTAATTGAATCCCGTTGTAAAAAATACCGTCAAGCACAGGTGATTGCACAATATGCCGGTGGAAACATAATCACCGTGCATTTATGCGAACAGCAAATCATTGCCAGCATGATGCGCCCCAAAACCCTTGCCAGACATAGCTTTATGAAGATCGCATGTCAATCATTGGCGTACGAAATGTACCGCCCCTAAAAAATTACCGACTTTTAAAATTGGCGCGTGACGAATTCCCACGACATTCTTATAATCCAGCAAAACGGGATTTCTCTTCCATGAGCCGGAGGGGGTATCCACACAAGAGGAATCGGGAAAGGAAGGCTGGCCAATGCCATGTGCCGATGGGGGATATGCCCCATCTTCCCGGCGCCCGGGGGGGCGCCGGCTCGGTTTTCGCGTTGACGATGCCGCACCTTGTGCAAACGATTGCATAGTGCGGCGCGCCACGAGAAGGCCGGGGGGCTGATCGACCAATCCCAAACCACCCTGGATACACCAGGAGGCTCCGCCACCGATCGTCAACGGGATGGCAACACACGACGATCGTCCTGCAGGTCCGCAAGGTCCGGCAGATGGCGCCCGAGAGGCATGACCTGCAGGCAGACGCGCAATGCCGGCACGGAATCCATAACAACGCGCACCGCAGACAGCAGAGCGCAGCCGCAGGGCTGCTCGCCGGAGTGTGTCGGCTGGTTAGACGGGAGGTTTTACAAGTGGGTACTCAAATCGTGCTGGTCGAACAGGACCAGGCAGAGGGCGAACGTTTGTCATTTTCCCTGCGCGACGGCGGACATCATGTCCTGCGTGTCGACAGCCCAGTGCAAGCGCAAACCGCAATCCAGGCGTCCACGCCGGATTTGCTCGTGATGGAGTGGGCATGGCCCGAGCGTGAGTCGATCGACATGCTTCTGGCGCTGCGTGCCAGTACGCAAACGCGCGGCCTGCCTGTCATCGTGTTGTCGCGTCATGGCGACGCGCGCGCCAAGATCGCGGCACTCGACGCCGGCGCAGACGACTACGTCGTCAAGCCCTGCGACACGGGCGAGTTGCATGCGCGCATCCGCGCCGTGCTCCGCCGACGCGCACCGCAGCAAGGCGACGAGATCCTGCAGGTCAACGGCCTGCGCCTCGACCCGCTGACCCTGGGCGTGACTGCGCAAGTCGAAACCGGCCCGCGCGCCATCGCACTCAGCCCGCTGGAATTCCGCCTGCTGCATTTCCTGGTCGCGCATCCGCAGCGCGTGCACTCGCGCACGCAACTGCTTGACCGCGTGTGGGGCAACCATGTCTTCGTGGGGGAACGTACCGTCGACGTGCACGTGCGCAAGCTGCGCGTGGCGCTGGCTGGCACACCCTGCGACGGCCTGATCCAGACCGTGCGTGGTGGTGGTTACCGCCTGGTGGTGGGCGGTGGTGCGGCCCAGGCGGCCGAACCGATTGGTGATCGCCTGAACGTGGCCGCCTCACGCAAGCCCGAGCCGATCGTTGAGACCCCGTTTGCACGCACGCCGCTGCGTCCCACAGCGATGCAGATGACGGCCTGACGCAAGCCACAAACGCATCAAACAAAACGGCGCCCAAGAGCGCCGTTTTCTTATCAACGTGGGGAGAGCACGCATGAAATTGTGGTTGAGTAGCGCCTTGCTGACCGGGTTGGCCGTCTGTGCCTACGCGCAGGAAGTGACACCAGGGCAATGGGAAGACAAGACCAGCTACACCGTCAACGGCAAGCCGCTGGCGATTCCGGATGAACACGGCCGCCAGGTCTCCGTGCATACCAGCACCGGCTGCCTAGCGAGCAAGGATGCCGGCGATGTCCGCGCAACAATGGAGCGCAACATGGCCCGCGACATGCCCGGCTGCCGCCTGACGCAATGGAACTATGTTGCGGGCACGCTCAAGGTGAAGGTCAACTGCGATGCCGGCGCGCAAGGTGGCACGGGCACACTGGAAGGCAGCGGCCCGCTGAGCGCCAACCGCTACGACATTTCGGGGACGGGGCGCTCGCAGCATCCGCAGTTCGGGCCGATGACCATCGGTTTCCGTTACCAGGGGCGCTACGTGGGGGCGTGCAAATCGTAAGCCAGCGCGCCAACACAACAACGGCCGGAATGCGTATGCAGATCCGGCCGTTTTTCTTTTGCGGTGCGCCCGATCAGCGCTGGCTCTCGCGCCAACGCCTGAGCCAGCCCAGCCCCTCGCTGGTGCCGGCGCGCGGCCGGTACTCGCAGCCGACCCAACCGTCGTAGCCCAGCGCATCCATCAACGTGAAAAGGTGCGGGTAGTTCAGCTCGCCCGCATCCGGCTCGTGGCGATCGGGCACGCCGGCAATCTGCACATGGCCGACATCGGCCACGTACTGCTTGAGCTTGACCGACAGGTCGCCCTCCATGATCTGCGCGTGGTACAGGTCGAACTGCACCTTCAGGTTGGGGACGCCGACCTCCTTGCACACCGCGTGCGCTTGCGCCTGATGCGTGAGGAAGAAGCCGGGCATGTCGCGTGTGTTGATCGGCTCGAGCACGATGGTGATACCTGCACCCGCAGCCTCGCGCGCGGCATAGGCGACGTTGCTCACGTAGGTGGCCTGATGGCGTGCGCGGTCGGCGCCGGTGGGCAGCAGGCCGGCCATCACATGCAGGCGCGTGTTGCCGAGCACCTGCGCATACTCCAGCGCTGTCGTAATGCCACGCTTGAACTCGTCTTCGCGCCCGGGCAGTGAAGCAATGCCGCGCTCGCCGCTTGCCCAATCGCCCGGCGGGGCGTTGAACAGCGCTTGTGCGAGACCTGCATCGTCCAGGCGGGCACGGATGTCCGCGCGGTCAAAGTCGTAGGGAAAGAGAAACTCCACGCCCTCGAAGCCATCTTTTGCCGCGGCGGCAAAGCGGTCGAGAAACGCGTGCTCCTGATACATCATGGACAGGTTGGCGGCAAAGCGCGGCATGGCAAACCTCGGAAGACGATAGCGACAACGGTAACGATAGCGATAACTTAGCGGCCCTTGCCCAGCTCCACGGCAAACTTCACCAGCTCCGCCTGGCCCTCGATGCCGAGCTTGCGCTTGAGGTTCAGGCGGTGCGACTCCACCGTGCGCACGGAGAGCCCGAGTTCGTCAGCGATGCGCTTGTTGGCGTAGCCCTTGGCGATGCCATCGAGGATGTCGCGCTCGCGCGGTGTGAGCGCCTCCACGGGCGTGGGCATGATGGCCTGCTCGGCCATGCGCATCGCCAGTTGTGCGCTGTAGAAGGCACGGCCAGCCAACACCGCATCGATGGCGTCGACCAGTTCGCTGGCGGGCGCATCCTTGAGTACATAACCACGCGCACCGGCGCGAATCACCTGGCGCACGTACTCCAGGTTGTCGTGCATCGACAGCACGAGCACGGCAATCTCCGGAAACTGCTCGGCAAACTTTTCGGTGAGCGCGATACCGTTCATGCCACGCATGCCGATGTCCATCAGCGCCAGATCGGGCGACAGCGTGCGTGCGGCTTCGAGCGCGCCCTGCGCATCGCCGGCTTCGCCCACCACTTCGAAATGCGGCACGGCCTCCAACCGCACGCGCACACCATCGCGCACCAGCGGGTGATCATCAACGAGAAGCAGTTTGACGGGCGTGTTCATGCGGATGTGGATGCGACGGCGGAAGCCAGTTGAGCGATGACAATGTGCGGTAGCACGGCGCAGACCTCCGTGCCGTGCACGTCGGAAACAATGGTACAGGTGCCGCCCAGCGCAGCCATGCGCTCACGCATGTTGCGCAGGCCGATGCCGTGCTCGGGGTCGACCTGTACGGACTCGACATCGAAGCCCGAGCCGTTGTCGCGGATGGACAAGCGCACGGCATCGATGTCGTTCTCCAGCAGCACGCCGATGCGCGTGGCATGCGTGGCGTGGCGCTCGACGTTGGAGATGGCCTCCTGGGCGATGCGGAACAACGCCGTGTTGCAGGCATCCGGCAACTGCACGACCGGCCCGGCGAGCTCCAGCGCGATGGCGAAACCCGGTTGGCGGTCCTCATGCGCTTCGCGCGTTTCGCGCACGAGCAACTCCAGCGCAGCCGCCAGGCCCAGGTCGTCGAGCAGCGCAGGGCGCAGGTTGTGCGACACGCGCCGCACCTCGCCCAGCGCGCCGTTCAAGCGATCGAGCGCGCGGCGCAGCATGCTGGTGGCCTTGTCGGTGGCGGCCGCTTTTGCAGGCTGCGCTTCCAGATGACCGTGCGCCGTTTCCAGCAGCAGCTTGGTCGACACCAGCACCTGGCTGATGCCGTCATGCAGCTCACGCGAGACGCGCGCGCGCTCGTCTTCCTGAGAGCGCACCACCTGCTGCGCAAGCTGGCGCAACTTGGCGTCCGCCTCACGATGGTCGCTCACGTTGAGTGCCAGGCCGCTGCCGGCCACCAGCAGGATGCTGATGGCCGCGATGGCCACCACCCACGCAAGCGTCTGGTCGATATTGGTCTGCGCACGCTGATCGATCTGGCGCAGGGTCTGCTCGATGTCATCCAGATAGAGGCCGGTGCCGACCATCCAGCCCCACTTCGGGATCGGCTCGACATAGCCGAGCTTGGGCACGCTCTGGTGCGTGGAGGGCTTGTCCCACATGTAGCGCACGAAACCGCCACCATTCTGCGCAGCCGCGACCAGCTTCTGGATCGTGGGCTGCCCGCCAGCGTCGGTCAGGTCCCACAGGTCACGGCCGACCAGCTCGGGTTGGCGCGGGTGCATGAGGTTGCGGCCGCGCATGTCGTAGAGGAAGAAGTAGCCGTCGGTGCCGAAGTCGAGGCGGGCAAGGGTGCGCATGGCTTCATCGCGCGTGGCCTCATTGTCGCGGCCGGACGCGACCAGCGGCGCGATGGCGCTCTGCGCGAGCTTCACATAGGCCCGCAGCTCGGTCTCCTTGGCCTGCAGGTAGGCGGACTCCACCAGTTGCCGCTCATGCTGCGCCAGCGCGATCGACTGGTGCCGCACAGTCAGCATGATCGCCAGCATGGCGATGGTCAGCGGCGCAACAGCGAGCAGCAGGATCTTCTGGCGGAGCTTCATGGCAGGGCGCGACACCTTGCATTGCAACATCGTAAGGTTCGGGCGCGAATTCGATTGGGAATCACGTGGCCTGCGTAGTACTACGGACAGATGCTGCGTAGTCCTCCGCTTGTGGCACAGGGTGGGGCTGGCAAATACTACACGGCCTCGCCGTCCGGCCAAATCCGGCCAACGGACTGCGTGCAAACCTTGCCGACGACGCGAGAGCGACAGGATCGGCAGGACCAACCCGCAGGGATGGGCCCACATCCCGCATTCAGCAACTTCGACCAAGGTTCGAGGAGACCGACATGAGCTTCGTCAGGCAACACCTGATCTGGCTGGTCGTCGCCATTCTTGGCGCGTCTGCCTTTGCCACCGTTGCGCTTGCGCGCGGCGAGGCAGTCAGCGCGCTGTGGGTGGTGGTGGCCGCCGTATGTATCTACCTGATCGCGTATCGCTACTACAGCCGCTTCATTGCCGACAAAGTGCTCGGCCTGGACGGCACCCGCAAGACGCCCGCCTGGCGTCATAACGACGGGCTCGATTACGTTCCCACCAACAAGTACGTGCTGTTCGGCCACCACTTCGCGGCCATTGCCGGTGCTGGCCCGCTGGTCGGCCCCGTGCTGGCCGCGCAGATGGGCTATCTGCCGGGCATGCTGTGGATTCTGGCCGGCGTGGTATTTGCCGGCGCGGTGCAGGACTTCATCGTGCTGTTCATCTCCACCCGCCGCGACGGGCGCTCGCTGGGTGATCTGGTGAAGAGCGAGATGGGCACCGTGCCCGGCGTGATCGCGCTGTTTGGCGCGTTCCTCATCATGATCATCATCCTGGCCGTGCTGGCGCTGATCGTGGTGAAGGCGCTGGTCGGCTCGCCGTGGGGCACCTTCACGGTGGCCGCGACGATTCCCATCGCGCTGTTCATGGGCGTGTACGTGCGCTACATCCGCCCGGGCCGCATCGGCGAGGTGTCGATCATCGGCTTCGTGCTGCTGATGCTCGCCATCATCGGCGGCCAGGCGGTGCATGAGAACGCCGCGCTCGCGCCGCTGTTCACGTTCGACGGCAAGGCGCTGACGTGGATGCTGATCGGCTACGGCTTTGTGGCCTCGGTACTGCCGGTGTGGCTGCTGCTGGCCCCGCGTGATTACCTGTCGACGTTCCTGAAGATCGGCACGATCATCGCGCTGGCCATCGGCATCCTGATCGTCGCGCCGAAGATGCAGATGCCGCAGCTCACGCAGTTTGCGGCCGGCGGTGGCCCGGTGTGGTCGGGCAACCTGTTCCCGTTCCTGTTCATCACGATTGCGTGCGGCGCGGTGTCGGGCTTCCACTCGCTCATCTCGTCGGGCACCACGCCCAAGCTGCTGGAGAACGAAACCCAAGCGCGCTTCATCGGCTACGGCGCGATGCTGATGGAATCGTTCGTCGCCATCATGGCGCTGGTGGCCGCCTCGGTCATCAACCCGGGCGTGTACTTTGCGATGAACAGCCCAGCGGCACTGGTGGGTGCCACGCCGGATGTGGTGGCGCAGACGCTGTCCACCTGGGGCTTCGTCATCACGCCGGACGTGCTGATCCAGACGGCCAAGGACGTGGGTGAGAACACCATCCTCGCCCGTGCCGGCGGCGCCCCGACGCTGGCCGTTGGCATGGCGCACATCCTGCACCAGGTGGTGGGCGGTCAGGCCATGATGGCCTTCTGGTACCACTTCGCGATTCTGTTCGAGGCGCTGTTCATCCTCACCGCCGTGGATGCGGGCACGCGTGCGGGCCGCTTCATGCTGCAAGACTTGCTGGGTACCTTCGTGCCGGCACTAAAGCGCACGGATTCGCTGGTCGCCAACCTGATCGCCACCGCCGCGACGGTCGCACTGTGGGGCTACTTCCTGTACCAGGGCGTGGTCGACCCGCTGGGCGGCATCAACACGCTGTGGCCGCTGTTCGGCATCTCCAACCAGATGCTGGCGGCGATTGCGCTGACACTGGGCACCTGCGTGCTCGTCAAGATGAAGCGCGACCGCTACGTGTGGGTGACGCTGCTGCCGACCGCATGGCTGCTGATCTGCACGCTCACGGCCGGCTGGCAGAAGCTGTTTGATCCGGACCCGAAGATCGGCTTCCTGGCCCACGCCAACAAGTACGCTGGCGCGATTGCCGAAGGCAAGCTGTTGGCTCCGGCCAAGTCGGTGGCGCAGATGCAGCAGATCGTGCTGAACGACCGCATCGACGCCTTCCTGTGCGGCCTGTTCGTGCTGGTGGTGGTCAGCATCGGTTGGTACGGCGTGCGCACGGTGCTCAAGGCGCGCGCGGCCAACCGCCCGACCGCCAACGAAACGCCGTACGAAGCGCTGGGCGCATAAGGCCCAGCACCGTGGAAGCGGCATGCCACGTGCGTGCCGCTGTCTTGCAAGGAGCACCCACATGCGCGAAGAAATCGAAACCCTCGGCCGCTACCTCGGCCAGGCAATGCGCCTGATGGTGGGCGTGCCGGACTACGACACCTACGTGCGCCACATGCAGGAGACCCATCCCGGCCAGCCCGTCATGACGTACGAGGAGTTCTTCCGCGAACGCCAGGACGCGCGCTACAAGGGCCGCGTGGGCCGTTGCTGCTGACGGCGAATCAAACGCTGCAAAAACAAACCGCCGGTGCATGAAGCCATGCCCGGCGGTTTTTTCATGTGTGCGCTACAAGGATGGGCGCGCCGCCGTGGGCGGATCGCCATGCTTGGCCCGATAGGTCTTCTCCACCAGCTCGCGCAGCTTGCCTAGCGCGCCCACGTCGCCCTGCGCGGCGGCACGGCCGTACCAGGTCTTGGCCTGCTCGACGTCCTGCGGCACCACGCCTGGCTCGCCGCGCTCGTAGTAGCTGCCGACAATGTACTGCGACGGTGCATCGCCACCTTCGGCGGCCTTCTTGTACCAGGTGAAGGCGCGCTTGTAATCACGCGGTACGCCCCGGCCGGTGAAGTAGTTGGTGGCCAGCGCGCGCTGCGCCTCGACATGCCCGCCGACGGCGGCACGCTCGTACCACTTGTTGGCCTCTTCCACGGAGCGCGGCACCAGCTCGCCGCGCTCGTACAGCTCGCCGTAGGCAAACTGCGCGTGGGTCATCTGGTTATCAGCGGCGCGGCGCAACCATTTGACGGCCTCTTCGGGGCGGGCGACGGTACCTTCGCCGCGCATCAGCATCATCGCGTAGTTGAATTGCGCGAGACGATTACCGCGTTGCGCGGCCTCGGCAAATTCGTCAAAGGCGTGACCGAAGTCGTTCTGCTCGTAGTGCGCGATGGCGATTTGCGTGAGGGCGGCGGCATCGCTGTGGGTCTCTGTTGGTGAGGACGCGGCCAGCGCCGGCAGCATCGCAGCACTCGCCACCAGGGCAACGACCGTCCGCAGCATGCGTCGTGTGACTGATATGCCCATCACGTGCTCCTCACCGGAAGATGGTCGAGTGTACCGCGGCGCCCCGTCTCGCGTTGGCATGGCGCAGGCGCACGGACGGACGCGAGCTGATTGCCGTGGCAATCAGGCTGCACGCACCCGGTACACCGCGACGCTGCCACGCCAGTTGGCGCCCCAGCGCACGACGCTGCCTTCGTGTAGCACGACGCGATCGAGAATCAGCAGCCCCACCTTGGACGCCAGCACTTCAAAGTCGCGGATCGTCAGCACGCGCACGTTGGGCGTGTCGTACCACTCATACGGCAATGCTTCCGACACCGGCATGCGCCCGCGGAAGATCGACAGCCGATGCGGCCAATACCCAAAGTTCGGGAACGACACGATGCACTCGCGGCCCACGCGCAGCATCTCGCGCAGCACCTGTGCGGTGTTGTGGATGGTCTGCAGCGTCTGCGAAAGGATGACCGTGTCGAAGCTCTTGTCTTCGAACAACGCCAGGCCGCCCTCAAGATTCTGCTGGATCACCTGCACGCCCTTCTTGGCGGCTGCCAGCACACCGGCGTCGTCAATCTCGATGCCATAGGCCTGTACGTCCAGCTCGTCCTGCAACACGCGCAGCAGGCTGCCATCCGCACAGCCCAGGTCGAGCACCGTGGAGTTCGGCTCGATCCAGCGCGCGATAGCACGGAAATCCGCACGGTCGGCCAGGATGTTGGGCACAGCGGCGGGTGCGGCGGCGTTCTGCGCGCTCAATGTTTCGGTGGTCATGCGCCGATCTCCTGGGCGATGCGTTCGTAGTAGGCACGCACCAGGGCGTGGTAGCGCGCGTCTTCCAGGAGGAAGGCGTCGTGGCCGTGCGGGGCTTCGATCTCGCCGTAGGTGACGCGGTGCTTGTTGTCGAGCAGTGCCTTGACCAGCTCGCGGCTACGCGCGGGGGCGAAGCGCCAGTCGGTCGTGAAGCTGACGACGAGGTAACTGGCCTGCGTGTGTGCCACCGCCTTGGTCAGGTTGCCGCCATGGGCCAGCGCGGGGTCGAAGTAATCCAGCGCGCGCGTGATCAGCAAGTACGTGTTGGCGTCGAAGTACTCGGCAAACTTGTCGCCTTGATAGCGCAGGTAGCTCTCCACCTGGAACTCGACATCGAACGAGAAGCGGATGTCTTCCGCCTTGAGCTCGCGGCCGAACTTGGACGCCATGTCCTCGTCCGACAGATACGTGATGTGGCCGATCATGCGCGCCACGCGCAGGCCGCGCTTGGGCTTGACGTTGTGGGCGTAGTAATCGCCGCCGTGAAAGTCGGGGTCGGACAGGATCGCGCTGCGCGCCACCTCGTTGAAGGCGATGTTCTGCGCCGACAGCTTGGGCGTGGAGGCCACCACCACGCAGTGCCGCACGCGCTCCGGATACATCAGGCTCCACGCCAGCGCCTGCATGCCGCCGAGGCTGCCACCCATTACCGCCGCGAACTGCTGGATGCCAAAACGATCGGCCACGCGGGCCTGGGCGTTCACCCAGTCTTCCACCGTCACCACGGGGAAGCGTGCGCCGTACGGGGCGCCCGTCTCCGGGTGCGGGCTCATCGGGCCGGTCGAGCCGAAGCACGAGCCGAGGTTGTTCACCCCGATGACGAAGAAGCGGTTGGTGTCCACCGGCTTGCCGGGGCCGACCATGTTGTCCCACCAACCAACTTCACCTTCCGCATGCACACCCGCCACATGGTGCGAGGCGTTGAGCGCGTGGCAGATGAGCACGGCGTTCGAGCGATCGGCATTGAGCGTGCCGTAGGTCTCGACCATCAGGTCGTAGCCGGCGAGCTGCGTGCCGTTGCGCAGCGGCAGCGGCTCGGCAAAGTGCATGCGCTCGGGCACAACCAGGCCGATGGCGTTGGCCGGTTTGGCCTTGTGTGCCGCTGGAGGAGGGGTCTCGGTCACTGCCGCAGCATCTGCGGAGGCCGCCTGAAGTTCTGTCATGGCACCAAAGAAAAAACCCGACCGGCAACGCTGATGTCGCAACCAATCGGGTTCTCATGTGGCGCACGTGGGGCACTTACCTTCACTACCCACGTTCTGACCGAACCTCTTTAGCCGCATTTGTAATGAGAGCCCTGAGCCACATTCGTGCCATCAAGACTCCCGCGCGCCCGCAAGCCAGTCGTCAAATCGGCGCGTCAGGAAGTGGTGATTATAGAGCAAGCACCGAACGATGCGGCCGTGCCGTTGTGTCGTCTCGTGATGCTCTGTCGAAACAGCGACGCCGCCCTCGAATTGCGGATGCTGGCCGGCGTCTACCGCACGGTGAGTGATCTCACCAACGCTCTGCGGTTGCCGCTCGAAGGCTTTGCGCGGCGCTTTCCTTCCACGGAAAACGCCCCGGCCTGAGCCGTCGCAGCAAAGGGAGGTTCGACCGGGGCGCGCGCCGCCTGTTGTTACTCACGCGTTTGCGGGCTGGGCGGTGAGCACCGTGCGCTTGCGCTGGTTCAGCCAAGCCGCCACGAACACAAGCGCAGCGAGAATCGCCGTGGCAATCACCTCGGTGCGCAGGCCCGGGAGGATCAACATGGCCAGCAGCACTCCACAGATGAAGAGGATGACTGCCCACGTCAGCCACGGGAACAGCCACATGCGCAGCGGTGTGCTCACCCCAGACGCATCCAACGACGCGCGCATGCGCAGTTGCGAAATGGCGATCGCCATGTACACCAGCAGCGCAATCGCCCCCGACGTAGCCAACAGGAAGGAGAACACCTGCTCCGGCATCACGTAGTTGGCAATGACCGTGAGAAAGCCGAACGCGGTGGAGGCCAGCACGGCTGCACGCGGCGTGCCGTTGGCATCTGTCCGGCGCAAGGCGGCCGGCGCATCACCGCGCACCGACAGCGAAAACAGCATGCGCGACGCCGTGTACAGCGCCGAATTCAGGCAGCTCGCCACCGACACCAGCACGATCACATCGACGATGGCCTTGGCATGCGGCACGCCAATCAATTCCAGCGCACGCTGGTAAGAGCCATGCGCCGCCAGCAGCGGATCGTTCCACGGTACCAGCGCCGTCACCACGAAGATCGAGCCCAGGTAGAACAGGCAGATGCGCCAGATAACCGACTTGGTGGCGCGCACGATCTGGCGCGATGGGTCAGCGGACTCTGCCGCCGCAATGGTGACGATCTCGGTACCGAGAAAGGTGAACATGGTGGTCAGCAACGCGGCCAACACGGCGCCAAAGCCATTGGGCATGAAGCCGCCCACATCCAGCAGCCGCGCCGCGCCCGACACGCCGGAGCCCGGCAGCAAGCCCAGCACCGCCGCGCCCCCGACCGCCAGGAAGATGACGATGGCCACCACCTTGATGAGCGCGAACCAGAATTCGAATTCGCCGTAGTTCTTGACCGAGAACAGGTTGGTGAACGTGAGCACGAGCGTCACCCCCAATGCAAACACCCAGGTCGCCACATCCGGAAACCAGGCATTGAGGATGAGCGCTGCAGCCGTGGCCTCGATCGGGATCACCAACACCCAGAACCACCAGTACAGCCAACCAATGCTAAAGCCGGCCCAGTGCCCGATGGCTCGGTCGGCATAGGTGGAAAACGAGCCAGTATCCGGATGCGCCACGGCCATCTCGCCCAGCATGCGCATGACCAACACCACCAGCAAACCGGCGATGCCATACGCGACAATGGCTGCCGGCCCCGCTTTGGCAATCGCGTGTCCCGAGCCCACAAACAGACCCGCACCGATCACGCCTGCAATCGACAGCATGGTCACGTGGCGCGGCTTCAGGCCCGAACTCAGACCGGTCTTTGATCCTGTCATGTCTCTTCCTTGATGCTGCATTCCCCCGGGGTTGGGTGGAAATGACAACGGCCGGATTCTAGTGTCCGGCCTGTCGTCAGATGTACCGCGTATGGAGATTTAACCCAGCCCAGCCATGTTGATGTACTTGATCTCCAGGTACTCGTCGATGCCGTACTTCGAGCCTTCGCGGCCCAGGCCCGATTGCTTGATGCCGCCAAACGGCGCTTCGGCCGTCGAGATCAACCCGGTGTTGACGCCGACCATGCCCGACTCCAGCGCCTCCGACACGCGCCACGCGCGGCCCAGGTCACGCGTGTAGAAGTACGCGGCCAAGCCGAACTCGGTGTCGTTGGCGGCGGCCACGGCTTCGTCTTCCGTGTCGAAGGGGATGAGCGCGGCCAGCGGGCCGAACGTCTCTTCGTGCGCAACCAGCATGCCCGGCTTGGCATCGACCACAACGGTCGGCTCGAAGAACGCACCGCCTTGTGCGGACAGCGCATGCGGCTTGCCACCCACCAGCACGCGGGCACCTTGTGCGACGGCATCGTCCAGATGCTGACGCACCTTGTCCATCGCACGCATGTGGATCAGCGGGCCCTGCTGCACGCCGGGCTCGGTGCCATTGCCCACGCGCAGCGCACGCACCGCATCGGCCAGCTTGGCGGCAAACGTGTCGTAGATACCGCGCTGTACGTAGAAGCGATTGGCGCACACACAGGTCTGGCCGGCGTTGCGGTACTTGGCGATCATCGCCCCTTCCACCGCCGCATCGACATCGGCATCGTCAAACACGATGAACGGCGCGTTGCCGCCCAGTTCGAGCGAGAGCTTCTTGATGTCTTCCGCGCACTGGCGCATCAGCAACTTGCCGACACCGGTGGAGCCCGTGAAGCTCAGCTTGCGCACGATGGTGTTGGAGGTCAGCTCACCGCCAATGGCTTGCGAGTCGCCCGTGATGACGGAGAGCAAACCCGCCGGCACGCCCGCACGCGCGGCCAGCTCGGCAAAAGCCAGCGCGGAATAGGGCGTCTCAAGCGCCGGCTTGACCACCATCGAGCAACCTGCCGCCAGCGCCGGGCCCACCTTGCGCGTCATCATCGCGATCGGGAAATTCCATGGCGTGATAGCGGCCGTCACACCGATCGGCTCCTTGGTCACGACGATTCGGCGATCGCTCTGCGGCGCGGGAATCGTGTCGCCGTACACGCGGCGCGCCTCTTCGGCAAACCACTCGATGAACGAGGCGGCGTAAGCGATCTCGCCAGCGGCTTCGGGCAACGGCTTGCCTTGCTCGGCCGTGAGGATGGCAGCGAGGTCTTGCTGGTGGTCCATCATCAGGTCGGCCAGCTTGCGCAAGATCTTCGAACGCTCACGCGCCGGCACCTTGCGCCAGGCGCGCTGCGCAACCTGTGCGGCGTCGATGGCGCGGCGCGTTTCGGCTACGCCCATGCCGGGCACGGTGCCGATGGTGCGACCGGTGGCGGGGTCGGTCACATCGCGCGTAGCGCCGTCATCGGCATCGGCCCACATGCCGGCAAGAAACGCCTGCGTGCGCCACAGGCCCGGGTCTTTGAGCGCGATCGGTGCAGCCGGTGCGCTCGGCAAATCAGTGCGGGTCATGCTGTCAGCCCTCCAGTGCGCGTTGCAGGATGGCAAGGCCCTCTTCGAACACGGCGTCTTCGATCGTGAGCGGGAACAGGAAGCGGATCACGTTGCCGTACACGCCGCATGACAGCAGCAGCAGGCCGGCGTCGAGCGCACGTTGCTGCACGCGCTTGGTGAAGTCGGCGTCGGGCTTGCCGTCCGGCGTATTGAACTCCACAGCAACCATCGCGCCCACGCCACGCACTTCAGCGATGCGCGGCTGCTTGGCCTTCATGGCATTCAGCGCATCGACCAGACGTGCGCCCAGCGCGGCGGAGCGCTCGCACAGTTTTTCATCAGCGATGATGTCGAGCACGGCATGGGCGGCGGCCACGGCCAGCGGATTGCCGGCGTAGGTACCGCCCAGGCCACCGGGGGCGGGCGCATCCATAATTTCCGCACGGCCAGTGACGGCGGACAACGGCAGACCGCCGGCCAGACCCTTGGCCATCGTCATCAGGTCCGGCAGCACGCCGGTGTGCTCCATGGCAAACAGCTTGCCGGTGCGCGCAAAGCCGGTCTGCACTTCGTCGGCAATCATCACGATGCCGTGCTCGTCGCACAAGGCACGCACGGCGCGCACGAAGTCGGCAGGCATCTGGTAGAAACCGCCCTCGCCCTGCACCGGTTCAAAGATGATGGCGGCGACTTGGCGCGGGTCGATGTCAGCCTTGAACAGGCGGCCGATAGCGTCCAGCGAATCCTGCGTGCTCACGCCATGCAGCGCGACCGGCGCCGGCACGTGATAGATGCTGCCCGGGAACGGACCAAAGCCCGTCTTGTACGGCACGACCTTGCCCGTGAGCGACATGCCCATGAACGTGCGGCCGTGGAAGGCGCCCGTGAGCGCGATCACGCCCGGACGACCGGTGTGTGCACGGGCGATCTTGACGGCGTTCTCAACGGCCTCGGCGCCCGTGGTGAAGAACGCCGTCTTCTTGGCGTGCGTGCCGGGCGTGGCCGCATTCAGGCGCTCCGCCAGTTCGATGGACGAGCCATATGGCACGATCTGATACGCCGTGTGCGTGAAGTGGTCGAGCTGCTCACGCACGGCCTGCACCAGGCGCGGATGACGGTGCCCCGTGTTCACCACGGCAATGCCAGCCGCGAAGTCGATGTAGCGGCGGCCCTCCACGTCCCAGAACAGGGCGTTCTCGGCGCGCTCGGCGTAGCGGTCGGTCATCACACCCACGCCACGCGGGGTGGCAGCGAGGCGGCGGGCATTCCATTGGGCGTTCTGTTGCGGCGCTTGTTGCGGATCTCGGGCGTTCATGGCGTTGGGGTGCGTTGGGTCAAAAAAGATGCGATGGAGGCCAGTGTGGCAGCCATTGGCCCCGTACAATGAGACCCAATCGTGTTTTTCTGATGGAGCCACTTTGGCTCCACAACCTGCCATGGCCGAGCATTCCCCCGCCCACCGCGCCAGCATGCTGGTGGACTACCTGCAGCGCCGCTTTGACCGCGCCGATGCCAGCGGCGAGCCCGATCACCGCCGCCTGTATCGCGCGCTGCAGGAGGGCATCCTGCGCGACGAGCTGCAGCCCGGCACGCGCCTGCCATCGTCACGCCAGTTGGCAACCGAGCTGGGCATTGCACGCAATACGGTCATCCACGTGTACGAGCAGTTGGGCGTGGAAGGCTACGTGTCGGCAGGCGTGGGCAGCGGCACCTTCGTCGCCGATACCGCACCAGACCGGCTGGACGCCACGCCTGTGCCAACGGCCCCCGCTGTTGAGGTTGCGGAAGCTGCTGCCCCCATCGCACCGATGCTCTCCACGCGAGGCCGCGCCCTGGTGCGCGATGCGGGTGCCAGCTCACGCCAATGGGGTGCCTTCATGCCGGGTGTGCCGGAGGTGCGGATGTTTCCGGCACGCATCTGGTCGCGGCTGCACAACCGGTTGCTGCGCAAACCCTCGCCCGCGTTGCTGACGTATCCGGTGGGCGCCGGCTACCTGCCGTTGCGCACCGCGCTGGCCGACTACCTGCGCACCGCGCGCGGCGTGCGCTGCGAGCCCGAGCAGATCATCATCACCGCGGGTATCCACCCATCGCTGCAACTCATCGCGCAACTGCTGTGCGATGCGGGCGACAGCGCCTGGATTGAAGACCCCGGCTACTGGGGCGTGCGCAGCGTACTCACCGCTGCGGGCATCCGCACCGTGCCGCTGTCGGTGGACGATGAAGGCATGCGCTTTGATGTGCCGACGTCCGTGCCCGCACGCACGCGCCAGCGTGGCAAGCCGCCCAAACTGATGGTGGTCTCGCCCTCGCACCAGTACCCGCTCGGTTCGGTGATGAGCCTGGCGCGCCGCCGCGCGCTGCTCGCCACCGCACACGCCACCGACGCGTGGATCGTCGAAGACGACTACGACAGCGAGTTCCGCTACGGCAGCCGCCCGCTACCATCGCTGCAAGGTCTGGATGAAGGCGGGCGCGTGCTCTACATGGGCACGTTCTCCAAGGTGCTGTTCCCAAGTCTGCGGATCGGCTATCTGGTGGTGCCGCCGGCACTGGCCGATGCCTTTGCGACGGGGCTCTCAGAGATGTTCCGCGGCGGCCAGATCCTCACGCAGGCGGTGCTGGCGGACTTCATTGCGGAGGGCCATTTCGTCTCGCACATCCGGCGCATGCGCGGCGTGTATGCGGAGCGGCGTGAAACGCTGCTTGCTTCCATCGCCAACGAGTTTGGCGAGTCGCTGCCCGTGCATGACGGTGCATCGGGCCTGCATCTCGTGCTGGGGCTTCCCGCGGGTACCAACGATGTGGCCGTGGCCGATCTGGCGCTCGCCAACGATGTCGTCACGCGGCCGCTCTCGCGCTACTACCAGGACGACGCGCGCCGCCAACCGGGCCTGCTGCTGGGCTACGGTCACGTGGAAACCGAACACATTGCCGCGCGTTTTCACACGCTGGCGGAGGCGGTGCGAACGATCGGTTGAGCGCACAAAAAAGCCCCGCATCTGCGGGGCTTTTTCTTGGGCGAGTGGCTCAGGCCAACACCACCCGCAACTGCGCCTCCACGCCCTCCATCGGCGATTTGCGGAAGCCGCTCTTAGCATACCGGTGCCAGCGCCCCAGCACTACGCAGACGATCAGGTTGGCGCGCGACGCGATGTCGGTATCTGCGGGCCACGCACCCTGCGTCACCGCCACGCGCAGGCTCTGCTTGAACGAGGCCTCGATGCGGTCCAGGCACTGCGCCATTCGCTCGGGCAGGCGTTCGTCCTCGCCGACCAGCGCCTCGCCCACCAGCACCCGTGTCATGCCCGGGTTCTTGTCAGCAAACGAGAGCAGCATGTGCGCGATGGCGTGCGCCTGGCGCAGGCCGTGCTCTTCGCGCAGGGTGATCTGGTTGATGAGGCCGAAGACGGTCTGCTCGATGAATTCGATCAGACCCTCGTACATCTGCGCCTTGCTGGCGAAATGTCGGTACAGCGCCGCTTCGGAAACATCCAGTTTGGCAGCCAGACCCGCTGTAGTGATCTTCTCGCCACGCGGCTGTTCGAGCATGCCCGCCAGCGTCTGCAGGATCTGCACGCGGCGCTCGCCCGGGCGGGGGCGCTTGCGTACGGGTGTGGCTTCAATAGGCGCTTCCGTAGCCAGCTCGGCCGTCGGAAACCCCGTTTGCGCGTTGCTCATGACTTCCTGGCCCCTCTCCCGTTCTGCACGCGGAAACCATGCAACAGCCTAGCCGCGTCGAACAAGCCTTCGTTTTAGTTGAAGCACCGATTTTACTTTCACGCTGACATAGCCGGGCCGGTTGGCGAACAAAATCGGTGCGGCGGCCGGCTGATGTGGTGAATTTGCACGGGCGCCCATCGCCGCCACTTGCATTGGATGCAAAGCCTCGGCAGCCGATTGCGATGACAGCGCCGCAGACGGCGAAACCACCCCAGGCGCCACACGTCGGAGATAGCCCGTCACCCACACGGTGCCGATGCCCAGCTTGCGGTAGCGCTTGAGGTGCGAAAGCGTGTCTTCCACCAGGATGGCGCGCGACGGCGCAATGCGCTCACGCGCCAGCAGCCGGCGCAGCATCAGCGGATCGGGTTTCGGGCGCAGGCGCCGGTGCACCCACATGTGCTCAACGGCGATCTCTCGGGCAAACGCGCGCTTGAGGCCGATCAGCCGCACCACCTCGCGCGCATAGGCGACGGGGGCGTTGGTCAGGAGGATCTTGCGCCCAGGCAGCGCACGCAGCAGTTGGGCCAGGCCGCGTTCGGCGCGCACCATGGCGCGCAGGTCGTCAAACGTGTGGGCCTGGGCAAGAAAGTCATCGGGGTCGACACCATGGTGGCGGACCATGCCGAGAAGGGTGGCACCGTAGCGGCGCCAATAGTCCACACGCACCTGGCTGGCGGTGGCGTCATCCGTGCCAAGCACGCGCGCCACGTAGGCCGTCATCAGCCGGTTGATCTGCGGAAAGATCGCGTGCGAGGCATGGTGGAGGGTGTTGTCGAGGTCGAACAGCCAGACCGGCTGTTGTTTGGGCGGCGTTGGCGCCACCACCTCGCGTGGCCAGGCGTGCGCGCGGCGCGCCTGAGCCACCCGGGTGTGTCGCATCAGTGCGAGCGGATCATCGTGCCGAACGCCTGTTCGGTCAGGATTTCCAGCAGCAGCGAGTGCTCGATACGGCCATCGACGATGTGCACCGAATTCACGCCGCTCTTGGCCGCATCCAGCGCGGAGGAGATCTTCGGCAGCATGCCGCCCGAGATCGTGCCGTCGGCAAACAGCTCGTCGATCTCGCGCGCCGACAGGTCGGTCAGCAGGTTGCCCTGCTTGTCCATCACGCCTGGGATGTTGGTCATCATGACCAGCTTCTCGGCCTTCAGGATCTCGGCCATCTTGCCGGCCACCACATCCGCGTTGATGTTGTAGGCCTGGCCTTCGTCCGAGAAGCCGATCGGCGAGATGACGGGGATGAACGCGTCGTCCTGCAGCGCCTTGACCACGGCCGGGTTGATCGTCTCGATGTCGCCCACGAAGCCGATGTCGATGAATTCGCCCGGCTTCTCGCGATCCGGCATCTTCAGCTTCTTGGCGCGGATCAGGCCGCCGTCCTTGCCAGTCAGGCCGACTGCCTGGCCGCCATACTGGTTGATCAGCATGACGATGTCCTGCTGGACTTCGCCGCCGAGCACCCATTCGACCACTTCCATGGTCTCCTCATCCGTCACGCGCATGCCCTGGATGAAGGTGCCTTGCTTACCGACCTTCTTCAGGGCTTCATCGATCTGCGGGCCGCCGCCGTGCACCACCACCGGGTTCATGCCGACCAGCTTGAGCAGGATCACATCACGCGCGAAACCGTGCTTGAGCTTCTCTTCCGTCATGGCGTTGCCGCCGTACTTGATGACGATGGTCTTGCCGTGGAACTTGCGAATGTAAGGCAGAGCCTGCGCGAGGATTTCGGCCTTCACCGGCGGCGCAATGTGCGCGAGTTCAGGGTCCAGGCCAGCAGGGTCGGGGGCAGCAGCAACAGAAGCGTTCATGTCGGAGACATCCGGGATTGAGCGGATTGGGGCGGGTATGATGGAGCGCCGAATGTCGCGTGCGACACAAAAGCGTTGCAGCCCATTTTCGGCAGGCGCGATTTTACAAGAAAAGCAGGCGCGGTCTGATGGCACACCTTGCGTATCGACCGCACCGTTGCAGACACAGAACACCATTCATCCGACATGGCCATCGCCCCCGATCAGCTCAACGCCCTGCGCCCGCACCTGCTGCGCTTTGCGCAATTGCAATTGCGCGATACGGCACTCGCGGAAGATGTGGTCGCCGACACCATCCTTGCCGTTCTGGAGCACCCCGAGCGGTTTGCCGGCAATGCATCGCTCAAGACGTACGTGATCGGCATCTTGAAGCACAAGATCATCGACGAGATTCGCTCGGGGCGGCGCGAAGTGCGCGTCTCAATGCTCGCCGGTGGCACATCGGACGAAGCCGACCTGCGCTCCGACGAGGCCATCTTCGATACGCTCTTTGCTGCCGACGGCCACTATGTGACGCCGCCGTCCGACTGGGGGAACCCGGATGCGGCGCTGTCGCGGCGGGAATTCTTCGACATCCTGCAGATGTGTGTCGATCACCTGCCGCCGCGCGTGGGGCGCGTATTCATGATGCGCGAGTGGCTGGAGCTGGAGACCGACGAAATCTGTCAGGAATTGGAGATCACCGCGACCAATGCTTGGGCACTGCTTTACCGCGCCCGTATGCGCCTGCGCGAGTGCCTGGATCTGCACTGGTTCGGCAACCAGCCTGCAGCCGCATAGGCCGTATTACAGAGGAACACCATGCCGAACCGTTGGGGAAAACTCACCTGCAAGGAAGCACACCGCGTGCTGGTCAGCAGAATGGACCGCGATCTGAGCACCGGCGAACGCCTACGCCTGCACGCGCACCTGTTTGTGTGTGATGCCTGCACGCGCTTTTCGCATCAGATGGGGGTATTGCGCAGCGCCATGCACCGGCTGGGGCAGGATGACGATGCAGGAGGCGGGCGCCCGTGAGCGCACCCTTGGAATCGCCGAATGCCAACACCGCCTGCGCAATCTGCGGGGCGGCGCTGCGCTGTGGCGCCATCGGTGATAGCACACAGCCAGACGCAACCTGCTGGTGCATGACGGAAGCGAAACTGCCCGCCAGTGCGCGGCGCCCTGGACAGGGCTGCCGCTGCCAGCATTGCCTGCGCGAGGCGATCGCACACGCGCGAACCGCGTCGGAATTGAACTGATTAGTCGTTGCTGTCGTCGTCCACTGTGCGCAATGCGCGGCGGACGTCGGCCCGACCGCGCTGACGCTCAGCGTGGCCGCCTTCGGTGTGGGCGCCGGCTTTACGGCCGCGCGCGAGCGGCACCAGGAAGTTGCGCGGGCGCGCTGTGCCAGCCTTCGTGGAAGGCTCGATGCGAAACGTCAGTTTCTGGCGAGTGCCAAGCGTCTTGTTAGCCATGTCGGATCTCTATCTCCGTCGGCCCGCTGCAGCACCCGCCTCGAGCCATCAATGTTTGTGTTCGCCGCCGCTTTGGTCATGACCGTGGTTCATGGCGGGCATATTGCCGGCGGTCAGGTCGCGCACCTTCGCATCCACCTTCTGCTCGACGACGCGCTTGTCGGCCAACTCCACCTTGAGCGTGATGGGCACAGTGGTGTCCTTGGACAGCGGCTGCTTCAGGTCCATCAGCATCACGTGGTAGCCACCCGGCTTGAGCTGCACGGACTGCCCCTTGGGCAGGTCCAGCGACGGCACGGCGCGCATGCGCATCACGTTGCCTTCCATCTTCATCTCGTGGATCTCGGCCGTGCCCGCCACCGGCGTCGACACGCCTACCACCTTGGCGCCATCCGCGGCCTGCAGCGTCATGAAGGCGCCGCTGGAAGTCTGGCCCGGCACGGTGCCGCGCACCCAGGCGTCTTGCACCGTCACCTGAGCGAAGGCGGCAGCGCTGACCAACAGACCGGCAGCCAAAGCGGCCAAGCGGGCAGAAGAACGGATCGATCGGGACTTCATCATGAACAGCTCCTGTCAGGACAAACGTGCTGCGCATTAAAGCACAGGGCTTGTGGCAAGGTACGTTGGGTGCACAATTGTGCGGCTGATTGACGCATCGCGGCACAGGAAACGGCGCGGTGCCCGCGTTTACACTTCTTCCCCATGCTTTCAACCCTGACGATTGCCGCACCGCTGCTGGACACATCCAGTCTACGCCGCCTGTTTTGGCTGCGATGGAGCCTGCTCGCCACCCAACTGATCCTGATGCTGCTGGCGCCGCAGGTGTTTGGCGTGCAACTGCCGGTGGTGCCGCTGCTTATGGTGATGGGCCTGCATGCGCTGTTCAACCTGGCCACGGGCCTGCGCATGCGCAGCGAGCGGCCGGTGCGCCATATCGAGATCACCATCCAGCTGCTGGTGGACCTCACCGCGCTCTCGGCCCTGCTGTACTTCACCGGTGGCGCGACCAACCCGTTCGTCTCGTTCTACCTGCCCGCGCTGGCCATTGCTGCCGCCATGCTGCCGATCGCGCACGTGGTCGGCCTGACGTTGTACGCGCTGGCCGCCTACAGCATGATGCTCGGCAACTACATCCCGCTGAACCTGCTGAACCAGGCTGATGCCGTGCCGTACCACCTGGCCGGCATGTGGATCGACTTCGTGGCCAGCAGCGCGATGATCGCCGGCTTTACCGCGCGCCTGTCCGCCGCACTGCGCGAGCGCGATGAGCAACTGACCGAAGCGCGCGAACGCCTGCTGCGCGACCAGCGCGTCGAAGCGCTGATGTCACAAGGCGCCAGCGTGGCGCACGAGATGGGTACGCCGCTGTCCACCGTGGCGGTCATCACCGGCGAGTTGCAGCACGATGCGAAGCAGCCCGATTCACCGCTCGCACCGTACCGCGAGGACCTGCGCGCCATCGAGCAGCAGCTCGAACTGTGCCGCGCCGCGCTCGCCCGGCTGCAGCGCAAGCCCAACGATGGCGCACCTGAACCGCTCGGCCAGTGGCTGCCGGAGTTCACACAGACCTGGCAATTGCGCCACCCCGATATCCGCCTGCACACGGAAAGTTCGCCGGCCGCGCAGGCGGTGGAATTGGACCCGGTCTACGTGGGCCAGATCCTGACCATCCTGCTCGACAACGCCGCGCGCAGCCAGCAACAGGCCAAGCGCGATCAGGTGCCGCTGCTGCTGACCGCCAAGATTGATGCCAACCCAGATGTGCTGCGTGAAGCCCCACCGCAAATTGTGCTGTCCATCGTCGACACGGGCCTTGGCCTGCCGGAAGACCTGCGCACATCGCTGGGCCGCACGCCGGTGCGCAGCAAGCATGGTGGCCACGGCATCGGCGTCTATCTGGCCGCGACCACGGCGCGTCGACTGGGCGGTACCGTGGTGCTGCGCCCCAACCCGCCGCAGGGCGCGATTGCCGAACTCCGGCTGCCCGTTGGTGGTCCGAAAGAAGAATCGGCCGCCCCCATCATCGGCGCGCCCACCCTATTCACATAAGAGCGACCGCTCCAACACGGCCCTTGCGGCCTGGAGATCCACATGCAACAACCCGCCCCCTTCCTGATCCTCGACGACGACGACGTCTTTGCGCAAACCTTGGCGCGCGCGCTCACGCGTCGCGGCTTTGCTCCACAGATCGCCCACACCGGTGGCGAGGCACTGTCGCTGGCACGGCAGACGCGCTTTGCCTACGTGACCGTCGACTTGCACCTGGCCACCAGCGACAAGGGCCTGATGCCCCACGGCGGTACGGACTCGGGCCTGCACTGGATCGCCCCACTGCGCCAAGCATTGCCCGACGCGCGCATGCTGATCCTGACGGGCTACGCGAGCATCGCGACTGCCGTGCAAGCGGTAAAGCTCGGCGCCGATGAATACCTCGCCAAACCCGCGAACGTCGATTCGATCCTGCTGGCGCTGCAGGTGGGGGTATCTGAAGCCGTGGCCGAACAGACCATGGAGAACCCCACACCGCTGTCGGTCGCGCGGCTGGAATGGGAGCACATCCAACGCGTGCTGGCCGAGCACGGCGGCAATATCTCCGCCACCGCGCGGGCGCTGAACATGCACCGGCGCACGCTGCAGCGCAAGCTGGGCAAGCGACCGGTCGCCAAATAAAAAGCGCGGGCGAGCGATATTGCGATCGTTTCGGAAAGACTGACGCCCCTGCTTCCATCGCCCCAACGCCAATGGCTGGGGTGTAAAGATGGAAACAGGGGCGTTTTCAAGCATCCGCACCAAACTCAATCAGTGCGTTTGCAGATGCGGCACGACTTACCTGCAGCACCACGCTTGGCAGTAGCTGCCATAACAGCCTGCGTGCGCAACCTGCGCGCCGAGCATGAGCGTGGCCAGCATGAGACCGGTGAAGACTTTTTTCATGAAAGTACTCCGTCAAATATCATGAAAGAAACGGACGGCGCTTTGAAGAAGCGCTGGTCTCCCTTTCAAGCTCCGCCCTCGCTTGCACAAACTGTGCATCTCGATTGTTTTTCGATGCCTCACACCAATCAATCGTGAGGCACAAAAAGCGATAAAGCACTGCGGTCCTGCCTATTGGCACCGCTCACTATCGGAAAAATCCGACGGGCACCGCACGAGAGCGCGTCAATGGCGCAATGGAAAACGGGCCGCATCGTTGAAGATGCGGCCCGTTTCTTTTGGTCTGCGCGGCTGGCTTTACAGCACGTAGCGCGACAGGTCTTCGTTGCCCGACAGCTCGCTCAGGCGCTCATCGACATACGCCGCGTCGATGGTCACCGTCTCGCCCGACGACTTGTGCGCGTGGAACGACAGGTCTTCGAGCAGGCGCTCCATCACCGTGTACAGGCGGCGCGCGCCGATGTTCTCAACCTTCTCGTTCACCGCGCAGGCGATCTCGGCCAGGCGGCGGATACCGTCATCCGCGAACACAAGGTCGACGCCTTCGGTCTTCATCAATGCCTGGTATTGCTTGGTCAGGCTCGCGTCCGTCTGCGTGAGAATCGCGCGGAAGTCGTCCACCGACAGCGAATCCAGTTCCACGCGAATCGGGAAGCGGCCCTGCAGCTCCGGAATCAGATCGCTCGGCTTGGACAGATGGAACGCGCCCGACGCGATGAACAGGATGTGGTCGGTCTTGATCATCCCGTACTTGGTGTTGACCGTGGTGCCTTCCACCAGCGGCAGAAGATCACGCTGCACGCCCTGACGCGACACCTCGCCGCCGCCGTATTCACTGCGGCTGGCGATCTTGTCGATCTCGTCCAGGAACACGATGCCGTTCTGCTCGACGTTGGCAACGGCCTTGTGCTTGAGCTCGTCTTCGTTCAGCAGCTTGGCCGCCTCTTCGTCGATCAGCAGCTTGAACGCCTCCGCCACCTTCATCTTGCGGCGATGCTTCTTGCCCTGGCCCAGCCCCGCGAACATCGAGCGGATCTGCTCGGTCATGTCTTCCATGCCCGGCGGGCCCATGATGTCCATGCTGGGGGTGCCGGCCGACACTTCGAGTTCGATCTCCTTGTCGTCGAGCTGGCCTTCACGCAGCTTCTTGCGGAACGCCTGGCGCGCGTTGGAATCCTTCTCTTCCGGCTGCGAAAAACCA
This sequence comes from Ralstonia insidiosa, assembly GCF_008801405.1. NCBI lineage: Bacteria > Pseudomonadati > Pseudomonadota > Betaproteobacteria > Burkholderiales > Burkholderiaceae > Ralstonia > Ralstonia insidiosa. Next base: position 526,518 of record NZ_VZPV01000001.1, on the reverse strand, counting down.
ATATCGCGCGGCGGCGGAATCAGCACGTCGAGCAGGCGGTCTTCCGCCGCGTCTTCGGCCTTGGCGCGCACCTTCTTCATCTCCGATTCGCGTGTCTGCTTGACAGCCATCTCGGCCAGGTCACGCACGATGGTGTCGACGTCACGGCCAACGTAGCCAACTTCGGTGAACTTGGTCGCTTCGATCTTGATGAAGGGCGCATCCGCCAACTTGGCCAGACGGCGGGCGATTTCGGTCTTGCCCACGCCGGTCGGTCCGATCATCAGGATGTTCTTGGGCGTGATCTCCTGGCGCAGGGGGTCACCCACCTGCTGACGGCGCCAGCGGTTGCGCAGGGCCACGGCCACGGCTTTCTTGGCCTTCTGCTGGCCGATGATGTGCTTGTCGAGTTCGGAAACGATTTCCGACGGCGTCATGGTTTCAGACATGGGAATCCTGTGCAGAGCGAGACCGCTTACTCGAGCGTCTCGATCACGAAATTGGTGTTGGTGTAGATGCAGAGTTCGCCGGCGATCTTCAGCGATTTCTCCACCACGTCGCGGGGGCTGAGGTCGGTGTTCTCCACCAGTGCCTTGGCCGCCGATTGCGCGTACGAACCGCCCGAGCCAATCGCCGCGATGCCGCCTTCCGGGTCCAGCACGTCACCGTTGCCGGTGATGATGAGGGTCGTTTCGCGATCCGCGACGATCAGCATCGCTTCGAGGTGACGCAGCGCACGGTCGGTGCGCCAGTCCTTGGCGAGATCAACGGCAGAGCGCAGCAGATTGCCCTGATGCTTCTGCAGCTTGGCTTCGAAGCGGTCGAGCAGCGAGAAGGCATCAGCGGTGGCGCCGGCAAAGCCGACCAGCACCTTGCCATCATAGATGGCGCGCACCTTGCGGGCGGTGCCCTTCATCACGATGTTGCCCAGCGTGACCTGGCCGTCGCCGCCGAGCGCGACTTGGTTGCCGCGCCGCACGCTGACGATGGTGGTGCCGTGATACTGTTCCATGCGCTTGTTCCTTGGGGTGCAGCCTGAGCCGGCCCACCGCGGGCCGGTCAAAGAGTTCCATACTTGACGCCAGCCCCCAGGATTTCAAGCCTGATTTCCGCAGCAGCGCACAGTTTTTGTGCGCGTCGCATCGCTTATCGGATCGTCAGTGCGTGACGTCGAAAGCGTAGGTGCGCTCATCCAGACGCGGCACCGCCGTGTAGCCCTTGCGGGCGGCCCACACGTTGATGTTGAAGTACAGCGGGATCACCCCGTAGTCGCGCATGCCAATTTCCGTGGCTTCCTGCAGCAGCTTCTCGCGCTTGAGGTCTTCGATGGTCTGCAGCGCCTCGGCCAGCTTGGCATCCAGCGCCGGATTGGAATAGCGCCCGCGGTTCGAGGCACCCCAGCCGCGCGCCGGGTCATAGGTTGCCAGCAGCGCCTTCAGGCTGGAGCTGGCTTCACCCGTATCCGCCCCCCAACCCGCCTGCAGGAACGAGAAGTCCAGCTTGTTGGCGCGCGTGAAGAACGTCGCCGATGGCATCGCCTCCACCTTGGTGGCAATCCCCACGCGCGAAAGCATCGAAGCGATCACCTGCGCGACGCGGTCGTCGTTCACGTAGCGGTTGTTGGTGGCGTGCAGCGTGATGGCAAAGCCGTCGGGATAACCCGCCTGGGCAAGTAGTTTCTTTGCGGCAGCAGGGTCCGCCGCTGGCGCCTTCAGGCTTGGCACATGGCCGAACAGGGCGCTGTTGACGAGTTGCCCGGTCGGCTCGGCAGCGCCTTCCATCACGCGGTCGACGATGGCCTGGCGCGAGATCGCCAGCGAAATCGCCTCGCGCACGCGCGCATCCTTGAGCGGATTCTTCGCCAGCGGTTTACCGGCCTTGTCGGTCACGAACGGCGACACGTCGCGGTTCGAATCCAGGTGCAGATACATCATGCGGAACACCGGCATCTTGAACACCGACACCGCCGGATCGCTCGACAGCTTCTTGATGTCGGAGGTCGGCACGTTTTCGATCACCTGCACATCGCCGGCCAGCAGTGCCGCCACGCGCGACGGATCGGCCGTCATGATGCGCAGCGTCACGCGCTCCCATTGCGGCTTCTTGCCCCAGTAGCCATCGAAGCGCGTCAGCTCCACACGATCGCCCTTGGCGAACGAGACAAACTTGTACGGCCCTGTGCCGATCAGCGCGCGGCCGTTGTTGAAATCTTCTGGGCCAGCTTTCTCGGCCGCCTTCTTCGACACGATGTAGATGGTCGACAGATCGTTCGGCACAAGCGGATACGGCCCGTTGGTGGTGATGCGCACGGTCAGCTTGTCGACCGCCGTCACCTCCTTGAAGCCGCGCGTGTAGATCGTGAATGGCGACGGGCTGTTCTTGATGGTGGCCGGGCGCGCCAGCGAGTAGACGACGTCGGCCGAGGTGAACTCGCTGCCGTCATGGAAATGCACGCCGGGGCGCAGCTTGATCTCCCACACCGTGTCGCTCACGGCCTTCCACGAGGTGGCGAGGCCGGGCTTCATACGCATCCTCTCGTCCTTGGCGATCAACGTCTCGAACATGTGCTCGGCAACGTTATCGTTGGGCGTGACGTTATGGAAATGTGGATCGAGCGAGGTGATGTCGCCCGACAGGCCAACCACCAGCGCGTTGGGCGGCGCAGCCTGCACGGCAAGCGGTGCGGCGGTAGTGAGAGACAGCGCAGCGACCAAACCCGCGGCACGCAGCAAACGCAGAACCGGCATGACGACTCCCCGATAGCTCGTTACTCAATCAATACATTCGCAAAACGTTCGGGGATTGTCAGGACCGGATGACGCCGGTGTCAACGTCGGTGAAGCAGGGGGTGTGCATGCTCAGTGGTGGTGCCCGCAATCGCAGTCGTCACCATGCTGGTGATCGTGGTCTTCGTCGTCATCCAAGTCGTCGTGATCATCGAAGGCCCAGGCGGGGAAGGGATCGGGCAGCACGGCCCATGCTGCAGGGCCGGCGGCCAGTTCCGCATCGGTCAGCAGGCACGTATCGAGCTGCGCGACGAGTGCGGCCTCGTCCAGATCGGTGCCGATGAAGACGAGCTCCTGACGGCGGTCGCCCCACGGCGCAGGCGCACCGTTGTCGTGCAGCTTGTCGATGATGTCGGCGCGGGCCTCGTCCTCATCGGGCCATTCAGCTTGATCCACCGCCGCCCACCATGCGCCGGCGCCACCGTGGCGCATCACGCCGCCAGCCTGGCCCCAGCTCCCGGCAGTGTCCATGCGCGACGCCAACCAGAAATACCCCTTCGAGCGCAGCACGCGGCCGCCACCGTCCGGACTGCGCAGCCACTCGGTGTGCATCAGGTCCCACAGGCGCTGCGGGTGAAACGGCACGCGGCGGCGATAGACGAAGCTGCGGATGCCGAGCGCTTCCGTCTCGGGCACGTGTTCGCCGCGCAGTTCGGCCAGCCAGGCGGGGGCGGCGGATGCCGCATCGAAATCGAAGCGGTGCGTATTCAGAATTTCGTCCAGCGGCACCTTGCCGAACGACGTCGGCACGATGCGCGCACGCGGGTTCAGCGAATGCAGGATGCCCGCCAGACGCGCGCGCTCGGCCTCGCTCACCAGGTCGACCTTGTTGAGCACGATCACGTCGCAAAACTCGACCTGTTCGATCAGCAGGTCAACCACGGTGCGGTCGTCGTCTTCGTCCCGAGCCTGACCGCGGTCTGCCAGGAAATCGGCAGCATCGTAGTCAGCCAGGAAGTGCTGGGCGTCGACCACCGTGACCATGGTGTCCAGGCGTGCGAGGTCGGACAGCACGTCGCCCTCGGCGTCTTCAAACGTGAAGGTCTCGGCGATCGGCAACGGCTCGGCCACGCCCGTCGATTCGATGAGCAGGTAGTCGAAGCGGTCTTCGCGAGCCAGACGCGCGATCTCGTCGAGCAGGTCTTCGCGCAGCGTGCAGCAGATGCAGCCGTTGGACAGCTCCACCATGCGCTCGTCGGTACGCGAAAGCTGGGCGCTGGTGGCCGTGCCGTCGCCCACGAGCTGCGCGTCGATGTTGACGTCCGACAGGTCATTGACGATCACGGCCACGCGCTTGCCCTCGCGGTTGGCGAGCACATGGTTGAGCAGCGTAGTCTTGCCGGCGCCCAGAAAGCCGGACAACACGGTAACGGGAAGCGGACGGGACATGATCGTGGCCCTAGTTTGTGGCTAAAAAAAGCAAACAGCCCGGTGGGTGACCGGGCTGCAAGATTCAAACGAATGCGTCAACCGAGTGCGACGCGCGCGTCAGTCACCCATCAACTTCTGACGCTTTTCGCGGCGCTCCTGCGCCTCCAGCGACAGGTTGGCGGTGGGGCGTGCAAGCAAGCGCGGAATGCCGATCGGCTCGCCGGTTTCGTCGCAGTAGCCGTAGTCGCCCTTCTCGATGCGGGCGATCGACTGCTCCACCTTCTTGAGCAGCTTGCGCTCGCGGTCACGCGTGCGCAATTCCAGCGCGTGCTCTTCCTCGATGGTCGCGCGGTCGGCCGGGTCCGGCACGACCACGGTCTCGCGCAGCTCGTTGACGGTTTGGCTGGCATTCTTCTCAATGTCAGCCTTCATTTGTTCGAGCCGGTCCTTGAAGAAGGCGAGCTGCGCCTCGTTCATGTAATCCTTTTCGCCCATCTTCAGGATTTCGGCTTCGGTGAGTAGTTTCTTGCTGCTCATGGTTGCTGCGGATGATCCTGGTAAATCGCGCGCCGTGTCGGCTGTCGCGTCGTCCTTGCGCGGGGATGCGTTGGACTCGTTCTGGCTAGCGGCGGACTTGCCGCCCCGCGCGCCTCCTGTTGCCTTGCCCGCAGCGGCGCCCCCTGCCGCTTTTTTTCGGGTGGCTGGCGCAGCCTGGGCTGCAGCCGACTCCGTATTGGACCGCAGGGCGCCGCCGTTGGCGCCGCGTCCATCCTTGTTCTTGGTCACCATCGCCTGCTCCTCCTACCGGACGTGCCTGGGACGACGTGCACTGAATCGACTTATTGTAGCCGAACGATCTTACCCGAACTATCGGAGAAACACGGACAGAAAATACGGCCCGGATTCTGCCTGAAAGCGCCGGACAAGGCCACCCAAAAGGAGGGGGGAAAGCGGCCCGAGGGAAACAAGCCCTAGGCCAGACAGTTCTCCAATCCTTTCAAAATTGTTTCGCGCGGCAGATCCACCCCGATGAAAACCATGCGATTGCTGGGCTTTTCACCATCCCACTTGCCGCCCACGTCGCTGCCCATGAGCTGGTGCACGCCCTGGAACACCACCTTGCGGTCGACACCTTCCATATAGAGCACGCCCTTGTAGCGCAGCAGCTTCTCGCCGTAGATGTTCAGCACGCCCGAGAGGAATTCCTCCAGTTTGGCGTAGTTGAACGGGCGGTCGCTACGGAAGACGAACGAGGCGATGCGATCCGTGTGGTGCGCGTGGCCGTGGTGATGGTGGTGACCGTGATGGTGGTCATGGTCATGACCGTGGTCACAGTCGGCCGAGCAGGCATGGTCGTGATCATGATCGTGGTTATGGTCATGATCATCTTCGCGCAGGAAGTCCGGGTCGATCTCCAGCTTGGCGTTCAGGTTGAAGCCGCGCAGATCGAAGATGGTGTCGATCGGCGTGTCGCCAAAATTGGCGGTGCGGATCGGGGCGCGCGGGTTCATGTGCAGCAGGCGGTGGCGCAGCGCGTCCACGTCCTCAGCCGGCACCAGATCGCTCTTGGTGATGAAGATGGCATCAGCAAAGCCCACTTGGCGTTGCGCCTCTTCCTGCTTGTCGAGTTGCATGTTGCCGTGCTTGGCGTCGACCAGCGTGATGACGGCGTCCAGCAGGTAGCGGCTGGCGATCTCGTCGTCCATGAAGAAGGTCTGCGCGACGGGGCCGGGGTTGGCCACGCCGGTGGTCTCGATGACCACGCGGTCGAACTGGATCTGGCCGTTGTCGTGGCGCGTGAGCAGGTCGGACAGGCCCGCCACAAGGTCGCCACGGATGGTGCAGCAGATGCAACCGTTGCTCATCTGCACGATCTGCTCGTTGCCGTCCTGCACGAGGATGTCGTTGTCGATGTTCTCTTCACCGAACTCGTTTTCGATCACGGCAATCTTCATGCCGTGCTGCTCGGTCAGGATGCGCTTGAGCAGCGTGGTCTTACCGCTACCGAGAAAGCCCGTCAGGATGGTGACCGGGATCATTTTGGACATGAGGCGTTTCCTGTCTGGTGATGGGCGGCTGGATGCGCGCAGTCGGCGCAGCAGCCCTTGATGGTGAGTTCAGCGTGGTCGGCCGCGAAACCGGCGGGCAGGGCGGCCTTCGGCATGGCCGGCGGTTCCGCCGTTTCCAGGCAGAAGTCGCGCCCGCATTGCGTGCAGTGGAAATGGCTGTGCGAACGGTGCGCGGCTTCACGCGCGGCGTCGTGCTCGGCCAGGCTGAAGCGGAAGACGCGATCGGCGCCGGCCGTCTTGTGGACGATGCCGCCGGCCACCAGCCAGTCGAGCACGCGGTAGACCGTCACGCGGTCGATGCCCGCGTCGTCCGGCAGCGCGTCGCACACCGCCTGGTGCGAGAGCGGCTCGTCGCCCTGCATCAGCACGGCCAGTACGCGCACGCGCGGCTCGGTCACGCGGCTGCCCAGGCTGCGCAGGCGTGTGCGGGCAGCCGCATCAGGCGAATCAGGTTGTGATGTGGCGAGATCGTCTCGCGGGGCCGGGGTGTTCATGCGCGGGATTGTCCCACGGCCGGAGGGGTGCTGCAATTGAGTTGCAACTGGGCGGCCTTGCACCGCCCAGGGTTTTTCAGCGTGTCAGGTGGCCAACACCAGGCACACCGGCGTCGGCACCTTGGCCACCACCACGGGCTGATCCAGCTTGCCGGTCTGCGGGTCAATGCGCAGCCGCAGGATCGTGTCGCCCTTCTGGCTGAGTGCGTAGAGGTGGTTGCCGTCGGCTGCCATCGTCATCGCACGCGGGAAGTGCAGGCCCTCGCTCCAGTACTGGCTGGCGGTGAGCTTGCCCGAGGTGTCGATACTGAAGGCGGCCACACTGTCGGCCAGCGGGTGATCCGACTTCAGCTTGCGATTGCTGGCATACAGGAAGCGCCCGGACGGGTGCAGCAGCACCTCGGCGCCGCTCTTCTGGCCGGTGTAGTCGGCGGGGGTGGTGGAGATGCGCTGGCGCTCCTCCAGTACGCGGCCGGTGTCCGCGTCATAACCGTGGCAGGCGACCGTGCCGTCCAGCTCGTTGATGACGTAGAGCAGCTTGCCCTGTGGATGCAGCGCCAGATGGCGCGGGCCGCTGCCGGGCTTGAGTTGCGCCCGGTCGCGCGGCGCCAGCTTGCCGCCCTCGATGGCGAACACGTTGATGCGGTCGGTGCCCAGGTCGGTGCCGATCACGTGCTTGCCCGCCGGATCGAACAGCATCATGTGCGCATGTGGCGCCTCCTGTTCAGGGCGTGGGCCGGCACCGGTGTCCTTGAAGATGCCCGACACGTCGCCCAGCTTGCCGTCCGCGCCGATCGGCAGGAGGTTGTACGCACCGCCGCTATAGATCGAAACCGCCAGATAGCGCCCGTCCGGCGACACCACCACGTGCGCCGGGTTCGTGCCCGACAGCGACAGGGGCTGCCGGTTGAGCAGCGTCAGCTTGCCGTCGTGCGGGTCGATGGCGTAGGCCTCGGCGCTGCCGTTGGGGCGGCCCTCGTAGACCTCGAGCTCGTTGATCGCGTACAGGAAGCGCTGATTCGGGTGCACCGCCAGGAACGACGGGTTGGCGCTTTCGACCACCTGCACCTGCGTCCACGCATCGCCGCGCGGGGCGAGCACGTAGATGCCACGTGCGGGCGGGCCACCGGCGGTACCACCTGGTGCGTTGAATGTGTAGGTGCCGACGTAGGCAAAGCGCGGCGGGCGCGCGGCGCCGGCGGGTTGTGCACCGGAGGCGGCAGGCTGCTCACTCGCCTGGGCCATCGCGGTTTTGGGAAGAGCGCCCATCAAGGGCAGGCTACCGGTCCACTGCATGAAGGTTCGACGATTTGGCGAATTGCGGTTAGGGCGATTGGTCATGGATAGGCTCCTCCTCACGCACGCACGGACATCGCGTGGTGGAAGATGTTGTTCGGATCATAACGGCGCTTGACGCGTTGCAGGAACGCATAGAGATCGCCATCGCCGTAATAGAGCTGCGGCCAGAACGGGTAGGCGAGCATGTCGACGTCTGGGTAGTTGATGTAGCAGCCCTCGTACCGGTCGCCGGGGTAGGGTGTGCCGCTGTGCGGCGCGGGCACGTCAGGAGCACCGTAGACATCGCGGTAGAAATCGCTGATCCAGCGCAGGTGGCCGGCGTCGTCGGCAGCGGATGTCCAGTACGTCTGGTACTGCAGCTTCATGATGGAAGCGCGCTGCGGCACGGCGGTATCGGCGATGCGCTCGGTCTTGTTGACGGCGCCGCCGTAGGAATCCACCTGTAGCAGCGATTGGCTCAAGTCCACGCCCGGGATGGTACGCGTGAGGTGCGTGTAGATGCGCTGCGCCTCGCGCGCCGTGAAGCCGCGCTTCATGTAAGCGGACTTGTACTTGCCGCGCTGGTTGGCGCCCGAGCCGTTCAGGTACTGCGTGGCGGTCAACCAGTCGTACTGCACGATGGTGTGCGGCTTGGAGCAGAGCAGTTGCCCCATGCCCGGCTTGTGCGCGGGGCCATAGCCGGGCGGATGACTCTTCACGGACGTGGGCGCGCAGGCCTGGAAGCGATCGAGAAAATCGTTGAGCACGGAAAGATCGCGGCACGTGCCATCGGGGTTGCAGAACTGCGTGAGCAGCACGATCTGTCCGGCCGATTTGTGCGTGAGCTTGAGCAGCGAGAACATGCCCCAGGTGTCGGGGTCCTTGCCGCGCGTCTCCCAGTATTCACCGTAGATGCGCAGCAATTCGGCAAAGCGCTGGGGCGTCATGCTGGCCCAGTCGAAGGCGACGGTGGCAAGCGCCACCTCCTGCGGCGCCTGGGGCAGCTTGGCGAACGTGTAGCCGGTGATGACACCAAAGGTGCCGCCGCCCGCGCCGCGGCATGCACGAAAGAGCTCGGGATCGCGCGTGGCATCAACGGTGCGGGCGGCCGCCTTGCCATCCTTGTCCACGGTGACGATGTCCAGGGCGGACAACCAGTCCACCGTCAGCCCCTGCAGCCGCGACAACAGCCCGTAACCGCCCCCGCAGATGTGCCCGCCCGCGCCCACCGAATAGCACGAGCCGCCGGGCAGCGTGACGTTGTGGCGCTTGTAGAGCTCGAGGTAGCCGTTCCAGTTCTGCGTGCCGGCGGGAATGTGCACCGAGCCGTCGGCACGTACATCGGGCGAGTCGAGCAGGCTCAGGTCGACGATCGTGCCGTCGGGGTTGTTGGAGACGAAATCTTCGTAGCAATGTCCGCCGCTGCGCACCGTCGGGCGCTGGCCCGCATTGACGATGCGCTGGATGGCGGGCACCACGTCGTCGGGCTTTTCAACAAGGGCGATGCGGCCGGCGGCCTGAGCCTCCGTCGCCGGCCAGCGCAGGTTGAAGCCGTGCTTGAGCGTGTTGTAGCGAGGGTCCTGGCGGGTCACATCCAGTGTCATCGACGACTCCCGGTGAGGGCGTTTGCGCAAGGGTTGCGCAAACGGAGTTGGATTCGGACGATGTCGTCCGGCGGTTCCAACTTAGTCGTTCGTGCGTCCGGGTTCCATCAGTCATTGCCGGCACAACGTGTGCGCCAGGTCGGCCAAGGCCGCCTCAGCGCACCAGATGGGCAAACCAGGCGAGCACCCGCGATGCCGTCGTCTCCCACAGCGGCCGCACCACCCAGCATGCCGCCGCCCACGCCAGCATCACCACAATCAGGTCGCAGCGCCCGCTCTTCCAGAGGTTCAGGGAATGGCGCCCCCAGATCCAGGGCACGCCCAGCGGATTGGGCCAATCGGCCAGCAAGTGCATCAGTCCGCCGCAGGCAAAGCCGAACAGCAGCGGCGCCCACAGGTGATCATGGCTCAGCGCTTGGTAAGACAGCACCAGTGCTGCAACCCAGCCGATGCCCCAGTGCGTGGCGGTACGGTGCGTGATCCAGAGCCGGCGGGCGCGGGTCCACCAGGCGACCTCCATCCAGTCAGGCGCCGTGCTGCCGGCAACCGCGGCGCAAAATGCCAGGATGCTTGCGAGGTGTTCGAGGGAAGTGTGGGAAGCCTGTGCGACAAAGGTGGCGGCGATCAAACCTGCCGCCCAACCCGTCGCATGATGTGCTGCGTTGGATGCCATCAACGTGATGCGGAAAACGAAGGGCCGCATCTTCGCAATGGCGGCTTGCCGGGACAAGCCAAAAATTGCGACAAATTGCTAGCCGATCTGCAGCAGCAAACCCTTGAGGTATTCGCCTTCCGGAAAGCTCGTCAGCAGCGGGTGATCCACGCCACCGGCCAGCCGGCGCTGAATGCGCGCCGTCACCTTGGCATCGGCCGCCGCACCGGCCACGATCTTCTGGAACAGGTCCGCATCGATCGCGCCTGAGCAGGAGTACGTGAACAGCAGACCGCCCGGGCGCAGCAACTGCATGCCGACCAGGTTGATCTCCTTGTACGCCCGCGCCGCACGATCGACCTGCTGGGCCGACGCCGCAAACTTGGGCGGGTCCAGCACGATCAGGTCGAACTGGCGGCCTTCCGCGCGGAAGTTGCGCAACGACTTGAAGACATCCGCATCGAGCCACTCGGCGCGCGCCGGATCGAAGCCGTTGAGGGCAACATTGCGCTCAGCCACCGCCAGTGCCTCGCCCGACGAGTCGATCGACACGACAGACTTCGCGCCACCCTTGAGCGCTGCCAGCGAGAATCCACCGGTATAGCAGAAGCAGTTGAGCACGTCGCGGTCTTTCGCCAGCGCGCCGACGAGCGCACGGTTGTCGCGCTGATCGACGTAGAAGCCGGTCTTGTGGCCCTCGCGCACATCCACGTAGTAGCGCACGCCGTGCTCGGTGGCGGAGAGGTCTTCTGGCGGTTCGGCGCCGGCCAGCACGCCGGTCATCTGCTCCAAGCCTTCGCGCTCTCGCACGCTCACGTCGGAGCGCTCGTACACGTTCGGGCAGCCGGTCTCCTTGATGAGCGCAGCGACGATGGCGTCCTTCCAGTGCTCCACGCCGGCGGCGCTGAACTGGCAGACGAGTTGCCCCGTTTCACCCGTGCCGTACTGGTCGACGATCAGGCCGGGCAGGCCATCGGCCTCGCCCATGATGAGGCGCACGGCATCAGTGTCGTGCACCCATGTACGACGGTACGCCACGGCGGTGGCGATGCGGCGCTTGAAGAACGCGTGATCGATGGGCTCCGCCTCATCGAACGACCACACGCGGGCGCGGATCTGCGAGACCGGGCTGAACGCGGCGCGCGCCAGGAACTGGCCATTGGCGGCACGCACGACCACGGTGGCGCCGGAGGCCGGCGGGCGGCCTTCCATGCGGTCGATGGCGTTGGCGAAAATCCACGGGTGCCGGCGCAGCAGCGAGCGCTCCTTGCCGGGCTTGAGAATCAGGGTTTGCATACGACTGGGAAATGAGTGCGCCCCTGTACAGGGACTGCGGAATCAGGGCGGCGCGTTACTTCTTCTTCGCGCGGGGATGCGCCTGATCGTAGATCTTGGCCAGGTGCTGAAAATCGAGCGAAGTATAAACCTGCGTGCTGGCGATGCTGGCGTGCCCGAGCAGTTCCTGCACGGCGCGCAAGTCACCGGACGATTGCAGCATATGCGTGGCAAACGAGTGCCGCAGCACGTGCGGGTGCACATCCGCCGGGACACCAGCCTCGATGGCGTTGCGCTTCATGCGCAGTTGAATCTGCCGCTGTGCAAGGCGCTTGCCGCGCGGCGACAGGAACAGCGCGTACGCATCCTCCGGCGCCGTATCAAGCTGCGCAGGCCTGGCCAGTTGCTCGCGCACCGCCAGCCACGCGGACAGCGCTTCGGCAGCCTTGGAGCCGACCGGCACGGTGCGGCGCTTGCTACCCTTGCCAAGCACCATCACCTCGCGTGCGTCGAGGTCCAACCAACTGGCGGACTCATACTCGCCGGCCTTCACGTGGCGCAGATCCAGGCTGACCAGTTCCGAGAGGCGCAGCCCGCACGAATAGAACAGCTCGTTGACGGCGCGATCGCGGATCGTCTCTGCGTCGTCGCCAGGCAGTTGCTCCATCAGCGCGACGGCGTGTTCGACGGACAGGGCTTTCGGTAACCGCTTCGGGCTCTTGGGCGCACGCACGCCGTCGACAGGGTTGGCCGTCACCGCCGCATCACGCAGCGCCATCCACTTGTACCAGCCACGCCACGCCGACAACGCCCGCGCAATGCTGCGGCCCGACAGACCGCTGCCGTGCAGTTGCGCCATCATGCGGCGGATGTGGTGCGTCTGGAGTTGTGTGAGATCGATACCGGCCGCGAGCTGCGCACCCAATCGCTGCAGTACGGCCAACTCATGGCCGTAGCTTGCCAGCGTGTGCGGCGAGAGTTGCCGCTCGAACTTCAACGCATCGAGATAGGCTGCAATCTGCGGATGCGGCGGCGCGGGTGCGTCGCGCGCATCGTCGTCACTCGCGTGATGGGCAGATTGCGGCATGCGGGGCGTGCGCTCAGTCGCGCAGGCGGTTGAGCGTGGCGGCAGCGAGTTCGCCGATCTGCGCGAGGTAGGTCGTGCCCATGCCGTCGTGGAAGCGACGCGCATCGGGGGAGCCCAGCACCAGCAGGCCGAAGGCGGGCGCTGCCGCCTGATCGGCATCACCACGTACAGGCACGCGCAGCGTAACGATGGCGACCGACTCGATCGTCTCAGCGGTCTCCAGCCAGCCGGCGGCTTCGAAGCCGGCATTGGCGCCACAGTACGGCGCGCGCAAGCCAGCCGCGAACAGGCGCACTTCCTCGCTCACGCCTTGCGCGACTTCCAAGTGCGCGAACTCTTCGCCCACCTGCCAGACGCGCAGTGCCACGGCCGGCACTTCGAAAATCTCGCGCAGACCATCCTGCACGGCGTACGGCAGCGCGTGCGTGTCGGCCTCGCCCAGCAGGCGCGTCGTCCACGCGTGCACGCGCTGCTGCGTGCGGTCGTTCTCGTTGCCGTGGCGCATCAGGTCCGACAGCTTGAGTTCGAGGTGCTTGTTCTTGTCGCGCAGGATTTCCATCTGGCGCTCCTGCAGCGACACGGCACGGTGGCTGTGCGGGCTCGTCAGTTGAATGGCGGCCAGCAATTCCGCGTGCTCTTCAAAGAAGGCCGGGTGCGCTTGCAGGTAGTTGGCGACGTCTTGTGCGTTCATCGTGGAGGTGCTCATCAGGCTGCGCCCAGTTTCTTCTTCAGCAGATCGTTCACTTGTGCGGGGTTGGCCTTGCCGCGCGTGGCCTTCATGGCCTGGCCGACCAGCGCGTTGAACGCCTTCTCCTTGCCCGCGCGGAATTCCTCAACCGACTTGGCGTTGGCCGCCAACACATCGTCGATGATCTTCTCCAGCTCGCCAGAGTCGGACGTCTGCTTGAGGTCCTTTGCCTCGATGATCGCGTCGGCGTCCCCTGCGTGCTCGCCAGCCCACATGGCGGGGAAGACGTCCTTCTTGGCGGTGTTGTTGCTGATCGTGCCGTCGGCAATGCGGGCGAGCAGCTTGGCCAGTTGCGCAGGCTTGACTGGCGCAGCGTCGATTTCCAGATCCGCACGGTTCAGGTTCGAGGCCAGCTCGCCCATGATCCAGTTGGCGGCCGCCTTGGCGTTGGCAGCGCCGGCATCCGCCACGACGGCTTCGAAGTACGCGGCGGTCGCCTTGGTGGCGGTCAGGATGCTGGCGTCGTACTTCGGCAGGCCATAGGCCGATTCAAAGCGCGCAGCCATCGCGGCCGGCAACTCGGGCAGCGAGGCGCGCACGCGCTCGACCCAGTCGTCGCCAATCACCAGCGGCAGCAGATCGGGGTCGGGGAAGTAGCGGTAATCCTGCGCGTCTTCCTTGCTGCGCATCGAGCGCGTTTCCTTGCGGTCCGGATCGTACAGGCGGGTTTCCTGCACCACGGTGCCGCCGTCTTCGATCAGCTCGATCTGGCGGCGCACTTCGTAGTTGATCGCCTCTTCCAGGAAACGGAACGAGTTCAGGTTCTTGATCTCGCAGCGCGTGCCGAACGGCGCGTCCGGGCCCGGACGCACGGACACGTTTGCATCGCAGCGGAAGCTACCTTCCTGCATGTTGCCGTCGCAGATGCCCAGCCACATCACCAGCGCGTGCAGGGCCTTGGCGTAGGCCACGGCTTCCGCAGCGCTGCGCATGTCGGGCTCGGTCACGATTTCCAAGAGCGGTGTGCCGGCGCGGTTCAGGTCGATGCCGGTCATGCCCGCGAAGTCTTCGTGCAGTGATTTGCCGGCGTCTTCTTCCAGGTGGGCACGCGTCAGTTGCACGGTCTTCTCATACCCGGGCTGGCCGTTCTTGCCTTCCACCTGGATGGTCAGCGTGCCGCCCTGCACCACCGGGATCTCGTACTGGCTGATCTGGTAGCCCTTGGGCAGATCGGGGTAGAAGTAATTCTTGCGCGCAAAGATGCTCTTGGGCGCGATCTTGGCGCCGATGGCCAGGCCGAACGTAATGGCGCGCTCAACGGCGCCCTTGTTCAGCACCGGCAGCACGCCCGGCAGCGCCAGATCCACCGGCGCGGCCTGCGTGTTGGGCTCAGCACCAAATGCGGTGGAGGCGCCGGAGAAAATCTTCGAGACCGTCGAGAGCTGCGTGTGCGTCTCGAGGCCGATCACCACTTCCCATTGCATGTTGCGTGTGTCCTGTCGATTGTTGTGGTGTGAATGTTGAGGTGTTGCGTGTATTTCTGCTCGGTGCGATCAGGGGTGCGGCGCATCCAGCCAGGCGGCGAGCTTCGCGAAAGCAGCCTCGCGTGCCGCCGGATCCCCACCCACGGTGACCGTGCCGTGACGCCGCCCATTCGGGATGCCGCTGCGCTCCGTAACCGGTGCCGTGCCATCAAAGCCATGATAGGCCCCGCCAAACGTCTCCAGCTCGAAGCGCGCCTGCGGCTGGCGGGCCAGCACCGCGGTCTGCAAGGACTGGCATCGGTCGGCGGGTGTCCAATCGTCATTGCCGCCGGCCAGCAGCAGCAACGGCGCGTTCAACTGGTACTTCGCACGCTGCAGTGCAGCGGCACAGCCCGGGTAAAACGCCACGGCGCGCTCCACGGCCGGCGTGTCGGCGGGCCAGGCGAGGCTCGCGTCCACGGTTTCCAGCACCGCCTGCGCACCGTTGGACCAGCCCAGCAGCACGATGCGGCGCGCATCCACGCCGGGCTGTGCGGCTACCCAGCGCATCGTCGCCAGAATGTCTGCGCGACGCACGGCACCGTTGATATCGCGTGCCGCAAACCGCTCGGTACAGATGCCGTGCGGTTTGCCGCGCGGGCCAAAACTGTCGGGCAACACCACCGCGTAACCACGCGCGCCCAGCCACTGCGCATAGCCGCGATAGCGCGTACCCAGCACCTTCGCATCCGTACCGGCCTGCGTGTACAAACCGCTGCAGCCGTGCAGCGCGATCACCACCGGCAAACCGGCCGCTGGCGCCTTGCCCGCAGGCGTGATCCCGGGTTTGACCCAGTACGCGGTCAGCGTCTGCGGCGCGTCTTCTGCGTCCTTCATGACCGCGCGCGGAATCTCCACTGTTTGCACCCCCAGCTCCGCGGCCGACGGCGCACGCGCGGCCGGCATGTCCGGCAGAGCGCCTTCCGCGTCGGGCGTCGGCTGGGCGAGCGCGTGCAGCGCCAGCAGGGCGCCCGCCAACACGGCCACCACCCGAAGCGATGCGCGCATCACCGGGCGCATTACCGGGCATTGCGGGCGCACTGGCCCGTTTGCGGGTCGAACATCACCGGCCAGGCTTCTTCGTAGATGCCGGGCGTGCAATGCGCTTCGCAGTTGGCGTGGGCCAGCGTCACGCGGCGCGGGTCCTGCCAGACCATCAGCGTGCAACTGCCATTGCGCTCGCGCAGTTCGATGCTCGGGCGGCGTTTGGTCTGCTGGAAGGTCGACAGATCAAACTGGCACGAACCGCGACGGCCAACCCACAACTGCCACTGCAACGCACTGACGTTGTTGTTGTCCACGGTCAGGGTTGCCTGCTCGCGGAAGCCGTCTTCCTCGGTCTGGCTGCAGTAGCCGTTGACGCTGATGGTGCGATCGGCAATCGGCGGCGGCCCAGACGGGCGACCAAAACCGGGAATGCCCGGCAGCGATGGCAACGGAATCGGCACGCAGGCCGCCAGCAGGACGGCGGCAAGCGCCAGCCCGAGTGCGTTGCGGATGCGGGGGTTCATTGCGATCGCCTCCGAGCGGATTGCGTTCATTTTGCCTTCGTGGTGTCGGCGACAGCCTGCATTCACGGACGTGCGCCTCGCCGCTGCGCGGGTCATGGGGCCCCCTGCGGTGCAGCGGTGGTCCGGGCGCTTGTGATCGTCGTCAGGCTGCCGGTTGGCGTGCGTGCCAATCGGTCGCCTGCTGGAACGCATGCGCGATCTGCAGCATGCGTGCCTCTTCAAAATAGTTGCCAATGATCTGCAAGCCAACCGGGAGACCGTTTGCGCCAAAACCGGCGGGCACACTCATGCCCGGCAGACCTGCCAGGCTGGTCGACAGCGTGAAGATGTCCTCCAGGTACATCTGCACCGGATCGTCGCTCTTCTCACCCAATTTCCACGCAACGGTCGGCGCCACGGGGCCCATGATCACGTCGCATTGCTGGAAGGCGTTCTGGAAATCCTGCGCGATGATGCGGCGGATCTTCTGCGCCTGCAGGTAGTACGCGTCGTAGTAGCCGTGCGACAGCACATAGGCGCCGACCAGGATGCGGCGCTTGACCTCCCAGCCGAAACCTTCGGCGCGGGACTTGCGGTACATGTCGGCCAGATCGCGATACTCAGCCGCACGGTGGCCGTAGCGCACGCCATCAAAGCGCGACAGGTTGGACGACGCCTCGGCCGGGGCGATCACGTAGTACGTCGGGATCGACAGCTCGGTCTTGGGCAGACTGATGTCGACCAGCGTGGCACCGAGCTTTTCCAGCTCGGCCAGCGCGGCACGCACGGTGGCGCGCACGTCGTCGGCCAGGCCTTCGCCAAAGTATTCCTTGGGCAGGCCGATGCGCAGGCCGGCCAGCGGGCGGGCCGCATTGGCACCACCCGCGGCGCCTTGCAGCGGCTGGCCCAGCAGGCGGGTGAAGTCTTCCACGTCACCGCCACGGCCGGGTTCCAGGCTGGTGGAATCACGCGGGTCAAAGCCGGCCATGGCGGACAGCAGCAGCGCGCAATCTTCGGCCGTACGCGCCATCGGGCCACCCTGGTCCAGCGACGAGGCGAAGGCGATCATGCCGTAGCGCGACACGCGCCCATACGTCGGCTTGATGCCGGTGATGCCCGAGAACGATGCCGGCTGGCGGATCGAGCCGCCGGTGTCTGTGCCGGTTGCCGCCGGCGCCAGATCGGCCGCCACGGCCGCCGCCGAGCCACCCGACGAGCCGCCCGGCACGTAGTCGACGTTCCACGGGTTCTTGACCGCGCCAAAGGCCGAGTTTTCGTTGGACGAGCCCATCGCAAACTCGTCCATGTTGGTCTTGCCCAGCGTCACCATGCCGGCGGCGCCCAGGCGCTCCACCACGGTAGCGTCAAACGGGCTGACGTAGTCGCCCAGCATCTTGGAGCCGGCCGTGGCGCGCCAGCCGCGCGTGACGAACACGTCCTTGTGCGCGATCGGCACGCCAGTCAGCGGCGCCGCATTGCCGGCAGCGATGCGTGCGTCGGCGGCCTGCGCCTGCGCGAGCGTGGCCTCGGCATCGACATGGGTGAAGGCGTTGAGGTGTGCCCCGGCGTCAATGCGCGCGAGGTAATGGCGCGCCAGTTCCACCGCCGAAACCTCCTTGGCGGCGAGTTGGGCAGACAGGGCTTTGATCGTGGATGCGGTCATCGAATACGTTCGGATGGGCTGCCGGCTGCAGCCGGCGTCGTCGAATGGAGTGGGGTCAAGCACAGCGCCGTAGCGCCGTTTACTCGATCACCTTGGGCACGAGGTACAGGCCGGCCTCGGTGGCCGGGGCGCATTGCTGGTAGTCGGCGCGGCGGTTGGCTTCGGTGACGGCATCTTCGCGCAGGCGCTGGGCCGGGGCCTGGATCAGCTCGATCGGGTGGGCCATCGGCTCGATGCCGGTGGTATCCACGGCCTGCATCTGCTCGACCAGGGTGAAGAACTGGTTGAGCTGGGTCAGGGTCTGCGCCGCCTCGCCATCGGAGACTTCAATGCGGGCGAGGTTGGCGATACGTTTGACGTCGGAGAGTTCGAGTGCCATCGGAGTGGATCAGTGAGTGCGGCAATCAGTAAAGGCGGGCGGGCAATGTGCGCAAGTGGCAGCCAAGCGACGGCTACTGCGCGCCAGGCTCGCTCAGGTTACGCCCGAGTTGTGCCGATTTGCCGCAAAATTGGAGGCAAACGCCCGCCGAATACCCGCAGAATGCCCGAATTATAAGGTATGATTGCCGACTAAATTTCTAAGTCAGCAGGCGACTTCGTGCAGCCACGGACCCTCTGATTAAGTGGCCGGGAACCTCCCGGCAACGCCGCCGTCAGCATCTGGCGACACTTAATCAAAGGTTCCTTGGGACCGCCCCCTCCGGGCGGCTCAGCCTCGGCAGGATGGCCAGTGCCACGGCACCCCACCGCCGACCACCACGGAGCCCGCGACATTCCCGGGAGCGCAGTAGCAGGATCGGACCGTATGGTAGCCATGCGACGTCCGCGTATCGGTGTAGCCATTGGCCGAGATTCTGCTGCTGAGCCGCCCATGACTCGAAAACAGGATTCATTCGATGTTCGGCTTTTTGCGCAGCTATTTCTCCAACGATCTCGCGATCGACCTCGGCACCGCCAACACCCTGATCTACGTCCGCGACAAGGGCATCGTCCTCGACGAGCCGTCGGTGGTGGCCATTCGCCAGGAAGGCGGCCCGAACGCCAAGAAGACCATCCAGGCAGTCGGCAAGGAAGCCAAGCAGATGCTGGGCAAGGTGCCGGGCAATATTGAAGCGATCCGCCCGATGAAAGACGGTGTGATCGCCGACTTCACCGTCACCGAGCAGATGCTCAAGCAGTTCATCAAGATGGTGCACGACACCAAGCTGCTGCGTCCGAGCCCGCGCATCATCATCTGCGTGCCGTGCGGTTCGACCCAGGTCGAGCGCCGCGCCATCCGTGAATCGGCGCTGGGCGCCGGTGCTTCCCAGGTCTATCTGATTGAAGAGCCGATGGCCGCTGCGATTGGCGCCGGCCTGCCGGTGTCGGAGCCGTCGGGCTCGATGGTGGTGGACATTGGCGGCGGCACCACCGAGGTGGGCATCATCTCGCTGGGCGGCATGGTCTACAAGGGCAGCGTGCGCGTGGGCGGTGACAAGTTCGACGAGGCCATCGTCAACTACATCCGCCGCAACTACGGCATGCTGATCGGCGAACAGACCGCCGAAGCCATCAAGAAGGAAATCGGCTCGGCCTTCCCGGGCTCCGAAGTGCGCGAGATGGAAGTGAAAGGCCGCAACCTGTCGGAAGGGATTCCGCGCGCCTTCACGGTGTCGTCCAACGAAATCCTGGAAGCGCTGACGGACCCGCTGAACCAGATCGTGTCGTCGGTGAAGATCGCGCTGGAACAAACCCCGCCGGAACTGGGCGCCGACATCGCCGAGCGCGGCATGATGCTCACGGGTGGCGGCGCGCTGCTGCGCGACCTGGACCGCCTGCTGGCCGAAGAAACCGGCCTGCCGGTGCTGGTGGCCGAAGACCCGCTGACCTGCGTGGTGCGCGGCTCGGGCATGGCGCTGGAGCGCATGGACAAGCTCGGCAGCATCTTCTCGTACGAATAACGGGATCATGCACCGCTCGCATCCGGCGCATTTCGCCATGCCTGTCTTCCTGGCCGCACCAGCGGCCGTGGCGGGCCGCTGAGATGCGTCCCGCGCCGGTGCGCCGTGCTCCGCCCACCCCGGGCCCAGGCACCGCACCGACGCCACACCTAATCCGTTACCGGCAGGCCGCTGACGTTATTCGTTACGCGCCTGCCGTGTGCATCTGAAGCGTCCGGGTCATGGATTACTCCCCGCCGCCCCTCTTCAAGCAGGGCCCGTCCGCCACCGCGCGGCTGGTTGCCTTGCTCGCGCTCGCGCTTGCGCTGCTGGTGATCGATGCCCGCATGTCGGTGCTGGGCGTGGTCCGGCAGGTTGTGTCGGTCGTGCTGTATCCCGTCGAGCGCCTGGTGCTGATTCCGCGCGACACGGTGCGTGCCGCGCTGGATTACACACAGTCGTCCACCAAGCTCGCCACCGATAACCGCAACCTGCGTGAATCGGCCGTCGCCCAGGCCCAGCAATCGCTGCGTGCCTCACAGCTCGAAGCCGAGAACCGCAACCTGCGCACGCTGCTCAACCTGAAACAGCACGCCGCCATCCCCACCATTGGGGCGGAAGTCCTCTACGAAGCGCGTGACCCCTACACCCAGCGTATCGTCATTGACCGTGGCTCGAAGGACGGCGTGCGCGCCGGCTACCCGGTCATTGATGATCGCGGCGTGGTCGGCCAGGTGACGCGGGTGTCGCTGTTCGAATCGCAGGTGACGCTGTTGACCGACAAGGATCAGGCGATCCCCGTGGAAGTCGTGCGCAACGGCCTGCGCAGCGTGGCGTTTGGCGGTGCCCGCCCGGGTGCGCTGGACTTGCGCTTCATGGCTGCCTCGGCCGATCTGCAGCAGGGCGACCTGCTGGTGACCTCCGGGCTGGACGGCGTGTATCCGGCGGGCCTGCCAGTGGCGCGCATCGCGCAGATCGAGCGCAAGGCGGACACCGCGTTCTCGCGCGTGATCTGCGAGCCAGTGGCTGGCATCCGCAGCAACCGGCACCTGTTGATTGTGAAGTACGAGTCGGGCTTCCCGCCGCCGATCGATGTGGCGCCCGCACCGGCCGCCAAGGGCAAGAACGCTGCCCGCGACGCCCGCGAAGAGAAGGACCGGGCCGCGCGCGCTGCCGCCGAAGCCAACGTACCTGCGCCCGCACCTGCCGCCGAAGACAACACCCCGCCGCCGCGCCCGACCGACGCTGACGGCAATCCGCTGGACACGGCTGATCCAGCGGCCAAACGCTAAGCGAGGCATCCACATGAACTCGCCCCAATACCTGCTGCGCCCGGTCAACCCCGGTTTCATCGCCTTCAGCTTCGTGCTGGCATTCCTGTTCAACCTGATGCCGTGGGGCCACATGCAGTGGATTCCCGATCTGGTGGCACTGGTGCTGGTGTTCTGGAACATCCACCAGCCGCGCCGCGTGGGCATGGTGGTGGCCTTCCTGCTGGGCCTCTTGATGGACGTGCACGAAGCGCGCCTGCTGGGCGAGCACGCGATGGCCTACACGATGCTGTCTTACTTCGCGATCACCATCCACCGGCGCGTGCTGTGGTTCTCGGTGCTGTCGCAGGCGCTGCATGTGCTGCCGCTGCTGGTGCTGGCGCACGCCGTGCCGATCGTCATCCGCCTGCTGATGGGCGCGCACCTGCCGGACTGGCAGGTCATTCTGCCGCCACTGATCGAAGCGGCGCTCTGGCCGTTCGCGAATGCCATCCTGCTGGCGCCACAGCGCCGGCCGGAGAGCGTCGACGAGACGCGGCCAATCTGATGTACCTAGCTGTTAGTCCGGCATGACCGAAATCCGCAACGTCGAACAGGAGCTGTCGCGCTTCCGCCTGCGGCTGGCGGCGGCCGCCCTGTTCGTGGTGATCTGCTTCGGGCTGCTGCTGGCGCGCTTCTTCTGGCTGCAAGAGGTCAAGCACGAGCAGTACTCGGCCAAGGCGGAAGACAACCGCATCTCGGTCGCGCCCATCGAGCCCAACCGCGGCATCATCATGGACCGAAACGGTGTGGTGCTGGCGCGCAACTATTCGGCGTACACGCTGGAGATCACGCCGTCCAAGCTGCAGGACACGCTGGACAACACCATCGACCAGCTCGCCTTGGTCATCGACATCCAGCCGCGCGACCGCCGCCGCTTCAAGCGCCTGATGGAAGACGCGCGCAGCTTCGAGAGCCTACCGATCCGCAGCCAGCTCACCGATCAGGAAGTCGCGCGCTTCTCGGCACAGCGCTTCCGCTTTCCGGGTGTGGATGTGCATGCGCGCTTGTTCCGCCAGTACCCGCTGGGCGATTCAGCGTCACACGTGATCGGCTACATCGGGCGGATCTCCGAGCGTGACCTGGACCGCATCGACAACATGAGCGATGCCAACAGCCAGCCCGGCGTGGCGTACGACCCGCGCAAGGACTCCAACAACTACAGCGGCACGGAATACATCGGCAAGGTCGGCATCGAGCAAAGCTACGAGACCGAGCTGCACGGCCTGACCGGCTACGAAGAGGTGGAAGTCAGTGCGGGCGGGCGGCCAATCCGGACGCTGTCGACCTCGCAGGCGACGCCGGGCAACAACCTGATCCTGTCGCTCGACATCAACCTGCAGCGCCTGGCCGAGCAACTCTTCGGCAACCGCCGTGGCGCGCTGGTGGCGATCGAGCCGGAGACGGGCGACATCCTCGCCTTCGTCTCCAAGCCGACGTTCGACCCGAACATGTTCGTCGAAGGCATCGACAGCACCTCCTGGAACGAGCTGAACAACTCGCCCGACAAGCCGCTGCTGAACCGTCCGCTGCGCGGCACGTATCCGCCGGGCTCGACCTACAAGCCGTTCATGGCGCTGGGCGCGCTGGAACTCGGCAAGCGCACGCCGCAGTGGGGCATGGCCGACCCGGGCTCGTTCACGCTGGGCAACCACACCTTCCGCGATGACGTACCGGGCGGGCACGGCTGGGTCGACATGTACCGCTCGATCGTGGCGTCGTGCGACACGTACTACTACCGGCTCGCCAACGACATGGGCGTGAATGCCATCCACGACTTCATGAAGCCGTTCGGCTTCGGGCAGGTCACGGGCATCGACATCGAGGGCGAGCGCACCGGCATCCTGCCGTCCACCGACTGGAAGCGCAAAGCCTACAAGCGCCCCGAGCAGCAGAAGTGGTATGACGGTGAAACCATCTCGCTGGGCATCGGCCAGGGCTACAACAACTTCACCATCCTGCAGTTGGCGCACGCGGTGTCGACGCTGGCCAACAACGGCGTGGTGATGAAGCCTCACCTGGTGAAGGCCGTCGAAGATTCGCTGTCCAAATCGCGCACGCTGACCGTGCCGACCGAGAGCTACCGGATTCCGCTCAAGCAGGCCAACATCGACGTGATCAAGCGCGCGATGGTGGGCGTGAACCAGGCAGGTACGGCAGCCAAGGCGTTCATCGGTGCGCAGTATGTGTCGGCAGGCAAGACGGGGACGGCGCAGGTGTACTCGCTGGGCAAGAACGAGAAGTACAGCCACCACGCGCTGCCCGAGAACAAGCGCGACCACGCGCTGTTCGAGGCGTTTGCCCCGGCTGACCACCCGAAGATCGCGCTGGCCCTGATCGTGGAAAACGCCGGCTTTGGTGCCGCGTCGGCCGCGCCGATCGCACGCGCCGTCATGGACTATTACCTGACGGGCAAGTGGCCGACCGAACTGCTCGCCAGCGCGCCGAAGCCTCAACCGCAACCGCCAGTGGACACGCCGAGCGTGTTCTCGACCGGTAAGACGGCCACCATCGCCAGCGCCACGGCCACGCCGCAGGCAGCCGCAGAGGCAGTCGCGCAAGCGGCTTCGGGGGTCGCAGCCGCTTCGGCCGTGGTGGCGCCCACCGCCAGTGGAGTGGCTGCGGCTTCGTCGGTGGCCGCCGGCGCCACGCGTGCCACGCCGCCGATGTCGCCGGACTTGGTGGCCCCCGCCCTGCGCGAGGCCGGCACCAGCGCCGAAGCCATCGCCCCGGCCACGCTGGACGCCCAGGTGCTGCAGGCACTGTCGCATGCGCAGCCCGCGCCTGAATTGCCACCGCGCGGACGCGGCAATGCCGCCGCCCCAGCCTCGGCGCCGGCCACGAGCCCCAAGGGCGGGAAAGAGGTGAAGCCTGGCAACAAGCCGGCACCGAAGCCGACGCCCAAACCCGCGCAGGCCGCGCCCTGACATTCGCGCTTGAGGATCACGCCATGGACAAACTGGACAAGCGCCGCATATTCAACGTCATCAAGTCGCTCTTCACCGGCTTTGACGTACCGCTGGCACTGATCGTGTTTCTGCTGCTGGGCACCGGATTGGTCGCACTGTATTCGGCCGCCATCGACATGCCGGGCCGGGTGGAAGATCAGGTCCGCAACATCCTGCTGTCATTCGTGCTGATGTGGATCATCGCCAACCTGCCGCAGCAGACGTTGATGCGCTTTGCGGTGCCGCTGTACACCGTTGGCGTGGCGCTATTGATTGGCGTGGCGGCATTCGGGTTGATCCGCAAGGGCGCGCGGCGGTGGCTGAACATCGGCGTGGTGGTGCAGCCTTCCGAGATCATGAAGATCGCCATGCCGCTCATGCTGGCGTGGTACTTCCAGAAGCGCGAGGGCGTGGTCCACTGGTACGACTACCTGGCCGCGGCCGTACTGCTGCTGATTCCGGTGGGCCTGATCGCCAAGCAGCCCGACTTGGGCACGGCGCTGCTGGTGCTGGCGGCCGGCATCTACGTGATCTACTTTGCCGGACTGTCGTGGCGGCTGATCGTGCCGGTGCTGGTGATTGCGGTGACGGCGATCACGCTGGTGGTGTCGTTCGAGTCGCGCATCTGCGCGCCGGGTGTGAACTGGCCGATCCTGCACGACTACCAGCAGCACCGCGTGTGCACGCTGCTGGACCCGACCACCGATCCGCTGGGCAAGGGCTTCCACACCATCCAGTCGATCATCGCCATCGGCTCGGGCGGGGTGAGCGGCAAGGGGTGGCTCAAGGGCACGCAAACCCACCTGGAGTTCATTCCCGAGAAGCACACCGACTTCATCTTCGCGGTCTATTCGGAAGAGTTCGGGCTGGTGGGCAACGGCTTCCTGCTGTTCCTGTACCTGCTGCTGATCATTCGCGGGCTGTTTATCGCGGCGAATGCGGGCACACTCTTCGGGCGATTGCTGGCGGGGTCGATCACGCTGATCTTCTTCACCTACGCCTTCGTCAACATGGGCATGGTGAGCGGCATCCTGCCCGTGGTGGGCGTGCCGCTGCCGCTCATCAGTTATGGAGGGACCGCACTCGTCACACTGGGCATGGGCATCGGTATCCTGATGAGCATCGCCCGACAGAAGCGCTTCGTGCAGACCTAGCAAAAACGGCCGCCAGAATAGGCGGCCGTTGTGCTTTCTGGCCAGCGACTCAGGCGGCGAGCGCCTCTTCGCGCAGCAAGCGCCGCAGTACCTTGCCGGTGGATGTGGCGGGTAGCGCATCGTGGAACTTCACGCGGCGCGGCACCTTGTACGGCGCCATGTTGTCGCGCGACCAGGCAATCAGCTCCGCCTCGGTGAGCGTGACCCCATGCATCGGCACCACATGCGCGCAAACAACCTCGCCTTTGTCCGGATCGGGGATGGGGGTGACGGCCACCTGGCGGATGCCCGGGTGGCGCGAAAGCAGTGACTCCACCTCCTCCGGGAACACGCTGTAGCCGGACACCTTGATCATCTCCTTGATACGGCCCTGCCATTGCAGATAGCCGTCAGGCGAGAGCTGACCGATGTCCCCGGTGCGCAGAAAGCCGTTGTGCATCACGGCGCGCGTGGCCTCGTCGCGCTGCCAGTAGCCGCGGAACACCCCGGGGCTGCGGATGGTGATCTCGCCGGCCTGGCCGGGCGGCAACTCGGCGCCGGTGTGCGGATCGACGATGCGTACCTCGGTCTGCGGGACGATCTTGCCGTGCCAGCCCCAGCGTGGCGCGTCGGGCGGCGTGATGGCATCGCAGGTGTGGGTTTCCGACAAGCCGTAGGCGGCCTCGTAGATGCTGCACTGTCGGCCGGCAAAGGCACGCCACTGCTCGGCAATCGCCTCGGTCAGCGTCACGCCAAAGCTCGTGCACGGATTGGCCACCAGCGATTCCATGCGGTACTGCCCAGCATCCGGATGCGCCATCACCGCCAGGTTCATCGGCGTCATGCTGTACCAGCGCGTGACGCGGTAGCGGTCGATGGCCTGCAGCACAGCCAGCGGGTCGAAGCGGTAGAGCAGGATGGTGGTCGCACCGGAATACAGCATCACATTCATGCCCATCAGCATGCCGGCGATGTGCGACAGCGGCGCCACCGCCAGCAGCACATCGGATGCGTGGATGCCGCTCACCTGCGCCGTCACAGCGGTCTTGTACAGCGCATTGCGGTGCGTGAGCATTGCGCCCTTCGGGCGGCCGGTGGTGCCCGAGGTGTAGATCATCAGCGCCACCTCATCCAGATCGACCTGGATGGCGGTCACGGCGTTGCGTTCGGCCACGTCCACTGGCTCGGCCAGCAACTGCATCAGGTCGAGCTGAGATGCGCCGGGCTTGTTCTTGATCGGCGGCGCGGACAAGGCATCGGCCGCGATCAGTTCGGGCGGCACCGCCAGCGCCTTGCGGCACGCGGGCTGCGAGGGCTGCAGATCGGCATAGCGCGTGGTGATGACAGTGGAAACCAAGGTGCCCGGCCGCGCGGCCTCGACAATCGGCATCAGGTCCGCCGCAGCCACCAGGATCTTTGCGCCGGAATCGGCCAGTTGGTCGCGCAACTCATGCTGACGCGACAGCGGGCCGCACGGCACGACGATACCGCCCAGCTTGGCCGTGGCCAGATGCGCCAGGATGGCCTGCGGACAGTTCTGCAGGAACAGCGCCACGCGGTCGCCGCGCGCCACGCCCAGCCGTTGCAACTGCACCGCCAGCCGTGTCGAGAGCTGATCCAGCTCGCGCCAGCAGATTGTGCGGCCGTACCAGAGCAGGGCAATGCGCTCCGGCGTCTGTTGTGCATGGTGGGTGCAATACCGGTGCAGCGGCATTTCGCCCGCCAGATAGTCGACCGGTTCGCGGTTCTGGATCGTCATGTGGTGTCTCCTCGACGGTCGGCATCGCTAGGCAATGCCTTGGCCGTGATGGCTGCCCTCGTACCGGGGCGCTCATGCGGGGCAGGTTTCTTGGCATCCATCGTTCGAGTATGACGAGCCCGCCCTGCGGTTGCCGTATCGATTTGCGCAAGACGGTGTTCCACCCGCAACTGCAGCGAATGTGATCTCACGCAAGACAGATTCCAAAAAAATCTACCATTCGGTATAGAGTCTCGACGCAAATCCGCCGTGACGTCAATCAGGGAGAAGGCGGATACTCAGCCTCGGCAACGATGCCCGCAAAGTGTAAATGGCGCGCCCGCCTTAGGATGAGCGTGTACTTACATTCAATGATTCGACCTGAGCAGTAAATTGCGCAGACAACATCAAAAATTTGCCGCCAAGACAGATTTGTTCTATTTTTGACAACAAATCATGTGAGAGGCTGGAATGGATCGTTTGCAGTCGATGCGGGTGTTTTCCAAGGTGGTGGAGCTTGGCAGCTTCGCCCGGGCGGCCCAGCATCTGTCGATGAGCAATGCTGTGGTCACGCGCTACGTGGCCGATCTGGAGGCGCACCTTGGCACGCGCCTGCTCAATCGCACCACGCGCAGCCTGTCGCTGACGGACGTGGGCGAAACCTACCTGCAGCGCTGTCAGCAGATCCTGCTCGACATCGACGAGGCAGAATCGCTCGCCACCTCGCGCAGCCAGGCGCTGGTGGGCGGCCTACGCATCGTCGCGCCGGTGATGTTCGGGCTACACGTTTTACCGATACTGCTGGCGCGCTTCCAGCAGCTCTACCCCGAGGTGACGTTTGACGTGGCGCTGTCCGATCGCCCGATCGACATCGTTGAAGACGGCCGCGACGTCGGCATCATGGTGTCGGAGCTCGGCCTGGGCTCGCACCTGGTGGCGCGCCGCATGATTTCCGCCGAGATGGTGATGGCGGCCACGCCCGCCTACCTGCGCCAGCACTCCACGCCGCAGCGCGCGGAAGACATTGCCGAGCACCGCGTGATCGCCATGTGGCACCCGCAACTGCGTCACGAGTGGGAGATGAGCACGCCCGACGGCCAGTCGATTTCGGTGCCGGTGCAGCCGTCGCTGGTGACGAGCAATGCCGAGCTGATGCACCGCGCGGTGCTGGCCGACATGGGCATCGCGATCTTGTCGTCGTATATGGCGCGACCGGATCTGGAGTCGGGCAAGCTGGTGCGCGTGCTGCCGCAGTACAAGCTGCCGGCCCGGTCGCTGTCGCTGGTGTACCCGAGTCGCAAGTTCCTGCCGACCAAGGTACGCACCTTCATCGACTACATGCTGGCCCAGGCAATGGAGGTCAAGCACAGCGAGGCGCGGGCCGGCCGAGGTTTGAGCGAAGCCGCCTGATCGGCAAACTGCGCGCAAACCGCATTGCCAAAACAAAACGGGAGGACAGTGTCCTCCCGTTTGCTTTGGTGCCGATGAAACCGTGATCAGGTTTCGCTGGTGCTTTCCTCGTCGGTCTCGGCTTCGGCGGCTTTCTTGCGTGCCGGGGCTTTTTTGGCAGCCGTCTTCGCAGCCGTCTTCGTTGCGGTCTTGGCCGGAGCTTTCTTGGCAGCAGGCGTCTTGGCCGCGGCCGTTGTCTTCTTCGCAGCAGTCTTGGCGCCGGGCTTGCCCTTGCCTTCGCCGCGCGGCTCGAACTCGAAGCCGATCTTGCCGTCCGGCTGCTTGACCAGGAACGCCTTGAAGTTGCGGCCCGTGCGTGCCGACTTGAAGCCAGTCAGCAGATCCGTTTTGCCTTCGGTCAGCAGCTTGGCCAACTGCTCGCGGCTGATCTCCTGCTGCAGGATGATCTTGCCGGTGGTGAAGTCGCAGGTCTTGGGCTGCGCCACGGCGTTCTCGCACACGTACTTCAAACCGTGCTCGTAGACGCTGCCATTGCACTTCGGGCAATGGCCGACGCTCTCCTGGCCGGAGAAGTCGACCGGCTCGCCGTCGTCCTCATCGTTCTGGCCGAAGTCGAATTCCATCTTCCAGTGGCCGTCTTCCTGCGCCAGCTTGAGGATGGCCGCAAACGGCCGGCCCATCTTGCTGCGGAAGCCTTGCAGCGGGCCGATGGTCTTGTTGATCAGCAGCTCTTCCACCTCGTCCAGCTCAAACTGGCGGCCACCCGGGATCTTGCTGATCGAGAAGTCGCAGTGGCTGCAGGCGAAGCGGCGGTAGTTCTCTTTGACCACGTGGCCGCATTGCGGGCACGGCGTGGAGAGCGTCGCGTAGTCGCCGGGGATGGTGTCGCTGTCGTATTCCTTGGCGCGCTTGACGATCTGCTGCGTCATCTGCGCAATCTCGCGCATGAATTCGTCACGCTCCAGCTGCCCGCGTTCGATCAGCGAGAGCTTGTGCTCCCAGCCGCCAGTCAGCTCGGCTTGCGTGAGTTCTTCCACGCCCAGGCCGCGCAGCAGCGTCATCAACTGGAAGGCCTTGGCGGTCGGGATCAGCTCGCGGCCTTCGCGCACGAGGTACTTCTCACCCAGCAGGCCTTCGATGATGGCCGCGCGCGTGGCTGGCGTGCCCAGGCCCTTGCCGGCCATGGCTTCGCGCAGCGCGTCGTCGTCCACCAGCTTGCCGGCGCCCTCCATGGCGGAGAGCAGCGTCGCTTCGTTGTAGCGGGCGGGCGGCTTGGTGGTCAGACCCACCGGCTCGACCTTGTCGGTCTTGACCTTCTCGTCCTTGGCGACCGGCACGAGGTTGGCATCCTCGCCCTGCGCTTCACGGCCGTACACGACCAGCCAGCCCGGATTCACCAGCACCTTGCCTTCGGTCTTGAAGTGATGCCCGGCCACTTCGGTCACGCGCGTGGTGACCTGGTATTCCGCCGCCGGGAAGAACACCGCCAGGAAGCGGCGCACCACCAGGTCGTACAGCTTCTGCTCCGGCTCCGACAGGTTCTTCGGTGCCTGCAGCGTCGGGATGATGGCGAAGTGATCGCTGATCTTGCTGTTATCGAAGATCCGCTTGTTCGGCTTGACCCACTGGTTGGCGAGAATCTTCTTCGCGTGCGTCAGATAGTTGGGCGAGCTCTCGCCCAGCATGTCCAGTGTCTGCTTGACGGTGCCCATGTAGTCTTCGGGCAGCGCGCGCGAATCGGTACGCGGGTAGGTCAGCACCTTGTGCTTTTCATACAGCGCCTGCGCCAGGCCCAGCGTGTTCTTGGCCGAGAAGCCGAAGCGGCCGTTGGCCTCGCGCTGCAGGCTGGTCAGGTCGAACAGCGCCGGCGACATCTGCGTCGACGGTTTCGATTCTTCGGTAACGGTGCCCGTCTTGTCGCGGCATGCGGCGACGATGCTCTTGGCCTCGGCTTCGCTCCACAGGCGCGAATCGCGTCGCTCGGGATCGAACTCGTCCTTCTTGAACTTGGGGTCGAACCAGCGGCCTTCGTACAGGCCAGCGGCGGCGATGAATTCGGCGCGCACTTCCCAGTAGTCGCGCGGCACGAAGCGTTTGATCTTCTCTTCGCGCTCCACCACGATCGACAGCGTGGGCGTCTGCACGCGGCCCACGGTGGTCAGGAAGAAGCCGCCGCCCTTGCTGTTGAAGGCGGTCATAGCGCGCGTGCCGTTGATGCCAACCAGCCAGTCGGCCTCGGAGCGGCAACGGGCGGCATCCGCCAGCGGCATCATGTCTTCGTTGCTGCGCAGCTTGGTAAAGCCGTCGCGGATGGACTGCGGCGTCATCGACTGCAGCCACAGACGCTGTACAGGCAGCTTGGTGTTCGCGTGCTGCGCGATCAGGCGGAAAATCAATTCACCTTCGCGCCCCGCGTCGCAAGCGTTGATCAGCGCGGTCACGTCCTTGCGCTTGATCAGGCGCGTGAGCACCTTCAGTCGGGATTCAGACTTGGCGATCGGGCGCAGGTCAAAGTGCGGCGGGATCACCGGCAGATGGTTGAAGCTCCATTTGCCGCGTTTGACTTCGTATTCGTCGGGGGCGGCAATCTCGACCAGGTGGCCAACCGCCGAGGAGAGGACGTAGTCGTCGCTCTCAAAGTACTCGTCGTGCTTGGTGAAGCCACCCAGCGCGCGCGCGATATCAGCGGCGACCGACGGTTTTTCGGCAATGATGAGGGCCTTGGACATGTGAGCGGATCCTGGCGATCGCAAGCAATCAGGTAAACAAGAGGTCGCTTTCTATTAGCGGCCATTCGCGTGGGTTTTGTAGAGTCTTATGGCAACGCGTGCCGACTTCAAGTGCTGCCGGCGCCTATCAAAGCGCACATTCAGGCAGTCTGCCCCGAATTTGGCCGCCAATCATAAGCGCGGTTCCTTTTCAGGTGCAATAGAGTGACGCAGACTTCGCCTTGCATTGTCAAGGCTCGCAATCAGGCCGATTGCAGCAGCCAGCCACGCAAGTCGGGTGCCGCCGTCACGGTTGGTGCGGCGCGCAAATCACGCGAAAGCATGCCTTCCACCACACCGGCATGCGGCAAGACGGGGCCGAAAAACAACACATCACCGGCGTCATCCATGCGTTGAATCAGCAGGGTGGGGAAGTTTTCGACGTCGAAATCGCCCAGGGCGTCGGCATGGTCTTCCACATCCACCCAGACGAAGCAGCATTCCGGATGTCGCGCGGCCAGCTCGGCAAACGTCGTGCGGTAACTGCGGCAGGTGCCACACCACTCGGCGCACAGACACGCAACCAGCAATTGCCCCATCCGCACGCGCGTGTGCAGCATGGTGGCGTCAGTGTCAGGCGAGAGCAGTGGCATAAATAGCAGCAGTGCGCAGCGAACAGGTCGCAGCTATTGTAGGCACGCTTTCAAGGAAGCCGCAGAAAGCGCCCGCCTGGCTGGCGCTCTACGCGGCCATCCAGTTCCAGCGCCAGAAGCTGTGCCGACAGCGCAGCCGCGGCCTGGCCGGTGCGCTCGCACAAGGTATCCAGATCAACGGGATCAAAACCGAGCGCATCGAGCAACGTGGTTTCAGCCGCACTTGGCGCGGCGCGTGCGACCGGCGCCTGCGCAATGACGGCATCTTCAGCCGGCGCTGTACGCGAGGTACGCTTAACCGGCGCGGTGGAGCGCCCCCAGCCCAGCTCATCGAGGATGTCGGCGGCGGTTTCCACCAGCTTGGCCCCTTGCTTGATCAGCAGATGGCAGCCCTTGGCCAACGGTGAATGGATCGATCCCGGAATCGCAAACACATCGCGCCCCTGCTCGGCAGCCAGCCGTGCAGTGATGAGCGAGCCGGACTGCGCCGCCGCCTCCACCACCAGCAGCCCACGCGCGAGACCGGCGATCAGGCGATTGCGGCGCGGAAAGTTCTCAGCCCGCGCGCCCATGCCCAGCGGGTATTCGGAGATGATGACCCCCGCCTCGGCAATGCGGTGCGCCAGCGCTCGGTTGCGCGCTGGGTAAACAATATCGAGGCCCGTACCCACCACGGCGATGGTGCTGCCGGGGCCGCCCAGGGCACCCTCATGCGCCGCCGCATCGATGCCCAGCGCCAGGCCAGAGACGATTGTCACGCTCGCCGCAGACAGCGCCTGCGCAAACGCCCGCGCATTGTCGATGCCAGCCGCCGTGGCACTACGTGCGCCCACCACACCCACCGCCGCCGCACGCAGCAGCGACACATCGCCCTTGGCGTACAGCACGGTCGGCGGGTCCGTCAACTCCAGCAGGCGGGGCGGATAGCCACGATCGGCCAACGTGAAGACGGCATTACCAGGCTCGTTTGCCCACGCGACGGTGCGTTCGATCAGCGCGGCCAGCGCTGCGTCCGGCGCGGCCAATAGCGCGCGTGCCTGCCGCTCGGGCAACACCCGGGCAAGCGCGGAATACGGTTGAACGAAGATGTCCTGCGGCAGACCGAAGGCCGCCAGCAACTGACGCGCGGCAACAGGGCCGACACCGGGGGTTTCTGTCAGACGCAGCCACGCGGCCAGCTCTACGGAATCGCGTGTGCAGGAGAGGGAATCTATGGAGTCGGTCGCGGCACCCGCCGCGACCTGTGAGGCATCGGTCAAATCAGGACTGCGGTCAGCGTGATCAGGGTTGCGTCATCGGATTATCGACAGCATCGCCCACTTCAACGGTGTTCGACGAGTCCGTCACCAGCGCGTAGGCCACGTGCGGGAACACGCGGAACACAAAGGCCAAGCCGTAACGTTCTTCGGGCAGTTGCACGGCTTCACCGCCGGCGGTCCGATCCTTGACGACGGTGCCGGCACGCGACAATGCCAGCACATGGCCAGCCTCCAGCCCTTGCTGGCTGCCGATGTTCAGCACCACCACCTGATCCGAGCCGCCAAAGCGCACACCGCCCGTCACCTTGGCAACCACGCCATGCACATTGCCTTCCGGCGCATGCGGTACGTAGCGCACCGGCACGCGCGGCGGCAGCGGCATCAGTTGCGTGCCGACGCCCATTTCTTCCTTGGACGTCAGCGCTTCCATCTTGGTCACGGCCTGCGGGCCAGTGGCCGCGCGCACCACGCGCAGCGTACCGAGGAAGTCGGCCTCGTAGCCGAGCACATTGCCGGTGACCGGGTCCTTGAGCGGCTTGACTGGGCGATAGGCTTGCCACTCGGTGCCAGGCTGACCGGCCGCGCCGTCCGGCAAGCCACGAGCGTACGCATTCTCGCCCTTGCCCAGATAGACGCGGCCTTCCGGCAGTTCAAAGATGCGCGCCGGTGTGGCCAGCGTTTCCTCATCCACGACGATCGGCTGTGTGAGGAACGGCTCGATGACCGAGGCGGGAATGCTGGAGATAGCGTCGCCATCCTGGCCCGCCACGCGGGTGTGCGGCGACAGGCGCACCGTGCTGCCGTCAGCCGAGGCCGGCGAGCTCGACAGCCAGGCGCGGCCATTGGCGTGATTCAGATAGAGCACCTGCCCCGGATAAATCAAGTGCGGGTTGCGAATCTGCTCACGGTTCATGCCCCACAGCTCGGGCCAGCGGTAAGGCCGCTTGAGGAACTTGCCGGAGATCGCCCATAGTGTGTCGCCACGGCGCACGGTGTACTGCGCAGGTGCGTTTGCAGCGAGTTCGGATTCCGGAATACCGGCTTGCGTGGCCGCTGTGGCCTGCGCCTGTTGCGCCGGCGAGACAGCGCGCTCGGCAGCATGTGCAGCGCCGACGCAAAACAGTGTTGCCGCAGCAACCACAGACAGGGCGCAAACGTAAGACTGGCGCGCTTTCGTGGCAGATTGCGTGGCGGGCTTGATCAGCATCGGTGTGTTACGATGGCGCATTATTCTATGAAGAATCGGCGAGTGGTCCGCGTGCTTGGTCAGTGCCTGCGCGATGCCTGGCCGCCGCCGCTGCACGCTTCGGTGCGTTGCAGCTAGAGGGGTATGACATCGAACATTCGTCAGGCTTTTTCCTAAGCCATGTGGCGGATAGCGCCCCCGATTCTGCATGACATTCCAAGCGATCGCAATTGAAGGCAACCCCTCGTTAGCGTGGCCTTCCGCAACCGTTGTTGCCAAGCATCATGGCCCTACTGAATATCCTGCAATACCCTGATCCGCGGCTGCACAAGGTCGCCAAACCAGTCGCTGAAGTGAACGATCGCATCCGCAAACTGGTAGCCGACATGGCCGAGACCATGTACGAGGCGCCGGGTGTCGGCCTGGCTGCCACACAGGTCGACGTGCATGAGCGCGTGATCACCATCGACGTGTCTGAGTCGCGCGACGAACTGCGCGTGTTCATCAACCCCGAGATCATCTGGGCGAGTGACGAGCACAAGGTCTGGGATGAGGGCTGCCTGTCGGTGCCGGACATCTATGACAAGGTGGACCGCCCCGACCGCGTGCGCGTGCGTGCACTGAACGAGCGCGGCGAAACCTTCGAGTTGGAGGCCGATGGCCTGCTGGCCGTGTGCATACAGCACGAAATGGATCACCTGATGGGCAAGGTGTTTGTCGAATACCTGTCGCCGCTCAAGCAAACGCGCATCCGCTCCAAGCTCAAGAAACATCAGCGCGATCTGGAGCACCAGCGCTGATCCCGCGTTCATGCCGCCCGACGCGAACGCGCGTGCCCACCCCCTCCCGCTGATGTCGACCGTACCCGCCGACGCAGGCCCGGACACGCGCACACGCAGCCTCACCGCCGTGCTGGTGCGGCACTGGCGCGTGATCGTCGTGCTGATGGTGTGCGCGTACTTTGTGGCGGGCACGTTCTGGCGCGCGCCCTGGAAAGCCGACGAGCCGTACTCGTTCGGCGTGGTGCTTAACATCATCGAGCGCGGCGACTGGGTGATCCCCAACGTCGCCTTTGAGCCCTTCGTCGAGAAACCCCCGCTGATGTACTGGACCGGCGCACTGGCCGCGCTGGCCGTGCCCGACCTGCCGCCGCACGAAGCGGTGCGACTGGCCGTGCTGTTCTGGATGGCACTGACCTGCCTGGCGGTCTGGCGCACAGCGCGCCTGCTACGCGGCGAGGCCCGTGACTGGCGCATGCGCGTCGGGGCACAACTGGCGCGTGGGCGCCCCGGTCCGACACTGGCCGAACGCCGCATCGCGGGGCAGGATGCCGGCGGCGCAGCGTTCCGTGACTACGCGCTGGGCGCGCTGTTGCTGTTTGCCGGCTGTATCGGGCTGGTTGAGCATGTTCACAAATTCATTGCCGACGTGCCGCAACTGGCCGGCACCGCCATCGCGCTGTATGGCCTGGTGCGCTATGTGAAGGCGAGCGAAGCGGGCGGCGTACATGGCGTTGATGTGCTGCGCCCGGCCCTGTGGTTCGGCACGGGTGCCGGCGTGGCGTTCCTCGGCAAAGGCGTCCTGGTGCCAGGCCTGTTCGGGCTGACCCTGCTGGCGGCAATGGCGCTGCTGCCGGACTTCCGCAATCGCCAGGCATGGCGCTTCTATGGGTTGTCGCTGCTGGCCGCGCTGCCTTGGCTGGTGATCTGGCCGGCCATCTTCTGGCACGAATCGCCAGACCTGTTCATCGAGTGGTTCTGGGTCAACAACCTGGGCCGCTTCTTCGGGTTCTCGCACCTGGGCGGTGAAAAAGGATCGCTCGTCACCACCATTCGCTCGATTCTGCTGACCGGCACGCCGGCGGTGTGGCCTGCACTGGCGGTGCTGGGAATTTCGCTCTACAAGCTGGTGCGCCAACGCGGACGTGGTGCACGGGCGGCCTGGCTGCTGCCGTATCAGGGGCACCTGGTGGTGGCGCTGTTCGTGCTCGTGACGATTGCCGTGGTGCTGCGCTCCGCCGTGCTGCGCGACGTGTATCTGATGCCGCTGCAACCGGCACTGGTTCTGCTGGGTGCGCCGATGCTGTTGCTGATTCCACCCGCTTGGCGCACGCGCGCCTGGGTGGTATCGGTCACGCTGTTCGGCGTGCTGGGAATGGTGGTCTGGGCCGTATGGGCAACGCTCGTGACGAACGGTGGACAGTCGCTACCGGGCTGGTTGGCCAAGGTGCTGGGCCGCGTATTGCCGCTGCCTTACGACATGCTGCTCCACCCGGTGGCCGTGCTGGCGGCGGCCGGCATGACCGTGCTGTGGATTGTCTGCGTGTGGCTGCGCCCGGCGCGCTCGGGCGTGGTGGCGTGGGCAGCAGGTCTTGGCATGGTGTGGGGCCTGCTCGGCACACTGCTGATGCCTTGGGTGGACGATGCGCGCAGCTACCGCCCCTTGTTCCAGGCGATCAAACCCGTACTCGAATCCGCGCAGATCTGCGTGGCCACGCGCGGCATGGGCGAGAGCGAACGCGCGTTGATGCACTACGAAACCGGCGTGCGCCCGGTCAAATGGTTGCTTGGCCACAGCGGTGCGGGCGACGACCTTCGCCCCAACCCGACTGCACGCACGTGCGACCTCATGCTGGTGCTCGAAAAAAGGCCGGAGCACAACCGACGCCGTCCACAAGGCGATAACTGGGAAATGGTGTGGCGCGGCAGCCGCCCCGGCGACACCAACGAAACCTTCTCGCTGTTCCAGCGGCGCAGCAATGGCGTATCCGAAACGCTGCCCGCACCCGAACCCATCGTCCCGCTGACCGACACGCCGCATCGCGGTCGTTAAGTCCAATGCGCTACGCTTGGCGTGTAGCGCACTTTCCTTTTCCGCTCCCTGCTCCATGACGTCCACCCTTCGCGTAGCGTTTGCCGGCACACCAGAATTTGCGCAGATCGCCCTGGCGGCGATCCACCAGGCCGGCTTCCCGATCGTTGCCGTGCTGAGCCAGCCGGACCGTCCGGCCGGGCGCGGCATGCAGTTGCAGGCGAGCCCCGTCAAGCAGTACGCGGTGTCGCATGGGTTCGAGCCGATCCTGCAGCCGCCGTCGCTGCGCCGCACGGGCAAGTATCCGCGGGAAGCTGCCGACGCCATTGATGCACTGGCCGCGCAGCGTCCTGACGTGATGGTGGTGGCCGCCTACGGCCTGATCCTGCCGCAGGAAGTGCTGGACCTGCCACGCTTTGGCTGCATCAATATCCACGCCTCGCTGCTGCCGCGCTGGCGTGGTGCCGCGCCCATCCACCGCGCCATTGAGGCTGGTGACGCCGAATCGGGCATCACGCTCATGCAAATGGATGCGGGCCTCGACACCGGCGACATGATCAGCATGGAGCGCGCGCCCATCGGCCTGGCCGACACCACGGGCACGCTGCACGACACGCTGGCCGCGCTCGGTGGGCGCATGGTGGCGGAGGCGCTGACCAGGCTGGCGCAGGACGGCCGGAAGCTGCCCGCTACACCGCAACCGGCAGAAGGCGTGACCTACGCCGAGAAGATCGCCAAGGACGAAGCCGCGCTCGATTGGTCGCGCCAGTCTGCCGCGCTGCTGCGCCAGGTGCACGCGTTCAACCCATTCCCTGGCGCGTCGGCCACGCTCGATGGCGTGACGATCAAATTCTGGCAAGCCGAGGCGCTGGCTGACCGGCCGGCCGATGCCGACCCCGGCACGGTGCTCGCCGCCAACGCCGATGGCGTGACCATTGCCTGTGGCGCCGGCGCGCTGCGCGTGACACAGTTGCAAAAGCCGGGCGGCAAGCGCCTGCCCGCGCGCGAATTCCTGCAGGGCCTGGCGATCCAGCCGGGCCAGCGCTTCGCCTCACGCGCTTAAGCCTTCGCATCACCCCTGTCTACGTAGAGAGAGGACCTCGCCATGACCACGCTGGGCATCATCAACCTGCCGCTCTTCGTGCTGGCGGTGTTCCTGCTGAATGTGACGCCGGGGCCGGACACGGCCTACATCGTCGGGCGCAGTGTGTCGCAGGGGCGTGTGGCGGGGCTGCTGTCGGCCCTGGGCGTGTCCGCCGGGTGCTGCGTGCACGTGCTGGCGGTGGCCTTCGGGCTGACGGCGCTACTGGCGGCCTCCACCGCGGCCTTCACGGTCATCAAGGTGGTGGGTGCGGCCTACCTGATCTACCTGGGCGGGCGCATGCTGCTGGCGCCGCCCGAACGCGACGACGCCCCCACCGAGATCTCCGCGCAGGCAGCGGCAGCCAAGCGCCCGCGCCCGCTCAAGGCGCTGTTCATGCAGGGCTTTCTCACCAATGTGCTGAACCCGAAGGTGGTGCTGTTCTTCCTGTCGTTTTTCCCGCAGTTCGTCGATCCGCATGCCAGCCACAAGGCGGCGGCGTTCCTGGCGCTGGGCGTGGTGTTCATCGCCATGTCGACGGTGTGGAACAGCATGGTGGCGTGGGTGGCCGCCAGCGTCACACGGCGCGTGGCGGGCAAACCGGGTATCAAGCGCTGGCTCGATCGCGTGGTCGGCACGGCCTTCATCGGGCTCGGTGCGCGGCTGGCGTTCACCACCCGTTGATGCGTCAAGCGTCATCTGCGGCAAAATATCGCGCAAATCCTTGAATTTTCAGCGATTATCGCGATCTAAGAGACTCGAAAAACCGTCCTGCGCCCCTGCCAGGACACCCTAGACCCACAGGAGCCACGCCCCCATGTTCAACTGGATCAAGACCTTCATGCTGATGGCAGCGATCACCGCGCTGTTCATCGTCATCGGCGGCATGATCGGCGGACGCAGTGGGATGATGCTGGCGCTGCTGTTCGCGCTGGGCATGAATTTCTTCTCGTACTGGTTCTCCGACAAGATGGTCCTGCGCATGTACAACGCGCAGGAAGTCACCGAGACCAGCGCGCCGCAGTTCTACCGCATGGTGCGCGAGCTGGCCACGCGTGCGCAGTTGCCGATGCCGCGCGTGTACCTGATCGACGAAGCCCAGCCCAACGCCTTCGCCACCGGCCGCGACCCGGAGCATGCCGCGGTGGCCGCCACCACCGGCATCCTCAACATCCTCTCCGAGCGCGAACTGCGCGGTGTGATGGCGCACGAACTGGCGCACGTGCAGCACCGCGACATCCTGATCTCGACCATCTCGGCCACCATGGCTGGTGCGATCTCGGCGCTGGCCAACTTTGCGGTGTTCTTCGGTGGGCGCGACAGCGAAGGCCGTCCGGCCAACCCGATCGCCGGGATTGCCGTGGCGATTCTCGCCCCGCTGGCAGCGGCGATGATCCAGATGGCGATTTCCCGCGCGCGCGAATTTGAAGCCGACCGTGGCGGCGCCACCATCAGCGGCGACCCGCAAGCATTGGCGTCGGCGCTGGACAAGATCCACCGCTATGCCGCCGGCATCCCGTTTGCCGCTGCCGAGGCCCACCCGGCTACCGCACAGATGATGATCATGAACCCGCTGCATGGCGGCGGTCTGGCCAACCTGTTCAGCACGCACCCGGCCACGGAAGAGCGCATCGCGCGCCTGATGCAGATGGCGCAGACCGGGCAGTATCCGACGTAAAAGAGGCGGCCCGATCAGGCGCATCCTTTATACTTTCACCGTCCGCACGAGCCCGCCCATCGCGGGCTCGTTGCTTTTCTCCCGTCTGATTTTCTGCTGCTCCAATGCGCCTGCCGCCCGATTCTCTCGCCCATGCCTTATCGCTTGCCGCCGTTGTACTGGGCAAGCTGCGGCAGGGCACGGCATTGCCCCAGGCCATTGAAGCCGCCTGCCAGGGCCAGCCGGCTCCGGTGCGCGGCGCCGTGCAGGATCTCGCCTACCGTGCGACACGCTGGCTCGGCAGCACGGACTGGCTGATCCGCACGCTGATCCCGCGCACGCCCGCCGAAAGCGCTGCAAACCTGCTGTGCGTCGCGCTGGCGCAATTGCTGGATGCGCCGCCGCCGTACACGCCGTTCACTGTGGTTGACCAGACCGTGCGGGCCGCCTCGGCCGACCCGAAGCTCGCGCACGGCAAGGGCATGATCAATGGCGTGCTACGGCGTTTCCTGCGCGAACAAGGTGAACTCGTCGCCGCCATGCAGGCTGACCCGGTGGCCACCACCAACTATCCGCAATGGTGGATCGACGCCGTGCGCAGCGCCTATCCCGACACTTGGCAAGGCATCCTGGCCGCCGGCAACCGCCGCCCGCCGATGGTGTTGCGCGTGAACCCGCGTCGTGTTGCCGTGGATGACTACCTTGCTCGACTGGCCGAGGCCGGCATCGACGCCGAACGCATCGGCGAGCAGGCCGTGCGCCTCGCGCGCGCCGTACCGGTCGCCGAACTCCCCGGCTTTGCCGAAGGGGACGTCTCCGTGCAGGACGCCGGCGCGCAACTGGCTGCAACCCTGCTCGACGTGGCACCGGGCCAGCGTGTGCTGGACGCCTGTGCCGCGCCCGGTGGCAAGACCGGCCATCTGCTGGAACTGGCTGACGACCTGGACGTGACAGCGCTCGAATCCGACGCCGCACGCGCGGTGCGCATCAACGAGAATCTCGCACGCCTATCCCAAACCGCCACCGTTTGCGTGGGCGACGCCGCCCAGCCCGGCACTTGGTGGGACGGCCGCCCGTTCGACCGCATCCTCGCCGACGTACCGTGCTCGGCCGCTGGTATCGTGCGGCGCCACCCGGACATCCGCTGGCTGCGCCGCCCGGCCGATCTCAAGGCACTGGCCGCCTTGCAGCGCGACATCGTGCGCGCCCTCTGGGCATGCCTCGCGCCCGGTGGCAAGTTGGTTTATGTCACGTGTTCGATTTTCCCGACGGAAGGTGAAGCGCAGGCCCGATGGTTTGAAAGCCATCTCGAAGATGCGATACGATTGCACGCGCCCGGCCAGTTGCTGCCCGCGTTGTTGCCCGTCGCGCCCGACGCGGCACCGACCGGCGGTTTCATCCCGGGTGTCTCGCCACTGCCGCTCGACCACGACGGCTTCTTTTACGCGGTGTTCCAGAAACGGCCCTGATGCGACGACCGTTGTGACTGTCTTCCTCCGCCCATCGCTCCAGCTGCTGCCCGCCCGATTCCGGCAGATGCTGCACCGGCTTGTCGTATTGGGCATGCTGTGCCTGTTGTGGCCGACAGCGCCGTCCGCACAAACCATCGAAGTCAACCGCGCCCAGCTGGAATACGCCGACGGCGGCTGGAACCTCACCGCCGATTTCGACTTCGATCTGCCCAGCAACCTCGAAGATGCGGTCAACAAAGGCATCGCGCTGTATTTTCTTGTCGAGTTCGAGCTGATCCGCCCGCGCTGGTACTGGTTCGATGACCATGCCGTCAGTGCCACGCGCGTGGTGCGCCTGTCCTACCATCCGCTGACGCGCCAGTACCGGGTATCGACCGGTGGCCTGCAAGTGCCGTTCTCGCGCCTGAAAGACGCGGTCGACTTCATGCAGCACGTGCGCGGCTGGCGTGTATTCGAACGTGGCGCCGTCAAGACCGGTGAGACCGTACAGGCCCAAGTCCGCATGCGCCTGGACGTGACGCAGTTGCCCAAGCCGTTCCAGATCAACGCCGTCAATACGCGCGACTGGAACCTCGCTTCCGAATGGAAGCAGTTCGGCTTCCTGGTGCCGAGCGAACCTGCATCGCCCCCGTCGGCACCACAGCCTGCACCGTCGGTCTCAGCACCCGCGGCCAGCGCACCCGCCTCGTCAACGCCTGCGCCGGGCCTGTCGCCCAATCCGGGCTGGGGCATGAGCGCCGGACCCGGCAACGCAGGTTCGTTGCTGGCGCCCGCCAAATGATCTTCGACCGCAGTTACAAGCGCCTGCTGTATCAGGTGGTGGCGGGCACCATCGTCTTTCTGGCGATCGTACTGGTGGGGCTGCTGGCAGCAGCTTCGGCCAACACCGAATTCTTCGACCGGTATTTCACGCTGCTCTACAAGGTCAACCTCGTCATTGGCGTGCTGCTGGTGGTGATCATCGGCGGGTTGATGCTGGCGTTGGCGCTGCGCGCGCGGCGCGGCAAGTTCGGCACGCGGCTGATGACCAAGCTCGCCGTGTTCTTCGGCGTGGTGGGCGTGCTGCCGGGCGTGCTGATCTACTTGGTGTCGCTGCAGTTCGTCTCGCGCAGCATCGAGTCATGGTTCGACGTGAAGGTCGAATCGGCGCTGGAGGCGGGGCTGAACCTCGGCCGCACGACCATGGATGCGTCGCTGGCCGACCTACAGAACAAGGGCCGCCTGATTGCCGAACAGGTGGGCGACGGCTCGGCCTCGGCCACAGCCATCACACTCAACCGCCTGCGCGAACAGTTTGGCGTGCAGGAAGCGACCATCTTCACCGCCAACGGCCGCGTGGTCGCCACCGCATCGAGCACCTACGACACGCTCGTGCCGAGCCTGCCCGACCAAGCCATCCTCGAACAGGCGCGCGCACCCGGCGGCTACGCCAGCCTCGAAGGCGGCAGCGACAGCGAAGGCGACACCGGCCCCACGCCCTCCACGCGCAGCAACAACCGTCACAACGATCTCTATCAATTGCGCGTGGTGGTGGCACTGGGCACGACCTCGCGCGAGGAGCCCACGCTCGGATCCAGTTCGCCGGCGCGCAAGTGGGCCGGCACCGGCCTGCTGGCCGACCGCCGCTCGGAAGACGGCAACGGGGGCGTCTCACGCGGCTTTGGCCTGACGGGCGAAACCGGCCGCGAAGAGC
The DNA here is from genome assembly GCF_008801405.1 of Ralstonia insidiosa. Lineage (NCBI taxonomy): Bacteria > Pseudomonadati > Pseudomonadota > Betaproteobacteria > Burkholderiales > Burkholderiaceae > Ralstonia > Ralstonia insidiosa. The sequence continues at coordinate 483,581 of NZ_VZPV01000001.1, read as the reverse complement.
GCTTCCTGCAGCTCATACAGCCGGTGCCGCAGGCGCTCGCCCGTAATGCGGATGCGGTTCAGCGTGCGTATCAGGAATACCAGGAGAAAGCGCTCGGCCGCACCGGCCTGCGCAAGATGTACATCGGCACGCTCACGCTCACGCTGTTCCTCGCCGTGTTCATTGCAGTGATGCTGGCGCTGCTGCTGGGCGCGCAACTCGCACGACCACTGCTGATGCTGCTGCAGGGCACGCGCGAGGTGGCCGAGGGCGATCTCTCTCCCAAACGTGAACTGCACACGCGCGACGAGCTCGGCGTATTGACGCAGCAGTTCAGCCAGATGACGCGCCAGCTTGCCGACGCGCGCCGCGCCGTTGAGCAGAACCGTGCAGCACTCGAGCAATCGAAAGCCTATCTTGAAAGCGTGCTGACCAACCTGACCGCAGGCGTCTTCGTGTTCGACCATCGCTTTGTCCTGCTGACTGCCAACCCGGGTGCCGAGCGCATCTTCAAGCAGCCATTCGGCGCGTGGGTCGGGCAGGGGCTGGCCAGCATCGTGCCGCTGTCGGCCTTTGACCAAGTGGTCGAGCAGGCTTTCGCCGAGCAAGACGCCAGTGCCGCAGCCGGCGGCGCCGCGGCACACTGGCAGAAGCAAGTGGAGATTCCGCTCGAAGACGAAGACGAGCCACTCACGCTGCTGGTGCGCGGCACGCGCCTGCCGGGGCCGTCAGTGGGTGCGCACGGCACGGAGCGCGGTTACGTGGTGGTGTTCGACGACATCTCCGACGTGATCTCGGCGCAGCGTTCGGTGGCATGGGGTGAAGTCGCGCGCCGTCTCGCGCACGAAATCAAGAACCCGCTCACGCCCATCCAGCTGTCGGCCGAGCGCCTGGAGATGAAGCTCTCGCCCAAGCTGTCCGACGCCGATGCGGAGGTGCTGCGCCGTGGCGCCACCACCATCGTCAACCAGGTCGCGGCGATGAAGCGCATGGTGGACGACTTCCGCGACTACGCGCGCACACCGCCCGCTGTACTACAGGAACTGGACCTCAACGCGCTCGCCTCTGAGGTGCTGCACCTGTACGGCATCGATCACCCTAGCCAGCACGATCACCCCGTCATCGAGGTCAAGTTGGGCGAGGGATTGCCGTTGATCAAGGGCGACCCGACCCAGCTGCGCCAGGTCATCCACAACCTGCTGCAGAACGCGCAGGACGCCGTGGCCGAGAACGAAAGCGCCGGAAGACCTGCCGCACATGTCATGTTGCAAACTGACACGGTAGAATACGACGACGCCTCGGGCGCGCGGCGGCAGGCCGTGCGGCTTGCGATCGCGGACAACGGCGGCGGATTTTCATCCCGCATCCTAAACCGCGCCTTCGAGCCGTACGTCACGACCAAAGCCAAGGGCACAGGATTGGGCTTGGCCATGGTGAAGAAGATCATGGACGAGCACGGGGCGCGCATCGAATTGCGCAACGGCCAATCGGGTCAAACGGGCACCGACACCGTCGGCGCCCAGGTTTCCATACTGTTCGTAAAACTTGCCTGACGCGGACGGCAATCCCGCCGCACATAGAGGAAAAGCATGGCCACCATCCTCGTTGTCGACGACGAAATGGGTATCCGGGAGTTGCTCTCCGAAATTCTCGGAGACGAAGGGCACGTTGTCGAAGTCGCCGAGAACGCGCAGCGCGCGCGCGAACACCGCGCGAACGGAACCCCCGACCTCGTCCTGCTCGATATCTGGATGCCGGATACCGACGGCGTCACGCTGCTCAAGGAATGGGCATCGCAGGGCCTGCTGACCATGCCCGTCATCATGATGTCGGGCCATGCGACCATCGACACCGCCGTGGAAGCAACCAAGATCGGCGCGCTGAATTTCCTGGAGAAGCCCATTGCGCTGCAAAAGCTGCTGAGCGCAGTGGAGCAGGGGCTGTCCCGCAGCAAGGAGAAGCCGCGCGCAGCGGCACCGCTTGCAGCACCGGCTGCAGGCGCGGGCGCGGCACCGAATGCGGCCATTGCGGGGGCACCTGCCACGATCGACCGCACCGACATCAACGGCGCACCGGTCCGCACGGTCGAGGGCGGCGGCATGCAATTCTCGTTCGACATGCCGCTGCGCGAAGCACGCGACCTGTTCGAGCGCGCCTACTTCGAATACCACCTGCAGCGCGAGGGCGGCAGCATGACCCGTGTGGCCGAGAAAACCGGCTTGGAGCGCACGCACCTGTACCGCAAGCTCAAGCAATTGGGCGTCGAGCTCTCGCGCAACAAGGGCGAGCCGACGGTCTGATCCAATCTCTTTTTCAACAGGGCTTGACGACAGGGGGCAAACCCTGCCATACTCGCTTTTCTGTTCTGGCCCGGTAGCTCAGTTGGTAGAGCAGCGGATTGAAAATCCGCGTGTCGGTGGTTCGATTCCGCCCCAGGCCACCAAAATTCTTCGTTCCGCAAGGTGTATCAATTCTGCGGAGCAACAAAAAAGACCTCGTCGCGAGGTCTTTTTTCATTTCCGGCCTCGTCTTCCTGACGCCCTCCAGTTGCCGGAGCGCCGCGCCAGTCGCCGATCTGTGGCGGAACGTCGCAGACACAAAAATTGCCACAGAACCTCTTGACGCGCCGCAGCTTAGGGTATACCTAGCGCCGCAAACTGCGCCAAACTGTCGCAGGTCTCGGTATAGTGACTCAACGCTATCAAACGGCAAGCACAAGGAGATTCTCCATGGCACTCGTTGGCACCGGTCACCACCACTTCCATTTCCACGCTTTCGACGGCATCAGCCGCAAGACGCGGTTGACGTGGTTGCGCAATGCCGCAGCGCTGACGTGCCTGATGGCGCTGATCGCGACCATGTGGGTGGGCGGCAATCTGTCGGCCCTGATGCACACGCCGATCGTGAACGGCGTGACCCCGCTGGCGGCGGTCATGACCCTGGCCTGTTCGTTCATGGCGGTGAGCCTGCTGGGTCTCATTGCTGCAGGGTTCTTCCAGTTCCGCATGGAGCAGCTGGACGCTCCGACCGCCTGAGCATCCCGCGCATCACACCCTAGACGGAGGCTTCGGCCTCCGTTTTTGTTTGCCCGCCACGGCCGCACCTTCCTGGATGCGGCCGTTTTGCTTTCTGGGCCACGCTGGAGTGATTTCGGCATTGACTCATTTGTTTCAACTTAGTAGTTTACGAAACAATTGAATCAAATATCGCGATCTCGATGACTTTCGAAAGGCTCATGCAGACGTTGCGCGAACGCGCAGCAGATCTGTCGCCGCAGTTGCAGCGTGCCGCCATGCTGCTGGAAACCCACCAGCACGACATCGCGCTGCTTTCCATGCGCGATCTGGCGCGGCGCTGCGACCTGCCGCCGGCTACGTTCTCGCGCCTTGCACGGGCGCTGGGTTTTGAAGACTTTGCCGCGCTACGCGACATCTGCGTGAATCAACTGCGCCAGCAGGCAGACGGCTTTGCCGGCCGGGCCAGCACGCTGCAGGGTACCGATGCGGCAGGTGCGTCCGATGCCGAACGCATCGGCACCGCCATCGGCGCGCACGTGCAATCGGCGTTCTCTCCAGCCAATCTGGCCGCGCTGGAAACCGCCGCCGACGCATTGTGTGCCGCACGCCGCGTCTATCTGCTCGGCGCGCGCAGCTGCCTCGCGCTCACGCACGCATTTGGTTACGCCGCGCAGCTGTTCGACGACAAGGTCACGCTGTGCAGCGGCGCAGGCAACACGCTGGCCGATCCGCTGCGTTTTTGCGGGGAGGGCGATGTCGTCATCGCTGTCACGTTCGACCCGTACACGCGCGAAGTGATCGAGGCGATGCAGTACGCGCATGCCCGCGGCGCACGCCTCGTCTATGTGACCGACAGCGCGATCGCGCCCGGTGCCGAGCTGGCGTGGCAGCAGCTCGTTGCGCCCGTGGCGATCCCGTCGTTCTTCCATTCGCTGGCCGCGCCGCTGGCACTGCTCGATGCGCTGCTGATGACATGGTTCCGCCGCGCCGGCACCACCGCGCTCGCCCACTTGGCCGACAGCGACGCCCAACTCAAACAGCAACAAGCCTACGTGCGCAGTGCCCGCCGCAGTGAAGCGGCTGTCGCGCATCCCGCGCCCGTCGTCCCCACCCAACGCTGACACACCCCGACCGACCATGACACCGTCCACCACCGCCGTCTTCCATCGCGACCCGCGCAAGACGCTGCCCACCGCCGTCGGCGGCGAGGGCATGACCCTCATCGACTCCGACGGCAAGCGTTACCTGGATGCCTGCGGCGGTGCGGCCGTCTCGTGCCTCGGCCACGGGCATCCGCGCGTGGTCGAGGCCATCTGCAAGCAGGTGCGCGCGCTGGCCTACGCACATACGTCGTTCTTCACGACAGATGTGGCCGAGGAGTTGGCCGCACGCCTGACCGCCGCAGCGCCGGGCGATCTCGATCACGTGTACTTCGTCTCCGGTGGCTCGGAAGCCATCGAGGCCGCACTGAAACTCGCGCGCCAATACTTCGTCGAGATCGGCCAGCCGCAGCGCCAGCTCTTCATCGCGCGTCGCCAGAGCTATCACGGCAACACGCTCGGCGCGCTGGCGATTGGCGGCAACGCCTGGCGTCGGGAGCCCTTCCTGCCGCTGCTGGTGCCCGCGCATCACGTCTCGCCGTGCTTCGCCTACCGCGAGCGCCTCGACGGCGAGACCGATGGGCAATACGTGCAGCGCCTGGCCGATGAACTGGACGCGAAGATCGTCGAGCTGGGTTCTGAAAACGTCGCCGCGTTTGTCGCCGAGACGGTGGTCGGCGCCACGGCCGGCGCGGTGCCGCCGGTGGCTGATTACTTCCGCCGCATCCGCTCGGTGTGCGACCGTCACGGCGTGCTGCTGTTGCTGGACGAGGTGATGTCCGGCATGGGCCGCACGGGTTACCTGTTTGCTTGTGAAGAAGACGGCGTGGTGCCGGACCTGATCGCCATTGCCAAAGGCCTGGGCGGCGGGTATCAGCCGATCGGCGCGACGTTGGTGAGCCGCCGCATCTATGACGCCATCACGCGGGGCAGCGGTTTCTTCCAGCATGGTCACACCTACATCGGCCACGCCACCGCGTGTGCAGCTGCACTGGAAGTGCAGAAGGTGATTGCCGAAGAGAACCTGCTTGCCAACGTGCGGGGGCGCGGCGAACAACTGCGCACCGCATTGCGCGCCCGCTTTGCCGACCATGCACACGTGGGCGATGTGCGTGGCCGCGGGCTGTTCGTTGGCGTGGAGCTTGTTGCCGACCGTGCCACCAAGGCACCGCTGCCACCTGCGCACAAAACGCACGCACGCGTGAAGGCTGAAGCCATGCAGCGTGGCCTGATGGTCTATCCGATGGGCGGCACGATCGACGGCCAGCGCGGCGACCATATCCTGCTCGCGCCGCCGTTCATCGCCACCGCGCAGGACATCGACGCCATCGTCGAACGCCTGGGCGACGCCGTGGATGCCGCCACCGCCCACGCACCGGAGGCCGTGTGGTGAACCAAGCCAACCAGCCCATCGCCATCGCCGTTGCGCCCAATGGCGCACGCAAGACGCACATCGATCACCCCGCGTTGCCGATCACGCCCGACGAACTGGCCGCCTGCGCACGCCAGTGCGTCGAGGCCGGCGCCGCAATGCTGCATCTGCATGTGCGCCGCCCCGATGGCACGCACAGCCTGGAGCCCGACCATTACCGCCCGGCCATCGCCGCCGTACGGCAGGCGGTGGGTGATGCACTGGTCCTCCAGATCACCACGGAAGCGGTCGGCATCTACACGCCGGAACAACAAATGGCCTCGGTGCGGGCCTTGCAGCCGGAGGCCATCTCCGCCGCGCTGCGCGAACTGGTTCCGGATACGGCGCACGAGGCAGAAGCCACGCGCTTCTTTGGCGAGCTTGCCGCGGCGCGCACGGCCATCCAGTACATCCTGTATTCCGCCGATGACGTGGTGCGCTACCGCGACCTGCGTGCGCGCGGTGTGTTGCCTGATACACCGCATTGGGTGCTGTTCGTGCTCGGCCGCTACTCGGCGGGGCAGCGCTCGGATCCGTCGGATCTGCTGCCGTTCCTGCAAGCCTGGGCTGACGGCGGCGAGGTCACCGCCAACGTGCCGTGGGCGATGTGTGCATTCGGCCCGCGCGAAGCCGAATGCGCGCTCACCGCAGCCCTGCTCGGTGGTCACGCCCGCCTGGGCTTCGAGAACAACATGATGCTGCCCGACGGCAGCACCGCGCCCGACAACGCGGCACTCATCACCAACCTGCGAGGCCACCTCGACGCACTGCATCGCCCACTGGCCAGTGCGGCGGAGCTGCGCGCCTGGTTCGGCCGCTAGGCCTCTTTCGCATTCATCACCACGAAGCCACCGACCAGACGGCCACACACAAGGCCGCGTCACACAACCATTGGAGGAAGCATGCGTTTGACCACCCGGTGTATCCGGTCCATCCCGCTGGCGCTGGCCGCCCTGTCCGCCGTTGGCGCACAGGCGCAGGCACTCGACGGCACGCTCAAGAAGATCCAGGACAGCAACACCATCCTGATCGGCGTGCGCGAATCGTCGATTCCGTTTTCGTACCGCGACAGCCAGAACAAGATCATCGGTTTCTCGGCGGACCTGTGCACACGCGTAATCGACGCGGTCAAGCAGAAGACCGGCAAGCCCAACCTGCAGGTGCAGCAGATTCCGGTCACCTCGCAGAACCGCACGTCACTCGTGCAGAACGGCTCGGTGGATCTGGAGTGCGGCGTGACCACGCATCTGAAGTCGCGCGAGCAACAGACGGCGTTCTCGACCACCTTCTTCATCGCAGGTACGCGCCTGCTGACGGGCGTGAACTCGGGCGTGAAGGATTTCCCGGACCTGGCAGGCAAGTCGGTCATCACCAATGCGGGCACCACGTCGGAGCGCATCCTGCGCAAGATGAACGACGAGAAGAAGATGAACATGAACGTCATCAGCGGCAAGGACTATGGCGAATCCTTCCTCACGCTGCAGAGCGGCCGCGTGGCGGCGTTCATGATGGACGACGTGCTGCTGGCCGGCGCACGCACACTCGCCCAGAAGCCCACCGACTGGGTCGTGACCGGCACGCCGCAATCGTTCGAGGCGTACGGCTTCATGCTGCGCAAGGATGATCCGCCGTTCAAGAAGCTGGTGGACGACACGCTCACCAGCGTCATGAAGAGCGGCGAGATCCATACGCTCTACGCCAAGTGGTTCGAGAGTCCGGTGCCGCCCAAGAGCCTGAACTTCAACTTCAAGATGAGCGATCCGTTGAAGGCGCTGTACGCCAACCCGAACGACACGCCGTTCGAGTAAGCGGACAGGCCGACATCAGTTCCGCTCAGGCAACGGCCCGCGCAAGTGCAGCGTGATCCGGCCGCTGCATGCGGGCCGCCAGCAAATGCTGTGCGGCCCAGTGGCCGGTTTCGGCAGCGCCATCCGTCCAGGGGCTGCCGAGGTAGTCCCCCGCCAGAACCACACGACGATCGCGCCCGAGTGTGTTGCGGTAAGCCGCGATCGCGCGTGCGCGGCCCACGGGTGAGCGTGGCTCGGCTGCCTCCCAGCGCTGCAGGTGTGTCGACACCGCAGCCCGGTCGATGCCAGGCAGGTGCGCGGCCATCGCCTCCACGACAAAGCGCACCAGCGCTGTATCGCTCAAGTGCCCGACCTTTGCCGCCGCCTGCTCGCCCAGCATCGCGCAGACGATCGGACCATCGCCGGGCGTCTTCCCCTGCTGAAACGTGAGTGCGGCCAGCGGACTGCCCTCCACCGGCGCAAACAGCGCGCCATACACCGGCTGGAACACCTTGGGTGCCGACCAGGACGGCGGGAGCCCCAGCGCCACATGCACGCTCGGTGCGTAGCGCGCCTCCAGCACGGCAGATTCTCCAAGCCTAGTCTGCGGCAACCATGCGCGTGCGATATGCGCCGGCACGGCAAGCACCGCGCCATCGGCATCGAGCCATTCCCCGTTCACGCACAGGCGTACGCCTTCCAACGTTTCGCTGACTTGCTCCACATTCGCGCCGTAACGCACGTCGAGCGCTGAAGCCATCGCACGCGGCAGGGCTTGCCAGCCACCATCGACCGTCAGCGTGTCAGCACCGTTGAAGGCCGTGAGCGCACCCAGCAGCGCGCGTGACGTGCCGGCCAGCCGATGGAAGTACAGGCCGTGGACCATCGGCTCGAAGAAATAGCGCGCGGCAGCCTCGCCGAACACGCGGGTGCTCCAGGCTTGCGCATCCTCGTCGTCCAGTGCGGCGAGGCTGGCGTAATGGCTCGGGTCGACGCCGCGTACCTCGCGTGCGGTGGCCAGGCCACCGCGCAGCATTTGCCAGGTTTCACCCCAGGTGAGCTGGCCGCTGGTGCCGAGCGTCCATGGGCGCTTGCTGTGCACCGCATGGAACACCGGCCCGCGTTGCATGGCCGCCACCGCCGAAGTCTTGCGCAGGCGCGAGGCCAGCCCAGCCTCCTGCAGCAATGGCAGCACGTAGCGGTAGCGCGATGACACGAACTGCGCGCCGCACTCGATGGTCTGGCCGTGGAAGGGCACGCTGCGGATGCGCCCGCCGGGCGAGCGTGCCGCTTCCAGCACGGTGACGGAGCAGCCGGCCCGCTGCAGATGGCGCGCGGCATTGAGCCCGGCAATGCCCGCACCCACAACGATGAAATGTCGCATGGCAAGGAAGAAGGAGATGACGGCGCCTACAATACCGGCCGGCTGCGCACCCTACACAGCCTGTCAGTTTTTGCCCCAAGGACGCCACCATGCCCAAGACCACCCGCGCGCACTGGATCGAAGCCGGTTTCGAGTTGCTCGACATCGAAGGGGCTGTCGGCATTTCTGCGGAGCGCCTCGCCCGTCGCCTGAACGTGACACGCGGCGCGTTCTACCACCACTTCACCAGCCGCGACGACTACGTGCGCAGCCTGCTTGCCGAGTGGGAGCGCACCTATACCGGCAGCATCCTCTCGCTCATCCAGCCTGGCGACACGGCAGAGACCCTGCTCATGCGCTACCTCGACGTCGCCGCATCGATGCACCCGCAGCGCGAAGTCGCCATCCGCGCCTGGGCGATGCGCGAGCCGCTGGTGGCCGACACCATGCAGCGTGTGGATGCCCTGCGGCTGGCCTTCGCCACCTCGCTGTGCAGCCTGGAGGGTGGCGCACCGGATGACGCGGCGTTCTGGGGCCGCATCGCGCACCTGTGCTTTATCGGCGCGCAGCAGACCACGGCACGCCCCGATCCCGAGGCGTTCCGTGCGTTCTTCCTGAAGTTGTTTGCGATGTCGCAGCGGCTGGCCGCGCAGGCCGAGCCGAGCTGAGCTGCGTTGCGCTAGATACCGGCCTGCGTGACCGCCTCGATGCGCGCCACGTGCACGGCCTGCTTGATGTGCGCCGGGTTGTCGGCGTAGCGCTTGGCAACGGCGCCGGCATCAATGGACGATGCGGCCTGCAACGCTTGCAACAGGCGTTCCGTTTGCGGATAGGCGCGATCCTCAAACCCGAGTCGGCCACGGGCATCCGCCTCGCACGCCTGCAGCGCCAGACGGAAACGCTCGGGCTTGCGCAGCGCGTCGCAGCGCTCCAGCAGGCGTACCAGCGCCGTCGCATCAAACCCATCGCTGCGGTGGATGTTGCCGTGCTCGCGTGCGACGACCAATGCCAGCTCGCGGCAATCCGTCGGCACACGCAGGCGTTGGCAGACCTCCTCGATCATCGGCACGCTGCGGTCTTCGTGGCCGATGTGGCGCGGCAGGATGTCGTCGGGCGTGGTGCCCTTGCCGAGGTCATGTACCAGCGCAGCAAAGCGCACGGGCAGCGGCGCGCCCATGGCGGCGGCGGTCTCGATCACCATCATGGTGTGCACGCCGGTGTCGACTTCGGGGTGATAGTCGGCACGCTGCGGCACGCCCCACAGCCGATCGAGCTCGGGCAGCAAGCGCACCAGCGCGCCACAGTCACGCAGCACGGCAAACATGCGCTGCGGGTGCGCCTCCATCAGCCCGCGGGCGATTTCCTGCCACACGCGCTCGGGCACCAGTGCATCCACCTCACCGGCCTGCACCATGCGCTGCATCAGCGCGTTGGTCTCGGGCGCAACGTGAAATTCGGCAAAACGCGCCGCAAAGCGCGCCAGGCGCAAGATGCGCACCGGGTCTTCCACAAACGCATCCGACACATGCCGGAACGTGCGCGCGGACAGATCCGCCTGCCCACCGTACGGGTCGATGACCGGGCCAACCAGCGCACCATCTTCCGCCACACGCTGCGCCATCGCGTTGATGGTCAGGTCGCGGCGGATCAGGTCGTCTTCGAGTTTGACGTCGGGCGCGTAGTAGACCGAGAAGCCCTTATAGCCAGCCGCCGTCTTGCGCTCGGTACGGGCGAGGGCGTACTCGGCCTGCGTGCGCGGGTGCAGGAAGACCGGGAAATCCTTGCCGACAGCACGAAAGCCGCGTGCCTCCAGGTCTTCCGGCGTGGCGCCAACGACCACGTAGTCGCGATCCTGCACGGGCAGCCCGAGCAGCGCATCACGAATCGCGCCGCCCACGGCATATACCTCCAGCCCGTGCGTGGCCGGATCAACAATGGCTTCGGCGCGCCCCGCTTGTGTTGCGCGTTCCGTCATTGATTGGCGGCGACCAGCGTTTCCTCATCCAGCGCGGTGCGGTACGGCTCGTCGTCGGCGATGAAGTCGTTCTCAGCGCGTGCGCCGTCAATCCACTCCTGCATGGCGGGCAGGTTGAGAATGTGGTCTGCATAGGCCTTGGCGGCTTCGGGCAGGCGCACGCCGTACGTGGCAAAGCGGCTGACCACCGGCGCGTAGAACGCGTCTGCCACCGTGAAGTGGCCGAACAGGAACGGGCCTTCGGCGGCGTACTTCTGGCGCAGCTCGGTCCACATCTGCGCGATGCGATCGATGTCGCGCTGCACGGCCACGTTCCAGCCCATGCCGGGCAGCACGGCCGTCACGTTCATCGGCATGTTGTTGCGCAGGTTGCCAAAGCCGGAGTGCATCTCGGCGCAGATCGAGCGGGCGTGCGCACGGGCCTTCGGGTCCGCCGGCCACAGTTGCGCGCGTGGGAAGCGCTCGGCCAGCGTCTCGCAGATGGCGAGCGAATCCCACACGTTCATGTCACCGTCCACCAGCACGGGCACACGGCCAGCGGGCGAATGGCGTGCCACGTCGGCGGCAAAGGTCTCGCTCGCCAGGCGCACACGGATCTCTTCAAACGGGATGCCGGCCTGCTTGGCCAGCAGCCACGGGCGTAGCGACCACGACGAATAGTTCTTGTTGCCGATGACCAGTTTCATGATTCCCGTCCTTGGAGAGTGCACTGCAATTATTGTGGGAGTTCGCGTATGTCACGCCGACGCACCAGAACGCTCTTGTGTTTGGCGATGGAGAAAGGGGCTGCAGCGTGGGGCGAACGAGTCATTCTAGCCCTGCGCTGCAGCGCGACAAAATGAAACGGATTGGCCACGGTTGTGAAGTGGCCTCACAAGCGAGGCGCGCTGCGGTGCAGGCCCGCTACCGATGCGCCCGGGCGCGCGCTGCGCTCAGCCTTGGGTTCAGGCCGAATCCGGCCAGCGCAGGCAGCATCACGGCCTCCATCCCGAGCGGGTGGATGCCGAGTTCCGGGGCAACGGGCTCCATGCTGACGTTGTCCACGCGCATGGAATCCAGGTTATCGCGCGAGATGGGCGCCCCCGGCAGGTGCTCGAACAGCGCCGCCTGCATGCGGCCCAGGCCCTCCGGCAGCGGCACGATCCAGCGGCGGTGGCCGCTGGCGCGTCCTGCAAAGCGCATCAGTTCAGCCAGCGTGTAGATGCGCGGGCCGACCAGCGGATACGCATGCCGGATGGTGGCCGGGTTGTCGAGCGCGTTGACGAAGGCGGCCGCCACGTCGTCCACATAGACCGGCTGGAAGCGCGCATCAGCACAGGCCAGCGGCACGAACGGCGCCATGCACTGCATGCGGGCGAACAGGTTGAGAAAGTGATCCTGCGGGCCAAACACCACGGAGGGGCGAAACACCGTCCAGTCCAGCTCACTGTTCATCACCACGCGTTCGCCATCGCCCTTGCTGCGCTGATACATCGACGGGCCGGCCGGATCAGCGCCCAGCGCGCTCATGTGCAGCAGCCGGTCTACGCCGTGCCGGCGGCAAGCGGCGACGATGCGACGCGGCAAGTCAACGTGCACGCGCTGGAACGCAGGACCGTAGGGCATCGCACGCTCGTCCTGCAACACGCCGACGAGGTTGATGACGGCGCAGTGCTTGCCGCCGCGTTCAGTGAGCGCCAGGAATAGCGCGTCGAGAGCGTCGTCGGCGTAGATGTCGGCATCCATCACATCCACGCGCGGCAGCAATGTCAGGTTGTGCGCCCGAGCGGATTCGGCATCGCGCGTGGGCACGATCACGCGGCCTTCGGGCAGGCCGGGCGCGGCAAAGGTCTCGGTCACCAGCCGCGAGAGCAACTGCGTGCCGATGAAACCGGTGCCACCGAAAACGAGCAGATTGGAGGTGTGCATGATGCATCTCCAAGACGGGAGGAGAGGGACAGAGGGGGCTCCACCACAATACATCCCGAAGGCGACCGCCCCCAAGGCGTACCGGTGCGATGTGCTCCGCGCCGCACCGTTGTGATCGCAAGCACGCCCGTCCCCAAAGCAGAACGCCCGCATTGCTGCGGGCGTTTTTTTGATGCAGATGATGATTGCGTCGCTTACGGCAGGTCGTCCGGTGTCACCGCCTCCGGCCCGACTTTGCCCAGGCGGTCCTTCAAGGACTGCGGGCGGCCGGTCATCAGCGCGCTGTAGTACGTGGCGTTGGACAGCACGTTCTTCACATACGTGCGCGTCTCGTTGAAGGGAATCGTCTCGGCGAAGATCGCGCCTTCCACCGGGCGCGTGAGCGTCGAGCGCCAGCGCTTCGGGCGGCCAGGGCCGGCGTTGTAGCCGGCAGTTGCCAGCGTCATCGAGCTATCCAGATCCGTCAGGATCATCGACAGGTAGCTCGTGCCCAGCAGCACGTTGGTATCGATGTCGCTCATCTGCGAGGGGCGGAAGCCCGGCAGGCCGATCTTCTTGGCCACGCGCTTGGCGGTTTCCGGCATCACCTGCATCAGACCCGAGGCGCCCACCGACGAGCGCGCATCCATGATGAAGCGCGACTCCTGGCGGATCAGGCCATAGGCCCAGGCGATGTCCAGACCAACGGCATCGGCGTTGCGCTGCACCACGTTGAGGAACGGCGTGGGGAAGCGCAGCGAGAAATCATGCTCGGCGCGGGTCTTGTCCGCCGAGTTGACGGTGCGATCGAGCAGGCCGAGCTTGCGGCCGTATTCCGCCGCGGCGATCAGCTCGCGGTCGCTCATGTTGCGCAGCTCCCAGTTCCACTCGCGGTTGCCCTCAAAGCGCAGGTTCAGGTCATACAGGCGCTTGGCGCGACCGAAGCCCGGGTGGTTGCGGCCCATCGGGTCGATCTCGGCATCGGTGACGGTGGTCTTTGGCGGCACCGTGATGCGCTGGCCGAGTTCTTCCTGCGCCAACTGGCCGTAGAAGTTGAACTGCCCGGCGATCGACTGGAACTGCTTGTTGGCGTCGTCGTTACGGTTGTCTGCCTTGAGCGCACGGCCGTACCAGTACGTCCAGGCCGGATCACGATCGCGCAGGGTGGGGCGCATCTTGTCGATGGCCTGGCGCACCATCTTCCAATCGCCCGCGCGCAGGGCGGTGCGTACGCGCCATTCCTGCGAATCGTCCGACAGCCACGCATCGCCGCCCAGCGTCAGTTGGCGACGGTAGGCATCGAGCGCATCCGGCGTTTGCTTCTTGGCCGCGTACTGGCCGATCACGCCCCAGCCCGCGCCTTGCTCTTCACGCGAGAGGCCGCCGCTCTGCGCCATCAGATACGCCGTGGCCTGCGACGGGTCATTGCGCGCCATGCGGGTGACGTTGGCCAGTGTGTCGTTGTCCACGCGATCGCCCTCGGGCAGCACCGCCGCAATGCGCGACGCCTGCGTCACCAGGTTCTGCTCCAGCGACAGGCGCGCCGCAAAGGCCACGTCCGCCCGCGTGAACTGGTTGGCCTGCGCCAGATAACCGATCAGGTCGACGCAGCCTTCGCCATAGCCCTTCGGGTCAGCCAGCGTGTTGCGCGCATCGGCAGCCACGTTCTGGCCTTTCATGGCGCGCGACAGCAGGGCATAGCACTCGACCTGCGTGTCGTCCTTGAGCACAAACTTCGGGTACTCGACATCGAAGGTGGCCCAGTCGCGCTTCTTGCCGAGCACGAGCAGCCAGTCGTTGCGCAAACGGTCGGCAATGGCGTCGCCCTGGTAGCGCTGCAGGAACGGGCGGATCTCGTCTTCCGGCGCATCCGTGCGTGCATAACCGCTGGCGTCAAACAGCTGCGGCTTGATGCGGAAATACTGCACGTACGACTGAATCGGGTAATCGGACAGGCTGTCGGCCAGCTCCCAGCTGCGCGACACGTCGTTGCGGCGTGCGGCGTTGCGCAACTCGACGAAGGCGTCGTCCGGATTGGCCGGAATGCCTTGCGGTGCCTGCCGCTTGGCCGGTGCAGCCACCCCAACGGGACTCAGCGGACCCACCGCGCCGATGCCGATCACCCCTGCAAAAGCCAGCGCCACTGCGCGATATACTGCCTTGCCCTTCAATGCCATCTCCTACCCCATCCAATCACTGTTAGGTCCGTCGATTATCCCATGCCAGCCTTAGGGAACCCGCACGATCCGGCACGTCCGACAATCGCGACCACGCCCATCGAATCGCGCCGCACGCTGCGCGCCATACTGCTCGATGCGCGCGCCGCGCTGCCGGGCCGCGTTGCCCACGATGCCGCGCTGGCGCATCACCTGGCTGACCTGCTGAGCACGCTGCCCATCAAACGCCTGGCCGCCTACTGGCCAACGCAGGGCGAATTCGATGCGTTGACCGTGCTGGGCCACTGGCTGACGGCGGATGCCACGCGCCACGCGCTGCTGCCCGTGGTGACTGACAAGTTTTCGCCCCTGCAGTTTCGGCGCTGGACGCCCGATTGTGAAATGGCGACGGGCGCGTACAACATCCCCATCCCCCGCTCGGGTGAGATGGAAACGCCCGATGCCTTGCTGATTCCTTGTGTGGGCTTTGATGCGCAACGCTATCGCATCGGCTACGGTGGCGGCTTCTACGACCGCACACTCGCCGCGCTGCTCGCCGCTGGCCACCGTCCATACACCATTGGCGTGGCGTTCGAGGTGAACCGGGTGGAATCCATCGCACCGCAATCGCACGACATCGCGCTCGACTGCATCGTCACCGAGCGTGGCGTCTTTTAACTCTCCCGCAGGAACGCCTATGTCCCATACGTTGAAGACCGTTGCCGACCTCGAAACCGTCTACGGCACCCCGAACCCGCGCTCCGTCCTGAAAGAGATCGACCACCTGAACGCGGACTACCGCGCGTTCGTGGAGGCCTCGCCGTTCATCGTGCTGTCGTCGGTGGGCGAGCAGGGCACGGATGCCTCGCCCAAGGGTGACGCGCCGGGCTTTGTGCGCATCCTCGACGAACGCACACTGGTGATTCCCGATCGGCCCGGCAACAACCGTATCGACAACCTGCGCAACATCGTGGAAGACGGGCGCGTGTCGGTGCTCTTTATCGTGCCGGGTGCGGGGGAAACACTGCGCGTGAACGGCACGGCCACCATCTCGACCGATCCTGAGTTGCTCGCCGCATCTGCCGTGCAGGGCAAGCTGCCGCGCAGCGTGATCATCGTGAATGTGCAGTCGGTGTACTTCCACTGCTCGAAGGCGGTGGTGCGCTCCAAGCTGTGGGAACGCGGCGCGCAGGAGACAAAACCCGCGCTGCCCACCGCAGGCAAGATCCTGCAGCACATCAGCGGCGGCACATTCGATGGGGAAGCCTACGACCGCGAACTGCCCGAGCGGTTGAAGACGACGCTGTATTGAGCGCGTTCAGCGCTTGGCTGTCTTCTTAGCGGCGGTGGTCTTGGCAGTGACCTTCTTGACGGCGGCCTTCTTGGTCGCCGTTGTCTGTGTGGCGGCGCGTTTCGGCTTGGCCGCTTTCGCATTCGCCTCGCGCAGCGCAGCTTCGATCGCCAGGCGTACCCAATCGCGCAGCGGCTGGCCACCATCCAGCGCATCGGCCGGCGTGCTCAGGTACCCCTTCATGCTGATGGTGCGACCCTCACGGTCGTAGCTGAACGGCACCGACTTTTCCGCAAGAAAGCGCACCCGCGTGGCGTCATCCACGCGCAGGTAGCAGGTGCTGTCGATCACCAGCGCGAAGACAATGTCGTCGTAATACAGGGCCGCACCGCCGAACATCCGGCGGGCGCGGATCTCGCCGATCTGCGCGGCGAGCGGTCGGAGTTCGTCAAGCAACCAGGCGACCAGCGGATCAGGTGCGGCTGCCATGACGATCTCCTTGTCTTCTCTTTTTCTGTCGCTTGCTTACAGACCGAGGCGCTGCCAGATGGCGCGCGTGGAACCGGCTGCATTGAGCGTGTAGAAGTGCAAGCCGGGCGCACCGCCTTGCAGCAGACGATCACACAGCGCCGTCACCACATCCAGGCCAAAGGCGCGGATCGATTCGCGGTCATCGCCAAAGCTCTCCAGACGCTTGGCCACCCAGCGCGGAATCTCAGCGCCGCACATCTCGGAAAAGCGCATCAGCTGCGACGAATTCGTGATCGGCATGATGCCGGGCACGATGGGCACGTCCACGCCCAGCTTGTGCGCGTCGGCAACAAACTGGAAGTACGCATCCGCATTGAAGAAGTACTGCGTGATGGCGGAGTTGGCGCCAGCCTTCACCTTGCGGGCGAAGTTGTCCAGATCGTGCTTGGGCGAACGCGCCTGCGGGTGGTACTCCGGATACGCCGCGACCTCGATGTGGAAGGCGTCGCCGGTTTCCTGGCGGATGAACTCGACCAGCTCGTTGGCATAGCGGAATTCACCGATCTCACCCATGCCCGAGGGCATGTCGCCACGCAGCGCGACGATGCGGCGGATGCCGTTCTCGCGATACGTGTTGAGGATGGCGCGAATGCTCTCGCGCGACGAGCCCACACACGACAGGTGCGGCGCAGCCTCGATGCCTTCGCGCTGGATTTCCACCACGGCATCGAGCGTGCCCTGCTGCGTGGTGCCGCCTGCGCCGAAGGTCACGGAAATGAAGCGCGGCTTGAGCGGCGAGAGCTGTGCACGCGTGTTGCGCAGCTTCTCGGCACCTTCCGCCGTCTTGGGCGGGAAGAATTCGAAACTGAATTGACGATCGTTCATGGAAGACCCATTAACGGCGCTCGCCCAGCAGCAAGCTGGACAGCAGCCACGAGATCACGCTGTACAGCACGGAGCCCAGCAGCGCCGAGCCAAAGCTGGCCACCTGGAAGCCCGACAGCACGTTGCCGACAAACATGAACAGCAGCGCGTTGATGATGAAGATGAACAGCCCGAGCGTGAGAATCGTCACCGGCAGGGTGAGGATGACCAGGATCGGACGGATCAGCGTATTGACGAGACCCAGCACAAGCGCCGCGATCAGTGCGGAGGTGAAGCCGGCGACGTGGATGCCTTTGAGCAGATAGGCGACAAGCAGCAACGCCAGCGCGTTGATGACCCAGACGGCGAGCAGTCTCATGGGGAGTCCTCGGGTTGAATGCCGGCGGCGGGGTGCCGCCGGCGGGTACAGCTTAGTAGCGGTAGTGGTCAGCCTTGTACGGGCCTTGCTTGCTCACGCCAATGTACGCGGCTTGCTGATCCGTCAACTCGGTCAGCTGCGCGTTCAGCTTCTTCAACTGCAGGCGCGCGACCTTCTCGTCCAGGTGCTTGGGCAGCGTGTACACGCCCACCGGGTACTTGTTCGAGCCCTTCACCGCTTCGGTCCACAGCTCGATCTGGGCGATGGTCTGGTTGGCGAACGAGCTGCTCATCACGTACGACGGGTGGCCCGTGGCGCAACCCAGGTTCACCAGGCGACCCTTGGCCAGGATGATGATCTTCTTACCGTCCGGGAAGATCACGTGATCGACCTGCGGCTTGATCTCTTCCCACTGGTACTTCTCGATCGAGGCGATGTCGATCTCGTTGTCGAAGTGGCCGATGTTGCAGACGATGGCCTGGTCCTTCATCTTGGCCATGTGGTCGTGCGTGATGACGTGGTAGTTGCCCGTGCAGGTGACGAAGATGTCGCCGTGCTCGGCAGCGTAGTCCATGGTGACCACGCGGTAGCCTTCCATGGCGGCCTGCAGTGCGCAGATCGGGTCGATCTCGGTCACCCACACTTGCGCCGACAGGGCACGCAGTGCCTGTGCCGAGCCCTTGCCCACGTCACCGTAGCCGGCCACGATGGCCACCTTGCCGGCGATCATCACGTCGGTCGCGCGCTTGATGCCGTCGACCAGCGATTCACGGCAGCCGTACAGGTTGTCGAACTTGCTCTTGGTGACCGAGTCGTTCACGTTGATGGCCGGGAAGCGCAGTTCGCCGCGCTGCGCCATCTGGTACAGGCGGTGCACGCCCGTGGTGGTTTCTTCGGTCACGCCCTTGATGGCTTCCAGGTTGCGGCTGTAGAAGGTCGCGTCCTTGGTCAGCTTGTCCTTGATGGCCGCGAACAGGTACGTCTCTTCTTCGCTGGTCGGCTTGGAGATGACGGAAGCATCCTTCTCAGCCTTGGCGCCCAGGTGCAGCAGCACCGTCGCGTCGCCGCCGTCGTCCAGGATCATGTTGGGCGTGCCGCCGTCGGCCCATTCGAAGATGCGGTGCGTGAAGTCCCAGTATTCCTTGAGCGATTCGCCCTTGTACGCAAACACCGGCGTGCCCGACACGGCAATCGCGGCGGCAGCGTGATCCTGCGTCGAAAAGATGTTGCACGAGGCCCAGCGCACGTCGGCGCCGAGTGCCTTGAGCGTCTCGATCAGCACGGCGGTCTGGATGGTCATGTGCAGCGAGCCGGCAATGCGCGCGCCCTTGAGCGGCTGGCTGGCGGCAAACTCGTCGCGAATCGCCATCAAGCCGGGCATCTCGGTCTCGGCAATGGCGATTTCTTTGCGGCCCCAGTCGGCCAGCTTGATGTCGGCGACGAGGTAGTCGTTCTTCAGATCGGTCACAGCGTTCATTGGATCACTCCGTCAAGATTTGGGTGACCGCACGCTGGAGAGATAACTGCTGAGACGGGGCGCCAATGTGCTGGACCCCGGATAGATGCGTTCTCGCCATCGTGTAGCCACGATACTGCGAGCGCCGTTTGAACTTCCGAGCCTGGCGGCGGGGGTCTGGAAGACTCGGCCCGTCCGTTGCAACGCTCCTCGGAATGGGCTGGATTGTAGCGGATTCGTTCCCGCTGCGGCAGGCCAACACGCGCTTGCCGTGTGATGCATGAGGCCACCGGCAAATGAAAACGAGGCCGGTCAAGGCTTTCGCCCGGAGCCGGCCTCGCTTTCAGCGTCGCGATTTCGCCACCTTGGCCGTCAACGACGGCCCCGTGAGGCGATCAGCCTTTCCTGTACTCGGGTGGGCCGGCAAAGCGATGATCGTCGCCCGATTTGTCATCGCCCGGGAATGCATTCGGGCCTTCCGCTGGCGACGGCTTGTTCTTCTTGTTAGGGTCGTACAGCTCAAACACGGCGGTACCAATCACACCAACATTGCTGGCCGCCCCGTTCTTGCTGTTGGCCGCGTAGGCGTCGTCCACCTCAGCAAACCGGAACGCTGCCACTTCCTTCCGGCTCTTGCGGAATCCTTCCACCTGCAGGGTTTCACCCGGCTTCAGAACATAGCCATTGTTTCGGATGCTGCCTGCCCGGCCGTTCATCACGTCCAGGCCATCCACCGTGGCGACGATTTCGTAGATGGTCTGCTTCGAGTAATTCTGATACTGCAACACATAGCGCTCACCCTTCTTCCCTTTCAGGTGAGCGTTCGTGCCATCCAGGTAAATCGACCAGGGCTCGTTCCCGTCACGAAGCACGGTCAATCCGATCCGGCCTTTGGCGAGCATGATTTCGCGGACGGCCCGGCCCTCTCCGCTGGCCTCCGAGTACGACAGCGTGTGCTGAGTCACCGGCTCGCTGCTCACACGCCGGAGATCCACCGTTTGCAGGCGCGATTCAATCCCTTCACCCCACTGCGTGCCGAGTTGCGCGGAATCCGCGCGCTTGTCCAACGCTACGGGTTGTTGCGCGCATCCGGCGACAACCATCACGCCCAAGGCCGCCATGAGGCTGGCCAACATCCATCGCATTCTGTTCAGTTTCATCGCTTCGCGTTCAATTGCGGTGCTCAATCGCCGCCGGCGCATTGGGTGGCCGGGCCTCGGCTGCATTATCCACGGCCAAAATCGGCGCCACGTTACTGAATCAACACAAACGCCAATCATTGAAGATGCGCGCTTCAGTGATCCAACAGCATGTTCAACATCCGCTGCGGATGCGCCAGAAAATCCCGCGTCACCTGAAAGTGCTCGGTTTCCTCATAGGCAATACGCCGGAGGCCGTCACCATCGCACTGATAGATATAGGCGTCGGGATACGCCATCAGAATGGGCGAATGCGTGGCGATAATGAACTGGCTTTCCTGCCGCACCAGCGCGTGCATACGCGCCAGCACCGCCAACTGCCGCTGCGGCGAAAGCGCGGCCTCAGGTTCGTCGAGCAGATACAGGCCATTGCCGCCAAAGCGATGCATCAGTAGCGCCATGAACGACTCGCCGTGCGATTGCGCGTGCAGGGATTTGCCGCCGTAGGATGCAATCACGCTCCCACCTGGGCCGGGTTCCTCATCCATGCGCTGGATGTTGGTGGCCACGTTGAAGAAGCTCTCGGCGCGCAGGAAGAACTCGGTGCGCGGCTTGCGGAAGCCCTTGGCGATGCGCAGGTGGTTGTGCAGCTCCGAGTGCGAGGCGTGCGTGCTGAAGTTGAAGTTGCGCGAGCCGCCCTCGGCGTTGAACCCCATCGCCACGGCCATCGCTTCCATCAGGGTCGATTTGCCCGAGCCGTTCTCGCCCACCAGGAAGGTCATCTTCGGGTGCAGCGTCAGCGTGTCGAGCGCACGCACGGCGGGCAGGTTGAACGGATAGGCGTCGAAGGTGGTGATGGTGTCGCGCCGTAGCGTGACGTGGCTGACGAATTGGCGAGTGAGCATGGGCATACGCAGGTGCAAGCGATAGCAAGCATCGTAGCGTGGAGTGATGGGTCCACCGCTCAGGCAAGCGCAAGGCCATAGCCCGCTCCATCTGGCGGTGTCAATGCGTTGTCATATTTGAACCTTGCGATCGGGTTAGGAAGCGGCGCACTCGCATCACAGACCTGCAACACGCGGGCACCAGAGTGCGGGGCATCGTTCAGGGAGCCAACGATGCACAACCATAAATTCACGAAATACGCCGCCGCCATGGCGGCCGCCATTGCCATGACGGCATGCGGCAGTGATGGCACATCCACCACCGGCAGCGCCGAGCCTGATGGCAAGCCGACCACCCCGTCCACCGGACCGACCAAGAACGTCGTGTTCTTCCTGGGCGACGGCATGGGCCTGACCACCATGACCGCCGCGCGCATCTACAAGGTGGGCGAAGACGGCGAGCTGACCATGGACACGCTGCCGGAAACCGGCTTCGTGCGCACCTTCTCGAACAACGCGCAGGTGACCGACTCGGCGCCGTCGATGTCGGCCTACATGACCGGCGTGAAGATGAACAACGAGGTCATCTCCATGTCGCCGGACACGATGGCCTATGACGCGGGCGGCAAGGACTACCTGTCGGGTGCCGACAGCACCTGCCCGAGCGGCAACGGCAAGCCCGTCACCACGCTGCTCGAACTGATGAAGGCCGCAGGCTACGGCACGGGCGTGGTCACCACCACGCGCATCACGCACGCCACGCCGGCCGCCACGTACGCGCACATCTGCCACCGCGACGGTGAGAACACCATCGCCGCACAACTCACGCCGGGCGGCGCAGGCTACAACGCTGCGCTGGGCGACGGCGTGGACGTGATCTTCGGCGGCGGCCGCAAGCACTTCCTGTCGGACAAAACCAAGGGCGGCGTGCGCACCGACGGCCGCGACCTCACGGTCGACCTGCAGAAAGCCGGCTACAGCTATGCCGGCACGCGTGCACAGTTCGACGCGCTGTCGGCCAGCAGCAAGAAGGTCGTGGGCCTGTTCACCAGCAGCCACATGTCGTACGACCTGGACCGCAACCCGGCTGATGAGCCGAGCCTGGGCGAGATGACCAACAAGGCCATCGACGTGCTCGCCGCCAAGAAGAAGGGCTTCTTCCTGATGGTGGAAGGCGGCCGTATCGACCACGCACTGCACGAAACCACCGCCCGCAAGGCACTGCAGGACACGGTGGCGTTCGACTCGGCCATTCGCGGCGCGATCGACAAGCTCAACACGATCGACCCGGGCCTGAAGAACACGCTGATCGTCGTGACGGCTGACCACGACCACACGCTGGTACTCAACGGCTATGCCAAGCGCACCGGCCCGACCAGCGACAGCAACCCCGGCGTGCTGGGCCTGCTCAAGAGCTACGTGAACGGCAACAACGCCACCGACACGGCGGGCAACCCGTTCACCATCATCGGCTTCGGCACGGGTGAGAACCGTCCGGCCACGCGCGGCGCGCTGACCGACGCCGCTGTGTACGACAAGACCTATCACCAGGAAGCCGTGATCCCAGTCGCGCCGGGCGGCGAAACGCACGGCGGCACCGATGTCTTCATCGGCGCACGCGGCCTGGGCGCCGAGCGCTTTACCGGCACGATGGACAACACCGAGGTCTTCGGCCTCATCAAGCAGGCCGTGGGTCTGTAAGAGGGAGCGGGCAAATCATGAACAAGCAATCGAACCGCATCATTCGCGCGAGCCTGTTGGCGCTGGCCGCCGGCGCCTGTGCCCAAGCGCACGCCGCTGGTGAAGCCAAGAACGTGATCTTCTTCCTGGGCGACGGCATGGGCCCGACCACCGTCACCGCCACGCGCATCTACAAGGTGGGCGAGAGCGGCAAGCTCACGATGGAAACGCTCAAGCGCACGGCGCGCATCAAGACGTACTCCAACGATGCGCAGACCACTGACAGCGCCCCGTCGATGTCGGCTTACATGACCGGCGTGAAGATGAACAACGAAGTCATCTCCATGTCGCAGGACACCAAGGCCAGCGACCCCGCCGGCAAGGGCTATGTGACCGGCTCTGACAGCACCTGCCCCGCAGGCAACGGCACGCCCGCCACCACGCTGCTGGAACTGGCCAAGGCCGCCGGCAAGTCGGTGGGCGCGGTCACCACCACGCGCGTCACGCACGCCACGCCGGCTGCCACGTACTCGCATATCTGCCACCGCGATGGCGAGAATCAGATCGCCGCGCAAGGCACACCGACCAACGCGCTGTACAACGCCGCGCTGAAGGACGGGCTGGACGTGCTGCTGGGCGGTGGCCGTCGCCACTACCTGCCGCAGGGCACCACCGGCAGCAAGCGCACGGACACCACCGACCTGATCGGCCAGTTCACGGCAGCCAACTACAAGTACGTGAGCACCGGCACGCAGTTGGCGGCGGTCGACCCGGCCAGCACCACCAAGCTGCTCGGCCTGTTCAACCTCGACCACATGAACTACGAGCTGGACCGCAAGAAGAACAATGTGGACGAGCCCAGCCTGGCGGACATGACCGAGAAGGCCATCCGCGTGCTGCAGAAGAACGGCAAGGGCTACTTCCTGATGGTGGAAGGCGGCCGTATCGACCACGCACTGCATGGCACCAACGCCAAGCGCGCGCTGGAAGATGCCGGTGCGTTTGACGAAGCGATCAAGCGCGCCCTGTCGATTGCCGATCTGCAAAACACGCTGATCGTCGTCACGGCCGACCACGACCACACGATGACGATCAACGGTTACCCCCGTAAGGGCAACCCGATCCTGGGTGTGTCGAACGACATCAAGACCGGTCAGCCGCAACTGGCCGCCGATGGCCTGCCGTACACCACGCTGGTGTTCGGCAATGGCGGCACGCCGCGCAAGGCCACGCGTGACAACGTGGCCGGGGTCGACACCACGGCGGATGACTACTTGCAGGAAGTGGGCGTGCAGCTCGGCACGCCTGGTTCGGAAACGCACGGCGGCGGGGATGTGATGCTGTTCTCCTCTGGTCCGGGCAGCGCACCGCTGAAGGGCACGCTGGACAACACGAAAGTGTTCGGCGTGGTCAAGACGGCCATGGGCCTCTGATCCTGGCGTTTCCATTGACGCGCATGCCGAGGCAATCGGCATGCGCTTTTTTCGTTTTGGCTTTCTCGACTTCGCATTCGTATGACCCGATCTGCCCGCCTTCTGTTTTCGTTCGCACTCACTGTACTCAGCGCGCTCGCCGCTACCGCACAGGCCGCCGGCCCGGCTGCATCCGTGCCACTGACCGCGCTACGTGTTGAACACCAACTGTCATCGCTCGGCACCGACGGCATCCAGCGCGACATGCGCTTTGCCGAGCGCGTCTACCGCCAGGGCGACCGCGTGTGGATCGCGCGTGAACTGCCGCCGGCCTCTGCCCACGCCGAGCACGACGCCACCAACACCCACGCCGGCCACAAGCACGCCGACACCGACACCGCCCCGCGCTGGATCGAACGCGACGCCAAAGGCGCACTGACCGTGCGCGTGGTCAGCGAGTCGCAGCAGAAGAACTACAACGTGCTGCCCGCCGAGTATTCCAACATCGGCTTCGACGGTTCGTGGGCCACGGCCTACCACCTGCTCGACCCGGCCGCGCTCAAGGGCATGCGTGCCGAAGGCCCGGTGCGCAACGGCGTGCAGACCTACCGCTCGACCCAGGGCGAGCGCACCGTCACGGTGGAATGGGATGTGGCCGGCCAGTATCCGCGCCGCGTCGAATCGCGCAACGCCAGCGGCTCGCAGCGCAAGCTCACGCGCGTGACGGCGCTGCCCGCCCCGGCCGCTGCACCGTGGGTACGTGCCCAGCGCTTTGCCGCCGCCGATTACACCGACCTGATGGATTGAACGCCCCCGCGCCGGACAGCAAGTCCCGACGCGGACGCTCCAGGCGCCGGTGCTGACTCCCCGGAAACCAGCGCTGGCTTGTTGAGAACTGATGCCGGCTCCCTGGCAACCGGCACTGGCGCCTTCAGAGTTGATGCTGACTCCCTGGAAACCGGCGCTGGCTCCTTAGGAACGGATGCCGACTCTCTAGAAACTACTGGCGGCTCTCCGAGACCCGCAGCTGACTCTCCAAGAGCCGGCACTGACGCCCCGAGACGCGACTCCGGCTTCCGGAGCGTCATCGCCACCAGCTGGGGCCTCGGTCATGGTGCGCAGCACCACGCACGCCGATCCGGCTGCGATGGCGCTATAGTGCGAGCAACCCCCAACGCCGCTTGCAGACGTCCCCCGCCATGACAATCACCGACCCGACCCTCGCTGCGTTTGCCGCTCCCGCCTCGCACGTGCCGCGCGTGCTCACCATCGCCGGTTCGGACAGCGGCGGCGGGGCAGGTATCCAGGCCGACCTGAAGACGTTTGCGGCGCTTGGCTGCTACGGCATGTCGGCCATCACGGCCATCACCGCGCAGAACACGCTGGGCGTGACGGCGGTGGAATCGCTCACACCGGACATCGTGGCCGCGCAGATCGATGCCGTGGCAGGCGACATCGGTGTGGACGCCGCCAAGACCGGCATGCTGGGCACACCGCAGGTGGTGGAAGCCATCCTCTCGGCGCTGGACCGCCACCCGATCGCCAATCTCGTCGTCGATCCGGTCATGGTCAGCACCAGCGGCGCGCAGCTCGGCACCGATGCCACCGTGCAGGCCATGGCGAAATGGCTGTTCCCGCGCGCGCTGGTGGTGACACCCAACCTGCCGGAAGCCAGCGCGCTGCTCGGTCGAGAAATCCGCACCGCAGACGACATGCTGCCCGCCGCGCGCGATCTGCTGGCCCTGGGCCCGCGTGCGGTGCTGCTCAAGGGCGGGCACCTGGCCGATGTGGCGACCGCCGGTGAAGACGGCGTGCTGCAAGACGTGCTCGTCACCGCCGATGGCACCGAGCGCGTCTACGCGCACACCTACATCGACACGCCGCACACGCACGGCACGGGTTGCACGTTGTCTGCCGCCATTGCCGCGCACCTCGCGCGTGGCGACGCGCTGGAAGCCGCCATCGAGGCTGCGCTCGACTACCTGCTGCACGCCATCGGCGCGGGGCGTCACCTGGCACTGGGGCGCGGGGCCGGCCCGCTCAACCACGGCTTTGCGCCGCGTCCGCTGGCTGCACCGCGCGCGCTCGAAGTCGACATCGACGAAGACTGATCCCAAGGAGCTGCCATGACACGTGTGCCGATCAAGCGGATCCGCATGCTTCCCGTGGCCGCGTTGTACGGGCTGCTGGCCGCCTGCAACGCGAGCTTTGTCAGTGACTTCGGCAGCAACTTTTCGATTGGCGGCACGCTGAGCGGGTTGCCGGGCGGCCAGTCGATCGTGCTGCTCAACAACGGCCGCGACAGCCTGACCGTCGCGGCAAATGGCAGGTTCGTGTTTGGTGGGCTGGTGCCGTTCAACGGCAGCTATCTGGTGACGATCAGCACGCAGCCGGCGTCGGCCAACTGCACAGTGACCAACGCCAGCGGCACGGCCACCAATGATGTGAACAACGTGCAGGTGACCTGCGTGCCGCGTTAGGCGACCCACGCCGACCAAGAAAAAGCGCGGATCACGGTCCGCGCTTTTTCGTTGGAGCACGTTGGCTCAAGCCGATGCGCCGGCCTGTTCCTTCGTCCACTTTTCCATGCGCCGATTCATCTCTTCGGGCGCCACGTCTTCCACGTGGGTGGACACGGTCCACACGTGACCAAACGGGTCTTTGAGCGTGCCGGAGCGGTCGCCGTAGAACTGGTCCACCACGGGGCGGACTTCCGTGCCGCCAGCCTTGAGCGCGTTGGCAAACACGGCATCGACGTTGGGCACGTAGATCATCAGCCCGACGGATGTGGCCTGCAGCGTGTCGGGGCTGGCACAAACCATGTTGGGGGCTTCGTCCGACAACATGATGGGGGAGTCGCCAATGCGGATTTCAGCGTGCGCGATGGTGCCGTTGGGGCCATCCATGCGAAGCAGTTCGGTGGCACCGAAGGCCTGCTTGTAGAAATCGAGCGCGCGTGCGGCGCCTTTGATGCTCAGGTACGGGGTGACGCTGTGATAACCCTCGGGAATGGGCTTGACCGCCATGTCTGTCTCCTGCAGCGTGTGTTGAGAAGCCGCCATGGCAGCAGCCACAGCGGCGCACGAACAGGATAGGTCAGCGCAAAGGCGCTTGCGTGTCGAAACCCGTAGCGCGTGCAGCCCGCGACGCTCAGGCGCGCACGTGCGCCGCGAACGTCGCTTGCAGCGTGTCGACGGCGGCCGCCACATCGGCTGCCTGGGTAATGGCACGCACCACCGCCACCGAGCCCACGCCGGATTCCAAAACGCGCGGCATCGCTGCCAGATCGATACCGCCGATGGCCACCAGCGGGGGCGCCGGCACGCGTGTGCGCATAGCCGCCGCATAGGCGAACAAGCGGCCCAGACCCTGCGGCACGGTCGGCATGGTCTTGGTGGGCGTGGCAAACACGGCGCCCAGCGCGAGGTAGCTCGGGTTCAGCGGGGCGACGCGCAGCATTTCGGCAAAGCCGTGCGTGCTGATGCCGAGTCGCAAACCCGCCGAGCGGATCGCGACCAAGTCTGCGTCATCAATATCTTCCTGACCGAGGTGAATGCCGTAGATGCCGCTGTTGGGCACGCTCGCATGCACGTCGAGCGCCACTTGCCAGTGGTCGTTGATGAACAGGCGCGTGTCGCTACCGCGTGCGGCGGCTTCTGCGCGGCGCACCTGGTCAGCTACGGCTTGTGCGTCATCCGACTTGAAGCGCAGCTGCACGGTCGGCACTTTGAGCGCGACGAGGCGCGCCACCCAGTCCGCATCGGGCACCACGGCGTAGATGCCGAGTTGCGTCGGGCACGGCGCGAAGGCGAGGTCTGCTGCGGTCGGGCACGGCAGCGCGGGTTCGAGCACGCGGGGCAGGGCGTTGAAGCGCGTGGGCCAGGCGAGCGCATCGGCGTTGGCTTCAGCGATCCACGCGCGGGCCACGCACAGCGCATCGCGCGGCTCGAAGGCCAGCGCGAGTGCCGCACCGAAGATGGCGACGAAGCGTGCGTCGAGCGCATCGCCTTGCGCCACCGACGTGAAGCGGTACGTGCCGAGGCGGTCGTGTACGGTGTCGATGCGTTGATCACCTTCCGTAGCGGTCAATACGACGGCGGCACCGGCGGTGCTGGCACGGTCAGCGTGTGCGGCGTCGGAGGTCAGCAGAACAGTGGTGGCGCTGGTGGCTTCATCAACGCGGTCGGTCACACTCCAGGCGTGCGGTGCGCGGCCGAAGGCTTCGGTATGGCGATCGATGATCTGCGCAGCGAGGGCGGCCGCCTCCGGCCACGCGGCGGAGGAACGCAGGGCAGACATGCTCATGCGCTTTTCTCTTCGGCGTGCCAGAAAGGCAGACCGACAACGGGTGTGCTGGCTTGTGCAACATCACGCTCAGGCATCGGGCCCGACAGACGTGCCAACCGACCGGCCTGCGTGGCCATCGCAAACGCCTGTGCCATCGCCACCGGATCACCGGCTTGGGCGACGGCGGTGTTGAGCAGCACGGCGTCGTAGCCCCATTCCATCACCTGCGTGGCGTGCGACGGCACACCCAGGCCCGCATCGACGATCAGCGGCACGTTGGGCAGGCGCTCGCGCAGCAGGCGCAGGCCGTACGGGTTGGTCGGGCCACGGCCCGTGCCGATGGGGGCCGCCCACGGCATCAGCGCCTGGCAGCCGACATCGAGCAGGCGGCGGCACAGCACGAGGTCTTCAGTGCAATACGGCAGCACCTTGAAGCCGTCGCGGATCAGGCGTTCGGCGGCGGCGGGCAGCGCGAGCGTGTCGGGCTGCAGCGTGTAGTCGTCGCCGATGACTTCGAGCTTGATCCAGTCGGTCTCGAACACTTCGCGCGACATCTGCGCCAGCGTATAAGCCTCGTCGGCGGAATAGCAGCCGGCGGTGTTCGGCAGCACGGGCACGCCGAGTTCACGCAGCATCTTCCAGAAGCCGGCGCCGCCCTCAGGCGAGCCAGCGCTCTGGCGGCGCAGCGCCACCGTCAGCATGGCCGGGTTGGACACGCGCACCGCGTCTTCCAGCGATTGCGGCGACGGGTAACGCGCCGTGCCGAGCAGCAGGCGCGAGGCGAAGGTCTCGTCGTACAGGCGCAGCGGATCAGCTTGGCCGGCGAGCGCGGAAAGATTCGTAGTGGTCATCAAGAACTCCTAGCCGCCCACAACAGGCTGCACGAGTGCAATGCGATCGCCCGTGTTGAGCGCGTGCTGCGCATGGCGCGCCTTGGGCACGAAATCGCCATTCACAGAGGCGGCAAACGGCGGCGCAATCTGCAGTTGCGGCGCGGCGGCACCGATGGCGTCGGCCAGCGTGCTACCAACAGGTAGTGCGAGCGACAGGTCGTTGAGGGTGACGTTCAGCGTCATGACAAAACAGGTTCAGGCGATGCGGCGGCGAATAGCTCGGGCCATTCGCGGTCTTGCGCATCGATGGCACGGCCATCCAGCAGATCACGCGCGACGGCCACCGCAGCTTGGGTGACGGCGGGCGCGATCATGTAGCCGTGCCGGTACAGGCCGTTGACCGACAACGTGCCAGCGCCATCCCAACGGATGGCCGGGCGGTGGTCGGGCAGGGTCGGGCGGCACTGCGTGTTCAGCTCCAGCACGCGCGCCTCGCCAAAGGCGGGGTGCACGGCATACGCAGCGGACAGCAACTCGAGCGTGGAACGCACGCTGGCCGGCGACATGTCGTCGGATTCGATTTCCGTCGCGCCGATTACGTAGACGTTGCCCGGCTTGGGCGCGATGTACAGCGGATAGCGCGGATGCAGCATGCGCACCGGCCGCGTGAGCGACACATCGGGTGCGTGGATGCGCGCGACCTCGCCGCGCAGACCACGCAGGCGCGGCCATTGGGGCTTGGCACCGAGGCCACGGCAATCGAGCACGAGACGTGCGCCAAGGCCATTGGCCGCGAGGGCATCGGGGCGCGGATCCGCAACGTCCGTGTTCCAGCGCAGTTGCACGCCCACGGCTTCCAGCTCGGTCGCCATTGCATTCAGCAGGGTGCGGTTGTCGAGCTGGCCTTCGCCCGCCAGATACAGCCCTTGCGTAAAGCGTTGGGCGAGCAGCGGCTCCAGCGTGCCGATGCCCGCAGCATCGACCGCGCGCAGATCTGCGGCCACACGTTCCGGCGGCGCAACGGCGCGCACGCGAGAGGCGAATAGCGATGCCTCACCGCGGTCCGCCGCGTGCCACACGACCAGCGTGCCGGCTTCCTGGAAGAACACCGGCGTACGCAGCTTCGGCAGCCACGCGCGCCACAGCGCCAGGCTTGCCAACCCCAGATCGACGACAAAACGATCCGCCACGGCGGCTTCGGCCAGCGGCGCCAGCATGGCTGCCGCTACGTACGCAGCGGCACTGCTGCCGTCGCGCGCGCCGCGCTCCACCACGGCAATGCGCGCTGCCGGCACACCGGCTTGCACCAATTGCCAAGCACACAGGCGGCCAGCGAGGCCGCCACCGAGGATCGTTACGTCGAAAGGCGTTGGCATTGCGCCAGTCCAGTTGGTTATGGGTTAGCTGTAGATCTTGCTGCCCGTCTTGCGGAACTCGATCGACTTCTCTTCCATGCCCTGGGTTGCGGCCGTGGCGTTGGCGTCGAGCGAAGCCGCGTAATCGCGCACTTCCTGCGTGATCTTCATCGAGCAGAACTTCGGACCGCACATCGAGCAGAAGTGCGCAATCTTGGCGCCCTCGGCCGGCAGCGTTTCGTCGTGGAAGGCGCGTGCCTTTTCCGGATCGAGGCCGAGGTTGAACTGGTCTTCCCAGCGGAATTCAAAGCGCGCCTTGGACAGTGCGTTGTCACGCAGCTGCGCGCCCGGCCAGCCCTTCGCCAGGTCAGCCGCGTGCGCAGCGATCTTGTAGGTGATGATGCCTTCGCGCACGTCTTCCTTGTCCGGCAAGCCCAGGTGCTCCTTGGGCGTGACGTAGCAGAGCATGGCCGTGCCGTACCAACCAATGTTGGCCGCGCCGATGCCGCTGGTGATGTGGTCGTAGCCGGGGGCGATGTCCGTCACCAGCGGGCCCAGCGTGTAGAACGGCGCTTCGAAGCAGTGCTTCAGCTCTTCGTCCATGTTGGCCTGCACGCGCTGCAGCGGCACGTGGCCCGGGCCTTCGATCATCACCTGCACGTCGTGCTCCCACGCCTTCTTGGTGAGCTCGCCCAGCGTGTGCAGCTCGCCGAATTGCGCAGCGTCGTTCGAGTCGGCAATGCAACCCGGACGCAGACCATCACCCAGGCTGAACGACACGTCGTACGCCTTCATGATTTCGCAGATCTCGTCGAAGTGCGTGTACAGGAAGTTTTCCTTGTGATGCGCGAGGCACCACTTGGCCATGATCGAGCCACCGCGCGAGACGATGCCCGTGATGCGGTCGGCCGTCAGCGGCACATAGCGCAGCAGCACGCCGGCGTGGATGGTGAAGTAGTCAACGCCTTGCTCGGCCTGCTCGATCAGCGTGTCGCGGAACATCTCCCACGTCAGGTCTTCGGCCACGCCGCCGGTCTTGTCCAGCGCCTGGTAGATGGGCACCGTGCCGATGGGCACCGGCGAGTTGCGCAGGATCCATTCGCGCGTTTCGTGAATGTGCTTGCCGGTGGACAAGTCCATGATCGTGTCGGCGCCCCAGCGGATTGCCCACACCATCTTTTCCACTTCCTCGGCCAGCGACGACGTGACCGCCGAGTTGCCGAGGTTGCCGTTGATCTTCACGCGGAAGTTGCGGCCGATGGCCATCGGCTCCAGTTCCGTGTGGTTGATGTTGGCGGGGATGATCGCGCGGCCGGCGGCGATTTCTGCGCGCACGAATTCCGGCGTGATGTCTTCCGGACGCTGCGGCAGGTTCGCGCCGTACGAGAAGCCCGGATGCTGCTTGAGCAGTTGGCGGTACTCGGGCTTGTCTTGCAGCGCTTGCAGGTTCAGCGATTCACGCAGCGCGACATATTCCATTTCCGGCGTGATGATGCCGCGGCGCGCGTAGTGCATCTGGCTCACGTTGGCGCCCGGCTTGGCGCGGCGCGGGTTGGTCAGCTGTGCAAAGCGCAGGTGAGCCGTAGCCGGGTCATTGGCACGCGTGCGGCCGTATTCGGACGACAGCCCCGAGAGGATTTCCGTATCACCGCGCTCGTCGATCCACTTCGCGCGCAGCGGGGCCAGACCGGCCTTCAGGTCGATGTGCACGTCCGGGTCCGAGTACGGGCCCGAGGTGTCGTACACCGGCACCGGCGGGTTCAGCATCTCGCCCTTGTCGGTGCGCGTGGCGGTCTGCTTGATGGTACGCATCGGCACGCGGATGTCCGGGCGGCTGCCGGCGATGTAGGTCTTGCTGGAGGCCGGGTAGGCAAACTTCTGGTCGAGCTCGGACTGCAGCGAGTCGAATGAGGCGGCGGGGGCGTTTTTGGCTTGGGGCATGGTCTCGTCCTTTGATTCTGTGGCCTGGTGGAGCAGGCTGTGGACGAAACCGGGAGGAGAGGCGGGGCCCGAAAGATCGGGTTGCCAGAGGCTCGGTGTTCTGAAGAAACTTCCCACGCCGGTACGAACCGGATCGGGTGCTAAGGGACTCTCTCAGCCGCACGGCCCATCCGTACGGCACCCCTGTTTCATCCAACGAGGGTGCATTTAAGCACAGCCGGATCGACGTTGCCAGCAAGAAAACCCGGCAGGTGACGGTCAGCCAGTCATTTCAGTCCAAACCCCCATGCAACGCGCTGCAAATGTGCTGCCTTCCGCACGGACACCGCCTGCCTTGATCTGGCGCAATCCAGCCGCGTTTCACCTATGCGACGCTCGAACCCATTTTCTATTGCATCGCATTATGTTGCGGTTGAGCCGCAGGGGAGTTGTCATGCTGGAACGTCGGTTCACACTCGCGGGGCGCAGCCTCGTGCCCATCGTGCAGGGCGGGATGGGGGTGGGTATTTCGGCGCACCGGCTGGCCGGCGCCGTAGCGCGCGAAGGCGGCGTGGGCACCATCGCCAGCATCGACTTGCGGCATCACCATGCGGATCTCGTCGCTGCGACTGAGAAATCGCATGACAAGGACGCCATCAACGCGGCCAACCTCGTCGCACTGGATCGGGAGATCCGGGCCGCGCGCGAGGGTGCGCAAGGCAACGGCCTGATCGCAGTGAATGTGATGAAGGCCGTGGAATCGCACGCGGCGCTGGTGCGGCAGGCGTGTGAAAGCGGCGCGGATGCGATTGTCATGGGCGCGGGCTTGCCGCTCGATCTGCCGGAGATGACGGCGGAGCACCCGAAGGTGGCGCTCATTCCGATTCTTTCCGACGCACGTGGCGTGGGCGTGGTGGTCAAGCGGTGGATGAAGAAGGCACGGTTGCCGGATGCAGTGGTGATTGAACATCCCTCGCATGCGGGTGGGCATCTGGGTGCGGCGCGCATCGAGGACTTGCGTGACGAGCGGTTCTCGTTCGCGCGCGTGCTGGACGAATGCCGCGAGCTGTTCGTCAAGCTGGGGCTGGCGGCGGAGCAGATTCCGATCATCCTGGCCGGCGGCATCGATTCACATGCGAAGGTGCGGCATTGGCTCGACAAGGGCGCGGCTGCGGTGCAGCTCGGCACGGCGTTTGCGGTGACAGAGGAAGGCGATGCGCACCCGCGCTTCAAGCGTGTGCTGACGGGCGCGGAGGATGGCGACATTGCCGAGTTCGTCAGCGTGGCAGGGTTGCCTGCACGTGCGGTGATGACGCCGTGGTTGTCGCGTTATCTGTCGCGTGAGAGCGCCTTGCAGGCCAAGGCCAAGGTGCGGGATTGCCTGCAGGGGTTCGATTGTTTGCAGACGTGCGGGCTGCGGGATGGCATCGGCAAGGTGGGGCAGTTCTGCATTGACCTGAAGCTGGCGCAGGCGCTACGGGGGGATGTGGAGCGGGGGTTGTTTTTCCGCGGCGCAGGCAAGCTGCCGTTTGGGGAGGCGATCCGGCCGGTGCGGGAGTTGATGCACTACTTGCTGACTGGGGAAAAGCCAGCGATGGGTTGAACCGGTGCGGCTCAGCCCTTATTTCATCCCCTGCCGGGGCCGATACAGGGGATGGACCACCAACAAAAAACCAGCCCGAAGGCTGGCTCTTTGCCAAACACACACCGCGTCAGAACGGCGCACTAAACGTCAGCCGCACCCCCTGCTGCAGACCACCCATCCCCAGCATCACGTTGTAGTCGAGACCGAACGTGAGCGGCCCGGTACGGAACTTCGTACCCAGCCCGATCTGCATGCGATCACGACCAAACGGCGTGCCCGGCACGTAGTACGCTGGGCCAGCCGACGCCAGATCCGCATACGCCAGCCCCGCATTGCTCTGCCCGTTGAAGTCGTGCTGATACTCCACGCGAGCGAACGGCAGGAACGTGCCCCACTTGGTCTTTTGCGCGTACTCCGCGCGCAGGCCCAGCGTGCCCGACACCGTCGTCACCGTCTGCTCGAAGTACGTCAGCGCGTTGATGCCCGCCCCCGATTCGCTGAACTGATCCAGCGTCGATTGCGACACCGACAGGCGGCCGTACGGCGAGATCAACCACGTGCGATCACGGTGTTCATAGCCGGCTGAGACCGACGCGAACATCTGGCGGCCGTTGCGCTTGCCGGTGGCGAAATCGCTGGCGTCCGTCACCCAGCGGCGCGAGTCGAAGCTGAGCGTGCCGATGCCTGCCACGCCATCCACGAACAGCGACGGCTGCGGACGGTAGCTGCCGTAGAGCGCCAAGCTGTAGCTGTCACCCGTGCTCTTGGTGCCGGCGTTGCCGATGTCGGTGGAATCACGTCCGTAGCCGAAGCCCGCACCGACCGAGAGCTGATCCGACACACGGTAGTCCGCACCCGCCGTCACCCCACCGGTGGTAAAGCGGAAGCCCGAGCGCTGCGCCCCCGCGTTGGCAAAGCCGAAGTCGAGCGTACCGGCGCTCCAAAACGCGAGGCGCGGGTCGGTGCTGTCTGCACCGGTGCTTGCGGCATCGGCACCCGGCAGGTCGGGGCCGGTGTCGGCGTTGGACGGGTCGTCTTTGTTGGCCGTCGCGTCGGGGTCGCGCTTGCCGCGTGTGAGCGAGCGGCCCGGGCCGTCACCGCGCAGGCAGGCGTCACGCGCGGCAATGCCGGCTACGTCCTGGCAACGCGCCTGCGCATCGGCTGCGCGTACACCCGGCAGGGCCACCGTCAGACCGTTATCCGACGGCGCGCGGCCGGTGCCGTGCAGCGCTTCGAGACGGCGGTTGTAGTTGTCGATCTGCGTGGTGGCAAAACGGCGTGCCGCCTGGACCTGCGCGTTGATAAGGCCCGCCACATCCGGATCGGCCGACGGATCCTTACGCGCCGTCACACTCACCTGCAAGGAGGCCGGCATGGACGTGGCGTACGCGTTGGACAGGGTGTACGTCAGCACGGCCGGGCCGCTGTAGGTGCTCGACGGCGTGAAGTTCAGCAGGTAGGTCGATGTGGCGGCGGCCGGGGTCTTCACACCGGCCGGGGCCTGCACCGCCTTCTGCACGATGCTGGCCGTGCCCGCGTTGGACGGCACCACCGACACCAGCGTCGCCCCCGTGAACGGGCCGCCCGTGGCGCCTTCGGTCAGGTCCACGCTCACCGCCTGGCCAGATGCCGTGGTGGCTTGCTTCTGCGGCGCCGCAACCGGCACCCCGTTGACGTTGACCGTGACCGGAATCGGCGCCGACGTGCCCGCCGTGTTGATCAGCGCGTAGGTGAAGTTGACCGCGCCCGAGGTGGTCAGCGCCGGCGTATAGACGATGTCCAGACCGTTGATGACCACCGAGCCGCTGGGCGGCGCACTGACGATGGCGATGGACGAGAACGGCCCGCCTGTCGCATTGGCCGTCGCGTGCACGGTGACGGGCGTGCTGGACAGCGTGGTCACTGTCACAGCCGGCGCGGTGCCGATCACCTGGCCCACCACGATCGCGTAGCTGCGTGTGCCGCGATACGGCGCACCGGTGCCGGTGCTGCTGTCGGTGGCCTGCACGGTGAAAGTGTTGGTGCCCAATGCGGTGGGCGTGCCCGAGACCACGCCGGTGCTGGCGTTCAGGCTCAGGCCCGCCGGCAGCGTACCGGTGGACACCGCATACGTGTATGGCGCGGTGCCGCCCGTGGCGCTGAAGGTCTGGCTGTAGGTCGTGGTGACCTGGGCGGCCGTCATGGCGGCGGGGCTGACCGTCACCGTCGGTGCGCCGATGTTGAAGCTGTAAGCGCGACTGGCCGTGAAGCTGTTGGCGTCGGTGGCCGTGACGGTGAAGTTGAACGTACCCCCCGCGGTAGGCGTGCCGGTGATGGCACCGGTGCTGCCGTTCAGGTTCAGGCCCGCCGGCAGTGCACCGGCACTCACCGTATAGGTGTAGGGCGCCGCACCGCTGCTGGCACTCACGGTCTGGCTGTAGGCCGTGGCAATCGCGGGGGACGGCAAGGTGGCCGGCGACACCGAGATGGTCGGTGCCGACACCGTCAGCGCATACGTGCCCGTCACAACATACGGGCCGCTGCCGGTGCTGCGGTCGGTGGCGGTCACCGTAAAGTTGACCGTGCCGGCCGTGGTGGGCGTGCCCGACAGCGTGGCCGTACTGGCATTCCAGGTCAGGCCCGCGGGCATCGTGCCGGAGGAGACCGCCATCACGTAGGTGTAGGGGCCAACGCCGCCGTTCGCACTGAAGTTGCGGTTATAGGCCGTGCCTGCCACGCCGTTGAGCGCGCCGGAGGCGGGCGTGATCGTCATCGTGGGCGACGCTACCGTCAACGTATAGGCATGGTTGCCGGAGTACGGCCCGGTGCCCGTGCTGCTGTCGGTACTGGTGATGGTGAAGTTGAAGGTGCCGCCGGCCGTGGGTGTGCCCGACAGCATGCCGGTAGACGTGAGCATCAAGCCCGCCGGCAGCGCACCGGCCGTGATGGCGTACGTATAGGGCGCCGTGCCGCCGCTGGCCGTCACGCTCTGGGAGTAGGCCGTGCCGACCGTTGCACCGGACAGGCTGCCCGGGCTCACAGTGATTGCGGTGGCGGCGATGCTCAGGCCCAGGTTGCGTGTGCCGGAATAGCCGTTGGCATCAGTGGCCGTGACGGTGAAGCTGAACGTGCCGCCCGCCATGGGCGTGCCGGCGATGGCGCCGGTACTGCCGTTCAGGCTCAAGCCGGCCGGCAGCACGCCGGTGGTCACCGTGTAGGCGTAGGGCGCCGTACCGCCGCTGGCCGATACCAACTGGCTGTAGGCCGTGGCGATCGCCGGGCTGGGCAGCGTGGCCGGCGACACCGAAATGGTGGGCGCAACGGCGGTCAGCGTATACGTGCCGGACGTGCTGAACGGCCCGGCCCCCGTCGAACTGTCGGTGGCGGTAATCGTGAAGTTGACGGTGCCTGCGGTCGTGGGCGTACCGGCCAGCGTGCCGGTGGCTGCGTTGAACGCCAGGCCGGTTGGCAACGTGCCGGTGTTGATGCTGATGCCGTAGTGGTACGGCGCCGTGCCACCGCTGCCAGCGAAGACCTGGCTGAAGGCTTGGCTGAGCGTGGCGTTCAGGCTGCCGGACGACGGCGTGATCGACAGCGTAGGCGAGCCCACAACGATCGCGTACACACCGGAGGACGAGAAACCGTTGGCGTCCGTCGCTTTGATCGTGAAGTTGAACGTGCCGCCCGCGGTTGCCGTGCCCGACAACGTACCGCCGGATGACAGGGTCAGGCCGGCCGGCAGACTGCCCGCCGTGATGGCATACGTGTACGGCCCGGCGCCGCCGCTGGCGGTGATGGCTTGGCTGTAAGCCGTAGCAACCACCGGATTGGGCAGCGTGGCCGGCGACACCACGATGGTGGGCGCAACGGTGGTCAACGTATACGTGCCGGACATACTGAACGGCCCGGTCCCCGTCGAGCTGTCGGTGGCAGTCACCGTAAAAGTCGTCGCACCCAGGGCAGTGGGCGTGCCGGACAGCACGCCCGTGGCGGTGTTGAACGACAGCCCGGGCGGCAATGCGCTGATGGTGTAGCCATACGGCGCTGTACCACCGCCGGCAGTGAAGGTGCGGCTGTAGGCCTGGCCAGCCGTGGCGCTCAGCGCGCCCGAGGTCGGCGCAATCGACAGCGTGGGCGTAGCAACGTTCAGCGAATACGCCCTGCTGCCCGTATAGGGGCCGATGCCGGTTGAGCTGTCCTGGGCTGTCACGGTGAAGTTGAACGTGCCGCCCGCCGTGGGCGTGCCTGACAGCGTGCCATTGGACGACAGCGTCACGCCCGCCGGCAAACTGCCCGTCGAGACAGTAAAGGTGTACGGCGAGGTGCCACCGCTGGCCGACAGGCTCTGACTGTAGGCAGAAGCAACCGTCGCGTTGCTGAGCAACGCGGGCGACACGCTGATCGTCGGCGCATTGATGGTCAGCGTGAGCGGGCCGCTCGTGGCCGAGAACGGACCGGTGCCGGTGCTGCTGTCCGTGGCTGCGACCGTGAAGTTGAACGTGCCGGCCGCCGTGGGCGTGCCCGACAGCGTGCCGTTGCTGTTCAACGTCAGGCCGGCGGGGAGCGCCCCCGTGGCCATCGCATAGGTATACGGCCCCGTGCCGCCACTGGCCGCCGGGGCCAGCGTCTGGAGATAGGACGTGCCCACCGTGCCGGCTGCCGGCGACGATGGCGCATAGGTGACCGTTGCACTCGACACGGTGACTGTGACGGTGGCCGGCGCGGACGTGCCGCCCGCATTGGTGACCGTGTAGGCAAACGTATCGGTGCCCGAATACGACGCGTTGGGCGTGTAAGTAATGTTCAAGCCCGAAGCGGTGGCCGTGCCGTGGGTGGCCTGCGTGGAGACGGTCGAACTGGTCGGCACACCCATGACGCTCAGTGGAACGGTGTTGTTGGTGCTGCCGTGTGCCACGGTGGTGCTGGTCGGGCCGGCCATCGGTGCCGCCGTGTAGGTAAACCGGTCCGCCGCGCTGA
Source organism: Ralstonia insidiosa (assembly GCF_008801405.1). Classification (NCBI taxonomy): domain Bacteria; kingdom Pseudomonadati; phylum Pseudomonadota; class Betaproteobacteria; order Burkholderiales; family Burkholderiaceae; genus Ralstonia; species Ralstonia insidiosa. Next base: position 444,394 of record NZ_VZPV01000001.1, on the reverse strand, counting down.
TGCTGCTGGTGCCAACGGGCGTCCCGACCGCCACGTCGACAACGTTGTTGCCGGACGGCGCCACCGCCGTGATTTGTGTGGCGCTGTCGATATTGAAGCTCGGAGCGCTCTTGGCACCGAAAAAGACCACGGTGGCGCCGGTGAAACCGGTACCGGTGATGGTGATGGGAATCCCGCCGGCAAGCGGTCCGGCGCTCGGGCTTACGGCCGTCACGGTGGGTGGTGGGGGCGTCGTAACGTTGACGAGCACGAAGCTGTTATAGGGGTAGCAAGAGTTGCCGCTCGAGCACCCGTAGAGGGTGAACGTCCATGGCCCCTTGTTGCCGGCCGCGGGCGTGAACACCAGATATTCGTGATCAAGGGCACGCACGTCGACGAACAGCGACGAACCATCCAGCGCAGTCACCGGAAAGGTATCGCCCTGGGAGTTGGAAAAGATGCCGTTGGACGCGTTCGGATCGCACGCGGCGTATTCGGCGGACGTCAGTTCCCGCCTGTACACGCCGTTCCCCTGCTTTTCCGAGTCCTGGATGTTCCAGTTGATGTTGCAGATCGCCCAAGCCGCGGAGGCGGGCGCCCACAGTACGAGCATCACCATCAGCGCGCGCAGCCATCTCCACCCCGTGCGGCGATGCGCTCGCGCAAGCCACGGGGACACGGTACGGCTCCCTCCCCACACCGGCGCCGTCATGCCCAGGCGCCAGAAGATCGACCACCTGGCATCCCCACGCCGGCCCAACGGGCTGTGTTGTGTCAGCACGCGCATGACTCCCTCGTTCGCCCGCTGTGTTGCGGGCTGATTTCTTTTGCGTTCGGGGAAACTCAGACCTGATTGCCATCAGGCTCCCCCGTTGCAGGGGAAAGGCATGCGGAATTCAACACCGACAACCCATTGTGTAATACACCACGACACAATCGTTGTTCGCTGTGAATGACCCGTTAAAAATCCCCCGTGAATCGATGCGGCCTTTTTATTTTCACGTGCACATCCATTCCGGACGCGATACTAGAAAAAGCCACTTACCCAGTCAACACAAGCGCCCCGCAAAAACCCTTATCAGACAATGATTTATGCGGTTTCGATGACCTTTTCAGGGTGTCATGACCGCATGAAACAGCGCATATTGAGACAGCGTGACCAGCGCTTGAGACGCCAGGACCATTGTTCGCAAAAATATCCATCCCCCATTATTTTTTATTTCCTGAGTAAATCGATGCGACATATTGCAACGCGAATGCGATTCCTCAGCAGACCTTCGGCACCAAACGGGGGGCTTGGGTCAACCCGTCGCAACACGGCAGCGGCGACGTGTATTGCGCAGTCACGTGTAAGCGGTGAAGAGCGGGCAGGGCTGAGATGGGCCGGTTTCCAATCGCTTCACGAGAGGCCTACCATGGACCCACAACCGACAGCGACACCCCAGGAGACCCCCCAATGCCCACCGAGGCCACGCACCGCGTCTTCAACCAGGTCCCGGACCTGACCGGCTTCAATCCCTTCACGTCCGACACCACGCTGCAAGGCGCACTCGAACGCCTGGGTGGCGGCTGGAACGCCAGCGCGCTGCAAGCCTTCGGTGACCAGCTCGGCGCCCCCGAGACCCTGCGGTGGGCCACCGAAGCCAACCAGTACCACCCCGAACTCCACACCCACAGCCGCACCGGCGAGCGCATCGACAGCATCCGCTTCGACCCCGCGTGGCACGCGCTGCTCGGCCTGATGCGCAGCCAGGGCCTGCAAGCCCTGCCGTTTGCCAACCCGCGCCCCGGCGCATGGGCCGCGCGCACAGCGGGCTACTACATGCAGGCGCAGATCGAATCCGGCACGCTATGCCCGGCGACGATGACGTTCGCCAGCATCCCCGTGCTGCAGAAAGAGACCGCGCTGTTTGCCGATCTCGCCCCGCGCCTCTTCGCCCGCGAACACGACGCACGCGACCTGCCGTGGCGCCAGAAGACAGCCATCCTCATCGGCATGGGCATGACCGAAAAACAAGGCGGATCGGATGTGCGCAGCAACACCACGGTGGCCACGCCTTTGCGCGGCGAGGGACGCGGCGCCACCTACGCCATCACCGGGCACAAGTGGTTCTTCTCCGCACCGATGTGCGATGCGCACCTGGTGGTCGCGCGCATGGGCGCGGAAGACGGCCCGCTGTCGTGCTTCTTCGTGCCGCGCTTTCGCGATGACGGCAGCAAGAACCCCATCCAGATCCAGCGCCTGAAAGACAAGCTCGGCAACCGCTCCAACGCCAGCAGCGAGGTGGAATTCCGCGGCGCGGAGGGCATCCTCATTGGCGAGGAAGGGCGCGGCATTCCGACCATCATCGAGATGGCGACACACACGCGGCTTGACTGCGTGATCGGCAGCGCAGGCATCCTGCGCCATGCGCTGATGCAGGCGCTGCACCACGCGCGGCACCGCATGGCGTTCGGCCGCTTGCTGGCCGATCAGCCGCTCATGCGCAACGTGCTGGCCGACCTTGCGCTCGAGTCACAAGCTGCGACCCTGCTCATGATGGAACTCGGCAGCGCCTTCGAGCGTGCGGAGGCCGACCCGTTGGCCGCCGCCTGGAAACGCATCGTCACACCCGCCGCCAAGTTCTGGGTCTGCAAACGCGCCATCGAAGCCACGGGCGAGGCGATGGAAGTCTGGGGCGGCAACGGCTACGTGGAAGAGGGCCCGATGGCGCGCCTTTACCGCGAGGCACCGGTCAACTCCATCTGGGAAGGCTCGGGCAACGTGATGTGCCTGGACGTGCTGCGCGCCATCGCCCGCACGCCGGACGATGCGCTGCGCCTGCTGCAGGACATTGGCGAGCGCGCGCAGGGGCACCGTGCCGTGCGCGCCGAACTGGCCGCGCTGCAGGCGATGCTGCATCAGCCGGGCGACATCCAGGAGACCTCCGCACGCCGCATCGCGCAGGGGTTGGCACTCACGGCGCAAGCTGCGCTGATGCTGTCTCACGCCCACCCGGAGGACGCCGAGCGCTTCATCGCCAGCCGCTTCCACCATCAGCATGGCCGGGTGTTCGGCACGCTCGATGGGCACGCGCAGGAACTGGGCGCCGTGCTGCAACGCGCGTGGCCCGTGTGAAGAATCCGTGAAGCACAAACCGCGTGAAAGCACGATGAAAGTCTGCATCGCCTAGGGTAGGTGGGCCGTGCGCCCACGCCCGGCACAAAAAGAACAAACAAACAGGAGACATCCCACGTGCCGCACCCGACCCGCGCCTTGCTCGCGGCCGGCCTGGCGTTGTGCGCATTCCAGGCGTTGGCTGCATCCCCCGTGCTTGACCGCATCCGCGACACCGGCATTGTCCGGCTGGCGTATCGGGAGAACTCCGTACCGTTTTCCTATCTCGACGGCGGCAAGCCGATGGGGTATTCGATCGACCTGTGTGCGCGGCTGGTCGACGCGATCAAGGTGGCGGTCAAGCGACCCGACCTGAAGGTGCTGAAGGTGGAATACGTGGCCGTGACACCCGCCACGCGCATCGCCGCCATCACCGAGGGCAGGGCGGACCTGGAATGCGGCTCCACCAACAACACGCGTGAGCGGCGTGAAAAGGTAGCGTTCACTATCCCGCATTACATTGCCAGCAGCCGCATGCTGGTGAAGACCAGCTCGGGCATCCACCGCTGGGAAGACCTCAACAACAAGACGGTGGTGTCCACACGCGGCAGCACCAACGGCGGGCAGATCAAGGCGATGGCCGATGCGCGTGTGCTCAAGGTCAACGTGATCGAGGCCAAGGACCACGCCGAGGCCTTCGGCATGGTGGCCGCCGGCAAGGCTGACGCCTTTGCGATGGACGACGTGCTGCTCTTTGGCTTTCGGGCCACCTCGCCCAACCCGGCGGACTACGTGGTGGTCGGCAGCAACCTGGCGGTGGCGCCGTACGCGATCATGCTGAGCAAAGACGATACCGAGTTCAAGAAGGTGATCGACCTGGCAATGTCACGCACGATCCTCGATGGCGAGGCCGAGAAGCTCTACAAGAAGTGGTTCCAGCAGCCCATTCCGCCCAACGGCGTCAAGCTGGAGATTCCGATGAGCTTCCTGCTGCGCGACTCGTTCAAGTTCCCGACCGACAAGGTGGCGGACTGACGCAACACCCGGAATCCATGCACCGCGAAGGTGCTTGAGGGTATACCCGCAATCAGGCCATAATGCGCGCCCATGGCGGCGCGTGACATTGCTTCACGTTTTGGCATTCCCCGGGGGAGTGGCGGCGCGCAAGCCAGTTCTGCGCAATCGAGCCGGGCCCCGCCCAGCAAACGATTGCTCAGATGGCCGCGTCGACAGGGCAGCGACACGGTCAGCCGTGCCCAGATAGCCCTAACCCTCTCCTAGGACCTTTGACGATGCTGTTCCCTGCGCGCACGTGGCTGCTGGCCGCGCTTGCCGTTCCTGCGGCGTTCTTTGCTGTTTCTGCTTCCAACGCAATGGCCGCTACCCCGACGCTCGATCGCATCCGCGATTCCGGCACGGTGCACGTGGCCTACCGTGAAGACTCCATCCCGTTCTCGTACCTCGACGGCAGCAAGCCGGTCGGCTACACGATCGACATCTGCTCACGGCTGATCGATTCGCTGCGCACCTCGCTCAAGCGCCCGGACCTGAAGGTGCAGTACGTGCCGGTGACGGCCGCCACCCGTATGGACGTGATCGCCTCGGGCAAGGCCGACATGGAATGCGGCTCGACCAACAACTCGCCGGATCGCCGCGAGAAGGTGGCCTTCACCATTCCGCACTACATCACCAAGGGCCGCATGCTGGTCAAGGCGAATTCGGGCATCCAGCAGTGGGAAGACCTGAACGGCAAGACGGTGGTGGCGGCGCGTGGGTCGACCAATGCTGAACTGGCACGCAAGCTCAACGAGAGCGGCATGACGGTGCGCGTGGTGGATGCCAACGATCTGCGCAGCGCGTTCGCCATGCTGGCGGATGGCCGTGCCAATGCGTTTGCGGGGGATGACATCCTGCTCTCGGGCATGCGTGCTACGTCGAAGAACCCGGCGGACTTTGCGGTGGCTGGCAAGACGCAGCTGGTGTCGTCGTACGCGATCATGCTCAGCAAGCAGGATCCGGAGTTCAAGAAGATGATCGACCAGTCGATGACGCGGCTGATCGTGGATGGTGAGGTGCCGAAGCTTTACAAGAAGTGGTTTCAGCAGCCGATTCCGCCGAATGGCGTGAATTTGGAAGTGCCGATGAGCTATTTGCTGCGGGACTCGTTCAATACGCCGACGGATAGTGCTGGTAACTGATCCGAGCGGGGATGGATGTTGTTGGTTCATCCCTTGTTTCATCCCCTGCCGGGGCTGACTCACTTTCTCTGTCTTGCCAGAGAAAGTAAGCAAAGAGAGGCGCGCCCGAGATGGCGACTTCCCCTTGAATTTATGTCGCAGGGAGGGAAGGGAGGCAAACTCGCTGCGCTCAAACAGCCTCCCTTCTTTTTCCTCCCTGCAACAGAAATTCAAGGCGCCATCTAGGGCAGGGTACGGCCACACCGTCGGTGTGCGAGCCTCACCGCCAAGGCATGTTCTGTTGCTTAGTGCACCGCGGCCGGCGTGGTTTGCGCAGAAGTCCCTGCCACTACATTCAGCGTCGGGCGCCCGCCTTGGCGGATCAGGTCTGCCACGCGCTCGGCAATCATGATGATGGGCGCGTTGGTGTTGCCGCCAATCAGCGTCGGCATGACCGAGCCGTCGATCACGCGCAGGCCGCTCACGCCGCGTACGCGCAATTCCGGATCGACCACGGCCATCGCATCGTCTGCACTGCCCATCTTGCAGGTGCCGACCGGGTGATAGATGGTGTCTGCGTGCTGGCGGATCAGTGCGCGCACGGCTTCGTCGTCGGAGCCGTCTCCACGGATGTCTCCCGAATACAGTTCCCGCCCGCCCAGCTCGGCCAGCGGCTGCTGCGCGAAGATGCGCTTCACCGCGCGGAAGCCTGCCAGCATGCCATTCATGTCGTCCGGGTCGGAGAGGAAGCGCGGGTCGATGAGTGGTGCGTCACGCGTATCGGTGGTCGCCAGGCGCACCTCGCCGCGGCTCTTCGGGCGCAGCACGCAGACGTGGCACGAATAGCCGTGGCCGTAGTTGAACGTGCGGTTGTGGTTGTCGGCCATGGCGACCACGAAGTGCAGTTGCAGATCGGGTTCGGCCAGATCGGGGCGGCTCTTGATGAAGCCGCCGGCCTCGGCAAAGTTGGTGGCGATCATGCCGCGCCGCTCGCGGCGATAACGCAGGATCTCGCCCAGCATGTGCACGCTGCCGCGCAGTGAATAGCCGATCAGATCCAGGTTGAAGGTCTTCTTGTGCAGGATGATGTCGAGGTGGTCTTGCAGGTTCTGGCCGACGCCGGGCAGGTCCTGCACCACCGGAATGCCGAGTGAGCGCAGGTGCTCGGCCGGCCCCACACCCGAGGCCATCAGCAACTGCGGTGAGCCGAATGCGCCGGAAGACACGATCACCTCGCGCCGCGCCTGCAGGGTCTCGGTGCGGCCACCGCGATCCACCACCACGCCCGTCGCGCGCTTGCCTTCGAACACGATACGTAGCGCCTGCGTGTCGGGCAGCACCGTCAATTGGCGGCGGCCACGGTTGTAGGTGGCATCCGTCTTGTCGCCACCATGCAGATAGGCGCGTGCAGCGTTCCAGCGCTCGCCGTTGTATTGCGTGACTTGGTATGGGCCCACGCCTTCCTGGTCGGGACCGTTGAAATCGTCGTTGCGGCGATAACCCGCGGCGGCGGCGGCATCCACAAAGCGGCGGGCGATCGGGTTGCCGGTGCGCAGGTCGCTCACGTGCAGCGGGCCGGTACCGCCGTGCAGTGCGTCGTCATCGCGGCCGGCAACGCGCTCGTTGCCCTCGGAGCGTTTGAAGTAGGGCAGCACGTCGTTCCAGCCCCAGCCGGTGCAGCCGAGCGCAGCCCAGTGGTCGTAATCGTTGTGCGTGCCGCGGATGTAGATCATCGCGTTGAGCGACGAGCTGCCGCCCAGCCCGCGTCCACGCGGCTGGTAGCCCTGGCGCCCGCCCAGGCCGGGCTGGGGCACGGTCTCAAACCCGTAGTTGCGCTTGTTCTTGAACGGCAGCGATGCGGCACACCCCGCCGGCACCCACACTGAGAAGTGGTGGTCGTGCGGCCCGGCTTCGAGCAGGGCAACCGTCACTTCCGGGTCTTCGGTCAGGCGAGCAGCCAGCGCGCAACCAGCCGAGCCGGCGCCGACGATGACGTAGTCGAAGGTGAGCGAATCGTTGGCCATGGATGTCTCCGGAGCGGTCTTTTTTTTTGGACTCGACCTCACATCGTAGACGCCATGGGTTGTTTCAAACGGTGGGGGTTACCCCGCATTAGAGGCATCGTTCGGTGGCAGGCTGTGCACCGCCAAGGCATTAGCAACGGTAAGATTTTCGTGCCGATGCATTAGCACCTAGAATGCATTGATGGCCAAGAACCTCGACATCACCCTCGTCCGCACCTTCGTTGCCGTGGCGGAAAACGCCAGCATGACGGTGGCGGCCAACGCGCTGCACCTCACGCAGGGCGCCGTCAGCCAGCAGATCAAGCGGCTCGAAGATGCCTTCGAATGCCGCCTGTTCGAGCGCGACGGCCGCCGGCTCGAACTTACCCACGCGGGTGAGCGCTTCCTCGGCCGGGCCAAGCGCCTGCTCGCCCTCAACGATGAAGTCTGGGCTGATATGGCCGCACGCCCGCTGCAGGGCCCGGTGCGTTTGGGCGTGCCGTATGACCTGGTCGGCACCGTCTTCCCACCCATCTTCAAGGCGTTTACCGAAGCGTGGCCATCGGTGGAGTTGACCATCGTGTGCGGCACCTCACCCGAGCTTGCGGAGGGCATCACGCGCGGCGAACTGGACGTCGCCGTGGTCGAAGCCCCGGTGGATGAAGCCACCGGTGAATGCCTGTGCGTGGAGCGTCTGGTGTGGGTGGGCGCGCGCGGCGGCAACGTGCATGCGAAGCGGCCGCTGCCCCTGTCGATGGTGGATGAGAGCTGCGCCTTCCGCGCCCGCGTGCTCAAGGTGCTGGGCGAGCACGGTATCGAATGGCGCACGGTGTTTGAGAGCGGCAACATCGAAGCGACCACCGCCACGGTGCGCACCGGCTTGGCGGTAACGGCATGGCTGACGCCGACGGTGCCGGCCGATCTCGACATCCTCGGGCCGGAAGCCGGCCTACCGGAACTGCCGATGTTTGCGATCAGTCTGCTATTGCCCGCGCAGGGCGCGAGTACAGCGGCGCAGGCGTTGGGGCAATGTATTCGTGAAGGGTTCTCTACGCGGCACCGGGTCGGAGAGCGGCGCGTGGTCGGAACCGGTTGGGATCGCGCGGCCTGACCGGCCCGCGCGTGCTCTTACACGCCGCCGCCTTCGATCTGCACGCGCCCATTCGGCGTGTCGAGCACGAGCGTCAATGCGGGCCGCGCCGCATCGGCAAATGCGACATACCGATTCTCCGGGCAGGCAGCATCCCAGCCCAGTCCATCCAGCTTTGCGCGAATGGCGGCCATCTCCGGATGGGCGAGCTGGAACTGATTCAGGTGGAGGCCGACATCCTGCATGTTGTCGACGGGGCTTTTGCCTCCGGCCCAGTCGATCATGGCCGGCAGGCATCCACCGGCTTCTGCCTCGCCATCCTTGCGATGAAAGAAGTGCCATCGCAAATCACCGCGAGATACCTCAAGCAACTCGTGTTGCGATAGATCGGTCGCGTTGCGCGCCAAACCGGGAAGGCTGGCAACCCAGCCGAACAATCGGGGCCCGTCTTCCAGCTTGCCTTCCTGCATAAGGCGGTCCAGCGCAAACCAGCGGGTGCGGTTTGGCACAGGCGCCTCCGGGTCAATGGCAATGAATTCGAGGAAGATGCCCGGCGCAATCCGCGTCACCAGGTTGTGCGTTCCCATCAAGGGATGCTTGCCGCCGGCTGGCAGCTTCACGCCGAACCTCTGCAAAGCATACGCGCGCGCCTGGTCGAGAGATTGCGCAGCGAAGGCGATGTGGTCGATCTTCAAGACAGCTCCCGTTGGATTGCGTCAGAAATCTGCGGGGCTCAGGATGCCACAGGGCACTGCATGGCGTTTCTTGGGAAGCCGTTTTGGCCAGCGAATAGCTCGCCGAGCGAGCTTACGAAGACTCCCCGCCCCCGAACCCTGACGCCCCCACTGAGGGCGATTGATTTCCCCAACCCAGGCTCGGAGAATGTGCGCGGCTTTCTCTCAACCACCTCGCACAGCAGTGCCCGTACACACCTACATTCACCCCGTCCTTTCGGAACGCAAGGTCAAGACCGGCCTCCACTGGCCCGCTCTTGCGTGCGGCACGTTCTGGGCATTCTCAGAGGGCTTGGTCGAGCAGGGTGGCCGATTGACCGCTATTGACGCCACCGCTGGACTGCTGTGGACCCTGGGACAGCCTATGGTTGCGGCGCTCCTTTTTCTGGTGAAGAACATCTATTGCGGGGTTCGCGGAGGTGCATGGCTTGAGGCTTCGCTTGTGCGTACCGGATATCGGCGACTGGCTTGAGCGGTTAAACGCAACGCAATATAGCTAGTCGCAGGGCACTGTTAGAGACCGTCTCCACACAAACAAAAACCCCGCCAACCGGCGGGGTTCCCCAAATCCTTTCGAGCCTGCAAGCGCATCAAGCCTGCGGCGCAGCCCCATCTTCCGGAGCAGCCTCGGCGCCATCGGCCTTGGCTTCGTCTTTCTTTTCCACCATCTCTTCCAGTGCGCCCGCGCCCTTGAAACCGGCAATGGCGGCGATGCCCTTGGTCAACAGACCAGCATCCGGATCGACTTTTTCAGCGGCTTCAACAGCGGCGACGGCGCCGGCGATCTTGCCCACTTCATCCAACAGTCCCATGGTCACCTCCGCATGTTTGAACAGGGAGAGCCATCTTCCCACCGGCGAGTGACAGAAGCGCAAACAAAGTTAAAAATTTTCGCGCGCTGTCGTTTGCGTCGACCGGGCGTCACGCAGCGCGCGTTCGCTTACTCGGTTTCCGCGCCGGCCGGGGTCACAACCAGGGCGGCCAGTCGTGCCCGTGCGCTATCGGTAATCGCCGCCGATTGGCGCGTGGCGACGTCGATCTGCACGATCACCGACTGCGAGGTCGCAGCGCAGCGGCCGTTCTGGAAGATGGCCTGCTCAAGCTTGACCGAGCTGCGCCCGATGTGCGCGACGCGCGTGCCGATCTGCACCGAGCCGGGCCAGAGGATCTCGTTGCGGAAGTCCAGCACAAGCTGCGCGATGACGAACTCGCAGCCGGGTGCGGCCAGCGGGTTGTCGGGATTGAAGAGCAGTTCAACGCGGCCGGTTTCCAGGTAGGTGGCAAAGACGGCGTTGTTGATGTGGCCCTGGCGGTCGGTGTCGCCGTAGCGGAGCTTGTCGGTGGCCTGCAGGGGGAAGTCGTTGAGCAGCGGGAGGGTCATTGTGATGTTCGGAACGGCCAAGGGTGCGTGCATTGTGCCGGGCTTTGCGCGGCGCTGCCTTACCCCAACGCCCGCACCGACGTACAGATCGCCCGCGCCGACTGCAGCAGCGCCGGCCCCAGCTTGTTCTCCATCTCCTCCGGCGTCCAACGCCCGGTGGGTGCAACGAGGTGAATCGCCCCGAGCGCCCGCCCGTTGCCGCTCACGATGGGCGCGGCGATGGTCATGTCGCCCAGGAACAGTTCTTCGCGGTTGATGGCGTAGCCGCGCTGGCGGGTTTCGCGCAGCGTTTCCATGATGTCGGCCACCTCGGTGCGCGTATGCATGGTGTGCGCAACGCGGTGCGATTTCTCGACAATGGCCTGTGCCTCAGGTACGGGCAATGCGGCCAGGTAGGCGCGGCCCGATGCCGTGCAGTACATCGGGATGCGGCTGCCGATGGGCATGTGCACCGGCACGAAATGCGCGCTCACGAAGCGGGCGACGTACACCATCTCGTCCTGGTCGGGCTCGGTCAGGCAGGAGGTTTCCGTGGTCACCTTGGTCAACTCGGAGAGGAACGGGTTGGCCACATCGATGAGCGTGTCGGCGGCCAGGTAGTTGAAGCCGATCTTCATGACCGCGGGGGTGAGCTGGTAACGGCGCGTCTGCGGGTGCTTGCGCAGGTAGCCGAGCTGCTCCAGCGTGTAGACCATGCGCTGCGCCGAGCTTTTATTGATGCCCACAGCGGCGGCCACTTCGGCAATCGTCATGGTGCGGCGCTGCGCGTTGAAGGCGCCCAGCACGGCCAGCCCTTTCTCCAGCGACTGGTTGAACAGCAGGTTGGGCGCGTCGTCAGTGTCAGTCATGAAAGTGGCGCCTGAGTGGCTTGTGCGTGGTCTTGGAACACCCAAAGAATCGCATATCGATTCACATACGTCGATTAGTGGTTTTCCATAGTTATATATCGATGCTGTGCGTTCGAATATTGGCACAAGCATTGCATCACGTTGAGCCAGTCCCCGTACATGCGCGTTCGGGGTGCACCTTTTTCCGTTGCCTGGAGGATTGCCATGTCTGTTGTCACCACCTTCCGTCGCGCCGCACTCGTTCTGTGCATGCTCGGCACCGCATCGTTCGCCTGGGCGCAGGGTAGTGCGCACACCTACAACGTGGGTGCCACGGCCACGGGTGTGCCGTTCACCTTCCTCGATGTGAAGACGAATTCCATCCAGGGGATGATGGTCGACACCGTCACTGCCGTGGGCAAAGCCGGCGGCTTTAACGTGAACGTGCAGCAGACGGTGTTCTCGGCGCTCATTCCGTCGCTCACGTCCAACAAGATCGACATCATCTCGGCGGCGATGTTGAAGACGCCGGCGCGTGCGCAGGTGGTGGACTTTTCCGACCCGGTGTACTCGTACGGCGAGGGCCTGATCGTCAAGGCCGACGACGCCAAGAACTACGCCACGCTCGATGACCTGAAGGGCGAAGTGGTGGGCGCGCAGGTGGGCACGGTGTTCCTCGACATGCTCAACAAGAAGGGCATCTTCAAGGAAGTGCGCAGCTACGACTCGGTGGCCGACATGACGCGTGACCTGGCGCTTGGCCGCATCAAGGCCGGCCTGGGCGATCAGCCCATCATCGCGTACCAGATCCGCCAGAAAACCTTTGAAGGCGTGAAGCTCGCGCCCAACTACAAACCCGCCAACGTGGGCGATGTGTGCCTGGTGGTGCGCAAGGGCGATACCGAAACGCTCACCCGCATCAACAAGGCCATCGCCAAGATCAAGGCCGACGGCACGCTGGACGCCATCGTGAAGAAGTGGGGCATCTGACGCTGACGACACGGACAGGTGATGCGCCATGAGTGTTACAACGTTCATTGAACACGCGCAGGAGTTCCTGCCGATCCTGCTGCAGGGGGCGATGGTCACGGTGGAGGTGACCGTGCTGTCGTTCCTGCTCAGCAGCGTGATTGGTCTGGCGCTGGCGCTGATGCGCTTGTCGCCCATCAAGGCCGTGTCGACGGCGGGGGCGACCATCGTCAACGTCATTCGCGGGCTGCCGATCATCGTGCAGCTCTTCTACATCTACTTTGTGCTGCCGGACATCGGCATTCAGCTCACCGCGTTCCAGGCGGGCGTGATCGGGCTGGGCATTGCGTATTCCGCGTATCAGGCCGAGAACTTTCGTGCCGGCATCGAGGCGGTGGACCCCGGCCAGCGTGAAGCCGCCGAGGCAATGGGCATGCGCGGCGCACTCATCATGCGGCGCGTGATCCTGCCGCAGGCGTTTCGCATTGCACTGCCGCCGTACGGCAACACGCTGGTGATGATGCTCAAGGATTCATCACTGGTGTCCACCATCACGGTGGCAGAGATGACGCGCGCGGGGCAGCTCATTGCGTCGTCCACGTTCCAGAACATGACGGTCTACACGCTGGTGGCGCTGCTGTATCTGGTGATGAGCCTGCCGCTGGTGTATGGCCTGCGCCGGTTGGAACACCGCATGGGCGCAGGGAGGGCCAAGCGATGATCGAGATCCGTGATCTGCAGAAGCACTTTGGGGACCACCACGTGCTGCGCGGCGTGAGCCTGCACGTGGACAAGGGCGAAGTCGTCTGCCTGATCGGCCCATCTGGCTCGGGCAAGTCGACGGTCCTGCGTTGCATCAACGGGCTGGAGTCGTACGACGGTGGGGAGATCCGCGCGTTTGGCGAGCGTGTGGACCGCAACAGCAAAGCCATCCACACGCTGCGCAGCCGCATGGGCATGGTGTTCCAGCGCTTCAACCTGTTCCCGCACCGCAGTGTGCTGGAGAACGTGATGGAAGGCCCCGTCTACGTTAAAGGTGAACGGCCCGACGCGGCGCGTGCCAAGGCGATGACGTTGCTGGAGAAGGTGGGCCTGGCCGCCAAGGCGCAGGCGTATCCGAACCAGCTCTCCGGCGGCCAGCAGCAGCGCGTGGCGATTGCCCGTGCGCTGGCGATGGAACCCGAGGCCATGCTGTTTGATGAGCCCACGTCTGCACTCGACCCGGAACTTGTCGGCGATGTGCTGGAGGTGATGCGCGCACTCGCCCGCGAAGGCATGACGATGATCGTCGTCACACACGAGATGGGCTTTGCGCGCGAGGTGGCCGACCGCGTCTGCTTCCTGCACAGCGGCACCATCGTCGAGGAAGGGCCATCTGCACAGGTGCTGGGCGCGCCGCGTCAGCCGCGTACGCAAGACTTTCTGCGTCGCGTATTGCATAAGCCTGCAGACAGTGTGGCCAACTCGCCGGCCGGGGACCTTGTGCCATGACGCTGCCGCAACTCGATATCGCATCCGGTACTGTCGGCGGCGAGCCGTTGCCGCCGTCGCTGTGGGCCGCCACCGCACCCGCTGCACCGCCCACGCCGCCGTTGCTGGATTCGACCCGCACCGACGTGCTCGTCATCGGCGGTGGGTACACGGGGCTCTCGACCGCGCTGCATCTGGCCGAGCGCGGCGCACAGGTCACGGTGCTGGAAGCCAACGACCCGGGCTGGGGTGCCTCCGGTCGCAACGGCGGGCAGGTCAACCCGACGCTCAAGCATGACCCCGATGAACTGGTGAGCCTGTTCGGCGCCGCACGCGCCGAGCCGTTGATCGACGCCGTCTCGCGCTCCGCCGATCTGGTGTTCGATCTGATCGAGCGGCACCAGATCGACTGCCAGCCGGTGCGCGCGGGGTGGCTGCAGCTCTCGTACTCCGACAAGGCCGTGCCGGCGCTGCATGCCCGCGCACGGCAATGGGAGAAGCGCGGCGTATCGGTGGAAGTGCTCGACCGCACCGCCGTCGCGCGCCGTGTCGGCACCGAGGCGTTTGCGGGCGCGTGGCTCGACGGCCGTGCCGGTGCCATCCAGCCGATGGGGTATGCGCGCGGGTTGGTGCGCGCTGCACAGCAAGCGGGCGCCGCCGTGCACGGTCACACTGCCGTCACCGCGCTGGAGCGGCAGGGCACGCAATGGATTGCCACCACCAGCGCGGGCGCCCTGGTACGCGCCCAGCGCGTGGTGATTGCCACCAACGGCTACACCGGCCCGCTGTGGCCCGGGTTGGCGCAGACAGTGCTTTCCGCCAACAGCTTTATCGTCGCAACCAAGCCGCTCAGGGCGGCGGATGCGCAAGCCATCCTGGCGCGTGGCGAGACGGCTTCCACCTCGCAACGGCTGCTGCTGTACTTCCGCAAAGATGCAGCCGGGCGCCTGCTGATGGGTGGACGCGGCTTTTTTGCCGAGCCGCGCCACGCGCAGGATTTTGCACACCTCGAACGCTCGCTGGAGCTGCTGTTTCCGCAGCTGGGGCCCTTGGAGTATGAGTACCGCTGGGCCGGCCGCATCGCCATCACGCGGGATTTCATGCCGCACATCCACGAACCCGCGCCGGGCGTGACGATGGCGCTCGGCTGCAACGGGCGCGGCATTGCGCTGTGCACCAGCCTGGGCCAGCACATTGCTGCGCGGCTGTCGGGCAGTGGGGAGGCGTTTCCGTACCCCGTGTCGCCCATCACGCCGATCCCGCTGCATGGGCTGCAGCGCTTCTACATTGCGGCCGGCGTGGCGTGGTACAGCCTGCTCGACAAGTTGGGCGGGTGATAGGACGGCTGACGGTTGTCACAACCGGGCGGTGCAGCATGGTCTAGGATGAAGGCACCTTTCGTCACATCCTAAGGACACGCCATGCTGCTTCGCCACCTTCCTGCCCGTCGTCTTGCCCTCGCCCTGACGGGCGCCGCGCTGCTTGCCGCGGCCACGCCGTCGTTCGCGTACTTCCGCAATGTGCTGGCCAGCACCATCATCGGGTCCATGAGCGAGACGGAGGTGAAGTCGTTCACCAAGGCCATCGGCAGTGTGCTGGTCAACACTGCGGACAACACACCCGCGCAATGGACGTGGCCTGCCAAGGGCAAGCAACCGGCCATCGAGGCCACCATCACGCCGCTGGAGAGCAAGACCGACGCCGGCCAAGCCTGCCGACGCCTGCAGAGCGAACTGACGCGCGGCTCCAGCAAGGAGCAATGGACGGCCTGGCTGTGCAAGCAACCGAGCGGGGAATGGAAGCTGCGCCGTCTGGTCCAGTAAGCCCCCCAGCAAGCGCTTGCGCTAACGCGTCAGCACTGCCACAGGAACTTCACCTGCCCCGCGTGCTTGGCGCATTGGAAGAGGTAGGCGCAGCCGCCGCCAAAGTTCATGGCGGTGTGCGCGTCGGGGCCTTCCTCCAACTGCGCGGTCAGGTGCATGGGGGCACCGCAGGCGGGGCAGCCAGGGGTCTCATCCGCCTGTAGCCAGGACGGCGCACCGTGCAGTTGGCCGATCACCTGGCAGCCGGGCTGGCCGGTGCGCTCGCACCATTGGCGGCGGGCGGCTTCGTAGTCTTCCGCATCTTGTGTTTCCGTGCGTGCGCCGTTCGTGGTTTCGCGCAGGGTCAGGCCCTCGGCGGGCGGCTCGGCCAGCGTGAGGGCACCCGCCGGGACAAACACCGCAAGGTTGCCGCCTTCGTTTGGGTCCCACTCGTCACAGCAGCCGGGGTCGTTCTGGCACATGAAGACCAGCAACAAGCCGGCTGGATGCTCGGCCGTGGCCTCCACACCAATCTGCCCCTGAAACTGCATCGGCTGCTCGCACGCGGCGCAACACGGCCACGTGAAGGGGGCATCGGCCGGCACCAGCGGGCGTCCGCCAAAGCGGGTCTGCGCGGCATGTTCGTCGGGGGCGGGGGCATTCAAGAGCAGCGTCACCATGGCAATTCCTCTCGGTGGGATGAAGGAAGACAGGCCGGCAGAATCGGTTGGCAATTGTGCCGCACGCATGTGACGCGGTAACACCATATTGCGCGGCCATTTTCAGGGGCTATGGGGCATCTAAGTCTGGCCCCGCAGACTGCGGTGGAATCTCCCCATCCCCGTCTCCCATATGGACGCCGCATCACACCACGGCCGGCGCAACAAGGTGCCCGAAGTCACCGCCCTGTTCTGGGTCATCAAGATGATGGCCACCACGGTGGGTGCAGCCGCGGCCGATGCACTCAACCTTGGCTGGCAGTTCGGGCTGGGCGGCACCACGGCCGTCATGGGCGCGCTGTTTGCGGCGGCGTTGACGGGGCAACTCCGCACGCACCGCTATCTGCCGTGGCTGTACTGGATCACGGCGCTGCTGGCGAGCGTGTTCGGCACGCTCGTCGTGGATCTGCTGATTGCGCGTGCCGGCTTGCCGACGGGGGCATCGACCGTGGTGCTGTCAGTGGCCTTGCTGGCCACGCTGGTGCTCTGGCGCCGCCGCGAAGGCACGCTCGCCCTCGATGCCGTCGACACCCCCGTGCGCGAGCGCCTCTACTGGCTCGCGGTACTGCTGGCCTTTGCACTGGGCACCGCATGCGGCGACTGGCTGATCGAAAGCCTGCGCCTGGGCTACGCACAATCGGCACTGGGCTTTGGCGTGCTGGTGGCCGTGGCGGCCATGGCGCGCTTTGGCTTTGGCGTGGGCGCTGCACCCGCGTTCTGGTGGGCCTTCGTGCTGACGCGCCCGCTGGGCGCCGCCTGCCGCGACCTGCTCGCCCAGCCGGAGGCCAACGGTGGCCTGGGCTTGAGCACAGGTGCCGTCAACGCGCTATTCCTGGCGGTGGTCGTGGGGCTCGTGGCCTACCTGTCGGCGCTGGAGCACGCAGCAGACGCCACACACGATTCTTCGGCTGCCTCCCGTTAAGGACACGCGCATGACCCCATCCCGCACCCTCCCCAGCAAACTGCCCGAGATCACGCTGGCGTTCTGGATCATGAAAATCTGCGCCACCACCCTGGGCGAAACCGCCGGCGACCTGCTCTCGATGACGCTCAAGGTCGGCTACGCGGCCAGCTCGATGCTGCTGCTCGGCATCTTCTTCATCACGCTGGGCGCGCAGTTGCGCAGCAAGACGTACAACCCGCTGCTGTACTGGGCGGTCATTCTCTCCACCAGCACGGCCGGCACCACACTGTCGGACTTCATGGACCGCACGCTGGGCCTGGGCTACGCCACCGGCTCGACCATTCTCGCCAGCCTGCTGTGTGCGGTGCTCGTCTACTGGAAGCTGAGCCAGAAATCGCTGTCGATCGCGAACGTGCGCAGCGGCAAGCAGGAGCTGCTGTACTGGGGCGCCATCCTCGTGTCCAACACGTTGGGCACGGCGCTGGGCGACTTCCTGGCGGATTCGTCTGGGCTGGGTTTTGCGGGTGGGGCGCTGCTGATTGCCAGCCTGATTGCACTGATCGTGGCGGCGTATTATCTGACCGGCATCTCGCGCGTGGGACTGTTCTGGATGGCCTTCGTGCTGACACGGCCGCTGGGCGCCACGGGCGGTGACCTGCTGACCAAGCCGATCAGCGCGGGCGGCATGAACCTGGGCACGGCGGGCGCATCGGCGGTGCTGCTGGCGGCGCTGCTCATCACCATCGGCTATACGAGCTGGCAGGCGCGGCGCGGTGCCATGCAATCTGCTTGAGCCACCACCAGAAACCGAATGCGCGTTCTCCTTGTTGAAGACGACCCGATGATCGGCGCGGCCGTGGATGCCGCGCTGCGCGATGCCGCCTATGCGGTGGACTGGGTGCGCAACGGCCAGACCGCGCTGGACGTAGCCGCGCATCAACACTACGACGTACTGCTGCTCGACCTTGGCTTGCCGGGCAAGGATGGCCATGCCGTGCTCAGCGCGCTGCGCGCCCGCGATAACCCGGTGCCGGTGCTGATCCTGACAGCGCGCGATGCCGTGAACGAGCGCGTGCGCGGCCTGGACGGCGGCGCGGATGACTACATCCTCAAGCCCTTCGAAATGGTCGAGCTGCTGGCCCGCATGCGCGCCGTCTTGCGCCGCAAGGGCGGGGCTGCCAGCCCGGTGCTGACCAATGGCCTGCTCACGCTCAATCCTGCCGCGCATGAAGCGCGCATGGGCGATGGCGAAGCGGTGCGCCTGTCGGCGCGCGAGTTTGCGTTGCTGCAGGCGTTGATGCTGCGCCCGGGCGCCATCCTCTCGCGCTCGGAACTGGAAGAGCGCATCTATGGTTGGGGCCACGAAGTGGCCAGCAACGCGGTCGAATTCCTCATCCACGCGCTGCGCAAGAAGCTCGGTGCGGAGGCCATCAAGAACATCAGGGGCGTGGGATGGATGGTGTCCAAGGGTGGGTGAGGGCATCACTGCAGCGACGGCTGTCGCTGTGGCTCTCCATCATCATCATCGGCGTGGCGGTGCTGGCGGGCGGCTTTGCGTTCGTCTCCGCCTTTAGCGAGGCCCATGAACTGCAGGACGACGTGCTGCGCCAGGTGGGCGCGATGTTCGACCCTGAGCATCTGCCCGCGCCGCCCACGAGTCCCGAAAGCGCGCCACCCGTTTCCGATCAGGAAGCCCGCGTCATCGTGCAGGTGCTGCCCGGCCCGGATGGCACGGTTGCGGCCGGCACACCTGCACCGCGTCTGGCATTTCCACCTGACCTGGTGGACGGCATGCAGACCGCGCACGCCGGCAAGCGCGAATACCGCGTGTGGGTGCGCACCCTCGACAACGGCCAGCGCATTGCCGTGGCGCAGGAAACCGCCGTGCGCGACGAGACCGCACGCGACAGCGCCATCCGCACGCTGATGCCGTTCCTGATCCTGGCACCGATCCTGTTGCTGGCGGTGGCCGACGTGCTGCGCAAGATGTTCGCGCCCATCAAGCGCCTCGCGCACGAGGTGGACCAGCGCGACGAGCGCCAACTGCACGCGATTGCGCCCGAAGCCGTACCCGACGAGGTGCGGCCCTTCGTCGTGGCCATCAACCGGCTGCTGGCGCGCGTGGGGCAATCGATGCAAGCGCAACACCGCTTCGTGGCCGATGCCGCGCACGAGCTGCGCACGCCGCTCACGGCGCTCTCGCTACAGGCCGAACGGCTGGGGCAGGCACCCATGTCTGCCGATGCCCATGAACGCCTGGCAACCCTGCGCCAAGGCATCGAGCGCAGCCGTGGGCTGCTCGAACAGTTGCTCACGCTCGCCCGCGCGCAGGAAGCCACCGGCGTGCCGGAGAGCACCGTCTCCGTCCAGCGCATCTTCCGCAGCGTGCTCGAAGACCTGATGCCACTGGCCGAAGCCAAGCAGCTGGACCTGGGCGTCACCACCGAGGCGGATGCCCACGTGCATGCCAGTGAGCTCGACCTCTTTGTCGTGGTGCGCAACCTGGTGGACAACGCCATCCGCTATACGCCCGTCGGCGGCAGCATCGACCTGTCGATTGCGACTGCGGCACACGTGGTGTCGATTGCCGTGCAGGACAGCGGCCCCGGCATCCCCGCCGATGAACGTGTGCGCGTGTTTGATCCGTTCTACCGTGTGCTCGGGAATGAGGCGACCGGCTCGGGGCTTGGGCTGTCGATCGTGAGCACAGTGGTGCAGCGGCTGGGTGGAGAGGTAGCACTGGAGGATGCGAACAGCCCAACGGGTGGGCTGCGGGTGACGGTGCGGCTACCCCAGGCACCCGCCTGAAAGCAGCCGCCGCGCTTCACCTAACGCTGCGCGCGAAACACCGCCGCCAACCCCAGCAGGATCATCCCCATCCCCGCCATCGCCACACCGGAAAGACGATGGCCCAGCACCACATCGTCAAGCAGCGCCGTCACCACCGGCACGAGGTAGAACAGGCTCGTCACGTTGACGAGGTTGCCGCGCTGCATGAGCCGGTAGAACAGCAGTTGCGCACCGACGGACATGACCACGCCCATCGACAACAAGGCGACGATACCGGGCATGCTGGGTACGAAAGCACCGGGCAGCGGCTGCGCGAGCAGAAAGCCCGCGCACAGCACCAGGCTCACCGCGTTCTGCAACGGCAGCACATCGATAGGCGCCTGGCCCAGGCGCTTCTGCCAGATCGCCCCCACCGTCATGCTGGCAAGTGCGGCCAGCGCGTAGCTGAGGCCCGCCATCGGCACCTGCTGCGCACTGGCACCACCCACGACAAGCGCGAGCCCACCCAGTGCCAGCACCAGCCCCGCCATGCGTCGCGCGGACCAAGCGCGCTCCGTTGCCAGCAGCGTCAGCAACGGCTGCACACCGAGCACCGTGGCCAACAGCCCCGGCGTCAGCCCACGGTCAAGCGACAGCAGATAGCAGATCGCATAGCCGCCGGTCAGCAGCACACCGGTGCCCGCGACCTGCCACCGCGTACCCGGCGCAGGCCACCATCGCCCGCGCCAAACGCCCAGCCCCACCAGCACGAACGAGGCCAGCGCAAACCGCCCCACCAGAAACGCAAACGCCGGGACATGCTGCACCCCGATCTCCGCAAAGATTGCACCGCTGCTCCACAGCAGCACGAATAACACCGTCGCGCCGGACCCTGCCAGCGCGGCTTGCATTGAAGGCATACCACTCACCTGTCGAAAAGGAATGTCGAATTCCGGCGCGCAGGCATGCGCCTGCGTCGGGTTCAAGCCCGAGCCTGGATCAGGTCAACCGGAAACGAAGCGGCTGAAGGTCAGCCGCGAGCGAACAGGCACGGCGGCGGAGCGCCGACCATGCCGTGGCCCGGAGGGGCCGCAGGTGGGGAAAGCGGAGGGAAGGGCCCAGGCTGCACGCACACGTCATCCACGCGGGCACGACGGCCGGCGGCGAGGAAGGTGGCGTGAAGTCGGGACATGGATACGAAGAATCAGAATTTGCCGAAGGCGATGCAGCAGGTTAGCGAGGTTGGCCGCACCGCGCAAGTGACACGCGGCCTTCGCGCAAAGTCAGCCCGCCGCGTGTGGGGACTGCAGATACACCTCGTGCCACAGGCTGACCTTGCCGGCATCGTCAAAGCGCAGCAGCAGCATGGCCTCGAACTGGTCGACTGCACCGTGGGTGCGCGTGACCGATGCGCGCATGCCGAGCACCACGCCTGCGGCGTCCGCTACGGTCTGCGTCACCTTGTAGTCGATCGAGGCGATGGCGTGCTTGAAGCCATCAAGAAACGTCTTGTAGTTCGCGTAGTTGGCATCGTAGTGCCGACCGTTTGCGAACACGGTGAACTGCGGCGCAAAGCGTTCAGCGATGACCGCCTCGGTCAGCACCGTGTCGTGGCGCAAATGCGCACGGTTCCAGTCGAGCAGAGCGTGCGCGTGCTGGAGGTTGCGTTCAGCTTGCGTTGTCATGGGAAGGAAGGGGAAGGAAACGGGCAAGCGCCGTCTTTTTACTTCAGATACGACTTGATCACCTGCATCACGGCGTCGAAGTCCTCGTGACGCTGCGCCTCGGTGGGCTCCTTGACCACGTGATCCATCAGGTGGCCTTCGAGAACCGCCGCCATCAGCCCGTTGACCGCGCCGCGAATGGCTGCGATCTGCTGCAGGATGGCCGTGCAATCCCCCTCTTCACCGAGTTGTTTTTCCAGCGCGGTCGCCTGCCCCTGGATGCGCCGCACACGCGCCAGCAGCTTGGCTTTGTCGCGGATGGTATGGGCCATGAGTCGGAAGATTGAGGTGGGTGAAGGACGAGAAAGGGTAGCATCAATATACTAGGGGGGAGTATAGTTCGCCCACCTGAGATCACCATTGGCTACCTCTCCATGACCGCGTTTGCCACCCTGTTGCAGCAAGGCAATGCCTGGCTGTTCGTCCCCAGCGCCATCCTGCTGGGCGCATTGCATGGCCTGGAGCCGGGGCACTCCAAGACGATGATGGCGGCGTTCATCGTTGCCATCCGGGGCACGCTCTCGCAAGCGGTGCTGCTGGGGCTGTCGGCTACGGTTTCGCACACGGCGGTGGTGTGGGCGGTGGCCATGGCGGGGCTGTACTTTGGCCGCAACTGGAATCCGGAGACGACGGAGCCGTACTTCCAGGTGGCCTCCGCTGTGCTGATCGTTGCGGTGGCGGGGTGGATGATGTGGCGCACGTGGCGCAGCACCCGCGCATCGCATGACCATCACCACGATCATGATCACGACCATGACGAGGTCAAACGCATCGACACCGGCCACGGCTTGGTCCGGCTGGAAGTGTTTGAAGACGGTGTACCGCCGCGCTTCCGGCTGGTGCGCGAAAGCACGCATGGCCACGCATGGTCGGCCGACCAGGTGGAGGTGGTAACCGAGCGACCAGACGGCAGCCGACAAACCTTCAGCTTCGTGCAGCGCAATGGCTTTCTCGAATCAGAGCAGACCATTCCCGAGCCGCATGCTTTCACGGCCCGCCTGTCACTCGGGCACGCGCACCATCGGCATGACTATGACGTCGACTTCGTGGAGCATGACCACGCACATGCTGCACATGACCACGGCGGGCTGGACGTGTCTTCCGGTGGCTACGAAGATGCGCATGAACGCGCGCACGCCAACGATATTCGCCGCCGCTTCGCCAACCGCGAGGTGACCACCGGCCAGATCATCGTGTTCGGCCTGACCGGCGGGCTGGTGCCATGCCCGGCATCCATCACAGTGTTGCTGCTGTGCCTGCAGCTCAAGAAGGTCACCCTGGGCGCGGCACTGGTGCTGTGCTTCAGCATCGGCCTGGCGTTGACGATGGTCGCCTCGGGCGCGCTCGCGGCGCTGAGCGTGAAGCACGTGTCACGGCGCTGGAGCGGTTTTGGTGAGTTCGCGCGCAAGGCGCCCTACTTCTCGGGCGGGCTGATCGCGCTTGTTGGCCTGTACGTGGGCTGGCAGGGTGTGCAAGGGGTGATGCAGTTGACGTGAGCGCCGCGTGTGGGGCGCGTGTGGGGTTGCGCGCACGTTTGACCGATGCTGCATCCACTGCGGCATGGCCTGCGTATCTGTGCATACCGGTTGGTGCAAAAGATTTCTCGTGCAGGCCGTGTCAGGTTTGCTCTGATGCCGCGACCAACAGGGGAGGTCGATGCCATCCGGTAACGATCCGTCAGACTGCCATCCACAGATGGCGCACGCTCAATCATGAGGAGTTCACCATGCACACCACCCGTTCCTTCGCACGCACCCGCCGTCTGTCACTCGCCTTGCTGGCCACGCTGACGGCCTCCGCCGCCCTGTTTGCGGCGCAACCCGCTGCAGCCGCCCGCAGCTTCGACCCCTATACCCAAGGACAGAGCCGCCTGGACAAGGTGGATGCCTACACACAAGGGAACAAGCAGGACAAGGCGGATCCGTTCACGCAAGGCGCAGATCGCAAGGCCGATACCTACGGCTATCTGTCGTGGAGGCGCGACCGCTTCGATCCGTACGCGCAAGGCGCCGACCAGCAGCGCGCCGGCACACAGGACGCGCTTGCATGGAACCGCGATTCCACCTACCCCAGCACCCCGCAAGGCGCACGCGCATGAGCCGTGCTGCCGACGTAGGAAGGGCACACCCATGCCGGTGGCCCTTCTCATTCGTCATCGCAGATCAACGCGCCAGCGTCGCGCCTTCCTCGACGATCATCTCGTAGAGCGCACGCGCCGCCGGCGACAACTGCGCCGCCCTGCGCGTCACGAGCACCAGCGTGCGCGACACCTGCGGCTCGACCAGCTCAATCGTCCGAATCATCGGGTACGCGTTCTTCTGGATCGCGAGCCGCGGCACCACTGCCGCACCCAGTCCTTCGGCCACAAGCCCGAGCGCTGTCGAACTGCGCTGGACTTCATAGAACGAATGCAGCATCACACCGCTGCTCTTGAGCGCGCCCTCAAGCAGGCTGCGGTTGCCGCTCACCTCGCCGGCAAAGATCAGCGGATGCGGTTGCAGTGCCTCCCAGCGGATGCGGCGTCGCTTGGCGAGCGGATGATCGTCGCGGCAGATCAGCACGTAAGGGTCGCTCGTAAGCGGCACGCTGGTGAGTTCAGGGTGTTGATCGCCCGCAATGCTGATGCCGAACTCCGCCTCGCGCCGCAGCACCGCCTGCAGCACCGATGCAGAGGCGTGATCGAGAATCTTCACGCGATCGTGCGGCCGGTGCGAGGAGAACGCCCGCAGGATGCGCGGCAGATACTGCACACCCACCGTCGGCACGCAGGCGATCGTGATGTCACCACGCTGGCTCAGGCCGGTCTCGCGAATTTCCGTCAGCGCATCGGACAACTCGTTCAGCAGCCGGCGCGCCTGCGGTAGAAAGCGCCGGCCGATTTCCGTCAGTTCTGTGCGACGCGTCGTGCGCTCGACCAACGCAACGCCCAGAAACGCTTCCAACTTGCGTAGCCGTTGCGTGATCGCCGTCTGCGTCACGTGGAGCGTGTCGGCGGCCTGCGTAAAGCTGCCGCACTCCGCAATCGCCACGAATGCCTGCACACCGAGCGTATCGATCTTCATTAGATAAATGAATCAATGAGAACAATGAATTCATTTTACTGATCCAGCGGGAAACCACAGAATGCCGCCAATCGATCGCAACCCTGGCAAGGAGAACCGTGATGACGACACCACACGATTGGAGCGCAAACCAATACGTTCAGTTTGAAGAAGAGCGCACACGGCCCGCCCGGGACTTGTTGGCGGCCGTGCCGCAAACGCCCATCCACAGTGCCGTCGACATCGGCTGTGGCCCAGGCAACTCGACCGAGGCCCTGATGGCACGGGCACCCGGTGCGGCCATCCACGGGATCGACTCCTCGGCTGACATGATCGACGCCGCACGCAAGCGCCTGCCTGATGTGCGCTTTGACATCGCCGACATTGCCACGTGGGATGAACCCGGTGCGGTCGACCTGATTCTCGCGAACGCCGTGCTGCAGTGGCTGCCCGCGCACGACACGCTGCTTCCGAAGCTGATCGGCAAGCTGACGCAAGGCGGCCATCTGGCAGTGCAGATGCCCGACAACCTGGACGAACCCACCCACCGGCTGATGCGCGAGGTGGCCGTTGCCGGCCCGTGGGCAGCGAAGCTCAAAGGGGTGGAGCGGACCGAGCGGTTCGACCCGCGCCGTTACTACGCAATGCTGTCACCGCTGTGCGCACGCGTGGATGTGTGGCGCACCACGTACTACCACCCACTGGGTGGTGGCGCGGATGCGGTGGTCGAGTGGTTGAAGGGCACGGGGCTTCGGCCGTTTCTAGCCGAGTTGAACGATGACGAACGCGGCACATTCCTCACGCGCTACCGTGATGCGATCGCACAGGCATATCCGGCACAGGACGACGGCACAGTGCTCTTGCCGTTCCCGCGCCTGTTCATCGTGGCGACGCGCAAGTAGGTATTGCGGCCCCAATGAAAAAGCCCGCCGGCATATACCGACGGGCTTTTTCGTCTGACCTGCGCTGCGATTAGCGCGCTGGGTTCAGCAACAGGTTCATGTGACGGTTCACATCCTTGTACAGCAGGTAGCGGAAGCGGCCAGGGCCACCTGAGTAGCAGGCCTGCGGGCAGAACGCGCGCAGCCACATGAAGTCGCCTGCCTCCACCTCAACCCAATCCTGGTTCAGGCGATAGACCGCCTTGCCTTCCAGCACGTACAGGCCGTGCTCCATAACGTGCGTTTCCGCAAACGGAATCACGCCGCCCGGCTCGAACGTCACGATGTTCACGTGCATGTCGTGGCGCATGTCGCTCATGTCGACAAAGCGCGTCGTCACCCACGTGCCGTTGGTGCCCGGCATCGGGATCGGCTCGACGTCCTGCTCGTTGGTCACGAAGGCTTCCGGCAGCGGAATCCCGTCGACGACCTGATAGTGCTTGCGGATCCAGTGGAAGCGCACGGCCGCATCGCTTACGTTGTGCAGCGTCCAGTCCGCGCCCGGCGGAATGAAGGCGTAGCCGCCCGGCTTGAGCGTGTGCTTCTTGCCTTGCAGCGTCAGCTCGGCTTCGCCTTCCACGACGAACAGCACGGCTTCGGCGTTCTTGTCTTGCTCGGGCTTGTCGCTGCCGCCGCCCGGGTTCACTTCGACGATGTACTGCGAGAAGGTTTCCGCAAACCCCGACAGCGGGCGGGCGATCACCCACAGGCGCGTGTTCGTCCAGAACGGCAGCCAGCTCGTGACGATGTCGCGCATCACCCCCTTGGGAATCACCGCGTACGCCTCGGTGAACATCGCGCGATCGGTCAGCAGATCGGTCTGCGGCGGGTGGCCGCCATGCGGCGCGTAATACGTGGTCTTAGACATAAAGCATCCAGCAATGGGTTGGTCCCGGCGCATGACACGGTTCAGTTCCGTACGCGGGCGGCGTTGACGATAGCGAAGTCGCCAACAATCGACCAATTAAATGTTGCGATGCCATTCATTCGATTTCCCACTACCTGCCGGCGTCAGCACGCCTCAGATTCAGGCCAGCATCAGCCCCAGGTTCTGCACCGCCGCACCTGAGGCACCTTTGCCCAGGTTGTCGAACACCGCCGCCAGCAGGACCTGGCCGTGGTCGTTGCTGAACACGCCCAGGCGCATGTCGTTGGTGCCGTTGAGTGCCTGCGGGTCCAGATGCGGCAATGCAGACGACACCTGCAGCGGCATCACCTCCACATGCTGTGCCCCTGCGTAGTGGCCGGCCAGACACGCATGCAGCCGGACGGCATCAACGCCCGGCGCCAGCAGGCGCAATTCCAGCGGCACCGTCAGCACAATGCCCTGGCGATACGCGCCATACGCGGGCACGAACATCGGCCGCTGCGAGAGTCCGGCATGCTGCTGGATCTCCGGCGTGTGCTTGTGCGCTAGGCCAAGCCCGTACACCTGGAACGGCAACGCGTTGGCGGCCTCGGGGCCTTCGTAGGCTTGCACCGCCGCACGCCCACCGCCGGAGTAACCCGACACGGCGTGGATGCTGATCGGGTAGTCCTTTGGCACCAGGCCCACTTGCACCAGCGGGCGCAGCAATCCAATCGCTCCGGTCGGGTAGCAGCCCGGGTTCGTCACGCGTGATGCGACTGCAACACGCTGCGCTTGCCCCGCGCTCATCTCCGGAAAGCCATACGTCCAGCCCGGCGTGGTGCGATGTGCGGAGCTGGCGTCGATCACGCGCACATCCGGGTTGACGATGGACGCCACCGCTTCGCGCGCGGCCGCATCCGGCAGGCACAGGATGGCGATATCGCAGGCGTTGATGGCCTCGGCACGGCGTTGCGCATCTTTGCGGGCGTCTGCCGGCAATGTCAGCAGTTGCAGATCGGTGCGGCCACGCAGGTGCTCATGGATCTGCAGGCCCGTGGTGCCTTGGTCGCCATCGATGAAGATCAGGGGTGCAGCCATGCCGGTGTCCTCCAGTACAAAAATACGGTGCGTGCAAAACGATGCGGGAGTCGCTATCTTCACGGCATGCCCGAGATGTGAAAAGTTGAATTTCATAACGCTCATCTTCAGATTTTCTGAACTGGAAGCCCGCCATGAGAGAGATCAGCCTGGACCGCCTGCGCACCCTGGTGGAGGTGGCCGACCGCGGCTCGTTTGCCGATGCCGCACGCGCGTTGCACCTGGCGCCGCCCACGGTCAGCCTGCACATTGCCGAGCTGGAGGGCCGCGTGGGTGCACCGCTGCTGTCGCGCAAACGCGGGCAGGTGCGCCCCTCAGCGATCGGGGAGGTGATGGTGGAACGCGCGCGCCGCCTGCTGGCGGATGCGGAGCAGGCGCTGGACGACATCCAGCGCCAAGTGCAGGGCCTAAGCGGGCGGGTGCGGCTGGGCGCATCCACTGGTGCCATTGCGCATCTGCTGCCGCAGGCGCTGGAGGTGCTGCGGCAGGATCATCCGGGCGTCGACGTGCAGGTGGCGGTGCTTACCTCGCAGGAGACGCTCACGCGGCTGGCCGACGGTGCGCTCGATATCGGGCTGGTGGCGCTGCCGCAATCGCAGGTGGCGGCGCAGGGGACAAAACTTGCAATCAAGCCGTGGCGGCGCGACCCGGTCATGGCGTTTCTCCCAGCACACTGGCAAAGCCCGGCGCGTGTTACGCCGGCGTGGCTGGCAGCGCAGCCGCTCATCCTCAACGACGCCACCACACGGCTCTCACGGCTGACGACGGAATGGTTCGCCACCGACGGCCATCACCCCGCGCCGCGCATCCAGCTCAACTACAACGATGCGATCAAGAGCCTGGTGGCAGCGGGCTACGGCGCCACGCTGCTGCCGCACGAAGCGGCCACGCCGGTGCCGGATGCGCGCATCGTCATGCGGCCGCTGCGGCCGGCGTTGTGGCGCCAGCTTGGCATCGCGCATCGGGCAGGGCACATCGAACGCGCCACGCAGCATGTGCTCGACGTGCTGTGGGGCATGCGCGCGCGGTAGGGCGGTGTTCGGTTGGGGCCTCAGCCGAGCAGGTATTCGCGCGTGAGTTGCCGCGCCCGATGCAGGCGGCTCTTCACGGCCGCGCGGGATTCGTTCAGCTGATCGGCAATCTCGCCGATGGTCATCTCATTCAGATCGCGCAGCACGATGATCTCGCGGTAGTGCGCGGGCAAGGATTCCAGCGCGGCGGCCACGTCGTGCCGCAGGTCGTCGACGGGCATGCGCGCGAGCCACGCTTCCACCTTGTCGTCGTCCCACGGATCGGTCGAGAGCGCCTTGCGCGCCATGCGATGACACTCGCGGCGCACGATGGCGAACAGCCAACTGGAGAACGCCGCCGCCGCGCGCAGCGAGCCCACCTTGCGTGACAACACCAGCAGGCTCTCCTGCACGGCGTCATCCACGTCGGAGATCAGGCAGTTGCGCTGCGCATAGCGGCGGATGTCGGGCTGACACACGGCCAGCAGGCGCTCAATGGCCGATACGTCACCCGCACGGGCGGCATCGAGCAGCGGTTGGTGACGGACAAGATCCATGGCGTCAGTCGCGCAGGTTACCGCTTGGGCGGCTGCAGCCGGCGGCCGACCAGCGCACACGCCGGGCAAAAGCCAACCACGCCGGTCAGGCCAAACCCGGCGCCGGCTGCGGCCAGCAACCAGTTCCAGGGCGCAGCCGCCAAGGCCAGCCCGCCAACCACGACGGCCAGCGCCAGTACGATGCGCACGGCACGCTCCCAGTTCGGCACGTTCTTCACATACAGGGCAGATTTCAGAAACGACATGATGTTCTCCAAAGGGGTCGGACGAAAGGTGAGGACAGTCCTCGCCCCCTAAGAGGCGCCGTTTGCCCGAACGGATTCGCGCCCCTCAAAAAAATCTGCGCCGCACCCGTACGACAGGCGCATGATGGCCGCCGTTGTATGCGCGTCACGCAAATTCGGGTTGACTTCGCCGGCTGCGATAACTATCTTAAGATATGTTTTTAGACATAACGCGGCGCAACCATCACCCGGGCGATTCCCGCCACGGAGACAAGCGCCTTCTCTTCGTTTTCTCCGCTTTCTCCGTTCTCTCCCATGCCCTTACTTGAACCCAAGCGCGAGCGGCATCTGCTCTGGCTGCTCGCGCTCACGCAATTCACCGTCATCATGGATTTCATGGTGATGATGCCGCTCGGTCCGCAGATCATGCATACGTTTGGCATCGGCCCGGCGGCGTTCGCCACGGCAGTGTCGGTGTATTCGCTGTGCTCCGGCGCCTCGGGCCTGCTGGCCGCCACGTACACCGATCGCTTTGACCGGCGCCGGCTGCTGCTGACCGTCTTCGGCCTGTTCACGCTGGCCAACCTGGCCTGCGCGCTGTCGGGCAGCTACAGCATGCTGCTGTTTGCGCGCGCGTTTGCGGGGCTCACGGGCGGCGTGCTCGGCTCGCTCGTGCTCGCCATCCTGTCGGATGTGATTCCGCCCGCGCGGCGTGGCGCGGCCACCGGCGTGGTGATGTCGTCGTTTGCGCTGGCGGCCATGGCCGGCGTGCCGGTCGGTATTGCGCTGGGCGCGCACCTCGGCTGGACGGCGCCGTTCTTCCTGCTGACCGCACTCACCGCGCTGACGTGGCTGGGCGCGCGGCACATCATCCCGCCGCTGACCGACCACCTGAGCCATACCCGCCAGACCCCCGGCCAGATCCTCGCGGGCCTGTGGCAGTTGCTGAGCAACCCGCGCCATCTGCGGGCCTTCCTGCTGACCTTCGTGATGATGGGCTCGCACATGCTGGTGATCCCGTTCATCTCGCCGGTGCTGGTGGCCAACCACGGCATCGCGCCGCAGGATCTGTCCTGGCTGTATGTGGCGGGCGGTGCGGCGTCGTTCTTCACCTCGCGCGCCGTCGGCAAGCTGGCCGACCGCTATGGCCGTCGCCGTGTGTTTGTGGGGGCGGCACTGCTGGCGTTCATCCCTGTGCTGGTGATGACGCATCTGCCGGACTGGCCCTTCATTGGCCTGCTGCTGTTCTTCCCGTGCTTCATGGTGCTCCTCTCCAGCCGCATGGTGCCCATGCAAGCGCTGATGACCACCGTGCCCGATGCGAAGGTGCGCGGCGCCTTCCTCTCGGCCAACAGCGCGGTAATGTCGGTGGGGACGGGGACGGGCGCGTGGATTGGCGGGCTGCTGCTCTCCACCAGCGCGGGTGGACACATCGATGGCTACGGGCTCAACGGCTGGCTGGCCGTGGCGGCGGGGCTGTTCTGCGTGTTCTGGGTGAGCCAGGTGAAGGGGTCGGATGCGCAGGGCGATCCGTCGCTCGGCGCACCATCGGCACCGGCCGCCTCATCCACCTTGCAGACCGCCCCGCAGGCTGCACAGGCGGACAAGGCTTGAGCCAGGGCGCTCTTGCGCTTACTCCGCTTCCACCACCGTCTTCAGCTTCACCAAGTCACGCTGCACCCATTCGGCATCGGCCTCGAACTGCGCATCGTCCATGCCGGGCAGTTGAAACAGCGTAAGCGAAACCGTGGTGCCGGCGCCGTTGCGCACCACGCGCAGCGGCACGTAGATGACGGTGTTATCCGGCAGACGCACCCAGTGGTCGGCAATGCCAAACGTGTTGGGCGGGCTGAAACGGATGAACACGTTGCCTTCGCCAGCCCCTGGCGCATCGGCAATCCATTCGTCGGGCGCCGCACCCGAGCCCTGCGTGCTGGGCGCCAGGCCGGTCGACAAACCCGTCGCCCAGGTGGGGTAGTTCAGCGGCTCGGCCAGGAAGGCGGCCACATCGTCAAAGTGGCGCTCGATGTTGATGCTGAGTGTGCGAACGGGATGCATGCGGGCTCCAGGGCGGGGCACCGTCAGGCGAGAGCCGTGCCGGTCGCTGGAGTATAGGCGGCAGGGCATCCGTCCTGCATCTGCCTTAGCGCCGCCAACAAGATCCTCTTGGCGTTGCTACGCTTGGCCAGGACCGCTGCGCTGGGTTTAGTGAGTCGCGCTTACTGCGATGCCCCGATCGGCACCGTCAGTTGCTGCCCATCGGCCACGATGCCGAACACCAGCAGCGTGGCTGGCTTGTCGGCGCTGGCGTTGTGCGACACCAGATGATGTGTACCAGCCGGCTCGTACCAGGCCTGGCCCTGCGTGAAGACCTGCTCCTTGCCGCCGCCCAGTTGCGAAACCACGGCACCCTCCAGCACATACGCGAACACCGACCCCGGATGCATGTGCGCTGCGCTCGTGCCACCTGGCGCGTAATGCACGGTGGCCAACAGCACGCTGCTGTTCGGCAGCTCAGGCACACGCTCTTGCATGACCGGCTTGACGGCACTGCCGGTGGCAGCGTGATCGCTGTTGCCGTGCGCCTGCGCAACACCCATTGTGGCGAACACCAAACCCGTAGCCAGCCCCATCCCGATCGATTTGCATGATTGCATGACGCCCCCTTTAAACCGGCAGCTTGCGAAAGCTGATCGCCAGACGGTTCCACGCGTTGATGGTGGACACCAGCAGCGTCAGGTCGACCAGCTCGGCATCGGAAAACTGGGCGCGCACGGTCTGCCATACGTCGTCCGGCACGCGGGTTTCAGCAACGAGGGTGACGGCCTCCGTCCACGCCAGCGCGGCGCGTTCGCGATCGGTGAAGAAGGGCGTTTCGTGCCAGACGGACACGGTGGCCAGACGGCGGTCGTCTTCACCGCTTTTGCGCGCATCGCTGGTGTGCAGGTCGACGCAGTAGGCGCAACCGTTGATCTGGGAGGCGCGCAGGCGCACGAGTTCGGTGAGCGGCTTTTCCAGGGTGCTTTTGCTCAGCGCTTTTTCCAGCCCCATCACGGCCTGGATGGCGGCGGGATTGGCTGCGTAGAAGTCGAGGCGGGGTTCCATGATCAGGCTCCGTTGCGTGGTGACGGAAGCCAGATTAGGGGCCAAAGTGGCTTGAAAAAAGCACCACTTCTGGCGAGTTTCAGGTAGCCAGCTCGGCAAGCACCCGCGCCAGCCGGGCGAAGCCGGCGTCGATCTCCGCCACGTTCACGTAGCCGTAGCCAATCAGCAGGCCCGGCTGTGGTGGCCGCGCGGCGTGCATCTTGGTCGTGCCATACAGGCCCACGCCCACGCTCTCGGCCAGCTTCAGCACAGCAACCTCTTGCAGCGGCGCGTGCAATTGCGCGGCCATATGAATGCCTGCTGCAGACGGCAACGGCGTCATCCAGGTGCTAAGCGGCCCACGCAGATGCCGCAGCAGCGCATCGCGCCGCGCCGCGTATTCCTTGTGCATGCGGCGCAGGTACTTGCCGAAATCGCCGTCGAGCATGAACTTGGCAAGCGCGGCCTGCATAAGCGATTCGCTATGCCAGTCGGCCACCTGCTTGGCCCGCCGCAGCGGCGTCAGCAATGACGCTGGTGGCACCACATAGCCGATGCGCAGTTCCGGAAAGATCGTCTTGGAGAACGTGCCCACGTAGGCCACACAGCCAATCGCATCCAGGCTCTTGAGCGATTCCATCGGCCGGCCATCGAAGCGGAACTCGCTGTCGTAGTCGTCTTCCAGGATGAGCGCACCGTGGCGCTGCGCCCAATCGAGCAGGTGCGCACGGCGCGCGAGGCTCATCGGCATGCCCAGCGGAAACTGGTGCGACGGCGTGACGTAGACGAGCTTGGCCTGCGGTGGCAACGCATCCACCACCAGGCCCTCGGCGTCTACCGGCACGGGCACCACGTTGGCACCCAGCGCCTGCAGTGCGATGCGCACAGGCGGATAGCCGGGGTCTTCAATGGCGACCGTATCGCCCGGGCGCACCAGCACGCGGGCAATCAGATCGATGGCCTGCTGCGCGCCCTGCGTGACAACGATATCGCCCCACGCGCAGACCACGGCGCGGCTGAAAGCGAGGTAGCGTGAGATCGCCAGGCGCAGCGTCTGGTCACCGGCCGGGTCGTGGTACGCGCCGCGCCCGCGTGCCTGGAGACGCAGCCCATGCGCCACGCAGCTGCGCCACTTGTCGAAGGGAAACAGACGCTTCTCGGTCACGCCACCCACGAAGTCGTAGACGATGCTCGTGCGCGGCGGCGGCAGCACGTCGGGCACGTCGTTCCAGGGTGTGGCGAAGGTGTGTGTGGCCGGCGTAGGCGCAGCCATCTGCGCGGCGGGGGACACGCGCGGCGCACGGCCTGCCAGCCCCTGCGTTGCTTCGGCCACGAAGGTGCCGGAACCCGCGCGTGAACGCAGGTAGCCCTCGGCAATCAGGCGCTCGAACACATCGAGCGTGGTCTTGCGCGACACGCCAATCTGCAGTGCGAGATCGCGCGTGGAAGGCAGCCGCTCGCCGGGCGCAAGGCGGCCGTCCAGGATGGCGGTGCGCAGCTGGCGGTAGAGCTGGCCGGCAAGATCATGCCGGCCGTGGATCGTCAAATGGACATCCATCGTGGACGCAGGAAGCGTTGGGCTGCGCCATTCTACGAAAGCCGCCGAGGCGGCGGGCAATGTTGTGCGCTCAGCCCTCGCGGCCATCCACGCGTGGCGCCAGCAGCCACGGCGCGTAGCGCCAGAGATAGACAGCAAAGGCCGCCACCCACAACGCACTCGCCGCGCTGATCCACACGCCACGCGGCAACAGCATCGGCCCGACCACACGCACCAGTGCCGCCAGCGCAATCGCCGCGTAGGCACAGGTCTCTGCCCGGCCCGCGCGCAACTGCCGCCCGGTATGGCCGAGCGCGGTGCGCGTGACCATCGCCACGATGGCGCAGCCGATGGCCCCGGCGGTGAGCGCATGCAGCGCGGTCGAGCGATCGCCCCAGCCGAGCGCGGCGGCGCCCAGCATGGCAAAGCCGAGCGGCAGGAAGGCGTACGCCACATGCAGGATGGCGACGATGGGGGTGCGCAGTGTGCGGCGCGTATCCCAGCCACTCCAGCGCACCGCTTGCACTACGGCGGCGGCGACGAAAACAGCAGCCGGCACAATGCCCTCCACAGGCGCAGCGAGTGCCGCAACCGCCAATACCGTCAGCGGCACCACGGCGCGCTCCGCCCGCACAAAGCGCCGAATGCGCACGCCTGGGACGGCATTGGCCGTGAACATCGGGATCACGCGCCCGCCGATCACCGTGACAAACACGCAGACCAACCCGGCTGCTGCATCCAGACAGCGCAACGCAGCGAGCGGCGCGCCCATTGCCAGTTCCGCATGAAAGCCTGCGTTGACGGCGCCAAGCACCAGCAACGCAATCGCCAGGCCGTAGTTGCGGGCGCTGCCAGCGCGCCGCAGAATCAACAGGAACAGCACACCGCACGCCGGCAGGAAGACCACATCGGCAGCCACCGCCAGGGGCAGCGGCCCCGTCCACATCAACACACGCGCCGCGAGCCACAGCCCAGCGAGCGCGGCCAACGGTTTGCCTTGCGGCGTCTGCAACCCCGTCCAGTTCTTGCCTGCGGTGAACAGGAAGCCAACCACCACCGCCGCTGCAAAGCCGAACACCATCTCGTGTGCATGCCAGAACAACGGCGCCAGCGCCGGGCCGTGTGCAGACGACAGGCCACCCAGCAGCAACACCGCCCACGCTGCCATGCCGATGGCCGCAAACGCCGCGGCCAGCAGGTAGAACGGGCGAAAGCCGAGCGCGAACGCTGGATGCCCCGCATACGACACGCGGCTGGCAGGGTCAGGTTGGCCGATGGTCAGCAGCGGGGCAGGGCGGGGCATGGTGGGCCTCCTGAGTGGCGGGCTTACAGGATGTCGTCCAGCAGATCGGGCCCGAACACCTCACGGTGGATGCGCTCTGCCGGCACACCGCCCGCAAGCAGCGCGGCACGTTGCGCCTGCATGAAGGGCAGTGGGCCGCAGAGGTAGAAATCCGCATCTGCGGCATGCGCTTCGAGGAAGGTATCGACTGCCATGCGGCCAGGTTGCGCCGGGCGTGAAGCGAACTCCGCAGCCTCGCCGGACTCCAGGAACACATGCGCCTCGAAATCGGGCAGGGCTTGTGCGGCACGCGCCAGATCGTCGGCGTGCGCAACATGGGCTGCCGCACGATCGGCATGACTGAACACGATCTTGCGTGCGCTGTTCTGCTGCGCAAGTGTGTTGAGCGTGGCAATCATCGGCGTGATGCCCACACCGGCGGACATCAGCACGATCGGGTTGTCGGTGGCGAGCTGCGGAACGAAATCGCCATACGGTTGGCTGACGAGCAGGACCTCGCCTTCGCGCGCCTGGGCGTGCAGCCAGTTCGACACGGTGCCGGCGGGGCGATCCGCATCACCGGTATCGCGCTTGACCGAGATGCGCCACGAGCGGCCATTCGGCGCATCCGACAGGCTGTACTGGCGTTGCTGCAGCACGCCCGGCGCCAGCTCCACCTGCACCGAGATGTACTGCCCCGGCAGAAAGCCCGCCAGCGGCGCATCACCCACGGCTTCCAGCGTGAAGGAGACCACGTCTTCCGCCTGCTGACGGCGCTCGACAATGCGCACCGGCTGGCGGTGGTCCGGACCGCTGCCGGCGTGTTGATAGAGGCGGGCTTCCGCGGCGATCAGCTCGGCGGCCAGCAGCCAGTAGGCCTCGTCCCACGCAGCCAGCAGTTCCAGCGTGGCGGCATCACCCAGCACCTCGGCAATCGCGCCCAACAGGTGCCGCGCAACTATAGGGTAGTGGCTCGGCTTGATGCCCACGGCCGCATGCTTGTGCACGATGCGCCCGACCACCGGAGCCAGCGCCGCGTTGTTGCCGTGGTTGGCCGCATACGCAAACACCGCAGACGCCAGCGACTGCTGCTGCGATCCATTCGCCTGGTTGCCCATGTTGAACAGGTTGGTCAGCTCGGGGTGGCTGGCAAACATGTTGCGGTAGAAGGTCTGCGTGATGGTCAGGCCGTGTTCACGCAGCACGGGCACGCTGGCATCAATCAGGGGCTTGGAACGTTCGGACAGCATGGGAGACTCCAAATATGTGTATCAAATGCAACAAATAAGACGGGGGCCGCCGTTGCAATTCGGGTCTGCTACAGCGTGTTCCTACGACTTCTTGATACCGATTCTAATAAACGTGCATTTTATATACAACAATAAGACCTGCGGCAAACCGGCGCATCCAAGGCGCGCGCTTACCCGTAAGATGCGTCTTTCATGAATGTTTTACGCACAACGCACCTGCCATGCGACTGACCGACTACACCGACTACGCCCTGCGCACGCTGATCTACGTGGCCGTGCACCCGGACGAGCTGGTCACGATCCAGCGCATTGCCGATGCGTTCGACATCCCCAAGAACCACCTCATCAAGATCGTGCAGCAGCTCGGGGGCGATGGCTTCCTGCACACCGTGCGCGGGCGCGCGGGCGGCATCACGCTGGGCCGGCCCGCTGCCGAGATCAACCTTGGCGACGTGGTGCGCGCCACCGAACCCGACTTCCGCTTGGTCGAGTGCTTCCGCGCAGACGACAACCACTGCGTCATCACGCGTGCATGCGGGCTGCGCGGCGTACTGAACGACGCGCTGCGGGCGTATTTCGCGGTGCTCGATACGTACACGCTGCAGGATCTGGTCGATAAGCCCAATGCGTTGAGCCGGGCGTTGGGTGAGGGCGTGGCGTTGCCGATGCCGCGGGCGCGCGCCAAGCCGGCCTCGCGCCGGTAGCAGCGTCGCTGCAGTTCCACCCGCCAGAACGCTTCCCCGCACGCAACCCGCTGACCAGAACAACTCAGCGTTCTCTAAGCAAAGCACGCAACTGCCTGCGCTGAATTCACCTGAGCGTCATCGTCCGTCACCAAGATTCGGCCGCGCAAACGTTTCAGTTGTACACGAGCCACCCACACCGCATGGGTGGCCGGAAGCATTTGCCCGACCTCATCACTTCGAC
Organism: Ralstonia insidiosa; assembly: GCF_008801405.1. NCBI lineage: Bacteria > Pseudomonadati > Pseudomonadota > Betaproteobacteria > Burkholderiales > Burkholderiaceae > Ralstonia > Ralstonia insidiosa. Next base: position 406,948 of record NZ_VZPV01000001.1, on the reverse strand, counting down.
TGGAAACCACGATGCTCTCAACCAAGAAGACGCTGCTCGCGATTGCTGTGCCCGTGTGCCTGTCCTTCGGCCTGTACGCGTGCGGCGGCAGCGACGACACCAAGACCGCCGGCCCCGACACCGCACCGGCTAACCCGACGCCCACCAACCCAACCACACCGACCCCGCCCGCCAAGCCGCAAGGCGTATGGACGACGGGCGACCTGCACGTGCACACGGCCGAGTCGGTCGATGCCGTCACGCCGCTGGCGGCCGTGCTCGATCACGCATTCAACCTGAACAGCCTGGACTGGATGGCGGTGTCGAACCACCTGCGCCCGTCGCCGCGCGATGCCACGGGCGCCACGCTGCCGGGCGGTTCGATTGCCGCATCGGCAGGTATCGCGCAGTACGAGATGCCCGCCATTGCGCAGGCACAAGCCGCCGGCAAGTACACGGGCAAGCTGATCTTCTCGGCCACCGAGTGGGACATGCCGACACACGATCACCTGAACGTCGGCATCTTCGAGGGCACCGACAAGCTGCAGACCTCGGCCAAGGGTCTGAACAAGTTCGAATACGTCTTCACGCAGCAGGCCGCCTCGCTGTTCAACCCGAACGATGTGGCCGCATGGCAGCAGGAAGGCCCGCGCGCCGGCAGCACGCACGCTGATGTGGTGAACGCCTTCACCTGGCTCAAGACGAACTACCCGAACACCAGCTACGGCCTGATCAACCACCCGTCGCGCAACCCGGGCAAGTACACGGTGGCGGATTTCCGCCAGTTCAACGACACCGCGCCCGACATCATGTTCGGCATCGAGGGCATGGTCGGCAACCAGATGGAGCCCGATCGCGGCGGCTACAACAGCGCCTACATCGACGCCAACCTGCCCAACCGCACCTACGGCGGTGTCGACTACGTGGTCGCGCAAGTCGGTGGCGTCTGGGATGCACTACTGGGCGAAGGCCGCCGCGTCTGGAACTTTGCAGATTCCGACCACCATTTCCAAGTCGACGCCACGCAGCAGTTCAGCAGCGGCTACTACCCCGGTGAATACGCCAAGACCTACATTTGGCTGCCGGGTACCAGCACCGACCTGAAGACACTGCTGGGCGCCATGCGCTCGGGCAAGTCGTTCGGCGTGTTTGGCGATCTCATCAACGCGCTGGATTTCCACGCCGACAACGCCACCGCTTCGGCTGACATGGGCGGCACGCTCACCGCAAAGGCCGGCGACAAGGTGACGATCACCATCCGCTTCAAGAGCCCCGATCACAACAACTACGCGTACCCGCTGGGCAGCGGCTTCAAGGCCAACATGCGCCCCGTGGTCGACCACGTTGATCTGATCGCCGGTGACGTTGGCCCCAAGGCCGCCCCCGGCACGCCCGCGTATGCGAAGGCCACTAACGACTCCACCAAGGTCGTTGCCACCTTCACCAAGGCGGACTGGAAGGTCGATGCCGACGGCTACAACAGCGTCACGTACACCACCACCGCAACGAAGAACCAGTACTTCCGCCTGCGCGGCACCAACCTCGGCATGAACGTGTCGGGCGAGACCAGCAACGGCAACCCGCTGCCCGACCAGAAGACGGTCGTGACGGAAAACGTGGCGCGCTTCAACGCCATCAATGACCGCAACTACAACGATCTGTGGTTCTACTCCAACCCGGTGTTCGTGTCGGTGCAGTAAGGCCGGTGTCAAGGCAGCAGCGGCAGCAACTCAGGCGGCGGCCGGCGCCCCGGCCCGCCGCAGCCACACCGTCACCGCCAGCCCGGCGCCACCCGGCCCGGGCGCCAGCGCAATCTGCCCACCCATGCGATCGACGATCTGCCGCACGATCGCCAAGCCCAGGCCGCTGCCCTGGGTCTGCGTGTTGCCCAGGCGCGTGAAGCGCTCGAACACGCGTGCGTACGCCTCGGGCGGAATCCCGGGCCCGTTGTCGGTCACGGTCAGCATGGCCCAACCATAGTCGGCCGACACCTGCACGGTGACGTGGCCGCCTTCCTGCGTGTAGCGCACAGCGTTATCCACCAGGTTGAACAGCAGGGCCGCAACCAGCGTGCGATTGCCCAACGTCCAGACCGGCTGCTCTGCCGACTCCATCCCCAGGTCGATGCGGCGACCATCGGCCAGCAATGCGAGGTCTTCGAGCACGGTGCGCGCCACCTGCAGGAGTTCGACCGTTTCGCTGGTGGCGGCCGAGGCTTCGGCCTGCGAGAGCAACAGCAGATCGTTGATGAGATCGGCCAGATTGCGCGTGCTGGTGCGCGCGGCTTTCAGCACCTCATGCAGCGCATCGTCGGCATTGGTTTGCGCGGCCACCTGCATCTGCGTGTCGAGAATCGCCAGCGGTGTGCGCATCTGATGCGCAGCGTCGGCAATGAAGCGCTTCTGCGTGAGCGCGTTGTCCGCAATGCGCTGCAGGTATTGATTGAACGCACCGGCAATCGGCTGCAGTTCGCGCTGCAAGCCCTCGGGATCGAGCGGTGCCAGATCGGTGGGCGCGCGCGCCGACACATTGCCGGCCAACCGCAGAATCGGCCGCAACTCCAGCGTCAGGCCGATCAGGATCATCGCCAACGCCAGCCCCACCAGCGCCAACTGGCGCACGGTGGCGGGCCACCACAACTGCCGGATCATCGCGTCGCGGCCGTTCATGGTTTGCGCCACGCGCGTGACGACGCGCTCGGTGCGCCCGGCGTCGTACATGGTGCGCACCACGGCGGCCACGTGCACGGGCTGGCCTTCCAGCGTATCGGTGTAGGTGCCGGTATCGGCCAGGCCTGCGGCATCAAAGGCGGGGCGCGTGCCGAAATCCAGCCGCCCCGCCAGCAGGCGACCATCTTCGGTGCTGACCTGATACGCAATCTGGTCGCGCACGGGGGTCTCGGGTGCGGCGAACACCGCCAACGCAGCCGGCGGCACTGACACGCGCAGGCGGCCTTCGTCCCATTCGATCTGGCCGCTGATCATCTGCGCGGCGGTGTCCAACGCGTGGTAGTGCACGAGATCGGCGTTGTGGCGTGCGGCCGCCAGGTCCAGCCAGGCATCGGCCGCCACATAGATGACCAGCGGCAACGCCAGCCACAGCAGCAGCCGCGCACGCAGGCTGCGCGCGCGTGAGGTGGCCGGTGCCTCCTGTACCGCCGGTTGTTCAGGATTGCTGGGTTGAAGCATCGCGCAGCAAGTAACCAAGGCCGCGCAGCGTGACGATGGTGGCGGCGGAATGCTCCAGCTTCTTGCGCAGGCGGTGGATGTAGATTTCGATGGCTTCGGGGCTGGCTTCGTCGTCCAGGCCAAACACACCGTTGACGAGCGCTGGCTTGGACACCGTGCGCCCGAGCTTGAGCATGAGGATTTCCAGCACGGTGTGCTCCCGCGCGGGCAGCACCAGCGGCTGACCGGCCAGCACAAAGGTGCGGCTGCCCGTGTGGTAGGCCAGGTCGCCACAGTGCAGCTCGACGGATTGATCGGGCGTGCTGCGCCGCACCAATACCTGGATGCGCGCGATCAGCTCGCGGATCTCAAACGGCTTGACGAGGTAATCATCAGCACCGGCGCCCAGGCAGGCAACCTTGTCGTCAATGCCGCCGCTAGCAGTCAGGATCAGCACCGGTACGGGGTTGCGGCGACCGCGCAAACGTTGCAATACGCCTTGCCCCGACAGGGTCGGCAACTGCAGGTCAAGCAGCACCACGTCGTAGTGCTGTGTGAGCAGCAGGGTATCGGCGGATTCGCCATCCGTGGCGTGATCCACCGTGAAGTGCGCGCGGCGCAGAGCTTCTGACAGCCAGTGCGCCAGCGGGGCGTTGTCTTCGATCAGGAGCAGCTTCATACGAAAACAGCGCGTCCGAAAAATGAAAGCGATTTGTGGGTTGCCGCTTCCTAGAATGGTGACGGCTGCCTACGCGTGCGCTGGGGGCATCACTCGCTGATTGCTGCAGCGCGCGCGATACCGATATCTACAAAAGAGCCGGAGACAACTCAATGGGTGTTTTTACCTGCAGGGGCAGGGTGCGAAACCAGCGCACCCGCAGCCCCCGGGGCTGGATCACGCCGTTGCTCGCTGCCTGCCTCGCGCTGGCAGCTACGCACGCCTTGGCGCAAGACCCCACACGCCTGACCATCATGGTCAGCGGCACGGCCAAGATGATCTACCTGCCCGCCACATTGGCACAGCGCCTGGGCTACTTCCGTGACGAAGGGCTGGAGGTGGAACTGCTCTCGCAGCCCGCCGGCGTGGATGCCGAGAGCGAACTGCTGACCGGCTTCGCGCAGGGCGTGGTCGGTTTTTACGATCACACAATCGACCTGCAGGCCAAGGGCAAGGAAGTGCGTGCCATTGTGGTCTTCAGCCAGGTACCGGGCGAGGCGGAAGTGGTGTCCACGCGGCTGCTCGCCACGGTGGAATCGATGCGCGAGCTGCGCGGCCGCACGCTGGGCGTGACGGGCCTGGGCGCCTCCACCAGTTTTCTCACGCGCTACCTGACGGCACAGCAGGGCCTGTCTGCGGGGGACTACACCATGCTGCCGGTCGGCGCGGAACACAGCTTCGTCAAAGCGCTGCGCAGCGGCCGTATCGATGCCGGCATGACCACCGACCCGACCGTCTCGCGCCTGGTGCGCAACGGCGAAGCCCGCGTGCTGCTCGATCTGCGCACGCTCGAAGGCACGCGTGCCGCGCTGGGCGGCCCGTACCCGGCGGCATGCCTGTATCTGCAGACCGAATGGCTCGAAGCCCATCCGGAACTGGCCACCAAGCTGGCCCGCGCTTTCGTGCGGACCTTGCGCTACATGCACACGCACAACGCGGAGGACATTGCCGCACGCATGCCGGCTGAATTCCGCCACGAACATCCCGAGCTCTACGTCAAATCGCTTGCCGCCGCGTTGCCCACCTTCAGCGCCGACGGACGCATGCCGGACGACGGCCCACCCACCGTCCTGCGCGTCCTCGCCGCCAGCAATGCCAACGCGCGCGACAAGCACATCGATCTCTCGCGCACCTATACCAACAGATTTGTCGATCAGGTGCGCGAGCAACGCTAACTACGTCAGGCGCTTCGATCAGAAGCGGGTGCGCATACCGATGGCAAATTCCGTCTGGCTGTTATGGCCGTTGGTCGAGCCCACGATGTACTGATCCTTCAGCTTCATGTAGTCAGCCGCCACGTAGAACTCGGTGCGCTTGGACACGTGATAGAACACCGAGCCGTACAGCGTGCTCTTGCGGCCGCTGCCCGAGGCCGTGGCACCCAGCACGCTGGCGTACGCGTTGAGCGTGTTGCCGTTGGCGTCGAAGGCAGCGTTGTTGGCCTTCATGATCTGGTAGCCAATCTCGTAGTCAAAGGCGCCTTGCGGAGCGATCTTCAGCGAGACGGTGTAGGCGTTGTCGCTACGGTTACCGATCGCGGCCGGCTGCTCGCCGGTGTAGTGGAAGTAGCCCGCATTGATGCGGAAGATGTCGATGATCACGTTGCCGCCGATCGAGTACGAGCGATCGGTAAAGCCGTTGACCTTGGCCTGTTGCGCGAAGCCCGCCAGGTGGAAACTGTCGCCGTTGTAACCCAGGGCCAGCGATTCGGTGGAGCCTTGCGAGAACTGGCCCGGCACTTCACCAAACTGGTAGCCCAGGGCCGTCAGGAAGCGGCCGTCCCACATCTTCTTCCACACCACACCGTTGTTCAGGCGCGTGCCCGTGGCGCTGCCTGCGTAGAAGATCAGTTGCTTGAAGTTGTTGACGTTGGTGTAACCGCCTTCGTCCAGGCCCACCTTTTCGCTGGTGTACGGGTCACCGTAGATGGCCGAGATATCGCGCGCGATGGCGTTCTGGCGGCCGAAGGTCAGCTTGCCCAGGGCTTCGCTCGACAGACCCACCCACGCATCGCGGTTGAACAGCACGCCCGGGGTGTCCATGTTGCCGGTCGGCGTTTCAAACTCGGATTCCAGTCGGAAGATGGCCGACGTGCCGCCGCCCAGGTCTTCCTTGCCGGTCAGGCCCCAGCGGCTGCCCGAAAACCAGGGCACCTGGAAGCCAGTGGTGCGTGCGCCGGCCGCGTTGGTGTTGTTGACGGTGCTGATGGTGGTATCGATCAGGCCATAGAGCGTCACGTTCGACGCTTGTGCATGGGCGCCGGGGGCGGCCAGGGTGGCCACGGCTGCAGCGGTCGCCGCCAGGGCGAACTTGGTACGGGACATCGAAGTCTCCTTCCTTTGTGGGTAATGGTGTCCGGTCGTGATGCCGGCTTCGGGTAACGCGCGAGGGCGGTGAATCCAGTCAATCAGGCCGCCCGATGCAATCGCTGGGCGAGCGTAGAGGGGGCGACCTTTCTGGAGCCTTTCGCGTCGGCGTGCGCGCAACGCTAGGGTTCACCCGCATTGGAGGGGCGTTGTTGCGCCGGCCGCTGCAACGCATTGCAGTCATGGAAACCCGGCTCGCGGTAGAGTGCGGAGTCGTTCCACCCCAACCCCATCTGACTCTTCCCATGCATCCGTCCCAAATGACCGGTCTGCAATTGCTGCAGGCCATGTCGCGCGGTGAGCTGCCGCGCGCGTCCATCAGCGAAACCATCCCGATGTCGATGGACCTCATCGAATCCGGCACCGTGCACTTCGGTGCCCAAGCCGACAAACGCCACCTCAATCCGCTGGGTGGTGTACACGGCGGTTTTGCGGCCACCGTGCTGGATTCCGTGACCGGCTGCGCGGTGCACACCATGCTCGAAGCCGGCGTCGGCTACGGCACAGTCGACCTCAACGTGAAGATGGTGAAGGCGGTGCCGGTGGATACGCCGCTGGTGGCGGTGGGCCGCGTGCTGCATGTCTCGCGCACGATCGGCGTATCGGAAGGCACGCTCAAGACGCAGGACGGCACGCTGCTGGCCCATGCCACGGCGACGTGTGTCATTCGCCGTCCGTAAGGGGCAGCAACAAGAAAGGGGGCATCAACGCCCCCCTTTTTTGTGAATGCAGCGCCGGCTACATTCAAGCCGCCCGCTCTGCCATGGCGGCCTCGAACAGGGGATCGACACCGCGCAGCCGCTCCATTGACCAGATGCGCTGGATCAGCGCCTCGCCATTCGCGCGGGTGATGGCCGTGCCCGCAGTACGCCAGAACTTGGCTTCAATCGCCTCGCGCGTCAGCGGCATATCGGGCGCGCCCGGCAGGTCGTCAACGCGCTCGGTCAACACCTCTCCCGAACGCAAATACACCGAGATGCGGTTCGGGATGTGCCGCGGATACAGCGCGGTGAGCGCCGGGTCCTCCTCGACGCGGATCTTGGGCATCAACGCACGCACATCTGCGGCGGCGAGCTTCTCGGGCGCGTAGCTTGCATTCGTCAACGTGCCGTCGATGAGGGCGCGCGCCACGACGTAGGGCATGCTGTGGTCGGCCGTTTCTTTGGTGGCCGGCGCCCAGACATATGGCCCGCTTCCGGTGATCTTGTAGCCGAGCTGCGTCGTCGCAACGACGACCTTGTCGATCTGTGCAGGGTCGTGAATCCGCCCCGACAGCCGGATGGCCGCCTCCACCGCAGTCAGCGTGTGGCCTTGCGCCGGATACGGTTTCACCAGCACATCGGCAATACGGAACGCACGGCCCGGCCCGCCGAATGCCGCCGTATCGATGGCAATCGGTTGGCCCGCGACGAGCTTCTCGAACCCGTAGGTGCCCTCGAAGATGGGGCTGGGGCCGGTAATGCCCTCCCGCGCCAGGCTGGCCGCAAAGACACCGCTTTTTGCCGCCGACGCATCGGCCAGCCCTTTCCAGTTCGACAGCACCTGGGTTCGGGTCTGGTTCATCGCAATGTGGTCGATGAGCGCGATGTTGACGGCCTGCGTCAATTGCTCGACCGAGAGCTGCATCAGCTTGCCGGCGGTCAAAGCGGCGGTCACCACGCCGTAGCTCGGGTTGTCCCAGCCGCGCGGGCTGATGGCGGCGGCGTCGAACAGCCGGCATTCGATTTCGTAGGCAACGAGCGAAGCCAGGATGAAATCCTGGATCGAACGCCCCTCCGATTGCGCTACGGCAAGACTGACCGAGATGAAATCGCTCGGATGCCCGATCTCTTTGGCGGCGTAGCCATCGTTGAGGTCGTAGTAGCGGATGGCCGCGCCGTTGGCGAAGGCGGCTAGCTCCGGCGTCGTGCGGTGCGTGGTTCCGATGAGCGCGGACGCGTGGCTCGCACCGGCCTGCGCAAGCTGGAAGCAGCGCTGGACTACCGGCTCCTTCAACGCTGCCAGCGCGCAGCCGAACGTATCGACCAACCGCAGCTTCAACGCTTCCAGCGCACTGGCGTCGATGTCTTCATATCGCAGGCGGTGCACGTATTCCGCCAGGCGGTTGGCGATGGGCGGCACGGCGTTGGCGACAGGCTTTGCCGCGTCGGCAAGGGCTTGCGCCGACGACGCCCCCGCAAAGGCAACGCCCGCCGTACCGGCAAGCGCACGCAGCAGAAACGCGCGACGGCGCGCAAGCGTGATGGACATGTCACGATCTCCTGATCAGGGTCTTTTTTGAGTATCAGAACAGTCAGAACAGCTTGCGCATACCCAACGCCACGCCCGTGCTGACGGAGCGGTCGCTGGCGAGTGAGTAGTGCAGGAAGCTGTAGTTGTAGTTGTCGAAGTCCAGCGCGGCGCGGTGTGCGGCACCGGCCGCGAGATAGAGCGTCGTCGTCTTGGACGGGAAGTAGTTGAGCTGCAGGGTGACCTGCTGCGGATTGGTCAGCTGCGGGGCCGGCTGCCCAGGCGAGGGGTTCTGCGCACGAACGTTCTCGTAATAGAACGCGCCGATGGCCTGTAGGCGCTCGGACAGGCGATAGCGCACGCCCGTCCACAGGAACGTGTAGCGCGTGACCACCAGCGGCGTGGTCACGTTGCCGTTGCCCTCGGTCAGGCCGACGATCCACTCGGCGCGGCCAAGCGCCACCATGGCGGCAGCCGAGTAGCGCCGGAAATGCGTGACGTTGCTGAGCTGCGAACCGTTGACGTTGTCATAGGCCGCGGCAAACGACAGCGGGCCGCTCGCATAGTCAAAACCGGCGCCGTAAGCTGCACTGGTCTGGAACGTGCCCGGCGTGCCGCCCAGGGCGTAGTGCGCCTGCACGGCCAGCGGGCCGGTCTCGAACCGGTATTTCACGACGCTGTTCTCGCGAAAGTTCAGGCCGACAATGGCGCCGGCGGGCTCATACAGCGTGGAGTACGCGCCGGTGGGCGAGTACTTCTCCATGACGTCGAACAGCGTGGTGTACTGGCGGCCGAGGCGCAGCATGCCCCACTGGTCGCTCTCCAGCGCCACCCATGCGGAGCGGTCGAAACCACCCCCGCCCGAGCCCGTTCCGGTGCCGTTGTTGAGGTTGATGCCGCTCTCCAGGCGGAACGCGGCCCGCCACCCACCACCCAGGTCTTCCTTGCCCTTCAAGCCCCAGCGCGAGCCGCTCTTGCCGCCCGAGGCCATGCGCGTCTGCGTGACGGCGCGACCGTCGCCCGGCGCTGCCTGGCTGGTCAGGAATTCGGTATAGACGTCGGCAACGCCATACAGGGTGAGGGTGGACTGTGCGCTGGCGCTGGCCGAAAGAAGGCCCAGTCCGCATAGCGCGAACATTCGCGTGGTCATGCTTGTCTCCTGCTGTTTTGATTTTTGGGGTACGGCAAGTGCCGGCGGCGCCGGCAAATCGGGGCTACGGCATGCGCCTCTGGCTGGCGGCATGGCGGGCAAGCACACGGCGCGCGCGCGTGACGCCGGGGGCGTCGACCATCCGTCCGTCGAACCGGAGCGCGCCTCGGCCCTCAGCGCGCGCCGCATCGAAGGCAGCGAGCAGTGCGCTGGCGTCGGCAACCTCGTCAGCCGAGGGCATGAATGCGCGGTTGAGTACCGCCACTTGCGCGGGATGGATGCAAGTCGCGCCAGCAAAGCCCATGTCGACGGACTGCTGTGCCGCACGCTCGAAGGCATCGAGATCGTCCAGCACATCCAATCCGCCGGTCAGGCCGAGGGGCAGGATGCCGGCGGCCCGGGCGGCAATCACCAGTAGCTGCTTCGGCACGCGCAGCACCTCGGCGCTGGCGCGGCTGTCGCAGGACAGCGCGAAATCACCGCCGCCAAGCATCAGGGCGGCAATACGCGGCGTGGCGCGCGCAATGTCGCTCATCACCTCGAAGGCGCGCGGCGTTTCAATGATCGCGATGATGCGGGTCTGGCCAAGCGGGGCGCCGCACACGTCCTCCAGCAATCCCAGCTGTTCATCGATGGCTTCCAGATGCGCTGCGCCACGCACCTTGGGCAAGACGACGCCGCTCGCTCCTGCCAGAACGGCGGCGCGCAAGTCCGCCGCCATGGGTTCCAGCGGGCCGTTGACGCGCACCAGCACGTCGTAGCCAATGCGGGCCAGGCGTGGAATCGCATCAACAAGCCCGCCACGCGCCTGCGCCTTCTGCTCGGGCGGCACACCGTCTTCCAGATCGAGGATGACGGCATCGGCCCCGCAGACTTCGGCCTTGGCAACGTAGCGGGGGACATGGGCGGGCACGTACAACAGCGAGCGCCAGACCGGCAAGGGTGACGAAAACATGTCGACTCACTAAAATGAAAGTAACTTTCATTTTTTGTGTTTGGCGCCGAATTCGTCAAGACTATCGTTAACCCTTGTGATCACTTGCATACGCGAACCGGCGCATCACCCGGGAAGATCCAAACGGCTATTGCCAAACTCGTTGTCACAAATATAATGAAAACAACTTTCATTTTTTTGCGACGCCACCAGCGCGTCGGCCGGCACGTCACGAGGTCCACATGAACATGCAAACAGAGGGCGGCGTCTCCGCAGTCAATCGCGCCCTGACCGTCCTGCTCGCCTTCGGCAACGCCCCCAATGGGCTGATGCTGGCGCAGGTGAGCGAAGCCACCGGGCTGAACATGAGCACGCTGCTGCGCATGTTCGAATCGCTGGAGCAGTTCCGCTTCATCAAGCGGCTGCCGGATGGGCGCTACGTGCTGGGGCCCGCCAACTTTCACCTGGGCATGACGTATCGCGAGTCGTTCCAGCTGCGCGAGCACGCCGCGCCGATCCTCGCCCGACTGTCGGAGGAGACCGGCGAAACCGCTGCGTTCTACGTGCGCGAAGGCGACCAGCGCGTCTGCCTGTTCCGCTTCCATGCCGAGCGCTCGGTGCGGACCAATCTGCGTGAAGGTGATCGTTTCCCGCTCGATGTGGGTGCCGCAGGGCACGTGCTGCTGGCGTTTTCCGGCACACGCAGCGCGGAGCACGAGAAGGTCGTGGAGCAGGGGTACGCCGTCTCCATTGCAGAGCGCGATGCGGAAAGCGCGGCGATTGCCTGCCCGGTGTTTGGCGTGGGCCGTGTGCTCAGCGGCACGATCTCGCTGGGCATCCCGCGCTATCGCTTCAATAAGAAAGTGCAGAACGACTACCTGCCGCGCGTGCTGGATGCCGCCGCCGAGCTGACACACGCGCTGGGCGGAGACCTCCCGTCTTCCGGCGCTGCCACCACCCAGGCCGACCCGCTCGGCGCACTACAGGCGTAGCGCAGGCGCCCAGGCGCGCCACACCAGTTACCCATCCCGGAGACACCGATGTCCGTTGAACACATGCCACCCCAGGCGGGGAAGGCCCCCTTTCGCGCGCCGACTGGCCCGATCCACATGAAGCAGTTCGATGCCGATGCGCGCGGGCCACTGGCCGGCGTGCGCGTGATCGATCTGTCGCGCTTGATGGCGGGCAACATGCTGAGCGTGCAACTCGCCGATTTCGGCGCCGACGTGATCAAGGTCGAAGGCGAGCACGGCGATACGCTGCGCGCGGTGGGCGCCGGCGGCATCAGCACCAACTGGAAAGTCTACGGGCGCAACAAGCGCAGCGTGTGTGTGGATCTGCGCTCGCCGGAAGGCATCGATATCGTGCACAGGCTCGTGCGCGAGGCCGACGTGTTCATCGAGAGCTTCAAACCCGGCGTTGCCGAGCAGATGGGGCTCGGCCCCGAGGTGCTGCTGGCGCTGCGCCCGCAGCTGGTGATCGCGCGTATCTCCGGCTGGGGCCAGAGCGGCCCGTACCGGCACAAACCCGGCTTCGGCACGCTGGCCGAAGGCTATGCGGGGTTCGCCGCCATCAATGGTTTTGCCGATCGCGAACCGGTGCTGCCGCCGATGTTCCTAGGCGACATGACGGCCGGCCTGTCCGGCGCGATTGCCGTGCTGGTGGCACTGCGCGCACGCGACGCCGAGGGCGCGATGGGCCAAGTGATCGACGTGTCGCTGTTCGAACCGCTGTTCTCCATTCTCGGGCCGGCCGCCGCCAACTACGCGCTCACTGGCAAGGTCAAGCCGCGCACCGGCAGCCGCTCGACCAACACCGCGCCGCGCAATACGTACCGCACCCGCGACGGCAAATGGCTGTGCATGTCGAGCTCTACGCAGGGGATGGCCGAGCGCCTGTTCCGCGCCATCGGGCGTGCCGACCTGATCGACGACCCGCGCTATCGCACCAACGTGCAACGCGTGCAGCACGCGGAAGAACTGGATGCCATCGTGGGCACCTTCATTGCCGAGCGCGATCTGGACAGCAACCTCGCCTTCTTCGAGGCGGCGGGCGTCACGGTTGGGCCGATCCACGATATCGCGCAGATCGTGCACGACCACTACGTGATCGAGCGCGAAGCCCTGGTCGAACTGCCGGACGACGACGCGGGCAGCCTGCCCATGCACAACATCGCGCCGCGGCTGTCCGGCACGCCGGGCGTGTTTCGCCGGCCGGCACCCGCACTCGGCGAGAACAACCGCGAGATCCTGCTGCCGCTGCTGGGCGAGGATGACTACGCCCGCCTCACGGCGCAGGGCGTGATCCTGCCACGCTAGCCAACAGCACCGCCAGAACACAAATCAAAAACGAGGAGACTGCATGAACCCGCGCTGGACCCACCGGCCGCCCGGTTCCAATTGGGGCGACTTCGGCATCGATGATCAACGAGGCAGACTGAACTGGCTGACACCGGATCGCGTCTTGCGCGCCGTCGCAGAGGTGCGCGAAGGCGTGGTGTTTTCGCTCAGCCTGCCACTGGACGTGCCGCGCGGCGGCGGACTCAACGCGCGGAGACAACCGCCGACAATCAGCCCCGCACTGCTGCAGGGCAAGCCGTACTTCGGTTATCGCGCCGAGGAAGCGGCGCGCAACGCAACGGATGTCGTCTGCGACGATGCCTTCTGCATGCACTCGCAGTTCTCCACGCAGTGGGATGCGCTGTCGCACGTAGGCTCGCTATTCGATGCGGACGGTGATGGCAACGCAGAAGCCGTGTTCTACAACGGCTACCGCATGGGCGAACACGTGCGCGTGCCGCAAGCCGGCGCATCGACAGGCGGGGCGCACGCGCTGGGCATTGAAGTCATGGCCCAGACCGGCGTGCAGGGGCGGGGCGTGCTGATCGACCTACGGCACCACTTTGGCGATGCCCGCCGCAAGATCGGCTACGACGATTGGATGGCCGTGCTGCGCGCCGACGCTATCGTTGTCGAGCGCGGCGACATCGTCTGCATCCACACCGGCTTTGCCGATCGCTTGCTGCAAGCCGATGCCGCCGGCGAACGCGCCGTGCCCGATGTCTGCTGCGTGCTCGACGGCAACGACGCGCGGCTGCGGAACTGGATCGACGCCTCGGGCCTGGCCGCACTGGTCGCCGACAACCACGCGGTGGAAGAACGCCCGCAGCAGCTTGCCGACCGCACCAGCCCCGGCGCGATGATGCCGCTGCATGAGCTGTGCCTGTTCAAGCTGGGCATCCACCTGGGCGAGCTGTGGCACCTGACGCCGCTGGCGCAGTGGCTGCGCGCACATCAACGCAACCGTTTCCTGCTGACCGCGCCGCCGCTGCATGTGCGCGGGCTGGTGGGGTCGCCGGTCAATCCGGTCGCAACGGTCTGAACCCTGCAGGAGACACCTCATGTCTGCAACCTATGCGCAGTCGATCGCTGCGCGCATCGACCGCCTGCCGGCCACCGGCACCATCTGGCGCCTGGTGCTGCTGCTGAGCGTCGGCGGCTTCTTCGAGGTCTATGACCTCTTCCAGATGACCTACCTGCCGCCTGGGCTGATCCGGGACGGCATCTTTCACGCGGGCGCCCACGGCACATTCGGGATGTCGGATCAGGGGGCACTGGGCGCGGCCACATTTGCCGGCCTCTTCATCGGCGAGATGTTCGTCTCGCGCCTGGCCGACCGCATCGGGCGGCGCACCGTGTTTACGGGCGCGCTGCTGCTGTACACCGCAGCCAGCGTGGCGATGTGCTTCCAGAACACGGCGCTCGGCATCCACCTCTGCCGCTTCGTAGCCAGTTGCGGCGCGGGCGCGGAGTTGATCACGATCGGCGCGTTCCTGACCGAGCTGGTGCCCAAGGACATGCGCGGGCGGGCCTTCGCGGTGTGCTTCGGCATCAGCTACCTGGCCATGCCTGTGCTCGCGCTGGCGTCCTGGCTATGGATTCCGCAATCGCCGCTGGGCATCTCGGGTTGGCGCTGGGTGGTCGCAGCGGGCGGCAGCGGTGCCATCGTCGCCTGGTGGCTGCAGCACCGCCTGCCGGAGTCGCCGCACTGGCTAGCCATGCGCGGACGCAGCCGGGAAGCCGAAGCCATCGTCCAGCAGATCGAGGATCGTGTTGAGCACGAATCCGGCCGCCCCTTGCCGCCCGTCCGGACACAGGCCGCCCAGGCACCGGGCAGCGCACCTGCCGCGCAATCGATGTGGGATCAGCGCTACCGTGGCCGCACGATCATGCTGATCACCTTCAATGCGTTCTTGAGCATCGGCTTCTTCGGCTTCAGCCAATGGCTGCCGACGCTGCTGGCGGCACAGGGCGCGTCCATCTCCAAGAGCCTCTGGTATGCGTTCGTGATTGCCTTCGCGTATCCGGTGTCGCCCTTCATCGGCGGGCTGCTGGCAGACCGCATCGAGCGCAAATGGCTGATCGTTGCAACGGCCATCGGCGTGGTCGTGTTCGGCACGGGGTTCGCCCTGTCAGGGCAGGCGCCGCTGGCGATCCTCTTTGGCGTGCTCATCACCCTGTGCAACACCGTGATGGCCAGCAACGCCACCGCCTATCAGGCCGAAGTGTTTCCGACGCAGATCCGCAGCCGCGCGCTGGGGTTCGTGCACGCATTCGGGCGGCTGACGGGCATTGCCAGCAGTTTCATCATCGCCGTGCTGCTTGAGCGCGCGGGCGCACCTGCGGTGTTCGTGCTGATCAGCGCGAGCATGCTGATCGTGATGCTGTCGATCGGGATCTTCGGGCCCCGCACGAACAACCGCTCGCTCGACGAGATTGCCGGCGCGGAAGAACCGCGCGCAAACGACGCGGCACCAGCCTTCAGCACGCTGCCGGCAGGCCGGTCCTGACACACCACGGCACACTTACACTTCCCGCTGGGGCGGCGGAACCGTGCCGCCAGCCCCATGTCTGATTCGTCCCGTCCCCAGGAGTCACACCGATGTCTGCCGAGCAACCGCTGGTCTTGTCGCCCCAATCCACCGCGCTGGTACTGATCGACCTGCAACGCGGCATCCTGCCGTTTGCGCAGGGGCCGCATTCGCCGGAACAGGTGCTGGGAGCCTCCGCCCGTCTGGCCAAGCGCTTTCGCGAACTGGGCGCGCCCGTGGTGCTGGTGCGCGTGGGCTGGGCGCCGGACTATGCCGATGCCCCGCGCCAGCCCGTCGACCGCCCGGCACCCACCGTGCCGGGTGGCCTGCCGCCGCAATGGTGGGAGCAGCCCGCCGAACTGGAAGTCGCGCCCACCGACATCCAGATCACCAAGCGCCAGTGGGGCGCGTTTTACGGCACCGAGCTGGACTTGCAACTGCGCCGACGCGGCATCACCACGATCGTGCTGGGCGGTATCTCGACACATGTGGGGGTGGAATCGACCGCGCGCGCCGCATGGGAACACGGCTACGCGCTGGTGCTGGCCGAAGATGCGATGAGCTCGAACGATGCCGCGCTGCATCGCTCTTCCGTGGAAAACGTCTTCCCGCGCCTGGGCCGCGTGCGCAGCACGGACACCATCCTCGCGGCGCTGACGGCCTGAGCGTTCAGGCGCCATCCTCCATCGGCACGTACAGCACCATGCGCAGGCGCGGGTCTTCCATCACCGGCAGGCCGATGTAGTCGTAGCGGACGACCTTGCCGCCGGGCGTGCGAATCAGCTTGTGCTCGGCACGCTGGGCACGCACCTCGTGCTGGCGCCACCAAGTGTCGAACTCGCGGCTCTCGGTGCGCAGGCGGTCGACCAGCGCCGCGAGCACGGGGTCGTCCGCATGCGGGTCGTACACCGCACGGAACTTCGCCAGCATGCGGCGCGCCTCGGTCTCCCACTCGACAAAACGCTCGCGCGCGTTGTCGTACAGGAACATGTAGACCAGCGAGTTGCGGTCTTCCGGCGGCATCGTGCCGAAATCCATGAAGAGCTGCGTGGTGGCCTCGTTCCAGCACAGCAGCTCGGTGCGGTAACTGCGCACGTGGGCGGGCAGGACCATGCCGGCAACGGCCCGGCGCAAGACATCGGGCACCGCTTCCGCCTGTGCGTGCCCGACCGTCCCAACCCCGGGCCCCGTGAAAGCCGCTTCGGCACGCGCCAGCCCACGCATGTGCGCACGCTCATCGGGCGACAGCCTCAACGCCCGGCTGATCGCCTCGATGGTCGCCACCGAGGGCCGCACGTCGCGCCCCTGCTCGATGCGCACATACCAGTCGATGCTGATGTTGGCGAGCTGCGCGACTTCTTCCCGGCGCAGGCCAGCGGTACGGCGGCGCCCGCTGCCCTCGGGCAGCCCCACATCCTGCGGGCGCAGGTGGCTGCGACGGCTGCGCAGGAACTCGCCCAGCTCGCTACGGGGCGCGGCGGGGATGGGGGCCAGATCAGCAGTGAAATCGTCCATGGCGACATTACATACGACGGCACGTATCGATGGGAGGGACAGCGCAATCCTAGGTTAATCCTAGCTCTGAATCGAATCGGCACCGGCGCCTACGCTGCGTCCATCCCTCTTTCCGGAGCCGATCGTGACCCACGTTTCTTCTGCGTCTTCCTCGCTGGAACCCCGCCGCTGGCTGGCCTTTGGTGTGATGGTGGCAGCGCAATTCATGTTCATCGTCGATGCGTTCATCGCCAATGTGGCGATCCCGAGCATCCGCACGAGCCTGCATGCCACGCCCGCGCAACTGGAGGCCGTGCTGGCCGTCTACCAGCTTGGCTACGCGATCCTGCTCATCACCGGCGGCCGACTGGGCGACCTGTTCGGGCGCCGTCGCGTGTTCCTGCTGGGGCTCATCGCCTTTACCGCCACCTCGGCCGGCTGCGGGCTGGCGGGCAGCGCGGCGGCGCTCATCGCGTGGCGCTTTGCGCAAGGCCTCTCCGCCGCGATGATGGTGCCGCAGGTGCTCGCCAGCGTGCAGGCGCTCTTTGCCGGCGCCGAGCGCGACCGCGCGCTGTCGATCTTCGGGCTGGTGATGGGCACCGGCGGCGCGGCCGGGCTGCTGGTGGGCGGCGCACTCACCAGCGCAGACATCGCCGGGCTGGGCTGGCGCACGGCCTTCCTGATCAACGTGCCGGTGGGGCTGACTGCCGCGCTGCTGGGCTGGCGCTGGATTCCGCGCCCAGCCGCTGGGGCTGCGAAGATCCACCTCGACACCGCCGGCGTAGCGTGGATGGCCATCAGCGTGGCGGCCGTGCTCGTGCCGCTGCTGTTCGGCCGCGAACTGCATTGGCCAATGTGGAGCCTGGCGTTGCTGATCGTGGGCCTGCTCGGCATGGCAACGTTCCAGCAGCTTGAGGCCCGCGTCGACCGTGCGGGCGGCACGCCGTTGCTGCCGCCAGCGCTGCTGCAACATCGTGCCTTCATGACGGGCCTGACGGCGTCTGGGCTGCATTACATCAGCATGATGGCGTTCTTCCTGGTGCTGACGTTGTATCTGCAGAACGGGCGGCAACTGTCAGCGTTGCGCATGGGCGTTGTCATTCTGCCGCTGGCGCTTGCGTTTCTCATCACGTCGCGTGTGGCCAATGCGCTGGTGCGGCGCTATGGCATCCGTTCGCTGCTGGGCGGTCTCGGCTTGATGGCGGCGGGTCTGCTGACGCTGCTGTCGGGCTTCGGCACGACGTGGGCGCACCCGATCGCGCCCAGCATGACACGCATCAGCCTCGCCCTGGCCCTGCACGGCGCGGGGCAGGGGCTGGTCATCGTGCCGCTGATCGGCCTGGTGCTGACCGGCGTACCGCGTGCGCAGGCCGGCGCTGCAGCGGGGCTGTTGATCACGGCGCAGCAACTGGCGGGAGCGCTGGGCGTGGCGTGTATCGGTGGGCTGTACTTCACCTTTGCCGCCGATGGCAGTGCAACGGGCATGACGCACGGCACGGTGGCCGGATGCATCGCGATGCTGGTGGCGCTGGGCGCCGCGGCAACTGGCTTCATGCGCCTGGGTGCAAGGCAACGGCAACTGGCGGCGGCTGGTGTAGCAAGCCCGGCCTGAGTTCTCGCCATTCGATACTGCATTCCATACCAAGGAGAGCGACACAAGCGCGCCGCAGTGCATTGATCGGCCCAGGCGGGCGTCCCACACTGCCGCGCGATGCGCTTTGCATCGTCCGCATTCCGTTCCCGCATGGCCACCGTTTCTCCGCTTCGCACCGCATCGTCGGCAGCGCCCGCCGCATCGGCTTCCATCTCCCTGGCCCGTCGCCTTGTTGCGGAGGGGCTTGGCACGGCGTTGCTGATTGCCGTGGTGATCGGCACAGGCATCCACGCAAATCGCCTCTCCGGCGGCGACGCCACGTGGACACTGCTGGCGCAATCGCTGGCAGGCGGGGCAGGGCTGTGCGCGTTGCTGACGGCGTTCGGGCCGATATCGGGCGCACACCTGAACCCGGCGGTCACGCTGTCGGCGCTGGTGCAGGGGCGCCTGCAATGGCGCGAAGCGCTGGCCTATGGCGTCGCCCAGGCACTGGGGGCGGTGCTCGGCGTGATGGCAGCGCATGCGATGTACGGCATGCCGGCGCTGGCAGCAGGCACCCACGTGGCAACCGGCCCCGCGCTGTGGTGGAGCGAGGCCTTGGCAACGTTTGGGTTGATGGGGGTGGGCATCGCCTGCGGCCGTCACGCACCAAAGCAGTTGCCGCTGGTGGTCGCCACCTACATCGCCGCCGGGTATTGGTTCACGGCATCGTCTTCGCTGGCCAATCCGGCACTCGCACTGGCCTGCGCGCTGACCGATGGCCCCTCGGGCATCCGCCCCGGTGATGTGCCTGGCTACATGCTGGCGCAACTGGTCGGTGCACTGGTAGCGACGCCGCTGTTTGGTTGGCTGATGGACGCCCGCGCCGCAGAAGCATCGTCCGCCACCGCAACGCCGGCAAAACCACTGCCGCTGTCGGCCCGCCGCCGCACCGTCTGACGCGCCGCGCTCAGTGGAGCTGGGATAGCCCGTTCGTTCGGGCAAACTGGAAAAGATCGATCTCGCGCGCCAAGCCCAGCTTGCGCAGCGCGGCCGTCTTCTGGGTGCTGACGGTCTTGACGCTCGAACCGAGTTTGCGCGCAATCTCCGACACGGCCATGCCGTCGGCATACAGGCGCACAACCTCACGCTCGCGCGCGCTCAGGGTCTCAAAAACGTTGCGCACGTTGGGATTGAGACCACTCTCTTCCAGGATGCTGGGGCTGTAGTAGTGCACACCACGCGCGGCCGCGGCGATGGCGTGGCCGACATAGACCAGGTCATCGCTCTTGCTCACGATGGCAGCCACGCCCTGCTGCCGCATGCTGCGCAGCAGAGCCGGATTGTGGAGCATGGTACAGACCACGATCGCCCGCTTTGGATGCTGCTTGCGCAGACGTGCGAGCAGCGACATGCCGTCGAATGCCGGGTCCCCATTCATGCGGTAGTCCGTGACGATGACATCGCAATCGATATGTTCAAGCACCTGCAGCAACTCATGCCCATCATGCGCCTGCGCAACAATGCGCTGCTGCGGAAACTGCGCGATGGCGGCCGTCAGCCCCATCAGGATCACCGGATGATCGTCTGCCGCCACGATCGATAGGAATGGGGACATAGTGTGCGATCAGGTAAGCGCAGGCTGCGCGGACGCCTGGAGGCGTCGTGGCCCATCGTCGATCAGGGCGCGGCATTGACGCGGCGAAGCGAAGCAGAAGCGAGCGATCTGCAAGCGCAAGCGCGGTAGAGGGGAGGCAATCGGAGCCGTCATGGGTGTGGAGAGCCGACAAAGAGTGCCGGTAACCATACCCACGCGTGATGCCCAATGGGATCAGACTTTTCTTACTTTGGCCGCCCCGTAACCTTTCGGGGCAGAAGCCGTTTCAATCAGGGCTGCACGAAACTGAATCAGGCCGCTGCCTGCACATGCGCCAGGAAGGCCGTGGTCGACAAGGGCGCCGCCCACAGATAGCCCTGTCCCGTCGCACAGCCCAGTGTGCGCAGGGTCTGGCGCTGCGCATTGGTTTCCACCCCTTCCGCGATGCACTCCAGGTGCAGCGTGCGCGCCAGCTCGATCATGGTGCGGCAGATCACGCCGCGCTGGCTGGTCTGGTTGACGGCAGCCGTGAACGAGCGGTCGATCTTGAGGATGGTAAAGGGCAGGTCTGCCAGCAGCTTGAGGGTGGCAATGCCCACGCCAAAATCGTCGATGGCCAGCGGATGGCCAAGCAGGCGCAGGCGGTTGAGTGCGATGATCAGTTGCGTGGCATCCGGCACCGGTGAATCTTCGGTGAGTTCCAGGCTGATGGAGGCCGGTGCAATGCGGGCCTCCCGCACGATGGATTCGACCCGCTCGATGGTGCCAGGGCGGCTGAGCGTTTGCGCAGAGGCATTCACGCCGATCGGCACCGGATGCGCGTGCGCGGCCAGCGCGTGCTGCACACGCACGCAGTGCTCCAGCACGTGGAAGAACAGGCCATCGGCCAGCCCCAGTGCCTCCAGGCGCGGCACAAATGCGGCAGGCGACACGCGCCCATGCACCGGATGGATCCACCGGCACAGCGCCTCGGCGCCGACAATCTGATCGCTGGCGAGATCATGCTGCGGTTGCAAGACCACGTCGATCTGCTCGGGTGTCTCGTTGATCAGGGCGGCAAGCTCGTCGTCGGAAAATTGCGGCGTGCCAAGCGGCGCGGCGGGAGCGGGATTGCGTTCGCGCGCGGCGGCGTCTTCCAGCAACGGCAGTACGTGCGCGGGGCGCAGCGGCTTCTGCACGCCGTGCGTGTGGGTCAGGCCAACGGCATCGGCCAGGCTCACGTGCGACTCGACGATGGGTGCATCCATGGCGCTGACCCACGCCCATACGGGCGCCTGCCGGGGGAACACCTTGCCGCCGCGTAGCAGCAGCTGTTCCATCAGTTGGGGGCCGTTCATGCCAGGCATGTCGATATCGCACAGGACAAGGTCGACATGGCAGAGCTGGAGCAGGTAAAGCGCCTCGCGGCCGTCGCAGGCGGTCAGGATCTGCTGCACGCCCAGCGTATGGAGCAGCTGCCTTGCGGCGGCGCGTTGCACGGGGTGGTCGTCCACCACCAGCACGGCGAGTTGTGCGAAACCTTCCATCGACCAGTCCTTCTTGTTGTAGGTATGAGGCGGAGGGCGCATCCCGTTTTGCGCCGTGCTGCATCCGCTGCGTGCCGTCATTGAAGCACTGCGCGCGCCCCTTGTCAGGCGGCGACGCCAGAAAAACAAAGCCCGCGCAGCTTTTCAACTGCGCGGGCCTTGAGCGATTCCCCCAACCTTTTGAGCTTCCGACATCCGGTGTCGACGGTGTCGGGATGTCAGAAATCGTGCCTTAAAAAAATGAAGCCCGCAACAGGGGCGGGCTCAAAAGGGGGGGAGTGCTCTCTAAAGAGAGAGCAAGGTGAAGTTTAGTGGAGGGGCCCCCATCGGACTGTCCGGATGACGCCGAATCGCTTGTAGGACAAAAACTGACGCGGTTTCGCGATGTTAAAAGCACAAAGCGCGTGGTTACGCACAAATTCGAGACACTAGCGTGATTCAAACGACGCTTTCAATGGCGCTCTCCGACACACGGCCCTTGGGCTGGAATGGCGGCTTAAAGCAGGCGATTGAAAAAAGTGCTCGTTGCGATCGGGCAACGCCCAGAGATTTGGGACCAGGAAAACAGCGTAGCCGGAATCGGCCAGGAGGCAAGGCGGCCGCGAAGAACAGCAATCGGACGCGCCAAAGAAAAAAGCCCGAGCACCAGGTGCTCGGGCCACAATCCACCAAGGAGGGTGGAGGAGACAGTTCCTACTATAGCGAATGATTTGCTGCGTTGCAATAACGTAGAACTACTTAATGCAGCAAAGCGGCCACAAGCGTTGCGAGGGCGCCACGGGTGGCGAAAACGATTGCACCCGCCAGAAGATGACGCGGCGCAACAAATGACGCGGCGCGCCGTGAGAATTCAGTCTTCCCACAGCGCGCCGCCAACAGTTTCTAGTTCAAGCCAGAAAGTATCCGCTCACTCAGAGCGTATCGATTAAAACGCCGGCAGGATCGCGCCCTTGAACTGCGTATCGATGAACTTGCGCACCTCTTCCGACTGGTAGGCGTGCACCAGCGTCTTCACCCACGGCTGGTTCTTGTCTTTCTCACGCACGGCGATCAGGTTGGCGTACGGGCCCTGGCGGTCTTCCAGCGCAATCGCGTCCTTGGTGGGCGACAGGTTGTTCTTGACCGCGTAGTCGGTGTTGATGGAAGCGGCGTCCAGGTCATCCAGGGAGCGCGGCAGCTGGGCCGAATCCAGCTCGATCAGTTTGATCTTCTTCGGGTTCTCGACCACGTCGCGCGGGGTGGCGTTGTTGCCGTTGGTGCCCGCACCAGCTTTCAGCTTGATCACGCCAGACTTCTGCAGCAGCAGCAGGGCACGGTTGCCGTTGGACGGGTCGTTCTGGATACCGACCTTGGCGCCTTCCTTGAGCTCGGCAAACGACTTGATCTTCTTCGAGTAGAAGCCCATCGGCGCCACGTAGGTCAGGCCCACGTTGACGATCTTGTAGTGGCGCGCCTGGATCTGGCTGTCGAGGAAGGGCTGGTGCTGGAAGCCGTTGGCATCCAGGTCACCTGCGTCGAGCGCGGGGTTGGGTTGGGCGTAGTCGTTGAACTCGATGATCTTGACGTCCAGGCCGTCCTTTTTGGCGACCTTCTGCACGACTTCCCAGATTTGCGCATCGGGGCCGCTCATGGTGCCGAGCTTGACCTGCTTGGTGTCGGCGTTGGCTGCAGCAGACAGGGTGGCAGCAGCGGCAAACGCAATGGCCGGTACGGCCACACGCGCAAGGCGGGAGAACAGAGACATAGAGAAACCTCGTCGATTTTGTCGTGGATACGTGAACGAAAGCCGCCCGCGGGTAGCGGGCGGTGTGTAACGTGATCCTGTCATAGAGACGCCGACAGCCGAACGATATTTTCGGTATGTCGATATGCCGAGCAACGGTGCAAAGCCAAGCACCATGCCGGTTTGCGGTAGGCGGTGATGTTGCGGTTGGCCTACTCGGTCTCGTCCACTTCCACGGGCGGCGGCTCAGCGGCGGGCAGGGCGACGACGAAGCACGCACCGCCATCCGCGGGCTTCTCGACCCAGATGCGGCCGTTGTGCGCGCTGACGATCGCCTCGCACACCGCCAGGCCCAGGCCGACGCCGGTGGTGGCCGATTCCTTCTCGCCGCGCGTGAACTTCTCGAAGATGATCCGCTCACTGCCAGCCGGCACGCCGGGGCCGTGGTCACGCACCTGCAGGCGCAGTTCCTGGCCGCGCTTGTCGTCGTGCACGATCGCCGCGGAGATACGCACCTCGGTGCCGGCCGGCGCAAACTTGCCAGCGTTCTCCAGCAGGTTGGACAGCACGCGCTCCATGAGCGGGCCGTCGCAGCGCACCAGCGGCAGGTCTGCCATGTCGTCCACCACCACGCGGTGATCGGGCAGGGGAATGGTCTGCAGCGCCGCACCGACCAACTCTTCGATCGACTGCCACTCCTGCCGGAGCTTGACCTCGCGGTTCTGCAGGCGCGCCATGTCGAGCAGGTTCGTGACCATCGTGCGCATGCGCTGCGCCTGCTGGCCGATAGCGGCGGCGGCTTCCGCCTGCAGCGGCGAAAGCGGTGGCTGGTTCGGCTGCGGGCGCGTGAGCGTCTCGGCCATGCCCACCAGCCCGGTCAGCGGCGTGCGCAGGTCGTGCGACACCGCCGCCAGCAGTGAATTGCGCAGACGCTCCGATTCAATGCGCACCAGCGCATCCTGCGCGATCTCCACGTAGTGCACGCGCTCGATGGCAATGGCGATGAGCGTGGCGCAGGCGTCGATCTGGCGGCGGCTGTCGGGCTGGGCGAGCACCTGGAAGGCCTCGGGCTCCACAGCCAGCACACCGCGAATCGCCATCGGCGCTTTCAGCGGCAGGTACAGCACCGAGCCCGAGGGCAGCGTGTGGGTGCCGGTGCCTGCAGGCTGGCCATGCTGATACGTCCAATCGGCCAACACGCGGTCGAGGTTGGGCATGCCCGAGGGTGCCGAATTCTGCGCGGCATTGGACACCCCGGACATCGCAGCGGCGCCCTCTGGCTTGGCGATTTGCGGTGCGCCCAGCCGGCCATCCAGCCCGACGAAGAAGAACGCGCAGCGCCCACCAAACGTCGCGTTGACGAAGCGCCCGCCAATGCTGACGATCTGGTCCAGCGTGAGCGCGGCAGACAGCTCGCGAGCCGCCTCATACAGCGCACGCGCGGCGGCCTCGCGCTGCACGGCAGCTTCCGCCTGTTCACGCAGGCCCGCCGTGAGCTGCCCCACCAGCAAACCCACCGCCAACATCACAGCAAAGGTCAGCAGGTACTGCACGTCGCTCACCGCAAACGACCAGCGCGGCGGCACGAAAAAGAAGTCGAACAACGCCACCGACAGCACCGACGCCAGCGCCGCCGGCCCGCGCCCGTGGCGCATCGCCACCGCCACCACGGCAGCCAGGAACAGCATGACGATGTTGGCCAGGTCGAACACCGGGCGCACCAGGCTGGAGAGCGCGGTGGCAATCCCCACGTACACCCCCGCGGCCAGGTAACCCGGTGTCAGCCAACCGGGTTGGGCGTCGGCCGCACGCTCGACCTCGGTGCGCACATCCGCACGCCCGAACGCGGCTGCCTTGGGCGTGAGCTGGATGCGCGCCGGGTCCGCCGCCGCGCGAATCACATCCACCTCCGGGCAATGCCGCGCGAGCGCTTCCGCAAAGTCGCCGCTGGGCAGGCGGCGCTCCAGCCCGATGGCGAGGCGCAGCGCCACAACCACAGCACGCGGCGAGCGCCAGCGCTTCTCCGGCGGCCGCCCGATCACCGCCTTGGTGATGTTGTGGCGGCGGATGTAGCCCGTGATGGCCTCGATCGCGTTGGTGCCGGCCAGTGTTTCCACCTTGGCGCCGGCATCTTCGGCCAGCTTGAGCAGGGCGTGCAGGCGTTCTGCGCGGCCATCTGCAGCGCGCAGATGCGGCATCACCACCGCCACGGCGTGCCAGTCGCATTCGAGCTGGGCGGCCAGGCGCGCGGCGCTGCGGATCACCTGTTCGCCATCGCCCTGCGGGTCCAGGCACGCGACGATGGTCTCGCGGGTGCGCCAGACGTTTTCGATGCGGCGGGCGCGGCGGTAGGCCTGCACGTCGTCGTCCACGCGGTCGGCGGTGCGGCGCAGGGCCAACTCGCGCAGGGCGATGAGGTTGCCCTTGCGGAAGAAATTGCGCGCGGCGTGCTGCGCCTGCTCGGGCATGTAGACCTTGCCCTCGGCCAGGCGGCGCAGCAGTTCGTCAGCGGGCAGGTCGACGAGGATGACTTCATTGGCGCTGTCGAACACCGCGTCGGGCACGGTCTCCCATACGCGGATGCCGGTGATGCTGCCGACGGCCTCATTCAGGCTGTCGAGGTGCTGGACGTTGACGGTGGTCCAGACGTCGATGCCTGCAGCGAGCAGGTCTTCGATGTCTTGCCAACGCTTGGGGTGGCGGGAGCCGGCCACATTGGAGTGGGCAAGCTCGTCGACGAGGATGAGGGCGGGCTTGCGCGCCAGCGCGGCGTCGAGGTCGAACTCGGGGAGGGCGCGGCCCTTGTATTCGATCTGGCGGGTGGGGAGGTGTTCCAGGTCGGCGACCAGCGCGGCGGTTTCGGATCGGCCGTGGGTTTCGACCAGGCCGATGATGACGTCGATGCCTTGTGCACGTGCCGCCTTGGCTGCGGACAGCATGGCGTAGGTTTTGCCTACGCCTGCTGAGGCGCCGAAGTAGATGCGCAGCTTGCCGCGGGAGGCGTGCTCCTTGTCGGATTGGAGTTCGGCCAGGAGGGCGTCGGGGTTGGGGCGCTGGTCGGCTGTCATGCGGTTCATTTTGTAGGTTTGGGCCTTGGTGGTCCATCCCCTGTTTCATCCCCTGCCGGGGCTGACTCACTTTCTTTGTCTTGCCAAAGAAAGTAAGCAAAGAAAGGCGCGCCCGATGCGGCGAAAACCTCCTTGAATTTATGTCGCAAGGAGGGAGGGGAGGCAAACTCGCTTCGCTCAGACAAGCCTCCCCTCTTTTTCCTCCTTGCAACAGAAATTCAAGGCGCCGCATAGGGCAGGAACGTCAAACGACAAAAACCAAACCGTTGGTCCACTTGCGTTGCCGCTTGTGAACCAACGGTTTGGCCGTTCATGCCCTTGATGGCGCCTTGGATTTTTGTAAGCGGGCGGAAAAAAGGAGGACCGCTGTCTGAGGCCCTTTAGGGCCGAGTTTCGGTTCTCCTCCGACCGGTTACAAAAATCCAAGGGGAAGTCGCCATCTCGGGCGCGCCTTTCTTTGCTTACTTTCTTTGGCAAGACAAAGAAAGTGAGTCGGGCCCGGCAGGGCACGAAATAGGGGACGTACCATCGGCGCCCGACTCAAAAAACGCTCACTTCAAATCATCCAACGCCAGGTTGAGCTCCAGCACGTTGACGACCGGCTCCCCAAACAGCCCCAGGATCGGCCCCTTGGTGTTTTCAGCCACGACCTTCTTCACGGTATCGACCGGCATGTTGCGCGCCTTCGCCACACGCTCAACTTGGTACGCAGCAGCCGCCGGGCTGATATGCGGGTCCAGGCCGCTACCCGAAGCCGTTACCAGGTCGGCCGGAATCGGCGCCGTGTTCGTCGGGTCCGCTTCCTTGAGCGCCGCAATGCGCGCCTTGGCTGCATCCGTCAACGCCGGGTTGCTCGGGCCGAGGTTGGAGCCGCCCGAAGCCTGCGCGTTGTACGGGTTGGGCGAGGTGGCCGAGATGCGCCCCCAGAAATACTGCGGCGTATCAAAGTTCTGCCCGATCAGCGATGAGCCCACCGGTTTGCCATGACGCTCGATGATCGAGCCACCGGCCTGCGCCGGAAACAGCCCCTTGCCGATGCCCGTCACCACCACCGGATACAGCACGCCAGTGATGAGCGACAAGCCAACGAAGACCACCAGCGCCGCGCGCAGCAGCCCACCTTGTTGCGGCACGTCAGCCTGCACAGGTTGCGTTGTTGTGGTTGCCATGAATGCACTCCTTGCTTACACCCAGCCCATTGCGGCCAGGAACATGTCGATGATCTTGATGCCCGGGAAGGGCAGCAGCAGGCCGCCCAGGCCGTAGATCAAGAGGTTGCGGCGCAGCAGCGTGGCGGCCCCAAGCGCGCGGTACTTCACGCCCTTCAGTGCCAGCGGAATCAGGAACACGATGATCAGCGCGTTGAAGATCACCGCGCTCATCACGGCCGATGCGGGCGTTGCCAGATGCATGACGTTCAGCGCTGCGAGTTGCGGATACGTCGTCGCAAACGCCGCCGGGATGATGGCGAAGTACTTCGCCACATCGTTCGCGATCGAGAACGTGGTCAGCGAGCCGCGCGTCATCAGCATCTGCTTGCCGATCTCAACAATCTGGATCAGCTTGGTCGGGCTGGAATCCAGGTCGACCATGTTGCCGGCCTCCTTGGCAGCCTGCGTGCCACTGTTCATGGCGACGGCCACGTCGGCCTGCGCCAGGGCAGGGGCATCGTTGGTGCCGTCACCGGTCATGGCGACGAGGCGGCCTTGGGCTTGCTGCTCACGGATCAGCGCGAGCTTGGTCTCGGGCGTGGCCTCGGCGATGAAGTCGTCGACGCCCGCTTCGGCGGCGATGGACGCGGCGGTCAGGCGGTTGTCGCCGGTGATCATCACCGTCTTGATGCCCATCTGGCGCAGTTCGGCAAAGCGCTCGCGGATGCCGGCCTTGACGATGTCCTTCAGCTCCACCACGCCAAGCACGCGGTCGTTGTCGGACACCACCAGCGGCGTGCCGCCTGCGCGGGCCACGTCATCCACCGCAGTCGACACGGCTTCCGGAAACTTGCCGGCCAGCAGCGTGACGTGCGTACGGATGGCATCAGCCGCGCCCTTGCGGATCTGGCGCGCCTCGCCGTTGTGGCCCACGTTAATACCGCTCATGCGCGTTTGCGCAGAGAAGGCGACGTACACGGGCTGCGTCTTAGCCAGCGCTGCCTCGTCGATGGACGCCTCACCCAGATTGCGAGCGAGCGTGACGATGCTGCGGCCTTCCGGCGTTTCATCGGCCAGCGACGACAGCCATGCGGCTTCGGCCAGTGCCTTGGCACTCACGCCCGGCGCTGGAATGAAGCGCGACGCCTGACGGTTACCGTGCGTGATGGTGCCGGTCTTGTCGAGCAGCAGCACATCCACGTCACCAGCGGCTTCCACTGCGCGGCCCGACGTGGCGATCACGTTGGCTTGCATCATGCGGCTCATGCCTGCCACGCCAATGGCTGACAGCAGCCCGCCGATGGTGGTCGGGATCAGGCACACCAGCAGCGCCACGAGCACCGTAATCGTGATCGGCGAGCCCGCCTTCATGGCTTCCACCGAGAACAGCGAGTACGGCAGCAGCGTGACGGTCGCCAGCATCAGGATGATGGTCAGGCTCACCAGCAGAATCGTCAGCGCCAGCTCGTTGGGGGTCTTCTGGCGCTTGGCGCCTTCCACCATCGAGATCATCCGATCGAGGAAGCTCTCGCCCGGGTTGGCGGTGATGCGCACGACGATCCAGTCCGACAGCACGCGCGTGCCGCCCGTCACCGACGAGAAGTCACCACCCGACTCGCGGATGACCGGTGCGGATTCGCCCGTGATGGCGCTTTCATCCACCGAGGCCACGCCTTCGATCACCTCGCCGTCGCCGGGGACCATGTCGCCGGCTTCGATGAGGACGATGTCGTCGCGGCGCAGTGCGGTGGCGGCGCGGGCTTCCACGCGGTCACGGCGGCGCGCATCCGACAACACCTTCGCTTGCACCGTGGTCTTGATGCCGCGCAGCGATGCCGCCTGCTGCTTGCTGCGGCCCTCGGCCAGGGCTTCAGCAAAGTTGGCGAACAGTACCGTGAACCACAGCCACACCGACACGGCCAGGATGAAGCCCGCCGGGGCTTCGGCCTGACCGCGCAGGGCCATGATCCACAGGATGGTGGTGAGAATGCTGCCGACATAGACGACAAACATCACCGGGTTCTTGGCCTGCGCACGCGGCGACAGCTTGCGGAAGCTATCGACAATGGCCGGCTTGACCAACGCCGACGAGAACATCGACAGCTTGCGCACTTCCTTGGCCGACAGCGGTTGATGGCCGCCATGGTGCACAGCGGTGGTGGCAGCGGTACCGCCATCAAGCTTGTGCTTGACCGTACGCACGGCAGGTTCTGATTCTGGGTAACGGATAGCCATAAGGCACCTGTTGATATTGAGTTTGCAGTGCGCGTTAGCGTGCGAGGTGTTCTGCGATGGGGCCGAGCGCCAGCGCCGGGATGTACGTGAGCGCACCCACCAGCAGCACCGAACCGATCAGCAGCACGACAAACAACGGCCCGTGCGTGGGCAGCGTGCCGACCGTCACCGGCAGGCGCTTCTTGGCGGCAAACGTGCCTGCCATGGCCAGCACCGGCACGATGATCCAGAAGCGGCCCAGCCACATGGCAATGCCCAGCGCCACGTTGTAGAACGGCGTGTTGGCAGACAGGCCCGCAAACGCGCTGCCGTTGTTGTTGGCGGCCGAAGAGAACGCGTACAGCACTTCAGAGAAGCCGTGCGTGCCGGGGTTGAAGATGCCCGCCTTGCCACCCGCAGCCAGCACGGCAACGGCTGTGCCCACGAGCACCAGCAGCGGCGTGACGAGAATGGCGATGGACGTCATCTTCATCTCGAACACTTCGATCTTCTTGCCGAGGTATTCCGGCGTGCGGCCGATCATCAGGCCCGCAATGAACACGGCCAGGATGGCGTACACCAGCATGCCGTACAGGCCCGAGCCCACACCGCCAAACACCACTTCGCCCAGCTGCATCAGGAACATCGGCACGAAGCCGCCCAGTGCAGTCAGCGAGTCATGCATGGCATTGACCGCACCGCACGACGCCGCCGTGGTGATGGTGGCAAACAGCGACGAGGCCACGATGCCGAAGCGCGTTTCCTTGCCCTCCATGTTGCCCACCGCCTGGTCGATGCCGAGGTTGGCGAGCATCGGGTTGGCATGCAGCTCCGCCCACGCCAGGAAGATGGCCAGCACCACAAACAGCACCGTCATGGCCGCCAGCACCGCCCAGCCTTGCCGGCCATCGCCCACCATGCCGCCAAACGTAAAGCACAGCGCCGCCGGGATGATGAAGATCGCCAGCATCTGCACGAAGTTGGTCAGCGCGTTGGGGTTCTCGTACGGGTGGGCCGAGTTGGCATTGAAGAAGCCACCACCGTTGGTGCCCAGCATCTTGATCGACTCTTGCGAGGCAACCGGGCCCATCGGCAGGGTCTGCGTTTGCGTGGTGGCCTTTTCCGTCACGGGGTTGCCCTGGGCATCCTTGAGCGGCTGGCCGCTGGCGTCCAGCTTCGGGTTGTCGTACGTGGTGGCCGTGACGGTGGTCACGTCCTTGTACGCATCGAAGTTCTGGATCACGCCCTGGCTCACGAAGAACACCGCCACGATGATCGACAGCGGCAGCAGCACGTACACCGTGGCGCGCGTGAAGTCGACCCAGAAGTTGCCGATGGTCTTGGCCGAATGGCGCGCAAAGCCGCGGATGAGCGCAATCACCACCGCAATGCCCGTGGCGGCCGACAGGAAGTTCTGCACCGCCAGCCCGAGCATCTGCGTGAGATAGCTCATCGTGGACTCGCCCGAGTAGCCCTGCCAATTGGTGTTGGCCACAAAGCTGATGGCCGTGTTGAACGACGAATCCGGCGTGACCGCGCCAAAGGCCTGCGGGTTGAGCGGCAGCCACTGCTGCAGTCGCTGCAGCGCATACACCGCCAGCGCACCCAGCACGTTGACGACGATGACCGCCACCGCATAGCGCTTCCAGCCCATCTCTGCCTGCGGGTTAACGCCGGCAATGCGATAGAAGAAGCGCTCGATAGGACCGAGCCAGTGGGTGCGCGAAGGCTTGTCGCCAAACACGCCGGCCATGTAAGTGCCGAGCGGCCTGGCCAGAACCAGCAGCACGACCAGGTAGATCGCCAGCTGGAGGAGGAACGCATTCATGGTGTGCCTCGCGTTGTTATTAGAAGCGTTCGGGCCACAGCAGGGCCACGAACAAATAGACGAGCAGGACCACCGTGATGGCCCCGGACAAGACGTAGAGCCAGGTCATTGCTTTTTCTCCGTGGCGTGCGTGGTGGGCTGATCACGCGTGGCAAGCCGGGCAGTCAGGGCGAGCAGCCCGCCCACTGCCAAGGCCAGCACCGCGAGGCCGGCGAGGTAAACGAAGTCCATGAGCGCTCCCCTTTTTCTGTCAGGTGGTTAGAACGTTTTGGTGACAGCGAGCAGGGCGGTGGCCTTGCCCATGTAGCTGCCCCGTGTATTGGTGTAGGCCAGACGCGATGCGTTGGTGTCGATGTAGGACAAAGACGCTGTCCAGCCCGAACCAAAATCCTTCGTTACGCCCACTTTCCAATCGGCATAGGACGTGCGCACCACTTGGTGCGGCACTTGTTGATAACCCACGTGCAGGTTCAGGGTCAGGCCCCAGAAGCCGGTGTCGAAGTTGCCCGACAGGTCGAAGTACTGGCTGTGGTGGCTATCCGCAAAGCCGAACAGGTTGGAGAACGCGTGCGAGTACTTGAACGAGACCGGGCCATAGCCGATCTGTGCATAGCCTTCGGTGGTGTGCGGGCGGGTGTAGCCGTCGGGGTAGCTGCCCGGGTAGTAGTACTGCAGCACGCCCACGTCGATGGGCACGTCCTTCATCAGCTCGGTCTTGTAGCCGCCGTAGAAATCCATCTCGATGGGGGCCGACACGTTGGGGTTGGAATCCCCCAGCCAGCTGATCGACGAGTTCCAGTTGCCGACATAGAAGCCCTCGGGCAGCACGCCGCCCGGAATGGCGTAATCAACGCCGCCCTGGATGGCCGGCTTGTTGTTGGTTTGCATGATCCCGCGATAGCGGTACTGGCTGGCCAGCGTGACGTTGGCCGTCAGCGGGCTGGCGGGTGCCGCGGCCGGTGCCGGGGCTGCATCGTTGGACTGCGCAAAAGCGGCCGCGCTGGAGAGCGCTGCGGCACACATGACAACGCCACCGATGACGGTGGCGCGCAAAGAAACCTGCTTGGCTTGCATGGACCTTTCCCTTGTTGTTTTTGGTGCCGCCCGGCCCGGCGCTCAAGCGCCCGACTGGAACCGGATGCGGCGTGCACGCGGGCTCCCGTCAGTGGGCCTGCGTGCAGTGCAACATTAGGGAAAGGGGGGTAAAAACGGGGTAAAGGTTGGGGGGAGGGGTGTAAACGCGGTGTAAAAATGGGCGGATGCCTAGGCCACTACTGATCGCACCGGACTAGGCTTGCTTGAATCGCAGGCTGGCGATCGATTCGGTGGACACCATAAGCGCGCGAACTTGCTCGGCAGCACTCGGCTCAAGCCCAGGATGCTCAGTGTTCAGATAGTCGACCGTTTCTTCCACGGACCAAGGTCCGAGGGAAGTCATGTAGTCGGCAACCTCCTCCTGAATTTGCTGCCACGACTCATAGTTCTGCCGCGACAGGAGAACTCGATCACCTCGCGAGTAGATCACGTAAAGGTTCACCGACATCCCGTTAGCCCCCCCCAGCGCTACCGTTGATCGGACACAGAATGCTTCCGCTCGCGATACTTTTTTGAGAGGCGACTTGCGACAATCCACGATGGGATCAATGCAACAATCAGAACACCCAAGGCGTCAGGGCCCGCCCCCCATCCAATCACGAATGCGGCGGCGAGACTAAGCCAGTTGTATACCGATGCGCCGTTCACGGTTGGTCGCCCACTCACTCTGTCGATGAGACGCCCAATCTCGTAAAAGATCCAAGCCAGAATCGGTAGCAAGAAAATTAGAATCGGTCCGATCAACTGCCAATTGGTTTTCATTATCTGTGCACGGCTTAGGGGCTTTGTAGATCGAATGTTATGCGTCACTTCTTGGTCGGTAATCCGACCACCCCAAACTCATCACGGAGTATCAAGACGATGATTTCGACGCTTGCAGGAGTGCACGCCATTTCCTCCAAGCAACGACTCGGCCAGCAATACCACCAACGACGATGCTGCCCAGATAGACGAGATGCTCATTCAGAGACAGCTCGGACAGCACAGTATTCAGCAAGACGAATGCAAGGCCCAGGCAAACGACGCAGCCCACGAGACCATAGATTCTCGAGTCAACCAACTGGGCGCCCTGAATGTATGAGGTGGAGTGCCCTTTGGCTTCATAGATAAGGGTCGTTCCGCATTGGATGCAGTTCACGCTGGTTGCGGAATTTTGGGTATTGCATGCTGGACAGAACATATGGCTCCAGAGCGATCATGTTTTGAGGTGACATACGGTACTACGTTACACGTTCACGAAGTATTGAAGATGGCCTCATCATTTTCCAGCACGTCAATCCTATCCCAAACCGTCAGCGCCGAATCCCGACCTTCAATGCATCCAAGAGATATGACATCGGGCAAAACGCTACTACGCGAGATGTCGGGTACCAAGAGCTCTGCACACCTATAAGCCAGTACCGCAGTACGCCGTCTACTTCCTTAATCCCAAATACCGGAGCACCACTCATACCATCAATGTCGTTGACAGAAGCACCATCGATATCTGGCCGCTCTACAAGCTTGCCAAACACTTTTTCCGTCGTGGCTAGCGGTGCCGAAGAAGGCGGTGCGGCCGAGGGCTGAAGCGGCACGATTGTGAGTTTCACTATGTGCTTGTTGCCGACGTGAGTGTGCGTTTCCGAGGGAATCCCAGCAAGCAACCACGGTTTATATAGGTCAAGAGGTGGCGGGCCCCAAGCCATCTCTTCAATTGCCTTGACTCCACCTACGCGCAGGTTGGCAACAAACAATGCAGAGAGTGGTGCCGCCGCGAAATCAACACCGATGGCATCGTCGTCGATCACCATCCAATCGCCTAAGTCAAAAGCGTACGGGACCCCGAATGGATGGTCGTTGCCAGCCAGCTTGTCCTGCAACCTGAACTCAGTAAGAGCGATCCCATTTTCTTGGGCTGCCTTGAGCCCATTAATCACGTGACCGGCAGTGCAGAGAAACCAAAGCCCCTCGATTTCCACGACAAAACATGATGCAAAGCCGAAACCAGGCTCTCCGCGCTGATGCACCGCCTTGTAGCTCAAGCACAGGAAGTGTTTGGCCGCGTTGTGACGAAGAAAAGCGCAACTAATGTTCTCTTCTGCCATTTACGATCTCCAGTACGAGAGTTTACGGGCAGGTGGATACGGTTGTGACTCGTCGATGAGGTTATTCGGATTGAGCTGTGGATGACCCACACGCCCTCCTTGCTACTTCTGCACCCAAACACCGCCAGTTTTCACGGGAGACTGGCTCACCACAACCTTCGTGCAGGTCCACTTGCCGAACTTCGTTTCGGCGGTCGCCCCGATCGGGTAGGCACCCGAAACACCGTCAACAGCCGCGGCTTCCTGTAGGAGGCAAAGCGCGTCCAGCGCGGGGTAACCCCACGGCACAGGTGTCGGAGACATCGCCAGCGCTGCCGCCGTGAAGGAGGCAACGACAACCATTGCCGCGAGTTTTCTGTAATTGCTCATGGTTGCCTCCTTGCTCTGTTAACACGGCACCTTAAAGCCGGATTTCGATGTAGGCAAACACACCGCAATCCGGATACCCGTCGATGGAAGCTCAGCACCCTAGTGAAGGTCCTCCTGATTCACCACATCCATCCCATCCCAAACCGTCAGCGCCGTATACGCCCCCTCCGCATAATCCAAACACGTCCACAGGTATTCCGCCTGCCGCGTCTCATCCATCGCGCGGAAATGCTCAAAGCCACTGGCGTGCAGCATGCTCAAAAACGCCCGCAGCTTTGAAAGCTTGTCGAACAACTCAGCATGCGCTTGATAGCGGCGAATATCGGGAACGGCTTGGGGGTCTGTCATGGCGATGTCTCCGTCGAATTGAGGAAACTCGCCACCCGGGGGGAGGGTGGGCGAGCACTGACAAGGTTGGAACCCGAGTAACACCACTCGATCGGCGCGAGGCCGTCCCTGCCAGGCTCGCCCATAAAGGGGGAGCGGCCACGGGAGATTGACGACAAGGATCTATGCTCGATCCTTGCCGGGTGTTACCGAGGGTTCCAATCCTCGGCCGCTTTCTCTCATGGCACGAAAGCGGCACCCGGAGTCTACGAGGCCGCTTTCAACTGAAGCAATGGTTTGCGGGACAAATCAGAGTTTGCTGATGCACCTGATATGTGTGCAGCGCTGTATCCCGCAGGCATAAGGCGCGCATTATCGCGCAGCAAACCGTGCAGCCTGAAATTCAGGGACAGAACGCACCCATGCAGCAAAACACACACACAAACTTTTGAACGACTGTGCGGCGCAGCCAGAACCATGGACAATCTCCCTCGAATCCCGCCCCGCAAACCTGCAGCTTAGGCATGACAGAAAAAAATCCCTCGGAGACCGCTCGGCACGCCCTCAAGCTGCTGGCCTCACGCAGGTTGCTTCCCACGCCAGACAACTTTGCCTCGATTTACCACGAAATTGCCGGCAGCAAGCCCAGCCTCCACCCCCACGAAGCGGAGCGGATGGCGCTGGTGCGGGAGTTGTGCGAACAGCTCGCACGCACGGTTGAGTACTGTTTGCCGGCGCTGGGCGATGACAACACCTCGATCGGCCCCTCGGCGCGGGTGCTGATCAAGGCCTGCCGCTCAGAGTCGGAAACCCTTGGCAGCCTGAACACCAAGCTAGCGACGTTCAACCAGCGGCTGTCGCTGGCGGCGGCAGATCAGAACGAGATCCGCAAGTCGTTGCTGAATCTGCTGCAGCTCGTGTTTGAGAACATTGGCGAGCTATCGCTCGATGACCACTGGCTGCGCGGGCAGATCGAGGCCTTGATGAAGGCCAGCGAGGCGCCTGTGAGCCTGCGCCGGCTGGAAGACGTGCGGCGGCGCCTCAAAGAGGTGATCCAGAAGCAGGGCGCGCTGAAGGCGAAGTCGCTCGAAGCCCAGGAAGAGATGAAGTGGCTGCTGGCGTCTTTCCTGGAGCGGCTGTCCTCGGCGGCGGAAAGCTCGGGCGAGCACCACCGCCACATGGAGGCGTGCATCAAGAAGATCGAATCGGCCCGCACGATCTCCGACATTGCGCCCGTGATCCAAGACGCGCTGGCGGCCACGCGTTGGATGTCGTTGGTCTCTGCACGCCATCACGAAGAACTGTCGGCGATGAAGAAGCGGGCCGAAGAAGCCGCGGCGGAAGTGGCGCGGCTGCATCAGGCGCTCGACCTGGCATCGGCCTCTGCGCGCCATGACTTGCTGACCGGCGCGCTCAACCGCAAGGGCCTGGAAGAAGCGCTGGCGCGCGAGGTTGCCCGCGCCGCGCATTTGAAATCCGCGCTGTCCATCGCCTTCATCGACATCGACAACTTCAAGTCGATCAACGATGCGCATGGGCATAGCTTTGGCGACGATGCCCTGTCGCACCTAGCCCAGGTCGCGCGTGAAGCGATGCGCCCCCAAGACACGCTCGCACGCTTTGGCGGCGAGGAGTTCGTCATCCTGATGCCCGACACGTGCCTGGAAGACGGCGTGCAAGCCATCGTGCGGCTTCAGCGCGCGCTGACGCAGCGCTTCTTTGTTGCCGGCAATACGCGGCTCTTCGTTACGTTTTCTGCAGGTGTGGCAGAACTCGGCAAGGATGAAGCGCCCATGGACGCAATCCAGCGGGCCGATCGCGCCATGTACGAGGCCAAGCGTACGGGGAAGAACAAGGTTGTTGGTGCGTGAGGTGGCTTGCGGGCGCGCCATGTTTTACGTGCACCGCAAGCAACGCGTACGTTTGATTGTCAGGCCAGCAACCCATTCAGGTCGCCCCAATGCGTCTTGAAGCACGCCTGGTGACTATTGCGCAGCAGTCACCGTGGTTTTCTTCCGCGCTTGTCGCTGCCCGCAATCTACAACTCGATTCATGGTGCATCGGGGCAGGCGCCGTTCGCAACCTTGTCTGGGACGCGCTCCACGCGTTCAGTTCGCCCTCGGCTCTGGCGGACCTCGATTTAGCGTACTTTGATGAGAGCGATCTTTCGCCCGAGCGAGAGCGCGACATTCAACGTCAGCTCGTTGCGACACACCCATGCGTGCAGTGGGAGGTGGCCAACCAGGCGGCCGTACATACTTGGTTTCAGGCCACCTTCGGATACGCCGTACGGCCTCTTGTGTCGCTTGAAGATGCGGTGGGCTCATGGCCCGAGTACGCCACGTCGGTAGGGCTCACGCTCAATGCAGACGACTCGATCACCGTCATTGCGCCTCACGGCCTTGATGATCTTTTTGGCATGGTCATCCGCCGAAACCCCGCCCGTGTGAGCATCGAAACATATCGGGAGCGCATCGCGCAGAAACGGTACACGGAACGTTGGCCCCGGGTGACCATCGTCGCCTAAGCAGGTGGCCCTCCCGCCGTGCGGGTGTCTGGTTGAGCGGTACAGCGGTGTGTTGTGTGACCGTGAAAACGCCGTACTCGGAACGGATTGCCATGTTCCGGCTGGGGTCGATATTCAGTCGATAACGGTGACGAGGTCTGTGGATACGTGAACGTCTGTTCTTGGCCGGAAGTGGTCATAGGCCTAAGCCCACTGTCTACTGCGCCCCCGCTCGCTCTATCAACTCGTATTGCAGGCGGTCGATTTCGTCTCCGTATAGAAGCGCATCGTTAAAGAGTCTATTGTCATGCGGCACAGGTTCAGGGGATTCGCCGTCCCCATAGAAGCAAACGTAAATCTTCCTTGCTTGATGGTCCCATCGAAACATCACCTCCTCAAAGGGATAGTCGATAAAGACATCTCGAGCATCGAACGTAGAACCTTTTTCAACTGGCATACGAAATCCTCTGGAAGACTACTTTGGGGGCGGCAGGCGCTTCTTGGGCATCTTCAGGCGACCATTTTTGGCCGAACTCGGTCAAAGCTCGCCTCGCTGGCGGGCCGTCTCCAAAAGCGAGTCAACGTCCACGATGGCATCTTCAGCCTTGACCTGTTCCCAAGACGGAATCGGGCAGCCGGGCTCTTGTACCAAGATGAACAGTCGACCGCCTTCGCACAAGCAGTCGACGTAGAAGCCTTCGGCGACGCAGGCGGCAATCTCGGACTCAACCTCTCTGGCATCAACGTCCTTGGCGTTCGGCTTGTCGACTCCCGCGTAGTGCACAAGCCGGCACGACGATGTGGAAAGGACCGAAGACCTGAACGCCGCAATCGCTTGCTGGTAATTCCCACCCGGTTCGATGTGCTTAAGGTCGTTTGGCATTTGCATCCGGCAAAGGTTGATGAATGTCTGGTCGTGGCCGAAAGCCGCCGCTCGTGCGCCGAGAGGTCGACGACGACTGCCATGCGCAGAGTCTCGCGAGCATCACGGCCGCTGCCGGGGCGAACTTGCCAATAATTTCATCACAGCTCGACTGTTCTGCAACTCGAAATACATGCCACCGGCACCGGAGGCTACAACAAACGTTCCGAACGCCAACGCGGCGACCGGTATCTGGAGCTCATTTCGCTCCACCAAGAGCAGCCATAGAAGCACTAGGGTAGCCAAGCACAGCAGGCACAGATAAATCAGATCGGCTACTGGCGAGATTGACACCACGACTTTGTTTCGGTCATCGAATCGCCAAGCTTGCAACGTCTGCCAGTTTCCCGGCTCGCCCAAGACAACGGTAATGCGCATCCCCGGCTGTATATCCTGGTGCCCAGGAATCTTGACCCAACGTTGCCGAATATCTCCCGCCGCAAAGTCGAATTCTGTGAACACGCCTTGGCGAGATGACTCGTGGCGCAACGACGAGACCTCGTCGAGTGTCATCGAGATAGTCTGATACGTGTATCGCACAATCAGAGGAAGTCAGTGGTGAATCGCTAGATTCAGTGAGGTGAGCCCTGGCGATGCAGCATCATCTCGAAAATTGCCTGTGCCCGTTCCGCTGCCATCCCGTTGTGGAAATCCTGCGATAGCTCATGGTCGGAAACTTCGAGCCGGACCAGCGGCCTGTCGTTTCCCGGCTGTGGAAAGGTCTGCGCCTTCAGGCCGACTGGAGATGGATAGCCGGGAAGTATGTTCCCGAGCCAGCTAAAGTACGGTCCGTCAAATTGCCCAGACTTCAAGCCTGCGGTGTAGTCGGCAAAGCTACGCTCGCTCAGTGACACCCAGATACCCCAGAGAAACGGCTCCGGCGCACCAGCGATAGGGACCTCCATGCAGGCTCGTACGAAAAAGTATTGGTTGTCGATGACGCAAAGGTCTTCGGACCACCATGCCCGTGCATCTCGCTCAGCTTCAGGAATGCCGAGAAGATAGTCCGGCAACTCGAAACCGATGCTGGGCTCACTCTCGTGCCATTCATCGCATTGGGCGCACTGGAATCGAAATTTGGTCATGTGACTGATGCCTCAGGCGCTTGAACCTCGCACTTGCGCCGCCTGCCACGCGCTGACTGCGGTATTCGCTTGGGCTTCCTCTTGAGGAGACTCTTGCTTCTTCGTTCTAGCGAATGTGATTGACCTTACTGAACCATCCACGGCTAGGTTTTACGAACAGTAGAGCAAGCGCACAGAATTGCAATCCGAACTGCACAACTGTCAACGCGCCCACCAAGGAGCTCCTAGAAAATTCCCGGGCTAGTGTTGCTGGCGTCAGGAGTGCCCCCACAGCAAAAAGGACCAGCAGTGTGAGGCGAGCCCAATTTGCGCCGGATGAAGTCTTCAAAATAAGCCATGCCATGATGACCACGGTCAGAACAGCAGTCGCTATGAACGTCTTCAGGGTGGCCGGGGCGAACAAATGGCTAAAGTCGAGTAGCGCTTTCGCCAAACCAAAGCCGATGGATGCCCATAACATGTTCACAGCTGCCCGAACCGTTTGCGGTCTTTCCGAGGTCTCTCTTGCGTCCATTGCGTGCTCCTTTGTTAGGCAGGAAAACTGAGGCCAGAAGCGTACAACCGGGCTGCTATTGCCCCTCTACGACCCCGGCCGAAAGTGAGCCGGCCGGTTTCTCGTACAGTGAATCGATATAGTCGTTGTGCTGGGCTTTGAGTCCGGCTCCGACTCGACGAAAACCCAGCGATTCATAGTAGGCGCACAGCTTGATGTTCCTTGCATCGCAGCCAAGTCTTACGAAACGCCTGTTCCGAGCGATTACCTGAGAGACGCACCAATCAATCACGAAGCGCCCAAGGCCAAGACCATTGAAGCCCTTTCTCACAGAAAGGCCATGCACATAACCCGCCACTGGCTCTTGCGCCCCCCAGTACGCCTCATCGCTCCAATCGAGAGAAAACGTCGCCACGAGTAGGCGGTCTTGTTCGACAACGTACACGTCTCTTCGGGAAAGACTGTTTTGTACCCAACCCTCGGAAAATCCGTCTCCCTCCTTGCCCCATGCATAGTCTCCGTACGCCACCTTCTTTGCGTGCGCATCGTTCCGAATCTGCGTAAGTACTGGCACATCATCTGGAGTCGCTAGGCGAACGCTTCTCATAGTCATCAGACTGCCTCCAATGGAACCGTAAAGCTCGTCTTTCACCATGTCAGAACGGGGGCGGTCATGGCTTCAGCGCTTTCTTCATGTGAGCGAGGTAGAAGCCCTTAACGTAGTTTTCGAGGCGTGCAAACTCTTCATAGCCTTGCTTGACATAGAACGCTCGCGCTTGCCACTCGAACGTTTCCAGCACGGCGTGCTTTGCACCGAGTTTCCAGGCTTTCTCTTCGGCATCTTCAAGAAGCCGGCGGCCCAAGCCCGTCCGTCGCACGCCCTCATCGACAAACAACAGTTCGATACGAAGCCAGTCGAGAAACACAAAGCCGCGTACGCCGCCAACTAGCCTTCCGTCATCAGTTCGGGCGCTTGACCAGACGGGCTGCACTTGCCCATATTCGCCGACGAATTGATAGTTGAACTGTCGCAGGCGGTTCCCCAGCTCACCCGAGCGCACTTCTTCGGTCGTCGGAGTGTAAATCTCAAAATTGCTCATACATGCTGGTCGGGTTGCGTTCATGCGACTGCTGCCAAGTAGCTCGCTACCA
The DNA here is from genome assembly GCF_008801405.1 of Ralstonia insidiosa. Classification (NCBI taxonomy): domain Bacteria; kingdom Pseudomonadati; phylum Pseudomonadota; class Betaproteobacteria; order Burkholderiales; family Burkholderiaceae; genus Ralstonia; species Ralstonia insidiosa. The sequence continues at coordinate 365,328 of NZ_VZPV01000001.1, read as the reverse complement.
AGTCAGCCCATAGTCGCGGCTGTGCGACAAGCCCGTGCCCACCCTTGAGAGCGTGGAACGAACCTTGACCACCAGCAGCGAGGAAGGCCGCAAAGTTGTCGCGACAATGGCCGATGCGGTAGTACTGGTCATAGCTGCCGTGAAGCCACAGTGTCGGTTTTGCAAAACGTGCACCGCGAACGAAAGTTGCTCGATTCACTTCGGTGTGGGTCGGACACAAGCGCCCAAGCCAGCCGCCATTGAAGTTGATTGCACCCTTGAATACGTTCGGTCGCTCGCCAGCGTAGGCAATCGCCAGGACGCCTCCACGTGAGACACCTGCAATGAGCATCTGCCCCGTGTCAACGTCAGACCGAGCTCGGAGGTGGTCCATTGCGGCGTCCAAATCCTCGATGGCGCGGTCCACACCTGGCAGTGATAGCTCCGGCTCGCATGCGTATCCACTTCTATCGAGCTTGAACCCTTCGTCATAGGTGCCACCGGATTTTCCACGCCCTCGCCGCTGTGGAAATACCACCATCCAGCCTAGGTCGTTGAAGAAGTTTGCAACGGAAGCGCTCGCTACCGTGCGACGAAACAACGCTGGCTTGTCGCCCGAGCCGGTAGAACCATGGTTGAAAACCAGTGTCGGATACGGCCCAGACGCAAACGGCCGGCGAATTACGAGTTCCAGTTCGACTGCTTTTCCATCGTCGACGAGAGGCGTCTGGATGATTTCGGAGATGAAACCGCCATAGCTGCTCATACTGCAGGAACTCCTCGTCCGGTGGTTTTTCGGAGATGCACGTTGGACCGAGCTTGGCCGAGAGCAGACTCACCCCAACACGGTAGCTTCGCTAGTCGCCTACGATGCGGTCTGCGAGCGCCATTGCGAACTGGTCGGGGTCTGTCATCGAACTAGTCGAGCCAGTGTGAGTGCGATAGTCGTCCCAGGACTCATGAACCTGTGAGTCAAATGAATCATTGAACTCCATTTGCGCGGCGACGATGTCTTGCCATGTCCCGTCTCTGTTGTATGTGGCTCTGAGCTTTGGCGTCATTCCTTCCAACGCCGCCCGTTGCGTTCCATCGAGTTGACCGATTCTGTCCAAGATGTAGCACTCAATCAGGCGTAAAAAAGGCTTCCCAGCGTAACGGGTCACAGATACCTCCTCTAAGAGTAGTTCTTCCCGCTTCTGACATCACGATGGCGCTGGCCAATCAGCGGTTCCACAAATGTTAGAGCGAGTCGCGACAACAGCGTCGAGCGGCCCGTCTTGGCCGGGAGGAGACGATGCGCTTCCAAGCAATTAGCGAACACTGCCAGCAACGAAGAGAAGCATGACGACAATGACCAGCCCCGCCGAAAATCCTCCGAGCATTGCCCGCTTGCGAAACCAGGTTGGGCCGAATGCCAACGGGGAAAGGCGTGCCACTACCTGACTGCGTCCATTGCTGACGTCACCGAGCCGTCTGGCTACCGTTTCGAGATTGGACAAAAACCTTTCGCCGCCAGTCGAGTCGCCGTCAATCGTCGCTTTCCAGGTATTCACGCGCGCTTGCAGCGACGCATCATTCCACTCGATGGCCCACGCATAGTTCGTGAGCAACGTATCCAGAGCATTGCAAAGCTCGCCGTCCGCAGCGACGGCCTGCGCAAGGCTGGGGGCTTGTTTTCCATATGCGAAAAGCCCAGGGCGGATTTCTGCCTTCGTCAGAAAAGACAGCGGGTTGATTAGTCGCGCTTTCTCTTTCGCATAGAACCCCACATCGACTCTCTTGGTGCAGTCGACTGGAATAGTCGCAACCTGGAGTGCTCGCAAGCGATATATGGAAACGTTGTGCCGCCGAGCCATCTCGTCAATTGAAAGCATACGGTGCAGCCTCCCAAGCAGAACCCGATGCGTACTCCCTTGTTACCGAATGGCGGCTCCTGGCTGCAGAGTCAACCGGCCAATGCAACGTATTGATGGAATCGCTCCGCTGGCGTATCGAAGTTTAGAGTCTTGCGCGGGCGCTCGTTGAGCCGTCTGGCGACGGCATTGAGCGTAGCCTGCGAGCTGAGTCCGTCGCTTTGCGTTGGATCGCCTCTAGCATGGCGTGGTCCGCGTCTCCGACGACAGCAATATCCCAACCCGGATGGTTCGATACGCTCGAAACGTCCCGCCGCCCCTCAGCCTTTCAGCCCGTCAGCCAAACTTGCGCGCCGCATCGCGCGCCAGGCCAGAACCGATCCCGCCGAACAGGTCGCCTTCGACGCGCCGCGCCGACGGCAGCACTTGCGCCAGTTGCTCGCGCAGCAACGGCACCCCGCTGGAGCCGCCAGCGAAGAGAATGGTATCGACCGCTTCCGCTGCGACGCCCGCCGTCTTCAGCATCGCCTGCACCGTCGAGACCGTCTTGCCGACCAGCTTCCCAATCGACTGGTCGAAGTCCTCGCGCGTGACGGGCTGCTTCAACTCGGGCGCGATGCGGTGCAGGTCGATCTCCGCCACTGGGACGTCGGACAGCGCGATCTTCGCGGCTTCCACCTGGATGGCCAGCCAGTGGCCGGCGCGCTCGCGGATCAGGCGGATCAGGCGGTCGAGTTTTTCGGTGTCGGCGGCATCTCGGTAATTGTCCATCACCACCGCCCACGCCTTGCGCGTGTACACATGGTTGATGGTGTGCCAGCTCGCCAGGTCGAAATACTGGCCGGACGGCATCGCCTTGCCGTTGCGCAGCGTGCTGTTCAGGCCCAGTAGCGGCATCACGCTGGCCAGGCTCAGGGCGCGGTCGAAGTCGGTGCCACCGATGTGAACGCCGCCGTTGGCGAGGATGTCCTCGCGGCGGTCAAGGCGTTTCGCGCGGTCGGGCGACAGGCGCACCAGCGAGAAGTCCGACGTACCGCCGCCAATGTCCGCCACCAGCACAAGTTCTTCACCGCTGATGCCGGCCTCGTAGTCGAACGCGGCGGCGATGGGCTCGTACTGGAAGGCGATCTCGTCGAAGCCAGCGTCACGCGAGATTTCCGACAGCGTGTCTTCGGCGAGCTGGTCGGCCTTGGGATCTTCGTCGATGAAGAACACCGGGCGACCCAGCACGGCGCGGCGGAATTCATGGCCGGCGGCGCGCTCGGCGCGGCTCTTGAGTTCGCCGATGAAATGCGCCAGCAGCTTGCGGAAGGGCATGGCCTGGCCCATGACCTCGGTGCTGTCGTCCATCATCGACGTGCCGAGCAGGCTCTTGAGCGAGCGCATCAGGCGGCCCTCGTAGCCAGCAAGATAGTCGGCCAGCGCGGCACGGCCGTAGCTGACCAGCGGGTCTTCGGCGTGAAAGAAGATGACGGAAGGCAGCGTAACCTTGCCGTCTTCGAGCGGCAGCAGGGTGGGTGCGTCCGATCTCAGCCAGCCGACGGTGGAGTTCGACGTGCCGAAATCGACGCCGCAAGCGTTTGACTTCATAGGAGTGTGGCTTCTCGAGTGCAGCGGGAGGCATGCGCCTGCAGGGGAATCAGGAGCGGGTGCCACCGGTGAAGGGGCGCTATTGTAGTGGCTTTGTGCGACGGATCCCCGGTCGCGAGCTGAACGAGGCGGTTCTCGCGTGTCCACTCGGGACCGGAGAAACTAACGGCGCTATGCGCGTTGCTGGATGGCACGGAAAACCTGCCCCCCGGCGGCCCGCGTTCGCTCCGAACGTGGGATCAGTTTCGCTGCCGCGACACCTTCGGCGCCTGGCGTACGAACGCGTTCGCCGCCGCTTCTTCGAGCATCCATCTTCCCATTGCGTCATACGACACCGGCATCAGGCTGTTGTTGCGTGTGCCGTTCGCGTCGACCGACGCGGCCGGGCGTTCGTCCTTGCCGCGCGCATTGACGGCCGCGCGCACGAGCGTCCAGCGCAGCGACGCGAACGCGCCGTTGCCGAGCGCGTCGACAACGGCCTGCAATTCGGCCGCGCCTCGGCCGATCCGGCCGGGCACGTGCGAAAAGAACCGGATCGCGCGACTCGGCGGTTCGCCCGGCGGCGCTGTCAGCAGCGTATTGACCACGACGATGCGGTCGACATCCGCTGCACGCATCGACGCGTTGACCGCGTCCATATTCGCGGAAAGCCGCGAGGACGGATCGTCGCTCGTCGGCGTGACGCCGAGCGCGGTGAGCACCGCGTCGGTGCCGGCGAATGCATCGGTGAGCGCGGCGCGGTCCGCAAGCGAACGGACGACGGCGACGCGGCTGCCGGCCGGCACGTCGGCGATCCGCTCGGGCCTGGAACGGACGATGGCGGTGAAACGGATGCCCTCGGCGCGGCAGATGCGCAGGATGGCTTGGCCGAGGCCGCCCGCTGCGCCGATCACCGCGACATGACGCGGGAGCGCGGGCGGCGGGCTGGTGGGTGGATTCGTCATGAGCGTAATGGAGGCTGAGGACTTACGCCACGGTCGCATCGGGCACGTCGACGATGACGTCCGACGTCGCGATCGCGACGCACGGCAGCGTGTAGCCGTTGGCTTTTTCCTCGCGGCTCAGGCCCGGCCATTCGATCGTGTAGCGGACGGTGCCGCTGACGATCCGGCAGAAGCAGCTTCGGCAGGTGCCGTTGCGGCACGAGCGCGGCAGCGACACACCGGCGAAGCCAGCGGCTTCGAGCAGTGTCAGCGATTCCGGCGCGTCGAAGCTGACGCCGAGCGGTTCGATGCGGACGCGGTGGGATGGGTCGGTTTCGGTCATGCGGCAGGCAAAGGCCGACGGGCGGGTAACAACGCGAAGCGGCAAGGATAGCTGAAACGGCGAGTGCGTCAGGCGGCATCTGTGCCCGTCGAAATAGCCCAAACAGATGTCGCTATTTCAGCTGCAACCGTAGCCGATTGTTAGCTCCACTCACTTTGAAGTCCAGCATTCACCCAACCGCACTGATCTACGCTTGCCACACCGCATACCCTTCCTCGCGCAATCCGATCGCCAGTTCCACTTCCATCTCCCGTGCCGCTTCGTAAGGCATCGGGTTGAAGCACTCGTACAGCTCCGGCATCAGGCGCAAGCCATACTCCCGCACAAACCGGTTCGATTTCAGCCCCGCTTTGTGTTTGTCAAAGCGCACGTCCGGCGACTGTCCTGTCATGCCGACATAAACGCAAGGCTTGCCGCCGAGGTAATCGGGATTGGCTTTCACGAAGCGCGCTTCGGCCAGCACTTGCCGCGAGAGTTCGACAACGTAGACGTGGTGGTGGTGACGTGGCATTGAAGAAGTCTTCGACGGCGAAGAAGCAGGCGGTGAGCATAGATCGTAGCGCCCGGGCACGTCTTCGACCACTGCGAGCCAGGCGCCGGAGCCCGGAGTGCCCGTAAGGCACCGCTCAGGCGCGGGGTGGGGGCAGGGCACGCTCACCCCGGCATGGCTGCAACGCACGTCCATACACCCACTTCAAACGCCACATGCCGCGTCAGGTGGCGTGTAGAGTCAGCGCATCTCCGACCCAGGACCAACGCGACACGCCATGACTCCATCGCGCCTACCCGCCGCGCCCAGCCATCTGGTGCTTGAACAGGGCCTGCCTGCGTTTGGCATGTATGAAGGGATCGTGGAACAACTGGACTGGCAGCCGCTGCAAACCACGCTTTACCAGCGGCTGACCCGCAAGCTGCATCACAAGCGTTGGCAATATGCCGCGATTGCGCATCCGGATTACTTCATCGGTGCGGCGATTGTTGACGTGGGTTGGACGGGCACCGCGTTCGCCTACCTGTTTGACCGGCAACGCCGGCAAGTTGTCGGCGCGACCAGTGCGAATGGATTGCCGGGGCTATCCGCAAAGATAGAAGACCGCGCTTTTGGTAACGCGTCTTTCACGGCCGGACGTTGCCGCATGGCCTTCCAGCGCAAACGCGATCGGCTGACCCTGACCATTCAGTCACCCAAGCTGCGGTTGGCCGCAGACATCGAACTGGCTGGCATGCCGCCTGTGCTGGCATCCATTGCCCCCGCAAATTGGCTTGCACACTCGACGCACAAGAGCGGTGGGCTGATGGTCAGTGGCACTGCCGATTGCCCAGACAAACGCTATGGGATGGATGGCGCCGTGGCGTCGCTGGACTACTCGAACGGCCTGCTGGCGCGGGAAACGCATTGGCGCTGGGCCAGCGCGCACAGTCATGACATGGGTTTCAACCTGCAGCAAGGCTATATGGCGGATGCTGAAAACGCCGTGTGGCTGCATGGCAAGCTGATCCGCGTCGGCGCGGTCGAGTTTGATTTCGATGCGAAGCAGCCGCTTCAACCGTGGCACATCCGCAGTACCAATCGCCTGGTCGACCTGACATTCACACCGGAAGGCGCGCGCAGCGAAAACAAAAACCTGCTCATCGCCGCCAGCCGCTATATCCAGCCGATCGGCCATTTTGATGGCGAGATCGTGGATCCGGACACGGGCATCCGGCATGCCGTGCAGGGGCTGACCGGCGTGACGGAAGACCACACCTCGCGCTGGTAAGGGCGCAGATTCGCTTCAGCGCGCAAACCGCTCAACAACACCGCGCCACAACGCGTCCCGCTCTGCGCCCAGGTGGGCACCGCTCGCATCGCCTGATGCGTCCTGCCCCACGGCAAGGTGGACCATGGTCAGCCTGGATTGCGGATCCACGTAGATGGCTTGTCCGTGGATGCCCAGCAGCACGAACCGCCGTGCGTCTCCCGGGAGTAGCCAGACCTGAAAGCCATAGCCGTAGTAGCGGCTACCGTGATAGACCATCTGCCCGGGGCGAAACGGCTCCGGTTGGCGCGATGCGTCCGTCATGTTCAACAGGAAGTCGCGCGGCACCACTTGTCGACCCTGCACCACGCCGTCGTTGGCAAGCATGGCTCCAAGACGAGCGTAGTCGCGCGCCGTTGCGTTGAAGCCGCCTTGGGCAAATGCTGATCCATCGGATTGGCGCACCAGATAGGTCGCCTTGGATTGCGCGCCCATCGGCTTCCATAGGTTTTCGTCCACGAAATCGCACAGGCTGCGTTGCGTGGCTGCCTGGAGCACCAAGCTCAGTACTTCGGTTTGCGCTCCCGCGTAGTTGAAACGCGTACCCGGCGGATCGGCTCGCTCGCTCACTTGTGCGGCTGCCGCAAGCACCCCTTGCTTAGCGGCCGTGCTGAGGAATCGCGCGCGATCATCCGTGGGGGTGTAGTCCTCCACATACTTCGCGCCGGAGGCCATGCGCAGCAGATCGACAATGCGCGTTGCACCGTACAAGGTGCCGGCAAGCCCGGGCACGTACTGGTCTGCGCGATCCTCCAGCGCGTGCAGGCTGCCGTCCTCCAACGCCTTGCCGATCGCGAGCGCCAACAGCGTCTTGGCCATCGAGTTCGACAGCATGCGCATGTCTTGCGTGCGGTCATAGCCGTAGTGTTCCGCCAGGAGGGTGCCGTCCTGAACGATCAGGACGGCGGTCGCGCGCTGGTGTTGCATGTAGTCCGCCAGCGTGTAGTCACCACCACGAAAGCGATACCGGAAGTCGGCTTCCTTGTCAGCGCTCTTGAACGGCACAGGTTTGTCTGCCGGCGCGAGTTCGCAGGACGGTGAGAGCCGGTCCATGCCGCTAAAGGAACCCACGATGTAAGGGGTCTCGTAGATGCGCGTCGCGCTTGGCGCCAACGGATAGCCTTGCTTCTGGCCCAGCAGGTCTGCATCGGGTGATGCCGTAGCGATGCTGCAGGCGAGCAGCCCGCACGCAGCGGCGTAGAGCTGGCGTGTCTTCATGAATGGAGCGGAGATTGGTTTGCCGGGCGCGTAAAAATCAGACGCTATTGCGCGAGGAATTTCACGATCGCGCTCACGGTAGCTTGCGGCTGTTCTTCCATCAACCAATGCCCGGCATTGGGAACCACCAGCTCTTGCACATTGGTGGCGGCATTGCGCATGACGATCGCCTCGTTCGGGCCGAAGGACTTTTCACCGCCGATGGCCAGCACCGGCATGGTCAGCTTGGTCGGGAGCGATTTCTGGTTGTCTTCCGCGTCTTGCGGAATCGACAGGAACTGCGCGAACGCAGAATGCATGGCACCGGGCTTCGCATAGAGGCGCGCATAGTGCACGCGCGTTGCCTCGTCGATCTTCGTGCGGTCTCCGGCAAATTCATTCCAGAACCGATCCAGGTAGATTCGCTCGCGGCCTTTCACCAGACGCTCCGCATCGGGGCCGCCGAATGAGAAGTGCCAGAGGGCAGGCGAGCGGACGATCTGTTCCCACGGGGGGACGCCCGGCACCGGGGCATCCATCACGACCAGCCGCGTCGTCTTGTCCGGATAGCGTGCCGCATAGGCGAAGGCAACCATGGTGCCGATGTCGTGGCCGACCACGTCGGCCTGATCGATGTTCAGGTGCGTCAGCACAGCCCGGATGTCGCCCGCCTGTGTGCGTTTGTCGTAGCCGCCGTCAGGGTGCGACGACAAACCCATACCACGCAGATCCGGCACCACCACGGTATGGGTGCGTGCCAGCTCGGTGGCCAGCGGTGCCCACATGTCGCCCGTGTCGCCAAAACCATGCAGCAAGACCACCGCCGGCCCGCTGCCGCACACACGCACAAACAAGGTCGCCCCGTCAGTCTGGATGTTCTGGTGGCGACAACCCGGCGGATAGGGCTTCACCTGAGCCTGCACAACGGGCGTCATGGCCAGCAAGAGTGCAATGGCTGCAAACAGTTTTCGCATGGTGTGTTCTCTGGGGAGGAAACCGGTGTCGATCGGGAGACGGCACGCTGACTTTGCGCGGGCCGTATGACAGTGCGCTACGCAAACCTCACCAAGCGTAGTACGCGCCGTGCATGGTGCAAGGACGAAAGAGAGGGGGGTTGCCGTATTCAAAGCGCAGTCGATATTCACATGCCCGATCGAACGACGCGCCCCATAGCGGGTTTATAGGTTTACTTCTTTATGTATACAGATAGTAGTAATAGATAACGGTGGATAAGTTCTGTGGATAGGTAGCAAAAGTGCTTTTGGATCAATGACTTGCGGAACGGACAACCTATCGGAGAGTGTGTGCGGTTACGTGGATGAGTCCGGGCAATTGCATCAGGCTCCATCGCCACGGGTGGAAGTTGTTCCTGTGCTGTGGACACGCTAACCCCGGAGAGCCAACACGCTTTTCCCTGGTGTTATGCACAGGTGGGGGTGGAGTTGTCCACAGAGGCGTCGGCAAACGGTCTTGATGCGGCCGGGGACAGGTACCATTCCGCTCGCCCGACCACCCCTGCGTGCATCGATACTCCAATGACACCGATCTCTGCCATTCGCCCAGGCGTAGCACTCGCCATTGCATTGCTGACAGCAACCAGCGCACACGCGGCCAGCTTCGATTGCGGCGCGGCGCGCAGTCCCATCGAGCACGCCATCTGCAATGACCCCCAACTCTCCGCGCTCGACAGTGAGCTGGCAAATGCGTATCGCGCTGCGTTGAACAAGCGTGGTGCCGACACCGATGCGTTGAAGGCCGGGCAGCGCGAATGGCTGAAGCAGCGTGCGCCGTCTGGCGAGATCGATGTGGCGGCGTTGAAGACCGCGTATCGCGCGCGCATTGATGAACTGCAATCGCAACCAGAGTTCCCGAGCTCAAGCGCGGCGGTTGATGGTCCGGTCTTTTCAATGAAGACCATCGCGAAGCAACACGATTTCGTACTGCGCATGCTGGAGGCATGTCCAGAGAGCAATGCAGACAGGGATGCAACCTGTGAAGGGCCTGCCCAGTTGCTCATCTATGACAAGGGCCAGCGGACGGTGCGCCAGACCATCAATCTGCCGGCGGTCTTTGTCACGCTACCGCAAGGGGGCAAAGGGCCGCTGGTCAACTCGGCCCGGCGCTATGACTATCAGGGCGTCATCAACGTGGGCGATTTCAACTTTGACGGCCAGGAAGACTTCGGCATCCAGACGGGCAACAACGGCAGCTACGGTGGCCCGAGCTACGACATCTATCTGTTCAACGCGCGCACGCAGCGCTTTGTCCGCAACAGCAAGATGACGGAGCTGATTCTCGAAACACTCGGGTTCTTTGAGGTCGACGCCAAGAACAAGCGTCTACGCACGTGGGCGAAGGGTGGTTGCTGCTATCACGAGCGCACCGTGTACGCCGTTGAACGCGATGTGCCCGTCGCCGTTGAGCGCCGTATTGATGACGCGCAGGGTGGGGGTGACAAGATGAAGGTCACCGTGGAAACGCTTGTCGACGGCAAGTGGCGCAGCAAGGTGCATTACGAGCCGATGCCGAAGTGAGTTGCTCGTAGCGGGCAAGAATGCCAATCGCTGATACCCCACCCAGATGTCGCAGTGTGATCCGGCTGGACGAATGCTACGAGCCAGATTGACGAACAAACCGCGCCATGGACAGATCAGCAATATACGACCCGTCGGGCAGCCGTATGCGCTTCTCGAACCGTCCTTCTTCCACAAATCCAAAGCGCTTGTACAAGGCAATGGCACGAGCATTCGTCGCCCGGACTCGAAGCTCTATCTTTTCGATGCGGGGATGGCTTTCCGCCCACGCTATCAATTCGGTCATGAGAGCAGTGCCGACCCCGCGCTCGAGGTGACCGGGGTGGACGACGATCGTGAGACTGAAGACGTGAGAGAGCGCGATGAGCGTCATCGGCTCCAGAAACGCGTGCCCGATCGGGGTGCCCTCGTGCTCTGCCACGAGGTACAGCCCGTCCTGCTCAAGCAGCGCGATCTTTTGTTCGAATGCCTCAACCTGCAGCTCGTGAGGTTGTGACACCAGCAGCCCCGGGGTGAGTGCGGTGGCCTTTTCAGCGGCGCACAACGTGGCGGCATCGGCTTGGCTTGCTCTTCGAATGGTGGTGCGTACCGTCATGGTGGCCTGAGGCTAAGTGCTGCTATCCAAAGAACGAATGTTATCCCCACAAGTTGTCCACAGCGGTTATCCACAACAGCTGTCCACACGGGTGTTTCAGATCTGCAAAGGTTTCGACGCGAAACACGCGCCCCTTGCTGGCACGCCAGTCGCAAGACCTGACAGCACAACCTGTGGCGCGACTTTTGCATCGCGCACGGCGGCGTTGCCAAGTCCCGTTTTGAATGTGCGATACCGGGTTCACCCATATGGGGTGGCGCCCGCTTGCTGCGTTGTCCAACCACGCGAGTCGCAGCGATCTGCTGTCGTGCATGTTCCGGCCATCACGCGTTAGGCCGGAACACTTCAAGGCGCCATGCACGTGAAAGAGTCCACGACTCAAAGGGGCGCAGCATGCAACTCACATCCAAGCCATCGTGCGGGGCGACGTCTCTTTGCCGCGCGCTGCCCGGCGGCGCCAGCAGCCAGGTGGCTGGCAGTTCCGGTTTGCACGCAGTGCTGTGGAATCCACGCTAACGCACCCAGGAGAACAACCATGCGCATGCTCATGAACGTGCGAATCCCGCACGAGCCCTTCAACACCTACGTGCGCGATGGCTCCATCGCCGAGTTGATCCCGCGTGTGATGGCGGCGATCAAACCCGAAGCCGCTTACTTCACGGAACAAGCTGGTACACGCGGTGCGGTGCTCGTCGTCAACTTGGATGCGCCCTCGCAGATTCCCGCACTCGCCGAGCCGTGGTTCCTGCTGTTCAACGCTGATTGTGAGTTCCGCGTGGTGATGAGCGCGGAGGATTTGCAGAAGGCGGGGTTGGCGGGGATTGGGGAGAAGTGGAAGTAAGCGAAGGAGGAATCGGGGCGGTACACACATCACGCCCCGACTGCATCCGGCCAGCAAAATTGTCACAGACAGACGTGCGCCAGGAACTTGCCGGCGTACGGCGGACTCCCTTTTGTCATACCCATTCATGGAGAGTCCGTCATGCGCAGCACCCTTGCTTGCGGAAAACACCTGTTCGCCGCGCTGGCCCTGACGTGGGTGTGTGCCGGTGCGGCAGCCAGTGAGCTGCGTCATTTTCTCTACACCGGCTCCGATGAGTTGGCCAGCATCGAGCCGCTGCTGCAACGCCCCGATATTGAGGGCGTGCAAATCGTCTACAGCTGGAAGTCACTGGAGCCTGAGCCGGGCCGCTACGACTTCTCCGGCATCGAGCGCGATCTTGCGTATCTGCAGCAACGCAAGAAGCAACTGTTCGTGCAGGTACAGGATCGTTTCTTCTTGCCCACTGCGCGCCATATCCCCTCGTATCTGCTGACCGACCCCGCGTATGGCGGCGGACTGGTGCGTCAATCCGATGACTCCGAGGTCAACCCAGGCGGCAGCGGGTGGGTGGCACAGCAATGGAATCCGGCATTGCGCCAGCGCTTCCAGGCGCTGCTGACCGCGCTGGCCAAGCAGTTCGACGGCCGCATCCTGGGGATCAATCTGCCGGAAACCGCCATCGACATCGATCGCAAGCGTGACAAGACGCGCTTCAGTTGCGATGGTTACTTCAACGCCACGCTGGAGAACATGCGCTTCGCTCGGCAGCAGTTCCATCAGTCCGCGGTTGTGCAGTACGTCAACTTTTGGCCGTGTGAATGGGATAACGATCACCAGTACATGTCCCGCACGTTTGCCACTGCTGCGCAGGAAGGCATCGGCCTTGGCGGGCCGGACATCGTCCCCTGGAAGAAAGCGCAGATGAAGAACGCCTATCCGTTCTTCCATCAATACAAAGGCAAGCTGCCGCTGGTGGCGATGGCGGTGCAGGAGCCCACGCTGCGCTACGTCAACCCCAAGACCGGCAAACCATTCACACGCGACCAGTTCGTGAGCTTCGCCCAGGACTATCTGGGAGTGGATGTGATGTTCTGGGCGGTGGATTCGCCTTGGCTCAGGCGGTAGGGGTGCAGGCTGGGGCTGGTGATCCTTACAGGCCCCGGCGCACGCCGCATGACACCCCCGCATGGTCGTAAAGCAATGGCCCTAACCCTCTACAACCGACCAAAGGTTGGGGTCTGCTTTCGCCCCCGAACCGAGTTGATCAAAACATTCATCCTTTCCGCCGACAAACATTATCTGGCAAACGATTAACTCAAAAATCCGCTCGCAAATAAATAATCTTCACAACAGGAATCAAGCGACGGAATTTGCAACCCTGTTGGCGTCAACATAACCTTCCCCTCGCTTCACAGAATAAGCGCTGTTTCTCGGAAAACAGATCGCACAGAGCACGCACCCCGCACAACGCATGGGCTGGCCCTAACGCCAAGGGAGTGGGATTCACACGCCGCACGACAGGCGGCGCCTGAAGCACGCACGGCAGTTTGTTATGGATGCATACATTCCAGACGGAACTGGAATGCGGATTCGTGCGCGCCGACATTTTTCACCTTGAATATCACCGCGCTTCCATCGGATTTATTGAAATGAAATCCAACGGGATTATGTCGCTATAACTTTCTGATTTCATCGAGCAACATTACGGCGCCGGCATTACCCCCAGATCAGGTCGCCACTATTTTCTGCGCCCGACGGCCGGCAGGTGCAGCTCTCACAGACCGGAGACGTTGAACATGAACAAGCCTTTTGAATTTACGGAAGTCGATTTGTCTGCAGTGAGCCTGGCCGCCACGACGGATTGGGCCAACCTGGGCGGTGCGTTCCGCGGTACGCCGCAGCAGATCTTCTACGGCGGCTCGATGTACGTCTTCACGCGCAATACCGACAACACGCTGGGCATGTGCACGGTGGCTACCTCGGGTGAAAGCGGGAGCTGGTCGAAGTGGGGCGGCACGCTGCAGTTCAACCCGTCTGTGGCACCGTCGCCCAACGGCACCATCGCGGTCATCGGTCTGATGCAGGCAGGGCAGGTGCAGGTGTCGTACATCAACCCGTTCATCGGCTCGTACACGCCGTGGACGACCATCGGCGGCGGTACGCCGACCACCTTTACCGGCGCGCCGGTGCTGGCGGTCAACTCCAACCAGCGGCTGGAAGCGTTCTCGCTCGATACCAGCGGCAACCTGTGGCACGCGTACCAGACCGCCGTAGCCCCGACCATCACCTGGTCGAACTGGTCGAAGCTGGGCGGCGGGTTCAACCCGCAGGCGCAGGAGTTCAATGTGTTCCTGCTGCAGAACAGCGGCCAGTTGCAGGCCGTGGTGCTGGGCAAGGACAACAACCTGTATCAGTCGACGCAGTACGCGGGTGGCGGTGCGGACAGCTGGAGCGCATTTGCCGTGGTGGGCGCAGGTTCCAACCCGATGCCGCAGTTCGTCAACGGCCCGGCTGCCAACTTCTGCTCGAACACCAACAACGCCACGTATGCGGGCTGCAACAGCCAGTCGGCTCAGGGGCAAAACCCGCTGGTGTTCTGCGCACCGTCGAGCAATCCGTCGTACAACTTCCCGACCTGGGGCGGCGTGGGCAACCTGACGGCGGATCAGTATCCGATGCTGTCAGTCGCACCGCTGATCGTCAGCAACGCGGGCACGCCGCAACTGGTCTGGATGACGAACGCGCGGCAGGTGCTGCTGGTGTCGCAGTCGCTGGCATCGCCCACGTTCTGGATGAACAACGTGCAACCGGTGGGTAGCGCCAACCCGCGCTTCACGGGCCTGATCAATGCCGTGATCAGCAACGGCGCAGTCAGCCTGGCGCAGGCCAACGCCGACGGCACGCTGTCGTATATCAACTACCTGCCGCAGTAACGATCCCTCGTACGCGGCGTTGCCCAACGTTGCGTCGTTGACCGGGCCGGAGTGCGTCTCCGGCCCGTTTTTATTGGCGCGCCGTGCATGCCAACGCGCCATGCGATTGGCCCGTCAACGCAGCAACGGTGTAACGATGCGTTCAAGCCGTTCGGTCGTCCACGCAGGCTCACGCGAGTCCCAACCGTTGTCGGCCAGCAGGCCATTGCGGTCGATCGTGAAGTTGACCGGAATCCGCCACACCCGGCCATAGCCGCCGGCGTAGGCGCTGCCGAGCAACCCCACGGGAAAACTCCAGGCCGCTGCCATCTCCCGCACCGCGGGCAATGAGGCCGGCTCATCCAGGCTGAAGCCGAGAACGCGCAGGCCCCGGTCAGCGTGTTTTGCTGCGTAGTCGGAAAGCAAGGGCAGCTCCTGGTGGCACGGGCCGCACCATGTCGCCCAGAAGGTCAGGATCACGACGTGGCCACGCAGGTCTTCGGTGGAGATGCTGTGCCCGTCGATCGTGCGCAGCACCAGCGCCGGCGCCGGCCGGCCGACTTCAAGACTTGCGGCGTGTGCCTCGTGAGCTGGACTGCCCAGCCCGGCACCCAGCGCCGCCGCACCGGCCGTCTGCAGCCACGCGCGCCGCGACCATGCTCGATCAGAAGGCATAGCTGGCTCCGACCGTGCCCGACCAACGCGGGAAGAGTTGATACCCCTGCAGGTTGCTGTAGAGCGCCTTCTGCAGGAACGCATAGATCTGCACGTTATGCGCCACGCTCACCGTCACGCCCGGCGACAGGTAGACCACCGTCCCTGCCGTGTTGGTGGTATCAGCCAGCGCGCCCTTGTCAGCGTTCTTGCGCGTCACGTTGAACTGCAGTTGCGGCACGATGTGCGGATTCGCCTCGTAGCGCACGCCAAAGCTCATGGTGGCGAGATTGCCCGGACGGAAATCCGCCCCAGTCTCGTTCAAACGCTGATGCACGGCGGCCTGGAATTGGCCGTTGATGAAGGCATCGAAGTCCTGGCTGACGGGCTGGTAGTAGTAGGCGCCCAGGATCACATCGGTACTGCCTGTACCGGGCTGCAGGCTGGTATCCAGTGCCTGCCCGCCCGCCGCGTTCGGGCCGCTGTTGAAGAACACCGGGTTGCGCCCGACAGTGTTGCCGGTCAGCACGTTTTGCCCGCCGTAGCGGCCGGTCGGCAGCTTGATACCCAGCTGCACGCCCAGGTTGTGCGTCGGCAGAAAGCCCTGATAGCTGGTGATCAGTTTGATGTCGCCCAAGCCGCTGGCGGTGGCGCCGCTCAGGTTGTCCGGCGTGAGCTGATCCGACGTGACCGCGCCGTAAGTGGTATGGCTGCGGTCCACATACGGCACGATCGCGCTGAAGTTCCAGCTGCTGTTTGGGCTGTAGTTGATGCCGAGGTTGATGTAGCGGTTGATGGTCTGGTGCTCGACCTCCTGGTTGCCGCCCGCGTCGTTGATGCTGGCGGCCTGTGCCGGCGTGACTGCGTGGGTGCCACTGCGCAACTGGTTCTGCGGGAGGTAGGTGTAGTCGAAGCTGATGCGCCAGCCCGGGATGGCCGAATAGCCCATCGCGGCATCGGTGCTGAGCGAGCAACCACAGGTGGCGCATGCCTGCGCTGCGATGGGTGCAAACATACCGGCAGCGCAGGCGAGCAGTGCCGCGCGCCGGAGCATGTTGGATGGTGTTGTCATGGGTGTTCCTCACGCTGATGCGTACGTGCGCACCCTGATCAATAGTCGGTGCGCCGCACGGCGTCTTGTCTGAAAACGGCTCGAGCCGGGCGCGAGTGCGCTGTGCAGTCGCAGCCCTGGTTTGACGTGGTCAGAGGAGGAAGGGTGAGTCGCGCGGCCGCCCGGCATGGCGCGCTTGATGCGCGGCCAGACGACCGGGTTCCGCGGGCCATGCCGTTGCATGGGTGGGTGCCGGCTCCGCCATCGGCGGAAGGGTTGTCGGCACCAGCACGTGGTCTGCCAGCAGATCACAGTAGCCGCAGGCCGCATGGTGGTGGCCGGCTGGCATCTCGTGCCCGATGGGCAGGGCGGTGCTGGCGGCAGCTGACGGTTTGGCTTCACAAAGCGGCGCAGCCTGCTCAAACGCCTGCAGCGCTTGCGCCTCCAGCGCCTGGCTCACCGTTGGCACAAACAGCACGAGCACCATCGCCACCAGGCCAAGCCAGGCGGTCAGTCTTTTGCGGGTGCGGGCGAAATGCATGATGGCCAATGAGGCTGCCGGGCGTCCCTGTGTGGACAGCGCCAGCATGTGCGGATGCGCGGTATTACACCGCAAAACAGCATCGGTATCCAGATCGGCGGCAGGGGGGTGTTGCCGGCCGTTTTACCCCCAGGCGTGCTGCCGATCCGCATCCGGTTGAAGCGTGCGGCCAGGCGCGCTTTTTCGAGACCTTCCTTGTCGAGGCAACCGTTGAATCTGCGTTGGCGGCAAACCGTCGCACCGCGTGAACCACGCCTGGATAGGACAAGAGCCGCATCGCGCGGCTCTTGTTCAGGGGAACGACGTGAGCACCGTCTTACGCCCCGGCCGCCCCATCCCCACCTTCCTGCGCTTCACGCTCTTCACGTTCCTCGCGCTCTTCACGGGGCAGGGTCAGCATGCCGGTGTTGTACACGTATTCGTACACCTCGCCGTAGCGGCCCCATTCAATACCGATCTTGAGCACGCGTTCGGCTTCCTCGGGCTTGAGGTAGGCCTCCAGCTCGCGCAGGACTTGCTCTTCGCGAATCTCGCCGTCTTCGTTGGCCTCCAGCTCGGCACGGATGTGCGAGGCCAGGGCCACCTGTTCGAGCAGCTTCTGGCCGAACAGCACCTTGCGCTCGGGCGGTTCAGTTTCCATGTAGGTCTTGCCGAACGGCGTGACGATGATGTCGCCGCGCTCGATGGTGGCAAGCTGCAGCAGGGCCAGCGCTTCACAGGCGGGGAGCAGGTCATCGTCAGTCACGCCGGCTTCTTCGGCCAGGTGCGGCAGGTCGGCGCGGCCGTTGAACGGCGCTTCGACCAGCAGGTCGAGAATGGCCTCCATCTGGCCGATCTCGGCTTCCGGCAGGCGGTAGGCCAGTTGCTGCGCAGCAGACTCGGCGCCCACGTGCACACCCACGCGCTCGGGCGAGGTCATCAGGCCGTACACCTCGTCGATGAGGTTGCGCACAGCAGCCGAGTCACGATTGCGCGGGCGCGGGAAGGGCACACGCACTTCGGCACGGATGCGCCCCGGGTCGCTGGAGAGGATGACGATGCGGTCCGCCATCATCACCGCCTCTTCAATGTTGTGCGAGACGATCAGGATGGCCTTGATCTTGGTGCGGCGGTCTTCCCACAGGTCGAGCATTTCGTCGCGCAGGTTCTCGCCGGTCAGCACGTCGAGTGCGGAGAATGCTTCGTCCATCAGCAGCAGGTCAGGCTCGGTCACCAGTGCGCGCGCAATGCCCACGCGCTGGCGCATACCGCCCGACAGCTCGCGCGGCAGGGCGCTGTTGAAGCCGGACAGGCCGATCAGGTCGATGGCCTGCTCGGCGCGCTCTTCACGTTCAGCCTTGGGCACGCCCTGCGCTTCCAAACCGAGTTCCACGTTCTGCTGCACCGTCAGCCACGGGAACAGCGCGAACGATTGGAACACCATCGCAATGCCCTGCACCGGGCCGCTGTACTCACGCCCGCGGAACAGCACCTGGCCACGGTCGGCACGCACCAGGCCCGCCATGATGCGCAGCAGGGTCGACTTGCCCGAGCCGGACTTGCCCAGCATGGCGACGATCTCGCCCTCGCGGATGTTGATATCCAAACCCTCGAGCACCGAGCGGTCGGTGTGGTCTGCGGTGCGGAAGATTTTCGAGACGCCGCGCAGCTCGATGACAGATTCGCCGTTGGTGGCCATGTTGATGCTCTCTGCTAGGTAGTCGGATTACAAGCGCGTCGGCTTACAGGCGGGTGCGCTCTTGCGCGATGTCATACAGGCGGTTCCACAGCAGGCGGTTGAAGCCGACCACGAACAGGCTCATCACCACAATGCCCAGCGCAATGCGCGGGAAGTCACCCTTCGATGTCATCTCGGCGATGTAGCTGCCCAGGCCCGTGGCCACCAGCGTGCGGTCGCCCCACGTGACGTATTCGGAGACGATGCTGGCGTTCCACGAACCACCCGCGGCCGTCACCAGGCCCGTGAGCAGGTTGGGGAACACCGCGGGAATCAGGAAGCGCTTCCACAGCAGCCAGCCGCGCAGGCCGAAGTTGCGCGCGGCCAGCCGCAGTTCGGTCGGAATGCCTGTCGCACCGGCAATCACGTTGAACAGGATGTACCACTGCGTGCCGAAAATCATCAGCGGAGAGAGCCAGATTTCCGGGTTGAGCGAAAAGCGTGCGATGAGCATCACCGCCAGCGGGAACATCAGGTTGGCCGGGAAGGCCGCCATGAACTGCGCCACCGGCTGCGCGATGCGCGCCACGTTCGGGTTCAGGCCGATGCGGATGCCGATCGGCACCCAGATCACTGCGGCCAACGCAATCAGCAAAATCACGCGCGTCATGGTCAGGAAGCCAAGCCACAGCACGTGGCCCACTTCGGCCCAGCCCACCTCGGAACGCACGAACTGGAGGATGTGCACGACGGCGGCCAACGCAGCCAGGATGATGATGACGTCGGCCACGCGGTTCCACCACGGGAAGCGCGCAAAGCCGTTGCTGCTGCTGGCCGTCGGCCGGGTGCGCTCGGCGCCCCAGGAGAGCGTGCGCTCGGCCAGCGCAGCGGTGCGCTCCAGCAGCGCCTTGACCCACTCGGAGCGGCGCAGCAGATCCAGCAGCCAGGATTGCGGCTCGCGCTCCGACGACATCGCATCGAAGCGGAAGCGGTCTGCCCAGGCCACCAGCGGGCGGAACAGCAATTGGTCGTACAGAAGGATGCCGATCAGCATCGTCAGGATGGCCCAGCCGATGGCGGCCAAGTTCTGCTGCTGGATCGCCAGCGAGATGTACGAACCGATGCCCGGCAGCTTGATGTCGTGGCCCGACACGGAAATGGCTTCCGATGCCACCACAAAGAACCACCCACCCGACATCGACATCATCATGTTCCACAGCAGGCCCGGCATGGCGAACGGCACCTCCAGGCGCCAGAAGCGCTGCCACTTCGACAGGCGGAACACGGTGGCCGCCTCTTCCAGATCGGTCGGGATGGTGCGAAACGACTGGTACAGCGAGAACGCCATGTTCCACGCCTGCGACGTGAAGATGGCGAAGATGGCCGCGCATTCCACGCCCACCAGGTTGCCCGGGAACAGCGCAATGAAACCCGTGACGGTAATCGACAGGAAGCCCAGCACCGGAATCGATTGCAGAATGTCCAGCGCCGGCACCAT
The DNA here is from genome assembly GCF_008801405.1 of Ralstonia insidiosa. NCBI lineage: Bacteria > Pseudomonadati > Pseudomonadota > Betaproteobacteria > Burkholderiales > Burkholderiaceae > Ralstonia > Ralstonia insidiosa. The sequence continues at coordinate 345,379 of NZ_VZPV01000001.1, read as the reverse complement.
CACCTTCTCGGCCGTGCGGTTCTTGGAGGCAATGGCCGCAAACGCAAACGAGAACGCCAGCGAGGCGCCCAGTGCCAGCAGCATGCGGATGCTGGTGCGCAGCAGGTAGTAGGGCAGTTGCGCCACGTCCAGGCTGACGTCCAGTTGCGTCTCGCCGGGCGTGTACGGCACGTTCATCTGCTTGGCGGCAAACGCCACGAGCACGATGGCGGCCAGGATGATGGGCAGCAGCGCCAGGTCAAAGCGGTTGGGCGGCGCCGTCAACAGGTTGCTGATGTTGACGCCAAAATTGGCACCGAAGGGGCCCCGGACGGTGGTTTCGTTGTCGTTTTGCTGCATCTTGAATGACCGGGACAAATCGCTGAACAAGTCGCGCTGACGAAAGTCATGAGGCCCGCTGTCTGGACCAAGGCGCGATACGTGGCGTGGGTGGCAGGGCGCGGCGCTTGGCACCCGGCGGCAAGCCGCCTAGTTTACCTTGCGTAACGCCCGATCTCGCCGTGCGGTTGTCAGTCTGCCTACGTCACATTCCAGAAATGTGACAGAGATGCGACAACGTTGGTTTGTCATCATTCTTCCAACATTCTGCCCGCCGCCTGCCTGGAGCCGCTCCATGTCCGCCATCGAACAAGTGATCGTTACCGTACAGGGCCGTGTGCAGGGTGTGGGCTATCGAGCAGCCTGTGCCGACATGGCCCGCGCGCTGGGCCTGCGGGGTTGGGTACGCAACCGTCGAAGCGGCACGGTCGAGGCCTTCCTGGCCGGCCCCGAAGCCAATGTGCTGCGCATGCGCGAGTGGATGTGGGAGGGGCCCGCCGGTGCCCAAGTCACCGAACTGGACGTTGCTCCGGGCACCGACGAGGCGCTGGTGCCCGGGTTCGAGATCCGGCCAACGGTGTAGACCATACCGCTAGGTTCTTGCCACGCCAGTCCCTACATCGGCAATCAACGGAAACAAACGCGACACGAAACCGTCACCTACGGGCCCAGGGCGACTCCTAGAATCGATCACTCCCCCAGCCCCGCCTTGGTGACCCCCATGTCGCATCCCCTTACCGTGCAACCCGGCGCCGTGCCCGCGCGCTTTCGCAATGCCGGCATTGCGCTGTTTCTGCTGATCCTGGCGGCCGGTGCCGCCTACGTGATCAGCCATCTGGTGTCCGACCTGGAAAGCGTGGCCGCCAGTTCGGTGTTTCCGTTTGTCCTGCTTGGCATTGCATTGGTGATCGCGCTGGGCTTTGAGTTCGTCAATGGCTTCCACGACACGGCCAATGCGGTGGCCACGGTCATCTATACGCATTCGCTGTCGCCACACTTGGCGGTGGTGTGGTCGGGCTTGTGGAATTTTGCGGGGGTGCTCACCTCCAGCGGTGCAGTGGCCTTCGGCATCCTGCAACTGCTGCCGGTGGAACTGATCCTGCAGGTCGGCAGCCACTCGGGCTTTGCGATGGTGTTTGCGCTGCTGATCGCGGCCATCATCTGGAACCTGGCGACGTGGTACCTGGGGCTGCCGTCGTCGAGCTCGCACACGCTCATCGGCTCGATCATCGGTGTGGGGCTCATGAACCAGCTCCTGCGCGGTGCCAACGGGACCAGCGGGGTGGATTGGAGCCAGGCGCTGGGGGTGGGCAAGTCCCTGCTGCTCTCGCCCATCATCGGCTTTCTGCTGGCGGCGCTGCTTCTGCTGCTGCTCAAGGCGCTGGTGCGCGTGCCGGCGCTCTATGCCGAGCCCGAGGGCAACCAGCCGCCGCCGTTCTGGATTCACGCGCTGCTCATCCTCACCTGCACGGGCGTGTCGTTCGCACACGGCTCCAATGACGGGCAGAAGGGCATGGGCCTGGTCATGCTGATCCTGATCGGTACGGTGCCCACCGTCTACGCACTCAACCGCGCTGTGACGCCGGCCGAGACGCAAACCTTCCTGGCCGTGTCGCACCAGGCGTCGGCCGCCTTCGGCAGGTACGCCAACGGTGTGGCGCCGTCGGCCAACCCGCGTGCGGATGTGCAGACCTACGTGCAGTCACGCACGCTCACGCCAGCCACGCTGCCCGCCGTGCAGGCACTGGCGGACACCATTGCCGCACAGGTCAGCCAGACGGGATCGATGGCCACCGTGCCGCAAAACGAGGTGGATAACGTCCGCAACAACATGTACCTGGTCTCCGAGACCATCCGCTTGCTCAAGAAGAATGGCCAACCCGCCATCAGCAAGAGCGATCAGGCTGTCATCGACAACTACAAGCAGCAGCTCGATCACGCCACCAAGTTCATCCCCACGTGGGTGAAGGTGGCGGTGGCGATTGCGCTGGGCCTGGGCACGATGGTGGGCTGGAAGCGCATCGTCGTGACGGTGGGCGAGAAGATCGGCAAGCAGCACCTGACGTATGGGCAGGGCGCCTCAGCTGAACTGGTGGCGATGGCGACGATTGGCGCGGCCGATGCGTATGGTCTGCCGGTGTCGACCACGCATGTGCTGTCGTCGGGTGTGGCGGGCACCATGGCTGCCAACGGCTCGGGGCTGCAGTGGAATACGGTGCGCAGCCTGCTGCTGGCATGGGTGCTGACGCTACCCGCGTCGATCGTGCTGGCAGGCGCGCTGTACTGGGTGTTCAAGGCAATCTTCTGAACCCGCACAGCGCGCTGGCGTTGTTGCTGGTACCGGTGCCTCAGTAGACGTTCGGGACGATCATCTCGTCGGGCACCGGGTGGCGGATGTATTCCGCGTGGTGCACGCGCTCGGGCAGCACCACCGGCGGGTGCGGCACCGGGTGATACGGCACCTGGCGGAGCAGGTGGTCGATGCAGTTCAGGCGCGCGCGCTTCTTGTCATCGGCCAGCACCACCCACCATGGCGATTCGGGAATGTGCGAGCGCTCCAGCATCGCTTCCTTGGTGCGCGTGTAGTCTTCCCAGCGGCGGCGGCTTTCCAGATCCATGGGGCTCAGTTTCCACTGCTTGAGCGGATCGTCGATACGGCTCTGGAATCGCACTTCCTGCTCTTCGTCCGTCACCGAGAACCAGTACTTGACGATCTGGATGCCGGAGCGCACGAGCATCTTCTCGAACTCGGGCACGGAGCGGAAAAACTCTTCGTATTCCTCGTCGGTGCAGAAGCCCATCACGCGTTCGACGCCGGCGCGGTTGTACCAGCTGCGGTCGAACAGGACGATCTCGCCGGCGGCGGGCAGGTGCGCCACGTAGCGCTGGAAGTACCACTGCGTGCGTTCACGGTTGGTGGGAGCGGGCAGCGCGGCCACGCGGCACACGCGCGGGTTCAGCCGCTGGGTGATGCGCTTGATGGCGCCCCCCTTGCCGGCGGCGTCGCGCCCTTCAAAGATCACCACCAGCCGGTGGCCGGTCTCGATCACCCAGTCCTGCAGCTTGACCAGCTCGCCCTGCAGGCGGAACAGCTCGCGGAAGTACATGCGTCGAGTCTCGCGAGACTCTTCGCTGATGCTCTCGCCGCCGAGCAGGTGGTCGTCGATTTCCATTTCCAGCTCCTCGTCCAGGGTGTCGAGGAGGTCTTCCTGCAGCCGCGCCTGTCGCGCTGCGTCGCGTTCACTCATGGTGTGTTGCTCCTGCCGTCCTACTGCCAACTGAATGGGGCACGCCGCCCCGGGGGCGACGCATGTTCAAGCATACGCCCGAGTAGGTAGCACACCCATGTGGCAGGGCAGTGACATGGGGCCGCGATGCTTAGCTTGTCTGGGCTTCGAGCGTGAACTTGGCGGCGTTGTCCTGGCCGAGCAGGCGGACCAGCGTAGGCATGGCTTCTTCCAGCTGCGCCTTGAGCGTCCACGGCGGGTTGACGATGAACATGCCGCTGCCGTGCAAGCCCAGGCCGCCCGCCACCGGTTGCTTGACCGTCAAGGTCACGTGCAGCCAGTCGCTTGCTCCCAGCCGCTTCAGCTGCGCGGGCAGCTGCACCGATTCACGCCGTTGCACCTGCGGATACCAGACCGCATACATGCCGGTGGCAAAGCGCTGCAGGCTGTCCTGCAGGGCCTGCACAGTGCGCGCGTAGTCCCGCTTGTCTTCGAACGAGGGGTCGATCAGCACCACGGCGCGGCGCGGCGGCGGGGGCAGGATCGCCTTGATGCCGGCAAAGCCGTCGCCGTCGTACAGCATGACCCGGCGGCCCGCACCGCGGAAGTTGTTGGACAGCACCTTGATCTCGGTGCTGTGCAGCTCGAACAGGCGCAGGCGATCGGCATCGCGCAGCATCTGCCAGGCCAGCCACGGCGATCCGGGGTAGTGCTTGAGATCGCCCTTCGGGTTCAGCTCGCGCACCTGGTCGAGGTAGGCATCGAGCAATGCGGGCATCGGCTCGCCCGCGGCGGCGGCGCGCCATAGTGGGCCGATGCCGGTGTCGAACTCGGCCTTCTTCTGCGCCCACTCGTGGTCCAGCGCGTAGAGGCCGGCGCCGGAGTGCGTGTCGATGTACCAGAACGGCTTGTCCTTCTGCGTCAGGTAGTCGAGCAACTGCGTCACGACGGCGTGCTTGAGGACATCGGCATGGTTGCCGGCGTGAAAGGCGTGGCGATAGCTGAGCATGGACAGGCCAAGTGCGCCAGAAAGCTCCGGCGCACGGGCGGCAGAAACAAGGGTAAGGCGCGAATCCTACCACCGCGCGGGATGTGTCCCCAGCGGCACGGCGGGCAGCGCCCAATGCGGTGGCGTGTCGGAAAGCTGCCCCGCGTGACGCATCGCCGTCAGCGTGCCAAAGCCGGACGGCGTGGTCTCCAGATAACCACCGACATCTTCGTAGCGCGGGTCCGGCACGTCGAAGCCATTCGCCACGCGACCGAGGCCGCGCAGCCAGTGCCCCGTTTGCGCAAGCGACACGCGCACGTGCCAGCTGCCGCCTTCGGTCATGCGGCGGGTGAGTGCCGTCATGGCACCCGCAGCCATCAGGTAGCCCGTGCCGTGGTCCAGCGCCTGGGCAGGCAGTGGGTACGGCCTGTTCTGGCCGGCGGCTTCCGCTTCAGCCCAGTTGAAGCCGCTGGCGGTCTGCACTAATGAATCGAACCCACGGCGATTCGCCCACGGCCCCTCATAGCCGTACGCACACAGGCTCACGTAGACGATGCCAGGGCGTGCCGCAGCCGCTTGCTCGGGACTGAAGCCGAGCGCAGCCACGCCGCCGGGTCGATAGCCCTGCACGAAGACGTCGGCATCGCGCAGCAGGGTGCGCAATTGCGCGGCGTCGGCCGCATCGCGCAAGTCCAGTTGCGCGGAGCGCTTGCCGCGCCCGGTATCGACCACCAGCGACGGGATGGCCGGCAGGTGCGGCGCGGTAACGAGCAAGACGTCCGCCCCATGTGCCGCCAACGTCCGGCCGCACACCGGGCCGGCAATCACGCGCGTGACATCCAGCACGCGCACGCCGGACAACGGCCGCCCATCGGCGTGCACGGCCAGCGGTTCGGGCGGGGCATCGCCGATGCGTTCGATGGTCATCAGCGGTTGGCCCGCCACGGCCATGCCTTGCGGGTGGCGATCCCACTCGTCAAACGTGCGTGCAGCAGCGACCACCATGCCGACCTGCGCGGCAGCTTCCTCAAACGCTTCGGCCTTCCACTGGCCCAACGCAGCGGCCACCGCATCGCGGTCGTACGCGCAGCCGAGCAGCTTGAGCACGCCATCACGGTGATGCGGGAAGTTGGTATGCAGGCGCACCCAGCGGCCATCGCTGCAGCGGTACAGCCCGGCGATCTTGTCCCACGGTTCGGGTGGCAGTTGGCCGTCGACACGGAAGTAGCGCTCGGAGCGGAACTCCAGCGCGGCATGACGCATGTCCACCGACACGGTCTGCTGACGCCCGGTGCGCAGGGTATCGACCTGCGCGGCCGCCAACGCCGACGCGGCGATGACGCTCTGCGCCAGCGTGTTCACCGCAAAGGACGAAGGCAGCGCAGCGGCGCCCGTCAACGTCACGCGGGACAGCGCATCGGCGGGCCGGCCGAGCGTGCTCCACAGTTGGGCGAGGGCTTCAGTCGAGGTGAGGGTCTGCATGGAAGGATCAACCGCATCAGCAACAGGTGACGACATGACAGGACTCCGCGGAAAGAGGGTGCACGCATTACAGTCCTGCGGTGGCAATAGCGTCAACATTGACTAAACTGATCAACCTCGATCGCCTGACCACGCTTGCGATGACCCAGTACCTCGATGCCGCCGAAGCTGCGCAGCGCCTGAACATCTCGCGCCCAACACTGTACGCCTACGTGAGCCGCGGGCTGCTGGCCGCCTACCCAGCGCCCGACGGTCGCGGCAGCCGCTATCGCGAAGCCGACGTGACGCGCCTGGCCGATCAGCGTGCGGGGGGCCGCCGCCCGCGCCAGGTGGTGCGCCACGCGCTGGACTGGGGCCTGCCGGTCATGGAATCGGCCATCACGCTCATCGACAACGGGCGGCTGTTCTATCGCGGCACACCGGCACTGGAGCTGGCGGAACACGCCACGCTGGAAGCCGTTGCCGCGCGGCTCTGGCAATGCGATGAAGCGGCAGCGTTTGATGCGCCTGCGCCCGTGCTGCCGAAGAGCTGGTACGCGGCGCTGGCCTCCTTGGCAGATGCCGACATCCGCCAGCGCTGCATGGCGCTGTGCACGCTCGCGCTGCCAGCGCTGGACGAAGCCGCATGGCGTCAGGACTCCGCTCGCACGGCACGCGATGCTGGTTCACTGCTGCGCGTGGCGTTTGCCGCCATGCTGGGCCGCAAGCCCGATGCCGTGCCCGTGCATCTGCAATGCCAGCAAGCGTGGGGCGTCGACGCGCAAGCCGCCGAGGCTATCCGCGTCGCACTGGTGCTCTGCGCCGATCACGAACTCAATGCGTCGAGCTTTGCGGCACGGGTTGTCGCCTCAACGGGTGCCAGCCTGGGCGCTGTCGTGAGTGCGGGGCTGGCTGCGCTCACTGGCGGCCTGCACGGAGGCACCACGGCACGCGTGGAGGCATTGCTGAGCGAGCTGGAAGGGGAGCGGTCGATAAGCACCGCCTTGCGCCGTCGGCTTGATCGCGGCGATGCACTGCCGGGCTTTGGCCACCCGCTGTATCGCAAGGCCGACCCGCGGGCGAATGCCATTCTGGCGCAGTTGCCGACGACGGGCGCAGTGCGTAAGCGACTGCAGTCGGTGATCGACGCCGTGGCCGATCTGACCGGCGATGGGCCGTCTTTGGATTTTGCGTTGGTGGCCACCCGGCGTGTGCTCGGGCTGCCGGAGGGTGCAGGCTTTGGCCTGTTCGCGGCGGGACGCACGGCCGGCTGGATTGCGCACGCGCTGGAGCAGCGCGCAGCAGGGCAGTTGATCCGCCCACGCGCGGCCTACGTGGGGCCGATGCCGGCCGCACCGGAAGCGCCGGCGGGCCGCATCATTCGCGTGCGCTAGCTGAGAAAGACCGTCGCAAAACGAAGCGAAGCGGTTCTGGCGGTTCAGCGCCGACGCAGACAGTACTTGGGTACGGCCAGTCGGCGCTGGGCCGCCAGAATCGTTTTTCGGCGGTCTAGGCCTGCGGAATCTCGATCTTCACCTCCAGCACTTCCAGGTTGTCCTGGCGCTCGAGGTTGACCTTGATGTCGTCGTTGCCGATCTTCACGTACTTCGAGATCACGGCCACCAGCTCGCGCTGCAGCGCAGGCAGGTAGTCAGCGGGGGCCCCGCTGGCGGTGCGTTCATGGGCGAGGATGATCTGCAGGCGTTCCTTGGCGACGCTTGCAGTCTTCTTCTTCTCGCCCAGCAGGAAAGACAGAATCGACATGGGTGTGCGTCTCCTTTATTTTCCGCCGCCGAACAGGCGTTGCAGGAAGCCCGGCTTGTTGTACTCGACGTAGCGCAGCTCCTTCTCCTTGCCCAGGAAGCGGTCGATCACGTCGTGGTAGGCATTCGCCACGTCGGTGCCTTCCAGGTGGATGGCGGGCAGGCCCTGGTTGGAGGCTTGCAGCACGGCTTCCGATTCCGGAATCACGCCGATCAGCTTGATGCGCAGGATTTCCTGGATGTCCGACAGCGACAGCATCTCGCCTTCGGACACCCGCTTCGGGTTGTAGCGCGTGAGCAGCAGGTGTTCCTTGATCGGCTCCTTGCTCTGCTCCGCACGGCGCGACTTGGACGACAGGATGCCCAGGATGCGATCCGAGTCACGCACGGACGACACTTCCGGGTTCGTCACGACGATGGCTTCATCAGCAAAGTACATCGCCATCAGCGCGCCCGATTCGATACCGGCGGGCGAATCGCAGACGATGTATTCGAAGCCCATTTCCTTCAGGCCCTCGATCACCTTCTCGACGCCGTCACGCGTGAGCGCATCCTTGTCGCGCGTTTGCGAAGCGGGGAGGATGAACAGGTTCTCGCACTTCTTGTCCTTGATGAGGGCCTGGTTCAGGTTGGCCTCACCGTGGATCACGTTGATCAGGTCATACACCACGCGACGCTCGCAACCCATGATGAGGTCGAGGTTGCGCAGGCCGACGTCGAAGTCGATGACGGCGGTCTTGTGGCCGCGCAGCGCGAGGCCCGCGGAAAACGCCGCGCTGGTGGTCGTCTTGCCGACGCCGCCCTTGCCGGAAGTGACAACGATGATCTTGGTCATGGCTCGTAACTCTAAAAGTTAAATCGCTCGGCACGCATGCAGCGTGTCATTTCATCCGCAACGGTTCAAAAACCAACGTGTTGTCCGTGAGCCGGACCTGCGCAGGCTTGCTGGCGTAGGCGTCCGGCCACGGGGTTTCGCCGGTGCGGTAGATGCCGGCGATGGAAATCAGTTGGGGCTCCAGGCACGTGCAGAAGATGCGCGCATCCAGGTTGCCCTTGACGCCTGCCAGCGCGCGACCGCGCAGCGAGGCATACACGTAGATGTTGCCTTCGGCGATCACCTCGGCGCCGTCGCTCACGATGTCCAGCACCACCAGGTCGCCACGCGCATAGATGCGCTGGCCGGAACGCAGGGGGCGGTCAATGACCATGGTGCCGGGCTGCATGGCTACGGCATCGACGGGGGGAGCGGAAGGGGCAGGCGCTACTGCCTCAGACGACGGCGCTTCGGCGGCCTGGGCATGCTCAGTCGCATCCTGGCCATCCTTCGCATCCTTCTCGCCGCGCGGGCGGCGGCCGTGGCTGTCGAGCAGCGGCAAGCCAAAGGCCTGTGCCCACTCGGCCTGCTCGGGGTCGGCTACCACACCGATCGCGCGGGCACGCAACGTGGTGAGGGTCTCCACCAGACGGTCGATGGGAAGGCGTTCGTCCTCGGCCAGGCGGCGCACGTCGATGGCGATCACGTCATTGGAGAAGAACTCCGGCGTGTCGGCAAAGCGTCGCGTGAGCTCGGCGGTCAGAGCGTCCAAGTCGGCGGTGCGCGGCGACAGCAGCAGGGCATCGACGGAGCCGCTGCGGATCTCGAACAGCGGCGCTTTCTTCTGGGACATAGAACGGCTACGCGGAAAAATGGGCCCATTCTAACGTTGTTGACGAAACGTCCCGAAATTTTTGACCCCGCCGATCCCCCATCCGGCGGAGATCCGCAGCTGGCGCACGTCTTCGGCCGTAAGGTTCACGCTGATTTGTCATCCGGCAGTCACAGCTTCGTCACGCACCCTTCCGATACTCGCTGGCTTCGAGAGCCCGACCAGCCCCCCGGCCCCAGTCATCCGTTCTCTCGCTTGCGTTTTCGTTTGTCACGCAAACGATCACGTACGCGCCTTCAGCTGTTCCTCAAGCAGTCCGTAGTCTGCCGTTCGCAGTTCGCATACCAAAAAAGAACCTTCAGGGAGAAGTTCATGCGAGTCCGACCGTTGTACTCAGCGGCGTTGCCGCTTGCTGCGTTTTTGTCGCTGTCACTGGCCGCCTGCGGTGGCGGTGACGACAACCCCACCAACAACGCCGGCACGGGTGGCAACCCCACACCGGCCGCCGCTGCACCTACCGGCACCAAAGCCACGCTGGCCGTGCTGGAAACCACCGACCTGCACACCAATGTGCTGTCGTACGACTACTTCAAGCTGGCCGCTGATAACTCGCTCGGCTTCGAGCGCGTGTCGACGCTCATCAGCCAGGCGCGGTCGCAATTCCCCAACACGCTGCTGCTGGACAACGGCGACACCATCCAGGGCACCGCACTGTCGGACTACCAGGCCATGGTAAGCCCGGTCACGTGCGGCCAGACGCTGGCGATCTACAAGGTGATGAACGCCGCCAAGTACGACGGCGGCGGCATCGGCAACCACGAGTTCAACTACGGCCTGCCATACCTGTCGCAAGTCACGGGCAATACGTTCAACGTGACCGGCATGCCGGACCCGTCTGCGCAGACCAAATGCGCGGGCCCGGCCTTCCCGCAGGTGCTGGCCAACGTGATGAGCGCGAAGACCAACGCGCCGCTGTTCCAGCCGTACACCATCATCACCAAGACGGTGACGGCCACGGCACCGGACGGCAGCACCGTCAGCGCACCCGTCAAGGTCGGCATCATCAGCTTCACGCCGCCCACCATCACCGCGTGGGACAAGCGCTGGCTCGATGGCAAGGTCTACACCGTCGGCATCAAGGAAACAGCGGCCAAGTACATCCCCGAGATGAAGGCGAAGGGCGCGGACCTGATCGTCGCGATCTCGCACGGCGGGCTGGACAACTCGACGTATTCGCCGACGATGGAAAACGGCAGCTGGTGGCTGTCGACCGTGCCCGGCATCGACGCGATGCTGATCGGCCACTCACACCAGCTCTTCCCGGATGCAAAGAGCACGGTCTATCAGTTCAACCTGCCGGGTGTGGACAAAGCAGCCGGCACCGTGAACGGCGTGCCGACGGTGATGGCCAACTACTGGGGCAAGCACCTGGGCGTGATCAAGCTGGGCCTCTCGTATAACGGCACGAACTGGGTCGTCGACAAGACGCAGACCACGGTGGAAGCGCGTTCGATCCAGAACGCCGACAAAACCTACGTGGCCGCTGACCCGGCCGTCTCCGCTGCGATTGCCACCGAACACCAGGCAACGATCAACTACGTGAAGACGCCGGTGGGCAGCACCGACTTCAACATGAACACGTACTTTGCCGATGTGGGTGACCCGGGTGCGATCGAGATCGTCAACCAGGCGCAGGCCAAGTATGTGTCGGACTACGTCCAGGCCAACCTGCCGCAGTACGCTTCGCTGCCGGTGCTGTCGGTCAGCGCGCCGTTCAAGAGCGGCTTTGGTGGCGGCACGGACTACACCGATGTGGCCGCCGGCCCGCTGGCGATCAACAACGCGGCCGACCTGTACCTGTATCCGAACACGATCTACGCCGTGAAGGTGGCAGGCTCCGACATCAAGAACTGGCTGGAAACGGCGGCCAAGCGCTTCAACACCATCGACCCGACCAGCGCGACGGTGCAGAAGCTGGTGAGCTCGTTCCCGGGCTACAACTTCGACATGTTCACCGACCCGAACCTGACGTATGAGATCGATGTCACGCAAGCCGTGGGCAGCCGCATCAAGAACCTGCAGTACAAGGGCGCACCGATTGATCCGGCAGGTCAGTTCATCGTGGCCACCAACAACTACCGTGCGAGCGGCGGTGGCAACTTCCCCGGTCTGGATGGCAGCAAGACGATCTATGCATCACCGGATGCCAACCGCGATGTGCTGATCAGCTACATCAAGAAGATCGGCAGCGTGCAGCGTGCAACCAATGGCTCGCAACGCAGCTGGCGCTTCACGAAACTAGCGACGTCGTCCGCAACGGTGGTGTTCTCGTCGGCAGCCGGCAAGTTGACGTCGGCAGCCGCCGCAAACATCAACGGCATCACGCTGTATCAGGCAGATGACGGCACCAACAAGGGTCTGTCGCTGTACCAGATCGATCTGACGCAATAAGCAGGAGCCGACCATGCCTTCTCTTCGTTCCGCATGGGCTGGTGCACCGGCCATCGAAACCCCGCGCCAGTCGGTGCCGATGCTCACGGTGGCCGCCGCGTTGGCGATCATCGTGGCCTTGGGCGGCTGGCTGTCGCACGCACGACAGGTACCTGCTGTGGATGCCACGCAACTGGAATCGTGGCGCGCGATGGTCGTGCAGGCGATGGAGCCCGAAGCACTGCGGCAGTTGCGGCAGTTGGCACGCAGTGGTTCGGTGCCGGCGCAGTCGGCACTGGGTGAAGCGTTGCTCAGCGCGCATGACGACTCATTGCGTAACGAAGGGATCCGCTGGCTGGAAACCGCCGCGCAACCAGCCAACGGTGTCCCCGGTGATGTGTATGCGCAGCTCTCGCTCGGCAAGGCGCTGTTGCTGGGCACGGGGGGCGTGGCGCGTGACTATCCGCGCGCGCTCCGCCTTCTGCGCCAGGCTGCAGACAAAGGCGATGCTGCTGCCGCGTACTACCTCGGCGTGATGTATCGCAGCGGTTACGGCACGGGCATCGACACAGTGCAGGCAGCGCATTGGTTTGACCGCGCCGCGCAGCACGGCATTCCGGGCGCGATGTTCATGCTGGCCAATGCCTACCGGGATGGCGATGGCGTGCCGCACGATGAAGCCCGTGCACTGGCGTTGTATCAAGACGCCGCCGAGCACGAATTGCCAGAAGCCGTGCAGGCTCTGGCGATGGCGTATCAGAACGGCGAGCTCGGCCTCAAGCGCGATGACGCCGCGTATCACCAGCAGTGGATCGAAACGGCGCACGCGCTCAAGCACCCGGCGCTGGCGCCGTAACGCAACCGTATCGTTGTCTCAGTAAAGCCCGCGGGTCTGGGCGTGCAAGCGCACCAGACCCAGCAGGGCATCGATCTGCGGCGTTGGCACACCCACGTGTTGACCGATCTCCCGCACCGATGCCACCAGTGCATCGATCTCCAGCGGGCCACGTCCGGCTTCCGCATCCTGCAGCATTGATGTTTTGAACGCGCCCAGTTGGCGTGTCACGGCACTGCGCTCTTCACCGCTTTGTGCGATGGGGCAGCCAATGCGCGCGCCAATCGCCTTCGCTTCCTCCATCACCGCCAGGCAGAACGCTGAGACCAGCGGATCGTCGAGCATCCGATCACACGTGGCACCGGTCAGCACCGACACCGGGTTCATCGTCATGTTGCCCCACAGCTTGAACCAGATGTCGCGCTGGATGGCGTCGCTACGCTCGATCTGCAGGCCGGCACGTTCGAACAGCGTGCCGATCGTTTCCAGTCGCGATGACGATCCACCCGCCGGCTCACCCAGAATCAATCGCTTGCCGAACCCGTGACGTACCTGGCCCGGTGCAGACGTTGAACACGTCAGATGCACGACGCAGCCGAGCACGTTCTTCGTCGGAATCGCATCGGCAATCCGGCCATGCGGATCAACCGACTGCAAGCGCAGCCCCTCCAGCGGACCGGGCCGATCGAAGAACCACCACGGCACACCGTTCATGGCCACCACCACGCAGGTGTCCGGGCCGATCAGGGGCGCGATGGTTTGCGCGACGCTTTCCATGGCAGGCGCCTTGACGGCAACGATCACGACGTCCTGCACACCGAGCGCCGTCGCATCGTTGTTCGCCTGAACGGGGACGGTGTGTGTGATGCCGTCTTCCGTCAATCGCAGGCCTTCGGTTTGCAACGCGTCCAGTGTCGCGCCCCGTGCCAGCACGCTGATGGATTCGCCCGCCAGCGCGAGCTTCGCGCCCAGATACCCGCCGACAGCGCCGGCGCCCACGATGCAGATACGTGTCATGTGCTTGGAAGAGGGGAAGAGAATCAGGAACGGTAGGACGGGTCGATACGATCAATGGTGCGGGTGAGTGCCGCAAACACATCTTCGCCCGCGCCGAAGTTCGGATTGAACTGCAAGGAGTCGCGCGTGCAATTGCGCGCAATGGCCTCGGGAATCTCCAGCACAGGCCCCATCGATGTGGAAGCCAGTTGGATCTCGCAAGCGCGGTTGAGCAGCCACAGCACGGCAAACGCCCGCGCAATCGAATCGCCCCACGCAAGCAGGCCGTGGTTGCGCAGGATCACCGCAGGCTTGTCGCCGATGTTCTGCACCAGGCGCGGGCCTTCATCGGCATGCACGGTGATGCCTTCAAAGTCGTGATAGGCCACCTTGCCGTGCAACTGTGCCGCATAGAAATTGCTGATCGACAAGCCGTCACGTGCGCAGGCCACGGCCATGCCGGCGGTGGTGTGCGTGTGCATGACGCAATGCGCGCCCGGAATGCCGGCATGGATGGCCGCATGCACTGTAAAACCGGCTGGATTGACCGGCCAGTCCGGCTGACCCGCTGCGCGCTGCACGTTGCCTTGCAGATCGATCTTCACGAGGTTCGATGCACAAACCTCGGCATACGTCAGGCCAAACGGGTTGATGAGAAAGTGAGGGCCGCCGTCCTCGCTGGCGCCGTCTTCAGGCACCAGGCGCAGCGTGATGTGGTTGTAGATCAGCTCGGTCCAGCCGAGGTGCGCAAAGATGCGATAGCACGCCGCCAGCTTCACGCGTGCAGCCCATTCGCGCGGGCCGCACCAAGCGGGGCGATGGGCCTGGATGTCCGATCCGGCATCGGGATTCAGCGAAAGCACCGTCATGACCTGTCTCCTGGTCGTGGCGCTGGTCGGATTGCCAGCGCCTGGTTGCTTCACATGTTAATTAATTTGCGGCAAACGTCAAATCGTCTACCGCTCACTGCTAAGGCAGTTGATTGCGCAGGACCACCATCCACTGCATGACCGAGTTTGTGTAGGGGTCCACCTGATTGGCGTCGTTCAGCTCGGTGATGCTCATGGAGGCGGATTGCTGCACGTTACCGCCAATCGACTTGACCTCGTGGCGGACGGGATCCACCTCGACGACCAAATCGCAGTGCATGGGGGTCATACCCGAGCGGATCTCGGCCGGATCCGTCATGAAGCGGTCAGCGCCACGTGCGGTACAGATCAGGTCGCCAGGGCGCGGTACGGCAGGTGTGCGTTCGAGTACGAAGGCGGGATGCCGGAGCAGGTGGTCGCGCGCATCGGTCACGTACTCGGCGTGAGTGGCACCCGTGAGGAACTGGTCATTCTGCAGACCCGCCTTGCGCATGATCCACGAGATGAACACCGCAGACCATGCCCAACCACCGGTGGTCAGTTGCTGGCAGGTCGGTGTCTTGCCGACGATGGCCCAATAGCGCTTGGCCAGCACGCAGCCGCGCGCAGTTGCCTCACCACCGGTGCCGTCGGGATAGCGCAGGCACGGTATGGGTGACGGGGCGACAGCGGCGGTGGCTTGCGGCTTCGACAGCGGCGGCCTATCCGTGCCGGCCTCTTCATCGGACGGTACAGGCGTTGGGTCGTCCTGCGTCAGCCAGTGACCTTGCGGTTGATCGGGAAAACCGCCTCCCGTCACGCAATACGTATCGTCACGCCCTACACGCACCACCTGACGGCCCCAGCGATCCCATTCGGTTAACGCAATCTCAATCATCTTCTGGCGCGACGTGGCACCGGGCGTTGTCTGCACGACCTCGTTGTCGGGCAGCGGCTCGGCTTGCGGACGCGCAGGCGGTGTCGTACAGCCGGCAATCCAGACGACGGGGGCAACGAGAAGAATCGGAAGCGTGATGCGCAGAACGCGCTGGAAGGGGCGGAGCATGTGTGGGAGGGTCAGATCCGGCCTGACGGGGAGACAGGCCCTCCGACGTGGTACGCCAGCGCTGCGGGCTGGTCACGCATGCATTGGCGTGCCACGTCGTTGGCGAGAGACCAGGCAGGCTGGTTCACGCCAAGGTCGTCATCGCATTAGGCGCGATTACGCATTCACGGCGTCCTTGAACTTCTGGCCGGCCTTGAACTTGACGGTCTTGGCGGCTTCCACCTTGATTTCTTCGCCGGTGCGCGGGTTACGCGCCATGCGCTCGGCACGCTCGCCCTGGCTGAAGGTACCAAAGCCGATCAGGCTGACCGCGTCACCCTTGCCAACGGATTCCATGATGGCCGCGAGCGTCACGTTCAGTGCCTGCTCGGCCTTGGCCTTGGTCAGACCGTCTACGCCGCTGGCGATGGCGTCGATCAGTTCAGTTTTCGTCATTGCTTGACTCCCTTCAAGAGTAGATAAAACACACATCGGAGCCTCCGGGGGGCGGCTCCAAGGGCGACATGATACCGGCATGCGCTTGCCGCCGGCATGTGTGCTTTGTAACGGCGCATGGCACACAGGTTCCGGAAACCCGCATGGTGCCTGCCTTGCGAGGTGAGGCCATCACATCAGGATCGACACATTGCGTTTTGCTTTGGGTCTGGTTTGCTCGTCGTAGATAGGGGCGACGTACGTCGATCGATGGGTTTACCTTTTTCTTTATGTATACAGATAGTAGTAGTAGATAACGGTGGATATCTTCTGTGGATAACCGGAAAAAGCGCTTTGTGTTCAACCACTTGCGGCAAGCAAAACCACTTGCACAGTGTGTGCCCTGAGGTGGATGACTTGCGGGTTTCGCTAGACCCCCTGTCGGCAACCCCGTCACTTGTGCCCACACCATCGACAGGGCAGCCACAGACAGCCCACATCCTTTGCCGGTAGTTATCCACAGCGGCAGGCTGGGTTATCCACACGACTTGTCCACATCGGTTATCCACATGGGGTGGGTTGCATGGGGTCGCGGCACGTGTCGAGTTGCCATGCTTTTGGTGTAGGCTCACGGCTTCGCTGATCGACGTTTTCTGTTTTTGCCTCAACGCCTTATGACACGCACGTCCCCTGATGCCACGCCGGCCCTGGCTGAGTCCTCGCCCGCGCCGGAAGCCCCGGCCACACTGCGCCGCCGTGATCGCATCGAGGTGCGTGAATCGGGCGTGCACGGGCGTGGTGTCTATGCCACCGCACCGATCGCCAAGAACAAGAAGATCATCGAATACAAGGGCGAGCACATCTCGTGGAAGGAGGCACTGCGCCGCCATCCGCATGACCCGACCGACCCGAACCACACGTTCTACTTCAGCCTGGAAGACGGCAGCGTGATCGACGCCAAGTTTGGCGGCAACCGCGCGCGCTGGATCAACCATTCCTGCAAGCCGAACTGCGAGGCACGTGAGAAGGACGGCCGCGTCTTCATTCACGCGCTGCGCGATATCGAACCCGGCGAAGAGCTGTTCTACGACTACGGCCTCGTCATTGAAGGCCGCCAGACCAAGGCGCTGCGGGAACAGTTTGCGTGCCGCTGCGGCGCGAAGAAATGCCGTGGCACGATGCTGGCCCGGCCCGAGAAATCCAAGAAGAAGTAAGCCGAAGGTCCGTCGCTCAGACGGATTCGTTCACCAACGGTAAGCGCAAGACGAAGCGCATCACGCGGCAGTCGTCGCGTGCGATGGCGTCATCAATGGCGACCGTGCCGCCGTGCAGGCGCACGATGTCGTGCACGATGGCCAGGCCCAGGCCGCTGCCTTGCGGTTGACCGGGCAGGTGGTCCGCATCGCCACGGAAAAAGCGCTGGAACACCTCGCCACGGCGCTCGTGCGGAATGCCCGGGCCGTTGTCTTCCACGCTCACCACACCCCACCAGCGCGAAGCGGCGTCGGCTTCCATGCCGGCGCGCAAGGTGATGCGCCCTCCGGTTGGTACGTACTTGATGGCGTTGTCGAGCAGGTTGTTGATGGCTTCGCGCAGCAGCACTGCGTTGGCCAATACCGGCGCCTGCAATGAACCTGGCGAGGCCGCTTCCTGCGGCCAGGCTTCGAAGCCAAGATCCAACCCGCGGGCCAACGCACGCGGTACCCACTGCGCGCCGGTATCAAATGCGAGGGATACCAGGTCCACCCGCATTGGCGGCCCCAGTTGATCGAGCGTCATGCCCGGTTCGGCGCGCGCCAGGGTCAGCAGCTGGTTGGACAGACGCACGGCACGGTTGGCACCCGACTGCAGTTCCAGCAGCGCGGGCCGTGCCTCTTCCAATGTCTTGGCATCGACGGCGCGATCCGCATGCAGCTTCAATGCCGTGAGCGGTGTACGCAACTGGTGCGCAGCATCGGCGATGAAGGTGCGCTGCGCTTCCAGGGCATCGCGCAGGCGAGCGAGCAGTGCATTCATCGCGTTGATGAGCGGCTGCAATTCAGCCGGCACGCGTTGCGCGGAGTCCGGCGGCAGCGGCGTCACCGATTGCGCGCTCTGTTTGTTGAGCGTGTCGGCCAGCGTCTGCAGCGGCTGCAATTCTTCTTTGAGCACCAGCGAGAGGATCAAGCCGCCAATGGCCAGCAACACGATCAGCGGAATCGACACCGATAGCAGCACTTCCTTGGCGGCGGTGTCACGGTGGTCCAGCAGTTCTGCGACTTCCACGACGATGCCGTCTTCGGGTGGTCCGGCATCGGGTGGTGTGGCCGGGTTCAGCGCGGGAGCCGTCTGCGCCTGTGTGGGGGCGAGGGCGGGGCGCGTGACGTCGTCTTCCGGGTCTGGCGGCGCGGGTTGGCGTGGCGAGTGAGCCTTGGGTGTTTCAGCGCTGACGCCAGGCACCAGCAGGTGCACGGCGCGCACCTGTTTGCCGTCGACCCAGCTATAGAACACCCGCGCATCACCAATACGGACCTGGCCCGAGCCATAGCCGAGCAGCGTGTCGCGCCCGGCCAGCGTGCCGCTGGGCCCGGCGATGCGCCAGAAGACGCGGTCTTCGCCACCGTTCTGCACGAGCGTCTGAGCACTCAACTCGATGTCGTACAGCTTGGCTGCCGGCACGTGCGGACCGGCAATGCGGATCTGTTCCGCCAACGTATTGGCCACACCCACCAGCGCGCGGTCGAACACCTGCGTGGTGTAGTGCGCCGCCAGCCAATACGACAGTGCACCGGTGCCGACCACCAGACCGAACAGCGGCGTCGCCAGCGCGCGCAGCAGGTGCAGGCGCAGGCTGACGGCGACGTTGCCGGACGCCCCAGTTGCCGGAGCAGCCGAATCGCGAGCGGCAGCGGGACGGTGGCGCTTGAACATGAGAGGAGGACTAGGCTGCCGCGCCGCGTGCCTGCAGCAGATAACCGAAGCCGCGCACGGTGACGATCTCGGCGTCGGAATGTTCGATCTTGCGGCGCACGCGGTGCACGTAGACCTCAATGGCCGTATCGCCCACCACGTCGTGGCTGGCTTCACCAATGGCATGGCCGAAGCTGGCCAGGTGGTCCTGCAACTGCACCTTGCTGACCACGCGACCCTGCCGGAGCATCAGCAGCTCCAGCACGGCAAACTCGCGCGGCGACAGTTCCAGCGGTGCCGCTTCGACAAAGATGCGTCGTTCGCTGCCGCTCATGCGCAGCCGGCCAACCAGAATGTCCGGGCGAGCGATCGGTTCGGTTGGGTCCCCACGCCGGCGCAGCAATGCCTGCACGCGAGCCACCAGTTCGAGCATCTCGAAGGGCTTGAGCAGGTAATCGTCTGCACCGGCATTCAAGCCGTTGACCTTGTCGAGCAGGCCATCTCGCGCGGTGAGAATCAGCACCGGCGTGGCACGATCGCGTGCACGGAATTGCGACAGTAGCGTCATGCCATCGATGCCCGGCAAACCAAGATCGAGAATCACCAGATCGTGCGTCTGTTTGGCGAGCTGCTCGGCGGCAAACACACCGTCATGCACCGTGTGCACGCGATGCCCGGCCTGGGTGAGTCCGGCGTGAATACCGCTGGCAATGGCGCGGTCGTCTTCAATCAGCAGGATGCGCATGGAATGAGCCTGGATGCGGCGGTCCTTCAATCGGAATGGAGTGGGGCGAGGAAGCGCACAGAAAAGGGCAATCCGCACGCATAGCGCAGCGCTACAATGCGCGGATGACCGATGCCCTGCTCACCATCACCGACCTGGAGGCCGCCATCAACTTCTGGCGCGCCCGTTCGCCCGCCGAGGGCGAGGAATTGCGGCTGTGTGCCGAGGCGTCAGCGTTGGCCAAGCCGTATGCGTTGATGATTGTACAAGGCGCCACCCGCATCGCCCCTGAGCAACTGGGCGACAAGGCGCGGGCGGCGTTTGAGGCGTGGCGCGCCGCAGTGGGCGCGTAGCTCGGGACTCGGCTGGCGTTATTTCGCGCCGGTGCTCTTCGCGGCCTGCTCGATGAAGCGCGCGAGATCGGCGTCACGGTGCGTGAGGCCGTTTGCGTCATGCGTAGACAAGGTGATGTCCACGCGATTCCATACGTTGAACCACTCCGGGTGGTGATTCATCTGCTCGGCCTTGATCGCCACGCGCGTCATGAAGCCGAACGCGGCGTTGAAGTCGGCAAAGGTGAAGGTCTTCTGGATCGCGTCGCGGTCGCTCTGCAGTGTCCAGCCGGGCACTTCGGCAAACAGGGCCTTGCGTTGGTCTTCGTTCAGGGTGGGCATCATGGTGTCTTGCGGAATATGGGTGTGAATGCGCGCAGTATAGTCAGCGCTCAAATATCCGCCGTGTCTGCCCAACCTTCGCGGTTGCCGACGTTCAGCACCAGATCGCCCTCCACGACATCGCCCGCACCGATGGTCGGCAGCGCGGCGAGTTCTTCATACAGCGGCGTGAAGTCTGGGCGCGTGGCGTCGAATAACTGCTCGAAGCTGTCGATGGTGAAGTAGGTCTTCTGGAACGTGTCGATGCGATAGCGCGTGCGCATGATGCGGCGCACATCAAAGCCGATGCGGTTCGGGCTGGCCGAATCCAGCGCGTACACCGATTCACTCTTGCTCGACACAATGCCTGCGCCGTAGATGCGCAGGCCGGCCGGCGTGCGGATCAGGCCAAACTCCACCGTGTACCAGTACAAGCGCGCCAGCATGTCGAGCTGGCCCAGGCGTGCCGCCTTCAGGCCGCCCTTGCCGTAGGCTTCCATGTAGTCGGCAAAGATCGGGTTAATCAGCAGCGGCACGTGGCCGAAGATGTCGTGGAAGCAGTCCGGCTCTTGCAGGTAGTCGAGTTGGTCGGGGCGGCGCATCCACCAGCTGGCGGGGAAGCGGCGGTTGGCCAGGTGGTCGAAGAACACTTCGTCCGGCACCAGGCCCGGCACGGCAACGATCTGCCAGCCGGTAGCGCGCATCAGCGTTTCATTGAGCTGGTCGAACGACGGCACGCCTTCGCGGCTCATGCCCAGGGTCGACAGGCCTTGCAGAAATTCATCGCACACGCGGCCCGGCAACAGGGCTTCCTGGCGGTCGTACAGGGTGCGCCAGGTGGCGTGGTCGGCGGCGGTGTAGCGGTGCACCGGCTGCTGCATGGTGAAATCAGCACGCAGCGTCTGGCCGTCCAGGCCCTCGGCGAATTGTTCGCGTAGTTTGTCGGTCAGGGTGCCGTTGAAGCCTGTGGGTGCCGCATGTTGGGCCGCGTTTTGGGCAGCGTCGGGGGCGGTGGTTGCGATGTCCATTTGTGATGTCGATCTTGTCCAATCAGAGTCCGGCCAGTGTATTGGGGAGGCCACGCGGATTGGCCGCAAAACCGGCTTCCATTGCACGCGGTTTGCGGATTTCATGCAAAATCCTGCCTATCAACGCAGGAGATTTGCATGATTTCCATGGATAACTTCGATCTGGCCCTGCTAGCAGCACTTCAGCGCGATGGCCGTGCGACCCACCAGCAGCTCTCGGAGCAGGTGCACCTGTCGGCCAGCCAGGTCGGGCGGCGCCTGGCGCGCCTTGAGTCCGAAGGGGTGATCGAAGGCTATCGGGTGGTGCTGTCGCCGACCGGACTGGGGCTGGGCGTGACGGTGTTCGCGAGCGTCAAGCTCGCCCACCACGGCGATGCCATCGTCGAGCGCTTTCACGAAGAGATCAGCCTGCTCGATGCCGTGCAGGAGTGCTATTCGGTGGCTGGGGATGCCGATTACATGCTGCGCGTGGTGGTGCCGGATCTGCCCGCGCTGTCGGAGTTTGTGATGCGCAAGCTGATGCGCGTGCCGGGTGTGGACAATGTGCGCTCCAACATCGTGCTGACGGCGCTTAAGCGCGATGGTGCGCTGCCACTATCCCACCTTGGTGGGTAGATTCGCGCCTTGCGCCTGGGTGCGCGGCGTGTCACGCTGCAAGCCGACAATCACTTTGCAGCAGTTGAATAGCCTGTCTTGGGCGGGAGACCACGATGGTTGAAGGACACACCACGCATCCGGCGCACCCGCTGGCGCATCTTGCGGGCGGCTACGGCATGCCGGCGCGGGTTCGCGCGTGGTGGGTGGCCGCAGCCATCGCGGGTGTCACCTACGGCGGCATGCTGACCATGGTGGCCGTGGAAGTGCCGCCCGGCACGCCGTTGGTCGGCCGCATCGCTCTGCAGCCGCTGTGGAAGATGCTGATGGCGCTGCTGCTGGCGCGCGCCGCGGCGTTGCACGAGGTGCCGCGCGAGCGCCGCTGGTTGATCGGCGCCATGATGTTCTCTGCGCTGGGGGATTTGTGGCTGGCGTTGCCGGGCTTTGGGTTCTCGTTCATTGCAGGCTTGAGCAGCTTCCTGGTGGCGCACCTGTGCTACCTGCGTGTGCTGGTCGGGCTGCGCGGGGCGTCGTCGCCCCTTCGCCTGCTCGGGGTCGGGGCCATGATTGGCGTGGCCATCGGCATGCTGGTCTGGTACTGGCCTGGCCTGGGCGAGATGAAGGGGCCGGTCATTGTCTATATGGTGGTGTTGTCGTCGATGGTGTGTGCGGCCTTGCTGGCGCGTTTGCCTGGGCCGCTCACGGCTTGGGGTGCGATCGCTTTTGCCACCTCCGACGCGATGATCGGCATCAGCGTGTTCGTCTTTCCGTTCACCGACCATGAGCTGGCGATCTGGTGGAGCTACGCCGGCGCCCAGCTTCTCATCAGCGCTGGGCTGCTGACGCGCCGCACGCCACCGCCGCCGCGCCGGGTTGTTCCGGCGTAATCAGCGCAAGGCCCATCCCCCCGTTTCCATCCGCTGCAGGAGCCTCCGATGCTGCAGACTCTCGACGCCGCCGCCACGGCGGTCCGCCTGCCTTACGCCGCGCTGGCCGATGCCATTGCGCAGGTATTGCGCGATGCGCGTGCCGGCAAAGCCCAGGCGCCTGCACGGCTGGTGATGCCGGTGCCCGGCCCGGGCAGCCTGTTGCTGATGCCCGCATCCAATGCCGACATCGCGATCACCAAGATGATCACCGTGCACCCGCACAACCCGGCGCGCAGCCTGCCGGCCATCCACGGCGAGGTGGTGGTGATGGATGCGCAGACCGGCGTGCGCCGCCTGCTGCTGGATGGCCCGACCGTGACTGCTCACCGCACCGCAGCCGTATCGCTGCTTGCCGCGCGCCTGCTGGCCCCGGAGCCGGCGGGGGACTTGCTGTTGATTGGCGCCGGTGCGCAGGCACGCGCGCACCTCGAGGCGTTCCGCTTCGGGCTGGGCACACGGCGCGTGACCATCATCGCGCGCACGGCGGACAGTGCCGAGGCGCTCGTCGTTTATGCGCGCCAACTCGGCATGGATGCCACAGCAGTGGCTGGCGGCGATGCAACGGGCGTGGCGCAAGCCGCCCGCGCGGTGCTCCCGCAAACGCCGCTAGTCGTTACCGCGACGCCCTCGGCGCAGCCAGTCTTGCCCGATCTGGCAGGCCCGGATTACCCGGATGGCTACGCATGGAGCCCACATCACTTCATCGCGGCGGTTGGCGCGTTCCGGCCTGACATGGCGGAACTGCCGCCGCGCCTGTGCGTGCAGGCGGCAGCGGGCAATCGGCTCTACGCCGATACGCTGGTCGACCTGGAAGTCGAAGCCGGTGATCTGCTGCAGGCGGGGGTGCCGTGGTCGCGTGTGCGGCCGCTACAACAGTGTGTCGATGCGCCGCAAGACACACTTGCGCAGGCACCGCCGGTGTTGCCGGTGGTGTTCAAGAGCGTCGGCAGCGCGTTGTGGGATCTGGCCGCATGCGTGCTGGCGCTGTCCAAAGCCAAGCCTGTTTAAAAACTGAGCATGTGCTGAAGACGCCCGCCGCAGGCCGGTTTGGCGTGGCGCTTATAACAGGAAACCTCTAGAAAAAGGGTTCTAGCCGGGGCAATCACACGGGATAATGGCCATCCCTTCCGCCTGGGAGGAGACTTAGAACGCACCAGCAAACGTTCAAATTGCGTTTGCCTTGGATGCGTCTCAACAGGAGCACGTACAGAGATGGCCTATAAAAAAGCACTGGCGGCCGCCGCCGGGATGATCCTCGCCACCGCCGCGCACGCACAGGCTGCCGGCAGCAACATCGTCAGCGCAGGCTGGTTCCGCGTCATGCCGAACAGCTCGAGCGACCCGCTCTTCGTGAAGAGCTTCAATGGTGCGCCGATCAACCAGCCGCAGCCGGGCACGGGCGCCAAGATCCAGGAAGCCGATACCCTCGGCCTCGCTTTCACGCACTTCTTCACCGACAACTTTGCGGTGGAACTCGTGGGTGGCATTCCCCCGCGCCACAAGATCGAAGGCACGGGCTCGTTCTCGGGCTACGGTGAAATCGGCTCGGCCAAGCAGTGGAGCCCGGCCGTGCTGGCCAAGTGGTACTTCTTCAATGCTGATACCAAGCTGCGCCCGTACGTTGGCCTGGGCCTGAACTACACGTGGTTCAGCGATGCCAAGATCACCAACAGCGCGTTCCAGAACCAGGTGCTGGGCCGTGGCACGCCTGGCAGCACGAGCAGCGTGTCGACCGACAGCTCGCTCAACCCGGTGGTGAACGTGGGTGCGACCTACGCCATCACCAAGGACTGGTTCGTTGGCCTGTCGGTGTCGTATCTCCCGCTGAAGACCACGGCGACGATCGACACGACGCTGATCAACGGCGCGCGTATCCAGAGCGAAGCGAAGATCAAGATCAACCCGATCGTGACCTTCCTGAACGTCGGCTACCGCTTCTAAGCCGGTTCAGCGCAAGCAAAAAGGCGTGCCACTGCGGCACGCCTTTTTGTTGCCTGCGCCGGTCAGGCGATGGCCTTGACCGGATAGCCGGCTTGCTCGATGGCCGCCTTGACGGCATCGGTACCGGCACCGCTCGTCACGGCCACAGTCTGCTTGGACAGATCCACCTGCACGCTGGCAGCGGCATCCACCTGTTGCACCGCGCGGGTGACGGCAGACACGCAATGGCCGCAGCTCATACCTTCCACAGAAAACGTCGTCATGATTCGGGCTCCTGAATCGAAAGAAAAGAGGGGAGAGGAAGTTACGGCCGCAGTATGAACCTTCCTACCATGGGAAGCGCAAGCGTAAGATGAGGACTTGACCTTGCCAAGATGGGAAGGTCTAGGCTGATGCCATCTTCCCCGAAATGGACGCTTCCATGACTGCCGCCAGCCTTGCAGCCGACGTAACGCCAGCCTCACTCGATCTCGATATCAGCGGGATGACCTGTGCCGCCTGTGCCGGCCGGGTTGAGCGTGCCTTGCGTGCCGTGCCTGGTGTGACCGAAGCGAGCGTGAACCTCGCCACCGAGCGGGCCCGCGTGCAGGGCGGAGCGACCGGCGATGCGCTGGTCGCTGCCGTGACGGCCGCCGGCTATGACGCACGCGTTGCGGCAGACGAGACCGCAGCGCCCGTCGCCATCGAAACGGATTTCTGGGACGGCGCCGGCCCCGTGTGGATTGCCGCCGCGCTGTCCGTGCCGCTGGTGCTGCCGATGATCGCCGGCTGGATCGGCAGCGACTGGATGCTGCCCGCCTGGGTGCAATGGCTGCTGGCGACGCCGGTGCAGTTCGTGATCGGCGCGCGTTTCTACAAGTCGGGTTGGAAGGCCGCGCGTGCGGGTGCCGGCAATATGGATCTGCTGGTCGCGCTGGGTACGTCTGCGGCGTATGGGCTGTCGCTGTGGCTGTGGTGGCGCGCCGGTGCGGATGCGATGCCGCATCTCTACTTCGAGAGTGCCGCCGTGGTCATCACGCTGGTGCGCCTGGGCAAGTGGCTGGAAGTGCGCGCCAAGCGCCAGACGGCGCAAGCCATCCGCGCACTGCAGGCGTTGCGTCCGGACATGGCCCGCGTGCGCGGCGTTGATGGCACGCTGCGTGACACGCCCGTCGCGAAGGTGCGTGTGGGCGACGTGGTGTCGGTGCGCGCAGGGGAGCGCATCCCCGTGGATGCCGTGGTGCTCGAAGGCGCCAGCCATGTCGATGAATCCATGCTGACCGGCGAGAGCTTGCCCATGCCCAAGCGCGAAGGCGATCGCGTGACGGCCGGTGCCATCGCTACGGATGGCGTGCTGCTCGTGCGCACCACGGCCATTGGCGCGGACACCATGCTCTCGCGCATCATCCGGCTTGTGGAAGACGCGCAAGCCGCCAAGCCGCCGATCCAGCAACTGGTGGACCGCGTGAGCGCGATTTTCGTGCCGGCGGTGTTGGTGGCGGCGGTGCTCACGCTGGCCGGTTGGGCGATCGCCGGGGCAGAGTGGGAGACGGCCATCGTCAATGCGGTGGCCGTGCTGGTGATTGCCTGCCCGTGTGCATTGGGCCTGGCGACGCCGTCGGCCATCATGGCGGGCACCGGCGCGGGCGCGCGGCGCGGCATCCTGATTGCGGATGCACAGGCACTGGAGCGTGCGCAGCAAGTGGACTTCGTCGTCTTCGACAAGACCGGCACGCTCACCGTCGGCCAGCCGCGTGTGACGGCGGTGGAAGCGGCACCCGGTGTGGATGCGGATGCGCTGCTCGATCAGCTCGTCGCGCTGCAAGCCGAAAACACCCACCCGCTCGCACATGCCACGCGTGCGTACGCGGTTGAGCGAGGCCGCACGAAAGGTCGCACAATCGCGCCCGCACAATCGCCCGAAGTGCTGGCCGGACGCGGCACGCGCGGCATCGTGAACGGTGCGTCGCTGCAACTCGGCAACGCGCGCTGGATGGATGAGCTCGGGCTCAATCGCGGTGCACTGCAAGCGCGCGCTGATGCGTTGGAAGGGCAAGGCAACACCGTCTCGTGGCTCGCACAAAGCAGCGAAGGTGGCGTGCAATTGCGTGGCCTGATTGCGTTTGGCGATGCGCTGAAGCCCGGTGCCAAGGCGGCAGTGGCTGCGCTGCAGGCTCGGGGCGTTCGCACCGCGCTCGTGACGGGCGACAACGCGGGCGCCGCACGCACGGTGGCGGCTGCGCTGGGCATCGACGAAGTGGCCGCGCAAGTGCTGCCGCAGGACAAGGCGGCACGCGTGACAGCCTGGCAGCAGAGCGGCCACGTAGTCGCGATGGTGGGCGATGGCATCAACGATGCGCCCGCGCTGGCTGCGGCCGACGTCGGCATCGCCATGGCCACCGGCACGGATGTCGCTATGCAGGCCGCCGGCATCACGCTCATGCGTGGCGAGCCGCGCCTGGTGAGCGATGCGCTCGACCTCTCGCGCCGCACCGTCGCCAAGATTCGCCAGAACCTGTTCTGGGCCTTCATCTACAACGTGGTGGGCATTCCGCTGGCCGCCTTCGGCCTGCTCAGCCCCACCTTTGCCGGCGCGGCGATGGCGTTCTCCAGCGTGAGCGTGGTCACCAACGCGTTGATGCTGCGCCGCTGGCAAGCCTCCGGAGAGCGCGCATGACGCAGACCGATCTCAACGCAACCCAAGCTCCGGTCAATATCGGCGAGGCCGCCAAGGCGAGCGGTGTGTCGGCCAAGATGATCCGCTACTACGAGAGCATCGGCCTGCTGCCGCCCAGCCCGCGCACCGAGGGCAACTACCGTATGTACGACGCGCGGGCGCTGCATGTACTGCGCTTTATCCACAGGTCGCGCTCGCTCGGGTTCGCGCTGGAGGAAATCCGCACGCTGCTGTCGCTCTGGCATGACCGCGAGCGTGCCAGCGCCGATGTGAAGGCGATCACGATGCGCCATGTGGCCGACCTGGACGCACGCATCCGCGAGTTGCAAGGCATGCGCGACACGCTGATGACGCTGGCCAACGCCTGCCATGGTGACGACCGACCCGACTGCCCGATCCTCGAAGGCGTGGCCGGAGACGAAGGGGCCTGCTGCCACTGAGGGAAGCCTCCACAGCCGTCCCTTGTGGCGAGAGGCGTCTATGCCACAATCTGGCAACCCAACGAGGAGACGCCCATGACGCAAGCCCCTGCCGAGGTCAACGCGGTTGAAAGCCGCCAGCGCATGAAGGACCACACCGAGCTGTTGGTCCGGACCTGGTTACCCGCGCCCGACAGCGGCGAACCGCGCGGTACCGTCATCCTCGTTCACGGCATGGCTGAGCACAGCGGGCGTTATCCCCATGTGGCCAAGGTGCTCACCGATCTTGGCCTGCGCGTACGGGCCTTCGACCTGCGCGGCCACGGCAAGAGCGGCGGCCCGCGCATGGCGCTGGATGCGCAGGACAACTACCTCACCGATCTCGCAGAGATCATCGACGCGGCCGTCGCCGAATGGCATGAAATGCCGTTTGTGCTGGGGCACAGCATGGGTGGGCTGATCGTTGCGCGTTTCACGACGGCGCGTATCCGGCCGGTGCGTGGCGTGCTGCTGTCATCGCCCGCGCTGCGCGTGAAGCTGCCGCCAGGGGCGGGCATTGTGCGCGGCATTCTTTCCGCACTGGCGCCGCGGTTGGCGGTGCCCAATCCTGTGGATCCGTCCAAGTTGTCGCATGATCCGAGCGTCGGTCCTGCCTACCGTGCCGACCCACTGGTGCAGAGCACGATCAGCGCTTCGCTGCTCGAATTCATGCTCAATGCGATTACGCAGGCGCAGCAGGATGCGCCTCGTTTGGAAGCGCCGATGCTGCTGATGGCGGGTGGTTCTGATTCGATTGTTGATCCGTCTGGCAGTCGGGATTTTTATGCGAATGCGCCGGAAGAATTGCGCACGCTGGCGTGGTTTGATTCGGGGTACCACGAGATCTTCAATGAGGCTGAACCGCTGCGTGGTGAGGTGTTTGGGAAGATGACGGAGTGGCTTTCTTCTCGGATTTGATTTGGGCCTTAGTGGTCCATCTGCCTTTCGTACCCTGCCGGGCACGACTCACTTTTCTTTGTCTTGCCAAAGAAAAGTAAGCAAAAGAAAGGCGCGCCCGAGATGGCGAAAGACCCCTTGGATTTTTGTCGCGGGGAGGGAGAGGAGGCAAACTCGCTTCGCTCAGACAGCCTCCTCTCTTTATCCTCCCCGCAACAAAAATCCAAGGCGCCATCAAGGGCAGGAACGTCAAAGGACAAACCGACGGAATGCATACGTGAACACCAAGGCAATTCTTGGCAGTGAGCAGGCATACGATGGTTTGCTTTACCCTTGCCCTAGATGGCGCCTTGAATTTGTGTAAGCGGGCGGAAAAAAGACGGGGAACTGTTTGAGCGCAGCGAGTTTTCCCCGTCTCCGCCCGGTTACGCAAATTCAAGGGATGTGTCGCCATCTCGGGCGCGCCTTTCTTTGCTTACTTTCTTTGGCAAGACAAAGAAAGTGAGTCAGCCCCGGTAGGGGATGAAACAAGGGATGCACCACGAGAACAAAAAACAAAACCCAGCAACACCAAAGAGAAAAAGCACGGAGACATGGAAACCTACGACTACATCATCATCGGCGCAGGCTCCGCGGGCTGCGTCCTCGCCAACCGTCTGACGCAAGACCCCGACGTCTCTGTGCTGCTGCTGGAGGCCGGCGGCAAAGACGATTACCACTGGATCCACATCCCCGTCGGCTATCTGTACTGCATTGGCAATCCGCGCACCGACTGGCTCTACCGCACCCGCGAAGAACCCGGCTTGAATGGCCGCTCACTCGGCTACCCGCGCGGCCGCGTGCTGGGCGGCTGCTCGTCGATCAACGGGATGATCTACATGCGCGGTCAGCGCGAGGACTACGACGGTTGGGCTGCCACCACCGGCGATGCTTCGTGGAAGTGGGACGCCGTGCTGCCGCTCTTCAAGGCCAGCGAGAACCACCACGGTGGTGCGAACGAATGGCACGGCGCCAGCGGCGAATGGCGCGTTGAAGCGCAACGCCTGCAGTGGCAAGTGCTGGAGACCTTCATCGAAGCCGCCGTGCAGGCCGGCATCCCGCGCACGAGCGACTTCAACCGTGGGGACAACTTCGGCGTCGGCTATTTCGAGGTCAACCAGAAACACGGCATCCGCTGGAACACGGCCAAGGGCTTTCTGCGCCCGGCATCGCAGCGGCCCAATCTGACCATCGTGACCGGTGCGCAGGTGCGCTCGCTCACGTTTGACGGCAAGCGCTGCACGGGGGTGACCTATCGCGGGGCAGGGCAGGACTACACGGTGGCCGCGCGTGAAGAGGTGATCCTCTCGGCTGGGGCGATCAACTCGCCGCAGTTGCTGGAGCTGGCGGGCATCGGCCAGCCGGAGCGGCTGCAGGCGCTGGGCATCCACGTGCGTCAGGCATTGCCGGGTGTGGGCGAGAACCTGCAGGACCATCTGCAACTGCGCAGCGTGGTGAAGGTGCACGGTGTGCCGACGCTCAACACGCGCGCCGCCAACTGGTGGGGCAAGGCGCTGATCGGCATGGAGTACGCGTTCAACCGCAGCGGGCCGATGAGCATGGCGCCATCGCAGTTGGGGGTGTTCGCGCGTTCGAACCCGCAAGTGGCGCGGCCGGATGTGGAGTACCACGTGCAGCCGCTCTCGCTCGACAAGTTTGGCGATCCGCTGCACGCGTTCAACGCCTTCACCGCCAGCGTGTGCAACCTGCGGCCGACCTCGCGTGGCACGGTGCACGTCACCTCGGCGGATCCGTTTGCGGCACCCGTGATCGCCCCCAATTACTTATCCACAGAGGAAGACCGCAAGGTCGCCGCCGATTCACTGCGCCTCACGCGCCGCATCGTCGCGCAGCCCGCCCTGGCGAAGTACCGACCGGAGGAATACCTGCCAGGCCCCAGTTACCAGACCGACGAAGACCTCGCCCGCGCCGCCGGCGATATCGGCACAACCATCTTCCACCCGGTCGGCACGTGCCGCATGGGGCGGGCGGATGACGCGGGTGCGGTGGTCGATGCGCAGTTGCGCGTGCACGGCATCGAGGGACTGCGCGTGGTGGATGCGTCCGTCATGCCGACCATCACCTCGGGCAATACCAACTCGCCGACGATCATGATTGCGGAGAAGGCGAGCGAGATGATTCGGGCGGCACGCAAGGCGCGTGCACGCGGCGAGCCGGTGGCGGCCTGACGCCGGTTTGCGGGCCGATGACACGGGCGTGACACGCGCCGGTGTCATATCGATAGGCAATCGGTATTGCTCCGATACGTAACTCTACGTAACCCTCGTCTGCCAGCCGCAAAGCCAGTACCGGCGCGGGTTTCGGGGCCGTAAGCGACGCGTAATCGTCTTGGTACAAACCCCGATGTTTTGCGACGCAACAGCCGTTGACAATCGTCCGCACCAAAAAAGAGGCGGGAGACCAGAGGGAATCATGGCGCAGGACATCATTCTCGAAACGCGCGGACTGACCAAAGCCTTCAAGGGCTTTACCGCCGTGTCCGACGTCAACCTGCGCGTGCAGCGTGGGTCCATCCATGCGCTCATCGGCCCGAACGGTGCCGGCAAGACAACCTGCTTCAACCTGCTGACCAAATTCCTGGTGCCCACGCGCGGCACCATCCTGTTCAACGGCATCGATATCACCGCGGAAAAGCCGGCGCAGATTGCGCGGCGCGGCGTGATCCGCTCGTTCCAGATCTCCGCCGTGTTTCCGCATCTGACGGTGATGGAAAACGTTCGCGTTGGACTGCAGCGCCAACTCGGTACGGCATACGCATTCTGGCAAAGCGAGCAATCGCTCAATGTCTTGAATGACCGCGCAATGGCGCTGCTCGAACAGGTGGGCCTGACGCAGTTCGCGCACACCGTGACGGTGGAGCTGCCCTACGGCCGCAAGCGCGCGCTGGAGATTGCCACCACGCTGGCGATGGAGCCCGAGCTGATGCTGCTCGACGAGCCCACGCAGGGCATGGGCCACGAAGACGTGGACCGCGTGACGGAGCTGATCAAGCGCGTGTCCGAAGGCCGCACGATCCTGATGGTGGAGCACAACATGAACGTGGTGTCCTCCATCGCCGACAAGATCACGGTGCTGCAGCGTGGCCAGATCCTGGCCGAAGGCCCGTACGAAGACGTCTCGAAGAATCCGCAGGTGATGGAAGCCTATATGGGCACCGCCGATGCGGCGCTGGAAGGCCACTGATCAGCGCTGACTGATCCGCGATGCGGCCGCACGCTGCATGACTGAACGCTAGACCCGAACACACGAGAACACTGCATGAGCACGCCCGCGCTCCAGATCAAGGACCTGCACGCCTGGTACGGCGAATCGCACATCCTGCATGGTGTCGACCTGACCGTGAACCGCGGCGAGGTCGTCACGCTGCTCGGCCGCAATGGCGCGGGCCGTACCACCACCCTGCGCGCGATCATGGGCCTGGTGGGCTCGCGCAAGGGCTCAATCGTCGTGCACGACGCCAGCGGCCAGGGCATCGAGACCATCGACCTGCCGACGCACAAGATTGCCCATTGCGGCATCGGCTATTGCCCGGAAGAGCGCGGCATCTTCTCCAGCCTGTCGTGCGAAGAGAACCTGATGCTGCCGCCGGTGCTGAAAGACCAAGTTGCCAAGAGCGGCAACCCTGGCATGAGCATCGACGAGATCTACGCGATGTTCCCCAACCTGAAGGAGCGTCGTCAGAGCCAGGGCACGCGCCTGTCGGGCGGCGAGCAGCAGATGCTGGCGGTCGGGCGCATCTTGCGCACCGGCGCGAACCTGCTGTTGTTGGATGAGATTTCCGAAGGGTTGGCCCCGGTAATCGTGCAGGCACTGGCCCGCATGATCCTGATGCTCAAGAAGCGTGGCTACACGGTGGTGATGGTGGAGCAGAACTTCCGCTTTGCCGCGCCGCTGGCCGATCGCTTCTATGTGATGGAACACGGCCGCATCGTCGAGCGTTTCGAGGCGGCGCAGTTGCAGGACAAGATGCCGGTGCTGCACGAGCTGCTCGGCGTTTAACACGTTGTCGATATCGATTTGCTTCACCACCGCGCGACGCGTCACAAGCGATGCGCGCACTACAGGAGACAAGACCATGACACTCAAGAAGCTGGCTGGTGCATTGATGGCGGCAGGGCTGGGCGTAGCGGCATTCGGTGCGCACGCGCAGGTGAGCGGCGACAAGGTGAAGATCGGCTACATCACCGACCTCTCTGGCCTGTATGCCGATATCGACGGGCAGGGCGGTGTCGAGGCCGTGAAGATGGCGATCGAGGATGCGGGTGGCAAGGTGCTCGGCAAGCCGATCGAACTGGTCACGGCCGACCACCAGAACAAGGCTGACATCGCCGCTTCAAAGGCGCGCGAGTGGATGGATCAGCAGGGCATCGACATGCTGCTGGGCGGCACCAACTCCGCCACATCGCTGGCGATGAGCAAGGTGGCGGCCGAGAAGAAGAAGGTGTTCATCGGCATCGGCGCCGGCACAGCCCGCCTGACCAACGAGGAGTGCACGCCGTACACGATCCACTACGCGTACGACACGGTGGCGCTGGCCAAGGGCACCGGCAGCGCGGTGGTCAAGCAGGGCGGCAAGTCGTGGTTCTTCCTGACCGCCGACTACGCCTTCGGCCACTCGCTGGAGAACGACACTGCAGCCGTGGTGAAGGCCAACGGCGGCACGGTGGTGGGTTCGGTCAAGCATCCGCTGTCGGCGTCGGACTTCTCGTCGTACCTGCTGCAGGCGCAGTCGTCCAAGGCGCAGATCCTGGGCCTGGCCAACGCGGGCGGCGACACGATCAACTCGATCAAGGCGGCCAAGGAATTCGGCATCACCAAGTCGATGAAGATCGCCGGTCTGCTGATGTTCATCAACGACGTGCATAGCCTGGGCCTGCAAACCGCCGAAGGCCTGCTGATGACCGACAGCTGGTACTGGGACATGAACGACGCCACGCGCAAGTTCGCCAACCGCTACTTCATGAAGATGAAGAAGATGCCGAGCAGCTTGCAGGCCGCCGACTACTCGGCCGTGTCGAACTACATCAAGGCGGTGGCCGCCGCCGGCACGGACGATCCGGACAAGGTGATCGCGCAGCTCAAGAAGACCAAGATCGACGACTTCTACACCAAGGGCTACATCCGCCAGGACGGCCGTGGCATCCACGACATGTATCTGCTGCAGGTGAAGACGCCGGCCGAATCGAAGAAGCCGTGGGATTACCTGAAGGTCGTGGCAACGATTCCGGGCGAGCAGGCGTTCGCCACGCAGGCGGAATCGAAGTGCGCGCTGTGGAAGAAGTAAGCGTGTAAGAACCGGCGCCGCTGTCCAATGGAGGGCGGCGCCGTCAATTGTGTTGGTGTGGTGTTCTCTTCTTGACCGCGATGGAAATCTTTGGCGTTCCGCTACCGGCCATGCTCAGCCAGCTGCTGCTGGGCCTGGTCAACGGTTCCTTCTATGCGATGTTGAGCCTGGGCCTTGCGGTCATCTTCGGGCTGCTCAACGTCATCAATTTCGCGCACGGGGCGCTGTTCATGCTGGGCGCGGTGCTCACGTGGATGGGGTTCTCGTATCTGGGTGTGCCGTACTGGGCGATGCTGGTGCTCTCGCCGCTGGTGATCGGCCTGCTGGGCATGGTGATCGAGCGCACGCTGCTGCGCTTCATCTACAAGCTCGACCATCTGTACGGCCTGCTGCTCACGCTGGGCGTGACGTTGGTCATTGAAGGCGTGTTCCGCGCCATCTACGGCGTGTCGGGCCTGCCGTATGACACGCCCCAACCGCTGCAGGGCGCCACCGACCTCGGCTTCATGATGCTGCCCAACTACCGCGCGTGGGTGGTGGTGGCCTCGCTGGCGGTGTGCTTCGCCACGTGGTTCATGATCGAGAAGACCAAGCTGGGTGCGTACCTGCGCGCCGGCACCGAGAACCCGAAGCTGGTGGAAGCCTTTGGCGTGAACGTGCCGCTGATGGTCACGCTCACCTACGGCTTTGGCGTGGCGCTGGCGGCGTTTGCCGGTGTGCTGGCGGCACCGGTCATCCAGATTTCGCCGCTGATGGGGCAGAGCATGATCATCACCGTGTTTGCGGTGGTGGTGATCGGCGGCATGGGCTCGATCATGGGCTCCATCCTCACCGGCCTCGGCCTGGGGGTGATCGAAGGGCTGACCAAGGTGTTTTATCCACAGGCGTCGGCCACGGTGGTGTTCGTGATCATGGTGCTGGTGCTGCTGGTGCGTCCGGCCGGCCTGTTCGGTAAAGAGAAATAAGCGAAGCGGCACGATGCAAAACACTTCTTCCCTCAAATACGTCCTGTACGGCCTGCTGCTGGTGGCGCTGATTGCGGCGCCGCTGGTGGGTGCGTACCCGGTGT
This sequence comes from Ralstonia insidiosa, assembly GCF_008801405.1. NCBI lineage: Bacteria > Pseudomonadati > Pseudomonadota > Betaproteobacteria > Burkholderiales > Burkholderiaceae > Ralstonia > Ralstonia insidiosa. The sequence continues at coordinate 310,205 of NZ_VZPV01000001.1, read as the reverse complement.
TCGTCGCCAAGCTGCTGTGCTTTGCGCTGTTTGCGTCGGCGTTCAATCTGCTGCTGGGCTACACGGGGCTGCTGTCGTTCGGGCACGCGGCGTTCTTTGGCGGCGCGGGCTACGTGGCCGGCTACATGATGCGCGACCTGCACGTCACGCCGGAACTCGGCCTGCTGGCCGGCACGGCGGCAGGCGCCTTCATCGGCCTGGTCGTCGGCCTGCTGGCCATCCGCCGCCAGGGCATCTACTTCGCGATGATCACGCTGGCGCTCGCGCAGATGCTGTACTTCTTCTGCCTGCAGGTGCCGTTCACCGGCGGTGAAGATGGCCTGCAGGGCGTCCCGCGCGGCAAGCTGTTCGGCATGCTGGACCTGTCGTCCGACATGACGCTGTACTACGTGGTGCTCGTCATCGTCGCGCTGGCCTTCCTGCTGATCGTGCGCACGATCCACTCGCCGTTCGGGCAGATCCTGAAGGCCATCAAGGAGAACGAGCCACGCGCCATCTCCCTCGGCTACGACACCGACCGCTTCAAGCTGCTGGCCTTCGTGCTGTCGGCGGCACTGACCGGGCTGGCCGGCTCGCTCAAGACGCTGGTGCTCGGCTTCGAGACGCTGACGGACGTGCACTGGTCAATGTCCGGCTCGGTGATCCTGATGACGCTGGTGGGCGGCCTGGGCATCCTGTCGGGCCCGATCCTGGGTGCGGCACTGGTGATTGCGCTGGAAAACAAGCTGGGCGACATCGGCACCTTCCTGGCGGGCGCCACCGGCATCGACGGCTTCAACGTGCTGGGCGAATCGGTCACGACGGTCACGGGCGCGATTTTCGTGATCTGTGTGCTGACCTTCCGCCGCGGCATCATGGGCGAAATTGCTGCGCGGCTACCTTGGTTGCGGCGCTAGGGTCACAATGACCGCAAATGGCGTCGCACTCCCCCCGAAAGGATGATCTTGGCGCCGATTTGGTGCTTAGTGCACCGTAAGGGTTTGCTCTAGTTGTTGCGTTGCGGTGCATTCTTTACAGTCTCGTTACGGTTTTCGCACGAGATAAATGAGGCGGGAGCGAGGAGACGACAGCACACACCGCACGAAACGGTGGAGATGCTAAATAGAACAGAGGCCCTGCCAGGCGATCCCCGGCAGGGCCTTTTAGTTTGTGCCTTCAGTGCGCGGCGCTCGCCGCCAACAGAGCCCGGCCCCGGGCGCTGACCGTCACAAGATGTTGCTCTGGTGACGACCCGGGCGCGCAGTCCACCAGCCCGTCGATGCACGCATCTTCCCAGATCGACAAACGCGGACACGACGTTCGCCAAGCCTCCAGCACTTCGGTATAGGGCCTCGGCCGTTCGACCAGTGACTGCAGCAATTGCAGGGTGAGGGCACGGGTCGGGTCGGTCATGGTGGGCTCCGTTTGCGGGTTATCCACATATCCACATATCCACATACCCACAGTCTCGTCGGCGCTGGCTTACAAGAGAAATGCATTCGGAGTCGACGCCTATGCGGGCGCTGCATGACAATGGCGTCTTCGCTTCGAGCCGCCCATGACCCTGTCCACCCGTCTTGCCACGCCGGATGACCGGCCCCGCCTGTTGGCTGCCATCGCATCGAGCGCGTCACCGCTGCAATTGGCGCATGCCGTCGATACGCTGCTCGCGCACCCGAGCGCGCATCCTTGCTTCCTCGTTGAGGCGGACGACGGGGCATTGGTCGGTGTCGCGCCGATCACGCTCGTACCGCACCTGGCGCTGGGCGGGTTGGTGGCGTGGCTGCCAGTCGGCGTGATGGCGTTTTCCGACGACGTGGTTACGCGTGACACTGCCTTGGCTGCCGTCAATGAGTACGCCCGCGCACATGGCATACTCCACGTCCTGCTGCCGCCTGCAGCGCTTGCCGCGTATGACGCCACCGCGCTCGGCTTTGCGCCGGATGCGTCCGGTTGCTGGCGGCGTAGCGCGCGTCCGTCGCCCAAATCGCTGGGCTAGTCCTTCCCGCTCACCTGTCTGTCTCTACTCCCCTGATGGAATTCGCTTTGCTCGCCGTGGCCGGCTTTCTGGCTGGCCTGATCGATGCCGTGGCCGGTGGCGGCGGCCTGGTGCAGATTCCCGCACTGTTCTCCGCGTACCCGAACATTGCGCCGGCCACGCTGATCGGCACCAACAAGGTCGCGTCGATGTCGGGCACGGCCACGGCGGCGGTGCGCTATGGGCGGACGGTACGCATCTACTGGGGTGCGACGGCGCCAGCGGTGGTCACGGCGTTCGCATTCTCGCTGCTGGGCGCGTGGGCGCTCGTGCACATTCCCGCCGAGCCGCTGCGCCGCGCGCTGCCGTTCGTGCTGGCGGCGCTGCTGATCTACACGGTGGCCAAGAAGAACCTGGGTGCAGAACACGCCCCTAGCCTCGCAGGTTGGCGCGAGCGCGCAGCGGCACTGCTGGCCGGTGCCGTCATCGGCTTCTACGACGGTGTGTTTGGTCCGGGTACGGGTAGCTTCCTGATGATCGTGTTCGTGCGCGTGTTCGGCTACGACTTCCTGCACGCATCCGCCTCCACCAAGATCGTCAATCTGGCGACCAACGTGGCGGCCTTGCTGCTGCTTGCCGCCAAGGGCCACGTGTGGTGGCAGCTTGGCCTGGTGATGGCGGTGGCCAACGTGGCCGGCAACCAGGTCGGCAGCCACCTTGCGCTGCGGCACGGCAGCCGCTTCGTGCGCAAGGTGTTCATCGTGGTGGTGCTGGCGCTGATCCTGAAGACGGCTTACGACGCGTTTATCCGCTGAGGTTTACACGCCCAATTGCGTGTCGAGCGCCACGGTGCGCTCGGTGATCACATCGCCCGTGTGTTGCGTGGTCACGGTTTCGATCAGCATGATCCCGCACTCTTCGTCGGCCGCATCCACACTCGGGCAGTGGCGCACACCGCGCGGCACCACGCAGAATTCACCGGGGCCGAGGTGCACGTCGGCGCGGTCTTCGAAGGCGATCTTCAGGCGGCCGTAGACCACGAAGAACAGCTCATCTTCGTTCGGGTGGTCGTGCCAGACGAATTCTCCCTTGAGCTTGGCGACCTTGATGTACTGGTCGTTGACCTGGCCGACGATGCGCGGCGACCAATAGTCCGTGACCTGTTCCAGCGCGTTTGCGACCTGCACCGCGTGTCCTGCGAGCATGATGGGCTCCGATGTGTGGGCCGTGGGGAGGCCCTGAAGATAAGGGCGCGCCTGGCGCATTCCCAACCAATCTTTCTAATCGCACGGATCACGCGGGCTAATGCCGGCGCGCGCGCCGATGGCGCTGTCACCGGTTTGACGCATGCGCGCACTACGCTGCAAGGTTCCGCCTTCATCTGTGCAGCAGCACCATGGCCCTGAGCCTCGACGACATCCAAACGCTATTCGACCGCCACGGTGACATCGCCTACAGCGGCGAGCCCGTCACCCAGCTTGAACACGCGCTGCAGACCGCCGCGCTGGCGGAGCAGGCGGGGGCATCGGATGCGCTTACTACCGCTGCGCTGCTGCATGACCTCGGCCACCTGCTGAACCTGCAGGGTGATACGCCCACCGCGCACGGCATCGACGATCAGCACCAGTACTTTGCGCTGCCGTTCCTGCGTGCGACGTTTCCTGACGCGGTGCTGGAGCCGATCCGCCTGCACGTGGATGCCAAGCGTTGCCTGTGCGCGATGGACGCGCATTACTACGCGCGCCTGTCGGCCGATTCCGTGCGCAGCCTGGCGCTGCAGGGTGGCGTGTTCTCCGCGGAAGAGGCTGAGGCCTTCATGCAGCGCCCCTACGCGGCGGACGCACTGCAACTGCGCCGCTGGGACGACCTCGCCAAGGTGGCGGGCCAGTCGACGCCCGATCTCGCGCACTTTCTGGCGACGGCTGCGCGCGTCTCAAACGCAGCGTAGGCTGCGCAGCGTCGTGCCCACGGCCTCATCCCACGGGGTGTGCGGCTCGGCGCCCAGCGTTTGCACGAGCTTGGCGTTGTCCATGCGTACCGGTTGCTGCCACAGATAACGCATTTCGCGCATCTCGCGCATCGTCTCTGAAAACGGCGACAGGACCGGCAGAATCCACCACGGGAAGATGCGCGTCTTCACCGAGCGGCCAACGCTGTGACCGATCGAGCGGGGCATCTGCGTGCCGTCGGCGTCCCAGTGGCCACGCATGTGATAGACCGCGAAAGCGGGCAGGCGGTCGCCTTGCTCGACCAGGCGCAGCATCGTTTCGGCCACATCCGGCAGATACGCCCATTGGTGCCCGACGCCGCGTGCGTTAGGGACGGTGACGGTGCCGACAGCCTTGCCCGGCCGCACCAGCGCGGCGGCAAACCAGTTGTTGCCCGTGTGCGGTCCGAAGAAGTCGCCCGCGCGCACGATCAGGCTGCACACGCCATTGGCGCTGGCGGCCTGCATGCGGCGCTCCAGTTCCACGCGAATCTTCCCCTTGCGTGTGAGCGGCTGCTGCACGGTGTTCTCGCGCAGCACGGGAAAGGTGTCGGGCGCAAAGTTGTACACCGTGCCGGGCAGCACAATGCGCGCGCCAGATGCGCGGGCCGCGGCGATGGTGTTGTCGATCATCGGCAGCACCTGGCCAGCCCAGTTCTTGTAGCCCGGCGGGTTGACGGCGTGGATGATCAGCTCGGCGCCTTGTGCGGCTCCGACCACGTCCTCGCGCACCATGGCATCACCTCGCACCCACTCGAAGGCGGTGTTGCGATCCACCAGCGCATCCGGATTGCGCTGCAGTGCGCGCACGTGCCAGCCGCGTGCCACCAGACGCCGTGCTACCTCGCCGCCAATGCCGCCGGTGGCGCCTAAGACCAATGCGATGCGCTTTGCTTGTTCCATGACCGTGCTCCCGAGTGAGTGTTGCGATGGAGGCATTCTGGTCGCGCTTGTGCTTCAATGGAATTGTTGATGATGAGCGTGCAGCTATACGAATTTGTATGATTGAATCAGGGGCATTCACCGAGCCGGGCTGGGAGCTGTATCGGACCTTCCTCGCCGTTGCGCGGGAGGGTTCGCTATCAGGCGCGGCGCGCGCGCTGGGGCTGACGCAGCCCACGGCCGGGCGCCATGTCGATGCGCTGGAACAGGCGCTGGGCCTGTCGCTATTCATCCGTACCCAGCAGGGGCTGAGCCCGACGGAGGCGGCGTTGTCCTTACGTCCTTTCGCAGAATCGCTTGAGGCCACCAGCGCCGCCTTGCTGCGCGCCGCATCCAGCCAGGGCGAGGGCGTGCGCGGCACCGTGCGCATCACCGCCAGCGAGGTGGTGGCGGTGGAAGTGCTGCCGCCGATCCTCGCCGATCTGCACGCTGCGTACCCGGAACTGACGATCGAGCTGGTGCCGTCCAACCGCCTGGAAGACCTGCTGCGCCGCGAAGCCGACATCGCCGTGCGCATGCAGCCACCGACACAGGGCGTGCTGGTTGCGCGGCAACTTGGTGGCATTGAGCTGGGGGCGTTTGCGCACCGGTGTTATCTGGAGCGGCGCGGTGTGCCTGCCACGCTGGGTGATCTCGCGGGGCACACGTTGATCGGCTACGACAAGGAGAACGCCTTCCTGCGCGGCGTGCGTGCGCAGCTACCGTGGATTCAACGCAACCGCTTCGCACTGCGCACCGACAGCGATCTCGCAGCGATTGCCGCGTTGCGCGCGGGTTTCGGTATCGGCTTCTGCCAAGTGGGATTGGCGCAGCGCAATCCGGATCTCGTGCGCCTGTTTGTTGACGAGGTTTCGATCACGCTCGACACGTGGCTCGCCATGCATGAAGACCTGCGCGACAGCCCGCGTTGCCGCGCGGTATTTGATGCGCTGGCAGTGGGGCTGCAACGCTACATCAACGGCAATTGAGCGGTCGCTATCTGCCTTGGCGCAACGGATCGAGCAGGCCTTTCAGGCCGTTGTGATCCAGCTCCTGCATCAGCGCCAGCAAGCGGCCGATCTGCCCCGGTGGAAAGCCCTCGCGCGCGAACCAGTTCAGGTAGTGGCCCGGCAGATCGGCGATCAGCCGGCCCTTGTATTTGCCGAAGGGCATTTGCGTGGTGACGAGGCGTTGGAGGTCTTCGGGTTGCATGGGCGCTATTGTGCCGTGTCAGCGTGAGGCGGCCGCGACAATCAACACCGCCAACACCACGCACAACGGCGAATACCCCCACGTATCCCGCCGCGCAAACACACTGCCGCGCACCCGCTTGAAGAAGCCGACATAGCGGAAGTCCCCCACCGCACGCAGCACAAAGATGGCGGCGAGCACGAAGGCGCCAACGCGCAGTACCCCTTGCGGAACCGGTGCGGCCAGGATGCCAGCCGCAGCAGCCACCCAGGCCGCCATGGCAAGCAGGATCACCGCGATCGATGCTGTGCCAATCGCGCTCGGCTTGAACACCGGTGCGCCACCCACCGACGGCAGTGCAGCCTGTTTGCCGGCGACGCCGCCGGCTGCCCAGTACAGATGCGTCAAACCGAGGAAGGCGAGCACTGCGCAAGCGATACGACCAGCAACGAGGGCGAGGAACATGATGGTGGCTCAGAGGGGGATGGCCCGAGTGTAGTCAGCCATGTCGCTTGCTGCGACGGCTACGGTGTCGCACCCTGCGCCGGCACACGCGCTGCCACCTGCTCCAGCAGATGCGCCACAAAACTGGAGAGCTTCGGCAACGGCCGCCGATCCTGCCGATACACGATGTGGATCGGCCGCGGCTCCGGCGCGTACGCCTGCAGCACGCGCACGAGCTTGCCGTTCGCCAGGTCCTCGGCCACCAGCACTTCCGGCTGCAGCAGCAGGCCGGCACCCGCAATCGCCGCCATGCGCAGGCCGTGGCCGTCATTGCACGTGAAGGCCGGATCGTCGCGCCAGGGCGTGTCGCCTTCCCACCCGCGCAACTGCCACGCATTGCGGTTGTTCCACACCATATGCGAGAGGCAGCGATGCTGTGGCAGGTCCGCTGGTGTTTCAGGCCGCCCATGCCGCGCCAGGTAATCCGGCGATGCGCAGATGACCATGCGATACACGCACAGCGGTTTGGCCACCAAGTCGGCATCACCTAGCGCGCCGATACGGATGGCGAGGTCGAACCCTTCGTCGACGAGGTCGACCATGCTGTTGCTCAGGTTCAGTTCCACACGCACTTGCGGATGCGCTTGCTGGAACGTCGCAGCCAACGGAGCGATGACGCAGGCGCCGAAGGTGGTCGGTGCGCTCACGCGCAGCGTGCCCGAGGGCGATGCGCGTAGCCGCTCGACGGAGGTCTCTGCCCAGCGTACCTGCTCCAGCACGCGCTTGGCGTCTTCGTAGAACACGCGGCCGGCATCGGTCAGGCTCTGACGGCGCGTGCTGCGCTGGAGCAGGCGTGCGCCGAGCCGCGTCTCCAGCTCCTGCACGTACTTGCCGACCATCACCGCCGACATCTCTAGCCGCGCCGCCGCCTCGGTGAAGTTGCCGCCTTCCACCACGGCGATGAAGGTTTCCATGCTGCGCAGCTTGTCCATATTCCGAACTGGTGATTAGGAATGGCCGAAGTTACCACGGCTTTATCGCATGCAGAGTTCGGCGAAGAATAGGCGCTATTCCAACCAGATTTGCGAAGGAGCACAGCATGAAGATCGTCGTGATTGGCGCCAGCGGTACCTTAGGCCGCGCCGTAGTCGCCGAATTGGAGCAGGGTGGGTCGCACGAAATCATCCGCGTGGGCCGTACGCAGGGTGACCACCAGGTCGACATCACCAACGCCGACAGCGTGGCCGCGCTGTTCGACAAAGTCGGCCGCGTGGACGCCATCGTCTCCACCGCCGGCAATCTGTTCTTCGGGCCGCTGACCGAGATGTCGGCGGCGGATTTCAACATCGGCCTGCAGGACAAGCTGCTCGGCCAGGTGCGCCTGGCGCTGGTCGGCCAGCACTACTTGAACGATGGTGGATCGATCACGCTCACCACGGGCATCGTCGGCCAGGAGCCGATTGCGCAGGGCGCCAACGCGACGGCGGTGAACTCGGCCGTCGAGGGCTTCGTGCGTGCCGCCGCATGCGAGTTGCCGCGCGGCATCCGCATCAACGCGGTCAGCCCGACCGTGCTGACCGAATCGATGGGCGCCTACGGCCCGTTCTTTCCCGGTTTCGAACCGGTGCCGGCGGCGCGTGCAGCACTGGCGTACCGGCGCAGCATTGAGGGCGTACAGAGCGGGCGGGTGTATCGGGTGGGTTGATCTAGCAACCGAGAATCTATCGCGACTTGCCGGAGTGTTAATGCTCTGGTCTATTTTATTAATTCGTGTTGTGCACTTTGAAGATTGCATCCGCCAGTCGCGAACCCGTCGAGACAAGTTTGGAAAGAACGCGAAGCTGCTCGATGCTTGCCAGTTTGTTTGTTCTTTGAGGGTAATTGATAGAGTGATCAATTTCGCCCCATGCCTCTTCAAAGAGCGTTCTTACCTGCACCTCGCAAACCAAATTCTCTTGGTGATTGGCGGGTGCAATAAGATAGTGAACGCTGGTGTAATACGATGGTTTTAGCGAGGTCCTGATCTTGAAGCTTTTAAAATAATCGGCGGATTCTGGATCCCAGGTGTACGCAATCGGCTTTTCAGCTAGGCGCCAGTTCTTCGATTTTATTTTTTGCAATATGAAATTATGAATATGCTCGAATTGGCTTTGATGCAGATGCAGCACACGCAAGCCGGCAAGATCCGTTATTTCCGAGAACAGATTTTCTTGTGTGATGGTTCGCCCATCCAATCGCTTGCGGTGAATTTTGTCCGCTAGATGAGCTTCATCTTTTAGACGGCTTCGCAAAGAGTGAATTATGGTTGGGGTTCCAGTATTAAGATCTGCACAAGACGAAAATTCAGCTTGAACAGATTGAAGAAATAACTCAAAAAATCTCTTTTTCTTTGAGTACAAGGCGATCAAGTCGCGATTTTCTTGGTCATCGAAATGGTCTGTCAGTGGCACGTTGTCACCCTATCAGCTTGATGCGCTCAATTAGGGATTCTGAGAATGAGTGATATTTTGATTCTGTTGCAATAATATCGGGCTTTTGACCGTTGATGGTATTCTGATGGTCTTTGTCCAACTCTTTTACAAGTGGAATCTTCCACATGGGAACTCGATAATGCTGCGCGAGGGTCGCAAAGGTGTTGTGTCCGTGCATAATTGACTCGCCCCCAATTGGCTCGGCTAGAAGTGCATCACTAATATCCTGGCGGATGTCCTCGCCGATGTGTCTATGGATAACGGCGGGAATTTCGAGTGCATATTTTAGATGTGCCTGTGCGAGATTCCACTTTGAACCTGCTTTGGTATATTTTCTGGCGTTATAGATTGTATATCCAAGGAAGCGAACGAATTTCTGCGGAAAAAGCTTTCGCTTATCGCTGGATATTAGTTTATAGATGATTTCAAATTCTTCATGCCATTTCCGTAAGGAGTTTCCGATATTTCGAATTCCGTATAGCGAAAACATATCGGGGGCGGCGGGAACAAAGAAACCATCAACTGTTGAAATAATAATCTTGTTTAGTGCACCCAGACTCGGGGAAGTATCAATGATTATGTAATCGTACTTACTCTTTTTCGCGTACTCTTCAGCAATGTTTCGAATCTTTGTGATCGTCCGAATGGCAAGGGCATCACCTCGATATGCGTCACTCCAGCGGGTAGAGACCTTTTCTTCAAATTCGTGAATTGAGAGACGTCCTGGAACAAGGTGAAGGCTCGGGGTAATTTTGTGCGGGGGAGGGAGTTTGTCGAACTCGCCGGTGCCGTCAATTGTAGGCTGCAGGAGATAGTGGAGCGATCGGGTTTTGTTGTGCAGAGCATCGAGCTCGCTGGCTTTCTTTTTCTTTCGAAATTGCTCAATGCCAATCTCAATGCACTCATCTTCTTCCTCCCAGATGTTGTGTATCTTCTCGACGGGGATTGAGTAGATTGTGAGATTACATTGAGGATCTGCATCCAGCAGCAGGACTTTGTGACCAAGTTCACTTAGAGCGTGGGCAAGGTGGAACGTGAGCGTGGTTTTTCCTACGCCGCCTTTGTTATTGAAAACCGAAAGCAGTTTCATGTTTTACGAGTCCAGTTGCTGTATTGCGGCTTGAGTGTTAGATCGTCCGCGCCTACTACCATTATGGCAAATTTGGCAGTATGGAATGTTATGTTGGTTTTCTTAGTATGACATTGAACAACTGCTGGTTTATTGAAAACCCCTCTCTGGCGGTAATTGCGTAGCATAACGGGTATCTCCCCCTTGCCCGCGCGGCGTGACTCCTTCTAGACTCCTTCATCCCCGACCCATCGGTCGGTGAATTCCCAGAGTTCCAGATCAAGGGCGGGCACAGAACCCGCCCGCACACTTCAGGAGACGGCATGAAGGTTTCGCGCGCCACCCGCATTGCACTCGCTGCCATGGCACTGTTGGCGGGTACAGCATTCGCCCAGGTCAAGGTCGGGATCACGGTGTCAGCCACCGGACCGGCGGCTTCGCTGGGGATTCCCGAAAAGAACACGGTAGCGCTGCTGCCCAAGGAAATCGCGGGCAAGAAGATCGAGTACATCGTCCTCGACGATGCGTCTGACACCACCACCGCCGTCAAGAACACGCGCAAGCTCATCACCGAAGACAAGGTCGATCTGGTGATCGGCTCGACCGTCACGCCCAACTCGCTGGCAATGGTGGACGTGGTGGGCGAGAGCGAAACGCCGATGATCACGCTGGCCGCCTCCGCACGCATCATCGAGCCGATGGACGCCAAGCGCGCGTGGGTGTTCAAGACGCCGCAAAACGATTCGCACATGGCGACCGCCATTGCCGAGCACATGGCCAACCACGGTGTGAAGACCGTTGCGCTGATCGGTTTTGCCGATGCCTATGGCGATTCGTGGGCGCAGGAGTTCGACAAGGTGGCGGGGCTGCGCAAGCTGAAGGTCGTGGCCAATGAGCGCTTTGCACGTACCGATACGTCGGTGACGGGGCAGGTGCTGAAGATCATGTCGGCCAATCCGGATGCGGTGCTGATCGCAGGCTCAGGTACGCCGGCCGCGCTGCCGGAGCGCGCGCTCAAGGAGCGCGGCTACAAGGGCAAGCTGTATCAGACGCACGGCGTGGCGAATGCCGACTTCCTCCGCGTGTGCGGCAAGGATTGCGAGGGTACGTTCCTGCCGGCCGGGCCGATCCTGGTGGCGGAGCAACTGCCTGACAGCAACCCGGTGAAGAAGCCGGCGCTGGCGTACAAGACGGCGTACGAGAAAGCGTACGGTGGTCAGGTCTCGACCTTCGGCGGCCATATGTGGGATGCGGGGCTGCTGCTGGCGAACGCGATGCCCGAGGCGCTGAAGAAGGGGCAGCCGGGTACGCCGGCATTCCGCAAGGGGCTGCGGGATGCGATGGAGGCGACGACCAATCTGGCGATCTCGCACGGCGTGATGAACATGAACGCCAAGGATCACCTGGGCCTGGACCAGCGCTCGCGGGTGATGGTCGAGATCAAGGACGGCAAGTGGAAGCTGCAGAACTGACGACGTAGCAGCCTCATCGCCCCACGCAAAACGCACGGTCCGCGCCGTGCGTTTTGCTTTTGGCGCTCACGCGTTGACCAGGCTTTGCGGTACTGGCGATGCCGTCGTCTCGGGCAGTGCGGCCTGGATTTCGGCGAGATCCGCGTCAGTCAGCTTCAGGTCCGCCGCGCCGAGCAGACCATCGAGCTGATCTGGTCGTCGCACCCCGACGATGGCGCCGGTCACCACCGGGTTGCGTAGCGTCCACGCGATGGCGACTTCGGCGGGTGTCCGCCCATGCCGCGCGCCCACGCCACGCAGCACTTCTACCAGCGCCAGATTGTGTGTCAGGTTGGGCTCCTGAAACTCGGGGCTGCGCTGTGCGCGCCAGTCGTTGGCCGGCAGGCTGGCAATACGCTCGCGTGTCATGCGACCTGACAGCAGCCCCGATTGCAGCGGCGAATAGACGATGTTGCCGATGCCGTGCGCCGCCGTGTAGGGCAGGATGGATGCCTCGATGCCGCGCATCAGCAGCGAGTAGGGCGGCTGCAGCGCGGCAATCGACGCGACAGACTGCGCGCGCGCCATCTGCGCTGCATCGAAGTTCGACACGCCGATCTGCCGGATCTTGCCCGCGCGGCGCGCCTGTTCCAAGGCGGCGATGGCCGCTTCGATCGATTGCTCCGGCGCGCCCGGCGGAAAGGCCGGCCAGTGGATCTGGTACAGGTCGATCGTTTCCACGTTCAACCGACGCAGGCTGTCGTCGATCTCGCGCGCGAGCGACGCCGGATCGAGCGAATGCGAAATCCGCCCTTGCGCGTCCCAGAGCAGAGACCCCTTGGTGAACACATACGGCCGGCGGCTGGCCGGCAGTTCGCTGAGTGCCTGGCCGACCACGGTTTCCGCGTGGCCCAGTCCGTAGGCGGCAGCGGTGTCGATCCAGTTGATGCCAGCGTCCACCGCAGCGGCGATCGCGGCAATGGAGTCGCGGTCGTCCTGTGCGCCCCAACCGTATTCCCAGTTGCCACCACCCGAAGCCCAGGTGCCGAAGCCGAGTGGGGAGGTGTACAGGTCGGATTGACCGAGTTGTCGTGTCTGCATGGCGATGTCCTTGTCAGATCAGGGAGAGGAGTCGCCAGTCTAGGCAGCGTGATCGCGCCGATTAAGTGGATAGAATCGGATGCACTATGAAGACAGAATTCACAATCGATCCGGACCTGCTGCCTGCGCTCGATGCATTGCGCCGCGTGGCCGAGGCGGGGAGTTTCACGCACGCAGCGGCGGCGCTGGAGGTCTCCACCTCTGCGTTGTCGCAGACGATCCGGCGGCTGGAGTCCGCGCTCGGCGCGCAGCTGCTGGCGCGTACGACACGGCAGGTGAGCGCGACCGAAGCGGGGGAGGCCTTGCTCGCCGTCGCGCGACCGAGTCTCGATGCGCTGTACGGCGCGATGGCCGAAGTGGGCGAGCGTGCGACGGAGCCGCGCGGCACGTTGCGTGTGACGGCTTCACGCGTGGCGTACCAGGCGGTGCTGCAACCGGTGCTTGGCGATTTCCTCTCGCGTTATCCGCGTATCGAGCTGGAGGTGTCGGTGGACGATGGTTTGTCGGCCATCGTCGCAGACCGCTTTGACGTCGGTATCCGCTTTGGGGAGCGTGTCGAGCGCGACATGGTTGGTGTGCCGATCGGGCCGGCGCGGCGCGTCGCGGTGGTGGGCAGCCCGGCGTATCTGCAAGCGTATGGCACACCCGAAACACCGGACGCGCTGCGCGGACATCGCTGTATCCGCTACCGCTTTCCAAGCAGCGGCACCTTGTACGACTGGGAGTTTGTCGAGCCCGAGCAGGGCGGCGCCATTCAGTCGGTCGACGTGGCCGGCGGTTTTATCGCGAATGATGTGTTGGCGATGGTCGGGGCGGCGAAGCAGGGCGTTGGCTTGGCGCACGTGCTGGAAGACCTCGTCGCCGAGGAGGTGGCGGCCGGGCACCTGGCCCGGGTGCTTGAGGCGTGGTGCCCGCCCATGTATCGCTTTCATCTCTATTTCCCCCGCACGCCACAGATGCCGGGCAAGCTGCGGGTCTTCATCGATTTCCTGCGCGCTCGGTCGGAAAGCAAGGGCGGTGACTGAACCGAATGATGTGTTTCACGTGAAACACAAACGCCGCGAAACAAGCGATGCATGTTCCACGTGAAACATGAAATGCGGCTGAATTTCGTCTCGATTGCCGCATCGTCGAACAGCGGGGTAGCTGCGCGACTTATAATTCCGCTTCTCCAAATTTCTGATGCCTCCATGCGAGGAGGAAGCCATGCTGTATCCAATTGAATTCGATGTGATCGTGGTGGGTGGCGGACACGCCGGCACCGAGGCCGCCCTGGCGGCGGCGCGCATGGGTTGCCAGACCCTGCTGCTGACGCACAACATCGAGACGCTGGGGCAGATGAGCTGCAACCCGTCCATCGGGGGCATTGGCAAGGGCCATCTGGTCAAGGAAGTGGATGCGCTGGGCGGTGCCATGGCCATTGCCACGGACGAGGGCGGGATCCAGTTCCGCATCCTCAACTCCAGCAAGGGGCCGGCCGTGCGCGCGACCCGCGCCCAAGCGGACCGTGTGCTGTACAAGGCCGCCATCCGCCATCGCCTGGAGAACCAGCCGAACCTGATGCTGTTCCAGCAGGCCGTCGAAGACCTGTTGGTGGAAGGCGATCGCGTGGTCGGCGCGGTGACGCAGGTAGGCGTGCAGTTCCGTGCACGTGCGGTCGTGCTGACGGCGGGGACGTTCCTCGACGGCAAGATCCACGTGGGCCTGAACAACTACACCGGTGGCCGTGCGGGCGACCCGGCAGCGGTGTCGCTGTCGGCGCGCCTGAAGGAATTGAAGCTGCCGCAAGGGCGTTTGAAGACCGGTACGCCACCTCGGATCGACGGCCGGACCATCGATTTCTCGGTGCTGGAAGAGCAGCCGGGCGATTTGGATCCGGTGCCGGTGTTCTCGTTCATGGGGCGTGCGGACATGCATCCACGCCAAGTACCGTGCTGGGTCACGCACACCAACGAGCGCACGCACGACATCATCCGCGCCGGCCTCGATCGCTCGCCGATGTACACGGGCGTGATCGAAGGGGTAGGGCCGCGCTACTGCCCGAGCATCGAAGACAAGATCCACCGCTTCGCCAGCAAGGACAGCCACCAGATTTTCCTGGAGCCGGAAGGGCTGACGACGAATGAGTTTTACCCGAACGGCGTGTCGACCAGCCTGCCGTTCGATGTGCAGCTGGACCTGATCCACTCGATGCGCGGCCTGGAAAACGCGCACATCCTGCGCCCGGGTTATGCCATCGAATACGACTATTTCGACCCGCGCGGGCTGAAGGCTTCGCTGGAATCGAAGGCGATTTCCGGTCTGTTCTTCGCCGGCCAGATCAACGGCACGACCGGCTACGAAGAAGCTGCCGCCCAAGGCCTGCTCGCCGGGATCAACGCCGGCCTGCAAGTGCAGGGCAAGGATGCCTGGACGCCGCGCCGTGACCAGGCTTACTTGGGCGTGCTGGTCGACGACCTCATCACCCGTGGCGTGACCGAGCCGTACCGCATGTTCACCAGCCGCGCCGAATTCCGCCTGAGCCTGCGTGAAGACAACGCCGACATGCGCCTGACCGAAGTCGGCCGCACGCTGGGCGTGGTCGACGACGCCCGCTGGGATGCGTTCAACCGCAAGCGCGACGCTGTTTCACGTGAAACAGAACGCCTGAAGTCGACCTGGGTGAACCCGGCGATCCTCCCGCTGGAAGACGCCGAGCCGGTGCTGGGGAAAGGTATTGAGCGCGAGTACTCGCTGGCCGACCTGCTGCGTCGCCCGAACGTGACGTACGAATCGCTGATGGGCATGCAGGGCGGCAAGTACGCGCCCGAGGGTCCGTTTGCCGAAGATCCGCTGCTGGCCGAGCAGATCCGCGAGCAGGTCGAGATCGGCATCAAGTACCACGGCTACATCGCCCGCCAGGCCGATGAAGTGGAGCGCCTGGGCGCCAACGAGAACACCCGTCTGCCTGCGGATTTCGATTATTCGCAGGTGCGCGGCCTGTCGATCGAAGTGCAGCAGAAGCTGGCCAAGCACAAGCCCGAGACCATCGGGCAGGCGTCGCGTATCTCCGGCATCACGCCGGCGGCGGTGTCGCTGTTGCTGGTGCATCTGAAGAAGGGCGTGCTGCGCGGCCAAGTTGGCCCCCGCGCCGGCGCAGAAGGCGAGGCCGCTTGATGGCAAATGCATTGACCGACGCCCGATCGGAGTTGGAGGCGGGCGCGCGCGCCCTGGGCTTGTCACTGGACGAAGCTCAAGTGGATCGCCTGCTGGCGTACCAAGGGCTGCTTGCCAAGTGGAACCGCGTCTACAACCTGACCGCCATCCGCGACGCGGGTGAGATGCTCACGCATCACTTGCTGGATTCGCTGTCGGCCGTGTCGCGCATTGCTGAGTTGGCGCGCCGCGCGCAGCCGGATGCACCACGCGTGCTGGATGTTGGCTCCGGTGGCGGCTTGCCCGGCATTCCGCTGGCCATCGCCTACCCGGATGTGAGTGTCACGATGGTCGACATCGTGCAAAAGAAAACCGCGTTCCTGACGCAGTGCCGTGCCGAGCTTGGCCTGACCAACGCCCAGTCGCACTGGGGCCACGTGGAAAAACTGGCCGACACTACCGGCTACGGCGTCATCACCTCGCGCGCGTTTGCTGAACTGGTCGATTTCGTGAATCTCGCCGGCCACCTGCTGGCGCCGGGCGGCCGCATGGTCGCCATGAAGGGCGTGCGCCCGGACACCGAAATCGAACGCCTGCCCGCCGGCTGGACCGTCGAAGCCATCGAACGCCTGACCGTGCCGGGGCTGCCGGCCGAGCGTCATCTGGTCATCCTTGCGCCGTCGGCGTGAGTCATTCACCGCAGAGGAGTCATGTCGAATATTTTCGTGATCGCCAACCAGAAGGGTGGGGTCGGCAAGACCACCACCACGGTGAACCTCGCCGCCGGCCTGGCCGCGCAAGGGCAGCGCGTGCTGCTGGTCGATTTGGACCCGCAGGGCAACGCCTCGATGGGCTCGGGCATCGACAAGCACACGCTGGAATTCAGCGTGTATCAGGTGCTCGTCGGCTTGGCGACGATTCCGCAGGCGCGCCAGCGCTCGGAAGCCGGCCGCTACGATGTGCTGCCCGCCAACCGTGACTTGGCCGGTGCTGAAGTCGAACTGGTCGACCTGGAGCATCGCGAAAACCGCCTCAAGCTCGCATTGGCTGAGGTCGATGCCGACTACGACTTCGTCCTGATCGATTGCCCGCCGTCGCTGTCGCTGCTTACGCTCAACGGCCTGTGCGCCGCGCACGGCGTGGTCGTACCGATGCAGTGCGAGTACTTCGCGCTCGAAGGGCTGTCGGATCTGGTCAACACCATCAAGCAGGTGCACGCCAACCTGAACCGTGATCTGAAGGTGATCGGCCTGTTGCGTGTGATGTTCGACCCGCGTGTGACGCTGCAGCAGCAGGTATCGGCGCAGCTCGAGTCGCACTTTGGCGACAAGGTCTTCAAGACGCTGATCCCGCGCAACGTGCGCCTGGCCGAGGCGCCGTCGTACGGCATGCCGGGTGTGGCGTTCGACCCTGCGTCGAAGGGCGCCAAGGCCTACCTGGATTTCGGCGCCGAGATGATCGCGCGCGTGCGGCAGATGGCCGACACGCCGGCCTGATGCGGTAAGAGGACAACATGAGCACGATGAAGAAAAAGGGACTGGGCCGCGGCCTCGAGGCGCTGCTGGGCAGTCCCGCCGAGATTGTCGAGACCGCCAAGCAGGAGGGCGCGCCGACGGTGCTGAAGCTCGAGCAGATGCAGCCCGGCAAGTACCAACCGCGTACGCGCATGGACGAAGGTGCGCTGCAGGAGTTGGCCGCGAGCATTCGCGCGCAAGGCCTGATGCAGCCGATCCTGGTGCGCAAGATCGCGTCCGACGGCCCGCAGCCCAAGTACGAAATCATCGCGGGCGAGCGCCGCTTCCGCGCCTCGCGCTTGGCCGGTCTGACCGAAGTGCCGGTGCTCGTGAAGGACGTGCCGGACGAATCGGCCGCCGCCATGGCGCTCATCGAGAACATCCAGCGCGAAGACCTCAACCCGCTGGAAGAAGCGCAGGGCATTGCGCGCCTGGTGCGTGAATTCCAGTTCACGCACGAGCAGGCGGCAGAATCGGTGGGCCGCTCGCGCAGCGCGGTATCAAACCTATTGCGCCTGTTGAATCTCGCCCAGCCTGTGCAGACGATGTTGATGGCCGGCGACATCGACATGGGCCACGCCCGTGCGCTGCTAGCAGTCGACAGTGCGACACAAATCCTGTTGGCCAACCAGATCGTCAACAAGCGCCTGTCGGTGCGCGAGACGGAAAAGCTGGTGGCGTTGACGCTCAAGCCGTTCGAGTTGAAGTCGCTCAAGCAGAAGGGCGCACATCAAGGGGGGCGAGATGTCGCCCGTCTGGAAGAAGAACTGGCTGACCAACTGGGCTTGGGCGTACAGATCAAGCTGGCGGCCAAGGGCCGTGGCCAGCTGACCGTGCAGTTCAGCAGCCTCGACGAGTTTGACGGTTTGCTGGCGCGCCTGCGTCCGGACGGCGGCGAAGAGGCTGCCTGAGTTGTATTGCTGCGACAGTTTGACGCAGTTGGCGTAACCCGCGCCGCTGCGTCATTTGCGGGCATCCGCCGGCACCGAATCAGTGCGATTACCTCGCACGTCATCGACGCTGTGCGCGGGCAATACCATCATGGAATCACCGGGGCACCGCTCCATCAGGCGGATTCGGTGCCCTGGCAGCAGCACATCATTGCGTAGGGAGCGTGGAACGCAGCCGCTCCGAGTGCTGTCGAAGGCGCCTGCACGACCGTTCGCTTGCGCGTTGACTGGTGAACGCCATGTCCCGTAAAATCGTGCGGTTTTAAATCCGCCTGACCCAAAGCGGTGCGGCATGACGAAAGCGCATTCTTCCATGCAGCCAGCTGACCGGCAACGGCCCGATTCTTACGCTTCGTTGGAAGCCGCCCGACCTGAGTCGGCGCAGGATCCGAAGCACGATGATTGGGACGACGATGCCGGGAAGGCGGAGCCGCCGATGCATGTGCTCTCACATGACGAAGCGGTTGCCATGTTCGGCGAGCAGGCCCTGCGGGCTTCGCGTATCACGCCTTTCTCCATCGTGCTCGGCCAGGTGGCCATCACACTGTTGTGTGCGCTCGGATGGTATGTGGGTAGCTGGTTTGCGGGCACAGGCGCCGCGTCGGCAGGCCAAGCTGCGTTGTCGGCCTTGTTGGGTGGCGGTGTGTGCGTGGTGCCTTCGGCATGGTTCGCGATGCGACTGTCGACGGCCAAGGGGTTCGAGTCCATCGCCCGACTGGTGGTGGGCGAAGCGATCAAGGTGCTCGGCACGGTCGCACTGCTGGTGATCGTGGTGGTGGTGTTCAAGGGGCTGCACTGGCCGCCTTTGCTGATCACCCTGATCCTGGCACTCAAGATGTACTGGGTCGGTCTCGCATTGCGATGATGGACCTCTAGCCTGCGGCATTGCGGCAGGCGCATGGGATGTGTCGGAACACCGCAGGAACTGGCGGCAGGAGAGGCCCCGGTTCATTGCGCTGACACTCCGCAAGAATAAGGTGGCGCGTTCAAGCCGCGTGCAGTCCGCGATCTCCAGGGAAACCTGTTGAGCATCGGGCGCGAGCTGGAACGGATCACGAAGAATGTTTCGCAATATTGGACTGAATCATCATGGCAACTGAAGTCGCAGAAGCCGCCGGCCACGCCGCCGAGCACGCTCTCACGCCTTCCGCGTATATCGCGGAGCATTTGCAGAATTTCAATAGCATCGGTGGCAAGCAGGCGTCCGTCGTCGACTTCACCGTCATCAACTGGGACACGATGTTCTGGTCCGTGTTGATGGGCCTGATCGGCATCATCTTCCTGGGCATGGCCGCGCGCCGTGTCACCTCTGGCGTTCCCGGTCGTTTTCAAGCCTTCGTTGAGCTGGTTGTCGAGATGGTCGACGACCAGGCCAAGGGCATCATCCACGGCGATCGCTCCTGGATCGCTCCGCTGGCCCTGATGGTTTTCGTCTGGGTCACGCTGATGAACGCGGTCGACTTGATCCCGGTGGATTGGGTGACGGGCGTCAATCATCTCCTGGGCACCTTCGGCCTGCACGTGCCGCACCACCGCGCAGTGGCCACGGCTGACCTGAACGGCACGTTCGGCATGTCGTTCGCTGTGCTGATCCTGATGATCTACTACAGCTTCAAGATCAAGGGTGCGGGCGGCTTCGCGCACGAGCTGCTCTCCGCTCCGTTCGGCGCCAAGTGGTACCTCGCGCCGTTCAACCTGGTCCTCAACATCATTGAATTCCTCGCCAAGGCTGTGTCGCTGGGCATGCGGTTGTTCGGCAACATGTACGCAGGCGAGCTGGTGTTCCTGTTGATCGCGCTGCTTGGCTCGGTCTGGACGTTCGGTGCTGACACGTCGGCACTGGGTTTCGTGGGTCACGTGGTGGCGGGTGCAGTGTGGGCGATCTTCCACATCCTGATCGTGCTGCTGCAAGCCTTCATTTTCATGATGCTGACGCTGGTGTACATCGGCCAGGCACATGAACACCACTAAGTAGTTGCGGTTCAGGTTCTCCGGTTCCGTTTGATTTTTCCAAGTTCTCAAGTTCTTAGTCTTTCACGTAAAAGGGAGTCATCATGCAAGCATTTCTCGCCAACATCCAAGGTCTGACCGCCATCGGTATCGGCATCATCATCGGCCTGGGTGCTATCGGCGCCTGCCTCGGCATCGCACTGATGGGCGGCAAGTACATCGAAGCCTGCGCACGTCAGCCTGAGCTGATGAACCCGCTGCAAACCAAGATGTTCCTGCTGGCTGGCCTGATCGACGCGGCATTCCTGATCGGCGTTGGTGTGGCCATGCTGTTCGCGTTCGCCAACCCGCTGCTGTCGGTCATCAAGTAATTCTTTTCGGTCTGCATGATGCCGGAGGCGGCTTGGGTGAACGCTCTGCGTGACCCTCGCCGCTTCGTGCATTGATCCGTAGTCTCAATACCGAAAGGAACACACCATGAACCTGAACGCCACACTCGTTGCGCAGATGGTCGTGTTCTTCATCCTGTGGTGGGTTGTTGCCAAGTTCATTTGGCCGCCCCTGGTGAAGGCGCTCGACGAACGCGCAAAGAAAATTGCCGATGGCCTGGCCGCTGCCGATAAGGGCAAGGCTGAGCTGGAGCTGGCCAACAAGCGGGTCGAGCAGGCACTGACCGAAGCGCGCAATGAAGGCGCGCAGCGCATCGCGGACGCTGAAAAGCGTGCCCAGATGAGCGCCGACGAGATCAAGCAAAACGCCCAAGCTGAAGCTGCACGCATCATCGCGCAAGCCAAGGCCGAAGCCGAGCAGCAAACCGTGCGCGCGCGTGAATCGCTGCGTGACCAGGTTGCCACGCTGGCTGTGAAGGGTGCCGAGCAGATCCTCAAGCGTGAAGTCAATGCGCAGGTGCACTCTGATCTGCTCAATCAACTCAAGGCTGAGCTGTAATCATGGCAGAACTCGCAACCGTTGCCCGTCCGTACGCAGAGGCGCTGTTTCGCGTAGCGAAGGCCGGCAATCTGGGTGCATGGTCTGAGCTCGTGTCGGAAATGGGGCAAGTCGCCGCCGTGCCCGACATGAAGGCAGTCGCCGATGATCCGAAGCTCTCCAAAGCCGATGTGGCGGGGATCTTCCTGTCGGCGTTGAAATCTCCGGTATCGCATGAGGCGAAGGAACTGGTTGGCCTGCTGGTGGCCAACAAGCGCCTGTCGCTGCTGCCGGAAATTGCCGCGCAATTCCATGTGCTGCGGAATGCCAGCGAAGGCGCCGCCGACGTCGAGATCACCAGTGCGTTCCCGCTTGAGGGCGCGCCCCTGACCGAACTGGTCGCCACGCTCGAACGCAAGTTCGGCAAGAAGCTGCAGGCTCACGTAAGCGTCGATCCTTCGTTGATCGGCGGCGTGCGTGTGCAGATTGGCGACGAAGTGCTCGACACCTCGGTGCGCGCGCGCCTGACGCAGATGCAGTCTGCGCTGACCGCCGCGTAATGCTGTTCCGCGAGGCGCCGATGAGACTGCCCGCGAACAGATTGAAGAATTAGGAGCATTCGATGCAACTGAACCCCTCCGAGATCAGCGACCTGATCAAGACCCGTATCGAGGGCTTGAAGGCTGGCGCTGACGCAAAGAACACCGGCACGGTCATCTCCGTGACGGACGGTATCTGCCGCATTCATGGCCTGTCGGGCGTGATGCAAGGCGAAATGCTGGAATTCCCGGGCAACACGTTCGGCCTCGCGCTGAACCTCGAGCGCGACTCCGTCGGCGCCGTGATCCTGGGTGAGTACGAGCACATTTCCGAAGGCCAGGAAGTCAAGTGCACGGGCCGCATTCTGGAAGTGCCGGTTGGTCCGGAACTGCTGGGCCGCGTGGTCAACGCACTGGGCCAGCCGATCGACGGCAAGGGCCCGATCAACGCCAAGAAGACGGACGTGATCGAGAAGGTCGCTCCGGGCGTGATCGCACGTCAGTCGGTGAGCCAGCCGGTGCAGACCGGTCTGAAGTCGATCGACGCGATGGTGCCGATCGGCCGTGGCCAGCGTGAGCTGATCATTGGCGACCGCCAGACCGGCAAGACCGCCGTGGCAGTCGACGCCATCATCAACCAGAAGGGCAAGGGCATCTTCTGCGTGTACGTGGCAATCGGCCAGAAGGCTTCGACGATCGCCAACGTGGTGCGCAAGCTCGAAGAGCACGGCGCGCTGGAATACACGATCGTGGTGGCGGCTGCCGCTTCGGATTCCGCTGCCATGCAGTACCTGTCGGCCTACGCCGGCTGCACGATGGGCGAATACTTCCGCGACCGTGGTGAAGATGCTCTGATCGTGTATGACGATCTGACCAAGCAAGCTTGGGCCTACCGTCAGGTTTCGCTGCTGCTGCGCCGCCCGCCGGGCCGTGAAGCCTACCCGGGCGACGTGTTCTACCTGCACTCGCGTCTGCTGGAGCGTGCCGCTCGTGTGAACGCTGACCACATCGAAAAGATCACCAACGGTGAAGTCAAGGGCAAGACCGGTTCGCTGACCGCACTGCCCGTGATCGAAACGCAGGCCGGCGACGTGTCCGCGTTCGTGCCGACCAACGTGATCTCGATTACCGACGGCCAGATCTTCCTGGAAACCGACCTGTTCAACGCAGGTGTGCGCCCCGCTATCAACGCCGGTATCTCGGTGTCGCGTGTGGGTGGTGCCGCTCAGACCAAGGTCATCAAGAAGCTGTCCGGTGGTATCCGTACCGACTTGGCCCAGTACCGTGAACTGGCTGCGTTCGCGCAGTTCGCTTCCGACCTGGACGAAGCGACCCGCAAGCAGCTCGAGCGCGGCCGCCGCGTGACCGAACTGCTCAAGCAGCCGCAATACCAGCCGCTGCAAGTGTGGCAGCTGGCCGCGTCGCTGTACGCAGCCAACAATGGCTTCCTCGACAACGTGGACGTGAAGGACATCCTGGCTTTCGAAAAGGGCCTGCACGACACGCTGAAGACGAAGTACGCCGATCTCATCAACCGCATCGAAGATACGAAGGATCTGTCGAAGGACGATGAGGCCGCCCTGCGTGCCGCGATCGAGGATTTCAAGAAGTCCGCCGCGTTCTAACCGCGTCATTCCCGGAACTGGCCACACGAGGTTGAGAAATTCGGCCTGCGTGGCCAGGACTGAACGGAGAGGAAGAAATGGCCGGAACAAAAGAAATCCGCACCAAGATCAAGAGCGTGCAAAACACGCGCAAGATCACCAAGGCGATGGAAATGGTCGCCGCATCCAAGATGCGCAAGGCGCAGGAACGGATGCGTGCTGCCCGCCCGTACGCCGAGAAGATCCGCAACGTGGCTGCGCACATGGCGTTGGCCAATCCGGAGTACAAGCACCCGTTCATGGTGGAGCGCGACATCAAGCGTGCCGGCCTGATCGTGGTGACGACGGACAAGGGCCTGTGCGGTGGCTTGAACACCAACGTGCTGCGCGCCGTCACCAACCAGCTGCGCGAGCAGCAGGGCAAGGGCATTGAGACGCAGGCCACGGCCATCGGTACCAAGGGTATGCAGTTCCTCGGCCGTATTGGCGCGAACGTCGTCTCGAACGTCGTGCACCTGGGTGACACGCCGCATCTGGAAAAGCTGATCGGCGCGATCAAGGTTCAGCTCGACGCGTTCAACGCTGGCGAGATCGATGCCGTGTACCTCGCGTACACCCGCTTCATCAACACGATGAAGCAGGAGCCGGTGGTTGAGCAGCTGCTGCCGCTCACGGCCGACAAGCTGACGCAGACCGACGCCGAGAAGCAAGCCTACTCGTGGGACTACATCTACGAGCCGGACGCACAAACGGTGGTCGACGAGCTGCTGATCCGCTACGTCGAGGCGCTGGTGTACCAGGCGGTGGCCGAGAACATGGCCTCCGAGCAATCGGCCCGGATGGTGGCGATGAAGGCGGCTTCGGACAACGCGAAGAACGTGATCGGCGAACTGCAACTGGTCTACAACAAGACCCGTCAGGCAGCGATCACGAAGGAACTGTCCGAAATCGTCAGCGGCGCAGCGGCAGTCTGATAGCCACGGCAAAGAATCAAGTTATTGGAGATACAAATGAGTATCGCAAACGGAAATATCGTGCAGTGCATCGGCGCCGTGGTGGACATTCAGTTCCCGCGTGACGCGATGCCGAAGGTTTACGACGCGCTGGTGCTGGATGACAGCAACGAAGCCTCGTTCGCCGAGAAGGGCTTGACCTTCGAAGTGCAACAACAGCTGGGTGACGGCGTGGTGCGTACCATTGCACTGGGTTCGTCCGACGGTCTGCGTCGCGGCATGCGCGTGGCCACCACCGGCGCGCCGATTTCGGTGCCGGTCGGTCACGGCACGCTGGGCCGCATCATGGACGTGCTGGGTCGTCCGATCGACGAAGCTGGCCCGATCGCCTGCGACGAAAAGCGTGCGATTCACCAGAAGGCCCCGAAGTTCGACGAACTGTCGCCGTCGGTGGACCTGCTGGAAACCGGCATCAAGGTGATCGACCTGGTCTGCCCGTTCGCCAAGGGCGGTAAGGTGGGTCTGTTCGGTGGCGCCGGTGTTGGCAAGACCGTGAACATGATGGAGCTGATCAACAACATCGCCAAGCAGCACTCGGGCTTGTCGGTGTTTGCTGGCGTGGGCGAGCGTACCCGTGAGGGCAACGACTTCTACCACGAAATGAAGGACTCCAACGTGCTCGACAAGGTGGCCATGGTGTTCGGCCAGATGAACGAGCCGCCGGGCAACCGTCTGCGCGTGGCGCTGACCGGCCTGACGATGGCCGAGCGCTTCCGCGACGAAGGCCGTGACATCCTGTTCTTCGTCGACAACATCTACCGCTACACGCTGGCCGGTACCGAAGTGTCGGCACTGCTGGGCCGTATGCCTTCGGCCGTGGGTTATCAGCCGACGCTGGCTGAAGAAATGGGCAAGCTGCAGGAACGTATTACGTCGACCAAGACCGGCTCGATCACGTCGATCCAGGCCGTGTACGTGCCTGCCGATGACTTGACCGACCCGTCGCCGGCCACGACCTTCCTGCACCTGGACTCGACCGTCGTGCTGTCGCGTGACATCGCTGCACTGGGTATCTACCCGGCAGTGGATCCGCTCGACTCGACCTCGCGTCAGCTCGACCCGCAAGTCGTGGGCCAAGAGCACTACGAAGTCGCCGACCGCGTGAAGAAGACGCTGCAGCGCTACAAGGAACTGCGCGACATCATCGCGATTCTGGGCATGGACGAACTGTCGCCGGAAGACAAGCTGGCTGTGGGCCGCGCCCGTAAGATCCAGCGTTTCCTGTCGCAGCCGTTCCACGTGGCAGAAGTGTTCACGGGTTCGCCGGGCAAGTACGTGCCGCTGAAGGAAACCATCCGCGGCTTCAAGATGCTGGTGGACGGCGAGTGCGATCACCTGCCGGAACAAGCGTTCTACATGGTCGGCTCGATCGACGAAGCCTTCGAGAAGGCCAAGAAGCTCCAGTAAGAGCGATGTCTGGCCCTGTGCGTAAGCCGGGGCCAGTACTGGCTTTCTGACATTCTCGGAGAGCCGCTTTTCTGAGCAAAGGAATCGAGATGGCAACCATTCATGTAGACGTCGTCAGCGCTGAGCACGAGATCTTCTCCGGCAATGCCAAGTTTGTGGCGCTGCCGGGCGAGGCTGGTGAGCTGGGCATTCTGCCCGGTCACACGCCGCTGATCACGCGCATCAAGCCGGGCGCCGTGCGCATCGAGAAGGAAGATGGCGGCGAAGAGTTCGTGTTCGTTGCCGGTGGCATTCTCGAAGTGCAGCCGAAGAAGGTGACCGTGCTGGCCGATACCGCAATCCGCGGTCACGACCTGGACGAAGCCAAGGCGAACGAAGCCAAGCGTGCGGCCGAAGAGGCGCTGCAGAACCAAAGCAGCGACATCGATCTGGCTCGTGCCCAAGGTGAACTGGCCGTGGCCGCTGCGCAGTTGGCCGCAATCGCGCGCCTGCGTCGCAAGCGCTGAACGCCGGTGATTGCCGATCTGCCTGGCAGGTCGGTATGACCCAAGAAAAAGCAGCCCAAACGGGCTGCTTTTTTGTTGCCTGTCGCTACTTACTGCTGCTTAGCGGTGGTCCTCTTCACGGTGCTGCTCGTTGTGGCCGCCGCCTTGGCCTTGTGGGTGAGGCTGCTGTGCGGGCGCGGCTTCATGATGCTCGACGTGCGGCGGTTGAGGTTGCGGCTGGGGCTGCGGACGCGGCGACTCCGGACGCGGTTCGGGCCGAGGCAGCGGTTGCGACGGGTGAATTTCCACCGGACGCGGCGACTGTGCCGATGGGCGCGGCGCTTCGAAGTGCTGCTCAGACTGACGCGGCTCAGGACGCGGTTGCGCTTGCGGCTCTGGGCGCGGGCGTTCCTGCGGAGCGGGTGCGGTCGGCCGGATGACTTCAGCGGGGTGCGGTTGTGGTTGTTGCGCCTGCACCGGACGATGCTCCTCGCCGCGCATGCCTTCCTGCGGCTGCGGACGTGACGTCATCCCGGTGGGCGACTGCGGGGGCAGCGCGGGCTTGGGCAAGACGGCGCGCTCCTCACCACGACGTTGCTCCTGCGGGGGCTGTGCACCGGGTTGTTGTCCGGGGCGCGTGGTCGTGCCCGGCGCCGTGAAGGCTTGCGGCGCAGGCGGCTGTGCGCCATGCGGGGCTTGTGCATTCCCCGGCATCGGCTCGTTGTTGGCACCGCGCGGGCCATTGGGTTCGTTGCCTGGGCGCGGCGCACCTTCACCATGCGGCATGTTGGCCGGTGTGGCGCGCGTGAGGCGCAGACCAGCCGCCTGCGCACCCACCGGCATCGGTTGCACGCCGGCATTGGCGGGGCCACGTACCGGTGCGATGTGCGCGGGGGCATTGCCGCCCGTCCACGCCGGGCCGGCGCCGGCCAACGTGCCGCCTTGGGCGTGGAAGCGCTCGGCCAATGCATCGTGCCCACCCGCCGGCGCCTGCGGTGCGCGCACAGCAATGGCTTGCCGCGAGAACACCTGTGCCGGCGGCAACGGATGCGCACCGTTGGCGGCAGCCGCGCCCACCAGGCTTGCCTTCACCGGTGCCAGCGCGGGCGTTGACACAATCTGCGCATGCGCAAGTTGCGCGCGCATCTGCTCGGGGCGCAGTGTCGTCATCGCCGGGCCGACCGGCTGGCCGCTCACGAATGTCTTGGCGGGTACGGCCGTCAGTGCGGCGGGGTTGTTGGCGTTGACATACGTGACGCGGTTCACATTGGTGATGTTGGTCACGTTGTTGTTGATGATCGTCTTGTTGACCGTGACGTTGTTCACCACCACCGTCTTGTTGATGTTGGTGACGTAGGTGGGACTGGCGGCATACACGGGGCGATACGCCTCGCCTGGCGCCAGCGGGAACCACGCGACGCCCGGCGAGCCGATCGAGATGTTGATGCCCCAGCTCACACCGCCGCCACCGCCACCGCCCACAAAACCGACCAGCGCCGGCGCATACACCGGACGCGGTACCACCGGCCCCGGAACCCAGCACCACGTCGCGCCCACATAGGCCCAGCGGCCATAGTGGAACGGCGCGAAGCCCCACGGCTGATCGTCAACCCACGTCCAGCCCCACGGTGCGACCCATGCCCAGTGGCCCGTGCGATACGGCGCCCAGCCGGTTGGCACCGCGCTCGGCACCCACACGGCGCCGTAGCCGTCTTCCTCGCGCCATGAGCCGTAGCCGTCCAGGGCTTCGTAGCCGGTCATTTCGCGGCCGACGTAGCGGGCCGAGATTGAAGCATCTTCGCGCGCGTCGCGCGATTCGGCCCAGCGGTCGAAGCCGTCGCGGCCGGGGTTGTCCATGCCACCGGCCTCGGCCAGGTCGGTGCCGCCAAAGCGGATCTGCTGGCCAGCGCCCAGCGGGGTCGAGCGATCGTCGCCATAGGCCGTGCCCTGACCGTGCCAGACAGTGACGGTGGTGCTGGAGCCATCGGGAGCCACGTCGAGGCGGTACTCACCCGGCGCCTGCGGTGTGAAGGCGAGGTTCGGCGTATCGATCTCGATGGTCTGATCGGGCGGCAACGCCCGCACGCGTACCGACAAGGCGCCCTGCGTCAGCTTGACTTGCGTATTGCGATCATCCAGGTCGACCAGCGTGGCGCCGGTGTTCTGGCCGAGGCGCAGCGCGGTGGAGCCGACGTGCAGCTCGCTGCGGCTGCCCTGGTCGGACCAGAGTCGGTCGCCAGTCGTGAATGGGCGGTTGAGGGTGGCGCCGGCCCAGTCGTCGGAGCCGGCAGGCGCAAAGCTCACCGCACCCGAAAAGTCAGACAGCCGCGCAACGCGCGACGCCGGATCAGCGGCCAGCGCCGCGCGCGACCCGCAGACCAGCAGCACCGCGGCAATACCCACGGCGCGCAACACGTGCGGCAGCCGCACACCGGAGAGACGGAGAGAACGGCGGGATGGAGTGGTGGACATGATGAGCCCTCGTTTTTGTGGCGGCACGTGCCGCGTGGATGTCTCCATTTAACGCAGCAGGCGGCGAAGGGTCGACCTGGCTTTGTAAGGGCGTGTATCGGGGGAGGGACCATGCGGCGGCACGGACCGTGCTCACCCGTGAGGGGGTGCTTACGCAAAGTGCGCAGGCAAAAAAAAGCGC
Organism: Ralstonia insidiosa; assembly: GCF_008801405.1. Lineage (NCBI taxonomy): Bacteria > Pseudomonadati > Pseudomonadota > Betaproteobacteria > Burkholderiales > Burkholderiaceae > Ralstonia > Ralstonia insidiosa. Next base: position 281,436 of record NZ_VZPV01000001.1, on the reverse strand, counting down.
GCGGGCCGGGGAGCACCGCGCGGACGGGAAATCCCTTCGAGGGGTCAATTCGAAAGGAAGGGGTAACCTCGCAGCGCAACCGCCGTGTCTGGTGTGCGCCGCATTGCTGGGAAGAGAACCCGGCTGGCGCACAACAATTGGACACAAAGACGTCGCGTGCCGAGGCATTGTGGGCGACGAGGGGGCCACAAGGCGTAACAAAATGTGTCGGATTGCAATCGAATGCAAGTGCTGTAAGAACCCGCCTGGCGTGGTGCAACAAGCGCTGGAAAGCACGTTCTGGGGAACGTCTGCTGCACCTGCACAGTCCCACGACTCTGCCGCGCAGGGGCGCGGGGCTTGAGGATAGGCGGGCCTGCCACGTGCGGACCCGTCTGGGGTGTTGGGTCATAGGAGGGAAGCATGCACAGGCAGACGGTGCATTGTTGGGCGCATTCGGCGGCACGGAAATCGGCCGGAGGCGGCGTTTTTGTTACCTTGATGGCGGCAGTCTGCGCGGTCGGTTCGGCACATGCCGCGGGCGAAGCGGCCTCTGCGCCGTCTACGGCGCCCGCAAGTGCATCTGCCGCCTCTGCACCTGTTGCTTCCACGCCAGCCACCCCCCTTGCAAAACCGCAGGACCCACGCGAACGCCACGCCGGCACGTTCTGGCAAGGCACGGTCGGCAAGGGAGCCGACAACCCCGGCTGGAACGTCTGGCTGAGCGTGTACGACCCGCCTCCCAAGGCGCGTGACCAGGACAAGGACCCGGTCGCTGACACGCTCACCGGCGATGCCTACGATGACCGCCCCCAAGGCCGCACCATGTGGACCATCGAAGGCCGCAACGCGCCCGAACGCCGCTTCGTGTGGCGTGAGCGCGCCGATGCTCTCGACCCCAGCGGCCAGCCCATGGTGCGCGAGGGCGGTACGCTCTCCGGCGCGTTGTCAGCCGACGGCACCGCCGCCACCGGCACTTGGAGCGACGGCGGCCGCAGTCAGCCCTTCACGCTCAAGCGCGTAGCGCGCTATCGCGAAGTGACCGGCACCGCCGGCCAGGCCACCATCACCGAGCGCTACCCCGTGACCGGCGATGCGGCTGTTGATGCGCTGGTGCAATCGCTGCGCATCAACCGCTGCGATCAGTACGACACCGAATGCGTCATCCGCATCAGCGCCGTTGGCCTGGGCGACACGGTGAGCCTGCTGCGCATGGTCTGGGCGTACAGCGGTGGTGCGCACGGCAACTACGGCTTCACGGCGGGCAACTGGCGACGCGGCGCGCAGGGCTTCCAGCCGATCACCCTGGCGGATGTACTGAACCCGACGCCCACCTGCCTGCAAAGCTTCAATACGCAGATCGTCGATGCGCTCAAGCGCGAAGGCGCGCCCGAAGCCACGCGCGGCGTGCTCAAAGAGAAGGATCTGCGTAACCCGGCGTTTCCGTTTACGCTCCAAGGAGACCGCATCGTCGTGCACTACGGGCCGTATGAAGTGGGCCCGTATTCATCGGGCGCGTTCCGTGCCGCCGTGCGGGTCGATGATCTGGGTGCCGCGTGCAAGCGGCCCACTACCTGAACACGCGCTATCCATTCGCCATGTCCGCCAGTCCTTCCTACGTCGACGAACAAGCCATCATGCGCCGGCTGCTGTCCGGCAAGACCATCGCCGTGGTGGGTCTCTCACCGCGCCCCACGCGGCCGAGCTATGACGTGGCGCGCTATCTGCAGCAAGCCGGCTATCGCATCGTGCCGGTCAACCCGCAGCACGCTGGTGAAGACGTGCTGGGCGAGCCGTGCTACGGCACGCTGGCCGAAGCGGCAACAACACTGGCAGCCGCCGGCCAGCGCATCGACCTGGTCGACATCTTCCGCCGCGCAGAGCAGGTGCTGCCCGTTGTGCAGGAAGCCATTGCCGTGGGCGTGGGCGGCATCTGGGTGCAGCTGGGCATCGTCAACGATGAGGCAATGGCCGTCGCGCGCGCCGCCGGCATTCCAGCGGTGCAGGACCGCTGTACCAAGATCGAGCACTGGCGACTCGGTATCGGCGAGCGCGCCTGAAAGCGCCACCATTTATGACGGTAAACCGAGAGCGTTTCACCTAGGCTTTGGGCTCCAACTTTCAAGGAGCCCCCATGCCATTCCGACACTGGATCTCGACCATCGCCCTGGCCGCCGCATCGTCCCTGGCGGTTGCTGCTGAAGGCGGCCTGAGCGTGCACGTGCTCGATCAGCAAACCGGCACACCCGCAGCCGACATGCGCGTCACGCTAGAGGCCCGTACGGGCGGTGCCTGGCACACCATCGCCCGCGGCACGACCGATGCCGACGGCCGCATCAAGACGCTACTGAAAGCGGACCAGCCGCTTGCTGCTGGCGACTACCGTGCGACCTTCCATACCGGCGATTACTTCAGCGCGCATCACACGGCTACGTTCTTCCCCGAGGTGCCCGTCGTCTTTCACGTGCAGGACGCGGCGCAGCACTATCACATCCCGCTGCTGCTCAGTCCGTTCGGCTTCTCGACGTACCGTGGAAGTTAAAGCGGGCGTTGAAGCTCACGCGCTACACTTCGACGGTCATCGAAACTTGCACGAAGCATCCGCACCATGGCCGTCGATCCGCAGATCCTGCAGTTCTATCAACGCGTTGCCGAGCGCTTTGGCGCGTTGCCTGCGCCCGAAGATGCCCCCGCCCAACGCGAGCGCTTCGAGGCGATTGCCGCGCTCTCCGATCGACCCGATCCGGACAGCGTTGAAGCATCCGACCTGAGCCTGCCGCTGCCGGGCCGCACGCTGGATGCGATCGTCTTTCGGCCGAAGCACGTGGCCACGCCGCGCATGCTGGTGTGGTTTCACGGCGGCGGCTGGGTGGTGGGCGCGCCGCGCACGACGCACCGCATGCTGGCAGCGCTGCTCGCACAGGACACCGGCTGTGCGGTCGTGAGCGTGGACTATCGCCTTGCCCCTGAACATCCGTTTCCTGTGCCGGCCGATGATGCGCGGGATGCGCTGGTGTACCTGGCGGAGCAGCGCTCAAGCCTCGGGGTCGATCCCGATTTTCTGGCCGTGGGCGGGGATAGCGCGGGCGGGCATCTCGCCGTGCAAGCTACGGCAAGCGTGCGCCCGGGCCTCGTCAACGCGCAGCTGCTGGTCTACCCGGTGAGCACACCCGCCTTCGGCAGCGAGAGCTACAACGCCTTCGCGCAAGGGCCTGGCCTCACGCGCGACGATATGCGCTGGTACTGGGAGAAGTTCATCGGTGCTGAAGCGCTGACCAAGTCGTTGGCTGAGCAGGACGGGCGCATCTACCTGATGGCGCAGCCGCCGAAATACACGCCGCCCGACACGGTGGTCATCGTGGCCGCACACGACGTGCTGCGCGACGACGGCCTGCACTACGCCGACTACCTCGTGCAGCACGGCGCGCAGGTCATCACCATTGAAGCGTCAGGTATGACGCACGGCTTTGCGCGCATGCAACCCGACGTCGAGCGCGCACGCGAATGGATGCGCCGCGCGGCGCACGCATTCGTCGGGATGATCAGCGAGGAATAAGCAGGGACTAGCGTTGTGGTGCGCGACGCGGGCGGAACGCCGCCAGTACGCGCCGTGTGACGAACAGCGAGAGGTAGTCGTGCACGCTGGCGTCCGCCGACAATGCGCGCATGGTTTCCTGGTACTGAACGCGGACGAGATCAGCAGGTGCACCGGTGTCGTGTGCGATCTTGTCGATCTGTTCGTCCTGGTCTGCGATGGCGGTGCCCATTGCGGTTCCCCGTCGTTGCTGTGGCAGTGACATGCGCGGCTGGTTCGCGCGACGAGTGACCACTATAGGTAACGCGCAGGAACAATCCAGCCCTGTTGCAAAGCTTTCAGCGCGCTGTCTGCGCAGCATCAAAATGGTGCTACTGCGATGCCGTTGCCAGTGCAAAGACTGCACCGGCAAGACGCATTTACCGCTTATTTGCCCCAGTTTGCGGGCATGCTCTGCAGGCCGATGGCGGCACCCGACGCATCGGTAATGCGTGCCAGCTCACGATACGCAATCGCCTGAACGCGCTCGGGCAGCGGTACGAATTTGGCCTTGGCGGCCAGCTCGTCGCCGTGGAAGTAGCCCCACGTCAGAAACTTCAACGCCGCCAGCGTGCGCGGGCCGGACTGGCTCACCGCCGGTACCACGATGAAGGTGCCCATGGTGATCGGCCAGGTCTCTGCACCCGGCAGGTTGACCAGCGGCGCGGTGAACTCACCCTTGCGGTTCCAGGCGCTCTGCACCACGGCCTCGCGGAAGCCATTGACCTGTGCGCTCACGAAGCGGCCGGCGGCGTTGCGCAACTGCACGGCGTTCAGATCGTTGTCGAGGATGTAGTTGTAGTCGACATAGCCGATGGCGCCAGGCGTCGCCTGCACAGTCTTGACCACGTCGCCGCTGCCTTTGACGCCAAGGTAGTCCGCCGGCCAGGCGATGGTCGACTTGGTGCCGTAGGTGGTCTTCCAGTCGGGGCTGACGGCGCTCAGGTAATCGGTGAAGTGGTATGTGGTGCCCGAACCATCGGCGCGCACTACGAGGCGGATCTTCAGTTTGGGCAGCGCCACGCCGGGGTTCAGCGTGCGCAGTTCGGGCGCGTCCCAGCTATCGATCTTGCCCAGGAAGATCTGGGCCAGCACTTCGCCCGTCAGCTTGAGCTGGCCGCGCGCCACGCCCGGCACGTTGATGAACGGCACCGCGCCCGTCACCACCGACGGCACGCACACCAGGCCCGCCTTGGCCGCATCGGCGGAAGACAGCGGCACGTCCGACGCACCGAAATCCACCGAACCTGCGCGGATACGCTTGATGCCCTCGCCCGAGCCCACGGCGTCGTAGTTGAGCGTGATGCCCGACGACGCGGCATACCCCGCCGACCAGACGCGATAGACCGGCGCAGCAGCGGTCGACCCCGCTCCACGAACCTCAGCGCGAGCGAGAGCGGAAAAGCCTGCGGCGACAACGGCCAGGGCCAGAACAGCGTGCTTGAACATGAGACGACCTGCGGGCAGCGGAATGCGAAGCCTGAAATTGTAGCGATGCGCGTGCTGCAGTGCGGCATGCTGCGTTGATAGAGCCCATCTACAACAAGGGGATGTGTTGTAAGACGTTCCGCAAACGTTGGGCAGTGTAGGGGGTGGATTAGGCGGTTTTGATTAAGCCTGGATCGGGCTGGCCATGCTACCGAACATCACCGGCGGCCGGCTCACGTACCAAACAAAAAAGCGCCGGACCTTGCAGCCCAGCGCTTCGCATTCGCAGCAACGCGGTCGTGCGTTATTTCACCAACCCTTCCACCGTCATCGCCTCCTGCACCGCAGCCCGTGCACCCACCCGCGCCATGTACGCCTGCACATTCGGATATGCCCCCATCGGCAGTGCCAGGAAGTTGGCCCAGTTCAGTATCGTAAAGGCGTAAGCATCGGCCACGCTGTAGTCCTCCGCCAGATACGGCTGCTTGGCCAGGCGGGCATCCAGTTCAGCAAAGCGCTTGGCCAGTTTGTCTTTGGCGCCTTGGCGTGTGACGTCGGGCGTTTCCTTGTACCAGAGCGGGCCGAAGCCCTTGTGCAGTTCGGTGCTGACAAAGGTCAGCCACTCGATCACCGCCAAGCGGCGTGCGCTGCCGGCCTTGCCGATGAGCGCCTGGGTCGGGTCGAGGTCGGCCACGTATTGCAGCAGTGCAGCGGCTTCGGTGTGGCGTGATCCGTCGGCCAGCTCCAGCAGCGGCACGTAGCCGCGCGGCGAGATCGTATAGAAATCCGTGCCGTCGGCGGTGAGATGCTTGGTGAGGTCGACCGAGGTCACGTCAAACTTGGCGCCGACTTCACGCAGGGCGATGTGCACAGCCAGCGAGCAGGCACCGGCGGAGTAATAGAGCTTCATGATCGTTTTCTCATCCATCAAGTTGGAAAGCCGCCAACTGCGATGGAGTGCCAGCGGCAGCGGTGTCGACACTGTAGGATTGCATCCATGCCAATGAAATAGGCAACACAGAAAACCATGCATGCAGAAACGCAATACCGGCTGAGCGCCGCCGACCTGGAAGTCGTGCTGGCGATGGCGCGCACCGGCACGCTGGCGGCAGCGGGCGATCGGCTGGGCGTGGATGCGTCCACCGTGTTCCGGTCTCTGCAGCGTATCGAACGGGGGCTTGGGCAATCGTTGTTTGCGCGCTCGCGTACGGGGTATCTGGCCAACGAGCTGGCGCAATCATTGGCTGAGCGGGCGGAGCAGGTGGAGGCCGCGCTGGAGGGCGCACGCTCTGCGGTGCATGCCGCGCCGGATCAGGTGTCGGGCACGGTGCGCATTACCACCACCGACACCATCCTGGTCGGCCTGGTGGCCCCCGCGTTGAAGGCGTTGCAAGCGCAGCACCCAAACCTGACCTATGACCTGCGCGTGGGCAACGAGCTGGCGAGCCTGACCCGCCGCGATGCCGACATCGCCGTGCGCGCCACCCGCCGCCCGCCGCAGCACTTGGTCGGCAAACACCTGGGGCCGATTCGCGTGGGGCTCTATGCGGGGCGCGGTTGCGACACCACGTATGCCGACGTGGAAGCGGGCCGCGCGCCGTGGATTGCCATTGACGATGCGATTCCGGAGCACCCCTCCGTGGCCTGGCGCAAGCGGCACTTCCCCAAGGTGGTCCCCACCTACTTCGTCAATAGCCTGCAGATCGCGGCGGAGATGGTGGCGATAGGGTCGGGCATCGCCATCCTTCCCGTGGTGATGGCGCAGGCGCGCAGTGATCTGGTGTCGCTGCGGGACTTGCAGGACGCGAACCAGTCGGAACTGTGGTTGCTGACGCATCCGGAGTCGCGCCACCTGCGGCGGATTGCGACGGTGTACGGGCATCTGGCGCAGGTGTTGCGCATGCCGTGAGGCGTGGTCAGTTGGCGATGGCCGTGGTTGGCACAACGTCGCCCTCGTCGGCAACCAGCGCGGCACGCCGGCGCAAATCCTCCGTCGTCTCGCCGTTGCCGTCGGGCCGCCAGCCCGGCGGGCGGAACAGGTAGCCAAACACCTCGGGTGCCGAACGGGCAGTCTTCAGGTCCTGCCACAACCCGCGCCACTGGCTGAACTCGATGGTCAGCAGGTTGTATGTGCGCAGCGGGTGCACCAGGCCATAGCGACAGGGCACGTCTTTGCGCTCGGGGATGTAGGTGCCGAACAGGCGGTCGAAGATGATCAGCACGCCGCCGTAGTTGCCGTCGAGGTATTCCAGGTTGGCGGCGTGATGCACGCGGTGCGCCGACGGCGTGTTCAGGAACCACTCCAGCGGCCCGAGACGCGGAATCCACGTGGCGTGAATCCAGAACTGGTACAGCAGGTTCAGCGACAGCAGCATCAGCACGATGCGCGGCGGCATGCCCAGCAGCGGCGCCAGCGAGAAGAAGAGCAGGGTGCCGGTCAGCTTGCCCGTCCAGCCAAAGCGGTAGGCGGCCGACAGGTTCAGATCGTTGGGCGAGTGGTGGACGGCGTGGGTGCACCAGAACCAGCGCACACGGTGCGCGGCGCGGTGGTACCAGTAGTAGCAGAACTCCTGGCCGAGAAAGCAGGCTGCCCAGCCGGTCCAGTTGTCCATCGGCAGGGTCCACAGGCGGTGCTGGTAGATCCAGTCCAGGCCTTGCAGCCAGAACGCCATCGGCAACAGCCAGCGCAGTGGGTACTCGCGTACCAGGAAATCGACCACTGACACGCCAGCGGCTTTCCAGTCGTAGTTGCTCCAGCCGCGCAGGAACGACAGCGCCAGCGCCTCGGCCAATGACGACACCAACACGAGCACGACGGCAATCTTCAGGATGGTGAACAGCACGGCCATGGCGCGGGGCTCCGGTGGGGTGCCAAGGACACTACCGCAACGCTAAGGTGCCCACAATCCGAGGGAACGCCAGAAAGCGGGGGCAGCCTATCGGCTTTCGCCGGACTGCCACGTCTATCAGTGAAACACGATGGCACCGTTGTCGGCGCACATCTCAAAGGCCTTTTTCCAGTCGGCGTAGGACTCCTTGAAATACGGGTCCGGATGCTTTTCAGCCGCTTCGCTGTACTGGACGAAGTCCTGATAGACCTTCTTGCAGGCGATTGGGCCGATGACGCCTTCTGCGTCGGAGAAATTGATCAACTCCCAGAACGGCCCCTGCTGAAGCCTCCACGCAGTGGCGTCGTATCGAAGCTCCGTCTTGCCGAGGAATTCGTATGGGCTTGCCTTGTAGCCGGCCAGCTTGGCGAGTTCATTTCGCCAGGCGTTGTAGCCCGAATACGACCCCGCGCGAAACTCAAACGACGACTTGAACGCGTAGACCGTGCCGCTTTGCAGGTCGTCGAAACGCTCGGGGAAGTTGACCGGGGACAGGATCACCTGGTTCTTTCCCTGTGGTTGGCCATCGGAATCGAGGGTGGGTGCGGTGACTTGGGTCAGGCCGCTGAGCGCGGTGATATCGAGTCCGGCGCGGGCAACTGAGGCGGACAGAAGCAGAGCGAGGGCCAAAAGAATCTTTTGCATGCGTGACGGTTGTCCGAGGAAGGGCGAAGGCCCGTGATGCCTGGGCAACTGACATTGTTGACTTCGGCGCACTCACACAACAACCCCACTGCGCGCACATACCCCTCATACGTCGGGGGTGCCATTCCTGCTTTGCGCCTCAAGTTCGCTCCAACACTGCCGTAGCTTGCTCAGTGGCCCCCCAACAGCCCGCGGTTCGCCGTTCTGGAGGGCGCAACGGTAGCACCGAGCGCTGTACGCAGTCTGATTCACGCAGGACATTCCACCTATAAGAATCATGATCTCCTCTCTTCGGACCCGCATTCTCCTCATCTCGTCGGCCACCGTGATCGGCGCTCTGGCACTGTCCGGCGCCGCCACGTATTCCATCGTGCGCAGCAATACGATGGAATCGATCGACCAGAACCTCGCTGCTATCGCCAGCGGCAACACGCTCGCCATCGACAAGTGGGTGGCCGCCAAGGCGCAGGCCGTGAAGGCCACCGCCGAGGTGGTCGAACACGGCGATCCGCAGGGCTTCGGCAAGCACATGGGCAATGCCAATGGCTTCCCGATCATCACCATCGGCTGGACGGACAAGACGTTCTTCTCCACCAGCTCCACCACGCCCAAGGACTACGACCCGACCGGGCGGCCCTGGTATAAGCAGGCCATCGAAGCCGGCAAGCTGCTCGTAACCAAGCCCTACGGCGATGTGTCGACCGGTGTGCAGTACGTGTCGTTTGCCGCACCGCTCGTGCACAACGGTGAAACGACCGGCGCCATCTCGGGCGCCGTGCCGCTCGACGGCGTGCGTGAAGTGGTGGCTGCCGTGCACCCCACGCCGTCCAGCCTCGCCTTTGTGGTCGCCAAGGATGGTCAGGTGATCGCCCACCCCGACGCCAAGCTGATGCTCAAGCCGGCCACCGACGTGGCGGCTTCGCTCAATGCCGATACGCTCGCCACACTGGCCAAGGCCAGCACCCCGCTGGAAGTGGAGTTGGCCGGCGCGCCCAAGCTGCTCAAGGCGCAGGCCGTGCAGGGCACCGACTGGTATCTGGTGATCGCCCTGGACAAGGCCGAAGCCACCGCCGGCTTGCGCAACGTCGTCAAGGCACTGGCTGTGGCCATGGTGCTGCTGACGCTGGCCGCCGTGGGCATCGCCGCGTTCTTCACGTCGCAATCGTTCCGCCGCCTGTCGCAAGTGCGCGATGCGATGGAGACCATCGGCGCCGGTGGTGGCGACCTGACGCATCGCCTGCCCGTGGTCGGCAATGACGAAGTCGCGCAGATCAGCGCCGCGTTCAACACCTTCATCGACAAGATTGGCGAAGTGCTGCTGGAAGTGCGCGCCAGCGTCGACAGCATGAAGTCGGCCACCGGCGAGATCGAAATGGGCAACCGCGATCTCTCCAACCGCACCGAGGTCTCGGCGAGCAACCTGCAGGAAACCTCTGCCGCGCTGACCGAGCTGACCACCAGCGTGAAGAACTCCGCCGATGCGGCCGTGCAGGCCACGCGCCTGGCGAGCGACGCCAGCGATGCCGCCACGCGCGGCGGCGAGGTGGTGTCGAGCGCCGTGAGCACGATGGACGAGATTGCCAAGTCGTCGGCGCGCATCACCGAAATCATCGGCGTGATCGACAGCATTGCATTCCAAACCAACATCCTGGCGCTCAACGCGGCCGTAGAAGCTGCCCGTGCCGGCGAAAACGGCCGCGGCTTTGCCGTGGTGGCCGGTGAGGTGCGCACGCTGGCGCAACGCAGCGCCACCGCCGCCCGCGAGATCAAGGACCTGATCCAGGCCTCGGAGGCCAGCGTGAAGACCGGCGCGCAGCGCGTGCAGGCCGCCGGCGCGACGATGCAGGAGATCGTGTCCGGCATCGAGCGTGTCGCCCGCATCATCGGCGAGATCGACGGTGCGATGCACGAGCAGAGCAGCGGCATCAGCCAGATCGACCGCAGCGTCGCCGAGATGGACCAGGCCACACAGCAGAACGCGGCGCTGGTGGAGCAATCGACCGCCGCATCGGCGATGCTCAACGAGCAGGCACAGGGTCTGGCGCGCACGGTGGGGCTGTTCAAGTTGCGCGCGGGCTAAGCCGCCTCGTCACGGCACGCTCCGGAATCGCCCTAACTCTTCGCGCCCGCCCGCCGATGCGACAATCGCCACGGACTGCCGCACTCCGACGGCGGCCGCGCAAAGAGGAGGCATCATGCACCGCACTCTGGTTGGCATTCGGGCGGCCAGCGCCGTCGCCGTACTTGTTGGTTGCACCGGCGCGTTAGCCCAGGCATCGGCGCCGGCCGCGCTCACCCCGCAGCTCATCAACATGGGCAGCATGACGGCGGAGGAGATCGGCCCCGTCATCGCCGAAATGGGCACGTTGCGCACCAAAACGCTGGTGAATGCCGCCAACGGCACGGTGGGCGTTCAGGTGGGTACGGTCGCCAAGCACACGCATACCTATTCGGACGAGATTCAGTACGTGATGGCCGGTACGGCCACGTTCTGGCTCGACAACGCGCCACGTGAGGTGCGGGCGGGGGATCTGGTCGTTATCCCGCGCGGGGTGGTGCACGGCACGCTGACCACCAGCCCGGATTTCAAGGCCATGGCGATCAAGCTGCCGCCGCAGCGGGCGGGGGATACGCAAAAGGTGCCCTGAGCTGTGCCGAGTATTGGCGTGGATCAGCCCGGGATAAAAACACCATCCCTTACAATGGCGCCCTCATCAAGAGTCCAACGCCATGTCCGCACCGCTCGCCAACGACACCTTCCTGCGCGCCCTGCGCCGCCAGCCGACCGACTACACGCCGCTGTGGCTGATGCGCCAGGCAGGCCGTTACCTGCCGGAGTACAACGCTACGCGTGCCCGCGCCGGCAGCTTCCTGGGCTTGGCCAAGTCGCCGGCATATGCGACGGAAGTGACGCTGCAGCCGCTGGACCGCTATCCGCTGGACGCGGCCATCCTGTTCTCCGACATCCTGACCGTGCCCGACGCCATGGGCCTGGGCCTGTCGTTCGCGCAGGGCGAAGGCCCGCGCTTTGCCAAGCCGGTGCGCACGGAGGCGGACGTGGCCGCGCTGTCGGTGCCGGACATGTCGTCGTTGCAGTACGTGTTTGACGCCGTGGCGGAAATCCGCCGCGCGCTCGTGCAGGACGGCCGCCAGCGCGTGCCGCTGATCGGCTTCTCGGGCAGCCCGTGGACGCTGGCCTGCTACATGGTCGAAGGTGGCGGCTCGGACGACTTCCGCACCGTCAAGTCGATGCTCTACGCGCGCCCGGACCTGATGCACCGCATCCTGGAGATCAACGCGCAGGCCGTGATCGACTACCTGAACGCGCAGATCGAGGCCGGCGCCCAGGCCGTGCAGGTGTTCGACACCTGGGGCGGCGCGCTGGCCGATGGCATCTATCACGAGTTCTCGCTGGCCTACATGCAGCGTGTGGTGGAAGGCATCCGCGCCGGGGCCGACGGCCAGCGCGTGCCGGTCATCCTGTTCACCAAGGGCGGCGGCCTGTGGCTCGAAGCCATGGCCGAGACCGGCGCCGATGCGCTGGGCGTGGACTGGACGGTCAACCTGCAGCTCGCCCGCCAGCGCACCGGCGGCCGCGTCGCCCTGCAAGGCAACCTTGACCCGACCGTGCTGTTCGCGGCACCCGACGCCATTCGCACGCAAGTGCGCCGCGTGTTGGAAGACTACGCGGCCAGCGGCGACAGCGATGGCCACATCTTCAACCTGGGCCACGGTATCTCGCAGTTCACGCCGCCCGAGGCGGTGACGGTGCTGGTGGACGAGGTGCATAGCTTCAGTCGTGCACTGCGCAAAAAAGCCGCGTAACAGAATCATGGTGCGGTGCGATGGCGTTTGAATTGAGCCATCGCAGTGCGTGAAGCCGAGCGCATGGGTGGAACGCTCGCCGCTTTGGTGCAAAGAGGGTGAGCGTCTACTCGCATGCCCGGGCCCGCAGATTGGCCCCAAAGGGGTGTCAAGCGATTTATTTCGCGCACTTTGGTGCGTAACCTGACTGTCAAGACTTGACTTATGCACAAAGCTGTCGCGGCTGGCTTTTTTCGCGGCGCAACACAGTCGGGTTTGTGCGCTCATCGCATAAGTGTTTGATTTTTTTGAGGGAATGGCGCGCGCGCCGAAATCGTGCAAGCCAGAAAAACGGCGGATTCATCGGCTTTCCCGGGCGCTGCGGGCGACTTTTCAACAAAGTTATCCACAGCCTGTGTGGATAGACCTAAAAATCGGCCACCGATCAGGGTGCCACTGCGTAAACCTCAAGTGATACTTGAAGATTGAGTCAGGCAGGGCAATCACTGTGCTGGCAAGGTGAGACGGGCGCCGCGCTTTCGCCAGGTGCGTGATGCGTCGCTGCACCGCAACAATTCCTTTGCAATTCAACCGTTTGCCTCTCGGATGACCACCGCACAAGCCGACACCGTGTTTCCCGATGCCGTGGCGGATACCGAGGCCGCAGCCGCCATCGCACGGGTGGTGATCGACACGCCGCTCGATGCCGTGTTCGATTACCGGTGTGCGCAGCCGGTGTTGCCGGGGCAACTGGTGGTCGTGCCGTTCGGCAACCGCCGCGTGGTGGCATTGGTGGTGGAAACCGCCGCCACCACCGAGGTGCCGCAAGACAAGCTGCGTGACGTGGAGCGCGTGCTCGACTGGGTGCCGCCGCTCAATGCCGAATGGCGTGCGCTGGCCGAATTTGCCGCCGGCTACTACCACCGCGCGCTGGGCGAAGTGACGTTGCCAGCGCTGCCGCCGCTGTGGCGCACACCCGGTAGCTGGGACAACCTCGCGCGCCAAGCCACTGAAACCGTCTATGTGATGCAGGAGCCTGCATCGACCGTCGGCGCCGCGTTGCTCGACAGCGTGCCCAAGCGCGCGACCGGCGCCATGCGGCTGGCTGAAGCGCTGACTGGCGACGGCGAGCTTTCCACCAGTGCCGCCGTCGCATTGCACGGGCAGGCCGTGGCCAAGCTGCGCGACTGGGCCGCCGTCGGCTGGCTACGCGCCGAACTGCGGCCGAAGGCGCTGCTACCGCAGCCGCTGGAATTGCCCGAGCCGTCCGTCGCGCCCGCCCTGAACGCCGAGCAGGCCACCGCCGTCGCGGCCATCGCGCAGGGTGGGGCGAGCGGTGCGTTCAGCCCCTTCCTGCTCTACGGCGTGACCGGCAGCGGCAAGACCGAGGTCTACCTGCACGCCATCGCCGATGCCCTGGCGCGCGACGCCAACGCGCAGGTGCTGATGCTGGTGCCCGAGATCAACCTGACGCCGCAGTTGGAAGCGCGCATCGCGGCGCGTTTTCCGGGCGTGCCCATGGCGGCGCTGCACAGCGGCCTAGCCGAACAACCCCGGGCCCTGAACTGGCTGGCCGCGCATCGCGGCGAGGCGCGCATCGTGCTCGGCACCCGGCTGGCGATGCTGGCGTCGCTGCCCAACCTGGCGCTCATCCTCGTCGACGAAGAGCACGACACGTCCTACAAGCAGCAGGAAGGCCTGCGCTACTCCGCGCGCGATCTGGCGTTGTGGCGGGCCAAGCAGCGCAACATCCCCGTCGTGCTGGGGTCGGCCACGCCGTCGCTGGAAACCTGGTGGCGCGCCGAGCAGAGCGCCACCACGCGCTTGACGCTGTCGCAGCGCGCGCAGGCCGAGGCGGTGCTGCCGCGCGTGTCGCTCATCGACCTGAATCTGGAACGCCGCGCCGGGCGCGAGATTCGCGATGGGCTGTCCAAGCCGCTGGTCGATGCGATGGCCGATCGCCTCGCGCGTGGCGAACAGAGCCTACTGTTCCTCAACCGCCGGGGCTATGCGCCGGTGCTGTCCTGCGATGCGTGTGGCTGGCTGTCGGGGTGCCCGCGGTGCTCCGCGTACCTGGTGCTGCACAAGCCGGAACGGCGCCTGCGCTGCCACCACTGCGGTTACGAATCGCGCATTCCGCATCACTGCCCCGACTGCGGCAACGTCGATATCGCCCCGCTCGGGCGCGGTACCCAGCGCATCGAAGAGACGCTCGGCGAGCTGTTTCCACAGGCACGTGTCGCCCGCATCGACGCCGATTCCACCCGCCGCAAGGGCAGTGCCGAAGCGCTGTTCGACACCGTGCACGAAGGCAGCGTCGACATCCTGATCGGCACGCAGATGGTCGCCAAGGGGCACGACTTCCAGCGCGTGACGCTGGTGGGTGTCGTGGCACCGGACCCTTCGCTGTTCTCGCATGATTTCCGCGCCGGGGAGCACCTGTTTGCCTCGCTGATGCAGGTGGCGGGGCGCGCCGGACGTGCCGGGTTGGCGGGCGAGGTGCTGATCCAGACGCGCTATCCGGATGCTCCCGCGTTGCAGGCACTCGTGCGCCATGACTACGGCGGGTTCGCGCGCCAGTTGCTGCGGGAGCGCAAGCAGGCCGGGTTGCCGCCGTTTGCGTACCAAGCGCTGCTGACCACCGAGCACAAGGAAGTGGCGCGTGCGCTGGAATTCCTCGCCGCCGCCCGGGCGCTGGGCGAAACCCTCGTCGCAGAGTTGGGGGCACCGGTGTTTCTGCATGATCCGGTGCCGATGACCATGGTGCGGCTAGCCAACCGCGAGCGGGCGCAACTGCTGGTGGAATCGGCTTCTCGCGCTGCGCTGCAGAAGCTGCTGTCTGCCTGGACCGAGCGGTTTGGGGAGATTACGAAGACAGTGAAAGGGGTGCGGTGGCAGTTGGAGATTGATCCGTTGCGGATCTGAGCGCCGCAACGCACCCCGGGGGGCTGGCACCCGCCCCAAAACCAAGCACGCGTCACGTGCGGTTGCACCAAATCTACCCCCTTCGATGCAAGGGGTTTTACTAGGTTGCACCTTCAAATCCACCGGGCGTATGATCCGCTTCGATTTGCCGGCCACAAGCTTTGGCAATGGCAGCTACGGATAGGAACCCACATGGCTACAACCACCCTCGGGGTCAAGCTGGACGATGCTTCGCGTGAACGCCTCAAGCGCGTTGCGCAGTCCATTGACCGCACGCCGCACTGGCTGATCAAGCAGGCGATCTTCACGTATCTGGATCAAGTGGAGCGGGGGCAGCTGCCAAATGACGTAAAAGCAGACGCAAACGGCACGGCGGCGGATGGCCTCCCGTCCGCCGCCGCCGCCGTCTCGGATGTGCACGAGGGTGATGACCCTGCGGTGCAACCGTTCCTCGAATTCGCACAAAGCGTGCAACCGCAATCGGTGCTGCGCGCGGCTATCACCGCCGCATATCGCCGGCCGGAAACCGAAGCCATTCCGATGCTGCTGGAGCAGGCCCGCCTGCCGGTCGCGCTCGCCTCGGAAGCCAAGCAACTGGCACGTGATCTCGCCGGCAAGCTGCGTACGCAAAAGGTTGGCACCGGCCGCGAAGGTCTGGTGCAGGGCCTGATTCAGGAGTTCTCCCTGTCGAGCCAGGAAGGCGTGGCGCTGATGTGCCTGGCCGAAGCGCTGCTGCGCATCCCCGACAAGGCCACGCGCGACGCACTCATCCGCGACAAGATCAGCAACGGCAACTGGCACTCGCACGTCGGCCAGAGCCCGTCGTTGTTCGTCAACGCCGCCACCTGGGGCCTGCTGCTCACGGGCAAGCTGGTCGCCACGCACAACGAAGCCGGGCTGTCGAAGGCGCTCACGCGCATCATCGGCAAGAGCGGCGAGCCGCTGATCCGCAAGGGCGTGGACATGGCGATGCGCCTGATGGGCGAGCAGTTCGTCACCGGCGAGACCATTTCCGAAGCGCTGGCCAACGCGCGCAAGTTTGAAGCCGAAGGCTTCCGCTACTCCTACGACATGCTCGGTGAAGCCGCCATGACGGAGGAAGACGCGCAGCGCTATCTCGCGTCGTACGAACAGGCCATCCGCGCGATCGGGCAGGCTTCGGGCGGACGCGGCATCTACGAAGGGCCGGGCATCTCGATCAAGCTGTCGGCGCTGCACCCGCGCTACAGCCGCGCGCAATACGATCGCACCATCAACGAGCTGTACCCGCGCGTGAAGGCGCTGGCCGTGCTGGCGCGTGAATACGACATCGGCATCAACATCGATGCGGAAGAGGCCGACCGCCTGGAGCTGTCGCTCGATCTGCTGGAGCGCCTGTGCTTTGCGCCCGAGCTGGCCGGCTGGAACGGCATCGGCTTCGTGGTGCAGGGTTACCAGAAGCGCTGCCCGTTCGTGCTCGACTTCATCATTGATCTGGCCCGTCGCAGCAAGCACCGCCTGATGATCCGCCTGGTCAAGGGCGCCTATTGGGACAGCGAGGTCAAGCGCGCTCAGGTCGAGGGCCTGGAGGGCTATCCGGTCTACACGCGCAAGGTCTACACCGATGTGTCGTACCTGGCCTGCGCGCGCAAGCTGCTGGCCGCGCCGGAGGCGATCTTCCCGCAGTTCGCCACGCACAATGCCCACACGCTGGCCGCGATCTACCAGATGGCCGGCCAGAACTACTACCCCGGCCAGTACGAGTTCCAGTGCCTGCATGGCATGGGTGAACCGCTGTACGAGCAGGTGGTCGGCAACAAGCCCGGCAAGCTCAACCGCCCGTGCCGCATCTACGCGCCGGTCGGTACGCATGAAACGCTGCTGGCTTACCTGGTGCGCCGTCTGCTGGAAAACGGCGCCAATACCTCGTTCGTGAACCGCATTGCGGACGAGTCGATTTCTCTGGACGACCTCGTCGCCGATCCGGTGGCGGTGGTGGAACGGATGCACGCCGATGAAGGGACGCTCGGCATGCCGCATCCGAAAATTCCGCTGCCGCGCCACCTCTACGGTGACGTTCGCGCAAACTCGTCGGGCATTGACCTGGCGAACGAGCAGCGCCTGGCGTCGTTGTCGTCCGCCCTTCTTGCTGGCACCAGCACGGTCTGGACCGCCGCACCGACCATCGGTGATGCACCGTACGCTGGTGGCACGCCGCAGCCGGTACGCAATCCGTCGGACCTGCGCGACATCGTTGGCCATGTGACCGAAGCCACCGAGGCCGACGTTGATGCCGCACTCGCTGCTGCCGCTGCTGCCGCGCCGATCTGGCAAGCCACGCCGCCCGAAGCGCGCGCCGCGCTGCTCGATCGCGCCGCCGATCTGATGGAAGGCGAGATGCAGCACCTGATGGGGCTGATCATTCGCGAAGCGGGCAAGACGCTGTCCAACGCCATCGCTGAAGTGCGTGAAGCCGTGGACTTCCTGCGCTATTACGCAGCGCAAGTGCGCGGCGGGTTCTCGAACGACACGCACCGCCCGCTGGGCCCGGTGGTCTGCATCAGCCCGTGGAACTTCCCGCTGGCGATCTTCACCGGCCAGGTGAGCGCGGCGCTGGCCGCCGGCAACCCTGTGCTGGCCAAGCCCGCTGAACAGACCCCACTGATCGCCGCCCAGGCCGTGCGCATCCTGCGCGAAGCTGGTGTGCCGGCCGGTGCCGTGCAATTGCTGCCGGGCCGTGGCGAGACCGTGGGTGCGGCGCTGGTGAAGGATGGGCGCACCAAGGGCGTGATGTTCACCGGCTCGACTGAAGTCGCGCGCATTCTGCAGCGCACGCTGGCCGGTCGCCTGGATGCCAACGGCGCACCGATTCCCCTGATTGCCGAAACCGGCGGCCAGAACGCGATGATCGTGGATTCGTCCGCGCTGGCCGAGCAGGTGGTGGCGGACGTGCTGTCTTCCGCGTTTGATTCCGCAGGCCAGCGTTGCTCGGCACTGCGTGTGCTGTGCGTGCAGGACGACGTGGCCGACCGCGTGCTCACGATGCTCAAGGGCGGCATGGCCGAGTTGGCGATGGGCAACTCGGATCGCCTGTCGACCGACGTGGGCCCGGTGATTGACGCCGAAGCGCGCAACAACATCGTCGGCCATATCGAAGCGATGCGCGCCAAGGGCCGTCGCGTGCATCAGACGCCGGTGCCGGAAGCCTGCGCGCACGGCACCTTCGTGCCGCCAACGGTAATTGAACTCGACAGCCTGACGGACCTGACGCGCGAAATCTTCGGCCCGGTGCTGCACGTGGTGCGCTGGAAGCGCTCAGCAGACAACGCCGGCCTGACCAAGCTGATCGAGCAGATCAACGGTACCGGCTACGGCCTGACGCTGGGCATCCACACGCGTATCGACGAGACCATCGCGCACGTGGTGGACCGCGCGCACGTCGGCAACCTGTATGTGAACCGCAATATTGTGGGCGCTGTGGTGGGCGTGCAGCCGTTCGGCGGCGAGGGCCTGTCGGGCACCGGCCCGAAGGCGGGCGGCCCGCTGTATCTGCTGCGTTTGCTGTCGACCTGCCCGCAGGACGGCATGCGCACTGCGCTGTCGCTCACCGCGGGTGCTGGCACCGAAGTGGACACCGAAGCGCGCCGCGCACTGCTCGCGCCGTTCGATGCGCTGGTTGACTGGGCACGCAAGCAGTCGCCCGTGGCGCAGTTGGCCAACCTGACGGCGCTGTGCGAACGCCTGGCGGCTGCCTCGGCCACCGGTGCCACGGCAACGCTGCCGGGCCCGACGGGTGAGCGCAATACCTACACGCTGTTGCCGCGCGAAGCCGTGCTGTGCGTGGCAGTGGATCCGGCCGACTGGCTGCGCCAACTGGCCGCCGTGCTGGCGGTCGGCAGCATGGCTGTGGTGCTGGAAAACCCTGCTGTAGAAGCTGTGTTGCGGGAGTTGCCGCCGGCAGTACAATCGCGCGTCCGTGTGGTGCCGGCCCTGGATGGGGCCGCGTTCGACGCGGTGCTGCACCACGGCGATTCGGACCATCTACGCGCCATCTGCGAAGGGCTGGCACGACGCGCCGGCCCGATCGTGGGGGTGCAAGGCCTGCCGCACGGCGGGGAAGGGCTGGCGCTGGAGCGCCTGCTGATCGAGCGTTCGCTATCGGTCAATACGGCCGCGGCGGGTGGCAACGCCAGCCTGATGACCATCGGCTGACGGGGAGCACGAGCAGGATTCGCGGTTTCACCCACACGACGGGTGCGGGTGGAATGCGAAGCGGGAGGAGGGCGATGGTGATCCCGTCGCGCTATTGATCCAAATTGCGTTTGAACTAGGAGACGCACAAATGAAACTGAAACAACTGTGGGTGGCGGCGGCACTGTGTGCGCTGGGTAGCGCAGCATCGGCGCAGGAAGTCATCAAACTGGGCTTTGCTGCCCCGATGTCGGGTCCGCAAGCGCAATACGGCACGGACATGAAGAACGGTGCGACCCTGGCTGTTGAAGAGTTCAATGCCACGCACCCGAAGATCGCCGGTAAGGAAGTCAAGTTCCAACTCATGGCCGAAGACGACCAGGCTGACCCGAAGACGGGCACTGCCGTCGCACAGAAGCTGGTGGATAGCGGCATCAAGGGCATGCTCGGCCACTTCAACTCGGGCACCAGCATTCCGGCATCGCGCGTGTACAACCAGGCCGGCATCGCGCAGATCGCCATGGCGACGGCTCCGGAATACACCAAGCAAGGCTACAAGACGACCTTCCGCATGATGACCTCCGACACCCAGCAGGGTTCGGTGGTCGGCACCTTCGCGGTCAAGAAGCTGGGCTACAAGAACATCGCCATCATTGACGACCGCACCGCCTACGGCCAAGGTCTGGCTGACGAGTTCGAGAAGGCTGCCAAGGCTTCCGGCGCCACCATCGTGCGTCGTGAGTACACCAACGACAAGGCCAGCGACTTCAAGGCCATCCTGACGCAGATCAAGAGCAAGAACCCGGATGCCGTGTTCTACGGCGGCGCCGAAGGCCAATCCGCGCCGCTGCTCAAGCAGATGCGCGAACTGGGCATCAAGTCCACGCTGATGTCGGGCGAAATGTCCAAGACCGACGAATTCATCAAGCTGGCCGGCCCGCAAGCGGCCGAAGGCATGGTGGCATCGCTGGCTGGCCTGCCGCTGGAGCAGATGCCCGGCGGCGCGGGCTACAAGCAGCGCTATGAGAAGCGCTTCGGCACGCCGGTGCAGACGTACTCGCCGTACGCTTACGACGGCGCGATGGCCCTGATGAAGGCCATGGTGGCTGCCGGCTCGTCGGACCCGGCCAAGTACCTGCCGATCCTGGCGGCGACCAACGCACAAGGCGTGACCGCCAAGCACTACGCCTACGACGACAAGGGCGACCTGAAGGACGGCGGCATCACCGTCTACAAGGTCACCGGTGGCAAGTGGGCACCGCTGGAAAGCGTGGGCGGCAAATAAGCCCCCGTCGACCGGCTCTGCGCCGTTCGCAGCATGAGAAGCCGCCCTTCGGGGCGGTTTTTCTTTGTCCGGCGCCGGCTGGTGCAAACACGCTAATTCTGCGATCTTCTTCAAATATCTTTCATCTGATATCAAATATCGTGTAACGCGATCTCATCGCGTGTCAGTGCTTGACTGACTTTCCCGTTTGGGTGCTTCGGGTACCATGTCGCCCATGACAGGACTTCACGATCTCTTCCCTTCGTGGCCGCCCGCTCCGGGCGGCCTGTTCTGGATCGGGCTGGCGCTGGTGGGTGCAGCGCTGTGCGGCGAGTTTGCGCGCGTGGCGCTCAGGCTGCCGCGCATTGTCGGCTATGCGGTGGCGGGGCTGGCGGCCGGGGTACTCGGTCGTCCGCTGATCGACGCCGACATGCTCGACCAGACCCACATCCTGATCGAGATGGCGCTGGCGCTGGCGCTGTTCGAGCTGGGGCATCGGCTCTCGTTCGAGTGGCTGCGCGCCAACCGCTGGCTGCTGCTCACCAGTGGTTTCGAGAGCCTGCTGACCTGGGGCCTCGTCACCTGGGTGTTGCAACTGTTTGGTGTGGCAACACCGGTGGCGGTGGCGGCCGGTGCGATTGCGGTGGCGACCTCGCCCACCGTGCTGCTACAACTGAAGAACGAACTGCGCGCCGAAGGCCAGGTGACAGAACGGTTGCTTTCGCTGGGGGCGCTCAACAGCATCTACGCCAGCGTGCTGGTGCCGCTCACCGCCGGCTGGCTGCACTCTGAATACGGCCACTGGGCTGCCGCGCTGATCCACCCGCTCTATCTGCTGGCAGGCTCCGTGCTACTCGCTTGGGTGGTCGGCAAGGCGGGCCATGCGCTGTATCACCGCATGGCGGGTGACGATCACTACGCGTTCCTGGTGCTGGTGGGCTTGGTGCTGTTTGCGCTGGCGATGGCCAAGCTGCTGAAGCTGTCGGTGCCGCTCACGCTGTTGCTGGCGGGCGTGGTGTTCAAGCACCAGGATGCGCACCCGCGCGTGTGGCCGTCGCACTTCGGCAGCGCGGGCAGCATCCTGATTGTGGTGATGATCGTGTCGCTTGGGCTGCCGCTCACCGCGTCGGATTGGGCCATCGGCGGGGTGGCGGCAGTGGCACTCGTGCTGGCGCGCTTTGTCGCCAAGCTGGCGGGTACGACGGCGCTGGGTTCGTTCTCGGGGCTGTCGATGCGCCAGAGTGTGGCGCTGGGCCTGGCGCTGGGGCCGATGTCGGGATTGTCATGGTTGTTGATGCACGATACGGCGGCGCTGTATCCACAGACCGGCGCACCGCTGGCCGCCATCATCCTGTGCACGCTGGCGATCCAGCAGATTGCCGCGCCCATCCTGACTGCACGGTCGCTGCGCTGGGCCGGCGAGGTGCGTCAGGACAACGACCATCGCTAAGAGGTAGGCATGTCGCTCGAACCGTTCTCGAAATCCGAAGCCCTGACGTTTGGCGTTGAGCTGGAGTTGCAGCTCGTCAACCGTCACGACTACGACCTCGCCTCGGCATCGCCGGACTTGCTGCGCATGCTCAAGGGCAAGGAGTACCCCGGCGATATCAAGCCGGAGATCACCGATTCGATGATCGAGATCTCCACCGGCATCTGCCACAGCCACGACGAGGCGCTGTGGCAACTGCGCGAGATGCGCGACCGCATGGCCGAAGCCGCCACGGCGCTGAACATCGGCATCTGCGGCGGCGGCACGCACCCGTTCCAGCAGTGGAGCCAGCGCACGATCTCGCAGTCGCCGCGTTACCAGTACATCTCGGATCTGTACGGCTATCTGGCCAAGCAGTTCACCGTGTTCGGGCAGCACGTGCACATTGGCTGCCCGAACCCGGACGACGCGCTGTACCTGCTGCACGCCATGTCGCGCTACGTGCCGCACTTCATTGCGCTGGCCGCGTCATCGCCGTTCGTGCAGGGCGTGGATACCGGGTTTGCTTCCGCGCGCATGAACTCGGTCAGCGCCTTCCCGATGTCGGGTCGCGCGCCGTTCGTGCTCACGTGGGACGCCTTCATCGCGTACTTCGACAAGATGCACGCCACCGGCGTGATCGAAAGCATGAAGGACTTCTACTGGGACATCCGCCCCAAGCCCGAATTCGGCACGATCGAAGTGCGCGTGATGGACACCCCGCTCACCGTCGAGCGCGCCGCCGCCATTGCCGCCTACATCCAGGCGCTGGGCCGCTGGCTGCTGCTCGACCGTCCGTTCACGCCGGTGGAAGACGACTACCTCGTCTACACCTTCAACCGCTTCCAGGCGTGCCGCTTCGGGCTGGCTGGGGAATACGTCGACCCCGCCACCGGCAACCGTGGCGCGTTGGCCGATCACATCCTGGAAACCAGCAAGGTGTTGTCGCATCACGCCGAGGCGCTATCGTCCGAAGGGGCGCTGGATATGGTGCGGGAGGTGGTGGAAGGGCGCGACACGGATGCCGAGTGGATCCGCCGTGCCCAAAACGAAACCCGCAACCTGCACGAGACCGTGCGACGGGGTTGCGGGCGTTGGACGCAGGCCGCAACACAACCTGCGTAAGTGGAGTGACTAGCGCTGCTTGATCAGTGAGCGGGGCGCACCGCCAGCACGCGACGCGCAAACGCCCAGCAGATCAGCGCGAACACGATCAGCCCCAGCCATTGCGCGGCGCTTTCAAACGACGCGCCGACAATCGCCAGCGGCGCATCCGTGCCTGTGGTGCCGATGATGGCCGCCATCAGCACGCCCACCAGGCTTTCACCCACGATCAGGCCCGAGGCCAGCAGCACGCCGTGGCGGTTCGGGACTTCTGCATAGCGCTCGTACGGCACGCCGGCCGCTTGGGCACGCCTGGCGAGAATCTTCTCAATGACCCACGCCAGCACGGCACCGATCACCAGCGGCGCGCTCACCGTCGGCGGCAGGTAGATACCGATGCCCACAGCCAGCACTGGCAACCGTGCTGCACCGCCGCGCCGCTTGAGCACCCAGTCGATGGCGATGAGGATGGCACCGACGATGGTGCCGGTAATCACCATGTTCCATTCCAGCTTGTGCGTAAAGATGCCGGTGGCGATGGCCGTCATCAGCGTGGCCTGCGGTGCGGACAGCGCCTGTGCGGCGTCCATGCCGGCACGCGGCAGCGCACCCGGGAAGCCATACGCGTTGTAGAGCAGTTCCAGCACCGGCGAGATGACCGCCGCGCCCGCCACGCAGCCAACCAGCAGCGCGACCTGCTGGCGCCACGGCGTGGCCCCGACCAGCCAGCCGGTCTTCAGATCCTGCAGGTTGTCGTTGGAGATGGTCGCCACGGCCACCACGGCCGACGTCGTGAAAATCGCCAGCGCAATGCCCAGCTTGCTGGCCTCGGGCGAACCGACGATGCCGTTGTCTGCCCCCACGGCCAACAGCAGCAGCGACACCAGCGTGATGGCGATCATGCCGATCCCCGAGATGGGGCTGGAGGACGAGCCGATCAGCCCGGCCATGTAGCCGCACGCCGCCGCCACCAGAAAGCCGAACACCACCGCAAACACCACCGCACAGGCAATCAGCGTCCAGCGCGAGCCGGGCGACAGCATGGTCGGCGCCAGGAAGGCCGCGAAGGTGATCACCAGCACCACCACCATCGCCAGCGTGACCAGCAGAATCCAGCGCGGCGCCATGTCCTGCTCGGTGCGTTGCCGGGCGTCGCCTTGCGGGCGCAGGCTGCCGAACGAGCGCTTGACGCCTTGCACCACCGGGCCGATCAGCGTGCCGAGCGTCCACACGGCCGCCACCGCAATCACGCCCGCACCGATGAAGCGCACCTGTGTGCGCCAGACATCTGCACCGAAGGCGGCGAGCGCTTTGCCCTCCGGCATCGGCGTGATGGCAGTCAGGTACGGCACGGCGATGCCCCAGGCGATTACCAGGCCCACCAGCATGGCCAACCCGCCCATCAGGCCGATCAGGTAACCCGCACCGAGCAGCGCCGTCGAGAAGCCCAGCGGCAAACGCACCACCGAGGCCCCTGCAGCGAACCACCAGCTCGCGCCTTCGCCCAGCACACGCAGGCCGCTGGTCGCAAACGCAACGATGGCCGCGACAATGCCGCCCGCCGCCAGATCGCGCATGCCGGTGGCCGCCGGCACGGCATCGCCACTGGCGGCCTGTGTGCCGTCAGCGGATTGGCCGCTGCCCACGCGCAGGATTTCCGCCGCGGCCACACCTTCGGGGTAGGGCAGATCGCTCTGCACCACCATCGCGTGGCGCAGCGGAATCGTGAACACCACGCCCAGCATGCCGCCGGCCATGCAGACGCCAAACGTTTGCCAGAACGGAAAGCCCTGCCAGTGGCCAATCATCACCAGGCCCGGCAGAACAAAGATGATGGAAGACAGCGTCCCGGCTGCAGACGCCTGCGTCTGCACCATGTTGTTCTCGAGGATGTTGGTGCCGCCGAGCATGCGCAGCACCGCCATCGAGATCACGGCGGCGGGAATCGCCGATGAGAACGTCAGGCCGACCTTCAGGCCCAGGTACACGTTCGAAGCGGTGAAGATCACGGTGATGATGGCACCGAGGATCATGCCGCGCAGCGTCAACTCCGGCAGCGTGGCTGCCGGTGTGTGCTTGAGAGGACGAGGAGATTGCATCCTGCGGGTCTCCGATGAGGGTTTTTGTGGCCCGGATTATAGGAGGGGCGGGATGCGACGGGACGAATGATTTGTTTTGAGCTTCCTCTAAATTGCGTACGGGAGCACCGCGAATCCGTGGGTGGTCGTCTTCAATGGGAGGCGGGCTTGTGCAGCGCCCATCGACACGCGGCAACACCGGCTGCTCAACCGACGCTCAAGGCCGCCAGAGTGTCGCGTGTTCCGGGCGCAGATCCCGATCCAGCACGGCCTTCAGGTCGCAGACCACGAACCGCGCGTGAGGCTTGGCCAGCGATGCAATCAAACGCCAGCCGCCGTCCCGATATTCGGCATGCGGCACCGCCAGTACGATGGCATCGGCAGGCTCGGCCTCGGCCAGCGGGGTCAGGTGGAGGCCATACGCCTGTGCCACCTCGTCGCTGTTGGCCAGCGGATCAACGATCTGCGTGCGGATACCCAGCCTGTTGAGCGCTTTGACGATGTCGATCACTTTCGAGTGGCGAACGTCGGGCACGTCTTCCTTGAGCGTGGCGCCAAGCACCGTCACGATGGTCTGCGGATGCAGCAGGTGGCGTTTCGTCATCCAGTGGAGCAACTGGTCGACAACGAACTGCGCCATGCCATCGTTGGTTTCGCGGGCAGACAGGATCAGGCTGGCATTGAACCCGGGGGGGATCGCCCCGTGCATCAGGTAATGCGGATCGACCGAAATGCCGTGACCGCCAACCAGGCCCGGCCGGAAATCTACGAAGTTCCACTTGCTGCGCGCGGCGTCCAGGACGTCATGCGTATCCACGCCGAGCGTGCTGAGCTGCTGTGACACCTCATTCATCAGTGCGATGTTCACGTCGCGCTGCGTGTCTTCCAACACCTTGGCAGCCTCAGCCACCTTGATGCTCTTGGCGGGATGCACGTGTGTGATCACGCTGTACAGCTTCATCAGCGTGTCACGCGTCTGCGGCGTGTCTCCCGAAACAATCTTGGTGACGGTGGTAAGCGTGTGCTCGCGATCGCCCGGGTTGATGCGCTCGGGCGAGTAACCAACGTGGAAGTCATGCAGGTGCTTCAAACCGCTGTGCCGTTCGAGCAGGGGGATGCATACGTCTTCGGTCACGCCAGGGTAGACCGTGCTCTCGTACACGACGGTCGCACCCCGCTGTATGTGCCGGCCTACCTCGGCGGACGCTTGTTCCAAGGGGCGGAGGTCTGGTACCCGAGCCTCGTCGACTGGGGTCGGCACGGCGACGATGATGATGTCGGCCTGCTTCAGTACCGATGCATCGGTGGTCAGTTGTATTGGCGCGCTCAGCAACGCATCGCGAGAGAGCTCGCCGGTGCGGTCGTAGCCTTCGCGCAACTCCGTCACACGCGTGGCGTCGATATCCACGCCCCACACACGGAAATGTCGTGAAAGCGCATGGGCCAGTGACGCACCGACGTAGCCGAGGCCGACTACGGCGACGCAGTGCGGTGCCGGCGCAGTTTCAACTGGGGCTGCGCCGTGGATGGGGGACGCGGGGGCAGCGAGTTGTGGCGCTAAGACCGAAGATTTCTCGCGAGAAGGCACTGAGTTTCCCTCATAACGTAGTGCGGCCGCATGCGACGAGCGTGTCCCTTGAGGGGTTCTCTAGAGCAAGCGGGCGACCCGGTCGAGCGGACTGATCCTGTCGCGACACATTGACTCGGGCGGCACGGGATTGAATGTGTCAAACGTTATGCCCAGGCAACATGTGCGTGTATGAGAATGCTCCGATGTTGCGGCGTGTTTGCGTGAAGTCTCGTGTCGTGAACATTGCGCGACCACATCCAACATGTAAAACGGCCAAACCGCCAAGCCCCCGAGCAACAACACTCGCGAACCAACGGTTTGGCCGTTCCCGCCCGATGCGGCGCCGTTCCTTACGGACTTTCCTTAGCAGCAAGACAAAGAAAGTGCGTCAGCCCCGGCAGGGGATGAAACACGGGATGGACCACCAAGCCCAAATCAGCACTCCACAATATTCACAGCCAACCCACCGCGCGCCGTTTCCTTGTACTTGGTCTTCATGTCCGCCCCCGTCTCCCGCATTGTCTTGATCACGGAGTCGAGCGACACGTAGTGCGTGCCATCGCCGCGCAACGCCATGCGTGCCGCGTTCACCGCCTTCACCGAGGCCATCGCATTGCGCTCGATACACGGAATCTGCACCAGCCCGCCAACGGGGTCGCACGTCAGGCCGAGGTTGTGCTCCATGCCGATTTCAGCCGCGTTCTCGACCTGCGCGGGCGTGCCGCCCAGCACCGCAGCGAGCGCCCCTGCAGCCATCGAACAGGCCACGCCCACTTCACCCTGGCAACCCACTTCCGCACCGGAGATGGACGCATTCATCTTGTAAAGCATGCCGATCGCGCCCGCCGTGAGCAGGAAATCCACGATGCCGTTGTCGTTCGCGCCGGGCACGAAGCGATCGTAGTAATGCATCACGGCCGGGATGATGCCGGCTGCGCCGTTGGTTGGCGCCGTCACCACGCGCCCGCCTGCGGCGTTCTCTTCGTTGACGGCGATGGCGTACAGGTTCACCCAGTCGATCACCGACAGCGGATCGGACAGCGTGCGCTCGGCCTGCACTGTGAGCCGCGAATACAGCTCAGCCGCACGGCGACGCACGTGGAACGGGCCGGGCAGTTCGCCTTCCGTGCGGCAACCGCGCGCCACACATGCCTGCATCACATGCCAGATGTTGAGCAGACCGGTGCGCACCTCGGCTTCCGAGCGCCAGGTCAGTTCGTTCTCCAGCATCAGGCGGGCGATCGACTTGCCCGTCGATTCGCACATCGTCAGCAGTTCCTTGCCGCTGCGGAACGGATGCGGCAGTTGGTCATGCGCCGACAGCACTTGCGTATTCGCCGCGCCGGCTGTCACGACAAAGCCGCCGCCCACCGACAGGTAACGCGCCTCGCGCAGCCGCTCGCCGGCCGCATCGAAGGCGTGGAATTTCATGCCGTTCGGGTGCTCGGCCATCGCCTCGCGGCGGTAGAAGGCGATGTGTTCCTTCTCGGTAAAGCGCACCGCATGACGGCCCAGCAGCGATAGCGATTGCGATGCGCGCAGTGCTGCTAGCTTGGCGTCGATGGTGTCGGGGTCGATGGTGTCCGGCGCCTCGCCCATCAGGCCAAGGATCACACCGCGATCGGTGCCGTGGCCCTTGCCGGTGGCGCCGAGTGAGCCATACAGCTCCACACGCACGCTGGCCACTTGCGGCATCAGCCCATCGGCTTCGAGGCCCGAGGCGAACATCAGCGCGGCGCGCATCGGCCCGACGGTGTGCGAGCTGGACGGGCCAATGCCGATCTTGAAGAGGTCGAAAACAGAAACAGCCATGGGGTAGGGCTCCGGGGGCGATCAATGACAATCAGGAGGGCAAGTTGGCTTGTGGCCAGTTGCGCCGGGTTGTTGCGTGCCCGCTGTCTGCTGTAATGATGCGCCGATCAGCGTGCCGCGCACAGCGCCAGCCAATCGGGCGCGGTGGCAGCAAGCCGTTCGGCCAGCGGGCGGTAGTTCGGGTCCAGTCGCGTGGCCTGCCAGAAGAGCGTACCGGCGCTCTTCGGCTCCCACATGCCGGAGAAGCCGGGCAGGCCAGCATCAGCACGCGTCTTGTCGAAGGCGACGTGCGAGTGGACGTATTCCTCATGCGTGCGGCTGCCGTCGGCATACGGCACGAGCCAGTCGATGGCGGCGGCGAGCGTGGCGCCATTGCTCGCGCGCTCGCGCAGCCAGTGTTGACCGAACGGCGCCACGGCAATCGCGGCCATCGTCAGCGGCTCCAGGTCGTAGACGACGTAGTGCAGCGCATCGCGGTCTTCAAAGTCTTCCACTGAGCCGTCGGGGCGCACGTTGTTGGCGAGTTGCTGCAGGAACAGGCGATGTGTCTGCTCGATCAGCGCGCGGTCGCCCAGCGCGGCGGCCGACATCGCCATCAGCTTGATGCGGTGGCTCTGCCAGTTGTTGATCCACGTGTGGGACAGCGGCTGGCGGGCGGCCTCGGTGCGCCCGATGTAGCCCTCGGCCAGCGTGCGCAGGAAGCGTTGCGTCTCTTCCCGCGTGCCCGGTGTCAGGCCGTCACGTGCGAGCGTATAGGCCTGGATCAGTGCATCGAACTTCGTCTCGTCGATCGGGTTGAAGCTCGGTACGTACGTGCCGACCCACGCGTGCAGGAAGGTATCGACCTGCTCGGCGAAGCGCTTGTCGCTGGTGAGTCGCCAGGCCAGCGCGGCGTCGCGCATGACGGGAAAGTCCCGCGCGGCTGCAACGGATTCGTCGTAGATGCCCTGGTGCGGCAGCGTGCCTTCGGTATGCAGGCGCGGCAGCGGATGCGGGGTCTGCCCAAGGTGCTGCGTCGCGCGAGCAATCAGCTTGGCGGCAGCCGGGTCGCCGGACTGCGCAGGCGAAACACTGCACCAGTCGCGCGCCGGACCTGCCGGACCATGTGCACCGGCATACACAGATGCCGCTGCTCCCGCCTGTGTCGGCGAGCACGCACTGCACGCCGCAACAGCGGCAGCACAGGCAAGCAGGCGAAGGAGCGGGGCGCGGTGGAGCATCGGCATGGAAGGGTCTCGTCGATCAGGTGAACTGTCGTCACCTTACTTGGCGAGGCGCCTGAAAGCGTCGATTGTGAAAGCGGGTTACAGCGATTGCGCCCGGTTACATGTGACGCGGCGGTGGGGGATTGCGCTCCACCACCGCCGCGTCACCTCAGGCCCGTCTTCAGTCTTGCGCGTACTCGCTCATCGGCACGCAGGCGCAGAACAGGTTGCGGTCGCCGTAGACGTTGTCGGCGCGGCCAACCGGCGGCCAGTACTTCTGCTTGCGCAGCGAGGCCACCGGGTAGGCCGCCTGCTCGCGCGTGTACTTGTGTTGCCAGTTATCTGCCATCACCACGGCAGCGGTGTGCGGCGCGTGCTTGAGCGGATTGTCTTCGCGGTCGAATTCGCCCGAGATCACCTTGTCGACTTCGCCACGGATGGCGATCATCGCGTCGATGAAGCGGTCGAGTTCCACCTTCGGCTCGCTCTCGGTCGGCTCGATCATCAGCGTGCCGGGCACCGGGAAGCTCATCGTCGGTGCGTGGAAGCCGAAGTCCATCAGGCGCTTGGCGATGTCTTCGTTGCTGATGCCCGATTCCTTCTGCAGCGGACGGATGTCGAGAATGCACTCGTGCGCCACCAGATCGTGCGCGCCCGTGTACAGCACCGGGTAGTACGGGGCGAGACGCTTGGCCACGTAG
This sequence comes from Ralstonia insidiosa, assembly GCF_008801405.1. Classification (NCBI taxonomy): domain Bacteria; kingdom Pseudomonadati; phylum Pseudomonadota; class Betaproteobacteria; order Burkholderiales; family Burkholderiaceae; genus Ralstonia; species Ralstonia insidiosa. The sequence continues at coordinate 250,821 of NZ_VZPV01000001.1, read as the reverse complement.
TTGGCCGACAGGATGGCCGTCTCGGTCGCAGCCGTCAGGCCCGCCGCGCCCATCATGGCGATGTACATCCACGAGATCGGCAGGATCGACGCCGAACCGAATGCCGCAGCCGACACGTTGCCGATGTTCTGGCTGGCGTCTTCACCCGACGCTGCGCGACCCGGCAGGAACGGTGCGAGGTGCGCACCCACAGCCACCGGACCGACGCCCGGGCCGCCACCGCCGTGCGGAATGCAGAACGTCTTGTGCAGGTTCAGGTGCGAGACATCGCCGCCGAAGTGGCCCGGCGCTGCCGTGCCGACCATGGCGTTCATGTTGGCGCCATCGACATACACCTGACCGCCGTGGCTGTGCACGATCTCGCAGACGCGCTTCACGCCTTCCTCGAACACGCCGTGCGTGGACGGGTAGGTGATCATGATCGCCGCGAGGTTCTTGCTGTGCTCGGCGGCCTTCTTTTCCAAATCCGCCAGATCGACGTTGCCGCGCTCATCGCAAGCAACCACGACAACCTGCATGCCGGCCATCTGCGCCGATGCCGGGTTCGTGCCGTGCGCGGACGACGGAATCAGACACACGTTGCGATGACCTTCGCCGCGGCTGGCGTGGTACGCGTGGATGATCAGCAGGCCAGCGTATTCGCCCTGCGAGCCGGCGTTCGGCTGCAGGCTCACGGCGGCGTAACCGGTGGCAGCGCACAGCATCTGCTCGAGCTGGTCGATCATTTCGCGGTAGCCCACGGTCTGATCAGCCGGTGCGAACGGGTGGATGTTCGAGAACTCGGGCCACGTCACCGGCAGCATTTCGGCGGTGGCGTTGAGCTTCATCGTGCACGAGCCCAGCGGGATCATGGTGCGGTCGAGCGCCAGGTCCTTGTCGGCCAGGCTGCGCAGGTAGCGCAGCATTTCGTGCTCGGAGTGGTGCGCGTTGAACACCGGGTGCGTCAGGTAGGTGCTCTGGCGGACGAGCGACGTCGGGTACGCATCGGCGACGGCCGCTTCGGTCTTGTCGAAGTCCGGCGCGGCAGCGTGGGCGGCGTGCGCGAAGATGTCCCACAGCGCGACCACATCAGCACGCGTGACGGTCTCATCCAGCGAGATGCCCAGGCGGGCGTCATCGATCTGGCGCAGGTTGATACCGTGCGCCTGCGCAGCGATGTGCAGGTTGGCGGTGCGCGGGCCGGTGGCGACGGTCAGCGTGTCGAAGAAGGCGTCCGATTCCAGCGTGTAGCCGACGGCGCGCAGGCCGGCGGCCAGCGTGGCGGTCAGGCGGTGCACGCGCTGGGCGATACGCTTCAGACCTTGCGGGCCGTGGTAGACGGCGTACATCGACGCCATCACGCCCAGCAGCACCTGCGCGGTACAGATGTTCGAGGTGGCCTTTTCACGGCGGATATGCTGCTCGCGCGTCTGCAGCGCGAGGCGGTACGCCGAGTTGCCTTGCGCATCGATCGTCACGCCGACGAGGCGGCCGGGCATCGAACGCTTGAACGCATCGCGCACGGCCATGTAGCCGGCGTGCGGGCCGCCGAAACCGAACGGCACGCCAAAGCGCTGCGTGTTGCCGATCACCACATCGGCACCCCATTCGCCCGGCGCGGCCAGCAGCGTGAGCGCCAGCAGGTCAGCTGCGGCAACCACCAGACCACCGGCCGCGTGCACGGCGTCGGTCAGCGCTTGGTAAGTTGCCAGATCGCCCAGCAGTGCACCGTTGGCGCCCGGGTATTGCAGCAGCACGCCAAAGGCGTCGTGCTTGGCAGCATCCGCAGCGGGGCCGGTCACCACTTGCACGCCGATCGGTTCGGCGCGCGTGCGCACGACTTCCAGCGTTTGCGGCAGCACGTCGTCGGCCACGAAGAACACGGTCGACTTCGACTTGCCAATGCGCTGCAGCAGCGTCATTGCCTCAGCCGCAGCAGTAGCTTCGTCCAGCATCGACGCGTTGGCGATGTCCATCGCCGTCAGGTCGATCACCATCTGCTGGAAGTTCAGCATCGCTTCCAAGCGGCCCTGCGAGATTTCCGGTTGGTACGGCGTATAGGCCGTGTACCAAGCGGGGTTCTCCAGGATGTTGCGCAGGATCACGCCCGGCGTGTGCGTGCCGTAATAGCCCTGGCCAATCAGGCTCTTGACCACGCGGTTCTGCCCGGCGATGCCGCGCAGCTTGGCCAGCGCGGCTTCTTCCGTCAGCGGCTGCGTGAATTCGCCCAGCGGCATTACGTCTTGGCGGCGGATAGCGGCGGGGATCACGGCGTCGATCAGCGCGGCGCGGCTGGCGTAGCCGAGCGTGTCGAGCATCTGGGCCTGCTCGTCGGCAGACGGGCCGATGTGGCGGTGCGAGAAGGCATCGCGCGCCTCCAGGTCAGCCAGGGTGGGGCGTTCGGCGGACAGCGCCGAGGAAGCGGGGTGCGGAGCGTTCATGGCAAGGGCTCGAAATTCAGGCAATGCAGCAAAAAGCCGATGCGCGGCGCAGGTCAGGGCGCGCACATCGGCTTGAAGGACCGGCTTAGCCGATCTTGGTGGTGTACTGCTCGGCCGACAGCAGGGCGTTCACGTCGTCGGCGTTGGTCGGCTTGATCTTGAACAGCCACGCGGCGTAGGCGTCGGCGTTGACCGACTCCGGTGCGCCAGCAGCATCCTCATTCTTGGCGACGATCTCGCCCGACACCGGGGCGTAGATGTCGGAGGCAGCCTTGACCGATTCCACCACGGCAATCGCTTCGTCCTTGGCGACGGTGCGCCCAGCGTCCGGCAATTCGAGGAACACGATGTCGCCCAGCGCGTCTTGTGCGAAATCGGTGATGCCGATGGTCAGCGTGCCGTCGGCTTCAACGCGGATCCACTCGTCGTGTTCGGTGTACTTCAGATCGGCGGGGATGTTGCTCATGAAAGGTTCTCCGGAAGATTTGGAATGAGTGGAATTCGGGGGTTCAGCTGACCAGCGCCTTGCCATTGCGCACGAACGGCAGTTTAACCACAGTCGCGGTCAACTTGCGGTCGCGGATCTCGACCTGCACGTCGGTGCCGATGGCCACATCCTTGGGCAAGCGCGCCAGCGCGATGGAGAGCGACAGGCTCGGGCTGAACGTGCCGCTGGTGATCTCGCCGTCACCGGCGGGGGTGATGACCTTTTGGTGGGCGCGCAGCACGCCGCCCTTGTCGCGCAGGATCAGGCCGACGAACTGCTCGCGCTGGCCACCGGCTTGCAGTGCCGCCTTGCCGGTGAAGTCGCGTTCGCTTTGCAGATCGACCGTCCAGGCCAGACCCGCGTCGAGCGGCGAGACGTGCTCGTCCATGTCCTGGCCGTAGAGGTTCATGCCGGCCTCCAGGCGCAGCGTGTCGCGTGCACCCAGACCGGCCGGGCGGACGCCGGCTTGCAGCAGGCGTTCCCACACGCCGGCGATTTGCGAGGCGGGCACCACCAGTTCGAAGCCGTCTTCCCCGGTGTAGCCAGTACGGGCGACCATGATCTCGCCCACGCCATCCACGGTGACGAAGCCTGCGTTGAACGGCTTGAGCGCCTCGCCCACGGCCTGCGTGCCCGGCAGCGCGGCGTACGTTTTGGCGCGGGCGTTCGGGCCCTGCACGGCGAGGATGCCCAGCGGCTCGGCGCCGGCGTTGTTGTCGGAGCGGCGCGGCGTGATGGTTACGCCCGTGCCGGCGGCTTCGTTCTGCGCGACGATCCACTCCAGGTCAGTCGGCGCAGTGCCGGCGTTGACCACCAGGCGGAACCAGTCTTCGCGGAAGAAGTAGACGATCAGGTCGTCGATCACGCCGCCCTTGGGGTTGAGCATGCAGCTGTAAAGCGCCTTGCCCGGGGTTTGCAGCTTGTCGACGTTGTTGGCCAGCAGCCCACGCAGGAAATCGCGCACGCGCGCGCCGGTGAGGTCGACCACGCACATGTGCGAGACGTCGAAGATGCCTGCGTCTTGGCGCACGGCGTGGTGTTCTTCGATCTGGGAGCCGTAGTTGACGGGCATGTCCCAGCCGCCAAAGTCGACCATGCGGGCGCCCAGCGAGCGGTGGATGGCATTGAGCGGCGTGTGTTGGAGCGTCATGGAATCTCTCGGCTGAGTGCGCCGCCGGTGGCCTGGGCGCGGCGCATGGATCGGGGACCAAAAAGCAAAAAAGGCCACCCGCACAGCCTGATGCCTCATGGTGACGCCATGAAGATGCAAGCTGCGCGGATGGCCCCTCTGTCCTTGGTACCTGAGAGATTGCGAGCAGAGCGCATAGCGGTGCGCGCCGTTCGTGAGCCCCTTCGGTGGGCGCCTGCAGTGGTCGTGCAGCGCCAGCTCTCCAGAGTGCGGTCAGACGCATGTCTGGCCGATCCACCCGGTCCTGGATGCCTGAGAGTTTTCGGGTGCTACCCCTTCGGCGGTGCCTGGCCGTGTGCGGCGGGCACGCTCTCCCGGATGGATGGGCGGAATTTACGGAAGGGGGCTGGGATTGTCAATCAGGGCGAGTCGGCGGCGCTTTTTGGCAGCAATGCTGCCCAAAAAACTGGCCGCACTTCGTGGGACGTGTCAAGGCACGTGAGCCGTGTAACGCCATCGGAAAAAGCGAGGGGCACAAACGATTGCGCCCATAAAAAGAAACGGGCGTGCAGTGGAGACCCGCGCGCCCGTTTTACTTCACACCATCAACGACGGTGGGTTACCAGCCGAAACCAGCGCCCACGCCCACGTTGTACTCCTTGCCGCCAGCGGTAGAACCGCCGATCGTCACCGTGGCGCGCGAGCCGACCTTGCGCTGGTAGCCGATCGCCAGTGCGGTTTCACCGCGATACAGACCCGTGCCGATGGCCATGCGGTTGTCGGTCTGCAGACCGGCCGCGCTCGCCATCATCGTGGACATGGCCGCGTTCATGGCACCTACGCGGTTGACCTTGCTGTCGATCTGGCTGACTTGGTTCTGCAGGTTGCCGACGCTGTTTTGCACGCCTGCAATTTGACGATCCATTTGTGCCTTGTTGACCGCATCGGTGGGGTTCGTACCTTCCGCAACGTTGGTAATGGCGCGTTCGTTGCCAACGGAGCCGACGGACACCGTGTTGGCCGTATCCGCGATCGAGCCGGCACCCAAGGCGACACTGTTGTCTGCGGTTGCCCGGGCATTGGCGCCCGTCGCCGTGGAGTTTTGGCCCTTGGCAACCGCGTTGGCACCCGATGCCGTAGCGTAGGCCCCCGATGCTACGGCCTCCTCCTTCTGGCCGGGATTACCGTTGTTTGCACCGCTACCGGAGAACTTGTCGTTGGCAGCGCTACCGCCGCCGACGCTGCTGCCTTCCAGGGTGAAAACGCGGTTATCCAACTTCGAGAGTGCATCGCCCACAGTGGTCGACTGGTCGCCATTCCGGAAGGTGTAGGTCGGGCCGGTCCACACACCGTTGTTGAACCCAGCACCGCCGCCCAACGCGCTACCTACGCCATTGAGCTGGCTGAAGTTGACGGCGTCATTGGCATTCACGCCATTGGCGATGTTCGACAGCTTGACCGGTGCCGTTGCCGGAACCATGGCGCCCGTACCATCGTCCTTCAGGCCACCCAGAGTAACGCTGTCCTTCTTATCGCTGTCGTATGTCACAACGTTGGCCAGCGTGCCATCACTGCCCACCAGACCTGCGTCCTTGAGCTGCTTGACGTTGACGGCGTCAGTGTCGTCCGTACCGGCTGCCACGTTCTTGATCTGCACGGGGCCCGTGCCAGTCACCGGGTTCGTGAGGGTGATGGTGTTGCCCGCAGCGTCGTACTGAACAGAGTTGGCGGCAGCCTTTGCAGCCTGCTCAGCCGTGCTCTTGACGTCGAACAGTTGGCCACCGTTGACAGCGTCCTTGCTGTCCGAAGCCACTGCACCATCGGCCACGTTCGAGAGCTTGACCGGCGTGCCGGCATTGCCCAGCGTGACGCTATTCTTGGCTGCACTGTCGTACTGCACGGCGTTGTCGGCCACGGCCTTGACGCTGTCGAGCTGGCTCTTGTTTACGGCGTCGGTGTCAGCCGTGCCGGCAGCCACGTTCTTGATCTGCACGGGGCCAGTGCCAGTCGCCGGGTTCGTGAGAGTGATGGTGTCGCCAGCAGCGTCGTACTGGACCGAGTTGTTCGCCTTGGTGGCGGCCTGTTCAGCCGTGTTGTTGACGTCGCTCAACTGACTGAAGTTGACGGCGTCAGTGGCGTTCGTGCCAGCCGTTACGTTGGTCAGCTTGCGCGTGATGGGGCTGCCGTCCGCGCCCTTGCCGCCGAAGTTCACTGCGTCGCCATCGGTGTCTTTTGCTACGGTGATCTCAGCGCCAGCCGTGGCCTGTTGGACCATGCCGGCCGTGCCGTTGGTCAGGTTGGCGATGTTGGTGGTGTTGTTGACGATGCTGGCGGTGTTACCCTTGATCCGGTCATCCAAGTTGCCCAGCGCGCCTGGCACGGTGGAGTACGTTGTGCCTCCCTTGCTGTCTGCGCCCAGCGTGTATGTCGGGGCAACAATCGCGCCTGTCACACTGTTGATACGCCCACCGAGCGCGGTGAGAGCACCGTTGAGCTGATTGACGGTCACGGCATCGGTTGTGCCAACACCGTTCTCAATACCCGTGAGGCGACGGTTTTGGCCCGCTACGTTGGAGAAACTGACGGAGCCCCCGGTCACGCTGCTGCCAATATTGATCGGCCCCCCATCGTCCGGCTGCTCGATCAGAACTTGCGCCATCGCCCCAGGCGCAGAAAACAATGCTGCGCTTGCGATCAGCGCGGCGCCCACTGGCCGCACAACGGAACGCCCCTTGCCGCGCCCACGCGCGATCTCCGAAACCGCCATCCATACGCCAGTCGCCTTGTTGAACACAACGCGATATGCCTTGTTCATATCAATCCCCCCTGCGGGAATAAAAGTGGAATTCCGAGCCGATCCATGTCATTGATCGGCGGCCGCAGAGTCTGGAGAAATCGAGGGATGAGTTCCGTCGATTTGTATGGCAATCGCAATGAATTGCGGAAATTGAAGAATCAGAAAGCGCTGATAACACGCGGCATCCTGTGCGCCGTGTTGCTGTCCGTGACACCGTTGACGCGATGTGACGCGATTTTCTCCGTTACGAAAAATCCCAAAGATCGGCAAATTCTTATTTTTGGGTTTGACGCTGGCCAATCCATAGACGTTGGGTTGAACGCCAGGACGGTCAGCTTGCCGGTGAGCTCCAGCAGAGCATCTCAAAATCACCTGCAGGAACACGTCTGAAAATGCCTGACCGGTACGGCGCCGAGTCATGTGCGCGCCACGCCAGATGAGGCCCCAAGCCCTGTCGCCCGTGCGTGCTACCATCGCCCTCCGCTGTACCTTCCCGCCTGCTTTTCTCCGCCTGTCCCCATGTCCTCTGGTCTCGCCCACGGGCTCAACGCTGCCCAATCCGAAGGTGTGCACTACCTCGACGGCCCGTGCCTGGTGCTGGCCGGCGCGGGCTCCGGCAAGACGCGCGTGATCACGCAGAAGATCGCGCACCTGATTCTCGACAAGGGCTTCGAGCCAAAGCACATCGCCGCCGTCACGTTCACCAACAAGGCGGCCAAGGAAATGCAGGAGCGCGTGGCCAAGCTGATGGATGGCCAGACGCGCGCCGACGGCAAGCGCATCCCCATCAAGCAGTTGACGGTGTGTACGTTCCACTCGCTGGGGGTGCAGATCCTGCGTGCGGAGGCCGAGCACGTGGGCCTCAAGCCGCGCTTCTCGATCATGGATTCGGACGACTGCTTCGGCATGATCCAGGAGCAGCTGGCGACCACCGACAAGCAACTGATCCGCCGCGTGCAGAGCACGATCTCGCTATGGAAGAACGGTCTCGTCGAACCGGAAACCGCGATTGCCGAAGCGCTCGCCAACAACAACGTCGATGAACACCAGGCCGCGCTGGTCTACCGCAACTACGTCGCCACGCTGCATGCGTATCAGGCGGTGGACTTTGATGACCTGATCCGCATTCCCGCCGAGCTGTTCGCGCGCAATGAGGAGGTGCGCCTGAAGTGGCAGAACCGCCTGCGCTACTTCCTCGTCGATGAGTACCAAGACACCAACGCCTGCCAGTACCAGCTGCTGAAGCTGCTGGCGGGTGGTTCGCACCTGCGTGCGCCGGCCTTCACGGCGGTGGGTGATGACGACCAGGCCATCTATGGCTGGCGCGGTGCGACGCTCGACAACCTCAAGCTGCTGCAGACGGATTTCCCGAACCTGAAGGTGATCAAGCTGGAGCAGAATTACCGCTCCACGGTGCGCATCCTGAATGCGGCCAACGCGGTCATCGCGCAGAACCCGAAGCTGTTCGAGAAGACGCTGTGGAGCGAGCACGGCATGGGCGATGCCATCAACGTCACCAGCGCCAACGATGAAGAGCACGAGGCCGAGAGCGTGGTCTTCAAGCTCTCCGCGCACAAGTTCGAGCGCCGCGCGCAGTTTCGCGATTACGCGATCCTGTATCGCGGCAACTTCCAGGCGCGGCTGTTCGAGCAAATCCTGCGGCGTGAGCGCATTCCGTATGTGCTTTCGGGCGGGCAGAGCTTTTTCGACAAGGCCGAGATCAAGGACTTGTGTGCGTACCTGCGGCTGATTGCCAATGCCGATGACGACCCCGCGTTCATCCGCGCCATCACCACGCCCAAGCGCGGCGTGGGCAATGCGACGCTGGAAGTGCTGGGCGCGTTCGCGGGGCAGGCGAAGGTGTCATTGTTCGAGGCAGCGATGATGGGCGGCATTGAAGGGCAACTCGCACCGCGCCAGTTGGAACCGCTGCGCGTGTTCTGCGAGTTCATCGTGCGGCTGTCAGACCGCGCCGCCAAGGAGCCCGCCGCCACGCTGCTCGACGAGATGATGGGCGGCATCCACTACGAGGCCTACCTGTACGACACCTACGACGAGCGCCAGGCCCAGAACAAGTGGACCAACGTGCTGGAGTTTGTGGACTGGCTCAAGCGCAAGGGCACCAAGCCCGAGAAACAAGACAGCGAAGAGGCCACCGGTTTCGACAATGCCGATGGTTTGATGGACCAAGGCAAGAACCTGCTGGAACTCACGCAGACCATCGCGCTGATCAGCATGCTCGAAGGCCGGGAAGAGGACCCGGATGCGGTGCGCCTTTCAACGCTGCATGCGAGCAAGGGGCTGGAGTATCCGCACGTGTTTCTGGTGGGCGTGGAGGAGGGCATCCTGCCGCACTGCCGTGAGGACGACGACTTGACCGACGAGAAGATCGAAGAAGAGCGGCGGCTGATGTACGTGGGGATTACGCGGGCGCAGCGCAGCTTGCATATCAGTTGGTGCAAGAAGCGTAAGCGGGCGCGGGAAACGGTGGTGTGTGAGCCGTCACGATATATCGCGGAGATGAAGCTTGGTGATGATGCCGGGCCGACGCCCGAGGATTCGATGCCGGCGATGTCACCTAAGGATCGGTTGGGGGCGTTGAAGGGGTTGTTGTCGGCCAAGAAGCCGGTGGTTTCCTGATTTTTTTTGCTTTTGGTCCATCCCCTATTTCATCCCCTGCCGGGGCTGACTCACTTTTCTTTGTCTTGCCAAGCAAAAGAAAGGCGCGCCCGAGATGGCGACACCCCCTTGAATTTGTGTGACCGTGCGGGGAAGGAGGCAAACTCGCTTCGCTCAGACAAGCCTCCTTCCTTTTTCCGCCCGCTCACAGAAATTCAAGGCGCCATCTAGGGCAGGAACGGCCAAACCGTCGGGATGCTGCGGGTGACAGGCACCTCAAGCGGGTTCGCAGTGTTGCTCCAGCCATTGTTGGAGTGTGACTTCGCTCAGGCTTCCATCTGCCAAGGCCAGGAACGTCTCGTACTTGGCTTCCTGTGAAGCTGTGACGGCATAGCCGTTCAAGCGCAGAAACAGCAGCGAGACAACGAACGCCGTGCGCTTGTTGCCGTCAACGAAGGGATGGTTGCGCGCGATGCCGAATGCGTAGGCCGCGGCCAGTTGCGTGAGAGAAACACCGTTTTCTGCATAGGCGAATAGGTGGCGGGGGCGAGCCAGTGCAGATGCGAGCAGGCCCGCATCCCGAACCCCTGCTGCGCCACCGTGTTCGGCGAGCTGGCGCTTGTGCACCGCATCGACCACGGCGTCGAGCACCCAAATCGGTTCTGCCATGTCTTACTGCGCCAGCTTGCGCAAAACGTCGCGGTTCTCGCGCATGAGGTCTTCTGCCGCGTCCATCTGCGCGGCGAAGTCGGGGCGGTAGGGCGTCAGTTCGATGCCTTCGGGCGTTTCAACCACGTACAGGCTGTCGCCTTTGTCGACGCGGAGCTTGGCCAGTAACTCGCGCGGCAGGATAACGCCGACGGAGTTGCCGACCGTGGTGAGTTTGAGCGTGGGCATGCGCGCCTCCAGCAGATATACGGCTGCATTATAACGCTGGTTATAACATCTGACGGCTCAGATGATCGTGCTAGGCCCCCCTAATTCCCCGTCCCCTGGATGTAGTTCAAATCCACAAACTCACTCCCCCGATTCCCCCGAGTGAAATCCAAGGTAAATCCCCCCACATCCGCACGCGTGTGCAGCGCGCGCCGCAACTCAGCCCCGGCCGCTTTGCCACCCACCGCATTCATCGCCTGAATCAGATACGTGGCGGCGATATAACCCGACAACGTTGCCCCTGAGGGCGGCTCATCCAGAAACTGCTTCATGCGTGCGATGTGTTCGCGCGTGATTTTCGTGTTGCCGACGGCAGGGTTGGGTACGGTCTGCGCGAGCAGCATGCCGCCGCTGTAGCCGGTGCCGAGAATTTCACGCGCCACCTGCGGATTGACCGAGGAGAGCCCGACCAGGAAGCCATACCATCCGTGCTGGGCCAGCGCACGGCCGACGCTGGCGTAGGCGAGGGTGTCGCCCGCGACGATGATGGCAGTCGGCTTGGTGGGGGCGATGCGTGCGGCCAGTTCACCCGGATCGCCCGTCAGGGTGTAGAGATCGAGCGTCTCGGCAGCATCCCCCTTGGCGGGCGGTGTGGCTGCCAGCGTGTTGCGCAGGCGCGCGCCTAGTTGCGGATCGAACCCCGCAGTGGTGACCAGCGCGATGCGCCGCATGCCGAACTGGCGCAGGCGGTTGTGGGCGGCGACGATCTCGTGGTCGTAGTCGGGGCGGATGAACCAGACGTTGTCGGACGTGGACGTGGCGCCCGAGAGCGGTGCCAGCAGCGGCACATTGCGCCGCGCGATCTCCGCAGACGCGGTCAGCGCGGGCAACAGGCGCTCACTCACGCCAAAGAGCACTTCCACGCGATCGCGCTCGATCATGTCGATGGCCTGCGGCACCGCTTCGGGTTGTTCGACGTCGCGGCGGATCAGGCTGATGCGCCGGCCCTTGATGCCACCACTCAGGTTGGCCGCATCAAACGCGACCTTGGCGCCGGCCATGAAGTCGCGCGCGTAGTCGGCCTGGGCGCCTCCGCGCTCGACCAACTGTCCGACAACGAAGGTGGTATTGCCTTGCGCATGCGCCGTCAGCGTCACAACGGCGGTTGCGCAGGCGAATGCGCACGCGCAGCGGCGTGCCAGTGTCTGCCACATCATGCTTCCCCCAAAGACGAATCGACGGCGCGTTGTTCTTGTTGTGATCAGCCTGGCAGGCCGGGTGCGCGCCAATCGCCGATGTTAGACAGTGCAACGTGACAGATCAGTGAAGTTCAGCCCCTCCTGATGGAGGGATTGGCGCGTTTGAACCCGCATTGACCGACGTTGACACATATCAACGCGCCGCCGATAGCGCAGGCATAGCATCAACCATCGCCCTCGCACCCCACGCCCCATGTTCCCCTTTGCCCAACCGGCCGCCGAGGATGCGGCCGCCAATGACGCCGCCTTCCGTTGGTCTGCACCGCAAGTACGTGCGCTGGCGCAGCGCTTTGATACGCACGGCCCGCGCTACACGTCGTACCCCACAGCGGACCGTTTCCACAACGGCTTCAGCAACGCGGCCTACCTCGATGCACTGCACCGCCGCGCCGCGATTGCGCCAGCGCTGCATGCGCCGTTGTCGCTGTACATGCATCTGCCGTTCTGCGCGAACCTCTGCTACTACTGCGGCTGCAACAAGGTCATCACCAAGGACCACTCGCGCAGTGCGCGCTACATCCGCGCCCTGGCGCAGGAGATGGCGCTCGTGGCCGGGCATGTCGGCCCGCTGCGCCGGGTGACGCAACTGCACTGGGGCGGTGGCACACCCACCTTCCTCACGCACGGTGAGATGCGCGCCGTGATGGCCGCCACGCGTACGCATTTCGATCTGATGCCCGACGCGGAAATCTCCGTCGAACTCGACCCGCGCCATGCAGACGATGCCACGCTGGAGGTGCTGGCCGAACTCGGCTTCAATCGCGCCAGCCTTGGCATTCAAGACTTTGATCCGGAGGTGCAGCGCGCCGTCCACCGCATCCAGAGCGTGGAAGACACGCGCCGCGTGGTGGACAGTGCGCGCCGCCTCGGTTTTGAATCGATCAGCTTCGATCTGATATACGGTTTGCCGCATCAGCGTACCGAGACCTTCAACGCCACGCTGGATCGCGTGCTGGAGATGGCGCCGGATCGGCTGTCTGTCTACAGCTATGCGCACCTGCCGCACCTGTTCAAGCCGCAACGCCGCATCGACTTGCTCGCGCTGCCCACCGCCGACGAGAAGCTCGACCTGCTGGCGATGACGGTGGAGCGTCTGGTGGACGCAGGCTATGTCTATATCGGGATGGACCACTTCGCGCGGCCGGATGACGCGCTGGCGATTGCGCAGCGCGAAGGGCGCCTGCAGCGCAATTTCCAGGGCTATTCCACGCATGCCGATTGTGATCTGCTGGCCTTTGGCGTGTCCGCCATCAGCCGCGTGGGCGATGTGTATGCGCAGAACGAGAAGGACCTCGACGCGTACTACGCGCGCATCGATGCCAACGAGCTGCCGGTGCTGCGCGGCCTGTCGCTCACGCCGGACGACCACGTGCGGCGTGCGCTGATTGGCGAACTGATGTGCGGGTTCGAACTGGACATGCGCGCGTTTGGCGCGGCGCATGGGTTGGACTTCAAGCGCACCTTTGCCGATGAGCTGGAGGCGCTGGCGCCGCTGGAAGAAGCCGGCCTGGTGAAGGTGGGCGACGAGCTCATCCTCATCACGCCACAAGGAAGGTTGCTGGTGCGGCGTATCGCGATGGTGTTCGACGCGCATCTGCGTACCGTTGGCACCGAGCGCGCGGTCGAGGCGCAGGGCAAGCCTGTCGCCTTCGTTCCGCGCTACTCCAAGGTGGTCTGATCGACCTTAAGCCGTTGCCGGTTCCTGCGCAGTCGTTTCCGTTTGCGCGGTCGCGACGGTCTGCGGCCAGACTTCGGCTAGACGCAGCAGGTTGGTCGACCCAGCCTGACCAAACGGCATGCCCGCCGTGATGGCGATCTGGTCGCCCGACACGGCAAAGCCTTCACGCGCAGCGGCGCGGCAGGCCGCATCCACCATTTCATCCACGCTGTGCACGTCGGCGCTCACGGTGCTGTGCACGCCCCAGGTGATCGCCAGACGGCGCGCCGTATCCAGGCGCGGCGTGATGCTCACGATGGGTGCCAGCGGCCGTTCACGCGCGGCGCGCAGGCTGGTCTTGCCGCTGGACGTGTAGGTGACCGTGGCCACTGCGCCCAGGATATGCGTCACGTCGCGCAGCGCCGCGCAGATGGCGTCCTGGCGCGTCGGCAGCGGGGCCTGGTGTTGTGCGTCGATCAGGTTGCGGTAGAGCGGATCGCGCTCGGTCTCGGCAATGATGCGGTTCATGATGCTGACCGCGGCCACCGGGTGCTTGCCGCTGGCCGATTCAGCCGACAGCATCACGGCATCCGTGCCGTCGTAGACGGCGGTGGCCACGTCGGACGCTTCGGCGCGCGTCGGCACCGGCGCCTCGATCATCGATTCCAGCATCTGCGTGGCCACGACCACCGGCTTGCCGTGCTGGCGCGCGATACGCAGGATGCGCTTTTGCACGCCGGGCACGCGCTCGGGCGGCAGCTCCACGCCCAGGTCACCACGCGCCACCATCAGCGCGTCGGAGGCCTGCACGATGTCTTCCAGGTGCAGCAGCGCCGCAGGCTTCTCGATCTTGGAGAGCAGGCCGGCGCGGTCGCCGATGATCTCGCGTGCGGCGATCACGTCTTCGGCGCGCTGCACGAACGACAGTGCAATCCAGTCCACACCCAGTGACAGGGCGAACTCGAGGTCGCGCAGGTCTTTCTCGGTGAGTGCGGGGATGGGGATCACCGCGTCGGGCACATTCACGCCCTTGCGATCCGACAGCGGGCCGCCGTCGACCACGCGCGTGACGATGGCAGTTGGGTCGACGGCTTCCACGGCCAGGCGGATTTTGCCGTCATCGAGCAGCAGCGATTGGCCCGGTGCGGTGGCGGCGTACAGCTCGGGGTGTGGCAGGTGCACGCGGGTAACGTCGCCCGGCGTCGGGTCGCGGTCGAGCACGAAGCGGTCGCCGTTCTTGAGCACGACGCGGCCTTCGGCAAACGTGCCGATGCGCAGCTTCGGGCCTTGCATGTCGGCCAGAATGCCGATGGGGCGGCCGGTCTCGGCTTCCACCGCGCGCACGGTGTCGTAGCGCTTGCGGTGGTCTTCGTGCGAGCCGTGGCTGAAGTTCAGGCGGAAGACGTCTGCGCCGGCGTCGAAGAGGGCGCGGATGGTGTCCTTGTCGCTGCTGGCGGGGCCGAGGGTGGCGAGGATTTTGGTGTTGCGGAAGCGGCGCACTTTGGATGGCTCCGGTGGGTTGTTGTTTGGACCTGGGTGGTCCATCCCTCATTTCATCCCCTGCCGGGGCTGACTCACTTTCTTTGTCTTGCCAAAGAAAGTAAGCAAAGAAAGGCGCGCCCAAGATGGCGACCCATCCCTTGAATTTTCGTAACCGGGCGGAGACGGGGAAAACTCGCTGCGCTCAAACAGTTCCCCGTCTTTTTTCCGCCCGCTTACAAAAATTCAAGGCGCCATCTAGGGCAGGGGCAAAACAAACCGTTGGTCTGTATGCCCTAGTGGCTCTTGTGGTTTGCTGCGATTTGCTGCTGCTTGTGCTTACTACTACTGCGGTTGTGCCTCGATGGTTTGGCCTTTGACGTTCCTGCCCTTGATGGCGCCTTGAATTTCTGTCGCAAGGAGGAAAAAGGAAGGGAAACTGTCTGAGCGAAGCGAGTTTTTCCCTTCCCCTCCTTGCGACATAAATTCAAGGGGAAGTCGCCATCTCGGGCGCGCCTTTCTTTGCTTACTTTCTTTGGCAAGACAAAGAAAGTGAGTCAGCCCCGGCAGGGGATGAAATGAGGGATGAACCAACAACACAAAAACCAAAGTCCATCCCCGCCACAAAGCAATATCAGGCAATGTCGTGGTTCGACATGATCTCAATCGCCCGGCACAGCGCCGAGTGATCCTGCTTACCCAGACCGTTGGCAGCACAGGTGTTGAACAGCTCCTGCGCCGTCGCCGTGTTCGGCAGTGCCACGCCCAGCGCCTTCGCACCCTGCAGCGCCAGGTTCAGATCCTTCTGGTGCAGTTCGATACGGAAGCCCGGATCAAACGTACGCTTGACCATGCGCTCGCCATGCACTTCCAGAATGCGCGAGTTGGCAAAGCCGCCCATCAGCGCCTGGCGCACCTTTGCGGGGTCCGCACCAGCCTTCGATGCAAACAGCAGCGCTTCCGACACGGCCTGGATGTTCAGCGCCACGATGATCTGGTTGGCTACCTTGGTGGTCTGGCCGTCACCATTGCCGCCTACCAGCGTGATGTTCTTGCCCATCAGTTGGAACAGCGGCACCACGCGGTCGAACGCAGCTTGTTCACCGCCGACCATGATCGTCAGCGAGGCAGCCTTCGCGCCCACTTCGCCGCCCGACACAGGCGCGTCCAGGTATTGCGCGCCAGTCTTGTTGATGCGTGCAGCGAAGTCCTTGGTAGCGATCGGCGAGATCGAGCTCATGTCGACGACGATCTTGTTGGCAGCCGCATCCTTGCCTGCGTCCTTCAGCGCCTTGGCGACGCCCTTTTCGCTGAACAGCACGGCCTCAACGTGCGGGGTGTCCGGCACCATCACGAAGATGATGTCGGCACGCTTGGCGACTTCCTCGGCGCTCGTGCAGACCGTCACGCCAGCTTCCACCAATGCGGCCGGTGCCGGGTTGACGTCGTGCACGAACAGCGTGTGGCCCGCGGCGCGCAGGTGGCCTGCCATGGGCGCGCCCATGATGCCGAGACCGATGAAACCGAGGTTGAGTGCGTTTGCCATGGTGAGGGATCTCCTTGGTTTAAATGTGAGTGGTTTGACAGGCGGGCCGGTGGCCCACCTTCTTTAGCCCCCGGGGAGCGATGAACGCACCCACCGGGTCAAGGCGAACAGAAAATCAGGCGACGTGATGCGCGGCGCGCCAGCCCAGACCTTCCACGGTCCCGGCCTTGGGCTTGTACTCGCAGCCGACCCAGCCCTTGTAGCCAATCTCATCCAGCCAGCGGAACAGGAACTGGTAGTTGATCTCGCCCGTGCCCGGCTCGTTGCGGCCCGGGTTGTCGGCCAGTTGCACATGCTTGATCTTGTCCAGATGGCGCTTGAGCGTATTCGCCACTTCGCCTTCCATCCGCTGCATGTGATAGATGTCGTACTGCACGTACAGGTTGGACGCATCCACGTCGTTGATCAGGTCCAGCGCCTGCTGCGTGCGGCTCAGGTAGAAGCCGGGAATGTCGAACGTGTTGATCGGCTCGACCAGCAGATCAATCTTCTCGGCCTTCAGCGCCTTCGCTGCAAACTTCAGGTTCTCCACCAGCGTCTTGCGCGCAGCGTCTTCGCTCACGCCTTCCGGGCGAATCCCCACCAGGCAGTTGAGCTGCTTCACGCCGAGCACCTTGGCGTACTTGATGGCTTCGCCCACGCCTTCCTGAAACTCACCCACGCGATCCGGCAGGATGGCAATGCCACGCTCGCCGCCGTCCCAGTTACCGGCCGGCAGGTTGTGCAGCACCAGGTCCAGTTGGTAGGTGTTCAGCTTGTCGGCGATCTGGTCTGCGTGAAACGCGTAGGGGAACAGGAACTCCACGCCACGGAAGCCCGCACGCGCGGCGGCTTCGAAGCGGTCGAGGAAGGCCTGCTCGTTGAAGAGCATGGTCAGGTTGGCTGCCAGCTTTGTCATGGTTTCTCCTGTTATCGGACGGTGAGGGAACAGCGCGCCGTCTTTATGCGGTGGCGCCTTCGGCTTCCGTGAGGGTGTCTTCCAGGTCGAGCACTTCTTCAAACTCGACCACGTTGTCGATCTCGGTGCCCATGGCGATGTTGGTCACGCGCTCGAGGATCACTTCCACCATCACCGGCACCGAGAACTCAGCCATCAGCTTGCGAGCCTGTGCGAAGGCCGGTTCGATGTCTTCCGGCTTGAACACGCGGATCGCCTTGCAACCGAGGCCTTCCACCACCTTCACGTGGTCGACGCCGTAGCCATTCAGTTCCGGCGAGTTCACGTTGTCGAAGGCGAGCTGGACGCAGTAGTCCATGTCGAAGTTGCGCTGTGCCTGGCGGATCAGGCCCAGGTATGAGTTGTTCACCACCACGTGGATGTACGGCACCTTGAACTGCGCGGCCACCGCCATCTCTTCGATCATGAACTGGAAGTCGTAGTCACCCGAGATGGCGACCACGTCGCTGTTGGGCGAAGCCACCTTCACGCCGATCGCGGCGGGAATCGTCCAGCCCAGCGGGCCGGCCTGGCCGCAGTTGATCCAGTGGCGCGGCTGGTTGACCGACAGGAACTGCGCAGCGGCGATCTGCGACAGACCGATCGTCGACACGTAACGCACATCGCGCGGGAAGTACTGGTTCATCTCGCGGTACACACGCTGCGGCTTGACCGGCACGTTGTCGAAGTCCGAGCGACGCAGCATCGTGCGCTTGCGCTTCTGCACGTCGGCGTTCCACGACTTGCGGCACGGCAGCTTGCCTGCGGCCTTCAGCTCGCGGGCGACTTCGATGAACTTCTCCAGCGCGGCACCAGCGTCCGACACGATGCCCAGGTCCGGGCCGAACACGCGACCGATCTGGGTCGGTTCGATATCGACGTGGATGAACTTGCGGCCCTTCGTGTAGACGTCGACGCTACCCGTGTGGCGGTTGGCCCAGCGGTTGCCGATGCCGAACACGAAGTCCGACGCCAGCAGTGTGGCGTTGCCGTAGCGGTGCGACGTTTGCAGACCGACCATGCCGGCGTTGAGCGGGTGGTCGTCGGCCAGCACGCCCCAGCCCATCAGGGTCGGAACCACAGGCACGTTCACCAGCTCGGCAAACTCGACCATCAGCTTGTCGGCATTGGCGTTGATCACGCCGCCGCCACATACCAGCAGCGGGCGCTCGGCTGCGCACAGCATCTCGATGGCGCGCTCAGCCTGGGCACGCGTAGCCGCGGGCTTGTACACCGGCATCGGGCTGTAGGTGTCGATGTCGAATTCGATCTCGGCGACTTGCACGTCGAACGGCAGGTCGATCAGCACCGGACCCGGGCGGCCCGAGCGCATCAGGTGGAACGCTTGCTGGAACACGCGCGGCACCAGCGCCGGCTCACGCACGGTGACGGCCCACTTGGTGACCGGCTTGGCGATCGATTCGATGTCGACGGCCTGGAAGTCTTCCTTGTACAGGCGCGCGCGCGGCGCTTGGCCAGTAATGCAGAGGATGGGAATCGAATCCGCCCAGGCCGAGTACAGGCCGGTGATCATGTCGGTGCCTGCGGGGCCCGAGGTGCCGATGCACACGCCGATATTGCCGGGTTCGGCACGGGTATAGCCCTCGGCCATGTGCGAAGCGCCTTCAACGTGGCGAGCCAGCACGTGGCTGATGTTGCCGGCCTTACGCAGGGCCGAGTACAACGGGTTGATGGCGGCACCAGGCACGCCGAAGGCGGTGGTGATGCCTTCTTTTTCCATCACCGCAACTGCGGCATCAATCGCTCTCATCTTCGGCATGGTGTGTCTCCAGGAAGGGGAAGGTGGGAATAGGGTTGAGCTGATCCTATTCCCGCATGCCGATATGGATAAACGCAGCTTTCGTCAGTTGATTGCGAACCTCTCGTATCGAATGGTTTTGCGTACCGCAGCAATCCGAGGCCAGGGAATCAGCCGGAGATGCCTGTCACCAAGCCAAATTCACGCGACTTTGTGCGGCGCAAAAACTCAAGGCCGCGCGTAACCATCGATCACATCACTGACAGTCATTTCAGTCATTCGTCATAGGTGATATGCGCTGGATAGCACCAATCCGCATATGGAATCCTCCATAAAATGGTCAGACATTGCGAACTGGAATGATGGAATGGACAAGCTCAAGCAGATCGAAGCGTTCATCGCCGTGGTGGAACACGGCAGCATGGCCGCCGCCGCGCTCACGCAGGACGTGACGCCCGTCATGATCGGCCGCCGCATCAACGCGCTGGAGGCGCGACTGGGCGTGAAGCTGCTGCACCGGTCCACGCGCCGCATTGCCGTGACAGAGCAGGGCGCCGTGTTCATGGAACAGTGCAAGAAAGCGCTGGGCGAGCTGGACCGCGCCGAGCTGCTGGTGGCCGAAGGCCGCCACAAGGCGACGGGGCACCTGATCGTGTCCGCGCCGGCCGCGTTCGGCCGCAAGCACGTCGCGCCGCACGCGCCGGACTTCCTGCGCGCCAACCCCGATGTGCGCTGCTCGTTCAACCTGACCGACCGCGTGGTCGACCTCGTGCGCGAGGGCTACGACGTCGGCATCCGCATCGGCGGCGCGATCGATCCGAATTTCGTGGCGATCCGTCTGGCGTCGAACAAGCGCGTGGTGTGCGGCACGCCGGCGTACTTCGCCAAGCACGGCGTGCCGCGCACGCTGGACGATCTGGAGCGGCACAATTGCCTGGCCTTCAACCTGCAGGGCGGTCAACAGCGCGGCTGGTACTTCCAGCAGAACGGCAAGGCCGTCACCATCAAAGTCAACGGCAACCTCGACTGCAACGATGGTGAATTGCTGCACCGCTGGATGGGCGAGGGCCTGGGTTTGGGCTGGCGCTCAACCTGGGAGATCCAACCCGAGCTGGAATCCGGCGCGCTGATGACGGTGCTGGATGACTACGCGCTGCCGGACTACGACATCCTCGCCGTGTACCCGCAGCAGCGGCCGGTGCCGGCAAAGATTCGGTTCTTTATTGAGCACCTGAAGGCGGTGTATGCGCAGGCGGGGTATTGGTCGCGCGGCAGTTAAGTCAAGGCGCGGTCTGATCGACGCGACGCGGGTCGCTGGGAATCATGGCGGGCTAGCACGCCATGTGAGCCCCGCCGATGAAAACGTATAAAAAATACTATAAACTTATAAATCGTTCGCTGGTCGCATCATGAATGCGATCCAATGGACAACACGGGCTGCCAAGCAACTTCGGAAGCTGGATCGACCACAACAGCAAGTGGTCGTGCGCGCGGTGGGCGGGCTTGCCACCATGCCGGCGTGCCAGAACGTCAAGGCATTGGTTGAACACCAGTACGGCTACCGACTGCGTGTCGGCAACTACCGCGTGCTCTTCGACTGGGATGGCGACATCCGCGTGGTCGACATCCAAGAAGTGAGGAAACGTGATGAACGCACCTACTAACATCCAGATCATCAACGGTCCGGACGGCTCGCCGGCGTTCGTCGTCATTCCCTATGCCGACTACCTCGCGGAGCGTGCCGAAGCCCGAGACTTGATTCCGCATGGGGTCATCGAACGCACAATCGAAGGCGCTTCGCCGGCCCGTGCTTGGCGTGAGCACCTGGGCCTGACGCAGGCCGAGATTGCAAAACGTCTGGGCATTTCGCAGCCTGCCTACGCACAGCAGGAGAACAGCGACAGGTTGCGCAAGTCATCCCGCGAAAAGATCGCAGGGGCACTTGGCATTCTTCCGGAGCAACTGGATTTCTAGCTCGCGATGATGACGCGCCCCTGCGTCAAATCCCGCAGCGTGATGCGCGCCTCGGCTTCATCCGTTACCGGCAGGCGCACCGTGAGCGTGACACCCGCATCGTAAGCCGCATCAAGCAACGCATAGCCACCATCATCGATCCACCGCCGGATACGCGCCTCATCGGCATAATCAGTAACCAGGGTGAGAGTGGTGCGGGCGATGCGCTCCACGTGTTCGGCTTGCATGAGCGCGGAGGCAATGGCATCGGTATAGGCACGCACGAGACCGCCCGCGCCCAGCTTCACGCCACCGAAGTAACGCACCACGGCGCCCAGCGTGCTGTCCAGGTCGTGATGGCGCAGCACTTCGAGGATTGGCCGCCCAGCGGTACCAGAGGGTTCGCCGTCATCCGACATACCGGATTGCCCGCCGGCCAATAACGCCCAACAGACATGCGTAGCTGCGGGATGCTCAGCGCGCAGGCGTGCCACGACCTCCATGGCAGCGGCGCGGTCCTCGACCGGCACGGCCCATCCAATGAAACGGCTCTTCTTGATTTCCAGCTCGACAGAGACTGGCGCGCGCAGCGTGTACGTCGGCACGCGCGTGTCAGGCGAGGAGGGCGGCAACGAGGTCTGTTGCCCGACCACCCGGCGATTCGAACTTGAGTGACGCCTCGGTGTGCGCCATGTGTTCTTCCATCAGGGCGATGGCGCCTTCGACGTCCCCGCGCTTGGCGGCTTCCAGGAAGGCGGTGTGCTCGTCGGACGAGCGCACGGCGTCGTAGGTGGACTGGTACATCATCGTGATGACCGAGCTGCGGGCGGACAGCTCGCGCAGCATCTCCTTGAGCACGCTGTTGCCGACCACGTCGGCCAGCAGCAGGTGGAAGTCGGCCATCAGGCGGTTACGGCGCGGCACGTCGGCAAGGTTGCCGCTGGCGGCCACGTGGTGCTCTTCGGCCAGGTGTTTTTCCAGCCGCTTGTAATCGGCGGGGGTGGCTTTCGCGATGAACTCGCGCACCAGCGCCACCTCCAGCACGCGGCGCACGGCAAACACCTCGCGCGCCTCGGTCTCGTCCGGCTTGGCCACGAAGGCGCCGCGGTCGGGCTCCATGCGGATCAGCTTGTCCTTGGCCAGCATCAACAGCGCCGCGCGAATCTTGGTGCGGCTGACGCCGTAGACCTTCGCCAGCGCCTCTTCGCGCAGCTTGGTGCCCGGAGGCAGCCGATGCGCGACGATCGCCTGGGCGATGTCGTCGGCAATGCCTTCGGAGGAGATATCGGCGGCGGTGGTTTCGGTCATGGTGCCAATTTTACCGCCGTCCGACAGGATGCCGGCTTCAGGCATGCGGCAGGGTGTGCGCTGCGGCGGCCGGGGCGGCATGGCCATGCGCAATCGCCTCGCCTTCTTCGGTGATGTCGATCTTGCCGTCCAGCACCGCATTGGCACGCACGCGGTCGATGTCTTTCTCCCAGGCTGCAATCACCACCGTGGCCACGCAGTTGCCGATCAGGTTACCCAGCGCGCGGGCGATCCCGATGAACCAGTCGACAGAGAGCACCAGCACCAGGCCCACGGCCGGAATGGCCGGGATGACCGACAGGGTGGCCGCCAGAATCACGATGGCCGACCCCGGAATGCCGTGCGCGCCCTTGGAGGTGATCAGCGCCACGCCCAGGATCAGCAGCAGATCCTGGAAGGCCAGCGGCGTGTTGGTGGCCTGGGCGATGAACACCGCGGCCAGCGTCAGGTAGATCGAGAACGCATCGAGGTTGAACGAGTAGCCGGTCGGGATGACGAGACCCACCACCGAGCGCTTGATGCCCATCTTCTCCAGCTTGTTCATGATGGACGGCAGCACAGCATCGGACGAGGCCGTGCCCAGCACCACCAGCAGTTCAGCGCGCAGGAAGCGGATCAGCTTGAAGATGTTGAAACCCGCCACGCGCAGGATCGTGCCTAGCACCACCACCACGAAGATCGCCACGGCCGCATAGAACAGCAGCACCAGGAAGCCCAGTTGCTTGAGCGAGCCCGCACCGTACTTGCCTACGGTAAAGGCCACCGCACCCAGCACGCCCAGCGGCGCCAGGCGGATGATCACCGCCATCATGCGGAATAGCACATGCGAGAGCTGATCGATGAACGAAACCAGCGGCTTGGTGCGCTCACCCAGCAGCGACAGCGAGCAACCGAACAGGATCGACACCAGCAGCACCTGCAGGATGTCGCCCTTCACAAAGCCGCTGACGAACGTATCTGGGATCAACTTGAGGAAGAACGCGGCCACGCCGGTCGACTCCACCTGCTTGGCCGTCGTCATGTACGACGCCATGGCCGCCGGGTCGAGCGTCTTCGGGTCGACATTCATGCCGTGGCCCGGCCCGAACACGTAGGCCAGCGCAATGCCTAGCGCCAGCGCAATCGTCGTAACCACTTCGAAGTAGATGACGGCCTTGCCGCCTACGCGCCCAACCTTCTTCAGTTCGCCGGCGCCGCAGATGCCGACCACCACCACCGAGAACACGATCGGCGCGATCAGCATCTTGATGAGCTTCAGAAAGCCGTCGCCGAGCGGCTGCAGTTTCTGTGCAAATTCTGGCGCCCAGACGCCCAGCGCAATACCGATTGCTAGGGCAATCAAAACCTGCCCGAACAACGGGCGCGTAAAGCGTTGCATGGTGAATCCTCCTTTGGATTTCAGGTGTCTCAAGCCCTGCCCAATCGTCTAATTCGGTCTATTGCGATTGTCGTCACGGCTTTGTTTTTGCTCATCGCACCGCAACAAATTGTTGTCGCGAATTGTTGGGCGGTGACGGCATCATAGGCGATCCAATTTTTGTATGCAATTTTTGAATTCACATGCTAGCATCGGTTCATGCAGTCCCGCGAACCCTTGTGGTTCCGCCATTTACACTGCACTTCCGGTGTTCCCGTCGCCATAGTTTCGAGTGTTCTTACTCGCCGTTTTTGTTCGATGGGCGTGCCGTATAACATCCAGAGACAAACACCAAGGAGTTTTCCCATGGCGCTGCCTACGCTCGATCCCAACGCCCCTGATTTCACCCGACGCTATCCGAACCTGGCCGATCCGCGCCTGGGTGCCGTGGCCACGTTTGCGACCGACGAATTCTTCGCGCCGAAAGACCGCATGCTCAACCCCGAGCCGGCTGTCTTCATCCCCGGCAAGTACGACGACCACGGCAAGTGGATGGACGGCTGGGAAACGCGCCGTCGCCGCAACGGCGGTTACGACCACTGCATCGTCAAGCTGGCCCGTCCGGGCGTCGTGAAGGGTGTGGATATCGACACCAGCCACTTCACCGGCAACTTCCCGCCGGCCGCGTCCATTGAAGCCGCCTACCTGCCGGACGGCGAGCCGACCGATGCCACGCAGTGGACCGAAATCGTTCCGTCGACCACGCTGCAAGGCAACAGCCACGCCTACGTGGCCGTGACCAACACCGGCGCTTTCACGCACCTGCGCGTGAACATCTTCCCGGACGGCGGTATTGCCCGCCTGCGCGTGTACGGCCAGCCGCAAGTCGACTGGAAGGGCGCTGACCGCACCAAGCTGATCGACCTGGCTGCCATGGAAAACGGCGCCTACGTGGTCGAAGCCAACAACGAACACTTCGGGCCGGCCTCGCGCATGCTGATGCCGGGCCGTGGCGTGAACATGGGCGACGGCTGGGAAACGCGCCGCCGCCGCGAGCCGGGCAACGACTGGTGCGTGATCGCCCTGGCACACCCGGGCCGCATCCGCAAGATCGAAGTCGACACCGCGCACTTCAAGGGCAACTTTGCCGACCGCGTGTCCATCCAGGCAGCACGCGTGGTGGGCGGCACCGACAGCTCGCTGAAGACGCAAGCGATGTTCTGGCAGACGCTGCTGCCCGAGCAGAAGCTGCAGATGGACCTGCAGCACTACTACGAAGCGGAAATCGCGGATCTGGGCATCGTCACGCACGTGCGTTTCAACATGTTCCCGGACGGTGGTGTGTCGCGCCTGCGTCTGTGGGGGGTACTGGAATGAGCCAAGACACCGCTGCAGTTGCCAACCCTCGCATTGCACTGACCATCGAGCCGCTCACGCGCGAAGCGTTCGCGCCGTTCGGCGACGTGATCGAGCTGGAGGGGTGTAAGCAGTTCCCCATCAACCAGGGCACGACCATCCGCTTTCATGACCTCGCCAACGTGGATGTGGGCGAGGGTGGCCGGGCGCTGATCAGCCTGTTCCGTGGCCAGCCGCGCACGCTGCCGTTCGAGGTGAAGATGCTGGAGCGCCACCCGCGTGGCAGCCAGGCCTTCATCCCGCAGAACGACAAGCCCTACCTGGTGGTCGTGGCGCCGGCCGGCGAGCTGGACCCGAGCAAGCTGCGCGCGTTCGTCTCGCACGGCTGGCAGGGCGTGAACTATGCACGTGGCGTGTGGCATCACCCGCTGCTGGCACTGGGCGAGGTGAGCGATTTCCTCGTCGTCGACCGCGGCGGCGAAGGCCACAACTGCGACGAGCAGGACTTGCCGGAATCGGTGTGGTTGACTGCCGAGGCGATGCAAGCCGCGCAGTAAGCCTCCCCTGAATCAGTGACAACCTTGGGCCCCCGCACAACGGGGGCTCAGTCACTTCTAGAACCTACAAGGAGACCATCGACATGACTCAGGCTCAACTCACCACCGCCGGCATCGGTGCGGACATTCGAGCGTTTGTCGAGGCCGCACACGGTCGCCAAACCGAGTTTCTGCGCGAGCTGGTGAAGGTGCCGTCGGACAACCCGTCCGGCGACTGCGCGCCGCACGCAGCACGCGCCAAGGCGCTGCTGGAGGCACTGGGCCTGACCGTCGAGGCACATGCCGTGCCGGAGGCGCAGGTGCGTGCTGTCGGCATGGTCAGCGCCACCAATCTGATCGTGCGGCACACGTTCGGCAACGGCGGCCCCACCATCGCCATGAATGCGCACGGCGATGTCGTCCCGCCCGGCCTGGGCTGGACGCACGACCCGTACGGCGGCGAGATCGTCGAGACCGAACACGGCCCCACGATGTTTGGCCGTGGCGTGGCGGTGTCCAAGTCGGACTTCGCGACTTACACGTGGGCGTTGCTCGCGCTGATTGAGGCGGAGAAGCGCGGTGCCAAGCTCAACGGCACGGTGGAACTGCATTTCACGTACGACGAGGAAACCGGTGGCAACATCGGCCCGAAGTGGCTGCTGGATCAAGGCCTCTCCAAGCCCGACTACGCCATCTCGGCCGGGTTTGCGTATGGCATCACCTCGGCGCACAACGGCTGTTTGCACGTGCAGGTGACGGTGCGCGGCAAGCAGGCGCACGCTGCCATGCCGCACACGGGCATCGACGCCATCGAGGCCGCGACGCACATCCTGCAGGCGGTGTATACGTATCGCGCCGAACTCGCAACGCGCACGTCGAGCGTCTCGGGCATTGATCATGCGACGCTCAACGTCGGCCTGATCCAGGGTGGCATCAACACCAACGTGG
Source organism: Ralstonia insidiosa (assembly GCF_008801405.1). Classification (NCBI taxonomy): domain Bacteria; kingdom Pseudomonadati; phylum Pseudomonadota; class Betaproteobacteria; order Burkholderiales; family Burkholderiaceae; genus Ralstonia; species Ralstonia insidiosa. Next base: position 224,398 of record NZ_VZPV01000001.1, on the reverse strand, counting down.
TGCCCGATCTGGTGACCTTCCGCATCGACCGTCGGATGATTCCCGAAGAGGCAGGGCGTGATGCTGAAGGCGAACTGCGTGCGGTGATTGAGCGTGCAGCGGCGGAGCGGCCGGGGATTGCGGTGTCGGTTGAACGCATTCTGCTGGCCGCGCCGCTGGCTGAACTACCGGGCGTGGAAACGCTGACCGGTGCGCTGCGGCGCAATGCGTTGGCGGTATTTGGTGGGGATGTGCCGGTGCATGGTGTGCCGCTGTACACCGATGCGCGGCATTACACGGCGTATGGTGTGCCGACGGTTCTGTATGGCGCTGGGCCGCGCACGCTGATGGAAGCACGCGGCCACAACACCGACGAGAACCTGCGCCTCAATGACTTGCGTGGTGCCACGGTGGTGGTGGGTTGTGCGGTGGCGGAATTACTCGGCGGCGCTTGATCATCACCGTTGCGTTTTGGATAGGGCTGGCGTTTGCCAGCCCTTTTTGCTTTGGGGCGTCAGGGTCAAACTCGACGAACCCCCTCTTAGCGAGAGGCGAAGTCCTCCACCACACCAACCCATTAAGATGGCACCTCCAAGCACCCGTCAGCCATCTCGACCATGCAGATCTATCACAACCCCCGCTGCTCCAAATCACGCACCGCGCTTGAACAGGCTGAGGCTTTTGCCGAAAAGCAGGGCGAATCGCTCGAAGTCATCGAGTACCTGAAAACGCCGCCCACGCTGGCCGAGTTGAAGACCCTCGCCAAGCAGCTCGACACCCCGTTGCGCAGCCTGGTGCGTGAAAACGAAGACGAGTACGCGCAACTCAACCTGGCCGCCGCCTCAGACGATGCGCTGCTCAAGGCAATTGCAGAACACCCGAAGCTGCTGCAGCGTCCCGTGCTCGTGCGCGACGGCAAGGCCACCATCGGCCGTACGCCCGAAGCCCTCGACGCGTTCTTGAAGTAACGCAAACGCCCGCGCCCCAAAAGTTGAACGGCCTGCCGATTTCCATCGGACAGGCCGTTCAGGGGTGGCCGTATCGCCTTGCGCGAGGGCCGGGGCTGCGTCCGTCAAGACGCGCAAGGGCACCGGATCATTCCAGGCCCATCCATCGGGCCATTTCTGACCCGAATCCAACTGCCAGCAGGGCTACCAGCACCACTGCCAGCGCCACAGCGGTGGAAACCACTGTGACCTTCATCACTTCCGCGTCGTCGCTCTCGTCGCCGCGGGCACGATGCAGATGCGTGTGCGCGCTCAACGGGATCGCCTTCGCGGTTGTTTTGCGATGCCAATGCAAGCGCTCCGTCATCGCTCGCAAGTGTTGCGTATCAAACGCGTCACGGGAAAATCGCATCGCGGCACCTCCCGTCGTTAGCTGATAGCCGACGCCGGCACGCACCGGCGTCGGGGGTACGTGCGGCCCGAAAACGATACGACAAGCAAATGGCGTATGCGAGTGGCTTTGCTTGTCGGCGCCGGGTGGCGCAGTCGTCTGGTCGCCTCGCACAAGCCCAGCGTAGACGCGGGTTTGCGGCGCCGCAAGTTGCGTTGCGTCATGGTGCGCGGATCACGCGGGCAAAACGCAAACGGACTGCGGCTCTTCGCGAAATGCGTGATGTGAGCGGCGCTCAGTCTTGCGCGCTGTGCAGGGCCGTTTGTATTGCCGCGTGCTCGGCTTCTCGCACACGCAGTTCAGCGAGCATGTTGCAGAAGAGGGCGCCTTGCTCCTTCGCATCATCCAGCGCGACATGCGTGTGCGGCAGCGGGTCGTGCCAGTGCTCGGGAAAGGCCGCCTTGACGTTGCGCCGATACGGCAAGCCCGTAAGCGCAAAGGCCAGCGTCTTGATGTCGAGCGCCGCCCAGCCGAACGGCGAGCGCCCGGCAAACCGCATCATGTACCAGAACATGTACGTGAAATCGAACCCCGCCGGAAACGCCACGAACACCGGCTTGCCGGGCAGGCTCTCGACCCATTCGACGTAGCGCGGCAAAGCCACTTCGGGCGCTTCGAGATTCTTGCGACACGCAGCCCAGGCCTCTGGCTGCGTTTGCCACCACTGCATCTGGATCGGGTGCCCCTGTGCACCGGGCAGCGTTTCGAGATTCGCTTCGAACGTGCCGATGAGCGTCTTGTCGGCGAGGTATGCGGCACTCGCAAAGCTCAGCATCGAATGCGGCCCGGGGATGGGCCCATCGGCTTCGATGTCGGTGCTGACGTAGATCTCGGGCCGCGTGTCAGGCGGCTGGTTGCCGCGCTTGCGGCGGGGTTTGTCTGCTGGGGCCGCAGGCGCGGTATCGGCGAACGTGTCGTTGGTATCGCTGGTGTCGTCGCTCATGACGTGCCTTCGTTGGCAAACAGGCGATCGGCAACGTACGGGTTGGTTGCGCGCTCATCGCCAAAGGTGGAGACCGGCCCGTGGCCCGGCACGAAGGTGACGTCATCGCCCAGCGGCCAGAGCTTGGTGCGGATCGCGTGGATCAGGTCTGCATGGTTGCCGCGCGGGAAGTCCGTGCGGCCGATCGAGCCCGCGAACAGCACATCGCCGACGATGGCGATGCGGTCTTCCGCGCTGAAGAACACCACGTGGCCGGGCGTGTGCCCCGGGCAATGGAAGACCTGCAGCGTGCGGCCAGCAGCTTCCACGGTGTCGCCATCGTCAAGCCAGCGGTCCGGCACGAACGCCTTGGCCGGCGGAAAGCCGAAGCGCTGGCTCTGCATCGGGAGCTGGTCGATCCAGAAGGCTTCGTCCTTGTGCGGGCCTTCGATGGGCACGCCGAGTTGCGTGCGCAGGGCATCGGCAGCGGCGCAGTGGTCGACGTGGCCGTGCGTGAGCAGGATCTTTTCGATGCGCGCGCCATGCTGCTGGGCGGCGGCCAGGATGCGTTCGATGTCGCCGCCGGGGTCGGTGACGGCAGCAGCACCATCGTCGCCAATCAGCAGCGTGCAGTTCTGTTCAAACGGCGTAACGGGGACGACAACGACTTTCATGTGGTTTTTTACGCACTTTCGTGCGAAGACGGAACAAGGCAATTGTAACGGCCCAAGCCCGCGCCAGCATTGGGCTGGCGGGGCGCTCTGTTACATCCGGCGGAAAATATTACAAAGTTCATGCAAGATGCCTGCATGATGCGACCGTTTTAATAGGAAATGTAAATAATCGAGGAGGGCGTGCATGTTAGACTCGCGCCCATGCTCAAGCTTTCCCCCATGTTCTCCAGCCTTCCGGCCGGCCGCACGCTGCGTGCCTGGCTGACGCACGGCACCGCTTTGCTGGTGTTGGCGGGTTGTGCTGCCGTGCCGGGGGAGCCCCCGCAGAATCCGCTCAATGCGGCCAATGCCGACAAGTCAGCCGCGCCTGCGCTGAAGGTGCCGGACGTGCGTGACAACCCGGATGCCTGGGGTGCGCTGTCGTTCCGCAGCGTGCCGGATTCCAGCAGCCTCAAGCTCGACGAGAACGCCAATACCGAACCGGGTCTGCGCGCAGACCTTGGCACGTTCGAGCAGCGCGGCGTCGCATCCTGGTATGGCCGCGGGTTCCACGGTCGCCGCACGGCCAGCGGTGAGCGCTTCGATATGAACGCCTTCACGGTGGCGCATCCGTCGCTGCCGCTGCAGAGTTGGGTGCTGGTGCGCAACCTCTCCAACGACCGCGTAGTCGTGGCCAAGGTGACAGACCGTGGCCCCTACCACGGCAGGCGCGTCCTCGACGTGTCGTACGCCGCGGCCAAGCGCCTGGATTTCGTCAAGCGTGGTTCAACGCAGGTGGAGATCCGTCGCCTGTCGCGCGCGGAAGTCGAAGCACTGCGCCCGGAACTCACGCAGACCGACCTCGCCAGCAATGATGGCGACGCCGACGTCGGCGCCGACGAGCCGGCACCGCCGAAGAAAAAGGCGACCAAGCGCCGCGCAAAAACGCGTCGTTAATCCTTCCCGTCGTTTTTCAATGCCAGCGCGCTTTGATACAGCGCGTCGACCGGCGCACCCGTGATCGCCCCAGCCAGCTTGGCGGCGCGCTTGGCGGGCAATTCGGCCAGCAGCAGGCGCAGCACTTGATCTGCGGCCATCGCCGTCGGGGCCGCGTCCTGCGCGCCTGCACCTTCCACCACCAGAACGAATTCGCCCTTGCTGTGCGAGGCATCGGCAGCCAGCCAGGCCGGTGCTTCGGCCGCAGGCAACACGACGATCTGCTCGAACAACTTGGTCAACTCGCGACCGATGAGCAGGCGCCGCGCCGGCAGATGTTCGGCCAGCGCGGCGAGCGTGGCATCGATGCGATGCGGCGCTTCATACAGCACCCATGCCGGCTCGTGCGCCGCCCATTGACGGATGGCCGCATCGCGCTGCCCGGCCTTGGGCGGCAGGAAACCAACGAAGGTGAATTGCCCGCCCGACGTGTCGAGCAATTCGCCGGCGGCGGACAGCGCCGTCACCACCGCGCTCGCGCCCGGCAGCGGAATCACGCGCTGCCCGGCTGCGCGCACGGCCTCGACGATGCGTGAGCCGGGGTCGGAGACGCCCGGCGTGCCCGCATCCGACACGTAGGCGATGCGCTCGCCCTGCGCCAGACGCGCGACGATGCGTGCCGCAGCCTCGCGCTCGTTGTGCTCATGCGCTGCCAGCATCGGCCGCGACAGCCCCAGGCGATTGAGTAATTGCCCGGTGTTGCGCGTGTCCTCGCAGGCCACCGCATCGACCATGCCGAGCACATACCGCGCCCGCAGCGACACGTCGGCGGCGTTCCCGATGGGGGTGGCCACCACATATAATGCGCCGGCGGGATAGTGCTGGTCGTGCGCCAGCAGGGTCCAGTCAGGATCACTCACAAGAACTTCTCTCAGTCACTTGGTTCAAACCGCAAAGCCCATCACCGCAGCCACCGGCGAAGCCGGTGAAGACCGCGCGCTGCGTTACTTGCAAGCGCGCGGTTTGTCGGTGGTCATCCGCAATTATCGCTGCAAGGGCGGCGAGATTGATCTGGTGATGCGCGACGCGGCCGGCGCGCTGGTGTTCGTCGAGGTGCGTGCCCGCGTGGCGCGCTCCACGCAACGCTTCGGTGGTGCGGCCGCGAGTGTCACGCCCGCCAAGCAGCGTCGCCTGATTGCCGCGGCCGAAGATTTTCTCGCACGGCAGGCCGATGATGTGCCCGCCTGCCGTTTTGACGTCATCACCATCGACGGCGCGCGTATCGAATGGATGCGCGATGCCTTTGGCGCTGAAGCATGAACTTTGCTCTTCCTCTTTCCGGACTTCATTCAAGGACAGCATGAAACTCTCGTCGCCTACGTCTGCCCGTGCCAAGCGCATCATCGTGCTGGCTGCCCTGGCGGGTATCACCGCCACGCAGTTGACCGCCTGCTTCCCGCTGTTTGCCGGTGCCGTGGCCGGCGGCGTTGCAATGGCCACCGACCGTCGCCCGACCGCTACCCAGACCATCGACCGCGGCCTGCAGTTGGAAGCCGAGAATACGCTGATCTCGCGCTACGACGGCCGTGCCCACGTGAACGTGACGGTCTACAACCGCAAGGTGCTGCTGACCGGTGAAGCCGGTACCGAAGCGACCAAGCAGGAGATCGGCCAGTACGCGCAGAAGCTGGAGAACGCGCGTGAGGTCGTCAACGAGCTCGTGGTGACGCCGGAGTCGAGCACGTTCGGCTCGCGCACCAACGACACGTACATCACCACCAAGGTGAAGAGCGTGCTGGCCGGCACGGAAGGTGTGCCCTGGAACTCCATCAAGGTGACCACCGAAGCGCAGACCGTCTTCCTGCTGGGCGTGGTGACCGAGGCCGAGGGCAACAAAGCCACCGAAGCCGTGCGCACCGTGGGCGGCGTCAAAAAGGTCGTGAAAGTGTTCGACTACGTGACCGAAGAGGAGCGCAAGCGCCTGGATACGAACGCATCGTCGACCAACCCGCAGACCGCGCCGGGTACGCCGGCCCCGGTGCAGCAGGGCACGCCGACGGCAACGCAGGCACCGGCACCGGTCACCTCGGCCTCGCCGGGCGTGACGGTGTCGCCCACCACCTCGCCGGCACTGCCGCCGGGCAAGCAACTGCCCTGAGGCCCATCGGCGCATCACAAAAAACGCAGCCACCGCGCTGCGTTTTTTGTTGTCCGCGCGCACGGCACATGGCAAGGCGGGCGTGTTAGCGTATGACGCTTCCGTGACTTCGCTGCCCCCCATGCCCGTCGCTCACCGACTTGCTGTCGCCGCTTTGCTTGCGGCGCTGTCTTCGGCTCACGCCGTCCAAGCGGCCGATCGCCCGCCCACCAACGCGCAGGCCCGTACCTGGGCTGCCTCCTGCGCGAGCTGCCATCACGCGGATACGGCACCCGGTGCCAAGTCGGCTGCGCAGACGCTGCCCTCGCTGGCCGGCCGCTCGCAGGCTGAATTGATCGACACGCTGCAGGCGTTCCGCAACGGCACGCGCCCCTCCACGGTGATGGGCCAGCTTGCGCGTGGTTATGACGATGCGCAGATCACCGCGATTGCCGGCTGGCTGTCGCGCCAACCGCAGGAGGCCCCATGAACCAGACCCTGCGCAAGGACCGGCGCACCGTACTGCGCGCACTTGGGGCGACTGCCTTGGCCGGGCCGCTGGCCGCATGCGCTTCGCTCTCGGGCACGCGCAATGCGCGCGTCGTCGTGGTTGGCGGCGGCTACGGCGGTGCGACAGCAGCGAAGTACGTGCGTGTGTTCTCCGGCAACCATGTCGACGTGACGCTGGTCGAGCCCAATGCCGCATTCGTGTCGTGTCCGCTGTCGAATCTCGTACTGTCGGGTGACCGTGATCTGGCCTCGATCACCGTGCCGTACGACGCGCTGGTCGAGCGCCACGGTGTGCGCTGGGTGCGCGATCGCGCCGCGGCCATCGACATCGGCGCGAAGCAGGTGCGCCTGGCCGGCGGCGGCACGCTGGACTATGACCGGCTGATCCTCTCGCCCGGCATCGATTTCGTGCCGGGGGCGATTCCTGGTCTGGCCAACGCGGCCACGGCTGCGCAGGCACCGCACGCGTGGAAGGCCGGCATGCAGACACTGGCGCTGCGTCACCGGCTCGAAGCCATGCCCAACGGCGGCACGGTGGCCATCAGCATTCCGCTGGCGCCGTACCGCTGCCCGCCCGCGCCGTACGAGCGCGCCTGCCTGATTGCCAACTGGCTGCAGCGCGCCAAGCCGGACTCGCGTGTACTCATTCTTGATGCCAACGACGACGTGACCTCCAAGGGCGCCCTGTTCAAGCGCGTGTGGGCGGAGCGTTATCCACAGCACATCGAATATCGCCCGCAATACAACGCGGTCGACATCGACGCCACCGGCCGCGTGCTCAAGTTCGATGTACAGGACGATGTGCAGGCCGATGTGGTCAACCTCATCCCGCCGCAGCGTGCCGGGGCGATTGCCGTGCAGGCCGGGCTGGCGACCGCCAATGGGCGCTGGTGCGAGGTCGATTTCCTGTCGTTCGAATCAAAGGCAGCGCCGGGCGTACATGTGATTGGCGATGCCATCCAGACCGCGCCGCTGATGCCTAAATCGGGCCACATGGCCAACCAGCATGGCAAGGTGGCGGCCGCTGCCGTGGTGGCCATGTTGGCCGGCCACGCGCCCGACACGTCGCCGCTGTATGCCAACACCTGCTACAGCTTCATCACCCCCGACGAGGCGATGCACGTGGCGACCGTCCACCGCTATGACTCGGCCGAGCGCACCATGGTGACGGTGCAAGGCGCGGGCGGGCTCTCGGATGGCCCCTCCGTGGCGGAAGGCAAGCTGGCGCAGGGCTGGAGCCGGGCAATCTGGTCGGACATGCTCGGCTAGTCCGCTGAATCATTGAAATGGGAGGTGAAGGACATGTCATGCGGGAAGCAGCGCTAGGCGCAAAGCGCAGCAATAGCGAGCTATTGCGAGCATTTGCAACGACGCGATGCGCCCGCATGGCATGGCAGGCACCGACCAATTTCAATGATTCAGTGGACTAGGCACAAACAATGCGCAAGATTGTGCAAGTCGCATAGGCGGCCCGCGCCTACAGTGCGTCATAGGGCCGCGCGGGCGGCCGCTGACCGTCTGAGCATTCCGATCATCATGTCTCCCAAGGATCTGCTGCTGGCCCTGACCGTTGTGCTGGTGTGGGGCGTCAACTTCGTCGTCATCAAGGTGGGCCTGCACGGCGTGCCGCCCATGCTGCTGGGTGCGCTGCGCTTTGCGCTGGTCGCCTTCCCGGCCGTGCTGTTCGTGCCGCGCCCGAAGATTCCGCTCAAGTGGCTGCTCGCTTACGGCGCCACCATCAGCTTTGGGCAGTTCGCCTTTTTGTTCTCGGCGATGTATGTGGGCATGCCGGCGGGGCTGGCCTCGCTGGTGCTGCAATCGCAGGCGTTCTTTACGCTGACGATCGCCGCGCTGGTGCTGCGCGAGCCGATCCGCTGGTTCCACCTGGCCGGCATGGCCGTTGCCGCGTGCGGGCTGGCGATCATCGGCATGGCCGGCGGTGCCGTGACGACCGGCATGACCACGGCCGGCTTCCTGCTGACGCTGTGTGCAGCGTTCTCGTGGGCCAGCGGCAATATCGTCACCAAGCGGATCGGCAAAGTGAACGTGGTGAGCCTGGTGATCTGGGGCGCGGTGATTCCGCCGATTCCGTTCCTGCTGCTGTCGTACTGGATGGAGGGGCCGGAGCAGATTGTCCACAGCCTGACGAACATCGGCTGGTCGAGCATTGGCGCGATCGTCTACCTGGCCTTTGGCGCCACCATCTTCGGCTACAGCCTGTGGAGCCGCCTGCTGGGCCGATACGCGGCCAGCCAGGTCGCGCCGCTCACGCTGCTGGTGCCGGTGGTCGGGCTGATCTCGGCCGCCGTGCTGCTGGGCGAGCGGCTGGTGCCAGCACAGTGGCTGGGCGGCGCGGTGGTGATGGCCGGCCTGCTGCTCAACGTCTTCGGTGGCCGGCTGGCAGCACGGCGGGCGATGGCCTGAGCGTCGACGCCCTGCCGAACAGGCGCCCGGGCCGTAAGGTTCCGGGCGCTTTGCTTTTGGGGCGACGCGGGATTTGGCCCACTTCGGGCACAATAACGGGTCCGATTTCGATCATTGCGACCATTGGCCCGCACACGCATGCGGGCAGGCCCATCCTCTGGAGACCACATGAAGTTCGCCCCCACGCTCGCCGCGGCTGCGGTGCTGGCCGGCCTGGCGTTGTCCGCCACGCCTGCGCTGGCCGCCGTCGACGCAGCCCGTGCCCTGACCATCGCCAACCAGAACGCCTGCATGGGCTGCCACGCCGTGGATCGCAAGCTCGTCGGCCCGGCCTACAAGGATGTCGCCGCCAAGTACAAGGGCGATGCAGGGGCCGAAGCCAAGCTCATCAAGAAGGTGCGCGAAGGCGGCATGGGCAACTGGGGCCAGATTCCGATGCCGGCCAACCCGAAGATCGCCGATGCGGATCTGAAGACCGTGATCGACTGGGTGCTCGCGGGCGCCCCGGCCAAGTGAGCGAGGACAGGGCAATGACCGATTCCGTGAACCTCTCCCGCCGAGACGTGCTGCGCGCAGGTGCCATGATGGCGCTGCTGGTGTCCGCCGGCCTCGCCACCCCGGCACAGGCCGCCGAGTGGAACAAGGCTGCCTTCGCCATCAAGGGCGTGAACGACGTGCTCAAGCAACTGGGCGGCGGCGCTGTCGACAAGGGCGGCGCTGGTATCCAGCTCACCGCCCCGGACATCGCCGAAAACGGCGCCGTGGTGCCGCTGGTGGTGACCAGCACGCTGCCGGGTACGGACCTGATCGCCATCCTGGTGGAAAAGAACCCGAACACGCTGGCCGCCACATTTGCCATTCCGGCCGGCACCGACCCGTTTGTGAGCACGCGCGTGAAGATGGGCGAGACCTCGATGGTCTACGCCGCCGTGCGTGCCAACGGCAAGTGGGTGCTGGCGAGCAAGGAAGTGAAGGTCACCCTTGGTGGCTGCGGCGGTTAAGAATCAGGACAAGGAGCACACCATGGCAGACCCGATGCGCATTCGCGCAATGGAAAACGGCGGCACGACCGACGTGAAGATCCTGATGAAGCACGACATGGAAACCGGCCAGCGCAAGGACGCGTCCGGCAAGATCGTGCCGGCTTGGCACATCACCAACGTGACGGTGCAGCACAACGGCAAGACGGTGCTGGACGGGCAGTTCGGCCCGGCCGTATCGAAGGATCCGTTCCTCAATTTCAAGTTCAAGGGCGGCGCCAAGGGCGACAAGGTGACGGTCACGTGGGTCGACAACCACGGCGACAAGCGCACCGACGAGACTGCAATCCAATAACGCTTTTCAGGAGGCTGCCATGCGACGCAGTTTCTTCCGTGTGACCGCTGCGCTGGCAGCGTTGGGCGTGGCAGGCAAGGCCGCCGCGCAGACCGCACCCCGTGCCGGCGGCGCTGGTGCCCGCTACAAGGTGGTGTACCAACTGAGCGAAGGCATCGACCAGGCCGTGCGCGCGATCGGCAACCTTCGTAACCACCTCAACGGCGCACCCGGCACGAAGATCGTGGTGGTGGCGCTGGGGCACGGCATCGAATTCCTGGTCGAAGGGGCCAAGGACGCACAGGGCCGCCCGTTCGACGCGCCTGTGGCCGCACTGGCCAGCATGGGCGTGGAGTTTCGCGTGTGCCACAACTCGCTGATGGCCTTCAAGGTGCCGGAAGACAAGCTGCTGCTCGAAGCCAAGGTGGTGCCCGCCGGTGTGGTGGAGATCACCCGCTTGCAGCAAGAAGAAGGCTTCGCCTATCTCAAGCCGTAGGCGCTCCATGGACTGTAGGCGACCCACGGAGGGGACCGTGAAACGCACCAAACGAATCGTCGCGCTGGCCGCGACGCTGGCGGCCGGCATTGCCCTGGTGGCAAACGCGCAGGACGCCAAGGATCAGAAAGACCAGAAGGACAGCGTCGCCGCCGGCATCGCGCAGTACCGCGAAATGCTGGCCGACGGCAACCCGGCCGAACTCTGGGAAGCCGCTGGCGAAGAACTCTGGAAGAAGCCCGCCGGCCCGAAGCAGGCCTCGCTCGAAGCGTGCGACCTGGGCCTGGGCCCCGGCGTCGTGAAGGGCGCGTACGCCAAGCTGCCGCGCTTCTTCAAGGACACCGGCCGCGTGATGGACGCCGAACAGCGCCTCATGTATTGCCGCATGACGCTGCAGGGGCTGACGAAGGAACAGGCCTCGGCCAACCCGTTCTCGTCGCCGGGCAAGCCGTCGGACATTGAACGGCTGATGGCGTACATCACCTCGGAATCGCGCGGCGCGGCCATTGATATTCCGTTGGCGCATCCCGAAGAAAAGCGCACGTACGAACTCGGCCGCCGCATGTTCTTCTACCGTGGCGGTGCGTATGACTTTGCCTGCGCCACGTGCCACGCCCAGCCGGGCCAGCGCATTCGCCTGCAGGAGCTGCCCGATCTGCTGACGGCCGATGGCGCGCGCTTTGCGTATTCGACATGGCCCGGCTACCGCGTCTCGCAAGGCGAGGTGCGCACGATGCAGCACCGCCTGTACGACTGCCTGCGCCAGCAGCGCTTTCCGGAACCGCTCTACGGTAGCGAGGTGATCACCGCGCTGGAGCTGTTCCTCGCCCGCAACGCCAACGGCGGCAAGATGGACGCGCCGTCGATCAAACGATGAGGCCACGCATGTTTCGACTGACCCCCATCGTTCTGACCGCGCTGGCACTCGCTGCCGGCACCGCGCACGCGGCGGATGCCATCACGCCACCCAAGCCCGACGCGAAGGCTGACGCCGCGCTCGCCAAGATCATCCACGAGAGCTTTGTCTCCAAGGGCCCGGCCACCGTGGAAGGCGTGACCGAGCGCGACGACGTGCAGAAAATCTGTAGCCAGTACGCCGATCGCAACACTGTGCCCGCCGCCGTCGCCAAGAAGCTGGAAGACGCGCAGACGAAGACCATCCACTACCCGGCTGACAACAAGTGGCTGGGCGACTGGAAGGAAGGCGAGAAGACCGCGCAGAGCGGCCGTGGCATGCAGTTCTCCGACCCCGCTGGCGGGGCCAACGGTGCCAATTGCTATGCGTGCCATCGCCTGTCGAAAGACGAGGTGTCGTACGGCACCATCGGCCCGTCGCTGTACCAGTACGGCAAGCTGCGTGGCGATTCGGAGGCGATCCTGCGCTACACGTGGGGCAAGATCTACAACTCCAACGCGTATGCCGCGTGCTCCAACATGCCGCGCTTCGGGCACAAGGGCATCCTCACCGAGCAGCAGATCCGCGATGTGATGGCGCTGTTGTTTGACCCGGCATCCCCGGTCAACCAGTAGAGACGGCCATGCACGCCATTCGACGGTTCGTGATGTGGGCGGCAGCGATGGTGCTTGCTGCTGGCACTGCGCAGGCCGTCGAGGTAGGCGATGTGGTGACGATGCCCGACGTGCAATTGCTCGACGGCACCCGTGTGCCGGGCAATGCATGGCGCGGGCATCCCGTCATCATCGCCACGTGGGCCTCGTGGTGCCCGTTCTGCGCGCTGCAGAATCCTCGCTTGCAGAAGCTGTATGAAGCAACGCGCGGTACCGACCTGCGCATCCTCACCATCAGCATCGACGCCAACCCGCAGCTCGCGAAAGACTACGTCGCCAAGCGCGGCTTCACCTTTCCGGTGACGATGGAAACCGACGCGCTGTGCGCCGCCACCGGCCCGCGCAAGGGTTTGCCGGAACTGCTCGTGCTCGACACCAACGGTCGCGTGGTGCGAAAGGAAGTCGGCGAAATGCTCGAAGACGACGTGGCGGATCTCGCTCGCTACGCGCACAACAACAAGCAATGAACCGCCGCGAATTCGTTCAAGCCCTGGCGATTGCCACAGCCGCCGGCCTGCGCCTGACCGATGCCCATGCCGATACGTTGAGCTACGACGTACCACGCTTCGGCAACGTTCACCTGCTGCACTTCACCGACTGCCACGCGCAGTTGCTGCCCATCGAATACCGCGAGCCCAACATGAACCTGGGCGTAGCGCAATGGGCCGGGCAACCGCCGCATCTGGTTGGGCACGCGCTGCTCAAGCGTTACGGCATCGCGCCCGGTACACGTGCCGCGCATGCCTTTACTTGGCTTAATTTCAACGAAGCCGCGCGCCGCTACGGCCGCATGGGCGGCTTCGCGCATCTGGCCACGCTCATCAAGCGCCTGCGTGCCACGCGCCCGAACGCGCTGCTGCTCGACGGCGGTGACACGTGGCAGGGCTCGGCAACCGCGCTGTGGACCAACGGACAGGACATGGTCGAAGCGGCACTCGCACTCGGCGTCGACGTCATGACCCCGCACTGGGAGATGACCTACGGCGCCGACCGCGTACGCCACGTGGTCGACCACGATTTCAAGAACAAAGTCGCCTTCGTCGCGCAAAACATCCAGACGGCGGATTTTGGCGACCCGGTGTTCGACCCGTACGTGCTGCGCGAGCTGAACGGCGTACCGGTCGCCATCGTCGGCCAGGCGTTCCCCTACACGCCGATCGCGCACCCCGCCGATTTCACGCCCGACTGGACCTTCGGCATTCAGGAAGAGCGGCTGCAGAAGATGATCGACGAGGCGCGCGGCAAGGGCGCCAAGGTGGTCGTCCTGCTCTCGCACAACGGCATGGATGTGGACCTGAAGCTCGCCTCGCGCGTGCGCGGGCTGGATGCCATCCTCGGCGGCCACACGCACGATGCGGTGCCGGCGCCGGTCAAGGTCAGCAACCCGGGCGGCGTGACGCTCGTCACCAACGCGGGCGCCAACGGCAAGTTCGTCGGCGTGCTCGACTTGGACGTGCGCGGCGGTACCGTGCGCGACATCCGCTACACGCTGCTGCCCGTGTTCGCCGATCTGCTGCCGCCCGATCCGGCCATGACCGCGCTCATCGAGCGCGTGCGTGCGCCTTACCAAGACAAGCTCGGCGAAACGCTGGCCGTCAACCGTGGCCTGTTGTACCGGCGCGGCAACTTCAACGGCACGTTCGACCAGCTCATCGTCGATGGCCTGATGCACGCGCAGGGCGCGGAAATCGCCTTCTCGCCCGGCTTCCGCTGGGGCACCACGCTGCTGCCCGGCGAAGCGCTGACGATGGAGGCGCTGATGGCCCAGACCGCCATCACGTACCCCGCCACCACGCTCACCGAGATGACGGGCACCACCATCAAGACCGTGCTCGAAGACGTGGCCGACAACCTCTTCAACCCCGACCCGTACTACCAGCAGGGCGGCGACATGGTGCGCACCGGCGGCCTGCGCTACACCATCGACCCGATGAAGCCGATGGGCCAGCGCATCACCGACATGCGCGTGGGTGATAAACCGCTCGACGCCGACCGCCGCTACAAAGTGGCCGGCTGGGCCGCCGTGTCGCCAGAAGCCCGCAAGGCCGGTGGCCGCCCGGTGTGGGACGTGCTGGCCGACTGGCTGCGCGACCAGCGCGAAGTGACCGCCCGGCCGCTGAATACACCGCGCATTGTCGGCATGGCGGACAACCCTGGCATGGAAGCAGGGCCGGGTTGACCCGCGATTGAAGGCGCGCCGGGACTTCGGGTAGACTTATTTTTCACGGGCCGATAGCTCAGCTGGGAGAGCGCCGCGTTCGCAATGCGGAGGTCGGGAGTTCGATCCTCCTTCGGTCCACCAACTCACTGGCAAGGTTTGCCAAGCGTTGCCAAGAAACCCGCTAGCTGAAAGGCTTTGCGGGTTTTTTGTTGCCAGCGTTGCCTAAGTTTTGCCGTTGACACCCGGGGGCAAGTCACTACCCCGACGAACCACTTGCCCCCAATGCCCCTCTACGACTTCACTGCTGTTCACGCTTGGATCGCTGACCCCGCGAACTACTGCGTCGCGCCGAGCAGCAACGCGCCGTAGATGCATAAACTAAGTGCATGAATCCGCATACTTTTTCTGCGGCCTTAGATAGCCCGTCGAGACTAGCCGCAGACCGCTCCGGGAAGGTTATGCACCAGCATAAAAACCACTCGATGAAGCGCGCCGGTGAGGCGGGGTATGTCGTCTCCAAACATGTCGTGCGTTGCGTACTAGATGCCCGCCAGGCAGTTCTTGAAAACACCCCACATGTCTTGGTGGTGGACGAGCGCAGCGCAGCGATGGCCGACAAGTTCCTCAACCTGCTGGGCAGGATCGCGCTTAGCGAGGCTCCCAGTGATCGCCTCCCGGGAGTGCCAAGGATCATCTGATCAATGGCTGCTATCGGCCAGTAGCTGTCACTCGACATCGTGACTCAGGCCGCGCATATTTGTTATCTTCGTGAGAGCACCGCCACCTTAGGTGGCGGTCGAGAATGACGGTCGAAGAATTGCAAAGCAATCTGTTCCAGCTTATTGATGTATATGTCACAAGTTCAACTGTGAACGACGAGCTTACGTCGCTCGTGAATCGGCATGATGTTCCAGTGAAAGCAATCCTTGTTGACCTAACACTTTCCGTCTCGGAAGGGCAAATTTCAGAGGCCGATGCGCAGACCATTGGCGAT
Organism: Ralstonia insidiosa; assembly: GCF_008801405.1. NCBI lineage: Bacteria > Pseudomonadati > Pseudomonadota > Betaproteobacteria > Burkholderiales > Burkholderiaceae > Ralstonia > Ralstonia insidiosa. The sequence goes on along the minus strand of NZ_VZPV01000001.1, from coordinate 208,905 downwards.
ATATTATTCAACTATTGCTGAGATCGAAGTATCGTCAACCGACGGCCCTATCCGACCGTTTCACCCTAACTACTATATTTAATTCGTCAACGCGATGAAAGCGGAAATTCAATGACAACTGAAGCACCTCAAACCGATGCTGATTCCGAAGATGGCACGAAGGATCGTGGTCGGCTAGCGAAGCGCGACTGGCTTAGGTTACATGCAAAATCATTTTCTTTGCGTTGGACAGCAGTTTCAGGTGTCTTATGGCTAACCGCATGGAACAAGGCTGGTTATTTTCTGTCCGGGACTTCACTGATCATCGCGGCAATCGCGTCAAGTTGTGCGGCGATTGGTTTTTACATAGCCCATCAAGTGACAAACAAGTAGCCGGGAAAAGCCTGTGAGACTGGATCTCAAGAACAATAAATGGAAAATCACGATAGCGCTCATTGTCGTAGTGGGAACAGTGTTGCTTGGCCTTGGATTCCGCATTCACATTGGGTATTTTTCTGAAGATAGGATAGCGGCACTTCGTGCGGAGGCTTTGCTGGTTAAACGTTTCAACTCGAAGCAGTTCGACCTGATCTATGCTGATGCAGCCCAGGCAATGCGCGACGCGGTTTCCCGAAGGCAAATGGTGGAAGCCATGACGGCGACCATGGATGCTTTTGGGACGATCGTCGAGGATACCGAAGGGGCGGTCACGTGCTTCCCAGATCAGGTGCGAATGGTTCGCTGGTTGAAATCGTCAAGTGGTGCCGAACTAACGCAGATGAGCATGTGGTACACGCCGGGTGGAGACGCAAAGTTGTTGATGATGCAGATCTCGCCGGGACGTGAGGCAGTGGACCCTGCAATAGTTGAACAACATCGCTGTAGCTCGCGGTAGGTCGCGTGAACTCGATGGCCACAGTTCGAATGGGGAGCGAGCTCCAGCGGGTCAGCTGAACTTCCGGCCGCCATTCACTCTGAACCTTGAGCGTTTGCCTCTGCAAAGGGTGAACTTCCAGGCTATGTCGCGCTTGTTTGGCGAATGCGCTAGGTTTAGCCACTGCTATTTTTGCAGCAGATGCAAAGGTATGCTTCTCTGACAAAGTGCAGCCCTATGCTTCAACAACAAAGCCGACCATGTGTCGGCTTTGTTGTTTTGTAACCCGAGCCCTTCAGCTGCCTATCGGCTAGCGTCCAACATGCAAATTGCAAAAACGTAGGCCCGTTAAGACGGGTGATCACGCGACCCTAGCGTATGGGCAGGATTCTTGATGTTGTAGTGAAGGGACTGACCTTTTGAGCCTGCTTGATGCACCTATGCGGAACGCATGAATTGGCCAGGCACAAATCCATCGATGATGCCTTCGGCCATCTTCGCAGCCGCACGTTTTGCCGTCCCGATGCTCTCCCATTGGGTCGTCAGCAGCGGGAAGATTCGGGAACGCTCGGTATCCGGTGGCTCACCTTCCTGGCAGATCAACACGGAGGCGCTGTAAGCCCGATCCGGGCGCCGCTCATGCCATTCACGAGGCGTATCAAACAGGTAGATCAGGGGATAAACATCGAACCCCTTGTAGCTGCAAGTCGGATGGGCGTCCACAGCAATCTCCGTTGAAAGGGGTGCCCCACTGTACGCTCTTTCCGCTTGCTCGACTGAACTATCCTCGAACAAGCGAGTGCGGACGAAGCGGCCTTTGTGCGCTACGTGATCCCGCCGGTCTGAGATCTCCTTCCCAAGGCTGTGCGTGCATGTCGAGGGTATGGTCACCTTGCGCAGTTTTTGCGTGGAGACTTTCTCGGACGACTTGCCCGATGGCCAACCGGCAAAAGGCTTCAACGCTGTGCGCAACTGTGGGTGGCACATCGGGCGTGCTTGCCAACAGCCTGAAGGACCGTCTTCCTTCACCCACGAAACTGGTGAATTGCACACAGTTCGGGTGTCCATCGGTGCAAAAGCCAACCGTGATGGAATACGTCACGCCTTTTGCCCCTCCAGGTAGTGTGCAGAGAAAGCTCGTCTTGTCAGACGCATGCGTCATCTTGTTTCCGGATGGGTCATGCACTCAATACTCCTCTCTAACGCAATATCAGAATCGGCGTGGCCATGAACGGGGGAAATGCATTGCGCCCTTTACAGCAACGCTACAGACTCGCCCGCCACCAGGCCATTGATGACGTCTTCGCCAAACTTCAGCGCTCCCCGCCTCGCCGTGCCAACGTTTTCCCAAACGGCAAGCGTCACGCGAAAAACGCGCGAATGCTCGGTTCCAGGTCGATGACCCTCTCGGCAGATCATCACAGACGCGTTGAACGTGCGATCGGGGCGCTTTCGCGGCCATGACTGGACCGTCTCGGTCCTGTACACCAATGGATACAGGTCAAAACCTTTGTACGTGGCTGACGGGTTTGCATTCATGAATGACTCCGGCCGATGGTGGGCATGACTGACACCCCGGCAGGGCGCCGGCAGTGGTTTTGAATGGCAATCCCGTTGATTGGCCCGGGCGGCTATGCATCCATTCCCAGATGGTCGACGGTGATCACGAGCGCCCGATCTCCCGGGTCTACCTGAGCATGCACGCCAAGGTGCGCCCGCAGAAAACGGTCAAGCATGCGCTGCAGCTCACAAAGGTCTTGCCGATCTGCGTGCATCAACTGATGCATGACATCGTGCGTGAATGCGATCGTCAGCGTTCTCACACGCCAGATGCGGCTGTCGAACTCAGGTACCTGCCAGTTTGCCGTGAGCACACTGGGATCGGTGTTCCAGGTCCGCACATCCTGCCCGGTAATTTCATCCAGCACCGGCTTGGTAAATGCGACAAGATCGAGCATCACGGATTTCCACGACTTACATCGCGAGTAGGAGCACTAGCAGGCAACTTCCGTGTGCGGAACTGGCGAGGATGACAGGGGGCAGGGCACGATCAGCGAGAGAGGCGCGACCGAGCGCGGTGATCACAAGTGCGGGTAAAAATGCTTTCGTACCAACGGATGCGTGATCCGGCGCACCGTGGGTCGGTGTTCCACTGTACTCCCATATGTGCACTGCGGCGTCATCATCTTTTGGAGTACCTCACGACGTGTCGTTCGCGCGCAGTCGTGGCGCAAGTCAAAGCAACAGGCGAAGGTGCAGTCTGCTTCAACCTGACGCTCAGCGTGTGCCGTATGTCGGACGTGAACACGGCGATGTGCGGAGGGCGAAAAAAAACCCCGCGTGGCGGGGTTTTTTCTTGGCGGGCGAGATCGCTCAGATCACTTGAATCTTGGTCGCAGCCGGGCCTTTTTGGCCAGCACCGGACACAAAGCTCACTTTCTGCCCTTCTTGAAGCGACTTGAACCCATTACCCTGAACCTCAGAGAAATGAGCAAACAGATCGTTGCCGCCTGCGTCAGGGGTGATGAAGCCGAAGCCCTTGGAGTCGTTGAACCACTTTACGATACCGGTTTCCATGTTGGATTCCTTAAACGTTCTGGATAAGCCCATGCTTACCAGGCATGACGATCAAGGAAGGAACAAAGAGAAAAAGGTGTCGCTTGGCGTGACAACCCAAAACATCGGAGTAACTGCTTGAAAAGCCTGCGGCGCAAGTTCTACCAGCATCGCAAGTCATTGTCAACAAAAAAGCCATCAATCTCGAAATAGCGCATGAATGTGGTTGCGACCGCGCTCTGCCGCCGCACCACGTTGCTCATGCACCGCAGCCGTTGTAAATCAAGGAAGGCTCGCATGGAGGCAGCGGTTGCGGGAAGCTGTTACCATGCACAACCTCTGCCCGCTTTTCGAATCGATCGGGCTCGGATACCGGCCATACGACACAACATAGCGCCGGCCACCCTCGGGCGTACACCCGGATCATCTTGGGCCACGCAGCCCATCACCTACCTGACCGGCGGTTTATCCGCTCCGTATGCGGCACGCATGTACTAGGCGCGCCAGCCTACGCAAGTACGGTCACTCGTTGCCAATCGCTTGCGCCATGCATTTGTGTGCATGATCCAAAGGCATTGGCCCCACCCATCGTGGCGTAGCTCATCTGCAGGAAGCGGCTTGCTCAGGCGCTCCATGCCTGCCATCTGCCTTCGCCCGAAACCTAGCAGTGTATTGAACCAAGTCCTTTCCCCCTACACGGTGTCCGTGTACCCAATTGAACAAGAACCCGGCATCTGGTTTGCCACCTATCTCATCAGTGAGTACAGCGATGGTGTGGAACGCATCCTCGCCAACGTCTCGATGCGCCACAACGTACATGGTACGGAGGCACTCGCAAGACATGCGGCCCGGCTTGCAGGAAGAGCAGCCATCGCACGTCTGGCGCCTCGCGACAAGAACTGAACCATGCAAGCCGCCTCGGGCGGCTTTTCCGCTTGCTGCAACGGCATGCCCCCACCCACAGTCAACGAGAAGAGAATCACCATGTCTGTTAGCGATGAATGGGAAGAATTGCATCTCACGCCCGACGGCTGGAGAGATGGCAGCTACCGGCACGAGCCTGGCGATGCCGTCATCGTCGCGCCACCGGCCAATGATGTACTGACGGTGCGCAGGCATGTGGCTGCCGTGTATGGCGGTCCGTCACGCGTGACAGAAGACAGAACACCGCGCACCGATGACATGAGCCAGATCGAGCAATTGCTGTTGAAATATGGCGCTCCCGTCTTTGGCGTCTAACCCAGAGACGAAACGGACGAATGCCCGTGCGCTACATCGGGTCCACGTTATTCGAGAGAGGAATTGGCATGACACTCTGCCACGCTTGCCTTGCCATTGAAGTCCATCGACTTGGTGCATCAGGCCATGCTTCCCTAAGAATCACCGACACACAACGCATCAAAGTATCCAAGGCGGCGGCTGTCACGGTGAGCACGTTCACGTGCGGCACGTGCGGCGCGAGTTGGACCTATCGCGAAGGGAAAAACGTGCCCAACCCAGGATGGTCGCTTGATCAGTAGCGCCAGTACCTCGTCAGCGAGGAGCCGGCTGATCTCGTGCTCATAGGCCCTCGTGCCACCATGCCAAGGCGCAAAGATAGGGGTTCAGGGTGAGGCAAAGAGATCGTCCCTGTCTCAAGCCATGCCCAAAAACCGGCGAGCTGCAAAGCCTCGCGGGTTTCTTATTGCCAGGATTACCCAGGTTTTACGTTGCCCTCGGGGTCAGCCCCCTCAGAGAATCGTGTCACATCAAGTGCGAGTGATTGAGACACCGCCCTCGACGAGCAACGTTGTACCCGTCACGAAGCTCGACAGATCGGACGCAAGATAGAGCGCCGACTTGGCGATCTCTTCTGGATGGGCCATCCGTTTGAGCGCGTGGATGCTTTCGACAAACGCTTTCTGCTCCGGCTTGCTGGCTGCCTCCCGCCCCATCTCGGTGTCGGTGCCGCCCGGCATCAGCACGTTGACGCGCAAGCCAGACGGACCGTACTCGGCGGCGAGCGTGCGCGTCAGGCCCACGAGCGCAGCCTTGCTCGCGGAATACGCGGCCATCCCTGGAAAGCCGACCGTATAGCCGACGAACGATGACGTGAAGATCAGCGAGCCGTGCGGGCGCGCGAGCAGCGCTGGAATCTGATATTTCGCGCCGAGGAACGCACTCGTCAGGTTGGTCTCGAGCGTGTCGCGCCAGCCGTCCAGCGTGATGTCGGTGACGCTGCCGAGCGCCCCCATTGTCGCGGCATTGTTGAACGCCACGTCAAGCCCGCCGAAACGGCCGACGGCCAACTCAACAGCGTGCTTCGCGCAACGCTCGTCCCGCACGTCGCCCGCCAGTGCCACCGCCTTGCCACCGACGTCGGCAATCTCGTCAACCAGCGTGTCGAGCAACGCCGCGCGGCGCGCAACCAGAACGACGCTTGCGCCTTCCTTCGCAAACTTCTTTGCCACCTCACGACCGATACCCGAGCTGGCGCCCGTCACGATTGCAGTCTTGTTAGCGAGAAGAGCCATGTTCACTCCATCTTGATGATCGGAGCAGCAGGGTAGGCGTCTGGATGCTGCGCAGCACTCCGGTTCTTGCTGCGCAAATCCAAGCGATGCGTTGATGGCGGTCCCGAAAAGATCAAGCCGTGCTTGGCTCGACTGCGGCCAATGACGTTGGAGGAAGCGGGGTGCTTTGGGGCCGCAACCCTACAGCTAAACGCAGCTACGCATGCCAATCACATAACCCGCAGTGCGCACCACCGCCGGGTCCGCATCAGCCGCCAGCCGCGCAAGCAGCGCTGACGCCGCGTCGTTGATTTCCGCAAGCGCCTGACAAATGCGTACACGCGCCTGAACATCGGCCGACCCATCCGAAATCGCCGCTTCAAATCGCTCCACAACGTGCTTCGCGATCGCAGGGTCTTCCGCCAGATGGGCCAACGCATCGGCCGCCTCAACATCGTGCACCCCGACGACAACCTGCTCAATCAGCAACGGAATAGTCTCGCGTACGCCCCATTCGCCAAGCACCCGCGCAGCGCGGTACCGCACGTGCTCCGCAGGGTCGAGCAGCGCGACGCGCAACGCTTCCACTGCATCGGCACCACCGAGTTTCGCCAGTGCGAGCACGGCCCGTTCGCGCACCGCCGGGTCCGCCTGTTGAAGCGCCGCACTGAGTACGCTGGCGCGGCTGCCTTCGGCTCTTTCCAACGCCCAGGACAGTGCACCCGCAACATTCGGCTCTTGCTCCTGGAGCAGGGCCTGGGCGATGAGTTCTGCCAGCGGGGCATCGCTGGAGGCGGCGTCAAACGCAGCACGCTGTCGCTCTGGCGCATGCGTCGAGTCCAGTCCTTTCAGCAACTGCACGACTTCGAGCACGGCTGACCAATCTTCGGGGGCGGCGGCGGACACGGCAGCCAGCCGGGAGAGCAGCGCTTGTTCTGCGGCCAGCCGCTCGCGACTGCGCGCCATCAGCGTGTCAATGAGCGCATCGGGGCGGGGGGCTTGTTGGCTGAGCGCCTCGCGCACCTCGGCAAGCCCAAGACCCAGCGAGCGCAGGCTTTCCACTTGGAACAGGCGCCAGGCATCGGCTTGCGAGTACTCGCGGTATCCCGCTTCAGTCCGTGCGGATGGGCTGATCAGCCCGATCCTGTCGTAGTGCCGCAGCATGCGCGCGCTGACGCCGGAGCGATTGGCCAACTCGCTGATGCGCATCACTGGTCTCCGGTGTCGTCTGGGGTATGTGGCCTCGTTTCTCGGCCTCAGGGGGGGCTTTGATCGGGTCGAAAAAATTCTATCAAAGCGATTGTTGGCAACTTGCTGATGCATCGGCTTCTGGCAACGTTGCACCTGCGCGCTCCGCATCAGTTGGATCCAGCACAAACGCCCCCTCAGGGTCGGCGATCAGCCTGAGGCTTGCGCAGGCGTGAATGCGAGCCGCTGGGTCCGTATGGCGGGCCGCTGCTGCTTCGAGCTGGGCCACGGCATCGTCCCCGAGCATGAGCAGCGCCCGGCTCAGACTCCGCTGGAGGTGCTTGTCGCCGCGGCCCAGCTCGTGAATCAGCTCGTGTGCCAGCGCGGCACGTTGCTCGGTCGGCACCAGCCCCGCCGCGGTACGCCACGCCGTACGCGCGACTTCCGGATCGGGGTCATGCAGGTGCCCGCTGGTGATCGCCGGCCACGTTGCAGGGTCGCCAATCTTTGAGAGCGTATGCAGCGCCTGGCTACGCGCTTGCGCCAACGGCGAGTGCAGTTCGTCCAGCAGCAACGGCACCGTCAGGTCCTGCGCGTGCCGGGTGAGTGCCCAGGTGAGCATGTCGCGGACAAAGAAATCCGGCTCGATGCGGCAGCGCTGCACCAGCGGCGCAATCTTGCCCGGATGGGGCGCCATGCCGGCACCCAGCGCCGCCGTCAGGCGCAGCGAGGCGTCCGGGTGCTCCAGCGCTTTGGTCAATGTGTGATGGGTCATGAACGCCTCCTCGCCCGACAGTGGGCGCCTTGTCACCGTGACAAGGTCAACCTCTTTTTTGGGCAAGGAGAGCGTGGCACACCATGGAACGTGTCGCCGTTGATGCGCTCGCTGAGGCATTGCCCGCGCGGATGACGTCAGCGACAGGCTGTGGGTCGTGCATGTTCGACGCGGGGCCTTCCGTCGGACTGCGATGTGGATAACTCCCCCCTCCCGCTGTGGAAAACTTAAGGGAAAAGCGTGTTGGCTCTCCGGGGTTAGGTTGTCCACAGTGCGGGCATAACTTCTGCGCGTGCGGATGGGGTGCGATGCGATCTACCGCACTCATCCACGCCAAGGCACACGCTGTCCGAACGGTTGTGCATTTCGCAAGGCATTGATGCCAAAGCGTTTTTTGCAGCTATCCACAGGACTTATCCACCGTTATCTACTACTACTATCTTTATATAAAGAAAGAAGTAAACAGAAACAGAAAGCATGCGGGTGCGTGTGTGCCTTGATTGCAGGCAACTGACGCTAGGACGTTTGACCTGCAATGCGTGATCAAGGAAATAGAACAGGCGGTGTTCTGTGCCTCGGGTGGCTTGCAGCTTTGGTGTCACATCACCGCAGCGGCCATGGCCTGCGCACTGATGACGAGGTTGCGCCCTGCAGCCTTGGCCTGGTACAGCGCGGCATCGGCCGTCTCGACCAGCATGTCGATGGAGAATGCCTGGCTGCTGGGTGTGGCGGTGGCGCAGCCGGCGCTGACCGTGACATAGCGTGAAGGCGCCGCGGCCTCGATACGCAGGCGCATCACCGCGTCACGCGCGCGCTCGGCCAATGCCTGTGCATCGTTCGGGCCTGTGTCGGGCAACACGATGACGAACTCTTCGCCGCCGTAGCGCGCGATGAAATCTCCGGGGCGGCGCACGACGCCGGACAGCGCTGAGGCCACGGCCGCCAGGCAGGCATCGCCTTTGAGGTGGCCGAAGGCGTCGTTGTAGCGCTTGAAGTGGTCCACATCCACCATGATGAGCGACAAGGGTTGCCCGTTGCGCTTGGCAGCGCCCACGCGCACGCCGATCTGCTCGTTGAAGTAGCTGCGGTTGTACAAGCCGGTAAGCGCGTCATGCATGGAGGCTTGCCGCAACGACACGTGCGCCTCGAACAGCCGCCGGTACAGCGCCGTCACCTCCCACACCAGCACGCACACCAGCACCCCAGGGGCGAACATGCTGAACAGGCGCGCCACGTACCAGCCCACGGTAAAGCGGTCGGCGCTCAGCAAGTTCAGGCTCGTATCCGTAAAGCACGCCAGCGCGGCAATCGCCAGCCACACGTCCAGCACGGCGCGCAGGCGGCCGCTTGCGAGCACCGCCAGCAGGGCAATCGCGTTGATGGCCCACAGGACCACCGCGACGGGGTTGCTGGCAATGGCCCCTCCGGTGGATGACACCAACGGCGGCGGCAGATCCGCCATCAGGGCGATAGCGCACAGCAGCGCGCCCACCACCACGGGCCCGCCGATCAATAACCACGTCCACAGGCCGACGTGCCGCTTGGAGACCGCATCGTGGGAGAGCCGGTCACGCGTGAGCACCGCCAGGATCACGAACATCGGAAAGCCGCCGTGCCAGAACACCCACATCCACACCGCGCTGGTCGGGCGGGCGCCGAACAGGCCGGTGGGGGAGAACACGCCCGGAAACATCAGCAGTTGCAGGGCTACGGCCAGCGCGGTGAAGGCATAGGCGCCGCCCAGCGCACCCAGCATCGGCTGGCGCGTCACGGTGAACTGGGCGCCCAGCAGGAAGGCGGCGATACAGGCGGTGGTGAAGACCGTCAATGCGCACATCGGCATGAACGGGCTGATGGCGGGCCACGGCAGGTTGGCCCGCGGCGCGGCCACGGCCAGCGTCAGGAGGATCAGCAAGGCGATCACGCCGGCCACGGCGGATTGCCGGCGCGTGGCCCGCTGGATCAGGAAACTTTCCATCCAACCCCCGGTTTGGTTATCAGTGTCCGTTCGGTCCGTTGCCCGCTGTGTGCGCCAGCGGTGCCGGGGTGGCGATCGGCGATGGGTGTGCGCGGTCTGTGTATCTCCATCATAGGCATGGGGCGACGGGGCGAAAAGCCTGGGCAATGATCGGGCTATTCCTGTCATTTGCCTAAGTCTGGCGCCGTAGCCTTGTCGGCAGACCCGCTCCAAGGGAATTGAAGGGAACGCCCCGTACCGTGCGCGGGACAAACCAGTGCTGTCGAATCAACCTGGCCTGCGGGCCGATGCGGTATGGAATCACTCAATCACACCCTGTTTCTCTGGCTCAACGCCCCGGCCGACCCAGCCCCCACCACATTTGGGCTGGCAGTGTTCTTTGCGGAATACATGATCTGGCTGGCGCCGCTCACGCTCGTGGCCTGCTGGCTGTGGGGCGAACCGGACTCGCGCCGCCATGCCCTGCAGACCGCGTTGGCCACCGCCCTGGCGCTGCTCATCAGCGCGGGGTTCAGCCTGCTCTGGTATCACCCGCGGCCGTTCGAGATCGGCCTGGGGACCAATCTGCTGCCGCATGTGGCGGATTCATCGTTCCCGAGCGACCACCTGACGGTGTGGTGGACGGTCGCATTCAGCCTGATGTGGCATGCGCGTCTGCGCCGTGTGGGCACGTGGTTGGCGCTGCTGGGCTTGCCGATGGCCTGGGCGCGCATCTACCTGGGGGTGCACTATCCGTTTGACATGCTGGGCGCTGCTACCGTGTCGGCATTGAGCGCCTGGCTGTGCAGCGGGCGCGTGGCGCACACGCTGTCGGAGCCGCTGCACCGCCTCGGGTTGGCGGTGCATGGCGTGGTACTCGCGCCGGCCGTGCGGCGCGGCTGGGTGCGCAAATAAGGGCGAAGGGCGCTCAGGCGTGCCGGCGCCACGCACGCCAGAACAGCACGAAGGCCAGCGCCGTAGCGCCCACGTTGTACAGCATCGCCAGCGCGAAGGCGTGACCATGATGTGCGGCATCTGCTGCCGTGCTGCCGCCATCCACCTGGCCAAGCAACGAGAACAGCAGCACCCCCACCACAGTCACACCCACGGCATTGCCCACCGCCTGCATGGTGGTGACGGTGCCCGCACCCATGCCCGCTTGGGCAGTCTCGACACTGCTCAGGATGGTGTTGAGCGACAGCGGGATCACCATCCCCTGACCAAAGCCATTGAGCATCAGCGGCACGATCAGCAGAGGAATGACGGTGCCAGCCTGCGCCATCGTGCTCAACAGGATGAGGCCGACGCCAAAGATCGCCGTGCCCAGCAGCAGTGCGCGGTGCCCAATGCGTTCGGCCAGGCGTGGTGCCGTGAGGGATCCGCAGAAGAAGGCAACCGCCGCCGGTGTGAAGACCATCCCCGCCGCGAGCGGTGACAGGCCGCGCCCAAACTGCAGCAGGATGGTCAGCGCCAGAAAGTACGAACTGATGGCCGTGTAGAACAGAAAGATCGCCAGCACGCCCAGCACAAAGCTCCGATTGCGGAACAACGCGATCTCAATGATGGGAACACGGCCCGCCGCCGACAGCGCCTGCTCGTACCGCACGAAATGCCGAAACACCAGGAGTGAGGCCAGCGGCACCGCCCACGCCCACCATGGCCAGCCGTATTCGCGCCCCTGCATGATGGGCACCAGCAGCATGGCAAGCGCCACTGCGCCTACCGTTGCACCGTACCCATCCAGGTGGGCTGCAACCGGCGCACGCGATTCCGTCACGAAGCTGCGCGCGGCCAGCAGCGCCACCATGCCAATCGGTACGTTGACCAGAAACACCGCACGCCAGCCTGCAATGTCGGCCGCCAGGGGGTGCGCAATCAGCCAGCCACCGATGATCTGCGACACCGACGCGGCCACGCCCTGTACCGCGCCCATCACCCCGAACGCGCGCCGACGCGCATCCCCATCAAACAACACGCGTGCGGTGGCCATGACCTGGGGCATCAGGATGGCGGCGCCCAGGCCCTGCGCCACGCGCATGGCAATCAGCATCCACGCACTCGTTGCCAGCCCGCAGAGGGCAGACGCCAGTGTGAACAGCGCCATGCCCACCAGAAACATGCGCTTGCGCCCGAACAGGTCGCCCAGGCGCGCACCGTTGAGCAGGAACACCGCATAGGCGGCGCTGTAGCCCACCATCACGAGCTGGATCTCGGCAAAGCTGGCGTGCAGGCCGGTGCGGATGTCCGGAATCGCCACGTTGACGATGAACAGGTCGAGAATGGTGACAAAGTTGCCGGTCAGCAACGCCGCCAGCGCGGGCCAGCGTCGCGCCGGCGAGGTGGGCGCGGCAGACAGGCTGCCCGCGAGGGATTCCGTTGACATGAGGGGATCTCGGTTATTAATATACGGTCGTACGTATACTAAAGAGCGATTTACCTGCGTCAAGGTTTGATTGCGTTGACCTTACTCACAGACAGGGCTTCGAGAACACAGAGGGCATCACCATGAACGAGACCGACGGCCGGCGCGCGCGCGGCGAGCGTGCGCGCGCCCAGGTGCTGGAGCACGCCACCGCCATCGCCTCCACCGATGGGCTGGAGGGGCTGACCATTGGCCGCGTCGCCACCGATGCAGGCGTGGGCAAGGGCAACATCCAGGTGCTGTTTGGCGACAAGGAGACGCTGCAGCTCGCCACGCTGGATGCGGGTGTTGTGCACTACCGGAACGTGGTGGTGGAGCCGGCGCTGGCGTTGGAAAGCCCGCTGGCCCGCCTGCGCGCGTTGACCGAAGGCTGGTTCGACTACGTTGCGGGTGGGCAGTCGCCGGGGGGTTGTTTTGTCTGCGCAGCCAGCTACGAATACCGCGCCCGCCCCGGCACCATCCAGGATCACGTGCGTGGCCACCGTGAGGCGGTGCGCGCGCGCTTTCGCGAGGTGATCGTTGCTGGTCAGGCTGCCGGTGAACTGCGCGCCGACCTGGACGTCGAGCAGCTCGTCTTCGAGATCGAATCCTTCCGCTCCAATGCCAATGTCGCCTTCCTGATGGGGGACATGGCGGTGTTCGAGCGCGCGCGGCATAGCACGCGGGCGCGCATCGACGCGGCTGTCGTGTAGGTACGGCGACCCCCCAGCCGCGGTCCGACGCGCGGATGCCACGCCCATGCGGCGCGCCGTTCCCGCGTCGCCACCTTTGGTTACACTTGAGCGATGCATGGCATTGCAGGCCCGCGGGGCTGCATTCGCCAATCACATCGAACAATGCAACGAAAGAGTGCCGGGGGGCGCATGACGATCCGAACGATCGTGGCGGTAACAGGGGGTGCGCTGTGGCTGGTCGGTTGCGCAATGCCGTATACCGAGCCGCCAGCCGGCGCCAAGACCGCAACAGTGGATTTCATTCGGCCACTGTCCAGTACCAACGCCACCATCCTCACCTTTGACGAGGCCAAGTCGTGCGGCAACCCGCGCACCGCGCTCAAGCCCAATGACGTGACCCGGCCGATCCGCGTGCTGGCGGGTGTGCCGACGGCGCTGGGGGCCACGTTCATCCGTACCTCGGGCATGCTGCAGTATCGCTGCGGTGTGTCGGCGACGTTCGTGCCGCAGCCGGGCAAGCAGTACAAGATGACGGCCAGCTACCCGACCAATGCCCACGTCTGCCGTGCCGGCGTGGTGGAATCGGACGATGGCAAATCGTGGCACGCTTTCAACGTGCGCTACCGCATGTACCAGATCAACCAAGCCTGGGGTACTGGAAGCTGCCCCGACCTGACCGATACCGATGTCGCCTTTTTGCGCGACAAGACCCGCTCCGAAGACGGCTCCACCACGCTGAGCGACCTTTCCGATCTGCTGACCCCGCAATGAGCCGTACTGCCCTGATTCTTCGCGCGTGCCTTGCCGCTGCTGCGGCGCTGAGCGCGCTGCCTGCCACTGCGCTGGAGCCGGCCGATGTCTTCGCCAAGGTCGCGCCCAGTATCTGGGAGGTGCTCGTGGCCGATGCCACTGGCCGACCGACCGCACTGGGTAGCGCGGTGGTGATCGGCGATGGGCTGGCCATCACCAACTGCCACGTGCTGCGCGGCGGCAAGCAGGTCAACGTCAAGCGCGGCAACGCCACCTTTGGTGCGCGCCTGCTGTATCCCGATGTAGAGCGCGACCTGTGCCAGCTGCGCATCGCCGATTTCCACTACCCGGCCGTCACCATCGCTCCCAGCAGCATGCTGGTGACCGGGCAGAAGGTCTATGCGATCGGCAACCCGCTGGGGTTTGATCTCACCATCAGCGAAGGGCTGATCTCGTCACTGCGGCACGACGAAAACGGACAACTCCGGGCCATCCAGACGTCTGCGGCCATCTCGCAGGGTTCGAGCGGCGGTGGGCTGTTCGACAGCAATGCGCGGCTGGTGGGCATCACCTCGCGCATGGTGTCCGCTGCGTATGGGCAAAACCTGAACTTTGCGGCCCCGGCCGACTGGATCAACGACGTGCCAGCGCGTGCGCAAAAGGCGCTGGCCGAGCGGGCGGCTGCGCAGTCTGCAGCCAAGGCGGCTGCGGCGGCGACCCCGTCGGGCACCACGCCGGCTGACGCCGCCCCACGCAAGCCTGGCGAACTTGGCCCGAAAGCGCAGGCCGGCTTTGCTGAATATTTGCGCAAGCCCTGGCCGAAGGTGTTCGTGGCGGCCGATGGCGACGAGTTCATCTACCAATGGGGCCAGAACGCGGAGTTCCGCGCGGTGTCGTGGTGCAAGGAGCGCTATCAGAACTGCTCCATCTACGCCCGGGACGACACCGTGGTCGAGGGAAAGTGACACTTGGCGCGGTTTCTGGTGTCCACGGCGGTTATCACAGACAATAAGACATTAAATTTATGACCGTTTGTGTCGTCTGTAAGCATGGAGGCTCCGGATGGTGTCAATCGGAGACCGGTTCACGGGGGCCGGAATCTGTGCTGCAACGTTGAGTGCTGCGGCGCAGTAAAGTCAGCCCCCCCGCAACCATCCCAAACACGTTGAAGAGGAATTTGCCAACATGAACTGGACCGCGACCCGACCGATCCGCGTGGTCGTGCTCGATGACCATGCGGTCGTCCGTCACGGCCTGGCCGCGCGCCTGAAGCAGGAGGCCGATATCGAGGTCAGCGGCATGTTCGCGTCGGGCCGGGAGGTCGTGCAGGCGCTCAAGGACAACACCGTCGAGGTGGACATCCTGTTGATGGATTACTCGCTTGGGCCGGCCGAGATCGATGGGCTGAACTTGATCCGCCTGATTCGCGTGCGCTATCCGGAGTTGAAGATTCTGGTGGCGTCTGCCCACCACAACAAAGCGACGGTCGGGCTGGTCATGCATGCCGGTGCACGCGGGTTTGTGGGCAAGGAAGAAGAACTGTCGGAACTGGTGCGGGCGATCCGCTCCGTGGCGGCGGGCGGCAAGCGGCTGAATGCCACGCTGGCTGCCGAGATGGAGCGCGATGCCCTGGCCGCCGATGCGCCGGCTCCGACATCGGCAGGTGATGGCAACCAACTCTCCGCACTGGTGGAACGCCCCGAGCTGAGCCCGCGTGAGAGCGAGGTCCTGCGCTGCGTTCTGGATGGTATGTCTGTCACCGATATTGCCGAGAAGTTTGCGCGCAGCATCAAGACCATCAGCTCGCAGAAGCAGTCTGCCTATCGCAAGCTGGGTATCCGCACCGATACCGAACTCTTCAAGATCAAGCACGAGTTGGAGGGGCAGTGAGCCTGCGGCAGCGTCTTGTACGCTGCCTCGTCATTGGCGTGCTGGTCGCTTCGGGTTGGCCGCTTTGGGCGGCTGCACAGCAGGCGCCACAGTTCACCCCGGAAGAGCGCGCCTGGATCACGCAGCATCCGGTTGTGCGGGTTGCGTACCGGGAGAACTGGAAACCCTTCGAGTACGCCGAGAAAGGCCAGATCAAGGGGCTGGCGTCCGGCTATCTGGATGCGATCAGCCGTGTGAGCGGCCTGCGATTCAAGCCGATATTCATCGACAACTGGGGCGAAAGCCGTCAAGCGTTTTTCAAGGGCGAGGTCGACCTGCTGCCGAGCCTGTCCACGCTCGCCCCATCGGATGATTTGACGCAGCAGTTGCTGCCGACAGCCCCCTATTTCATGGGCGCCACGTTGGCCGTGGGCCGTGCCACGCAGCACCCGATCTTCCGCCTGAGCGAACTGGACGGCATGACGGTCGCGCTCATCGGTGGTGGCGCCACCGAGATCCTCATGCGCGAGAGGCTGCCTCACAGCCATCTGTTGCTGTTCGAGTCGACGGATGCTGCCCTGCAGGCGGTGGCCGATGGCTCGGCAGAGGTTGCTGCCGCCACCAACTACGCTGCCGAGCCACTGCTGCGTCGCCGTTTTGTCGACGCGCTGCATATCTCGGGCGTCATCAGCGACCTGCCGGTGCCGCTCTACATGGGCGTGCATGCGGATCAGCCGCTGCTGCGCTCAATCTTGGACAAGTCATTGCATGCGCTCACGGCCGCCGAAACCGATGCCATCGAACAACATTGGCTTGAAGTGGTGGACTATGGCGCCCCATCGTACGGATCGATCCTGCGTTACCGGGCGCGTGAGCTGGCACTGGTGGCCGCAGCGATTGCCGGCATCCTCTTCCTGGCATGGCGCGCGCGGGCCCAGCGCCAACGCGCCGAACGCAGCGAGCGCGAGAAGACCCGCTTCCTGGCCGTGATGAGCCACGAGATCCGCACGCCGATGAACGCCATCCTGTCATCGGTCGAGCTGCTGCAGCACACACCGCTCGACGACAAGCAAAAGCGCCTGACGGACGTGGCGACCACCGCCTCGCAGACGCTGCTGGTGTTGCTCGATGACGTGCTCGACATCTCCAAGCTGGAAGCCCAGCGCGTCGCGCTTGAACTGTTGCCCACGCCGATCCTGCCGTGGATCAACGATGCGCTGGACGTGGTGCGTTGGCGTGCCGAGCGCAAAGGGCTGGCGCTCACGTTCATGAGCGGTGTCGACCCGTCGCTGTGTCTGCGGATCGATCCGACTCGCACGCGGCAGATTCTGCTGAACCTGTTGTCCAACGCGGTCAAGTTCACCGAGCACGGCGGGGTGACGGTGCGCATGTCCTACGTGCCGCCAACCAAGCGGGGTGCAGCCGGTACGCTCACCATCGACGTGGCCGATACGGGGGTCGGCATTGCGCAGAAAGACCAGCGCACCATCTTCAAGGCGTTCCAGCAGGCCGACTCCAGCACCACGCGGCGCTTTGGCGGTACGGGGCTGGGGTTGTCCATCGCACGTGAACTCGCGCGGTTGATGGGCGGCAACATTGAGGTGCGGAGCACGCCGGGGGCGGGCACGGTCTTTACCGTCACGCTGCCTGCCGAGGTGGCGACGGTGGAGGAAGCGCAGGCGGCGGCACGCCCCGTCACGGATGCACGCACCCTCACGATTGCGCCTGAGCCCATCGGCTTGCCCGATGCTGGGCTGCAAACGTCGCCGCCCCAGGCGGTGTCGGTGGCTACGCAAACCAGCAAGCCGCGCCCGCGCGTGCTCGTGGTGGACGATCAGCCAACCAACCTGATGGTGATCGAAGACCAGTTGCACACACTCGGTTGCGATGTCGAGCTCGCCGCTGACGGTGCGCAGGCGCTGGAGAAGGCCGCGGCGCACGCGTTCGATCTCATCCTGATGGACTGCTACCTGCCGGATATCGACGGCTATGCGGTTACGGCGCGCATTCGCGCGCGCGAGGCCGGTGCCGGCACCCATACGCCCATCCTCGCCATCTCCGCTGCGGTGGATGACGAGCACCAGCAGCGCGTCATGGAAAGCGGCATGGACGGCATGCTGACCAAGCCCATCCGCCTGGATGCCCTGCGCGAGATGATCGAGCTGTGGTGCGATGTCGCCTACGGTGACGACAGCCAGAACGCGCCGCGCGTGGCCACGCCCGCCCTGGCTGGGGAAGGCCGCGATCTCTGGTCGATCTATCTGGATTCGTTGGATGACGATCTGGAAAGCCTGGCCCACGCGCTGGATGCGCGCGACCCGACCGCGGCGCGCTACGTGGCGCACCGGATCAAGGGCGCGGCGCTGACGGTGGAGCAGGCCGCGATTGCCGAGCGGGCCCGCGTGCTCGAGGCGGCGCTGGCGCAGGCCGGCGCGATCCCGGCCGATGCCCCCGCTGCGCTGGCCGAACTGCGCCGCCAGCGCGACCAGCTTCACGCCGACAGCACCGTCGGCTGACTAGCCCTGCCGTTTGCCGTGCACCGCGCGCTCAGGCGTTGTGCAGCACGCGCAGCAGGAGGTTTTCCAGTTGCTTGACCTCGGTCTGCGAGAACCCGCGCAGCAACTGGTTCAGCACATCGATGATCAAGGGCCGGATCTCCGGATACAGCGCGCGGCCTTGCTCCGTGAGCGTGACGACCACCGAGCGGCGGTCAGCATCGCTCGGGGCGCGCTTCACGATGTTCTTCTTCTCCAGCCGATCGATCAGCCGCGTCATTGCACCCGGATCGTAGTGCAGCAGGCGCGAGAGTTCGGCCGGTGTGGTGGCCAGGTCTTCGGCCAGATAGATGACCACCATCCACTGCGCGGCGGTCAGGTCAATCGACGCCAGCGCACTGTCGATATGCGTCACCAGCGCATGCCGGACCCGATGCACGAGTCGGCCGACGTTGGTGTCGCGATCCATGGTGTCGACCTGGTAGGCGCCTTCGCCCGTGCCGCCGCTCACGGCGGTGGCCTCTGGTGGAGTTTGTACGTCTGTGCTCATGGTGGTGCTCCCCGTTCTACCGGTGATCCGGCTTGTCTTGCGCGCCGTGCGTTCCCGTAACGCGGAGCGTGCTTCATTCCACACTAATCGTCGCTTGCCCAGGCCGTCAAGCCGGGATCGACACCAAGGCTGATCGTCAAATCACATTGGATACCGCTGCAAAACGATTGCGGCTGGCAAAGGGTGGGGTGGTTCGTATCATGGTTGAAACGTCGGCACTGCCAAGGGTGTGAACCAAGTGGCGCGACGTGCTCGTCCTCCTCCAAATTCCATTTTTTACTGCCATGAACCTCCACCTTCAGAACAAGCTTGCTCTCGTGACCGGCTCAACTAAGGGCATCGGACATGCCATTGCTGTAGCACTGGCTGCCGAAGGCGCCCGCGTCATCGTCAATGGCCGCACCGAAGCCTCGGTGGCCGATGCCATCAACCGCCTGCGTGCCGAGGTGCCCGACGCCCATGTCGAGGCCTTTGCCGGGGATTTGTCCGCACCCGAACAGGTCGCGGCGCTGCTCGCCCGTTTTCCCAAGGTCGATGTGCTCGTCAACAACCTCGGCATCTTCGACCCCAAGCCGTTTGAAGAGATCGACGACGCCGAATGGCTGCGCTTCTTCAACGTGAACGTGATGAGCGGCGTGCGGCTCTCGCGTGCCTACCTGGGTGCCATGAAGGCGCAGAACTGGGGGCGCATCATCTTCATCAGCAGCGAGAGCGGCGTGCAGATTCCGGCCGAGATGATCCACTACGGCGTGACCAAGACGGCGTTGCTGGGCCTCTCGCGCGGGCTGGCCGAAGTGACCGCGGGCACCGCCGTCACCGTGAATGCCGTGCTGCCCGGGCCCACGCGTTCTGAAGGCGTGGATGAATTCGTGGGCAAACTCTCGGGCGGCCAGAGCTTCGAGGCGTTCGAGAAGACGTTCTTCGAGACCGCGCGGCCCACTTCGCTCATCAAGCGCTTTGCCACGCCGCAAGAGGTGGCGAACCTGGTGGCCTACGTTGCCAGCCCGCTGTCGGCCGCCACCACGGGGGCGGCGCTGCGTGTGGATGGCGGGGTGGTGAAGTCGGCGTTCTAAGGGGGAAGCGCCCCGCAGTGTGTTGCCAACGCACTGCGGCGGCCATCACCCAAACAAGAACGTTGCAATCGGCCGCCAGCCCGACACAATGGAAGTCGGATCAATTCTCGAGGATCGGGATGCAGGGCAGGCAGGCGGTGAGCAGCAATCGGCAATGGCGTTGGTCAGCATGGCTGGGTGCCGTTGCGTTGGCATGCGGGGCTGCTGCTGCACATGCGCAGCCCGCCACCCCTGATCCGCAGATCGCCTTCTACTACGGCCGCGATGTCCCGGCCCCTGAGTTGCAGGCCTTCGACTGGGTGGTGCTCGATCCGGCGGCGGCCGGCACCTTCGACCCGAAACAGCCATCGCCCACGTTGTGGCTCGCGCGTGTTGACCTGACACAGCAGGCGGAGGCGATGCGCGACAGCACATGGCCGGCCAACGTGCTCGATCCGGTGTTTGCACCGTTGCTGGCGCAGGGCTATCAGGGGTTCCTGCTAGATGGGCTGGACACGCTGGCAGCCAAGACCCCGGGTGCCGTCAACGCGGTGGCGGCACTGGTGCAGGCGCTGCATGCGCGTGCGCCGCAGGCCAAGCTGCTGGCGGGCGGCACCGCGTGGCTCGATACGCTGGCGCCGCAACTGTCCGGCGTGGTCACGCCCGGCCTTGTGCGTGAGCTTACGGGCGGCGAAGGTCTGCAAGACGTGAGCGATGCCGATCGCACGGCCCGCGTTGCCGCGCTGCGCAGCATCGCTACGCAATACCACCTGCCCGCTGTCGCGCTGGACTACTGCGCCAACTACAACCGCACCTGCCTGCGCGAGACCGCCAACGTGGCGCGTGCCGCGGGCGTGACCAGCTATGCCACCACGCCTGGCGCAGACTTCATCGGCATCGGCCGTCTGGAAGTCATGCCGCGTCGTGTGCTGCTGATTGAGCCGCAAGAGCCCGGCACCAGCACCAATACCCTGCCGGTCGTGCTGTATCTGGCCATGCCCATCAACTACCTCGGCTATCGCGTTGAGTTTGCTGATGGGTACAAGCCGTTGCCCACCGTCACACCCGATCGCTACGCCGGCGTGGTCACGTGGTTCGATGCCAGTTCACCGCGCCCTGGCGCCTGGGCGTCATGGCTCAAGCGCACCATCGATGCCGGTGTGCGCGTGGCGATGTTCAACCAGTTTGGCCTGAACATGGATGCGTCGATGGCGCAGACGCTGGGCCTGAAGACCGTGCCGGGGTCGCCTTCGGGGCCGTTGTCGATCGTCTCGCGTGATCCGATGGTCGGCTTCGAGCTGCAACCGCACCCTGAACGGCGCGATGCCGTGGGTGTGCAGGTCGACCCACTAACGCCGGGTGCGCAGTCGCTGCTGCGCCTGTCTGCGGGTGACTACACGTTCGACGCGGCCGCCATCACGCCGTGGGGCGGCTACGTGCTGCGCCCGTTTGGCGTGTTTCGCATGCCCGACGTGGACCAGGCACGCTGGGTGATCCAGCCGCTGGATTTTCTGCGCCGCGCGCTGGCGTTGCCCCCCATGCCGGTGCCCGATACCACCACCGAAAACGGCCGCCGCCTGATGACCGTGCATATCGACGGCGACGGCTTTGCCTCGCGCACCGAGTTCCCGCCGGGCGAGTTCTCCGGCCAGGCGCTGCTGCGAGAGATCTTCGAGCGCTACAAGGTGCCGACCACCGTGTCGATCATCGAGGGCGAGGTGGCGTCCGACGGCATGTACCCCAAGCTCACGCCGCAGCTCGAGCCCATCGCGCGCAGCATCTTCGCGCAGCCATATGTGGAACTGGCAAGCCACACGTTCTCGCACCCGTTCAACTGGCTGCGCACGGCCGATGCGCCCACGTCAACGCAGGCTGCGCAAGAGGAGGGCGCTGACGCCTTCGGGCTGAAGATCCCTAACTACCGTTTCAGCTTCGACCGCGAGATCGCTGGCTCCATCGACTACATCAACACCAAGCTGGCGCCGCCAGACAAGCGTGTGAAGGTGTTGCTGTGGAGCGGCAACGGTCAGGTGCCGCAGATTGCCGTGCAGAAGACGGTGGAGGCCGGCGTGCTCAACATGAACGGCGGCGACACGTACATCACACGCTCCAACCCGAGCTGGACCGCTATCGCGCCATTGGGTGTGGACAAGGGCAATGGCCTGTTCCAGGTGTTCGCGCCCGAGCAGAACGAGAACATCTACACCAACCTCTGGCACGGCCCGTACTACGGCTTTTCGCGGGCCATCGAAACGTTCGAACTGACCGACAAGCCCTATCGCTTCAAGCCGATTGGCATCTACTACCACATGTATTCGGGCACCAAGCTCGCCTCGCTGAGCGCGTTGCGGCAGGTGTATGACTGGGCGCTCACGCAACCCGTCATGCCCATCTACGCATCGGACTACATCCACAAGGTGCTCGATTTCCGCAGCTTTGCCGTCGCGCGGGATGGCGACGCCTGGGTCGTGCGCGGTAATGGGGATCTGCGCACCGTGCGCTGGGCCGGCACCGGCGCACCGCGTCTGGCCGATGCACGTGACGTGGCGGGCTACGTGGCCGGCCCGGGTGGCACGTACATCCACCTGACCAGCGGTTCAGCGCGCTTCACGCTGGACAGCGCCCAACCAACGCAACCCTACGTGCGCGATGCCAGTGGTCGGCTGTCGAACTGGCAGCGTAGTGCGGATGGCCGCTCGCTGTCTGTCGACGTGGCGGGCTATACGCGCCCGTTCATCCGCTTTGCCAACGCCGCACGCTGCCGCGCCACCGTGGATGGCCGCGAGGTGACCGGCACGCACGGCGCCGACTGGCGCATCGACCTGGGTGCGGGCAACCCGGACAAGCTGGTGCCGCAGCGCGTGGCGCTGACCTGCGGCGCCTAGCGCGGCGCTAAGGCAACGTCACGCCCCACGCCTGCGTGACGTTGCCGCCCAGCCGCCATTCATGGAAGGCACGCCGTGCCGCAATCAGCGCCGGCAGACGCGAATCGTGCTGGCTGGCGTAGTAGGGCTCCATCCACGACAGCTCGTCCTGGAAGGTCCACGGAAACAGGTTTTGTTTGATGGGGCTCACGGCGCGGAAGCTGTCCGGGTCCTGCACCGCGCGCGTGACGAGGTCTGCCAGCCGGCCGATCGCGTGCTGGTTTTCGGCGTACAGATCGATGTTGCGCGGCCTGACCAGCTCGGCCGTGAACACCAGCGGCAGCAGCGCGAACGTGTGGTAGTGCAAGGCGCGGTCCCCGCGTTTGAGTTCGCGCTGCAGCTCGCCATGCGGGCCGATATCGCGGATGCCTTCCCGCACGCGGGCGACGCCATCGTCCACCAGGTCCCCCCGACGCGCCACCGTGCCGATGGCTACCAGGTTAAGTCCGGCCCAGTAGGTCAGGTTGTTGTGCAGGCTGTTGATCTCTTGCGCGTCGCGGGTGGCGATGGCGATGCGGGTGAGCCAGTTGTCGATGGTGGCAGCGCGCGGCGCATCGAGGCGCCCAAGCTTTTGCGCGCGCAGGAGTACCAGCGCGAAGTCCGTCCCTGCCCACGAGCGCTCGTAGTACCCCTGGTAGCCGGTGATCGGCCCCATCAAGGCGCCGGCCCGTGCCCACCCCTCAAGCAGATCGATCGTGCAGGCCCAGTCGCCGGCCTCCGCGGCCTTGTTGAGCCGGTCGATGTACGTGCGCATGGGCTTGACGGCTTGTTGGTAGCCGGCCGGATCGTCGTAGAAACCGGGCGGGTCGATGGTGTGCTCGGCCGGCGGCACCACGCAGGCGGCCTGCGTGGGTGGCATCGCGCACAGCAAGGCTGCGGCGGTGAATGCGAAGGTGATGCCGTGGCATAGCGGCTGGAGTCTGCGCATGTCGTGTCCTGGTTCGTGTTGGGCGGAAGGCTGGGCGGCCAGAGCATTCTAGGCGGGCGGCTGTCTGTTGTCCGGTGCGTCGGACAGTGTCTGGTTTTCCGGACAATGACGACTGTTAAAGGTTTGCGCTCAAGCTTTTCGCCGGTGATCCGTTGTTAACCCGACTGTCGATCACCAGGAAAAAGCATGCGAACGCCCCCTCGCCACTCCGCCTCCGAACCCGCCACCAGCCTTGGCACGCGGCTGGCTGCCATCGGCCTGATTGCCCTCGTGCTGGTGTTCGGTGCCTTTGCGCTGGCCAACTCGCAAGCGAGCCTGCGCACGCTGGAAGCCAACGCGCAATCGGCCATGCGTGACCAGGAGGCCGCCATGCGCGACATGATTGCGCTCTTCGACGGCGCCATGCGCACCGAGGCGGACCGCTTCCTCACCGCCTTTGCCGATGCCGCCCCTGGCCCCTACAGCGTGGACCCGGCGCAGACCGTGGAAGTGGCCGGCAAGCCCACGCCCACCTTCAAGAGCGGCGACACGGTGCTGAACCTGAACTACACCGTGCCGGACAAGTTCTTCGCCCGCACCGGCGGCACCATCGCCACTGTGTTTGCCCGCACCGGCGACGACTTCGTACGGGTGACGACCTCGCTCAAGAAGGAGAACGGCGAACGCGCCATCGGCACGCTGCTCGATCGCGCCCACCCCAGCTACAAGGCGCTGATGGCGGGCGAGCCGTTCCGCGGACTGGCATGGCTGTTTGGCGTGCCCTACATGAGCAAGTACGAGCCGGTGCGCGATGCTGCCGGCAAGGTGGTCGGTGCGCTGTACGTGGGGGTGGACGTGCGTACTGAACTGGCGCTGCTCAAGGACAAGATCCGCGCGCACACCGTCGGCAAGACGGGTGGCTACTTCGTCATTGACGGCAAGCCCGGCGCCGACCAGGGCAAGGTGCTGATCGACCGCAACACGGCGCGCGAAGGCAAGAACCTGCTCGACGCCAAGGACGCCGCTGGCCAGTCTTGGGTGCGCGAGATGATCGAGCAGAAGGACGG
The DNA here is from genome assembly GCF_008801405.1 of Ralstonia insidiosa. NCBI lineage: Bacteria > Pseudomonadati > Pseudomonadota > Betaproteobacteria > Burkholderiales > Burkholderiaceae > Ralstonia > Ralstonia insidiosa. Next base: position 184,374 of record NZ_VZPV01000001.1, on the reverse strand, counting down.
CATCCTGCGCCACACGCTGGCCGACACCGAGGGCGGCGCCACGCGTGAGCGCTTCACCGTCTTCTCGCAGTATCCGGACTGGACGCTGGTGATTGCCGGCACGGCCTACGTGGACGAACTGGAAGCCGATCTGATCGCTGCCCGCAACCGGTTCCTGCTGCTGGGCCTGGCGCTGGGTGCGCTGCTGGCCGCAGGCCTCTGGTGGATGCTGCGCCGTGCGGTGAGCGCACCGCTGGCCGAAGTGGTGATGGTGGCAGAGCGCGTGGCCGCCGGTGACCTGACGCACCGCCTGCCCGCCACCCGTGGTGACGAGATCGGCCAGTTGATGCGCGCCATCAACGGTGTCGGCGATGGTCTCTCGGGTATTGTCGACAAGGTGCGCGCAAGCGCCTCCACCATCGCCTCCAGCACCGGCCAGATCGCCGCGGGCAATGCAGACCTTTCCGCGCGCACCGAGGCGCAGGCGGGCAGTCTGGAGCGCACCGCATCGAGCATCGAGGAGCTGGCCGCGACCGTGCGCCAGAACGCTGACAGCGCGCAGCATGCACACGACATGGTGCAGTCCGCCAGCCAGGCGGCCAACGCCGGCGGGCAGACCGTCGAGCGCCTGGTCGGCACGATGTCGGGCATCCACACCACGGCGCAGAAGATTGCCGACATCACCGGCATCATCGATGGCATCGCCTTCCAGACCAACATCCTGGCGCTGAACGCCGCCGTGGAAGCTGCCCGCGCCGGCGAGCAGGGCCGTGGTTTTGCCGTGGTGGCGGGCGAGGTGCGCAGCCTCGCGCAACGTAGCGCCGCCGCCGCCAAGGAGATCAAGGTACTCATCAACCGCTCGGTGGAAGAGGTGCAGGCCGGCAACGAAGCCGCGCGTGGTGCGGGGGACGCCATGCAGGACATCGTCACGCGTGTGGAGCGCATCGCCGGCTTCATGGGCGAGATCAGCCATGCCTCGCGCGAGCAGTCGCAGGGCATTGAAGAGGTCAACCAGGCGGTGACGTCGATGGACGAGGTGACGCAGCAGAACGCCGCGCTGGTGGAAGAAGCCGCAGCCGCCGCTGAGAGCTTGCGTCAACAGGCGCAGGAACTGCGTGGCGCGGTGGATGTGTTCCGGCTGGCGTGACCGCGGCACCGTCGCAGAAAATTGACGCAACGTTGCAGTTTGTAGCTGGGGCGCGGCAAATCTCTGGCAAACCTGTACGGCGAGGAACTTGCGTTCTGCCCGCGCACTCGCACGAGAGAATCTGTCAGCCATTTGCAACGCAACGTGACGGGATGCTCCCGGAGCTTGTGCGCCCCAGTCCATGTCCGCCGTAGGTCAAGCCTTTCATTCCGTGGTCGCAATCGACGACCACCCCCTCGTTCTCGAGTCCATTCAAGCGCTGCTTGCCGGGTCGCCGTATCTGCAGCTTGTAGCCACTGCGGCCGATGGGGCGGAGGGGCTGCAATTGATCCGCTCGGCGCGCCCCAAGCTGGCGATCATCGACATCAATCTGCCCAGCCTCGATGGCCTTGAACTGGTGCGGCGGGTTCGCGCGCAACGCCAGGACATCGGCATCGTGACGATCTCGTCGGAAAGCGCAGACGACAACGCGCGGTTGGCCTTCCTGGCCGGTGCGAATGCCTACGTCGAAAAATCGGAAGCCACCGCTGTCCTGTCGGCGGCCCTGTTGCTGGCCGCACGCGGGTATCTGTCGTTTCCCCATGCAGCGATGGGCCCCACGGAAGGTGCGGGCCTGGCCACGCTGACCAAACGGGAGCTGCGCGTGAACCAGCTGCTCACGCAAGGCTACGGGAACACGGAGATCGCCCAGCGCCTCGGCATCTCGCCGAAGACGGTCTCGACCTTCAAGCACCGTATCTCCAAGAAGGTCGGGCTCGCTGCCTGACCACCGGCGTCCCACGACGTCGCGCCGGCAGACACGCATTCTTGCGGTGGCTCGGGCGCCCAATCTCTTCGATACCACCAGTACGCAGCGATACCCGTAAAGCCATCGGGTGCACGGGCATGCGCGCGGGCAAAAAAAAGGCCGCTTTTTCAAGCGGCCTTTAAAGTCGATATGAAGCTGTGAAACTGTAATTCAAGCTTCGGGCGAATCATAATCGAAAACACGTGATCTGCAATAGTTTATTTTTTGTCGTCTATCGGATTATTTTTCGGAATTGATGGATTGGAACTTGTGAGTTGTGGGATTGTGCCGGCGTAAGCCGTGCTTACAACGATTGTTTGTGTTGCGTAAACTATTGAAAATACAAGGATATTTTTCTTTCGTGGCTTAGGTTTCATATTCGCCACAGCTTGATTTCGTCAATTGTTAAATGCATTCCTTGGGGATACATAATTACCGCATCGCAATTCCCCGCGATAGTGTTTTTCAAGGAAAACGATATGAAGATCAAGCTGTTTGCGGCGGCTGCCGCATCCCTGGTTTCGGCTGGTGCATTCGCGCAATCGAGCGTCTCCCTGTACGGTACGGTTGATGCCGGCGTCGAGTGGGTGAACAAAGGCCCGGGCAACGGTGGCTCGCGCACGGCCCTGCAATCGGGCAACGAAATGACGGGTTCGCGTTGGGGCCTGCGTGGCGTTGAAGACCTGGGCGGCGGCCTGAAGGGCATCTTCAACCTGGAAAGCGGCTTCACGCTCGACGACGGCAAGTCGGCCCAATTGGATACGAACGGCAATGGTCGTCTGTTTGGCCGTACTGCCTATGTCGGTCTGCAAGGCCAGTGGGGTCAACTGACGCTGGGTCGCCAGACGAACCTGCTGTACGACTTCACGACCAAGTACGACCCGATGGCGCTGACCTCGCGCTACTCGATCCTGTCGCAAGATGCGGCGATGGGTGGCCGTGCCGACAACGCCGTGAAGTACATCGGTACGTTTGGTGGCCTGACCGCGTCGGCGCTGTACTCGACGCGCAATGACGGCCAGGAAATCGCTGGCAACAACAAGGTTGGCCGTGAGTGGAGCGCGGGTGCGAACTACGCAGCGGGCCCGTTCTCGATTGGTGCCGTGTATGACCAAACGAACAGCAACACCCTCCTGACGGCGAACAGCAAGCAGCAACGCGCTACGGTGGCTGGCACCTATGCGTTTGGCCCAGCCAAGCTGTTTGCGGGCTACCGCTGGTCCAACGCGAGCGCCGACATCGTCGCCACGACGGCAAATACGCGCTCGAACCTGTACTGGCTGGGTGCTGGCTACCAAGCCACGCCGGCGGTGTCCCTAACGGGCGCAGCGTACTACCAGCAGGACAAGGGCAGCGCTGTCGGTAGCCCGTGGCTGTTCGTGGTGGGCAGCGACTACGCCCTGTCCAAGCGTACGGATGCCTACCTGAACCTGGCTTATGCCAAGAACAGCAGCGGTTCGATCCTGGGTGTGGCGGGCATGGGTGATGTGTACCACACGCCTGCAGTGGGTACGACGCCGGCAGACAGCAGCAACCAAATGGGTGCAATGGTTGGTCTGCGCCACAAGTTCTAATCGACTCGCGTTGATGGCTTGAACGAAAAACCCGGGCATCTGCCCGGGTTTTTCTTTGGGTCTGCGCAGCGCGTGAAGGTCAGTGCAAGACCACGCGCCGCACCAGTGCCACCAGCGGCGGTCGGATCGAGCGTTCGATCATCGGCCGCAAACGCAGCGGTTTGAGCAGCATCTTGGCCGCCATGTCGATCGGTAAGTGCGAGCGCACCAGCGCGCTCACAAGCGAGTTGAGTGCGCGTACATCGGCCTCGGGCACGTCTTCCTGACCGCGTTCGATGCGCAGCACGTTGCGCAGGGCGATCATCGAATCTTCGTTCTTGATTTCGCGCAGGCGTGAGGCGAGCGCCTTGAGCACGCGCGCGCGGCCGACGCCTTCGCGGGCATTGCACTCGTTGAAGAAGCGCAGGAAGTGCTTGTAGTGACGGACTTCGTCTGCCGAGATGCGGCTGGCGAGGTCGCGCAGCACGGGCTCGTCGGCCTCGGTGGCGGCCTGGGCGATGGCGCGGTAGAACGTGGCGGTGCCCATCTCGACCACGCAGCGCGCCACCATTTCCAGTGCCTGCGTCGGCTCGAACTGGTCGATCGAGCAGGTGAGGGAGTACTCGTCGAAAAAGCGGGCGTAGCCGCGCTCCCAGTCAAACTCGGGCCAGACGGTTTCAACGTAGCAGCGCAGGGCGCGGCCGTGCTGCAGCTCTTCGCGCTCCCAGTGGGCGATCAGCCAGTGAGCGGTTTCTGGGCGATCTGCGTAGTACTGGGCGAGATTGCCTGCATAGAGATCAGAGCCGCTCTCGACAAACGAGGCGCTGACCACGAGATAGAACAGCGTGCGGTTCTCGCGCACGCGTGCAACGTCGATGCTGCCGTAAGCGATCTCGTGGACTGTCCACGGGAGTTGTTCGCTGACGGACCCTGCTTCCAGATGAACCTGTGACACGGTGTGTCCTCCGTTGGCGGTGCCGCAAGAAGTCGGCTGCCATAGCATGAGAATGAAACATCACGTCTCATGTTTCAAGACACTTTTGCGTCAATAAAGGTTCCTATAAGCAATCTTCTGCGTGCAAAGTGGTGTCAGAGCCATGGCGATTGCGTCACTCGGGTGTTTTGCGCATCGGGCGGGCCTGGGCGTGCCACAACCCGTAGGTGAAGGCGCCGAGCGCGACCAGTGCCGCGGCCACCATCGCCCATTCGACCGCCGCATAGCCGCCGGAGGCCTTCCATAGCAGTGCGCCCAACCACGGCGCACTGGCCTGGGCCAGCAGCACGGGCGTCATCATCAGGCCGTTGAGTGTGGCGTATTGGCTGCGCGAGACCAGCTCCGGCATGGCGATCGCGCGCAGCATGGTGTTGATGCCGTTGGCTGCACCGTAGACCAGCGCAAAGACGAGCAGCAGTGGGCCGCTGGAGAGGGCGAGCACCACAAGCGCGAGCGCCATCGCCACATATGTCGCTGGGGCGATGCGCACCGGGTGCGCCAGGCGAAACCGCATCATCGCCAGCCGGCCGAGCACCTGGGCCGGGCCGATGAGCGCCGCAATCAGCAACTGGCGGCTGGTTGGCTCTCCTTTCTCGGAAAGCAGCGGAATCAGGTGCGCACCAAGCACCGTGTTGGTCAGGGCGACGGCGACGAACGCCAGCACCACCGCCCAGAACACCGGCATGCGCAGCGCCATGCGCCACGCGGAAGGTTGCGCAGGCGCCGTCGGACCGGTGGCCTCTGCCAGCGCGTGCACCGGCGGCCGTACGCGCAGCCGCGCATGGATAGGCAAGCAGATCAGCAGATGCGCCAGCGCGAAGCACTGCAGCGTGTGGCGCCAGCCGATGTGCTCCACGCCCCACTGCGCCAGCGGAATACAGATGGTGCTGGAGAACCCCGCAATCAGCGTGAGGCCGATGATGGGGCGCTGGTAGGCATCGCCAAACGCCTGGCGCAGCACGACGAAGGCGGGGTCGTAGAGCGTAGTGGCCATCGCCACGCCCAGCGGAAGCCAGAGCAGCAGGAAAGCCGTTTCACCGGAGACGAGCGACCACCCCAGCAGGCTGCCCGCGGCCAGCACCGTGCCCATGCCCATCACGCGCCGCGCGGGCCAGCGGTCCAGCGCGCGGCCCACCCAGAACGAGCACAGCGCCCACACCAGCAGCCCCAGCGAGAACCCGCCCGCCAGGAACGGCCGCGCCCAGCCGAGCGTGTCGTGCATCGGCGCAAGGAAGACGGTGAAGGTGAAGTAGAGCGTGCCCCACGAGACCGTTTGCGCGAGGCCAAGCAGCAACACAAGGCGCCGGCCTTCGGGTGAGGCCGGCGAGAGCATGGGTGTCATGGAGACTGAGGCGGTGGGTGGCAGGCCACGGGTGAGCCTGCGTGCGGCGTGTGGGGCATTCTAGCGGCGCGAGCCTGGGTGCGCGTGCCCCGGTCGAAGGGGGCACTCAGCTAGTGGCTGCCGGCGAGTGCACGCAGCGCTGTCGCATCGACGATCTCGACCGCTCGGTAGTGGCAGCGGATCCACCCCGCGCGCTGCCACGCCTGCAGGTATTTGGAGATGGTCTGCCGAGAGCGCGCCAGCATGCGGCCCAGTTCTTCATTGCTGGCCGCCACGGTACGGCCATCGCTCGCCCGCGCAAGCTGCAGCAGGCGCTGGGCGAGGCGCGCATCGGCGGGCATTTCGCTGGCGTGCTCGAACTCGTCGAAGATCAGGCGGATGCGCTGGCAGAGCTGTTGCATCAGCGCCCACATGCCGGCCGGATAGGCCGCCACCACGCGCGCAAAGGCCGCGCTGCCGAGCAGGATAAGCGTGGTCGGCCCCTGGGCATGCGCGCTGTGTGTGCGGCCGCCGCCGTCAATGAGGGCGATTTCCCCGAACCACTCGCCCGCGCGCAGCACGCCATAGACAAGTTCGCTGCCGCCATCGGTCGTACGGCTGATGCGCACACGGCCGCGCACGATCAGGAACATGCCCTGCGCGGGGCCGCCGTGGGGGTGGATGCATTCGCCGTCGGGGTAGGTGATGAGGCGTGCGGCGGGCGCGATCTCCGCCAGCAGGTCGGCAGGCGCACCACGCAACCAGCCTTGTGCGAGTTGCGCGGGGGTGGGGGCGGGGATCGTGTGGGAGGCTTCGGCTGGCATGTCGGCAGAATGCGTCGAAGGGGGCGCGGATCATTGTCAAATGCTTGACAGTCTGCGCGCAAGCCCCGGGCAGAGAATGCCCCAACGTTATCCACAATAGTTATCCACAGCGGATATCCACAGTGGTTATCCACAACAAGCTGCGCACCCATGACGCGGCACACCAGACCGATTCAGGCGACGAAGGAGACACCCCATGACGCACGACACTGCCCCGCGCGCGACGTTTTCCCACATGGAGCACGGCACCCGCGAGGACTGGGCCGCCATCTCGGCCGAGTTCATGCCATTCGCTCGTGCGCTGCCCGACCGCGTGCTCGCGCACCTGAAGCTGCTGGACGGCGATTGCGGCGGCTTTCCGATCGACCGCCTCGCGCATTCCCTGCAGACCGCCACGCTGGCCCACCGCGACGGCCGGGATGAGGAATATGTGGTCTGCGCGCTGCTGCATGACATCGGCGACACACTGGGCAGCTTCAACCACCCGGACATCGCCGCCGCCATCCTCAAGCCCTTCGTCAGCCCCGAGAACCTGTGGATGGTCGAGAAGCACGGCATCTTCCAGGGCTACTACTTCTTCCACCACCTGGGCCTGGACCGCAACCTGCGCGAGCAATACCGCAGCCAGCCCGAGCTGTTCGAGCGCACCGCCGAGTTCTGCGCCAAGTACGACGGCGCCGCCTTCATGGCTGACTACGACAACCTGCCGCTGTCGTTCTTCGAGCCGATGGTGCGCCGCGTGCTGGCGCAGCCGCGCAACTCCATCTACGTGAAAGAAGGTGAGCGCGAACTGTCCAAGCCGAAGGCCGAGGCGGCGTAACTAGGGCTTCACCACGTTCACGGGCGCACCGGCCGTCCACGCCGCCACGTTGGCGAGTGTGGTGTCGGCGATGCCCGCCAGCGCCTCACGCGTGAAGAACGCCTGGTGCGCGGTGACGATGACGTTGGGAAAGGTCAGCAGCCGCGCGAATACATCGTCTTGCAGCACATCGGCGGAGCGGTCTTCGAAGAAGAGGTCCGCTTCCTCCTCATACACGTCCAGCCCCAGGTGGCCGAGCTGGCCGGTCTTGAGCGCGTCGATCAGGGCAGGGCTGTCGACCAGGCCGCCACGGCTGGTGTTGATGAGCATGGCGCCCGTCTTCATGCTGGCGAGCGCGCTGGCGTCGATCAGGTGGTGCGTCTCGGCATTGAGCGGGCAGTGCAGGCTGACGATGTCGGACTGCGCCAGCAATTCCGGCAGCGGCACGTAGCGCACGCCTATTGCCGCGAGCGACGCCTGCGGAAACGGATCAAACGCCAGCAACTGGCACCCGAAGCCCGCCATGATGCGCGCGAACACCTGTCCGATCTGCCCGGTGCCGGCCACGCCCACCGTCTTGCCCGCCAGATCGAAGCCGAGTAGCCCATCCAGTGAGAAATCCCCTTCGCGCGTGCGATTGCAGGCGCGGTGCAGCCGCCGGTTGAGCGTAAGGATCATGCCGACCGCATGCTCGGCCACCGCATGTGGTGAATACGCCGGCACGCGCACCACCGTCAGCCCCAGGCCCTGCGCCGCTGCCAGATCGACATGGTTGAAACCCGCCGAGCGCAGCGCGATCAGGCGCGTGCCGCCTGCCGCCAGTTCGGCCAGCACGTTGGCATCGAGCGAGTCGTTGACGAACGGGCAGACCACGTCGAAACCCGCAGCGAGCGGCGCCGTCTGCGCGTCCAGGTGCGCGCGCTGGAAGACGAGGTCGAAGCCGTGGCCGCCGCGCGCCTGTGCGGCACGGAAGCTGTCTTCGTCATAACGGTGGCTGCTGAAGAAGAGGATGCGCATGGCGTGGCTCGGCGATTCGGCAAGTTGGGCGACCGCGCTAGCTTACTACCGCCCCATGTCGGGTTTGCGTGGCCCACCTGGCAACGCTGTTAGCATGCCGGCATCTTTTGTCTTTTCCAGCGAGCCACCGCCTTGCCCGTCACCCAGACCTTCCTCTGGCACGACTACGAAACCTTCGGCGCCGTGCCGCGCCGCGATCGCCCTGCGCAGTTCGCGGGCATCCGCACCGATGCCGAACTCAACGAGATCGGCGAGCCGGTCGAGCTGTTCTGCCAGCCCTCCAATGACTGGCTGCCCGATCCAGTGTCGTGCCTCATCACCGGCATCACGCCGCAGCAGTGCGCCAAGCAGGGCATTCCGGAGTACCGCTTCGCCCAGGCCATCGAGCGCGAACTGGGCACGCCCGGCACCATCGGCGTCGGCTACAACACCATCCGCTTTGACGACGAAGTCACCCGCCACCTGTTCTGGCGCAACCTGATCGACCCGTATGCCCGCGAGTGGCAGAACGAATGCGGGCGGTGGGACTTGCTCGACGTGGTGCGCACCACCTGGGCGCTGCGCCCCGAAGGCATCCAGTGGCCGAAACACGAAGACGGCAAGCCGAGCTTCAAGCTGGAGCACCTGTCCAAGGCCAACGGCCTGGTGCACGAGGCTGCGCACGATGCCGTGTCTGACGTGCGCGCGACGATTGCGCTGGCGCGCCTGATCCGCAATGCGCAGCCGCGCCTGTTCGACTTTTGCCTGGCGCTGCGCAAGAAGGACCGCGTGCTGGCGGAGATTGGTGACGCATCGCGCCCGCTGCTGCACATCTCCGGCATGTATGGCGTGGAGCGCGGCTGCATGGCCGTGGTGTGGCCGCTCGGCTGGCACCCGACCAACAAGAACGAGCTGATCGTATGGGACTTGGCGTTCGATCCGTCGGCGCTGTTCCACATGGATGTCGCCACCATCCGCGAGCGCATGTTCACGCGCACCGCCGATCTGGCCGAAGGCACCACGCGCCTGCCCATCAAGTCGATCCACATCAACAAGTCGCCCATCGTCATCAGCAACATGAAGACGCTGCAGCCCGCGCAGGCCGAGCGTTGGGGCATCGACTTTGCAACGATCGAGCGCCACGCCGCCATCGCCCAGGGCGCGCCCGACATGCGTGAGACCTGGCGCCAGGTCTACGCCCGCGAGCTGGAGCCGATCGACGATGTGGACCAGAACCTCTACGGCGGCTTCGTCAGCAATGACGACCGCCGTACGCTCAACGAGCTGCGCACGCTCAGCGGCGAACAGCTCGCGCAGCTGCACCCCGATTTCGCAGACGAGCGCCTGCCGGAGCTGCTGTTCCACTACCGCGCGCGCAACTTCCCCGACACGTTGAGTGAAGAGGAATACGAGCAGTGGGAGCAGTTGCGTGCAGAGCGCCTGTTCGAGGGCGTCGGTGGTTATCTGACGTTTGAGGCGTTCGGTGAGCGGCTCCAGCAACTGGCCGCCGACGCTACAGAGCAGGGTGACAACCGTGCACAGGGCATCCTGCAAGACCTGTACGACTACGCGCAGCAGATCGTGCCGGGTTAATCCCGCCGCCGGCTCTCAAAGACTCGCCCCCGGCGCTGAAAGCCTCGCCGGCGGGTGGGTGGAGTCCCAACAGTGGCTCTCACAGCGCCGGCATGGACGCTCAACGCCCCGGAGCTGACGCTCAACGCCCCAGCGCCGGCGCCTGGAGAGCCGGCATTGGCTTTCAAAGCATCGTCGCTGGGTGTGCGGAGAGTCAGCGCTGGCTCTCAAAGACACGAAGGCGGCTCTCTGAGTCCCGGCGTTGGCTCTTAAAGACCCGCTGCCGGCGCCCCGAGAGCCGCCTTCGTGGAACGCGGTGTCCTGCGTTCCTTTCTTTGATACGTCGGCCGATCAGGCTGCGCGCTGCGCCGCCGCCGGATCACGCCACTGCGCGAGCAGCTTGTTCCAACGGATGCGTGCGGCCGCCAGGTTCGCTTCCTTCACGTGGCCGAAGCCGCGGATGTCTTCCGGCAGGCGTGCCAGTTCCACGGCCTGTGCCAGCTTTTTCGCCGACAGCCCCTTCACCAGTTCGTCCACCAGCGCACGGTATTCACCGATCAGCGCGCGCTCGGTGCGGCGCTCTTCGGTCTTGCCGAACACGTCGAACGCCGTGCCGCGCAGGCCCTTGAGCTTGGCCAGCACCTTGAAGATGCGCATCGTGTTCGGGCCGAAGCGCTTCTTCACCAGATGGCCCTTCTCGTCGTGCTTGGCCGTCATGGGCGGCGCGAGCCAGAAGTTGAGTTGGTAGTCGCGGCCGGGCTCGCCATCGAACTGTGCGCGCAGCTTGTCGAGGAAGGCCGGATCGGTGTACAGGCGGGCGACTTCGTATTCGTCCTTATACGCCATCAGCTTCGACAGATTGCGCACCACGGCTTCGGTCAGTGCCAGCGTTTGGCCAGCACCCACCACCGCCGCTTCTGCTGCACGCACACGCTCCACCACCGAGCGGAACTCGGCAGCGTAAGCAGCGTTCTGGTACGCAGTCAGCAGATCGACACGACGAGCAATCAGCGTGTCCAGCGAGGGCAGGGCGATCACATCGGCCTTGGCACGCGGGGCGTCGTCGGCGAGCTTGAGCACGGCCTCGCGGTCTTGCGCGAGATGGCGACCCCACTCGAAGGCGGTCTTGTTCTTCTCGACCGCCACGCCGTTGAGTTCGATGGCGCGGATGAGCGCGTCGTACGTCAGCGGAATCCAGCCCTTCTGCCACGCAAAGCCCAGCACCAGCGGGTTGGTGAAGATCGCGTCGCCCAGCAGGCGCACGGCCAGCGTGCTGGCGTCTTCAAACGCGCACGCATCGCCGATGGCCGCGCGGATGTCGGCTTCCGCCGAGCTGCCCGGGAAGCGCCAGTTCGGGTTTTTGATGAAATCCGCTGTGGGCGATGCAGTGCTGTTGACGATGGCGCGCGTCTGGCCGTACTGCACCTTGGACAACACTTCGTCCCCCGCCGAGACGATCGCATCGCAGCCGATCACGAGGTCGGCTTCGCCCATGGCGATGCGCGTGGCGTGGATCGAATCCGGACGCTCGCCGATCTGCACATGCGAGAGCACCGCGCCGCCTTTCTGCGCCAGGCCCGCCATGTCGAGCACGGTCACGCCTTTGCCTTCGATGTGCGCCGCCATGCCGAGCAGACCGCCGATGGTCACCACGCCCGTGCCGCCCACGCCGGTCACCAGCACGCCGTACGCACGCTGGATGGCAGGCAGCTCAGGGTGCGGCAGCAGCGGCAGGCCATCCATCGACACGCCACGCGATTCCGGCTTGCGCACTTGCGCGCCTTCGGCCGTCACAAAGCTCGGGCAGAAGCCGTTCACGCACGAGAAATCCTTGTTGCACGACGACTGGTTGATCTTGCGCTTGGTGCCCAGCTCCGTTTCCAGCGGCTCGACCGACAGGCAGTTCGACTTGACCGAGCAATCACCGCAGCCTTCGCACACCGCGTCGTTGATGAACGCGCGGCGTGCCGGGTCGACCATCGTGCCGCGCTTGCGGCGGCGGCGCTTTTCCGTCGCGCAGGTCTGGTCGTAGATCAGCACGCTGGTGCCTTGCACCTCGCGCAGCTCGCGCTGAATCGCATCCAGGCGATCGCGGTGATGCACCGTCACGCCTTCCGGCAGCTTGATGGCCGCGTTGTACTTCTCCGGCTCGTCCGTGACGATGACGATGCGCGACGTGCCTTCGGCATGCACCTGTGCAGCAATCTGCGGCACCGACAGCGGGCCGTCCACCGGCTGACCGCCGGTCATGGCCACCGCATCGTTGTAGAGGATCTTGTAGGTGATGTTCACCTTGGCCGCGATGGACGCGCGAATCGCCAGCAGGCCCGAGTGGTAGTACGTGCCGTCGCCCAGGTTGGCGAACACGTGCTGGTCGCCCGAGAACGGCATCTGGCCGATCCACGCCACGCCTTCGCCGCCCATCTGGCTGAAGGTGTCGGTGCGGCGGTCCATCCACACGGTCATGTAGTGGCAGCCGATGCCGGCCAGCGCGCGCGAGCCTTCCGGCACGTTGGTCGACGTGTTGTGCGGGCAGCCCGAGCAGAACCACGGCTTGCGCTCGGCGGTGATGCGCGGCTTGGCGAGCGCCTTCTCTTTGGCGTCGATGATGGCGATGCGCGAGGCAATGCGTGCGCGCACGTCCGACGGCAGCTCGAACTTCTCCAGCCGCGTGGCGATGGCGCGGGCGATCAGCGCGGGCGACAGCTCGTAGTGCGCCGGCAGCAGCCAGTTGGCCATCGGCACCGACCATTCGCCGCCAGCGTTGTCGCGCTCGTCGAACTTGCCGTACACGCGCGGACGCACGTCGTCGCGGTAGTTGTACAGCTCTTCCTTCAGTTGGTATTCGAGGATCTGGCGTTTCTCTTCCACCACCAGGATCTCTTGCAGCCCTTCGGCAAACGCGCGCGCACCATGCGCTTCCAGCGGCCACACGCAGCCGACCTTGTACAGGCGGATGCCGATGCGGCGGCAGGTTTCCTCATCCAGGCCGAGGTCGACCAGCGCCTGACGCACGTCCAGGTACGCCTTGCCGGCGGTCATGATGCCGAAGCGTGCCTGCGGCGAATCCATCACCACGCGGTCGAGCTTGTTGGCACGCACATACGACAGACCGGCGTACCACTTGTAATCGAGCAGACGCGCTTCCTGCACCAGCGGCGGATCCGGCCAGCGGATGTTCAGGCCGCCCTGCGGCATGATGAAATCTTCCGGCAGGATGATCTCGGCGCGGTGCGGATCAACGTCCACCGAAGCCGACGACTCCACCACGTCCGTCACGCACTTCATCGACACCCACAGGCCGGAGTAGCGGCTCATCGCCCAGCCGTGCAGGCCGTAGTCGAGGTACTCCTGCACGTTCGACGGATACAGCACCGGAATGCCGGCTGCCTTGAAAACGTGCTCCGACTGGTGCGCCAGCGTGGACGACTTGGCGGCGTGGTCATCGCCTGCCAGCACCAGCACGCCGCCATGCGCGGACGAACCCGCCGAGTTGGCGTGCTTGAACACGTCGATCGTGCGGTCCACACCTGGACCCTTGCCGTACCACATGCCGTACACGCCGCTGAACTTGGCGTTCGGATACAGATTGACCTGCTGCGAGCCCCAGACCGCCGTGGCGGCCAAGTCTTCATTCAGCCCCGCCTGGAAGACGATGTTGTGCCCGGCCAGATGCTTCTTGGCTTTCCACAAGGCTTGGTCCAGCGCGCCCAGTGGCGAGCCGCGGTAGCCGGAGATGAAGCCCGCCGTATTGAGCCCAGCGGCGCGGTCGCGCTCCTGCTGCAGCATCGGCAGACGCACCAGTGCCTGCGTGCCGCTGATGTAGATGCGGCCACGCTCGAGCGTGTACTTGTCGTCCAGGGAAACGGTTTCGAGCGCGCGGCGTAGCGCGTCGTTCAGAGGGGCATTCATGCGTGCTCCGTGTGGGTGTGCCGGGATCACCAGCAGCAGGTCTCTTTTGGTGCCGTCTGCGCCGCTTCTTGTGGAAACTGGCAGACAGCCGTGGGTCGGGGCATCGTAGCACCGCGTGACATTCCCAACACCGTGCAACGCAGCAAGAATGGGGCGGGGTTTTCCCGAGGTTGCGGCGTTTTCGGCACAGATGTGGCGCATGGATCGGGCTGGCGACACGGATGCTGCGGTGCATGCGAAATGCCCAGGCAGAACGGTCTGAAGCGCGGCGTATTGGCAAACTTGCGTCAAGAAGCCATGCGTGCGTCACCTTGCCACTGGACATTCGAGAGCACCGCGGCCATCCTGCGCGGTTCCGTTCCGGACCTCCCTTTTTTCAGACCATGTCTCGCACTCAACCCATTCGCGCGCTGCGCCGGCAAGCTTTGCCGGCTGTCTGCGCGCGTGTGCGTTGCGGTGCCGCGCAGGATCTCTCGCCCGCGCACGCTGCCCTTCGGCATTTCCTGCTCGCCCGGCTTTCCTGAGCCGTGCGGGGCGCCGCCCTAGCTGGCGTCTCTGCCCCGTACGGCCACTTCCGCTTTCTCCCCGTCTTTAACGCTGGTTTGGCGCTGCATCAACACGATGGGCGCCGGCACCGGTTCGTCCGCCATCTGCCGGCTGATCGTTGATCGCCAAGTTGCCGGGCGCAGGAATCGCCATGGAACTCACACAGAACTTCATCAAGGCCAAGCAGCCTTGCGCGGCGGGCTACCGCTGGTACATCCGCAACCGCCACAACGGCACCGATTACCAACACCTGCTCGATAGCCTCGTGCGCGAAGGCCGCATCGCCGATGCCATCTGGTTGCTCGACAACTTCGGCCCGACTGATGCCGTGCTCGAAGCCGACGACATCGAGGCCGATGCGCTCATCTTTGCCGGCACGATCGTGGTGCGCGGCGGCATCCACGTCGACGGTGTGTTGCGTGCGGGGCAGGCCATCCGTGCAGGCGGCGGCGTACGTGCCGGTGAATCCATCACCACGGGCGGCGATCTTGAAGCCAAGGCTGGCCTCTACTGCGATGGCACCGTGCACGTGGGCGGCGACCTACGCGTCGGCTGGAGCGTGACGGCTGCCGGTGCGCTGCACTGTGGCGGCGTGGTGCGCGTGCACCGTGACTTGCATTGCGACGCCGACATCGACGTGGCGGACGACCTGCTGATCGGCGAAGCGCTGGCCGTGCGCGGCAGCGTGCGCGTCGGCAAGGGCCTGCGCGCTGGCGGCGAGGTGTGCAGCGAGGCGGGCATCGTCAGTGCGAACGGCATTCTCGCGGGCGCTGATCTGCGGGCGAGCACGCACCTAGAGGCCGGCTGGGGCATCAAGGCCTGGGGCGACATCGAAGCCGGCGGCGCCATCCGCGCGGGCGAGGGCGTCGAGGCCGGCGGTGTGATCGTTGCTGGGCCAGGCTATGGCATTCACGCGGGCCTGAACGTGCGCATGGACGACTGGCCTGCCAGTGCCTGCATTCGCGCGGCTCAGCAACCGTCGCGGCTCATTAGCGGCTATTGGGCGGAGGCCGCATGAGCACCGCACTGACTCTGCCCATGCCGCCACCGGTCTTGCCGACGTTGGCATCCATGGTGCAATCGCTGCGCCGGCGGCTTGCACCGCTTGGCCTGCGCACCGACGTCGACTTCAACAACGAAGACATCGAGCGCGAACTCGACGCGCTGTATGAACGCATGCAAACGCCCGGCACGCCGCTGCATGGCATGACGTTCGATGACGGCACGTTGCCTGGCTTCCGCATTCACACGCGCGAGGCCGATGGCGAGACCTATGTCTATGTCGAAGATGTGGCGGCGCGGCGCCTGGCCGGCTACACGGTCTTCAACCGCTTGATTGAGCTGGACAGGCGGGCGGATCCCCATCTGCGTGCGCCGCATTCGAAGTACGCGTTGGCGTACCAGCGGCGTGGGTTGGCCTCGACCGTCTTCCGGCGCGCGCTCGACGGTGGGATGTGTCTGATGAGCGGCGCGCGTCAGTCCGTCGGCGTGCATGGGGTATGGCAGTCGCTCGCCAGGCGCTACCCATCGGGGTATGTGGAGGTGCGCGACAAGCGCCTGCGCTACCTGGGTGAGCAGGTAGACGATGTCGTGCTGCTGGAGGACTTGCACACGCGGCGCGTGCTGCTGGGCGCGGGTTGGAGCCTGGACAAACTCGCCGCTGCCACAAGGATGGTCGTCTGACTGCGTGCCCGATGCGCAACAGATCCTATGCGGCGACCGCCTCAATCACGCGCTGCATCTGCAAGACCAACCCGTCCATCGCTTCGGCGGGCACATTGCCGTAGCCGAGCACCAGGCCGTTGTATTGCGCGGTCAGCGTGCCCGGCAGGCAGAAGCGCGACAGCGGCCGCAGCACCATGCCCTGCGCGCGGGCGGCAACACTCACATCCACGTCGCGTACCGGCGCGTCGAGCCGCGTCGACAGGTGCATGCCACCGGCGCCGCCCGAGACGGTCACCACACCGTGCAGGTGCCGCTCAAGCGCAGCCTGCAACGCATTGCGACGCTCGCCGTACAGGCGCCGCATGCGCCGCAGATGCCGCGTGAAGTGGCCCGCCTCAATGAACTCCGCCAGCGCCAGCTGATCGGCCACGCGCCCGCGCAGCATCAGCGCGCCGGCTGTCGGACGCAGCACGGTGGCCAATGCCGGCGGCACGACCATGTAGCCGAGACGCAGCGCCGGAAACAGCATCTTGCTGAAGGTGCCCAGGTAGACCACGGGCGCATCGGCGGTCAGGCCCTGCACCGCAGACAGCGGCGCACCGCTGTGGCGGAACTCGCTGTCGTAGTCGTCTTCGATGATCCACGCGCCCACGGCACGTGCGTGCTGGATCAGCGCGAGGCGACGCTCCAGGCTCATCACCGAGCCCAGCGGGTACTGGTGCGACGGCGTGATGTAGATCAGCTTGGGCGGCGTGTCGCGCCAGTCTTCCGGGCGCGGGGCGAGGCCATCGGCATCGATGCCGATCGGCACCAGCCGCAGGTCTGCTGCCCGCATGGAGGCACGTGCACCGTAGTAGCCGGGGTTCTCGATCCAGGCGATGTCGCCGGCATCGGCCAGTGCGCGGGCACAGAGGTCCAGGCTGTTCTGCGTGCCATCGGTGATGAACACCTGCGCGGCCTCGCAGCGCACGCCGCGCGAGACGCGCAGATACTCGGCCACGGCCTGACGCAGCGCCACGTTGCCTTCCACCTGCCCGTAGCCCATCTGTGCTGGACCGATGCGGCGCCATGCCCGCTCCATGCAGCGCCGCCATTGCGCGAGCGGAAACTCGTCCAGCGCGGGTGTGCCCGGCAGGAAGGGCAGCAGATCGCTCATCTCGCCGCTCGGGCGCTCCAGCCCGGCAACGCGGCGCGATAACGCAGGTGGCGCTTCCGGTGCTTGTGTCGGGGCCTGCTGCAAGCCCACGCGTGCGACCACCGTGCCTTGCCGGCGGCTGAGCACAAAGCCCTCCGCTGCCAGTTGTTCGTACGCGTACAGCACCGAGTTGCGCGCCATGCCCAGCTCTTCGGCCAATGAGCGCGATGAAGCCAACCGCGTGCCTTCCTCAATCTGCCCACTCAGGATGGCCGTGCGCAGGCAAGCGTACAGCCGATGCTGCTGCGAGGGCCGTGCTCCGCTCTCTGCTTTGCCGCGTGCCGCAGTCCGTTCGTAGTTCGACAGCAAGACGCCGTAGTCCATCCTGGCTCCAAGGTTCTGCGTTTCTGTGGGTCTACGCATGGTGCCACGGTTTTCTTATCGTCAGCAGATCGATTGCCTACCCGGAGCCTTGCCATGACGACCACTGCTGCCACCCCGCCCACCGATCGCACGCGCGTGAATCGTGTCGCCCGCCGCGGCCACTACGATGCCGCCACACTGCACGCCATCTTGGATGCGGCCTACGTCTGTCATATGGCCTTTGCCGATGAGCACGGCGTGCATTGCATTCCCACCGCATGCTGGCGCGAAGGCGGTCACCTCTACGTGCATGGCTCCAACGGCAGCCGGATGCTCAAGCTGGCGGCCAGCGGCGCGCAGGTGTGCGTGACGGTCACGCATATCGACGGCTTGGTGTTGGCGCGCTCGGCATTCAACCACTCGATGAACTATCGGTCAGCCGTCATCTACGGCGCGTTCGAGGTCGTGCCCGACGAACAGAAGCCGGCCACGCTCGACGCCTTCATGGAGACCCTCGCCCCCGGGCGCTCGAAAGAGGCGCGCCCCGGCAATGCCAAGGAATTGGCGGCCACCACCGTGTTGCGCATTGCGTTGGACGAAGCCGCGTGCAAGATCCGCACGGGCGGCCCGAAGGACGATGCAGAAGACCTCGCATTGCCCGTATGGGCTGGCGTGCTGCCCATGGCGTTGCTGCCGCTCGCGCCGGTGGTGGACGGCGCACCGGCCGGTACGCCGGACTATGTGCGCGAGTGGAAGGCCACGGCCCGTGTCCCTGCGGAAGAAGTGACATCGTGACTACCGCTGTCGGCACCGCAACGGTCGGAAGCTCGGCTCGCACCGCCTGGTTGCTGCTCGGCGTGGTCGCGCTGGCCTGGGGGATCAACTGGCCGGTCGGCAAGGCGATGCTCGCCTACTTGCCGCCCATCTGGGTGGTGGCGTTGCGCTCTGCTGTCGGCACGCTTGCGCTGCTGGTGATCTGTCTGCTGCGTGGGCGGTTGGTGATGCCAAAGCGCGGCGACATCCCGGTCATCCTGAGTGTTGGTGTGCTGCACATGACGGCGTTTTCGGCGCTGGTCAGCCTGGGGCTGCAGTTCGTGCCGGCGGGGCGCTCGGTGGTGCTGGCGTACACCACGCCGCTGTGGGTGGTGCCGGGCGCGTGGCTATTGCTCGGCGAGCCGCTGACTAGCCGGCGTCTGTTCGGTGTCGGGCTGGGGCTGTTGGGGTTGCTGCTGATCTTCAATCCGCTGATGTTTGATTGGCATGCGGGGCGTGCCGTGTTCGGCAATGGGCTCGTGATGCTGGCGGCGCTGTGTTGGGCGGGGAGCATTCTGTATGTCCGCTCGCACAAGTGGGTGACACCGCCGTTTGAGTTGGTGTTCTGGCAGGCGTTGTTGGCGACCGTGTTGTTGGTGCCGTTGGCGCTTTTGCACGATGGTGTGCCGTCGATTGACTGGCAGCCTTCGCTGATCGGGTTGCTGCTTTACGGTGGCGTGTTTGGGATTGCACTGGCGTATTGGGCGGTCACCACGGTCAATCGGATACTGCCGGCTACGACGACGTCGCTGGGGCTGCTGGGGGTGCCGGTGTTTGGGATTGTTTGCTCTGCGGTGGCGCTGGGGGAGGTGGTCAGTGGTGCGCTGTTGGGGGCGATGGGGTTGATTCTTGGGGGGATATTGGTGGGGGCTTTGGGGAGGCGGTCTTAGGTTTGGTTTTGTATTGGCCCTAGTGGTCCATCCCTGTTTCGTACCCTGCCGGGCACGACTCACTTTTCTTTGGCAAGACAAAGAAAGTGAGTCAGCCCCGGCAGGGGATGAAACAAGGGATGGACCACACAGGCCCAAACCAAGAATCAGTGCACCAGTTGGTTGATCTCAATAATCGGCATCAACACAGCCAAAACGATCAGCAGCACAACCACGCCCATCGTCAAAATCAGCGCAGGCTCCAGCAACCCAGTCAGGAACAACGTACGCCGCTCAAGCTCCTGAGCCTCACCTTGCGCAGCCCGCTCCAACATCGCAGGCAAGTTCCCCGTCGCCTCGCCAGAGCGAATCAAGTGCACCAGCACAGGCGGAAACTGATTCTGCGCCGCCAACGCCCGCGCCAGCGATGTCCCTTCCCGCACACGCGTAGACGCATCCTCTACGTTTGTCTTCAGGGCCACGTTGTTCAGCGTCTCCCCCGCCGCCTGCAGCCCCCGCAAGATCGGCACACCCGCACTGGTGAGAATCGCCAACGTGCTGGCAAACCGCGCCGTGTTGTAGCCCCGCACGAGCTTGCCGAACAGCGGCGCCGTCAGCAGCCACTTGTGCCACGACAACCGCAGCGCCGGCTGCTTGAGCAGGTTGCGAATCAGCAGACCAAGCACCACCAGCACGATCGCCGCCAGCCACCCCCAGTTCCGCACGAAATCCGAGAGCCACAGCATGATGATCGTGAGCGTTGGCAGCTTCTGCTTGGTATTGGCAAACACACTCACCACCTGCGGCACCACGTACGACAGCAGGAAGATCACGATCGCAAACGCCACCACCGTGACGATGGCCGGGTAGGTGAACGCCAGCTTGATCTTCGAGGTGAGCGCGTTGCGGCTCTCGATGTAGTCGGCCAGGCGCGTGAGCACGAGACCCAGGTTGCCCGAGTGCTCCCCCGCCGAAACGAGTGCACGGTAGATATCCGGAAAATCCTTCGGATGCTGCGCGAGCGCGACCGAGAGCGAGCTGCCGCCCACCACTTCCGCGCGGATGGCGGCGAGCAGTTCGCCCACGTACGCACGTTCGGCCTGATCGGCCAGCGCGGCCAGCGCTTCATCCAGCGGCAAGCCGGCCACCAGCAGGCTGGCGAGCTGGCGCGTGATGAGCGCGTTTTCCTGCGCGGAGAGCCGCTTGCCGAAGCTGGATCCGCTGCGCTTGGTGGCTTGCGCGCCCAGCGCGTCGACCAGCAATGGCGTCAGGCCGCGGGCGCGCAGCAGCGTACGCGCCTGACGTGCGCTGTCGGCTTCGATGACACCCTTGTCGGTTTTGCCGGCGGCGTCGGCGGCTTCGTAGCGGAAGGCTGGCATGCGCTATTCGTTCAGTCGCGCGTCACGCGCAGCACTTCTTCCAGCGAGGTCGCGCCCGTGTCGATCAAGCGCTGCGCATCGGCGCGCATGGTCTGCAGGCCTTGGCCGATCGCGAAGGCCTTGATCTCGGATTCGGCGGCCTGGCGGTGGATCATGGTCTGGATCTCGGGCGTAACGGTTAGCAGTTCGTACACACCGGTCCGGCCCTGGTAGCCCGAATTGCCGCAGCGGTCACACCCGACGTGATGCCACACCGATTTGCGCGCGGGCGTGGCCGGCGCCACGCCGTCCGCAACCGGCGTACCGGCCACGGCTTCCAATTCAGCGGGCGTGAGCTCGAGCACTTCTTCACGGCGGCACTGCACGCACAGGCGGCGCACCAGCCGCTGCGCCAGCACCCCGAGCAGCGACGACGACAGCAGGAACGGCTCGATCCCCATGTCGATCAGGCGCGTCACGGCAGAGGCCGAATCGTTCGTGTGCAGCGTCGCCAGCACCAGGTGACCGGTCAGCGAGGCCTGCACGGCAATCTGCGCGGTTTCCAGATCGCGGATTTCCCCGATCATCACCACGTCCGGGTCCTGGCGCAGGATGGCGCGCAGGGCCTTGGCGAAGGTCATGTCGATCTTCGGGTTGACCTGCGTCTGGCCGATGCCGTCGAGGTCGTATTCGATCGGGTCTTCCACCGTCATGATGTTGGTGGATGCCGCATCGAGCCGGGACAGCGCCGCGTACAGCGTGGTCGTCTTGCCGGAACCCGTCGGGCCGGTGACGAGCACGATGCCGTGCGGCTGGTTGATCAGGTGGTCGAAGCGCGCCAGCGTGCCGGCGCCCATGCCGAGCTTGCCCAGGTCGAGCCGGCCGGCTTCCTTGTCGAGCAGACGCAGCACCGCGCGTTCGCCGTGGCCGGTGGGCAGCGTGCTCACCCGCACGTCCACCGGGCGACCGCCCACACGCAGCGTGATGCGGCCATCTTGCGGCAGGCGTTTCTCGGCAATGTCGAGCTGCGCCATGATCTTGATGCGCGAGATCAGCGCGCCGTGCAGCGCCTTCTTCGGGCGCACCACGTCGCGCAGCGTGCCGTCCACGCGGAAGCGCACCACCGATGCATTCTCGAACGGCTCGATGTGGATATCCGAGGCGCCTTCGCGCGCGGCCTGCGTGAGCAGTGCGTTGATCATGCGGATGATCGGCGCGTCGTCTTCGGATTCGAGCAGGTCTTCCACGGCGGGAATGTCCTGCATCAGGCGCGAGAGGTCGACTTCGCCTTCCACCTCGCCGACCACCTGGGCGGCGCTGCCATCTTGCGCGTTGTAGGCCGTTTGCGTGGCGGTGGAGAGTGCAGCGGTGTCGAGCGTGACCAGATGCAGCGCGCCGAACACGCGGGCCAGCTCGGCCAGCGCGGTGCGTGAGGTTTCCGGGCAGACCCAGACTTCCAGCGTGTCGACGTCCTGCCGGGCGACGAGCAACTTGGCGTCGCGTGCGAACGCGTACGGCACTAGGCGCACCGCCGATTGCGAGGGCGGCTCCAGCGTCTGGACGTCGGTGGTCAGGGCTTGCGTCGTTGCCATGATGTGTTGTCCTCGGCGGCGTTAGCCGCCGTTCCTCGGCGCGTTGCCGTCGTAGCCGCCCGAGGTGGGTGCCGCAAAGTTCTGCAGGCGCGGCTCGCTGCGCGTGGTGCCTTGCGGCATCGGCAGCGGTGCGCCCGGCGGCACCTGCGTGCCGATGGGGCCCTTCGGCACGATCGACACGTCGCCGTAATTGTCGGCTGGGCGCATCGATTCGGGCGTGGGCAGCACCGGCGTGTCCTTGTCGGACGTGGTCGGCAGCATGTTGGGCGAGACAAAGCCTTGCTGCGTCCCGCGCATGTAGTTATAGCGGTTGTCCGACAGCGCGCCGGTAGCTTCGGCCGTGCGCAGGATGATCGGGCGCAGGAACACCAGCAGGTTGGTCTTCACGCGCGTCTTGTTCTCGGAGCGGAACAGTGCGCCCAGGATGGGGATGTCGCCCAGGCCCGGCACCTTCTGTTCGCCGTCTTGATAGTTGTCTTCCAGCAGGCCACCGAGCACGACGACCTGGCCGTCGTTGGCCAGCACGTTGGTCTCGATGGAGCGCACGTTGGTGGTCGGGCCCTGCGTCGCGTTCTGCGTGCCGTTCACCACCGACGACGATTCCTGGAAGATCTGCATCTTCACCAGCCCGCCATCCGTGATCTGCGGCTTGACGCGCAGCGTGATACCCACGTCCTTGCGGTCGTAGGTCTGGAACGGCTGCGACGCCGTACCCGATTGCTGCGTATACGAACCGGTCGTGATTGGCACGTTCTGGCCGATCAGGATCTTGGCTTCTTCGTTATCCAGCGTGATCAGGTTGGGCGTGGACAGCACGTTGACCGAGCCGTCCGAACCGAGCGCGGTGAGGAGCGCGCCCAGGCCGCTGCCCCGGTTGAATACCCCCACGTTGCCACCGTTGAGCTGTCCGACGTTCAGGCTACCCAGTGCCGCTTGCGCCGCCGTGCTGCCGATGCCGCCCGAACTGATGGCGGCAATCGTGCCGGCCAGATTGAGCAGGTTACCGGAGCCGGTGCCGAAGTTGGTGCCGCCCCCGATATACGTGCCCGGCCCGCCACCGCCAACCAGCCACTGAATGCCCAGCTGCGACGCCTTGGTGGCCGTCACTTCCACGATCATCGATTCGATGTAGACCTGCGCGCGGCGCGCATCCAGGTCATCAATCACGGCGCGCAGGTTGCGGTAAACCGGCTCGCTGGCGGTGATGATGAGTGCGTTGGTGGCGGCATCTGCCTGGATGATGCCGCCGGTGGTCGGCGTGTTGTTCTGCCCGAACGAGGCACGGAACGAAGAATTGCCGCTGCCGCCGCTGCTCGAGCCGGAACCGCTGCCGTAGTTGGTGTTCTGCGTGTTCTGGTTGAACTGCGAGCCCGAGGCGCCGCCGGTCGGTTGCGAGGTCGCGCCCTGTGCCGCGCTCTGCCCACCCGGGCCCGTGGATGCGGAGGCCGACAGCGTGGAGTCGGCCGCCACAATGGCGCGCAGCGTCGTGGCCAGCTGCACCGCGTTGGCATTCTTGAGCGGCACCACCCAGATGTTGCCCGGGCGTGCACTGGGCACGTCGAGCTTGGCGATCAGCTGTTTGGCCTGTGCCAGCCGCGCGGCGCTGGAGGCGCGCACCATCACGCTGTTCGAGCGCGGCTCGGCCACCACCGAGGTGCGCAGGCTTGGGTCCGACAACGATGCGCCGGCACCGGCCGCGGCACCGCCACCGCCCGACGGGTCGAGCAGCTTCTGCAGCGTGGCGGCCACGTCGATGGCCACGGCGTTCTTCAGCTGGATCAGTTCGGTCTCGCCCGCTGCAGGGGTGTCGATTGACGCGATGATGCGGCCGATGCGGCGCAGGTTATCTGCGTAGTCGGTAATGACCAGCGTGTTGTTGGCCGGGTACGCGGTGATGGTGTTGTTGGGCGCGATCATCGGCCGCAACACCGGCACCAGGTTGTTGGCCGATTCATGCTGCAGACGGAACACCTGCGTGACGACCTGCTCGCCGCCGCGCGCACCCGCGGCCCCCACCGAGGTGGGCGAGCCCTGCAGCTTGGCATCCGCTTCCGGCACCACCTTGGTAAAGCCGTTGCCCTCGACAATCGCGTACCCCTGCATGCGCAGGATCGAGCCCAGCGATTCCAGCGCCTGCGAGCGTGTCACCGGCTTCTCGGTGACGAGGTTGACCGTGCCCTTCACGCGCGGGTCGACGATGAAGTTCTTACCGGTGGCCTGGCCCACGGCCTTCACCACCGATTCCAGATCGGCGTTGACGAAGTTCAGCGAGACCTCATCACCGGGATTGCCGGTGTTGCCATTTTGAGAGGCTGCCGCGCCGGAGGGCGGTGCCGCAAAGACGGGCATCGAGCCGGCCACCATCGTTGCGCAGCACGCCAGGACGATGGCGCGGACGGTGAGTCGGGAGGAGGCGTTGTGCATGGTCTCGTTCATGGTTGTCGGCACACTGGCTCGCGCGCCGGCTTAAGAATCAAAAGCGTAGTCGATAGTGCGACCCGTCGCGCGGGCCCAGCAGGCTCAACAAGCCAATCAATTGCGGTTCCGACTCCGGCGTGGCACTGGCCACACCGTCAAAATGCGCGCCCTGTCCGAGCGTTCCCTGGCCCTGCAGCGACAGCGGTCCGGCCAGCGTCGACAGGGCCAGTTGCATGGGCCCGCCGGCGGCGCCGCCGAACGACAGCACGGCCTGGTAGCTGCCCAGCGGCCGTACCCGGCTGAGGCTGGATGATACCTGCTCAACCGTGACCGTCAGCGCGCCCTGGACGGTGTCCGGCTGGCCCTGATCTCGTCCTGACGCACGGCCAAATTGGCCCGACAGCGGCGTCCATTTCGCACGCAGCCGACCGTCCAGCTTGAGCGTGTTGAACGGTGCACCGATACCCTCCAGCAGCGACGCCGGCAGCGTCATCGCCCCGGCTTCGGCTTGCCAGCCACCCGGCGAGACCGACACCACCACCGGCTGCTCCAGCGCGCGGTCGTGCGCCACATGCGCCCGCAGCGTGCCGGTCAGCAGCGGCAGCATGTCGACCGACCAGGACAACCGCCCCGGCAGCACGGTGGCATCGGCGCCGCCGTTGCCGGCCGTGAGCGCCAGCGTGGCGCTGCCATGCCAGATACTGCCTTGTGGATCGGCCAGCAGCACACGCTGCCCGGTGGCCGACGCCACCCGTTCAGCGGCCCACGCCGCCGGATACTGCGAGACGACCGTCGCCCCCACAGCCAGCAGCGCAACACCGCACCACAGCAGGCGCCAGCCCAGGCTCGTACGTTCAGATGCGTCGCGGCGGCGCAGGCGCAGCGGCGGTAACGATTCGATAGCCATCGGCGCTGCGTCAGCGGCTCGTGGCGGCGGGGCCTTGCAGCGTTGCCGTCACGTTGACCAGGGCGGTGGCGCCCACGTATTTGATGTTCGCGTCGATCACCTTCATGCGCTGCGCCTGCCGCACTTCCTGCAGCCATTCAGCGACGGCGCCGAAGGGCACCTTGTCCAGTTGCACCTGTACGCTCTCACCCGACAGCGCCATCCGCGTGGCCTTCAGCCCATGGTTGGTGAGGCTGGTGTTGAGTGCCTGCTGCAGCTCTGCACCATGCGGCACCGGTGCGGCGGCAATGGCCGACAGCCCGCGGGCTTCCTGGCCAAGCGTTTCCATCTCGGCCAACTGGCTGCGCATCTGCGGCAGGGCTTTTTCGATGCGGCGTTGCCCTTCAAAGGCCGGGTCCCACAGCACCAGATAGATGATGACCAGCACGAGGATCGCACCACCACCAGCGAGGATGCGGCGCTCGCGCGGCTCGCGCTGCATCCAGAAGGTGGTGACCGTGTCGCGCACCGAGTCCGGCACGCCGATGCGTGGCAGGCGGCGGGCGCCAGAAGCGGAGGAGGAAGGGGAGGAAGTCGCCATGGAGGAATCGTTATTGGGCGATGGAAACCGTCCAGCGCGAGCCAGGCACGGTGGCCTCGGCGCCGCGCGGGGCCTCGGCGGTGTCCATGTTCAGGCCGACGTTGCGGGCGGCGGTGCGCAGCGCGTTGGTGTCGGTGCCGTCCTTGAGCGTGACCGTCAGCGCGCGGCCGTGATAGTCCAGCGCGAGCAGCGCGTCGGGCGCGAGGCCCGTGGCAGCCTGGGCAAAGCGATCGGCCAGCGGCAGGAAGTCTTCCGGTGCGGATTTGCCGGCGGCCAGGCGCAGCTGCTCGACCTGGCGACGCATCTGCGCGGGCGGATCGAGGATCACCGGCGTATTCGGGAAGGCCGTCTGCAGCTGTGTACGCATGGCCGCATCGAGGCGCTTCTGCTCGGCGCGCAGCGTGAGCCAGCGCGCGTTCATGCCGACGAGCTGCACGACCACCAGCAGCACGGCCAGCGCGATCGGCAGGCGCCACATGGACCAGTCCACGCCGGCCATGCCGCCATTGGCGAAGTCGAACTGGCAGAGGTCGGCCTCGCCCGTGGCGAGTGCGTTGCGCGCGCCCGATGCCCATGCTGCCCAGTCCAGCGTGGCGGCGGCCGGATCCGTAGACAAGCTAGGTGCGAGTTCGCGCAGGGCAGGCGACACCATCAGCCGGGCCGGCGTGGGTGCAATGGCCAGCCAGTTGGCGACGTTGGCCGGCAGCAGGCGCAGGCCGTAGCCCTCGGCAGGGCCGGTGCGGACGGTGATGTCGACAGCCGCAGGCGCATCCGGATCGGAGGGCGGTGCAGCATCCAGTGCAATCGTGGCCGGAGCGACTACCGCTGCGGCAGCGTCTGCCGCTTCCGCGGCGACGGGCTCAACCGGGGCTTCGAGCGACGGCTCGGCGCGCTCGGCGTCGTTGGCGGCTTCAACCGGCGCGGCGATGGCCGCAGGTGTTTCAAACGGCAGGCAAAGCTGCGCAGGCAGCAAGTGACACGTGCGGTGCTTGTGCGCGCCAAAGCTGTCGAGGATGAAGCGGACCCACGCGCGGTCGGCAATCATCAGCGTGCGCGACTGCGGCTCACGCGGGGCGCGCCAGCCACGGATGGGGGCAGCGGCGAGGCGCGGGCCGAGGGCGATGTGGCATTGCTGTGCGTCCTGCACCAGGCGGTCTTCTACCAGGTTGGGCAGGGCCAGGCGCAGCTTGGGCAATGCCAGCGGCGGCACATTGGCGGGCACCAGCAAGACGTCGGCGGCCGGCAGCAGCAGGATCAGGCGGTCGGCCGCGGGCAGCTCGTCCGGGCGCGACGTGCCTTCACGCAGGATGCGCTGGGCGCCTTGTGTGCCTTCCTCGCGCACCAGCGCAAACGGCACGGACGCGAGCGCACCCGCTTGCCAGCGTTCGGGCGATTGAATGGGCCGGTGCGGCAGGCGCACGTACAGGGAGGTCGTCAAACCGCTCCTCTATTGAGAGTGTTGATGCGAGCTACCGGAATCACCGGGAATGCCCCCGGACTGCGCAAGACCCGCGATGCTGAACGATGCGGATGACAATACGGCGAAGGCTAGGGTCTGTCTACTGACGGAATGTCCGCAGTTAGAGGGGTGTTGCGGCGCCGTCATGACGGAATTCCGTCGATGCGGCGGACCCAGACGATACGGGTCGCGTTATTGTTGACCGGATCACCACGTGAAACAAGCGCCACTTGGCCAAGCTGCGCGCGCTCGTGACGAGCCATGCCGTAGACCAGAAAGTAGTGCGTCTGCACGTCCAGCAGGTTGCTGATATTGCTGGTGTCGGCGCCAGGCGCCAAGCCGCGCAACTGGTTGGTGACGTCGCCGATGTTGCGGAAGTAGGCACGGTCGCGCGCCTGCACCAGTGCCCGTGCGCGGTCCAGGCTCAGGCTGGGGATGACGGCAGCCAGCACTTCGGCGCTGGCCGTGTTGGCGTTGATCTGCGTGCGCGTGGGCAGCACGATCACGTACGGGCGCAGCTTGCGCACCGCATCTGCCGTATAGCCGGGGATGGACAGCAGGCTATCCACATCATCGAGCGGGCGTGGGCCGTTGCCAGTGCTACCGCCACCGCCGCTGTCATCACCGCCGCCAGACTGCCCACCGGTAGCGCCCTCGACTGACTGGAAGCCGCCCAGCATCTGCGCCAGGGTCGTCGCCGTGAGGTTGGCCAGGCCCGGGTCGAGATTCAGCGACTGCAACAGCTGGCCGTAAGCCTTGATGCCGTCCTTGTCGCGGCCGGTGACGATGGTGCGCGTGCCCAGCGTCTGCATCGTCAGCAGGTTCATCAGGTTGAAGCGCGCCTGGGCATCGAAGATGCGGCCCGAGAGGTATGACTCCTCGCCCGCCGTATCCGTGCGCAGCGAGCTGCCGAGGAAGTCCGACAGCTTGGTTTCCTGAATGGGCACGGCCCAGATCTCGCCCAGGTGGTCGACGGCGCCGGTGCGGCGCAGGTCGTCGCGCAGGATCAGGCGGGCCCAGTCGATGCCCGCCCGCGCGATCCACGTGGCCTGCGCTTTCAGGCGCTGGTTTTCCACCGCGCGAATCTCCACCTGCTGGCGCCACAGCATGCCCGAGACGATCACCACGGCCAGCGTGACCACCAGCAGCGCGGTGACGATGGCCGCGCCGCGCTGGCGTGCATGGTATTGAAGCGGCTTGGGCGAGCATCGCGCCATGTCAGAGCCCCGTCATGCAGATGCGCGTGAAGCGCTGCGGCGCGCCCTGCGGCGTCATGCGCACGAGCAGCGCCAGTTCCACCGCGCGCACCGAGGCCGCCGGCACCACCACGCCGTTGTTGGCGGACGGCGCCGATGCGCTGGGCGTGGAGGCCGACGGCAGGCCCGTCAGCGTGGTCGTATTGCTGCCGCCCGGAAACAGCGCCGCCGACAGCGCGCCGGTGTTGTCCAGCCAGCCGCCGGGTTCGATCCAGGCGCGGGCGCTGATGCCGTCGATATTGCTGGCGAGTTGGTAGCGTGCCGCATTGCCGCCGCCCTGGCGCAGGTTGTCGAGCGCGTTGCGCAGGTCGCCGCGGTTGGTGATGGGCTGGCTTTGCAGGCGTTCGAGCCGGCTGTCGATGATGCGGTAGAGCACCACCTGCCACGCGGGCGGCTGGCTGTCGTCGCGGCGGTCGCGCACCAGCAGCACGCGATTGGCGTCCACCTCGATCGGTGAGCGCGACAGGGCGTTCGGATCGGCCAGTTGCGTGCAGTCGGCATCGAACTGGGCGTAGGCGGTCTTGAGGGCTTCGATGCGTTCGTCGCGTTGGGCCAGCGCCTCGTGCGTGCGCGTCATGCTGTCCAGCCCGCGCCAGGCCAGCACGGCCAGGATGGCCAGCAGCGTGATGGCCACCAGCAGCTCAAGCAGGGTGAAGCCGCGTACGCGGTGTTTAGAAGACATTGCGCGCATCGTTGGGCAACAGGGTGACCAACCAGGCCAGACGCACGGACTTGGCGGCGTCTGCGTACACCGACACCTCCACGCGGCGGAACACCGGGTTGGGCGTGGTGGCGACAGTCTCTTCGCACCAGAGTTCGGTATCGCCCTGCGGGCACGAGAAGCCGCGCGAGCCCGGATCAGGGAAGGCACGTGCCAAGCGGAGGTTGGCGAGATCGTTCTCGGCGCTCCAGGTGGCGATCATGCGCGTCTGCAAGGATTCGCTGGCCGACGTCATGCTGCCCATGGCGCGCATGGTGGCGGTGAGCGCCACGGCCACGATGGTCAGCGCCACCAGCACTTCCAGTAGGGTAAAGCCACGACGCGCGCGCGCGCGACCGATGTAGCGTGCGGGTTTGACTGCGGGCGTCATGGTGTTTCGGTCAGTACGCGCGGGCCGCCGTCGGACACGATGTCCACACGCGCACCCTGCGAGGTCAGCGCCACGCGCCACGGCAGGCCGATCGCCTCGCGGCCGAACACCAGCCGCTGTGGCGCACCGGGCACCGTCGCCGCACCGGTGACGATCTGTACGCTGTCCATGCCTTGGCGCCAGTGGCCCGGCGCCAGTACATCGCGCGTGAGCAGGCGCCAGCCGTTGGGCGTTGACTCATAGAAGCGCCAGCCCTGTGCATCGCCCTCCCACGCCACGGGGCGCGAGGTCAGTTGCGCTTCTTCCTGGCCAAGCTCGATCAGGCGGGCCATCTTCTGCGCGTCGTCGTTCAATTGCGAGCGCGGGTTGGGCGTGGCATTCACGGCCACCACGCCCAGCACGATGCCGATGATGACCACCACCACCAGCAGCTCCAGCAGCGTGAAGCCGCGAGCGTGCCGCGGAGCCTGCCGGTAAGGCAGCGGATGGCCGGTCATGATGATGGGAGTGGTGCTCAGGCCGGGGGATCAGTTGTCCCAGTTGCCGATGTCGGCGTCGTTGCCCGTGCCGCCGGGCTGGCCGTCGGCGCCAAAGCTGAAGATGTCCACTTCACCGCGTACGCCCGGGTTCAGGTACTGGTACGGGTGGCCCCACGGGTCTTTCGGCAGGCGCTCCAGATAGCCGCCGGCCTTCCAGTTGTTGGGGATGGGCTCGGTGGTCGGCTTGGCGACCAGTGCGCCAATCCCCTGCTCGGTGGTCGGGTAGCGGCCGTTGTCCAGGCGATAGAGCTTGAGCGCCTGCGAGATGGAAGCAATGTCCTGCTTGGCGGCAATGATGCGCGCCTCGTCGGGGCGGCTCATGATCTTCGGCACCACCAGCGCGGCAAGGATGCCGAGGATCACCACCACCACCATGATTTCGATCAGGGTGAAGCCACGCGCCGCACGACGGGCCAGGGTGGCGCCTGCACGTTGGCGGAAAGAGGAGCGGAGTTGGCCTTGCATCATGGCGAGAGAGTTGGCAATAAGAGTGGGAACACAGTATATCCGTGAGATATGACCATAGATTGTGCGGCGGGGTCGTGCCGCGCCTACGTTTAGAACGGGCCCTCCAAGCTGTTCATCGAACCGGCATGAAGGGCGGATAGAATCAGCAAACTCTCACGGTGCACCGCCACGTTTCATGAATGCTCAACAGTCGTCCCGCCTGCTCAGTCTTGTACTGTTTGCTGCCCTGTGTGCGCTGTTGACGCACTGGGTTCTGACACTGTCGTCGCTGCGCGCGCTGTCGGTGCCGCGCGAGGCCCGCGTGGCGCAGACCGACGCGCTGGAGACCGGCGCCTCGGTCACGCTTTTCGGCGGCGGCCCGCAGACCGGCCCGCGCGACGTGCAGGTGGCCGGCGTGGTGGCCGATCTGGCCGACGGCACCGGCGCCGCCATCGTCTCGGTGGATGGCGGCCCGCCGCAGGCTGTGCGTGCCGGCAAGTCGCTGTCGTCCAACCTCAAGCTGGTCGAAATCAAGGCGCGCTCCGTGGTGATCGAACGCAACGGCACACGCCAGGAGATTCCGCTGCCGGCCAGCGCCGTGGTGGCTGGGGTCTCGCCCGCCAACCGTAACGCGCAACCGCTGCCGCCGTCGGGTGCCGCGGCTCCGCTGGCAACGCCCGCCACGCCGCCAATGACAGTGCCCAACAACCCGGCCAACACCACCTTGCCGGGCGCCATGCTGCCCATCGCGCCCGCACAGATGAACACGGGCGAGGATGTGCCCAACCAGGGCGGCGGTATCACGGGCCCGCGCCATCGCGCGGCAGCCGCTGCCCGCAAGGGCGATACGTCACAGCAGCAGCCACAACCTGGCGCAGATCAGTAAGCGCACAACAGCGCCCGGCGTGACCGGGCGCGCATATTACAGCGCGTGTGATCGGGGTAACAGCGTGTAAAACCCGGCAACGTGACGGCATTGTCGGGTTCTAATCCGTTACACAGTCCATGTGAAAAGGAGCTGACCATGACCAACAAACGTGCTGTCCACGCCTTCCTCGCAACTTCGGCCCTGTTCCTGGCCATGTCGGGCATGAACGCCCGCGCCCAGGACGCCAGCGCGCCCGCCGCGCAGGCACCCGCAGCCGCCCAGGCACCGAGCACCACCGCCCGCGCCGCCAAGCCGGCCCACCACGGCGGCTTCAAGGCCATCGACACCAACGGCGACGGCCAGATCTCGCGCGACGAGGCCAAGGGTCACGCCTGGCTGGAAAAGAACTTCGACCAGATCGACACCAACCACGACGGCCAACTCAGCAAGGAAGAGCTGGCCGCCTGGCGCAAGGCCCACAAGGGCGAAGCACGCGCCAAGATGGAAGAGCGCTTCGACGCCAAGTTCAAGGCCGCCGACAAGAACGGCGACGGTGCTCTGACGAAGGACGAAGTGCAGGCCGGCATGCCGCGCCTGGCCAAGAACTTCGACCAGATCGACGCCAACCACGACGGCAAGGTCACGGAAGACGAGATCCGCGCGTACATGCAGGCGCGTCACGATGCCCGCAAGGCACAGAAAGCCGCCTCGGCAACGACGCCAACTACCACGCAAACGCAATAACGCATCGTTCGATGCAGCCAATGGCGGCGCCTTCGGGCGCCGTTTTTCATGGCTGCGCGAACTCACATCATCCCATCGGCACGCGACTGAATGGAGGCGGCTTGGCGACAGCGCGGTGTCAGCAACGCATGCGCTTTCGCCGCGCAGCGCCCATGAAAAAACACCCCGGTGGCGAACCAGCGGGGTGTGGAGGAAGCAAGCCTGACGTGAGGATGTTCAGGCTGGCTGATCGTCGGCCTTGAGCACGCCGCGGCGCATCTGATCGAGCTCAATCGACTCGAACAGCGCCTTGAAGTTGCCCTCGCCAAAACCTTGGTTGCCCTTGCGCTGGATGAACTCGAAGAAGATCGGACCGAGCTGGTTTTCCGAGAAGATCTGCAGCAGCAGGTCGCCCGGGGCACCGTCGATCAGGATCTTGCGCTTCTTCAGTTCCGCCACGTCTTCACCATGGCCGGGGATGCGCTTGTCGACCAGTTCGTAATACGTGTCGATGGTGTCCAGCAGCTTGATGCCGTTGCCGCGCAGTGCGTCCACCGTGGCCGACAGGTTGGTCGAACCCAGTGCGATGTGTTGGATGCCCTCGCCGTGGTACATGTCCAGGTACTCCTGGATCTGACCGGCCTTCTCCGTCCCTTCTTCGTTGATGGGGATGCGGATGTTGCCGCACGGGCTCGTCATCGCCTTGCTCTTCACACCCGTGACCTGGCCTTCGATGTCGAAGTAGCGCACTTCACGGAAGTTGAAGAAGCGTTCGTAAAACTCGGCCCATTCCTTCATGCGGCCACGGTAGACGTTGTGCGTCAGGTGGTCGATGTAGGTCAGGCCGTGCCCGGTGGGGTTCGGGTTGGCGCCAGCAATGGGCACGAAATCGACGTCATAGATGCTGATGTTGCCGATGTCGCCCGGCTTGGCTTCGTTCTTGCCGGTCCAGCGGTCCACCAGGTAGATCAGCGAATCGCCGATGCCCTTGATGGCCGGGATGTTCAGTTCCATCGGGCCGCTGTGGGTGTCGAAACCCCAGGCGCCCAGTTCCAGCGCACGCTTGTAAGCGAAGGCCGCGTCTTGCACGCGGAACGCAATCGCGCAGATCGACGGGCCGTGCAGGCGCGCAAAGCGCTGCGCGAACGAATCCGGCTCGGCGTTGATGATGAAGTTGATGTCGCCCTGGCGATACAGCGTCACGTTCTTGTGGCGGTGCTTCGCAATGGCGGTAAAGCCCATGTTCTCGAACAGCTTGCCCATGGCAACGGGGTCCGGCGCGGCGTATTCGATGAACTCGAAACCGGCGGTGCCCATCGGGTTTTCCCAAGGCGTGAATTGCATGGCGATGTCTCCTGCAGGGGGCGGCGCACTCACTGCAGTGAGGAGGGCGCTCAGGGCTTTGACGATCCTCGCAGTGTAGAAGTGTCCATCTACGCAAAAATTGCGAAGTTGTGCCCGGCTTGCTAAATTTGCGCAAGAAAATTGCCGAATAAATTGGTGCGGAGCAACAAAATGAGCAAGGTGGAACTCGACAAGATTGACCGCAAGATCCTGGAGGTCCTCCAGAACAACGGCCGCCTCACCAATCTGGAAGTCGCCGAGCGGGTGAACCTGTCACCCAGCCCGTGTTTGCGACGCATCCGCCGCCTGGAGGAGAGCGGCGTGATCCGGCAGTACGCCGCGCTGCTCGATCCGGGCAAGATCGGCCTGGGGCTGTCGGCGTACATCAATGTGCGGCTGGAGAAGCAGGGCGGGGCGCCCAAGGGCAAGGCGCCGGGCGATATCTTCCGCGCCGCCGTCGCCACTTGGCCTGAGGTGGTCACGTGCTACGCCATGACTGGCGAGATGGACTACCTGCTCAAGGTGTTCGTGGAAGACATGGACCACTTTGCGCGGTTCATCCGCGACCAACTGCTCGCCCACCCGGCGGTGATTGACGTGAAGAGCAGTTTTGCGTTGGAGCGGATTAAGGATACGACGGCGTTGCCGGTGGTGGTTTGAGGCGGCAATCAGCGATCAATGACCGATAAGCCGCCGATGACAAAGCGCGCCATTGCTGGAGTGATGTTTAGCGTCCTGTGCACGATTGCCTTTGCACAATCGCACGACGAGCCACGCAACATCAAACAGCTAGCCGACTGGTATAGGGGAAGCCTAGAGGAGCAACGGCGATTTCAAGACTACGTTCTGGCGACGTATGAAAGCTTAAGAGTTCGCCATAAGATATGCCCACCGAAGCGCGCCGAAGAAAAGGAGCGTTCCGCTGCTGTCATGGCAGTCGAGATGGCCATTGATGGCGATGATTTTGACGAGGCTGCCCCAGCCTTTAAGGCATTAAACCGGCTATTTGAATTCTGGTTTCCCTGCTCATCCGCCACATCACCGCTGATGATTCGCTAGTCCATCGCGCGGGTTAAAGACCTAATCAGACTTGAGCGAAGTGTGCAAGCTCAATCGCCACCTATTCGTTGGAGCGGTGGTGTCGGCGACGTGCCGTCCGCCCGCCGCGTGATCGACACGCTAGGCGCCGACGGTGGCGCATGGTGCGCTCGCAGGGTCACGAGCCAATCTCCATGGAACCCATCACACGTGAAACGGAAGTGCTGCTCATCGAGCCACTCGACCTCTTCCAGCAAGTACGTTGTGTACCAGGTGCTGATCGTTTCAAAGCCGATCACCCTATCGAGTCCCGCCGACACCAGCGTAACGGTGATGGCCTCCTCGAATAGGCAGTCGTAGTTGGTGATGAATACGTAGCCGAGCGACGTCTCGTACTGATGCAGCAATATGTAGCCCGGCACCGCGAGCGAGCGGTGTAGCGTGCCGTCCACAAATACACGAGAGTGCCCGGGCCAGGACTTGTAGGGGCCAATATGCCCTTGCAGCTTGAAGCGGTTGACCGGCGTCATGTTGTGGCCTCCGCCACCACCAAATTCGCATCCCGCACCAACCGCCACTTCTTATCCGCCTCCTTGCGCAAGATGGTGAGCGTCTGCCCCGAGCGCCGCACCACCTTCCCATCCGGCATCGTGATGCCGATGCGCAGCGCGTTGCGCAGGTAAGCGATATCGCCAAACATCTGCACTTCCTGATATCGCTCGTGCCGTCCACCTGCACATCCTTCATGCCATTGGACATGGCCGCGAAGGCTTCCTTGCCGAAGGGCGCTTGACCGGGCGTGAGGAACAGCACGTCATCGGTCATCAGGCTGAGCACGGTGGGCCGATCTCCGGCTTTGCTGGCAGCGAGCAAGGTCTCCACTACGTTGCGGATAGCGCGTTCGTCGTCGGTCATGGCGGTGCGGGTGTCGTCGGTGAAAGGGCGGCTTTTCACTCTACACCGCAGGCTCGACCGGCGGCGTTGCGCGGCGTTTCACAAACACCGCCGGCGACAACACCGGAATGTGCCGCGCGCGCAGCGTGACCAGCCAGTCGCCGACGGCACCCTCGCAGGTGAGGCGAAAGTGCTCCGCGTCGATCCACTGCACATCGGCCAGCCAGAACGTGGCGTAGGGCGCGCCGATGGTGGCGGTGTCGATCACGCGTGACAGGTCGTGCGCGACGAGCGTGATGGAGACGGCCTCTTCAAACGGGCAGTCGTACTCGGTGATGAGCACGAAGCCGAGATCGGTTTCGTACTGCCGCAGCAAGTCGTAGCCGGGAATGGCGAGCGTGGGGTGCGGCACGCCGTCAACGATCACGCGCGTGCGCGCGGGCCACTTCTCATACGGGCCGGTGTGCTTCTCCAGGCTGAAGCGTTGGAGCGGCTGCATGGCGGCGGCGCGGTGCGTGCGCTTATTCCTTGCGCATGCCGCAGTTGGCGACCTGCCGGCCGGGCTCAACGGAGTCTTTCCAGCCGGGCTCGTTGCGCTTCTGGTACGCCTCCAGCGACGGGTAGCCGTTCACGTTCCAGAAGGTGTCGTTGTAGCGGGAGACCTCGATGACAGCGAGGCCGCAGCGCTTGTGGCGGTCTTCAATCTTGTACGCGGCGCGCGGTTTGTCGCCAGCCAGATCCTGGTCGAGCACTTTGTAGCGTGCCGGGCCGCACTTGAAGAAGCTGGCGTTCCACTCGATGGTCTTGGGGCGCACGAACAGCGCACCAAAGCAGGCACGGCCATCGCCGCGGTAGGTGCCAGTCAGCGTATCGGCGGCCATGGCCGACTGCGCTGCCAGCAGCGACAGGGCGATCAGCAAGCGGCTTACTTGCATGCGGCAGTCTTCCCGTTGTGGATGAGGGTGAGCGCGTAGTCGAGCTTGCGAGCGTACGACGGGTCTCCAACGTTGTACAGCGCGGCCACGTTTTGCGTGGTGGCGGGCCGCCAGCCGGTAATCACCTGCTGCATGGCGGCCTTGCGGTACTTGATGACCTGGCCGGGCTTGAGAGCGCTGGCACCCGGGTTGAGCGCGCGCAGCTCCGTCAGCGTCGAGCCCTGTGCGCGGGCGATCTTGTCCAGGCTGTCGCCGGCCTTGACGGTTACGTCGTAGACCTTGGTGTCGGCATCCGGCACGCTCTGGATGCTGAACTTGGCCATGCGGGTGAGCAGGTAGCCGATGCCCGCGCGAATGTTCCACGCCGGCACGGTGGCGACGGACGCCGCATTGAGCTTGGTGCGGATGGCGGGCGGCACGATCAGGTCGCTGCCTTCCTTGCCGCGCAGCAGGGTGTTCAGGCCCGGATCACCGGGGTTGCCGATCTGAATCGGGTTGCTGCCCCACTTGGGCGAATCGGCGCCGGTTTCCACCCACAGCATCGCCTTGATGATCTGCCAATCCAGCGGCTGGTAGCCGGCGGTACCCATCAGGAAGCGGTTGTACTCGATGACGGCGGATTGGATATCGCAGTCGTAGCCGTTCCATTGATCTGGATGCTGCGTCGCGCTGTTGACGTAGTCCTGCCAACGCTCGAAATCCGTCTTGGGTTTGGCCGCTGGCTTGGCCTGATGTTGGGTTTGAGCCTTGGTGACCATGCGCCCCTCCGTGGTTGCTTGGCGTGTGGAGGAGCATGGTAGCCAGCGTGCGCCGGCCACGTGTTAAGGGGCGTTTATCTAGCTTGCCGACCGCTGGTTGAGAGGAATGGCTGCCCCGGTGGCCTTGCGGAGCAGCCATTGATGCGGCGTGTTATTGCTTGGGCGACGGATCATCCTGCGGGTTGACGTACTTGATGTCCAGCGGCCCCATGCCATGGATCTGCACCACCGTTGCCGTCTTGGTGAAGGCGTAGTGGTGCACGCCGCCCGGCAGGTTGTGGAAGCCGCCCGCCTTGAGCGCGTGCGCGGCGCCCATGTCCATGGCGTCGCCGCCGCCCAGATAGAGCGTGCCCGAGATCACCGTGATGTTCTCGGTTTGCGTGTGCCAGTGCGGCGGCACCTTGTAGCCGCCCGGTGCCTTCATGCGGATGACGTACGGGCCATCCTTGCCTGGGTCGCCGTAGAGCACGGCCAGCTTGAGCCCCTTGGGCATGCTCGGGGGGCCGTCAACCCACTTCATGCCGGCGGGATTCATCATCATCATTTCGCTGTCGGCGGTGTCCTGGGCGTGGGCGGGCAGGGCGCCCAGGCACAACAGCACGATCGCGCTCAACAGCGGCCAGTGCGCAAGTTGCTTGTTCATCTTCGTCTCCTTCTTGCCTCGGCATCGGCTCGCGGGCGACGAGGGATGGGCCGCCCCTGAAGGGCGAGTGGTGCCTCGCAATCATCGTAGGGGAGGCACCCGTGCGGCTGACAAGCACGCAATCGCTCTAGACGGCGGCCCTTGTGGCGCAGAATGAAAAACGCCCGGTCAGAGCCGGGCGTTTCTTCATTTGCAGGTGCGATCAGACCGTGCGTTTTTGCGGCACCAGCGAGCGCCAGAAGCGCTGGCCGAAGCGGCGTGCATCGCGCAGGTTGCGCTTGAGCAGGTAGTCCAGGTCGGCCACTTGCTCGTCGATGGCCTCGGTCAGCAGGCTCATCGTGTCAGCGGGCGGCAATTCCAGGTAGGCATCGGCTTCACCGTACGCATACTGCACGCGCATACCGGCCTTCTTGGCGATGTGCATCATGGCCGCGTTGCGCGACAGGCAGTGCATGTACAGCGTGCGCACCTTGGTGTTCTGACCGTGCATGGCGGCGCGCTGGAACAACGCACTGCCCACGCCCTTGCCGCGAGCGGATTCCGACACCGACACGCCAAACTCCGCCACACGCCCTTGCGGGTTGTCGCGCAGGTAGGCGAGGTGGCCAACGCCGACCAGCTCCAGGCGCTCGTTATAGACGCCAAAGACCTTGTCGTGGTCGAAGTCGATGCTGTCGACGTACGCTTCGATGACGTGATCCCGCACCACCTGGCCGAAACGCAGCAGGCGGTCTTCCTCGCCCAGGGCGAGCAGGTGTTTGAGCAGGCGCGAGCGATGGTGCGCGGCAAGCTCGCGTACCAGCACGGTGGAACGCGGCGCACCTTGCGCGGCTTCCGTCTTGTCGATGTCGTCTTGGGTGACGACGCCGATGGCCTTGCTCAGTTCGAGCGGGTTCACGACAACGTTTCCTATTCTGTGTACGCCCTTATTGGAAGGGCAACGGGGTGATGGTTTGGAGGCGCGAATGGCGCTTCCGGAGCACGCAGTCGGGTGCAACTGGGTGTTGTGCAACGCACCATGCTATTGTAGGGCAATCAGGGATTTCCCGTAAGACTCGTGTCAGGCTTTCGCCAGAATTTCCCGCCAAATCATTGATTTATCGCAGGCGAGCGCGGCTTCCGGGGGTGTGGTGCATCCACAACGGGCATTGTTGTGATGCACAAAAAGCGCCGCCGGAATCGCCTGATTTGCGCAAATTTGCCCCGCAGCTTCCGCGACGCGCGAGGGCACGCTGTAACGCCGCTCAACAATAGCCGTGCGAAGATGCACGTTCAAGACGCCCCCGCCTCCTGATTTTCCATGACCCCGTCGCGCATTCTTGTGATCTACGCGCATCCTGCGCCGCGCCGCTCGCGCGCCAACAAGCCGCTGGCGCGTGCACTGGCCAGCCTGCCTGGCGTGGCCATGCACGATCTCTACTGGCACTACCCCGATTTCGACATCGATGTGCGCATCGAGCAGGCAGCCGTGGAGGCCGCCGAACTGGTCGTCTTCCAGTTTCCGGTGCAGTGGTACGCCACGCCGTCACTGCTCAAGGAGTGGCTGGACGTGGTGCTGGAGATGGGCTGGGCCTACGGGCCGGGCGGCACCGCCTTGCGCGGCAAGCATCTGATGGTGCTGGCCACCACCGGCGGCCGCGCCCACGCTTACAGCCAGACCGGCACCCACGGCTACACGTTCGACATGTTCCTGCTGCCGCTGCAGCGGACTGCCGCGCTGTGCGGGATGCAGTGGGAGCCGCCACATGTGCTGCACGACGCCGACGACGCGTCACCGGAAGCTATTGACGCCCATATCGCCCAGGTGCGCGCCGCACTGCAGCCGTGGCTGCCGGACAGCACAGACGATAGCGACTTCCCGGTCTGACGTTCCCGATTCTCCGTTTCCTGCCAGCCCATGCAATCGCACGACCTGCTCGTCAACTTCGTCATTTACCTGGCTGCGGCCGTGGCAGCGGTGCCGCTGGCGCGGCGGCTGGGCCTGGGCTCGGTGCTCGGCTATTTGTTGGCCGGCGTGATCGTGGGGCCGTGGGGGCTGCGGCTCATCACCAACGTGCAGTCGATCTTGGATTTCTCTGAGTTCGGCGTCGTGCTGATGATGTTCGTGATCGGGCTGGAGCTGGAGCCGGCGCGGCTGTGGTCGCTCCGGCGCAGCATCTTCGGGTACGGCGGGCTGCAGTTGGCGGTGTGCGCGCTGATGGTCGGGCTGGCGGTCATGGCGGTCGGCCACCCGTGGCGCGCGGCGGTGGTGGCGGGGCTGGGGCTGGCGTTGTCGTCCACCGCCATCGCGCTGGCTACGCTCTCCGAGCGCAACTTGATGCGCACGCCGGCTGGCACGGCCAGCTTCGGCATTCTGCTGTTCCAGGACATTGCGGCCATCCCGATGATCGCGCTGCTGCCACTGCTGGCGGCCGACGCGGGGGATGCGTCCGGCAGCCACAGCTGGATGGCGGCGGCCAAGGCCGTGGGCGTGGTGGCGGCGGTCATCTTTGGCGGGCGTACGGTCCTGCGGCCGGTGCTGCGTGCAATTGCCCGCACCAACATGCGCGAGATGTTCACCTCGTTCTCGCTGCTGCTGGTGGTGGGCATTGCACTGCTGATGCACAGCGTGGGCTTGTCGATGGCGCTGGGTGCCTTCATTGCCGGTGTGCTGCTGGCCGATTCCGAATACCGCCACGCGCTGGAAACCGATATCGAGCCGTTCAAGGGCCTGCTGCTCGGGCTGTTCTTCCTGGCCGTGGGCATGTCGATCGACTTTGGTGTGCTGATGCGCCAGCCGCTGGCGGTGGTGGTGCTGGTGGTGGTCTTCCTGGTGGTGAAGATTGGCGCACTGCGCTTGCTGGCCACGCGCTTTGGCATTGCACGCGGGCAGGCGTGGCTGTTTGCGTTCCTGCTCTCGCAGGGCGGTGAATTTGCCTTTGTGGTGTTCGGCCCCAGCGTGGCGGGCGAGGTGCTGGGCGCAGAGACGGCGGCCACGCTGAACCTGGTGGTGGCCCTGTCAATGGCGGCCACGCCGTTGCTGCTGCTGTTCCACGACAAGTTTCTCGTGCCGCGCCTGACCAGCGGAAAGAAGCGCGTGCCGGAGGCCATCGAACCGCAGGACAACCAGGTCATCATCGCCGGTTTCGGCCGCTTCGGGCAGATCGTCGGGCGCCTGCTCTACAGCCAGGGCTACAGCGCCACGGTGCTCGACCACGATCCTGACCAG
This sequence comes from Ralstonia insidiosa, assembly GCF_008801405.1. Taxonomy (NCBI): domain Bacteria; kingdom Pseudomonadati; phylum Pseudomonadota; class Betaproteobacteria; order Burkholderiales; family Burkholderiaceae; genus Ralstonia; species Ralstonia insidiosa. Next base: position 143,041 of record NZ_VZPV01000001.1, on the reverse strand, counting down.
ATCGACATGCTGCGCCGCTTCGGCTTCAAGGTTTTCTATGGTGATGCCACGCGCATGGACCTGCTGGAAACCGCCGGTGCCGACAAGGCCCGCATGATGGTCGTCGCCATCGACGATATGGAGACCAGCCTGGAGGTGGTTGACCGCGTGCGTGAGCGATTCCCGCACCTGACGCTGTACGTCCGGGCGCGCAACGTGTCGCACGTGTACCAGTTGCGTGACCGCGGCGTGGAGGTGATCGAGCGGGAGATGTTTGAGGGCTCGTTGATGCTCGGCCGCCGCGTGCTGGAGGGTCTGGGCAAGGAGCCGTACGAGGCGCACCGCATTGCCCAGACGTTCCGCCGTCACACGCTCAATTCCATGGATCAGGTCTACCCGGTCTATCGCGATCAGAAGAAGCTCGTGTCGCTCGCCCAGCAGGGCCGCGATGAACTGGCTGAGATGTTCCAGCGCGACCGCATGCAGCGCAAACGCCTGCGTGAATCGGGCATGCCGTGGGGCGAGGGCAACGAACACGACGATGTGACGGAGTCCCAACCCGACGCCGACCTCGTCAACGAGATCGACGGCAGTGAACCCGCTACGCCCATCGATTGCCCGGCGCGCGCCGGCATTCGGCGCGAGGATTGATGCCTCGCGCCTGACGCCTCGGTCGGTCAGCTATAGACGTTGATGCTGCTGCCCACGGCCACGGACGCCGTCGACTGACCGCCCAGGTTCTGCGCCAGCTGCTGCAGGAAGTCTTGCAGCGATGCCGAGCTCGCGGACGACGACGAGCCGCCCGTGCCGCTGGAGCTGCTGCTCGAACCGCCTTGCACGTTGCCCACGAGCTGCTGGAAATCCGATTGCAGCGCCGACAACGCGCTGTTCGACGAGGTATCCCCGCTGTTGAGCTGCGAGATCAGGTTCTGCAGGCCCGACGACAGGTCCGACCCATAGCTGCCCGAAGCGCCGCCTGTACTGGACGTGCTGTCGCTGCCGCTCGCGCTCTTCAGCGCTGCAAACAAGTCGTGCTTGAGCTTGTGGATGTCTTTGCCCACCGACGCGTCGTCGCCAACAGCGGGCGGAGGCGGTGGAGTCGAGCCGTCGGTCGCGTTGGCGGCGGCCGTGCTGCCGGTGCTGCTGACACCACTGGTTGCGCTGGTCGATGATGTCGATGACGTCGACGAGATTGCCGAGGGATCCGACACGCCGGCTTGGGCGAGTGCCTGCTCGATCGCTTGCATGAAATCACCGCCGCCACCGCCGCCGCCATGATGGCGATGGTGGCGTACCGGCGTCGTGCCGGTGGTGCCGGACGTGTCGCTGGTGGAAGTGGCCGTTGTTGCGGTAGTCGCGCTGGTCGACGAGAGGCTGCTCGTCGCATACAGCGATGCATTGCTGCTGAGGGAAGAGATGTCCACGTGTGCCCCCGGAATGGGATGGTTGGTCTGCTTCTGGATTGACGGCCGAAGCCTGCCAGCCTGTAGGCACACACTGAGAAGACGGGGTGAACAAAAAAGGAGCGCTCTGGGCGCTCCTTTTGGATAGGCCTATCAACGGCCCGACTGCGGTGAACTTAAATCGCCACGCTCACATTGCGGCGCAGCTCGCATGTGGAGAGCGAGTCGGCTTCACCGCGCAGCAGCAACTGGCCGTTGCCGACCAGTTCGCGGCAACGCCAGAAGACGAACCAGTCGCTGGCGAGCAACCCATCGATGGCGCCCATGATGCTGCCGACCACGTCGCGTGCGCTGGCCCAGTCGGTCGGCACGTGCTCCAGAATCACTTCGTCGACCGTGGCGTATGACACCGGTACCAGCGTGTTGCCCTTCCACAGGCGCACGTCGGCGTTCTCGCGCACGGTCTGCTGCCACTCGTACGCCAGGCGACCGATGCGCAGCACGGATACCGGTGCGATGGTCGAGAACCGCCGCGCCAGTCGCGCCCCGGAATACATGCCGATGGTCGTGAGTGGCCCCTGGCCGTTGGGCGTTTCCAGTTCGCGCGCATCCATGCCGATTTCGTTGATCCGCTGCGGCGATTGATGCAGATGGAACGCCACCCGGCGCAGCATGAGTTGGTCCGACGCACTCTGGCCGTGCCAGATCGCCACCTCGGTGGTGGCATCGCGCAGGTCTGCCAATGACGCCAGTGCGTCGCGCATTTCAGTGGCGAAATCGATGCTGCTGGTGGGCGCCACGCGCTGCCAGAAGCCCGAGCGCGCCATGGCCACGCTATCGACGTCGGCCAGCGGCCCGACGGCGAGGTCGTCGCGCAGCACTACGACGGAATCGGGGCGGCCTGCCTGTGCGAGCGCCTGCTTGAGCGTGGCGCCGGCAACATCGCCGTTGACGACATGGATGTATTGCATGGCAGCAATTGTAGCGACAGTGTCAGCGGTGTGCTGTCGTTTCAGGTGCGATTTTAGGCAGCACTGCCGATATTCCATTGCGTTGGGTCAGAAGCCCTATTCAGCGAGGGGGAGGGCTCCAGGCAACCATCAGGCGGGCGTGCGAAAATCGCAGTCTGATTTTGTTGCAGACCATAACTACATAGGTGAGGAACGTCCATGAGAGCCAAGTCGATGGTGAGGGGAATGCGGTCGGTCATGCTGGCAGCGCTGGCGATGGGCGGTGCATTGGTGGCGGGTCAGGCCGCCGCCGTGCCCCCTGCTGAGATCTATAAGCGCGCCCAGCAGGAAAAGCCTGCACTGATCGACACCATGAAGACGCTGGTGTCGATTGAATCCGGCAGCAAGGACATCGAAGGCCTGGACAAGATTGCCGGCGTGATTGCCGACCGCCTGCGCCTGCTGGGTGGCGACGTCAAGCTGATCGACCCGAGCGACCACGCGTACCGCATGGCCGACACGCCCGAGAAGATCGGCAAGATGGTGCTCGCGCGCTTCAAGGGCGAGGGCACGCGCAACATCATGCTGATCGCGCACATGGATACGGTGTACCTCAAGGGCATGCTCGCGCAGCAGCCGTTCCGCATCGATGGCGACCGCGCCTACGGCCTGGGTATCGCCGACGACAAGAACGGCGTGGCCGTCATCCTGCACACCGTGTCGATCCTGCAGGCGGTTGGCTTCAAGAAATACGGCACGCTCACCGTGCTCATCAACGGCGATGAAGAGATCAGCTCGCCGGGCGCGCGCGCCATGCAGGCCAAGCTGGGCGCCGAACAAGACGCCGTGTTCTCGTGCGAGGGCACGCGTGTGACCTCCGACAAGCTGTCGCTGGCCACCAGCGGCATCGGTGCCATCCTGCTGGATGTGAAGGGCAAGGCCTCGCACGCGGGCGGCGCGCCGGAGCAGGGCCGCAACGCGCTGTACGAGCTGTCGCACCAGGTGCTGCAGATGCGCGATCTGTCCAAGCCGGAGACCGGCCTCAAGGTCAATTGGACGGTGTCGCAGGCCGGCACCAACCGCAACGTGATTCCGGCCGTGGCGAGCGCCCAGGCAGACGTGCGCCTGCTGCGCGCGGCCGATGCCGACAAGCTGGAAGAGACCGTCAACGAGCGCATCAAGAACAAGCTGATTCCCGATACGCAGGTGACGGCCAAGTTCGAGCGCCGCCGCCCGCCTCTGGAGGCCACGCCGGCTTCGCGCGCGCTGGCCGAGCATGCCCAGAAGATCTACGGCGAGCTTGGCAAGACACTGGAGATTGATGACAAGGCAGAGGGTGGTGGTACGGATGCGGCCTTCGCCGCCTCCAAGACCAAGGCGCCGGTGATCGAGCGCTTCGGCCTGGCCAGCTTCGGGGCGCACTCGAATGACGCCGAGTACGTCGACCTGAACTCCATCGTGCCGCGCCTGTACCTGCTTACGCGCATGGTGATGGATGTGTCGCGTGACCGCGTGGGCGTGACCAAGTAACGATCTTCGCCATCCATATAAGACGGGACGGTTGCCAATCGGCACCGTCCCGTTTTTGTTGAGCACGCGGCAGTCACGAAAAAGCCCCGCTGATGCAACACCAACGGGGCCGGATTGGGCCAAAGGCGGAAAACGGAGGGTGCCTGGAGACCGGCCCTTAACTGAAGAAAGCGCGTGAACAATGTGCGCTTTCCGTATCAACTCGGTACCGGATAACCATAGACTGAGCCACCACCGTCGCGGGTGCGGCCGGCCGGGTCACTGCGCATGCCGTCCGAATACGGGTCAAAGCGGCCGCTGCGCGCGCCTTCTGTGTAGGTGTCGAAGCGCCCGGTGCGGGCACCATCGCTATAGACGTCAAAACGTTCGGCGCGGGCGGCCTGCCCGAACACCTCCACGCGGCTGGCCTGCGCCCAAGCGCCGCCCGCCGCCAGGGCACCTGCCGCCAACAGCGCGGCCATTCCAATTTGCTTGAGTCGCATGGCGAACTCCTTCTTCAACTGATTTTCGATGCTGTTTTAAGGCGTGGTCTTTTGACTGTCCTGCCACGGCCTGAAGCGTAGGTCAGAGGGATGGCCGTATCCACGGTGGTGCGACGAACGGTTTGTTGTGAGCGCCGAAATGATGCGAGTCAGCGTGAATGGCGCCGCAAAACCCACCAAAGGCGGGAGTGTCGGGGGGCGGGGGCCACCTTTTTGCCTAAACAGGGAGTATTGGAAGCCCGCGAGCCAATCTTGGTGCACCACAGCAGGGCGCGACGAGCCGGCAAGCCTTGTCGGAGGCTGTTTTGGTGCAGCGCATTAAGAGCGATGCGTGCTTACCACACTTGGTGGCGCGATTCTGTGAATTGCTTTGCCGCGCATAAGGGCTTTTGTTAAATTTGCGCGGCACTTCCGACACGGAAGCAAAGGAACGGAGGAGCCCAACCTCATGCACACGGGGGCGGGCGGTTTGAGACAACTCTTTTATTACGAGCCCACATGAAAAAGTCTGCCATTCTGGTTGCAGTTGGCGCCCTGTTCGCAGGTTCTGCCTACGCCCAATCGAGCGTGACGCTGTACGGTATTGTCGATACCAGCATTCACTACATCAACAACGCTAACCAAGCTGGCAACAGCGTGACCCAGATGGAAAGCGGTGCTGTGTCCAACAGCCGCTGGGGCCTGAAGGGCTCGGAAGACCTGGGTGGTGGCAACAAGGCACTGTTCGTGCTGGAAAGCGGCTTCAATTCCGATTCGGGCACGATGAGCAGCAAGGGTACGCTGTTCAATCGTCAATCGTTCGTGGGTCTGCAGAACAAGGACCTGGGCACCATCACGCTGGGCCGTCAATACAACTTCGGCTTTACGACTGGCGGCAACTTTGACCCGCTGGGCGTGGGTAACTACGACGGCAACTCGTGGATGTACTACGGCCTGACCGGTCTGCGCGAGTCGAACATGCTGAAGTACGAAGGCAAGTGGAACGGCCTGTCGGTCGGCCTGGCCTACGGCTTTGGTGAAGTGGCTGGCGCTGCTAGCCAGAACTCGTACGTTGGCGGCACGGTGGCCTATGAATTCGGCCCGGCCTACATCGGCGGCTTCGCACAGCAGCACAAGGACATCGCTGGCAACAAGCAAACCGTGTGGGGTATCGGCGGTAACTACACCGTTGGGCCGGCCAAGCTGTACGTGGGCTACATCGACAGCAGCGATGCCACCGGTTGCGTGAACAGCTCGTCGAACTGCGTTGGTGGCAGCGCCTTCGGCCTGAACATCTACGGCAACGCCACCACGGGCGCTGGCCTGACCCCGGGCGCGACGAAGCGTCGTGACCACGTCGGCATCCTGGGCGTGACGTACAACGTCACCCCGGCACTGGCTCTGACGGGCGCGTTCTACTACGACAGCATCAGCAACGCACAGCTGACCGCCGGCAACGACGGCAAGCGCTACACCGGCGTTCTGCTGGCCGAATACGCTCTGTCCAAGCGCACGCAAGTCTACGGCACGATCGACTACAACAAGGTCAAGGACGCAGCACTGCCGCAACTGTCGGGTGGCGGCAACGCAACCGGCATTGGCAAGTCGAACCAGACCAGCGCTGGCGTGGGTATCCGCCACATCTTCTAATCGACGCTGTCACTCGATTGGGAACGGAAAGGCGCCTTCGGGCGCCTTTTCTTTTGCCTTGTTGTCTTGATATGGCGGGGCAAGACTGCCGGGGCATCCGCCTACAATGGCATTTTCTGATTGCCCCTCCTGCGCGCCATGACTGCTGAACGTTCTGCCCGTCGTCGTCTGATTGCTTCTGCTGCGCTGCTGTGTGCTGGTGTTTCGCTGCTCGCTGCGGTGCCCGTGCAGGCGCAGGACTACCCGGCCAAGCCGATCCGCATCATCGTCGCCTATCCGACCGGTGGGATTTCCGACAACGTGGCCCGTGCCCTGGGGGAGAAGCTCTCGGCACAGCTTGGTCAGCCGGTGGTGGTGGAGAATCGCGCCGGTGCGGGCGGCAGTATCGGCATGGATGCGGTGGCCAAGGCTGCGCCCGATGGCTATACGCTGGGCTTTTCGTCGGTGAGCCCACTGACGCTCAACCCGCATTTCGGCAAGCTGCCGTATGACCCGCAGAAGGACATCGCCCCCGTGGCCAACGTCATGTACGCGCCGATGATCCTGCTGGGCACGCCGTCGTTCACGGGCAAGAGCTTTGCCGACATGCTGGGCCAGTCGCGCGCCAAGCCGGGTTCGATCCGCTGGTCGACGTCGGGTCTGGGCACGGTGGGGCATCTGGCGCTGGAGCAGATCAAGACGCAGGCGCGTGTCGATATCACGCTGATTCCGTACAAGGGCGGTGGCCAGCAACTGACGGACGCGCTGGGCGGGCAGGTGGAGGTGATGTCGACTAATGTCGGCCCGACGCTGATGCAGCATATCGCCAGCGGCAAACTGCGCCCCCTTGCGGTGGGCGCGCCGCACCGGCTCGATGCGCTGCCGAACGTGCCGACCTTTGCCGAACTTGGTTATGCCAAGGCCAACATGGCGTCAACGTTCGGTGTGTTTGCGCCGGCCAAGACGCCCGTGCCGGTCATCACGCGGCTGAATGCGGAGATCAACAAGGCGCTGGCCGCGCCCGACCTGCGCGATCGACTCACGCAGGCCGCCGTGGTGCCGGCAGGCGGCACGCCCGAGCAATTTGCTGCCGCTATCCGCGCGGAATACGACAGCAACGGCCGCATCGTGCGCGCCGCGGGCATCAAGGAACAGTAAGGCTCAGGCCGTAAAGCGGTACCCGACGCCGACCTCGGTCAGCAGGTACTCGGGCCGCGCGGGGTCGCGCTCAAGCTTGTGGCGCAGGTGGCCCATATAGATGCGCAGGTAGTGGCTGCTGTCAGAGTGCGCTGGGCCCCAGACTTCGCGCAGCAGCTCGCGGTGGGTCATCACGGTACCGCGCCGGCCGAGCAGCACCGCCAGCAGGCGATATTCGATCGGAGTGAGGTGCACGGCCTCGCCGTTGCGGGTGACCAGGCGGCGCGCCAGGTCGACCTCCACCTCGCCGAAGCGGATGACGCTGCCGCCGTCTTCACCACGCTTGGCATGTCGGCGCAGCAGCACGCGCAGGCGGGCGATCAGTTCGCCCACGCCAAAGGGTTTGGTGAGGTAGTCATCCGCACCGGCATCGAGCGCCTCGATCTTGTCGCGCTCATCTACGCGGGCCGAGAGCACCAGCACCGGCACCTCCGTCCAGGTGCGCAACTCTCGGATCAACTGCATACCGTCGCCATCGGGCAGGCCAAGGTCGAGGATCACGGCGTCCGGCTGGCGTGTGCCGGCCTCGATCAGCCCGCGTTCGACGCGGTCGGCTTCATGGACTTCGCAGCCTTCTTCCTCCAGCGCAGCGCGGACGAAGCGGCGGATATGGGGTTCGTCGTCGATGACGAGGACGGTGGGCGTGAATGTGAACGGCATGGCACGCATTGTAGAGCGGCATCGGCAAAACAAAAACGGACCCCGCAGGGTCCGTTTCGTTGGCGAGTGGCCAGCCTGTGTAGCTTAGGCCTTCTTCGCCCAGGCGCTGCACCAGCCCTTGTTGGCAACGTCCTTGCCGGCGAACAGCGGGCAGCCGCCTTGTGCTGCCGTGCCGCCTTGGTACAGGGCGCAGTTGCCGCAGTGTTGATCTGCTGCGTGCTTCGGGAACTTGGCCTTGTCGACCTTGGTGGTGTCGGCCTTGTAGCCGAGGGCGGCGGCTTGCGGGTCGGTCTCCGCCACCATCGGTGCTGCCAGAGCCAGATCCGACATCGACATGACGGCGCCCGCGGCGGCCACGATCGGGATGCTCTTCAGGAATTGACGACGATTGGACATGCTGATTCCTTTTGTGGGAGTGTGTTGTGTGGCGTCCCGTGCCGCGCTGGTGCTTACGCACCGGCTCGCCCTAGGGGACAGCGGACGGCGTCGGCGCGCCATTTTCCCGCTCGTGCATTCTGGCACAGCAATCGGCTGGCGGCACCTGCGTCTGGTCAATGTTCCCCTTACCTACGTGCAGTAATCACTGACTTCGCTGGTTGGTAATGCAGTCAGTGAAAGTGTGCAGATAGGCCGTGTGGCTGGGGAATGGCGCGGCAACGGGGCTTGCCATCCCCCATCTGGCGGGCTGCCCCATCGAGGCCGCCGATGCTTGCCCGCCGGGGATGGCAATTTGTCGCGGGGGTCAGGCCAGCAGGTCGCGCAGCGCCTCGATGAATGCGTCGCATTCGTCATCGCTGCCGACCGTGATGCGCAGATGCTGGTCGATGCGCGGCAGCTTGAAATGACGTACAAAGATTTCCTGCGCTTTCAGGTGCGCCGCCAGCGTGGCGGCATCGTGTGCAGGATGCCGTGCGAAGACAAAGTTCGCGGCCGACGGCACGACCTCGAACCCCAGGGTGTGCAGGGCTTGTGTCAGCCGATCGCGGCTGGCGATCACGCGCGCGCAGGTGGTGCGGAAGTAGGTGTCGTCTTCGTAAGCCGCCTGGGCTGCCACTTGGGCAAGGCGATCCAGCGGGTACGAGTTGAAGCTGTCCTTCACGCGGTTGAGCGCTTCGATGAGCGCTGCGTGGCCAAACGCAAAGCCGACCCGCATGCCGGCGAGCGAGCGGGACTTGGACGTCGTATGCACGACCAGCAGATTCGGATAGCGGTCGACGAGCGAGATTGCCGACTGAGCACCGAAATCCACATACGCTTCGTCAATCACCACCACAGACGACGGGTTGGCCGCGACGATCCGCTCGATCTCTGCCAGCGGCAACGCATGGCCGGTCGGCGCGTTCGGGTTCGGGAACAGCACACCGCCCGCGTCGCCCAGATAGTCATCAGCGTTGATCGAAAAATCGTCGGCCAGCGGAATCACGTCGCACTGCACGCCGTACAGCCGGGCGTAGGTCGGGTAGAAGCTGTACGAAATGTCGGGAAAACGCAGCGGCTTGTCGTGCTTGAGCAGCGCTTGGAATACGTGCGCCAGCACCTCGTCTGAACCGTTGCCTGCAAACACCTGCTCGGGCTGCAAGCCGTGATGCGCGGCGACCGTCTCGCGCAGCCGGCGCGACAGCGGATCGGGATAGCGGCGCAGGCTGTTGCCCGTGTCGCCCAGTTCACGGGCGATGGCCTCAACCACGCGCGGCGACGGTGGGTAGGGGTTCTCGTTGGTGTTCAGCTTGACCGGGTGCGCCAGCGCGGGTTGTTCACCCGGGACATACGGCACAAGTTGCTGAACCACATCGCTCCAGTAACGGCTCACTGCTCGACTCCTGACGGGTGATGTTCCCCAGCGTGCCTGATCTTCGATCGACGGAATTGGGGATCGCGAAAGCGCGCGGGGCGGGGCTTGATCCTGTCTTGCACCGTATTTGGCGGCGACGCCATGGATTGCGGCAGAAACGTGACTCGGGCGCAGGACCGCCCCAACATTTTGCGCAATTCGGTGAGTGTTTGGCGCGCCCGGCTGGGATCGAACCAGCAACCCCTGCCTTCGGAGAGCCGAGAAACATGTTCTTTGAGGTAAGTTGGTGTATTTTTTTATTGAAAAATCAGCTACTTATGTAACCCGTGTTCAGGTGTGTACTTGCTTGTTCACGGCGTGATTGGCCCTAATTCGGCCCTAAGCTATACTTTTGCCTTATTGGCAGGGTCTAGGGCATGGGGCAAAGATTCAAAATCGACCGCGATTTCTTGCGGTCAATCATACCAACCGGCAGGTACCAGGAATTCGTGGATGCCGACGTGCGCGCGTTCGTGGTGAAGGTGACGCCCGCCGGCCGGATTAGCTACACAATCCGATGGACGAAGCCCGACGGCTCGCGCGGGCGGCGCGTGCTCGGCTACTGGCCAGACTTGAACCCTGGCGAGGCGCGTGAGCTGGCGAAAAAATCCCTGCGCGACGTAGACAAGACGGGCGACACGACAGCGGATGTGCTTGAGCGCCGTCGCCGAAAGGTGGAAGCCGAAAAGATTGTCGGCACGCCAACGCTCGCGAAATTCATCGATGATCGTTACGCCGACTGGCTCGCTGCCAACACCAAAAGCAGCGCTGCGACAACGGCACGTCTGCGCAAGTCGTTCGCCCAACACCTCGACAAGCCGATCAGCGAGTTCAATGCGTGGATCATCGAGAAGTGGCGCTCCAACCGCCTCAAGGCTAACGTCAGCGCATCCACAGCCAATCGAGACCTATCGGCGCTGCGCGGCCTGTTTTCTCGGGCGCTCGAATGGGGTTTGATTGCCGAGCACCCTATGCGGACGGTGAAGGCATTACAGGCACCCAGCGGTAAGGTGCGCTGGCTGTCGGGCGACGAAGAGACCCGATTGCGCATGGCGCTAGATGCTCGCGAAGAGCGTGAACGCACCGGCCGTGAGTCGGCGAACGCATGGCGCGCCGCGAGGGGATACGAACCGATGCCAGACCTACGCAGCCTTGCCTTCGTCGACTACCTCAAGCCTGCGGTGCTACTTTCGATCAACACCGGCCTTCGGCAAGGTGAGCTGTTAAAGCTCAACTGGCAGCATGTAAACCTCGACCGTGCAATCTTGACCGTGATTGACGCTTTGGCGAAGTCCGGAAAGCAGCGCCACATTCCACTAAACGACGAAGCACTAGCAACGCTCAAGGCATGGCGCCAGCAACAGACGCAGCACAGCATTGTTTTCGCGAGCGCGGCCGGAGGCGTGCGGACCGACGTAAAAACCGCATGGTCCAAGCTGCTCAACGACGCAAAGATCACGCATTTCCGATGGCATGACATGCGCCACCACTTCGCGTCCCGGCTCGTTATGGCGGGCGTGGATCTCAACACGGTGCGCGAGCTACTTGGTCACGCCGATTTGACGATGACGCTGCGGTACGCGCATCTTGCGCCCGAGCACCTGTCGGCGGCCGTCGCGAAGCTTAACCGACCAGTTTCTGCGCTAGCCAGCGAATCAGAGAACGCATGATGGGAAAGATTGACAATTCAGACGAATACGTAGGACCCGACGCGTTTCTAGGGCCCGTCCCGTTTGATATTGAGCCCGCGGACTTCGCGTGGCAGCCTGGAGGTGAATGGCTGAAGGAGCTTGACCAAGGTCACTCGATGGTTGTCGATCGCATCATCCCTTCTCTTGAGCGTGAAGCCGCGTTGCGGCTGCGCCGTGAGTGGAGTAGAGGCAGCCGTAAAAACTATCCGAGCCTCAGCGACGGCTACGAGCAATGGCGGGATTGGTGGCTAAAAGAGGTGTCGCAATATCGCGCCGCAGGTAATGCCACCCTCGACGGGAGCACGTCCCTGTCTGCAGTAGGGGAAGCGGCGGTCAATATTTTCGTCGTTGCCTCCCATTTGAGGTTCGCGATTGCACAGAAGCAGGCCGAAAAAGCATCTGCCCTTGGAATGACATTGTTTGCCGAATCGTTGCTCGGAGGGTATGCACTCAAGCACTCGGCCGCGATGGAGGCGGTCAGCGCAATGCGGAACTCGCGACGTGTTGCTTTTGAAAACGGTGCGGGCAAGGCAAACGATGATCTTGCGAGGGCGAAGCTCTACACCGAATTTGAAGCGAAGTGCATCTGGGAACGTGATGGCACGCTCAGGATCGGCGAGGTTGCGAAGGGTGTCATCAACGGGCTAAAGCTCAGCGAGAAGGTCTTTTCTGACAATTTCGATATCCCGGACGAACCAACCATCAAGAAGTGGATTCGAGAGGCAGGCAAAGAGGGCGGGCTGGAAATACCAAATGACGCGCAACGACCAGGAAGACCCCCGAGGAAAAAATAGAAATCATGCCTGCGTAGCGCAAATATGTTTTTACGCTGCGCAAAAACATATTTAGGCAGCGCGTACAAATTTTTATCCGCTTCGGGAGCACATAACCTCGCTTCAAGGTTGCTCGGGTGAGTAACCTCTTACGAAGGAGTCGAGGAAATATGGAATTCAGCTACACCATTCCCCAATTCTGCGCGGCATATCACTTCAGCCGTGTCTACTACTATTCCCTGAAGGCCCAGGGTAAAGGGCCGAAAGAACTGCGCCTTGGCCGCCGCGTCGTCATCCCGCGCAAGTGTGCGGAAGAGTGGGAGGCCCAGATGCTGGCTGCGCAGACGGTTGACGGTAACGCCGCGTCGGCGTAATGCGGAGGTCGAAATGACAACCAACGCAAAGAAGCCCTCCGATCCGCTCGACAACTTCGATGCCAAGCGTGTCGCCCGTGAACTTGACGGGTTGCAAGCAAACGCGCGAGCACACTTTCTGGAGCTGCTACCGAGCATCAAGGCAGCCAAAGAACGAGGCGTGCCGACGAGGCGGATTCTCGCAACATTGGCATCGCACGGGCTGCAGTTCAGTGCCGCAACATTCGGCACGTTTTACGAGCGCGCATCGCGTGAATTCGCCGACGCGGAATTCCGCAAGTTCGTCGAAAACGTATCGCGCAGCAGCGCGACCCGACACAGGGCAACTACGCGCCAATGATGTTGCGACAACCCGGTGCTACCGCGCACCGGGGTTTATGCCCTAGCCATCCCTAAACATAGCTCGACACAACACGAGACCACAGTGCCACGCGAATGCGTGATGTCGTCTGTTGCTGGCGAGCCAACAAGGATCACTATGTTTCCTCTGAATTACTGCGCCTCTTTGTTCCATCTCGATCAATTTCCCGACGAAGCCTTCGGCCCACGCATGCGCAGCATGTATGACCTCTTGGTGCAAATAGGCATCCCCAGCTCCATTGATGGTGCGACTGTGCTTCACGCCGGTCTTGCATACGTTAATCCTGCGGTCGACCTTGAGTCGGAAAGCGGAAAGAGAGGGCCAATCGGCGTCAACACCACGATCAGCGGAGTATCTGGTTGTGGCAAAACCGTCGCAAAAAATTACGCCTACGACAGCATGTCCCGCTTCCATGCCGCGTACCTGAAAGACGACCCTAACGAGATAGCGCTGTACGAGGACGCTGATGTAGCGGCCTGCGATGATGACGATGAGGAAGACTCAGAGCAACGCCCGAACGACAAAGGCGGGTCGCGCCACCCGTTCGAGTCCCATATCCAGTTCAGCGGCACGATGGAGGCCATGATCGACAGTCTCGTGTCGTATCCAGTAATGAATGAGATCGATGATGAGTTCACGGCGCTGCAGTCGGGCAGCATTACGCGCCATGGCAATACGCGCGTCAAACTGTACGACGGTCAGACATTCAGCGTTGCCCTGAAGTCGTCCGGTCGTGGGAACATTGTTGGGCCGCGTGTCACCTCTGGACGCTGGACCCAACCGCATATCCTGCGCGAGTTCGACAAGAAGCACGGAGCGCGCTACAGGAATTCGGGCCTCGGCGCCCGTGAGATCTTCGTGGAATACGATGGTGGCCCACGCGTCATCCGCCTGCTCAAGGCCGATACGCCACTGTGGAATGAGGCATGCATGGAGTTTCTGCGCGACACAGTGCGACTGGTTCGCCTTCGGCTGCAGCGTCCCGTTGTGAAGTTCCGTGCGGATGGGCTTCGTGCTACGGAGATGGTGGTTCAGCGTTATCAGCAGCGCGGAGCACGTGGTGGTGATTTGGAGCCTCTGCCCGAACACGTCGCACGCCAGCCAGAGATCATCCAACGCATTGCCGCAGGGCTTCATTCTTTTGAAGGCTGGGCTGGTGACATCTCGGGCGAAACCGTAGAGCGTGCCTTGCGTATCGGTGAATTTTTCACGGAGCACTATAAACGTCGCTTCGCACCGAAACCAAAGGTGCCTCGTGAATTCGTGGAAGCCGGCCACCTTGAACAATGTCTGCGCCACTACGTGCAGAAAACCGGACAGTTGGCGATCAAGCGCAGTCACCTTCGCGACTATGCGCCGAACATTGGGATGACCAAGGCCGCGCTAGACCGTGCCTTGACCGTGCTCTGCTCGTCCGATCGAGCCCGCATCGTTATCGGCAGTGACAAGGCGGCCTGGGTTGTACTGAACGCAGCCTACTTCCCCGTACCGCATTCCCTGACTAGCTACCGATAAGCCGGACATGGCGAGGCGGTCGGATCTCGTTGAGGACTGGAGAGTGTGTCGCAGATCTAAGCGGCACCTCTGCAGCATTCGCGCGTCAACAGGTCGTCAACTCGTAGTAGCCGTGTTCATGCATAGGAGAAATGCATGGAAAAAAAGAAACAGAAGTGGTTCGAAGTCGAGCAGAGAGATCTGGTCGATGATGTCCGTAGCCTGAACGCGGCGCACAGCGTCGTATTGAACCGTCAAGGCAACCCGATCATCCTCAATCGGCGAGCGGGTTCATTGGTAAGCGTGGTGACATTTATGTTCCGGGTCATCAGAACAACGGATGTTGCGTTCGAGATCGTGGAGCAGAACGGCAAGAAGAAATCGGTTCCGGCGTCGACGCTGAGTGAGTATTTCAGCGCACCGGGCGCGATGGCACAGTTGTATTCACGCCGCTCTCGGCACTCGCCACCGGTGCAACTCTTTTTTGACTGCTTCGCGGCGCACGATATTTGCCGTTGTACCTTGGCCGGCCCGGACCGTCAGTTTGAGGATGGTTCGCGTATCGAGGCCGAAGTGTTTGTTGATTTCATCAACACCCTGCGAGAGCAGGGTACACGTGTCGGGATCGTCAAGCAGCTTAATGACTGGAACAACGCCAGCGACGACAACGACAAGAGCGTGCGGCGTTATGTCGACGCGTTGTTTGAACGTAACGGTGCACTTCTCCCTGTGCATCTGGAACTGTGGAGTATCGACTGCTCCATTGATGAAGAGCGTGTCGACGAGATCGTCAACATGGTGGAAGAGGAGCGTGCGAAGGATATGGCGGCTTTGCGCGCCAGGGCGGGCGAAGAAGCAAATTCGTCGGAGTTGGAGGAGCATCACGATGCGTCAGCCGTGGTCGCCGACCGTGATCGGTTGTTGGACAACATGCGGGCCAAGCCCGCGATTTTCCGGAACCTCGCCGGTTATGTCTGGCGCATCGAGTGGTCGTACACGGGATTCTATCTGCGTGTCGTGTTCTTCTTCGACGACACGGAGCCGCATACCGCCGAATGGTTGGGTGAGTTGATCGGTCGCTACTGGGTCGATGCGATTACGAAGGGAAAGGGCACGTATCGCAATCTGAACATTTGCTCAACGAAGTTCGCTGGTGTCGGCAAGGTCCACAGCAAGGACGCAGCGAAGCGTGTGAATCTGGTGCAAGTGCTGCGCCGCCTGGCGCGACGTGACCGTTACATCTGCGTTGATCCGCGAGTGAAGTGCAATCGTTTCGGTATGGGTCGTCTGCCCAAACGGAAGATGTCGAAGGAGGCCCAAGCCATGCGTCGTTCTCGCCTGAAACAGCGAAATGCGCTCGCTCCGGAGTGGGTACACGCCGCCGTGGTGGATGTCCGAAATAGCTCTTTCCCTTTTGGGCCAACAGGTTACCGCTTACCTCTTTGAGCGTTCGCGCTATTCCAGCTCGAAGCTCAGGCTGGAGTTGGTCCTGTCAGAGCAGGCAGGCCGGGAGCGCTGCACCAAGCGCGTGCAAGCGTGTGAGGCATATCGGAATTGGCTCTTTGTCTTTTCGATCAAGAGGTTGCGTCTGGCCCCTGTCTCGCCAGCGCTATCGCCGGTCACCGGTCCCATCAGGCTGGTGATCGGCATTCCTCGCAATGCCGTGCCTGGCGAAACACTGGGGCTTGGCGTGCGCGGGCTGTGTTAGGCGGTCAACGAGAGGCACTCCAACGTCAACGAGCCATCCATCCACCGAGGCGCTGCCGTCAATGCGGGCGTGGGCGCCATGTAAATTTTGAAGGAACCGAAATGAATACCAACGCAACCGAGAACTCCGGCGCAGCGAACCGTGTGTCAATGAATGCTGCGCTGACCCAAGCTACTCAGCGCATGCAAAAGAAAAGCGTCGATCAACCGGACATCGATGCGCTCAAAGCTGCCGTGCTGGCGTATGTGCCCCCCAAGAAGCACACAGCGATTGATGTCGTGCGCGAGCTCTTCCCCGTGCTGGAGGAGAAGCGCAAAGATGGTGCATCCTACGAGGGGTTGGCTGAGTTACTGAGCGGCAAGGGTTGGGAAACGTCCGTGCAGACACTCAAGACCCTGATGTCGAACGTGCGCCGTGAGATGAAGACCGTGTACGTGTCGTGTCCGCACTGTGGCACCAAGGTGCCGGAAGCGCTGATCGCAAAAGATCATGCCAGCACCGTGCACGACAGCGAAGGTGATAGCACTGCGTAGAAGCCAGCGCATGAGGGCGTAACTGTTCTCTGACTCGCGTGTGTGGCTCATCGGTACGTCCGGTGGGCTGCCATGTAACCAGCAACGTATCGAGTGTCATCTCGTGGTGGTTGCTGTTAAGTATCGAATGCAATGCGAGGTAGCTTCGTCGTGTATGGGATTTTTACTGCGTGGACATGTATGTATATGAGAGGCCGAAAGCAAAGCCGAGTCTCTCCAGGGTGTCGATGATTGAATCGCCGAGATTCTCGTGCTCATCGAGTGCAAGCCATTTCTGCTTCCCTTGGAATACATCAACCCCAAGGGTAGGACAGCTCCCCATGCGCAGTCCTTACCGGAGGAAGGATAGGAGTAGGTCATCTTCTTCTCGGGACTAGCAGAGTATCTGAGCAGCCTTCGATGGCACCTCGCATCGAGCAGTCAACGACAACAGAGGAAGGTCTCCAGTTCATCGACAAGCACAACTGGCAAGTCATGTAGCTGTCACTCGAACCAGAGACCAAGTCAATCACCGTCGCACACATCAGTGCGACACATCATTAAGCAACCATGCAACATTCCACTGAAGACCAGGAAGCACTGGAGGTATTCGCTCGCCTTGATGAGCGTGTGAACCTTGAACAAACGGAGGTAGACGGCAAGGATACCGTCGTTTTCCACAAGGGCTATGGATCACGACACCTGTTCGCTATCGAGAAATTCGTTCGAGCAATCGAGAAGGGATGGGGAGGGTTCGTAGAAGAGCCTACTCGTTACAGCGGGTTGAAGAGGATTCGCGAGCAGTTTCTTGGTAAGCGCTACTACAAGAAGATAAACGACTGGCTGGAACGATACTCGGACCTGTACCGCTATTCGATCCGAGTCGACGTGTTCTACGATGTTTGCAAGGACCTCGGTCTGATCGGTCCGTATCGATTGTCACTGGGTGAGCCCGCAGACGTTGTGAGTACCGATGGCATGCGTGGCATGGACGTGTTCAATACGTTGATTGAGCGGATCCGGTTGCGTTGCCAGTCTCGTGTGTTCAAGGAGCATGAACGCTTGAGGCAGGTGAACGCGATGCGGAATACGAAGAACGTGCTGGAGTTGGAGGAGGAGATGTTCTCCAACGAGACAGGACGATCCCGATGGTTGGTTCTCTCTCTCTGACGTTGCGCTACAAGCCGCAGTACCGTCGATGGATCACGCCGGAGACGATCCAGGAGCACCGCGACAGATTCTTCGCAGCGCGACGCTTCAATACGCTCATGGCGGGCATCAAGGGCTTTGTATGGGCGATCGAGCAAGGTGAGGAAACAGGGCTACATCTGCATGTCATCTTGTTCTACTCAGCAGAGTCGAACCACGACGAGTTCATCGCGAAGCAGATCGGCGAATACTGGGTAGATGCGGTGACGGAAGGTAAGGGCGCCTACTGGAACAGCAATCAAGCCTGGCTGAAGAGGCGCTACGAAAAGCGTGGACACGGCATCGGCGTTGGCCAGATCAACTGGGACGACACCGAGAAGCGGCAGGCGCTGCGTGTGAATCTGGTGTATCTCGCCAAGGCTGAACAGCACCTGATGATCCAGGGGCCGGAGAGCGTGCGCACATTCGACATGGGGCAGGTGCCGAAGAAGATCAAGTCAGGGCGCCCTCGTGGGGATGCTGATGCGATCACCACGGATGGGAACGAAGCCCTGACAGATTAGTTAGATGTAGCTGAGGGGCGCGACCACGACAGCTGAGTCTCAGGCCAATTTGATCGAGTTAGCAGCGTGACCAACGCGCAACCGCTGCTAACGCGCAAACAGCAGGCAGCGGCTCAAGTCGGCTGCTCAGCAGCACGATTTAGGGGCTTTCCTGTGTCCCAAAAATGGTGATGGAGAGATGCCTCGATCTCCTTCGTCTCTTTTACCATTGCAATGTACTTCTCCTTTGTGAGCAACTTCTTGGACATTGCTAATTGGGCTTGCTTCAGTGCATTCTTCCTGTCCGTGAACCTCAAGCGATTGAGTTCGAGACCGTGTATGAAAATTTTGGCTGTAACCTTTAACATCGCCGAGTACTTCCTGCAGACGTCCACGTAGATCTTTGCATCAGCGGTGACGTCCCGCCACTGCGTATGAAGATCCGCCAACTGGTCGAAGTGAGCGGGTGCAACGATCGGGCTCGCGTTGATACCTGTGCCGGTCAGCCCGATGTCTCGGTACACCTTTCGAACAAGCTCCGAACAGTAGGCGTGATCTCGGCCGGATTTCCAACTCGGTTTGATTTTGTAAGGCTGCGCAAGGTAGTAACTGCACGCGCGCCGAATGACATCGGCATGCCGCTCATCTATCCCTTTGAAGCGGATAACCCGCCAATCATCTTCGACATCTGCCAGGACGTCTTGAATCAACCGGTTGGATACACCGGCTCCAGGGATCGCATCGATACAGATGAAGTCAGCATGGACCAGTGCCACATGGCTGGACTTTCCGTACACGTAGAAGGGTTTTTGGGCCGCTGCCAAAAGCTTCGAGCGTTGAGCCGTACCTGTCATTAGGATTACATCACCCGTTCGAAGCTTCCCGTCAACTGCGCCGACCTCCTCCAAAAAGGGATTCGGCTCACCACGGATGTGTGCGCGGAAAATTGGGTATTGTTCTTCTGGAATACCATCGAGCGCCGCCATCGCATCCAACGCGTTGTCCGACAAGGCCCGGATGGAAGTCAACAACTGCTCTGAGCGCTCGGGCGAAGCCATCGTTCTAAGAACGTTTGATGTCGCCATTTTCCTGGCTATTTTTTGAATCTGGTCCATTGCAAGGTTCTCAAAAATGGGGCGCATGACGACCGTGTGCGGAAGCGACACCACTTCCCCGGTCGGGGTCGCGGAGCATGCGCTATCGAATAGCGCCGAGAGGGGATTGTGAGTCCCTGCACTATCGTTCCAAATCAATCAATGATCAACACATGAGCGAAGATCAGCGCATAAGGGTTATCGCGGGACTTGCCTCTCTGGAGGAGCTTGCCTCCATGAGGAAAAATCTGGCGGATAAGGAAGGTTTGACCAGTCGGATTGATGGTGCACTTAGAGAGAGGGCATTTGTGCTCTATCAAGGGAAGGTGGCTGACAGGCTGCAGCGAAGACTCGACACGCTGGCACCACTCGAACTGAAGATCGTACGCGGCCTGGCTGCGCTTTGGCTGACTCACGAAAAGAACGCTCCTCCAAACCGTTCACTTCAGGCGGTTCGTAACCGAGACGGCGACCTAGTCGCGTTTGCGGAGGACGTGGTGTCAAGCGGGTCAGAGTCCAGTGGCTATCGCCGGTTGAAGGCTGCCGGCTATGAGGATCTAGTCTTTGAGCGGGTAGTTCTGGATCATCCGGATGCTTTCTCAGAGAAAGCGCGATTGAGTGCACAGCGTAGACTGCAGAAGCTTGAGCAGGCGCCGGTCGAACCTGAGCTTGAGGACCGCACGCGTCGTCTGCAAGACGGAACCTATTCGACCAAAGACCTACTTGACGAATTGGGTTTCAAGAAGCCTCAGCCTACGGCTTGGTATGCTCTGAGGGGAGACGAGATCGTATTCTTGTCGTGGGTTACAGAGGCCGATTTCGAGCGAGGTGTCGCGAGGATTCTTGCGGGCGAAGGCGACACTAGGCCGAACTTCTATCACTGGCGTGCGCAGATCGAAAAGATCCGTGAGGGTGCCTACCGGAACGCGTATGTTGTCTTTGGGTACAAAGGAGTAGACAACACAAACGTCCAGCACAGCCCCGAAGTGAGACTCTACGTCATTAGGAATATCCGCTCAGTCGGCGCTGAGATATTCGCAACGTTTGCCTTGATCGGGGAGGCAATTCAGCATGCCGCGGACTGGGACGTCGAATCGACCAGCGATGAGGTGGCATCGACGAGTCCTGTGCAGATGACCACGACGCCGGTCCGGCCTGAGCAACCAGCCTTCAGGCGTGCGTTGATCGAGCGCTTCAATGGGCGATGTGCACTATCAGGATGCGCTGTTGCCGAACTGTTGGACGCGGCTCATCTTCCCGGGCGAGATTGGGCACTCGGCCACAACACCGCTGCCGACGGAATTTTGCTCCGAACGGATCTGCACCGAGCGCTAGACAACGGCCTGATTCGGCTCGACGAGGAACTGAATCTCACGTGGGTGGATCCCAGCGTCAGCGACTTGTATGGAGCATTGATTCGCCCGATGGGAAACAGCAGCGCCTAGAGTTTCAGGCGCGCACGAGGTATGTCAACCGGGAGCCGATATGTTGGAATTTGAGGGCCGATGGCGCTTCGAATCGCCGGGGGAGCTCTCCGGCGACGTTGTCAGCGACGTTTTCACGCAGATCATCTGCAAGGTGGTCTCACAGGGGGATCGGCAAGACCTACTTGAAATATTCAAGCGGCGCTTTGCGCAGGCAGCAGGCAAGTCGTCCATTCGGAGCTCTAGCGAGAGCTGGGCGGAAAGCGACCTTCTGTCCTACATGCAGGACGCGAGCGAAAACGCAGCTTTGTTCATCGAAGCGTTGTACGACGGGCTACTTGATACGACCAAGCGGCTCCAGCCAGCCACTATCCCTCCGTGGCCCTACGTGAATCAGGTATTGGCGCCGAGCGGGTACGCGATTGATCCCCCTGTACTCAGCATGGGTGCGCTGGTAACGCCGGTGGCGGTGCCAACGCATGTGCCTTCACTTGACGCCCAAGCGAATTCGCTAATCCAGACATCCCTGAGCAAATCAGAAACGTTCCTCACCACTGGTGAGTACCGCGCGGCGGTGCAGGAGATACTGTGGTTGTTGGAGACCATCTCGACCGCGTTTCAGGGTGCCCAATATCCGGATGGCGACGTTACAGGGAAGTATTTCAGCAAGATCATTGGTGATTTGCGACGGCTCAATCACGGTCGCACGCTCAGCCAAGTCATAGGCTGGATGGAAAGCGTGTATGGATACTTGTCGTCTCCCACTGGCGGCGCCATCCGCCATGGTGCAACGCTGAACTCGGGGCTAACGCTAACAGAGGGCGAAGCACGGTTGTACTGCGACCTGACGCGCAGCTACATCAACTATCTTTTGCATGAGCACGCACAACTGAGGTGATGGCGTGCAAGCTAGGCGTTCACGAAGGACATAGGGGAAGCGATGACAACAGCGCGCGCTGGTACGCGAGAAGAAGCGTTGCGGCTGCTGAACACAAGCGGAATCGCCGTGATCGAACTGGATTACGAGGAGGGGTGGCAGGATGCCGTCGAGTTGGGTCGCATGGGCCAGAAGGTGGGGGTTCGCGTGGAGTTTCGCGGCCACGAGAGCATTGCCGTTCAGTCGCTGATTGCGTTGATGGTCGGACTATCACGCCCCAAGCTGACGTTTCGCCAGCGCAACTTGTACTGTCAGTTCAGCTTGGACGCGTTGCCCGCAGGCGAGCTGGAGAAGCTCGATGCCAAGGCTACTGCCTCGGGGGACTACATCCTTGCCGGCCACCTGCTGCGCGATGTGGACGGCCGCTGGGGTGAGTAGTCGTCTCCCAACATAGATGGTCCCCGGTCCGGCGTAATGCGTTCGGAATATTTTCTTGTTCTTCACTGACTTCTGTCGCGGGGCGACGGCCGAGTTCGCTTCAGAGCATCGGGCTTCGTGTTGACGATCAAGCTAGCAGCACGGCTAATCGATGCCACGACTGGATGTGCCGTGGGTGCGCCTAGGTCGCGATCCAAATCAGAGGCAAGAAACGGTATTCGGTCAGGCGTCTAGAGTGTTTTCGGCTACCCAAGCAGATCACCCTGTGTGGGCGCCGTAGTTATTGCCGCGTTGATGGTTCGGCGGTGTGGCTGTTTGGGGTAGCTGATGTGCTTGAGTGCTCGGGCAACGGTGTTCAGTTCGTGCCAGATTGCACATGCGTCAGCCGGTGTTAGCAGCTCGGCCGAGGCGTTGAGGGTGGCATTGAGTTCAGCAAGGCGAAGCAACGCGTCGCCCGGCGGCTCTACAGTGCAGCATTGTTCGGGATTCAGCATAAAAAAGAGAGCCGAGGCTCTCTTTGTTTTCTCCATCGTTACCCGTTCAGGGCTGCGTCCTTGATCTTCTTGAGCGCTCGCACTTTCACGCGTACGGTTGCCGGCTTCGCCTCGAACCACTGCTCTTGGCCCGTGAACGGATTCTTGCCGTAAGCGTGTCTGTGATGGACTAGTGGTGGTCCAAACGAACCACACCAGTTCATCCTATTGACCAATTTCTGGAGTCAAGTGGCGCGAGCGCCAGCACGCGGGTGGCGGGATCTTAAAGCCGTCACGCAGCGTAAATCGAAAGGCAACCGGCATACGGGATCGGGTGGTGGAGCCTCCGCTTGCTTAACTCAAGATTGTGTTTCGCGTACTGGGGTTGTCAGTTGGTATTCCGCGCTGCGTTCGTACTTCTCCCGTTTTCGCGAGGCGTTCGACATCCATCTTGCGGCGGCGTACGCAGTCTCCGTTGAGTGGAATGTCACCCCGCGTCGTGGCAGTGCCGCAGTGCAGTGAGCTGCTGCCGATATTGGCAGCGTAAGCGTAGTGCTCACCTTCAAGCTCAGGAGTGCCCAGCGCCCCCGATTGCTGCACTCGTTAGCCCAGCCCTGATGGGTTCACTCCAAATCACCCTGCCGGGTGAGGCATTGCTGCTCGAACGTTAGCGGGCAATTGACTCTTCGCATTTCTCTAGAACGATGCATCCGTCATTGTTAATCATGCGCGCGCAAGGCGGGCAGGGTAGCCGATACATACCGCTCCATCTGAATCAGCGATGAGTCATCCGCGCGTCAGCGGCGCCGGCTGTGGACTGGCGGTAAAGCCCGCACGACGCCCCGAATCCGCCGCACTGCGACCGGCCGATGACATGCAGTCTCAGTCTCTACGACAGCCTTAGCGTCCCGCGTTGCGTATTTCCTTCAACGTGGATGACCAGAACGTTCAATACCGCGCCTGCGTTTGCTCCGACCATTGGGCCATCCCACATGACAACAGACGGAGACAATCATGGGAATCTCACCCCAATCGGATTTTTTGAGGGCGTTGTACCAGTCGTGGTCGGACCGCATGGCAGCCAACCCAGGTCTGACCATTGCCGACTTGCGTAGCCTGTTCGACGAGTGGCACCAGCCGACGCTCGAGCCGGAAGGAGTGACTTACAAGTCGGACCGGTTCTCTGGCATCGATGCCATCTGGGCTCTGCCGCAAGGCGCAGATTTCAAGCAGGTCATCCTCTACACCCACGGCGGCGGCTTTGCCGTGGGGTCTGCCGACAGCCACCGCAAGCTCGCCGGGCATCTGGCCAAGCATCTGGGCGTGACGGCCGTGGTGATTGATTACCGGCGCGCGCCCGAGCATCCCTTTCCGGCCCAGATCGAGGACTCGACGGCGGTTTATAAGGAATTGCTGGAGCGTGGCTTCAAGCCGGCTGACATCATTACCAGCGGCGACTCCGCCGGTGGCAACCTGGCCATCTCGACGGTGCTGAAACTGCGCCAGGATGGGGTGCCACTGCCAGCCGCGGTCATCGTCTTCTCCCCTTGGCTCGACATGGAACACGTCGGGAAGACCCTGCAGACCAACGCGGCCACCGACGCCCTGGTCAGCAAGGCCGTGCTCGAGGGCATGTCGAGCATGTTTCTCGGCGAAACGGGCTCGCGCACGGACCCCCTTGCCAACCCCCTGAAAGCAGACTTCCGCGGCTTCCCGCGCCTCTACATCAATGCCGGCTCGGTCGAAACCCTGCTGGATAACGCACAGGATCTGGCGCGCATTGCCAAGGCGGCCGGCGTCGACGTCACCTTGTCCGTGGTTGACGGCATGCAGCACGTCTTCCCCTTCCTCGCTGGCCGAGCCCCCGAGGCAGACGACGAACTGCGTCGCATCGCCCAGTGGTTCAAGCGCAACTGAACGGCGCAAGCGATTTAACAAAAATATAGGAGACAACACCATGGACAACGAGCAAAGCTTCGACGCCATCGTCATCGGCAGCGGCTTCGGCGGCATCTACATGCTGCACAAGCTGCGCAACGAACTCGGGCTGAAGACCCGTGCGTTCGAGAAGGGCGGTGGTGTGGGCGGAACTTGGTATTTCAACCGCTACCCTGGCGCCAAGTCTGACACCGAGGGCTTCGTCTATCGCTATTCTTTTGACAAAGACTTACTGCAGGAATGGGACTGGAACACCCGCTACTTGGAACAGGCGGACATCGAGAGCTATCTTAACCATGTCGTCGACCGGTATGACCTGCGCCGCGACATCCAGATCAACACCGAGGTGACGAGCGCGGTGTTCGATGAGCAGCGCAAGCTCTGGCAGATCCGCACCAGTACCGGCGAGGCGTTCACCTGCCGCTACCTGGTGACGGCGCTTGGCCTGCTCGCTAGAAGCAATATCCCTGACATTCCTGGGCGCGACAGCTTTTCCGGCAGGATGGTACACACCAATGCCTGGCCCGAGGATCTGGACATCACCGGTAAGCGCGTCGGCGTCATCGGTACTGGCTCCACCGGCACCCAGTTCATCATTGCCGCTGCCAAGATGGCCGGCCATCTGACGGTGTTCCAACGCTCCCCCCAGTATTGCGTGCCGTCCGGCAACGGTCCGGTCGATGCTGCCGAGGTCGCCGAAACCAAGAGGAACTTCGATGCGATCTGGGACCAAGTGCGCAACTCCGTGGTCGCCTTCGGCTTCCAGGAGAGCGGCATTGAGGCGATGAAGGTCTCCGAGGCCGAACGCGAGCGCATTTTCCAGGAGAACTGGGACAAGGGCAACGGCTTCCGGTTCATGTTTGGTACCTTCTGCGACATCGCAACCGACCCGCAGGCCAACGAGGCCGCGGCCGCCTTCATCCGCTCGAAGATCAAAGAAATCGTCAAGGATCCCGAGACTGCGCGCAAGCTTACGCCGAGCGGTCTGTATGCCAAGCGCCCGCTATGCAACGAGGGTTACTACGAGACCTTCAACCGCGGCAACGTCAGCCTGGTTTCGATCAAGGAGAACCCGATCGAGCGCATCACGCCCAACGGAGTGCTGACGGCCGACGGCGTCGAGCACAAGCTTGATGTGCTGGTCTTCGCCACCGGTTTTGACGCGGTGGACGGCAACTACCGTTCGATGAATCTGCGCGGACGCGGCGGGCGGCATATCAATGACCACTGGGCCGAGGGTCCCACCAGCTATCTGGGTCTGTCCACGCACGGTTTCCCGAACATGTTCATGATCCTCGGGCCCAACGGCCCATTCACCAACCTGCCACCGAGCATTGAAGCGCAGGTCCAGTGGATTGGGGGCGCGATTAGCCATGCCGAGCACTCGAAGCTCGCTACCGTCGAGCCGACTCGGCAGGCAGAGGAGGGCTGGACAAAGACCTGTCTGGACATTGCCAATATGACGCTCTTCCCGAAGGTTGAGTCGTGGATCTTCGGCGCCAACATCCCCGGTAAGAAGAGCACGGTCATGTTTTACATGGCCGGACTTGGTGCCTACCGACAGCAACTCGAGGCCGTTCGTAATGCCGGCTACGAAGGATTCGCCGTCGACCAAGGCTAGGCATCTCCCCGCTTTGGGTTCCATGCGCTGAACAGAGGCTGCGGCAGGTGCGCAGCCCTTTCAGTGGGGCGGTGCGAGCACCCCACACGTTCATCGATGCAGGGGCGGCTACTGTCGTCCCTCTGACAAGCCTCATCGCGTCGAACGCACTCGCCACGCTGCGCCCGTATATCGGAGCTGCCTCCAGTTCCTGAATCTTGTCACCTGCGCCCTGCGGTGAACCATGACAAAAAAAAATTAGGAGACAAATCTTGAAACAAGCTTCCAAGCAACTGGCCGCAATGGCTGTCGCCTTTCTGGCTCTGACGCTGGCTGCGCCCGCAAGCGCCGTCGATCTCGATGCCGGTGACTACACTGCGTTGCCGGGTGGCACCAACGCGCTGGTAATTTATGGGCAATATGCCACGCGCGACGAGCTTTATAGCAAGGGCAATCAAGTGCCCATTAATCCGAGGCTCGACTCGGAAATCGGCATCCTGCGCGGGGTGCACTTCATGGACGTCGGTGGCCACATCATCGACCCGCAATTCCTGCTGCCGTTCGGCCGGTTGAGCGCCAAGGACGACATCTCCGCACTGGGCTCGAAGAGCGGTGTAGGTGACCTGATCCTCGCGTCTGCGATCTGGTTTACCAGGCCCGGCGACAAGACCCATTTCGCTATCACCCCCTACTTGTGGCTGCCGACCGGGACTTACGACCGTAACCAACCCCTCAGCCTCGGCGAACACCGCTACAAGTTCGCGCTCCAAGCCGGCTACAGCACGGAACTGGCACCCCGCGTCAACTGGGATCTAGCCGGAGACGTCACCCTGTTCGGAAAGAACACCGACGCGAACGACGGCCAGGGTGGTGCGACCACGCTGAAACAGAAAGCGCTGTACGAGTTCCAGACCCATCTGCGCTATCAGCTCACTCCGGTGCTGGACCTGCGCGTCGGCCTGTTCCATACCTTTGGCGGGGAAACTGAACTAGGTGGGGTGAATCAGGGCGACCGGCAGATCACCACCAAATTCAATGTCGGTACGGCCTGGTTTGTAGCTCCCACCGTTCAGCTGATAGCGACCTACGGCCGTGACATCAAGGTGCGCGAAGGTTTCAAGATCAATAACCAGGTCAACCTGCGGTTGCTGACGCTGTTCTGACGCTGCGTTCGAATCTGAAATCTGCCGAATTGAAGGAGATACACACCATGCGCTGCTATTGCGTTATGCACCACGGCCAGCCGCTAGAGCTCATCGAGAAAGAAATGCCCAAACCCGTGGGTACCGAGGTACTCGTACGGGTGACGGCTGCGGGTCTGTGCCACACCGACCTGCACATCTGGGAGGGCTACTATGACCTTGGTGCCGGTAAGCGGCTGAACCTGTCAGATCGTGGCATCAAGCCTCCCATTGTGCTCAGCCACGAGATCTGCGGCGAGGTGGTGTCCGCAGGCGAGGGTGCCGGTGACGTGAAGCTAGGCGGTCGCTTCGTGGTCCACCCGTGGATCGGCTGTGGCGAATGCCCGACCTGCCTGCGCGGCGACGAGAACATCTGCTCGAAGAGCCGCCCCCTCGGCGTGGCCCGGCCAGGCGGGTTCGCCGACTACGTGCTGGTGCCTCACCCCCGCTACCTGGTCGACATCGACGGCCTGAACGACGCGGAGGCGGCACCGCTGGCTTGCGCTGGCGTAACAACTTACAGCGCGATCCGAAAGCTAGGTGAGGGCATCCACCATGAGCCGGTCGTCATCATCGGTGCAGGAGGCTTGGGCCTGATGGCCATCGAGGTGCTGCGCGCGCTAGGCGGGCAGGGCGCTGTTGTGGTCGACATTGATCCCGCCAAGCGTGAAGCCGCGCTGGCCGCGGGCGCGCTCGCGGTAGTGGATGGGAAGGCCGTGGATGCCGCGCAACAACTTATCGCAGCAACCCAGGGCGGGGCAGGGCAGGTACTGGATCTGGTCGGCTCATCGGCGACCGTGTCGCTGGCGATGCAAAGCGCGCGGCGCGGCGGACATATCGTCATCTGCGGGCTGATGGGCGGTGAGCTCACGCTGCCGCTGGCCACGATCCCTTTGCGACCGCTACGTATCGAAGGCAGCTATGTGGGCACCCTGTCAGAGCTCCGCGAACTTGTCGACCTGGTGAGGCGCACCGCCATGAAGTCCATCCCCGTGTCGCGCCGCCCGATGAGCCAGGTGAACCAAGTGATTGATGACCTCCACCGCGGCCAAGTGATTGGTCGTGCCGTGCTACTGCCGTGAACTTTTGAAATAACAGTTATGTACCCCCAACTCAGCCTATACATCGATGGGCAGTTCCTGAACGGTGCGGGTCGCCGCGAGCAGGAAGTCCTTAGCCCGGCCAGCAATAAGGTGATTGGCCACCTGCCGCATGCTACGCAAGCCGATCTGGACCTGGCGCTATCGGCTGCCGAGCGCGCCTTCTCGACCTGGCGCACTAGCTCGGCCCTGCAGCGTGCCCAGGTGCTGAATAAGGTCGCTGGTCTGATCCGTGAACGGGCGCCCGCGATCGGCCGCAACCTCACCCTCGAGCAAGGCAAGACCCTAGCCGAGGCCGTGGGCGAAGTCACGAGCTGCGTCGAACATGCCGAGTGGCATGCGGAGGAATGCAGGCGCATTTATGGCAGGCTCATTCCCCCTCGCGACGCCCGCGTGCAGCAGACTGTGCTGCGTGAGCCTATCGGCGTTTGCGTGGCCTTCTCGCCCTGGAACTTCCCGTTCAGCCAAGCCTTTCGCAAAGTGGTCGCCGCAATAGGCGCGGGCTGCACCGTCATACTCAAGGGCTCCAGCGACACACCGGCTTCGGTGCTTGCAATCGCCGAACTTTTCCATAACGCAGGCTTACCGCCCGGCGTGCTGAACCTGGTGTCAGGCGACTCCGGCATGATCTCGGAGTATCTGATCCGCTCGCCCATCGTCCGCAAGGTGTCCTTTACCGGTTCCACACCGGTGGGCCAGCAACTCGCCGCTCTTGCCGGAGCGATGATGAAACGCAGTACGATGGAACTGGGCGGTCACGCGCCGGTGATTGTCTGTGACGACGCAGACATCGACCGGGCAGCGGACTTGCTCGCGGTCTTCAAGTTCCGCAACGCGGGGCAGGTCTGCATCTCCCCGACTCGCTTCTACGTGCAGGAAGGTGCCTACGACCGTTTCGTTGAACGCTTTGCTGGGCGCGCTGAAGCCCTAAAGGTGGGCGACGGCCTTGACGCCGCGAGCCGAATGGGGCCATTGGCACAGGGCCGACGCGTCTCGGCGATGGAGGGCTTCGTCGACGACGCACGCCATCGCGGTGGCAAGGTGCTGACCGGCGGGCGGCGCCTACCGGGTGAAGGCAATTTCTTTGCCCCGACCGTGATGATCGACCTTCCTGACGACTCGCGGCTCATGACGGAGGAGCCCTTCGGTCCGATCGCCGGCATCGTGCGAATTAAGACGATAGAGGAGGCGCTCGCGCGAGCGAACAGCTTACCTTTCGGCCTCGCGTCCTATGCGTTCACGAGCTCGCTGCAGAACGCCCATCAGCTCTCTCGCGGATTGGAAGCCGGCATGGTGTCCATCAACCACATCGGGCTGGCGCTGGCCGAGACCCCATTTGGTGGCCTGAAGGCCAGTGGCTATGGCAGTGAGGGCGGCAGCGAAACCTTCGATGGCTATCTGACCACAAAGTTTGTGTCGCAGTTCAACTGAAGTGGAGGTCGCCGCCGAGCGGAGGCAGAGACCGTATGCATCCAGCAGCTGCAACCGAAGGCCACGGGATCAATCTCGTGGTTTCAAGCTCGCGGCGGGTGGCTACATACTCGGTGTCGCCACATCACAGCAGGTTCCGCGCCAACAGCGCCTGCACCAGATATGACAGGTCGTTGATGGACTGCGTGTGTCGGCGCGTGTCGCGGCAGGCTCTGTTGCCGGCAGCGCCCTCGGATGCTCGGCCCGCATTCGTGCTACTGCGCAAGCATCTATTGCCAGAAGGCTTCGGTATACCGGCAACGTTGCCCTTCGCTCACCGGTGTTACGGCCTCGCGCCAGATGGGTTGTGCAGACGGTTGCGCTGCTACGACCGATAGTGGCAGCGCAACTACTGCCTGCCGTGAGATGAGCAAGAGCGACTGCTCCGAGCTGACCGCCGTCACCATCACCGCGTCAGGCGGCGACGTGCCGGTTTGAGGGGAAGGCTCATGGGACGCGTCAATTCCTTCGGCGGCTGACTACTGCGTCAAGTCCGACCTATTCACTGCCGTCCCGGCATTGAACCGGGTGCTCTGATCACGGAAAGAGCGCTCACAAGTCCCGTGGCGGCCGCTGTAGGCCACCGATGCCGGGCCCGCTACCGGCTCGGCTGGTCGGGCTCGGGCGGCGGCAGGGGGCGCCCTGTGACCGTGCTGCGGTAATCCGCAGGCGTCTGCTCGAACGCGCGCTTGAAGTGGCGCACCAGATGGCTTTGGTCGGAAAAGCCACAGTCCATCGCGATGCACTTCAGGGGCGTGGCCACTGGTCGGCTGAGCAGTTGCCGGGCCCGCTCCAAGCGCTGGCGCAAAACGTAGGCATGGGGGGAGCAGCCGAACTCTGCGCGGAACTTGCGGATCAGCCCCGAGACGCTGACGCCAGCCTCCCCGGCCATTTCTTCGAGCTTGAAGTTGCGGTCCAGGTTGTCCTCAATGTACTGGACCAAGCGTCGGCGCTGCCAATCGGCCATGCGAACCGCCAACGGCACCTCTCGAATGCGGGCCTTGGCATAGCGGCGCAGCAGGTGAATGCAAAGCTGATTCACCAAGGCAGACCGATAGAGATTTCCGCCGAGGCCGCCACTCGTCAGCTCCTCCTCGAAGGCAGCCACCAGGCTTGGAAGGATGCTGTCCTCGACGCGAACGCAGTCTTCCATTCCGACATCACTGATGCTGTGCTCGAAGACATCCTCCGCCACACGGCACAACTCGGTCTGGGCCACGTAGATGTGGGTGACGTCGATCGGGCGGTTCCACTTCCACTGAGACGACTCGCCGCGGGTCAGAAGGGAACACACGCCGCGCCCGACTTGCTCGCTGCGCCAAGGACCACCGGCCCGCCGGCTCATCATGGCATCGCTGCCTTTGTAGCTGACGATCATGTAGTCGCGCATGGACGGAATAGCGACGTCAAGCGAGCCATAACGATAGCCCTTTAGCGCCACGTGTTCCCATCCGGCTGTTGCGCTGTTGAGCGTCAACTCGCCGGGTATCCAGAGGGGTACATCATCCGGTGCAATCAGTTGGCTCACAAACCGCGTCTCCAGTGTACGGATGGCTGAAGCTAATTCTTGATTTTCCTCAACAGGGGCAGTGACCGTTATCGGGGTAAATCCTACCCGCGTCGACGAGCTCTGCCGCGCACTTCAAAGAAGCACAGATCTCGAAGGCATCGTTCACTTCAATGCTGAGATACCGCGCTTTCCACTCAAGCTTAGAGTGCGCTAGCAGTGTCCTCCCAGACCTAGAAATTCAGGGGCAGCCCTGCTTCGGGCCGCCAAGATGAACGCCTCCACTGCTTGATGTTGGTACAACAGGACGCGGCGCTCGGCGACGACTCATCGCGGCCGACTGTTTTCGCTGGCTTAGATCACCGCACGGCGGCGAAGCTCTTTGAGCTCGCTGGTCGATAGCCCGGCGAGTTGCCCAAGCACGGAATCCGTGTGTTCGCCCATCAAGGGCGGCGGCATCCGGTACTCGACTGGAGATCCGCTCATTTTGAGTGCGCTGGCCGGGACGCTGACGTTCCCTGCGGTTGGATGGGGCAAGTCGAGCCGCATTTCGCGAGCCAGCACGTGCGGGTCTTTAAAGACGTCCGCTAAGTCGTTGATAGGGCCACATGGAACACCGGCGCTTTCCAGCGCTGCAATCCACCGTGCGCGCGTCTTCCTCAGCATCATGGGTTCCAGCAATGGAATCAGTACCTGGCGGTTCCGCACTCGTTGAGGGTTGATAGCGAAGCGCTCATCATCCGCCAGCGCTGGTTCGCCTCCCACTTCCACCAGCTTGCGGAACTGGCCATCGTTACCGCACGCCACGATGACCCAGCCATCTGCGACCTTGAAGACTTGGTAGGGCACGATATTGGGATGGGCATTACCCCAGCGCTGCGGCGGATTGTCGGTAGCCAGGTAGTTGGTCGCCATGTTCGCCATCATGGCAACCTGTACATCAAGCAGGCAGATGTCCAGGTGTTGACCTTCACCAGTGCGGTCCCGATGGACGAGCGCCGCCAAGATTGCGATGGTGGCATGGGCCCCGGTGAATAGATCGGCGATGGCCACGCCAGCCTTTTGCGGTCCGCCTCCAGGGAGATCATCCCGTTCGCCTGTCACGCTCATAAAGCCGCCCAAGCCTTGCACGATGAAGTCGTAGCCTGGGCGCCGAGCGTACGGGCCGGTTTGGCCAAAGCCCGTAATGGAGCAGTAAATCAGATTCGATTTGATTGCCTTCAGACTTTCATAGTCAAGGCCATACTTGGCAAGCTGCCCGACTTTGTAGTTCTCGACCAGAACGTCAGCTTCGGCAACGAGTTGCGCGATAAGCGCCTGCCCCTGCGGAGTTGAGATGTCGAGCGTGACCGATTTCTTGTTTCGGTTCACTGCCAGGTAGTACGCCGCCTCTGTCGTGTCGTTGCCTTCCGCGTCCTTGGCATACGGAGGGCCCCAATGGCGAGTATCGTCGCCAGCATGGGGACGTTCGATCTTAATGACTTCGGCACCCAGGTCGGCCAGAGTTTGCGTGCACCATGGACCCGCCAACACCCGGGTTAGATCTAACACACGCAGATGACTAAGGGCGCCCATATCAATTCAATCCAACGTTGGTCGTCTTCACCACCGCGAGCCGTTGACTGAGTTCGTTTCTCACGGACGTCGGCAGTCGAACCGCTTGCGGCACTGTGCCCTGGCAATGCCTGGGCGGTCTGCGCGCGGTGCGCGCAAACTAGCCCACAATTGTCCGTAGTTAAAGTCCAATGAACAATCACAAGAAAACGTGACAATCTGTCAAAAAAAACTGTAGGTTCCAGTGATTGAGGAGGCGCTTGGCGGTACCCATCTTTGGGATTTGGTGTGTGCGGCGCCTCATTCTTTTGGACTCAGCTGGCCCACGCGCGGGCTTTTTCCACGACGAAGTTGATGAGTGTGCGTGTCGCCAAAGTTTGGTAGCGACCCGGCATACGCAAAAGAAACATGCGGGTGCCGAACACGCTTAAGCGCCAATCATTCAATGTCGTGCTGACGCGTCCCTCTGCAACGTCCTGCTGAACGACATAGTCGGGCACCAAGCCGACACCCAAGCCTGCCAAGATGGCTTCGCGCAGGAACTGAAAATTCTCTGAAGCCAACGTCGGGTGCAGTATCAGTTCGTGGCGCTGCTCGTCTTGGTAAGCCGAAACCCGTAGATCCCGCCCGGCCACGGCCGAGGTAATCAGAGGTACGTGGCCTAGGTCTTCCAACGTAACAGGCATGGAATGCGCGTCCGAGTAGCTGGCCGACGCGCACGTGACATAGCGCACTCGCGCCAACTCGGTGGCGACCGTTTGCTGGGGTGGCTCGGACATGACCCGAACCGCCACGTCGACCTCGTCCCGCAGCAAGTCATCCACGCGGTTGTCGAAAAGCAGGTCCAGCGCGATGTCTGGGTACTGCCGTTTGAAGTCGATGAGCCAGCCGGACATCACCATGTGGCCGAAGCCCGTGGGCACGCTCAGGCGGACCGATCCTTGCAGCGTCTTGCCGAAGACAGCCACAGATTCCTGTGCGGCCATCAGTTCGTCGCGGATGACGCGCCCATGCTGATACAGACGCTGGCCAATTTCAGTCAACTCGACGCGCCGCGTCGTGCGCCTCATCAACTGCTGCCCGATGGATTTTTCCAGTTGGGTCAGCCGGTAGCTGATGTTGGCTCGGCTCATCTTCATGTTTCGAGCCGCATTGCTGAGGTTGCCGGCCTCTACGATGTCCACGAAAAGCACAAGTGAGTGAGCGTCCATCACATCTCGATTGTCATAAGAATTTGTACAGCGTGTTCACATTCTTTGGGATTGTCAAGGCTGGCCGACGAAAGAACAATGCAGCCAATCCATAGGAGATGTCATGTCGCTCGACCAAGAAACCTTCAAATTGCTCAAGGACAGTGTTCAAC
Source organism: Ralstonia insidiosa (assembly GCF_008801405.1). Lineage (NCBI taxonomy): Bacteria > Pseudomonadati > Pseudomonadota > Betaproteobacteria > Burkholderiales > Burkholderiaceae > Ralstonia > Ralstonia insidiosa. The sequence goes on along the minus strand of NZ_VZPV01000001.1, from coordinate 108,778 downwards.
GCTTCGTCAGGGAGCGGCTGATGCCCGCCGAGGACTATGTCGAGGAGCACGATGAAGTGCCCGCCGACATCGTGAGCGACATGAAGGAGTTGGGTCTGTTCGGTCTCTCAATCCCTGAGGAGTTCGGTGGCATTGGCCTGACGATGGCACAGGAATGCGAAGTGGCCTACGAACTCGGTCACACGGCGCTGGCATTCCGCTCGGTGGTCGGGACGAACATCGGCATTGGTTCGCAAGGCATTTTGATTGATGGCACTGCCGAGCAGAAGGCTGAGTATCTGCCGCGTATTGCCAGCGGTGACCTAGTTGTGTCGTTCGCACTCACCGAACCCGATGCGGGCTCCGACGCAGCCTCCATCAAAACCAAGGGCGTGAAGGACGGGAGCGACTACCTGCTCAGTGGCACGAAGCGTTTCATCACGAATGCTCCGCGCGCGGGCGCGTTCACGCTCATGGCCCGAACTGAAGGGGCAGGCGCAGGTGGTATTACCGCGTTTATCGTGCCTGCTGGCTTGCCAGGTCTGTCGCTGGGTAAGCCTGATCGCAAGATGGGCCAGCGCGGTACCAAGACGTGCGATGTGAACCTCGACAACGTGCGCGTGCCAGCTGCAAACATCATCGGTGGGGAACCCGGCAAAGGCTTCAAGACGGCCATGAAGGTATTGGACCGCGGCCGCCTTCACATCTCGGCATTGGCGTGTGGCATGGCCAGCCGCATCTTGCAGGAAAGCGTGGCTTATGCGCAGCAACGCAAGCAGTTTGGCCAGCGTATCGGTGACTTCCAACTGGTGCAGGCCATGCTGGCCGATAGCCAGGCTGAGCTGCTTGCAGGCTGGTCGCTGGTGCAGTCAGTCGCGCAGCGCTATGACGCCAAACCTTTCGGGGTCTCGGATCCGGAAGTGAGCATGCAAGCCTCTTGCGCCAAGATGTTCACCACCGAGATGGTTGGCCGCGTCGCAGACCGCGGGGTGCAGATTCACGGTGGCTCTGGCTACATCAACGAGTACAAGGTCGAGCGCTTCTATCGAGACGTTCGTCTACTGCGCCTGTACGAAGGCACCACACAGATTCAGCAAATCGTCATCGGCAAGAACCTGATGAAGGGAGCGTGAGGCAAACATGTCCGACATCCGCTACGGCATCGCCGTCATTGCGCTCGATAACCCGCCGGTCAACAGCTTGGGTCACGCTTTGCGCGAACGAATCGTGCAGCAGCTCGACGAGGCACAGTCCAACCCCGCAGTGAACGGAATCGTGCTTGCCGGCAGTGCGAAGGCATTTTCCGCTGGTGCTGACGTCACAGAGTTTGGCACGCCGCGCCAATTGCAGGAGCCGATTCTGCGCACCGTACTGGCTCGCATCGAAGCCAGCAATAAGCCGGTGGTGGCTGCCATCACGGGAGTCGCGCTCGGTGGTGGTCTCGAGCTGGCGCTCGCTTGCCACGGTCGTGTGGCGCACGCGTCCGCCCGCGTGGGCCTACCAGAGATTACGTTGGGGTTAATTCCCGGTTCCGGCGGCACACAACGCCTGTCGCGCCTGATGGGCATCGCCGCCGCGCAGGCACTGATGGCCACTGGCCAGCCCCAAACTGCAAGCCAACTCGGGGAGTCGGGCCTGTTCGATGCTGTGGTGAGCGACGACGCAACGAATGCGGCTATCCGCCATGCCGCAGAGTTGGCTACTCAAGGGGCGCCGTATCCGCGGGCCCGTGACAAGGTTCTTCACGCTGCCGAGGTTGACGCAGCTATTGAGGCTCAGCGGGCAAAACTCAATGCGCGCCAGAAGCTGCAACCTGCCTATGGCGCGTTGCTCGATGCGTTGGCAGCGTCAACCCTGTCTTTTGACGAGGGGCTGCAACGAGAGCGCGAACTCTTTCTTGCCTTGGTGCCGACCACCGCCGCACAGGCGCTGCGTTACCAGTTCAAGGTCGAACGAGAGGCAACCAAGTTGCCGGCAGGCGCCCAGAGCTCCCCGCGCCCCGTTCGTACTGTGGCTGTGGTTGGCGCAGGGACGATGGGAACAGGCATCGCGATCGCCGCCCTTGATGCCGGACTTGGAGTCCTCCTGTTGGAACAAGATGCAGCGGCGCTTGAGCGCGGCCGAGTGCGCGTGGTCGAGCACTATCAGGGGCGTGTGGCGGCCGGCAAGCTCGGCGCAGATAAGGCTGCAGGGAATGAGGCGCGCTTGGTAGGTACGCTGGACTGGACCCGGATGAAAGAAGCCGACCTTGTAATCGAGGCGGTGTTCGAGGATCTCGCTGTTAAACAGGGTGTGTTCCAGCAGATCGACACCCATGCTCGGCCTGGCGCTGTGTTGGCGACGAACACCTCCTATCTCGACGTCGATGCGATTGCCGCCGCCACTTCGCGACCGCAAGACGTGCTCGGTCTGCATTTCTTCAGCCCCGCCAACGTCATGAAGCTACTGGAGGTAGTGGGTGGCGCTCAGACTGCGCCAGACGTTATCGCCACTGGTATGGCCATTGGCTCCGCGCTCAAGAAGACACCTGTTCTTACCGGCAACGGCTTTGGCTTCATTGGAAACCGAATCTACAACGCCTACCGACGCCAGTGCGAGTTCATGCTCGAAGACGGCGCATGGCCCGAAGACGTGGATAACGCTCTGACGGCCTTCGGCTTTGCCATGGGGCCATTCGCAGTTGCGGATCTGTCTGGGCTCGACATCGCTTGGCGCATGCGCAAAGCGCAAGCGTGGCAGCGCGATTCGCGCGAGCGCTATGTCGACATCCTGGACCAGCTCTGCGAGATGGGCCGGCTTGGACGTAAGGCGGGAGCCGGCTACTACGCCTATGTCGAAGGGAAGCAAGTTCGAACGACGGACCCCGCCGTACGCGAGGTTATCCAACAGGCGAGCAAACGGCGTGGCATCGAACGCCGACACTTGACGCCCGAAGAGATCCAACGGCGCGCGTTGTTGGCGATGGTGAACGAAGCGGCGCAACTGATTGCTGAGGGCATCGCAGCACGGCCGAGTGATGTCGATGTTGTACTCGTTCAGGGCTATGGCTTCCCGCGGTGGGAGGGTGGCCCCGTGTTTTGGGCCCGGCACCAGGATCGCAACCGCCTCGAAGCAGAACTGAAACAGTTGGCTGCCGAGGCTGGATATGGATTCGTGCTCGCGGACCTGAGCCCGCTGCTCTAACAGCCTGCCGCCTAATTGAACCTTCTCTGGAACGAAACACCATGACCGCATCTCCTCAAGCCTTTATCTGCGATGCAATTCGGACGCCTTTCGGGCGGTACGGTGGCGCACTGTCGAGTGTCCGTGCCGACGATTTGGGCGCTGTGCCACTCAAAGCGCTAATGGCGCGCAATACCAGCGTAGATTGGGCGGCGGTGACCGATGTGCTGTATGGCTGCGCCAACCAGGCGGGCGAAGACAATCGCAACGTCGCGCGCATGTCCATTTTGTTGGCTGGTCTGCCGCTGGACGTTCCCGGTGCCACCATCAATCGACTCTGTGGCTCAGGGATGGATGCAGTGGGTACTGCTGCACGTGCCATCAAGGCGGGCGAAGCCGGTTTGATGATCGCTGGCGGCGTAGAGAGCATGAGCCGCGCCCCCTTTGTAATGCCGAAAGCCGATAGCGCTTTCAGTCGCGCAAATGCTGTCTACGACACCACTATTGGCTGGCGTTTCGTCAACAAGCTGATGAAGACGCAGTACGGCGTCGACTCGATGCCGGAGACGGCAGAAAACGTCGCCGGTGATTTCAAGATCGAACGCGAGGCGCAGGATCGCATGGCGTTGGCCAGCCAGCTGAAAGCTCTCGCAGCCCAACAAGCAGGCCATTTGGCACGGGAGATTGTCCCCGTGACGATTCCCCAGAAGAAAGGTGATCCGCTCATCGTCGAGAAGGACGAGCATCCGCGCGAGACAAGCCTGGAAGCCCTGGCCAAGCTCAAGGGTGTCGTGCACGAGGGCGGTACGGTCACGGCCGGCAACGCCAGCGGTGTGAATGACGGTGCCTGTGCACTGCTGTTGGCTGATGAAGCCACGGCGGGCCGATACGCTTTGACGCCTCGCGCCCGTGTGGTGGGCATGGCTACGGCTGGCGTAGCGCCTCGCATCATGGGTATCGGTCCGGCACCTGCCTGTCAGAAAGTGCTGGCGCAGACTGGTTTGACGCTCGACCAGCTTGACGTGATTGAACTCAATGAAGCGTTTGCTGCCCAGGGCCTGGCGGTGCTGCGCATGCTTGGCCTTCCCGATGACGATGAGCGAGTAAACGCATGGGGCGGAGCGATTGCACTCGGCCATCCATTGGGTGCCAGCGGAGCGCGACTGATCACCACGGCAGTCAATCGACTCCACGCTACCGGCGGACGATACGCCCTTTGCACGATGTGTATCGGCGTGGGACAAGGCATCGCTGTAGTGCTTGAGCGAGTGTGAGCACGGTTGACTGGAAGAGAGTAGTGATGAATGTTCAGGAAATCGACCGTAAGTATGGGCCGCGGGAAGCGATGGAATACGATGTTGTGGTGGTTGGGGCAGGCCCTGCAGGGCTGAGCACCGCCATCCGGCTCAAGCAACTGGCCAACGAGAAGGGCTGCGATCTTAGTGTCTGCGTGCTCGAAAAGGGTTCCGAGCCAGGTGCGCATATTCTGTCGGGCGCGGTCATGGATCCGAAGGCCATCACCGAACTGTTCCCAAATTGGAAAGAGCAAGGTGCCCCGCTGAACCAGCCAGTCACGCGGGATGATGTCCTGTTTCTCTCTGAGAATGGGCATCGGCGTACGCCCGATGCACTGGTTCCACGCAACTTCCACAACGACGACTGCTATGTCGTCAGCCTGGGTGCAGTCACGAGGTGGCTGGCAGAACAAGCCGAGGGGCTCGGCGTGGAGATCTTTCCTGGATTTGCCGCATCCGAAGTTCTCTTCAACGAGGACGGTTCTGTCAAGGGCGTGGCAACGGGAGACTTGGGTCTTGGAAAAGACGGCAAGCCGAGCGATAGCTTTCAACGTGGCATGGAGTTGCATGCGAAGTACACGGTCTTCGCCGAGGGCGCCCGTGGTCATCTTGGAAAGCAACTCATCGCGAGGTTCAAGCTCGATGACGGTAAGGATCCGCAGAGCTATGCCATCGGCATCAAAGAGCTCTGGGAGATTCCGGCTGATAAGGCCAAGCCGGGCTTAGTGGTGCATACCGCCGGGTGGCCTATGAACAGCGACACCTATGGCGGTGGCTTTCTCTACCACCTTGAAGGCAACAAGGTGACCTTGGGATTCGTGACGGGTCTGGACTACAAGAATCCTTGGCTTTCACCATTCGAGGAAATGCAGCGCTGGAAGACGCATCCAGCCATTCGAGCTCACATCGAGGGCGGTAAGCGTTTGGGCTACGGTGCCCGAGCAATTACCGCTGGGGGGCTACTAAGCCTGCCGAAGACGGTCTTTCCGGGTGGAGCGCTGGTTGGCTGCGACGCTGGCTTTTTGAACGCCGCCCGCATCAAAGGCAGTCATGCTGCGATCAAGAGCGGGATGCTTTGTGCTGAAGCAGCCTTTGATGCTGTGGTGGCCGGCCGCAGTAGCGATGAGTTGGACGTCTACTCCGCGGCGTTCCAGCAGAGCTGGTTACACACAGAACTACACCAATCGCGCAACTTCAAGCAGTGGTTCAAGAAGGGCAACCTGATTGGCGCGCTGATGACAGGTGTTGAGCAATGGTTCTTGCCAAAGGTCGGTGTAAATACTCCGCCTTGGACGATCCACCGCATGCACGCCGACCACGTGTATCTCCGTCCGGGATCTGAGTGCCCCAAGATCGACTACCCAAAACCGGACGGTTCGCTCACGTTTGATAGGTTGTCTAGCGTATTCGTAAGCAACACCAACCATGAAGAGAACCAGCCGGCCCACCTGACACTCCGGGATGCCAGTGTGCCGGTGAACGTCAACCTGGCGAAGTTCGGCGGGCCCGAGAGTCGCTATTGCCCGGCGGGTGTGTACGAGTTCGTCCACAACGACGGCGCAGCAAAGTTGGTCGTCAACGCGCAGAACTGCGTGCATTGCAAAACCTGCGACATCAAGGACCCAACACAGAACATCGTATGGGTCGCGCCGGAAGGCGGCGGTGGCCCAAATTACGCGGGAATGTAAAGCGCCAGAGGCCACGACGTTCCAGTAACCGGGCTCGCGTGCTTCGCGCTTGCCCTTCTACAACCAACGCGCTGTCCCACCGTCCGCAGCAGGCGTCTGAGAGCGCCCAAGGTGAATTATTTTGGAGGAGATGATGGAAGTTAGCTTGTCTAGTCAGCGAGGGCAGATTGCGCACGACCGTGTGTGGATCGCTGTCTTCATTTTTGCGTTTCTTGGATTGATGGTCGATGGTGCGGACCTGATGTTCCTTTCGTACAGCTTGTCGAGCCTTAAACAGGAATTCGGACTGTCGAATGTCGAAGCGGGTGCGCTCGGTAGTATCACGCTGGCTGGCATGGCCATCGGCGGAATTTACGGGGGATGGGCTGCCGATCGCTTCGGGCGCGTACGTACGGTGGTATGGACGATCCTCGTGTTCTCCGCCGGTACGGCGGCGCTCGGGTTCACACACAACGTCACTCAGTTCGCGGTGTTCCGCTTCATCGCGTCGCTGGGACTTGGCGCTGAGTATGTCGTCTGCAATACGTTGATGGCCGAGTATGTGCCAACTGAGCGGCGCACCACGGTTCTCGGCACGCTCCAGGCGGGTTGGTCCGTTGGCTATGTGGTTGCGACACTGCTCGCGGGCTGGATTCTGCCCGCGTTTGGGTGGAGATGGCTATTCTTCATCGCGATTATTCCAGTCGCGCTCGCCGTCCTGATGCAGCGCTTTATTCCCGAGCCGCCGAGCTATCTCGCAGCGCGTGCAAGAGGTGACTTCACTAGGCGTGGTGCCAGCGGTGATAACGCGGTGAAGCTGATCTTCGGAAATACCGCATCCCGCCGCATGTTCGTGCTTTGGTCCATTACGGCAGGTCTGCTGCAGTTCGGGTATTACGGCGTGAACAACTGGATGCCAACGTATCTTGAGAAAGAACTGCACCTCAAGTTCTCCTCCATGACCGGCTACATGGTTGGGACGTACTTGGCGATGATTCTCGGAAAGATTGTTGCTGGATGGCTCGCCGACAAATTTGGCCGTCGCACGGTCTTTGCATTTGGTGCGTTGGGCGCGGCAGTCTTCCTTCCTGTCATCGTGCTGCACCATACGCCAGAAAATATTGTGTACCTGATGACGGCGTTTGGCTTCTTGTACGGCATCCCGTACGGAGTGAACGCGACTTATATGACTGAGAGCTTCGAGGCTCGCATTCGCGGCTCGGCCGTGGGGGGAGCGTACAACGTCGGTCGTATCGGCGCTGCAGTCGCTCCAGCCGCGATCGGCTACCTTGCAACCACGGGTTCGATTGGCCTCGGCTTCCTGGTGATGGGTGGTGCCTATTTCCTTTGCGGCTTGGTGCCAGCTCTGTTCATCAAGGAAAAGCTCTACGACCCGCAGAAGTCTTAACCGCGGGTCATGATTGGCGTGCAGATAGGGTGCGTCTCCCTCCTGGCAAGTCACGTGTAGTCCCGCGCGGCTTGCTAGTGAGCCGCTCCCTTGAGGCATTCATGCTTGCGACGCTCGATGTTCCCCGCCTCAAACGACGGCAGCATGGTGGACATTAGAGCCATTCGTAAGCGAATTACATCGCTGCACATCAAGCACTTGGTGCGCTGTTCAGTGTAACCAAGTTGCATCCGGATTCGAGCGCTAGCCGACGTCATCTTTTAGCTCTGCGAAGTAAGGCGCAATCGACCGTCTGATCTGACGGCGGACCGTCGGGCCCTCCTTGCTGGGGCGAGAGCCGGGGTGATTGGCTGGGCTCGGCCCTATTTACCTTCCGCTTTTATACCCCTTATGAAGATACTGGTCCCGGTCAAACGCGTAGTGGACTACAACGTCAAAGTTCGCGTCAAACCTGATTGCACGGGCGTGGACACAGCCGACGTAAAGATGAGCATGAACCCTTTCGACGAAATTGCCGTCGAGGCAGCGATGCGCTTGAAGGAAAAGGGGGTGGCAACAGAAGTCGTCGCAGTCTCATGCGGGGTTGCGCAATGTCAGGAAACATTGCGCACGGCCATGGCTATCGGCGCTGACCGCGGCATTCTGGTGGAATCTGATACTGAACTGCAGCCATTAGCCGTTGCCAAGCTGCTCAAGGTGTTAGTGAGCAGGGAACGACCCACCCTCATCATCCTCGGCAAGCAGGCGATCGACGACGACGCGAACCAGACTGGCCAGATGCTCGCAGCTTTGGCGGACCTCCCCCAGGCAACATGTGCTTCCAAGCTCGACCTGACTGGTGACAAAGTCACCGTTACGCGTGAGGTCGATGGTGGTCTTGAGACTGTGTCCCTTACGCTGCCAGCCGTGATCACGACGGACCTGCGTTTGAACGAGCCACGTTACGTGACGCTACCGAACATCATGAAAGCGAAAAGGAAGCAGCTCGACATCGTCCGACCAGAGGATCTCGGCGTGGATGTGGCTCCGCGCCTGAGAACACTGAAGGTCAGCGACCCTCGGAAGCGAAACGCTGGTGTCATGGTGGCCGACGTGGCCGCGCTAGTAGAAAAACTCAAGAACGAAGCGAAGGTGATTTAAGGAATCGATGGCAATGACTGTCCTAGTAATCGCAGAGCACGACAACACCACCATCAAAGCCTCCACCCTGAATACTGTTACGGCCGCCAAGGCCTGCAGTAGCGGGGAGGTACACGTACTTGTCGCCGGTTTCAACGCTACAGCGGCGGCGCAGGTGGCAACGCAGATTGTCGGCGTGGCGAAGGTGATTCATGCAGATGGTGCAAGTTTGGCAGACGGTTTAGCTGAAAATCTCGCAGCTCAAGTACTGGCTGTTGCGGCCAACTACAGCCACATCCTTTTTCCGGCTACGGCGAGTGGCAAGAACGTTGCCCCGCGTGTAGCCGCTAAGCTCGACGTCGCTCAGATCAGCGACATCATTAAGGTTGAGAGCTTTGATACCTTCGAGCGGCCCATCTACGCGGGCAACGCGATCGCGCTCGTGCAATCGAGTGACGCCATCAAGATAGTGACCGTACGAACCACAGCTTTCGAGGCCGCAGCCACCTCGGGCAGCTTGGGCACAGCAGAACGCACAGACGCCGTAGCTGACGGCGGTCAGAGCAGCCTCGTGAGACGCGAACTGACCGTAAGCGATCGTCCTGAACTTGCCTCTGCCAAGATTGTTATATCAGGTGGCCGTGCGTTAGGCTCTGCCGAGAAATTCTCGGAGGTCATCATCCCGTTGGCAGATAAGCTGGGTGCAGCCGTTGGCGCCAGTCGCGCAGCGGTGGACGCCGGTTATGCGCCCAACGATTTGCAAGTGGGACAAACAGGAAAGATCGTGGCGCCGCAACTGTACATCGCACTGGGTATCTCCGGCGCTATTCAGCACCTTGCGGGCATGAAGGACTCCAAGGTCATCGTGGCAATTAACAAAGATCCGGAGGCGCCGATCTTCTCTATTGCAGACTATGGATTGGCTGCGGACTTGTTCACAGCAGTACCAGAACTTTTGAGGGCGCTCTAAGTGACGAAGCTGGTCGAACCGTTTTGCACACGAACCCATCACAACAAGCAACGATTAATCGCTTTATCCGGTCCCCCCTGGACGCGGTGATGTAGCCAGGTGCCGTACGCGTTTTCACTCAGTCTCGACTGATAGCGTCCCCTTGTCCGTTACGATCAGCAGATATCTCTTGCGATGTGGCGGCGGTCATGCAACGACTCATGCTATCCGCCAGATCCTCATCAATGCTGCCAGTCGCTTAGTGTGGCTAGCGGTAGTGGGGTCGCGCGCTGCGCGTTTGGCACGGCTCAATTGGCCTTCGGCTTCTGGCCCCAGGAGTCGAACAGCATCGTTGAAGACAGGGCGTTGAACGGCATCGTGATGCCGTGCTCGAGGCCCTTGAGGTGTGCGGCCTTCAGATCCTTGAGCAGCACGGACAGCGCCGTGTCTTCGGTCCACTTCGAGACGGAGTCCCAGTTGCGCGCCACCCAGCTATCACCGGTACTGACCTTGAACAGGTTCAGCAGCTCTTCCTGAGGAAGGTTGTAGTGCGCGCCAAATTTTAAACCCTCGGCGACGCCATTCATGATGACGCCCAGCACCATGTTGTTGACTAACTTGGCGGCCTGGCTATTGCCTGGATTGGCGCCGTAGTAGAAGGTGTTCGAGCCGACTGCGTCAAAGTACGGGCGTGCCGCGTTTACTCGGTCCTCAGGGCCTGAAGCCATGATCGACAGCGTACCGGCCTGAGCTCCCGTGGCGCCTCCGCTGACGGCGGCGGCAATCAGCTTGACGTCGGCAGCGGCCTCGACCCGCCGACCCAGCGTGTTCATTGAGTCGGGGTCGAGCGTACTCATCACGATAATCGTCAGGCCCTTGGGGTCGACGGAAAGGAGGCCATCGTCGCCCAGCAGGACCTCGACGTTCTGGTTGTAATCGCGGACCATCGATACAATTGCGTCGTCAGCTTGTTCGGCCACCTCCTTCAAGGTTGTGGCGACGGTGATGCCTGCGGCTTTCGCCCTATCGCGGCTTCCATCAAAGGCGTCGTAACCGATGACCTTGAAGCCTGCCTTATTCAGGTTAATTGCCATAGGTAATCCCATGGTCCCGAGTCCTACGAAGCCGATCTTTTTGCTCATGATGTGTTCCTTTCATCGTGGAGGCCGATCCTCATGGTGCGCCATGTAAGATCGATACGCGCCCCGGGGACGCCAGTGGGAGGCACTGGCCTCAGTCCTCGGAGGTCCTCGGAGCGAGCTCTCTCTCTGCCATGACCTCCTTGAGGAGGGTCAGTGCGTTGAGCACTCGTGGGAACCCGACATAGGGTATGCAATGAATCAGGGCACCGACGATCTTTTCCTTGGTCAGGCCCACGTTGAAGCCCACATTGATGTGTAACTTCAACTGCGGCTCCGTGCCCAGGGCGACCAGCGTGGAGATAGTCACCATCGTCTGTTCCTGCTGGGTCAGGCTCGTTCTGGAATAGATGTCGCCGAAAGCGAAGGAGACAATGTAGTCGGACAGTTCCGGGTCCAGAGTCTTGTAGGACTCCACGAGCTTGACGTGATCGAAGGTGTTGGATGGGCTGCCGGAGACGAGCTCCATCATGCGATCGAGGCCCCGCTGATACCGTTCAGTGTTCATGATTAACCGCTCCTGGTTTGTTGCTGGATAAGGATAGTGTATGTAAGAAAGATGAAAACGATACGCTACGTATCGTTTTAATAGTAGCATCGAGCGAGCAGATATGGAAGACCATGATCGAATGACTATTTCAAGCGCGGGGGTCGATAGTGCGTCCGCAGGCACGCAATCTGGCCATGCCTCGCGGCGGTCTCGAAGCGAGCGAGCGGTTTTGGACGCGGCTCGAGAATTGCTCGCAGAAAGCGGATTCGGCAGCCTGACCGTCGAAGGCGTTGCTACACGGGCGGGGGTGGCCAAGACCACGATTTACCGTCGCTATCGCTCGAGGACGGATCTTGCTCTTGCGGTCCTGATAGAAGGGGTCAGTGATGTAAATTCCCAACCGTATGTGCAGGACACGACCACCGAGCTGGTCTTGCTGGTCAACAGGACCATCCATCTCATGAGCACCACCCTGTGGGGCCGGGTTATGAAGGGCCTCGTTTCGGAGGTCGCCGCCGATCCTGAGCTCGCGCAGGTCTATCGGGAGCAAGTGGTGAGCAAAAGGGTTGCAGACATCCGTCTCTTGGTGGAGCGCGGCATCGCCAGGGGAGAACTGCGGCCAGGGCTTGATCCCGAAATGGTCACAGACCTGTTGCTTGGCCCGATTTACTACCGCCTCTTCCTCAGTGGCTCGCCGCTGGACGAAGACTTTGGAAAGCGGCTTGTCGCCACATTGTTGCCTGCGTTCGCCACCTAGTGGCCGCGAAATGGATCCTTGTGCAATGCGCCAAAAACGACGCATCTGTTGTCGCTAGCGGTGGTGACGACGGCCTAGTCTGGCTGTGACGTCTGGACTCCGATTGGCTTAACCTTCCTTGCCTTACAGCATTTAGCTGTTACAACGAGCGGACATTCTGCATGGGTCTCGCTTGATGTCGGGCCGGCCGGTGGTTGCGCGCCAGCTGGAACACGGCAGTGGCGGCTATGCTGGAATTGCTCGACAATCCCAGCGTTGCCGTCGCTATTCTGGATCGCATCGTGCACCCAGGACACCACCTTGCTCTCAAGGGGGCCATCGCTGAGTGGGCGCGAAGACGAACAAGCATGACCGCTTTCACTCGCGCTCACCAGCCCTGGTGGGTATGCTCTGCGCAGTGATTGGCAGGCACATACGAAGCCACGCGCCCACATCACAAAGGCGGACACGGTCATCTATCGATTCAGTCAGCACAACTGTGGCGGATGCTCTATGAAGGAGCAATGCATGTCCAAACATGCCGTATCGGAAGATCGCACCCAGCGTTCACGAGGGTGCGCGGGACATGGCTCGAGTGTTGTCGCGCAGCTAAATTTGACCCACGGGGGATGCGGCAGAAATCTTGGACTGGTTAAGCGACGATTCCAAGGCTCCTGCGGTACTCGACGGGCTCAGAGCGCCCAGTGAGAGTTTGATCTGCTTTTCGTTGTACCAACGGATATAGGAGTCCAGCGCTTTGATGAACTGCTCGATGGTTGTGGACTGCCAGTTTCGAGGATAGAACAGCTCGGTTTTGAGCCGACCGAAGAGGCCTTCGCACGCAGCGTTGTCAGGCGAGTACCCCTTGCGCGACATCGAGCGCACCAGCTTCGCATCGGCAATGCGCGTCAACCAGCCTGGCCAGCGATAGTGGGCGCCACGGTCGGAGTGCACGACTGGCCGTGCACTGGTGGATGCAACCGTCTCGGTCGCAGCATCCAACATGGAGTTGACCAACTCAGCGTCTGGACGCGTGCCAATCGACCAACTGACGACCATGCCGTCGAAGCAGTCGATCATGGGTGAGAGATACACTTTGCCGGCTGGGATCTGGAACTCAGTGATATCCGTGAGCCATTTCTCATTGGGCGCCGCGGCCCTAAAGTCGCGGTTGATGAGGTTATCTGGCGCTGGGCTGATCTCGCCCAGGTAGGAGCCGTACCGGCGACGATTCGGCGTTACAGCGACCAGGCATTCCTGCTTCATCAAACGCTGCACCACCTTCTCCGAGATGCTGACGCTTTGCTTGATCAGCGATGCCTGCATCCGGCGGTAGCCATAGCAGCGGTGGTTGCGCTCGAATATCTCGGTGATGGTGCGACGTACTTCAACGTACCTGTCTGCCACATCCAGTCGGGCGCGGTGGTAGAAGTACGAACTGCGTGGCAGGCCTACCTCAGTGAGAAGCTCCGCCAGCGTGTACGTCTGTCTCAGGGCATCAACCAGCAGCGTCTTCTCCTGATTGGTCAGGAACTGCCGGTTGATGCCCGTGTCTTTTTTTAAGATTTCATTCGCCTTCTTTAGGAGGTCTTGTTCGAGCTGCGAGCGTCTGATGTCGCGTCGAAGAGCCTCGAGCTGGCGCTCCAACTCCTCCCGTTCAGGGCCTCGCGGCAAATCGTGTTGGCGCTTCATGGATGCTGAAACCTCGCGGCCGAGTAGGTGGTTCTTCCAGTTGTACAACGTTGGCCTGCACACGCCAATTTCCTGGGCCAAGGCGTCTGCACTGCCTTGACGGGTGCACAACGCAATGACCGCAGCCTGCTTCAGCGCAGGAGGGCGAGGGATCCGCTCAGCTCTGCCATCAACGCGCACTCTTGACTCAGGATGGAGTTCCTGAATCCAGGCGGTCAGCGACGCCCGGCCCGGATATCCCAGCGCCTTCATGGTGGCAGCGATGCCCCGTCCATGATCGAGGTAGTGCCTGACAGCCGCCTCCTTTTGCTCTTGAGAATATTTCGGCTTGGGGCGCGCATAGCCCTTTGGAAGATCGAGTCGCCGCTCGTACTCCCGGTACCAACCCTTCAGCGCGTTCTTGGTCGGGTACCCCAACTGACGAATGGTTGCCCTGACGCGCTTGCCGAGCTTGATGTAGAGCTCGACCGCTCGAAGCCTGTCCTCGAACGAATACATGAACTACCTCCTGGTAGTCCAAGTTTTTGTCCGCACCTCCCTTGATCAGGCAGTGGCCGCATACGTGCGCTGCTGACCAACCGCATTGGCTGCTATCTAAAGCGGCTCTTTCCCACGGCAGAGATGTCAGTCGACGAAAGTCTCACGCCAGCGACATTGCAGCGAGGTTTGCAATCCGAGGAGCTTGAGCCACTTAGTTACGGAACGCAGGAGCAACCGCCCGTAAGGCCTAGACGACATAGGCCGACCTTAGACTGGCGACTTTGCTTCGTCACCCTCGTCGGTAGAGAGTCGCTCTGCGTCGAGCCGCTGCATGTTCTCGAGGATCTTGAGCAGATAGTGCAGCGTGTGCGTCACATCGTTGACGGAGAAGTCGGTCAGGATCTCTTCGTAGTACCCGTGGATTTTGGGCAGGGCAAGGTCTTGCCACACGTGGCGACCTGAGTCCGTCATCGTGACCACGCGTGACCGGCGGTCCTGCCCGCTCGCGGCGACTGCCACATGCCCATCGCGCTCCATGCGGCTGATCAGACCGGAGAGGTTCTGCCGGCTCACCATCAGGTAGCGCGCCAGATCGCCAATGCTTATGCCGCTCTGTGACTTCTCGCGCGACAGGGCACCCAACACCGCCCACTGCTGTGTCGTTAGCCCTTCTTCCTCGACGGCGCGACTGCCGGTTTTATGCAACATATTTGCACATTGATAGAGCCGAAAGAACAATCTATTTGCGAGATCGATCTTCGTATTTTGCTGGGTTGACATAGGGATAACCATTAAAATTAGAAGGCAAGCGCCTCTTGATATCAACATCCGTCTCGCTTATATTTACGTCAAGATATTGACGTATTAGCGGCAACGATACGACACATCTTTACCTACTCGACCCACTTTTGCAACGGAGACATCTCATGAGCCAACGCTTCGACAATCACACCGTGATCGTCACCGGAGGTGGTGGCGGCATCGGTAGCATCACGTGCCGACGGTTCGCGCAAGAAGGTGCCTCCGTAGCTGTGTTCGACCTCAACCTTGACGCCGCCGAGAAGGTCGCCGCCGACATCCGGTCCGAAGGCGGACGTGCGCTGGCCTTCCGCTGCGACATCACCGACCGCGCCAGCGTGGACGCCGCCGTCATCGCCGCCGAGAAGGACCTCGGCCCGATTGACGTGCTGATCAACAATGCCGGCTGGGACGTCTTCAAGCCGTTCACCAAGACCGAACCCGCGCAGTGGGACAAGCTCATCGCCATCAACCTCACCGGCGCGCTGCACATGCACCACGCGGTGCTGCCGGGCATGGCCACGCGCAAGAAGGGCCGCATCGTCAACATCGCTTCCGACGCGGCGCGTGTTGGCTCGTCGGGCGAGGCCGTGTACGCGGCCTGCAAGGGCGGCTTGGTGTCGTTCTCCAAGACCATCGCTCGCGAGCACGCCCGCCACGGCATCACCGTCAACGTCGTCTGCCCGGGCCCGACCGACACCGCTCTCTTCGCCGAATACAAGGAAGGTGCAGGCAACCCAGAGAAGCTGATGGAAGCCTTCACGCGCTCTATTCCGCTCGGCCGCATCGGCCAGCCCGACGACCTGCCGGGCGCGATCCTCTTCTTTGCCAGCAGCGACGCAGCCTTCGTCACGGGGCAGGTGCTGAGCGTCTCCGGCGGTCTCACCATGAATGGCTGACCCCAAGCCACCCCCAATCTTGGAGATTTCCAACATGAACTTCGAAGACATTCTCTACGAGATCCGCAACGGCGTGGCCTGGATCACCATCAACCGTCCGGGCAAGATGAACGCGTTCCGCGGCACGACCTGCGATGAAATCATCAAGGCGCTGAACAAGGCCGGCTACGACCGCAACGTCGGGGCCATCGTGTTGGCCGGTGCCGGCGAGAAGGCCTTCTGCACCGGCGGCGACCAGTCGGCCCACGACGGCAACTACGATGGACGCGGCACCATAGGCCTGCCGATGGAAGAACTTCACACCGCGATCCGCGACGTGCCCAAGCCCGTGATCGCCCGCGTTCAGGGTTTCGCCATCGGCGGCGGCAACGTGCTGTGCACGATCTGCGACCTGACCATTTGCTCCGAGAAGGCCGTTTTCGGCCAGGTCGGCCCGAAGATGGGCTCGGTCGACCCCGGCTACGGCACCGCGTTCCTGGCCCGCGTGGTCGGCGAGAAGAAGGCGCGCGAGATTTGGTACCTGAATAAGCGCTACTCCGGCGCCGAGGCCGTGGCCATGGGCCTTGCGAACGTGTGCGTGCCCCACGAGCAGTTGGATGCCACTGTGCAGGAGTGGGCCGAGGCGATCTGCGAGCGCAGCCCGACCGCGATCGCGATCGCCAAGCGCAGTTTCAACATGGACACCGCACACCAGAGCGGCATCGCTGGTATGGGCATGTACGCGCTGAAGCTGTACTACGACACTGATGAGTCGCGCGAGGGCGTCAACGCGCTCAAGGACAAGCGTAAGCCCGACTTCCGCAAGTACGCCAAGTAAGCGCGCTTTCCCGTGGGCCTGTCTCCGAACCGCCGTGTCTCTCCGGCCCTGAGGTGTCGCGGAGGCGTTCCGCCAGGAGAACAAGCCGGCCGACATGCAGACCGAGATATCACTCGGTCTGCAGGGTTGCCTGCGCCTCGGCCGCATAAAGGACGAAGGCACGGCCGCCGTGGAGATCACCTCGATCATGAAGCGCAACTCCTGCGGCAAGGCGCTGGACATCGCCCGCGTCGCACGCGACATGTTGGGTGGCAACGGCATCAGTGACGAGTTCGGCGTGGCGCGTCACTTGGTCAACCTCGAAGCGGTAAACACCTACGAGCGCAAGCACGACGTGCACGCGCTGATCCTAGGCCGTGCAATCACCGGCATTGCAGCGTTCAACTGAAGGAGGGCACACCATGCGGGTCGATCCCACTACCGCAGCCGCCATCGTCTGGCAGCCTGACGCGGCCATGGTCGAACAGGCCAACCTGACCCGCTTCATGCGCGCGCTGGGTGTAGGCAGCTTCGAGGCGCTCAACGAGCGCGCCAGCCAGAATCCAGCGTGGTTCCACGATGAGCTGATCCGCTACCTCGACTACCGCTTCGAACGTCCGTACGTGCGCGTGCTGGATATCAGCGAGGGACGGCCCTTCGCGCACTGGTGCGTCGGTGGCGTGACCAACGTCGTGATCAACGGCCTCGACCGCTGGCGCGGCACGGAGCGCTATGGGCAGCTCGCGCTGGTGTGGGAAAGCGAAGACGGAGCGGTGTCCACCTGGACCTTCGCCGATCTGGACCGCGAGACCTGCCGCCTCGCCTGGGGCCTGAGGAAACTCGGCATCGGCCATGGCGACGTGGTCGGCATGTACCTGCCCAACTTGCCGCACGCCGCCGCTGCGATGCTGGCCGTGGCGAAGGTCGGCGCTATCGTGCTGCCGATGTTCTCGGGCTTCGGTGCGGACGCGATCGCGCAGCGCCTGACCGACGGACGGGCTGTGACCGTCATCACCGTCGACGGGTCGCTGCGCCGTGGCAAGCCGGTCGGCGCGAAGGCGGTCGTTGATCAGGCGCTGGCCAACTGCCCCGGCGTGCGTCATGTCGTGGTCCTGCGCCATCTCGAGGCCCCGCACGACTGGAAGCAGGGGCGCGACCACTGGTGGGACGAGCTCTGTGCAGGCGCGCCCGAGGGCGTGGCCGACGTGGCGACTGCGAGCATGCCGGCCGACGCCCCCTTCCTGCTGATGTTCACCTCTGGCACCAGCGGCAAGCCCAAGGGCGTCGTGCACTCGCACTGCGGCTTTCCGATCAAGACCGCGCTGGACCTGTCGATATGCATGGACCTCAAGCCCGGTGACCGCTTTCTGTGGATGTCGGACATGGGCTGGCTCGTCGGGCCGATGCTCGTGTTCGGCGGCCTGCTCGTCGGCGCAACCGTAGTCCTGGCCGAAGGCGCGCCCAACTATCCGCAACCCGACCGCCTCTGGCGGCTGGTCGAGCGCCACCGTGTCAGCTACCTCGGGCTGGCGCCGACGATCGCGCGGTTGTCGATGTCACTGCCCGCCGAGGCGCTGGCCGAGCGCGATCTCAGTTCGCTGCGCGTGATGATCTCTACAGGCGAGCCCTGGACGCCCGAGCCCTGGCACTGGACCTTCGAGCGCATCGGGAAGGGGCGCGTACCGCTGCTGAACTTCTCCGGGGGCACCGAGATGGGCGGCATCCTGACGGGCACCGTGATCCATCCGCTCAAGCCTTGTGCCTTTGCAGGCGCCGTGCCGGGCACAGGCGCGGATGTGGTCGACGCGAGCAGCGGCGAGTCCGTCGGCGTGGGAGTCACCGGCGAACTGGTGATGCGATCGCCCACGATCGGTCTCACCCGCGGACTGTGGCACGACCGCGAGCGCTACCTGGATAGCTATTGGTCGCGGCTGCCGGACCTGTGGGTGCACGGCGACTTCGCCAGCCGCGATGCCGACGGCATGTGGTATGTGCATGGGCGTTCCGACGACACGCTGAAGATCGCGGGCAAGCGCACCGGCCCTGCCGAGATCGAGGCGTTGCTGATGGCGACGGGCCTGTTGGAAGACGCCGTTACCATCGGCGTGCCCGATCCCATCAAGGGAATGGCCGTAGTGTGCCTGTGCGTTGCACGGCCCGAAACCGATAGCGAGTCGGCCGTTAGGACTCTGTCGGCCGCGGTGACCGCAGGTCTCGGCGGTGCCTTCAAGCCTGCCGACGTGGTGTTCGTGCCCGACCTGCCACGCACACGCAACATGAAGCTGATGCGGCGTGTCGTCCGTTCTGCCTGGCTTGGCGAAGAGGTGGGCGACCTGAGCACGCTGGTCAACCCGGAAGCCGTTCAGGCGATCCGTGATGCGCGGCTAGCGACGAAGCCATGACACCTCAGAGTCTGCTCGAGCGCTTCGGCCCGAGCGAAGCGATGGAGGTCGACGTGGTCATCGTCGTCGGTGGCCCGGCGTGCGTGGCCACTGCGGTCCGCTTGAAGCAACTCAACGCCGATGCGTCGGTGGCCGTGCTCGAAAGGGTCGATGGCTTCCCGCGCTGGCAGGACGGACCGGTGTTCTGGTCCCGCCAGTGGAACCGCGCAGCGCTCGACAGCGAGTTGCAGCGCCTGGGCGAAGCGGTCAGCTTCGGATTCGTCGCTGGCAACCTCGCGCTTCTGCTCGGGGCGCCCGCCTTCACCTGATCAACCGATTGTTCAGGACATCTCACCCACCCCTGGCTCGACTGCAGGACAGCCAGACATGACAAGGCATGGAATCGATATGGACCCGCAACTGTTGAGCATTCTCGGAATCGTCCTAGGGCTCGCCACGCTCATCACCCTTGCTCTGCGAGGATGGTCGATCATCCTCATCGCGCCGCTCGCCGCGCTGATCGTGCTGGCCTTCTCCCGGGTCGATCTGCTCACGGGCCTGAACGAAGCCTACATGAAGGGGTTCAGCTCCTTCGCCATGAAGTTCTTCTTCCTTTTCCTGCTGGGAACGATTTTCGGCAAGGTCATGGAAGACAGTGGAGCCGCCGGGAAGATCGCCGACGTCTTGTTGAGGCTGACAGGAAAGTCGAATCAACTGCACGTTGCGATGGCCATCGTCGCGGTCTGTGCCGTGCTCGGCTACGGCGGTGTCAGCGTCTTTGTCATCCTCTTCGTCATCGTGCCGATTGCCCGCCCGCTGTTCAAGGAGATCGACCTCTCGTGGCACCTGTTCCCCGGTATCTATTTCTTCGGCGTCGCGACCTTCGTGATGTCGATGGTGCCGGGGACACCTCAGATCCAGAACATCATCCCGACCAAGTACTTGGGGACGACAGCCACGGCGGCTCCGGCCCTTGGATTGATCGCCGCGTTGTTCGTGATCACGGCGAACTACTTTCTGCTCGGGTGGATGATCAAGCGCTCAAAGCGCAAGGGCGAGGGCTACGAGGGCACGGATCCGGCGGCGGTGAAAGCCTCGCCGGGTCAGGTCAGTGGCGACAAGGCGCTTCCCAGCATCTGGCCGGCATTCATGCCCTCTGTCGTCCTGCTCATTCTGTTGAATATCGTCCAGGTCGACATCGTCTGGGCTCTTCTCGGGGGGATCGCCGCTGGAATGATTCTCCTGAGTCGACACCTGCCCGAGAAGCTGAAGACCCTGACCGGCGGTGCCACCAATTGCGCCCTGCCGGTCATCAATACTTGTGCCGATGTCGGCTTTGGAGCGGTGGTGGGATCCGTCGCTGGGTTCAAGTCCATCTCGAACATGTTGTTGAGCATCCCCGGCACGCCCCTGATCTCGCTGTCGCTGGCCACGCAGCTTCTGTGCGGCATCACGGGCTCTGCATCCGGCGGTCTCGGCATCGCGATGGAGCTCTTCGCGAAGCAGTTTCTGGCGTTGGGTCTCGCCCCCGAGGTGATCCACCGCATTGCCAGCCTCGCAACCGCCGGCCTGGACGTGATGCCACACAACGGTGCGGTCATCACGGCGCTAGCCGTCGTCGGTCTGACGCACAAGCAGGCATACAAGCCGATCTTCATGCTGGCGGTGGTGACCCCGATCCTCACCAATGCACTTGCCATCGTCGTCGCGATGACCATCTATTAAGAACACACACGACCATGGCCCACGCATTATCTGTCGTGAAGTGTAATCAAGATGTGCTTACCGACTATTTCCAGATTGTCGGGACCGTCGAAGCCCATTCAACGCAGCAACTCGGGCAGAAGCGCGACGACTCCCTGTCGACTGATCATGGTCGTCACGATCTCGTGATTTCGCCGCCCGATGAGCGCCATCGACTGCGGCAGCATCGAGATGACCTCGCGCGGGTGATCGCGACCTACCGGCTGAGTCCGAAACCCGCCAGCTACCGCACGATACCTGTGGGCCGATGCAGCGGCCGTGCTCGAGGGCGCCCGGTTGTTGGCGGTCCCACCAGTGCCTCGCCGCAAGCAACCACGCTGCGGCGTCGGCTGGAATCACTTAAATGGTCGCACTGTGCAATTCGGATTGGCGTGCCACCCGTGTGATCGCCCATCGATGCGAGTGCGACTGACGTGCTCGAGCCCTGAGCAGCAGCCCGGACCGGGCAACGCTCACCGCAGCGGTGATCGATGCAGGCGGAAAGCCGATCCTGTTTTCAAGAGATGGTGTGCTTGCCAAGCTCTGAACACGTTCGTTATTCCGGCCAGGATGGATCAGTCGTCCTGCCAGTAGTCGAACAAGGAAAACACGATGAAAAAAGCTGAGGTGTCGAAGGCGATGTCGAAACGCGAACCCGATACGGAGAGTCGGCTGACTCGCCAAGCCAGCGGCTCAATCACCGACTTTACCGAGACCGGCGGCGTGCTGGTGGCCGTCGGGCTCGATGGCTTCGTTCTCGATAGCGAGGATGGCACCGACACCCTGCGCGGCGTCCAACGCCGCGATCGGGCAGCACTTACGGCGGTGGTGTCGAATGCCGCCGGCGAGATCGTCTTGTTCTCGAAGGATGGCGCGATGCCGGTTGCGGAACAGGCAACGGGGGGGCGGTAGCTGCCAATTTCAGAAGCGATCCCGGCGCATCCGGGGAGACTACACAAGAGAGGAGACCGAGCAGCATGAAAATGAAGCATATCGCGGGCGCATCATTAATGGTTTGCGCAAGCACGGCATGGGCGCAATCAAACGTCACGCTCTATGGCTTGGCCGATGCGAACATCGAATACGCGACCAACTTACCGAATGCAGCCGTTGGGGGGAGCTCCGGCCGCCGCGTTGCCATGCAAAGTGGTGGTCAATCTGGCTCCCGCTGGGGGCTGCGAGGCGTCGAAGACCTGGGCAGCGGTCTGTCTGCCCTGTTCGTGCTCGAAAGCGGTTTTGGCGTCAACGATGGCAAGTTGCAGCAAGGCGGTCGCCTATTTGGTCGTCAGGCGTTTGTCGGTCTAAAGATTACGGACGCCGGGCAGTTCACCTTCGGACGTCAGTACACGACGTTGTTCTTGTTGCTGGCCAATTTTCAGCCGATGAGTTTTGCCAACCAATATGAACCGGTTGTGGTCGTCGGCGGTTTGAACTTCCGCTCGGACAACACGGCTATGTACACGGGCACGTTCGGCCCGGTGACCGCCCAGGCTCACTGGACCTTCGGCAACGGTGCGGCTAGCGTGAACCCGACCGGCGGCGGCGGCGGAGAGGTACCCGGCCAATTCCGTCGTGACAGCGGCTATGGTGCCGGTGCGGCTTATTCGGCAGGCCCAATCAGCGCAACCCTCGCCTTCGACCAGTACAGCCCGAGCGTACCGCTTGGCGGTGGTGAGTTTGACTCCGGTACCGTCCGCAAGGCAGTCGTGGCTGGCAGCTACGCCTTTGGCTCGGCCAAGCTGATGGCGGGCTATCGCTGGGGTAACAGCAAGAACGTGAACGGCTCGGTGGCACTGCGTGACGACTACTACTGGGTCGGCGCGAACTACCAGGCCACCAACGCCCTAGGCGTGTCGCTCGAGTATTCGTACCAGAAGATCAAGATCATCAACAGTGCCCCGTCCACTCAGTCGAACCCGTGGCAACTGGCGTTCGTTGCCGACTACGTCCTGTCCAAACGTACTGATCTGTATTTGACCACCGCCTACGCCCGCAATGCCGGCTTGGCCCTGGACCAGGCCGCTGTCGACCTCAATGCAACTGGCTATGGGTTGGCAGCCGGCAAGACCAACATGTTCGGTGCGGCCATCGGCATCCGTCACAAGTTCTGAGTGCGCCGGAAGACCGGCAAGGAGTCCACTACGATGAGGGAATAGCGAACCACATTGGCCCCGAGGCGTGCGCAGGCCGCCGCGAGTTGGTCGGCGAAGCGTCGGTAGGGGAACTTGCGGACCAGCCATTGAGCCGTGATAGTTGTGTAATTCCGGGTGCCGAAGCGGTTCAGAACCCGGAGGTCAGCCGCGACGTGGGGCAGTCACGCACAGAGGCTTCGTAGCTACTGCTCGCGTTTTCGCCGATCCGTGCCAACGAAAAAAAAGAGAGAACCTGGTACGAGGTGCAAGCCTCCGTGGAGGCTTGCGACCAAATCGGTGTGAATTGTCTCGTATGGGGAGCCTCAATGAGGGCGCTTACCAGCGCGGCAGTTGTCGACCCACTCCCAAGCCACGTCATAACTGATCACCGCATCGGCGCCGCTTTCCTTGCGGAAGGCGGTTGCCCAGGCTTGCGTACAGGCGTTGTCCTCCTTTGGCCAATCGGTACGATCTTCCCCTTTGATTGCTCCCTTGGTGTCCGCAATCGTTGGGATCGTGCCCATCGGCGTCGGTTGACTTGTGGGAGTCTCGGGCATCGATTTCACAACCACGTTTTTCTCGAGCCTATCGACCGCGGGTGTATCGCTCGGAAGATGAGCGATACAGTCTGCAATCCAATTCGGAAGCCGCTCGTCATTGGCGTCAGCGGACTCCAGGATGAGTTTTCCGTCTGGGCTCCATTGCAGTAGTGGTGTCGATCCCTTGCATCCTTTGAGATAGCCAGTCTCCGGGTAGAACGTATAGACGTTGCCTGTGATGACGCCGAGGTGGTTGGCTTCCGCGTAGTAAGTCCTCTTGCCGCTGGCGGAGTACTCGATCTTCACGCTAGGATCCTGCGGCGTTGAGCCTCGTTTGAAGACACCAATGGTCTTGCCGGTCCCAGCGTCGTAGTCTTCGCTGAGGGTCAAGGTGCCGTCCTTGTACGTCTTCTTGGAAATCAGCGCACCGCTTGAGACGCTGAAGATTTTCAGGTCTCCCTCGATTCTCCCGTTCGCGATGGTGGCCGTCGCCGCAGGTTTGCCGTTGCCGAGGTTCGAGTAAATCGTCACGTCGCCATCTGGGGTGCCCTTGTTGAAGGACAACTCGTAATATTTGGCGCCGTTGTTTGGGTCTTTGCAGGTCGCCGAGCCATCACGGTATCCATCCTTGACTGACAGATCGCATATGGAAGCCAGCCAGTTGCCTCCATTGAAGTAGGTGATCTTGTTCAGTTCTGCCGTCGCTCCCTGCATCAGACCAACCCACGAGCCGGTGGGGATTGCAGTCTGGAAGGGGACATTGGTGACCTTCCCCGAGAAGGGCGTATCACTATTCTGGGCGTAGATCTTCCCGCCCGAGACGGTCATGTTGCGATAGTCCAGCACGCGGCCAGAGCAGGCGGTGAGCGTCAGTGCAGCCAGTGCTGACGCCAACACGGTAGCGGTATGCAGTTTCATGTGTGTGCTCCGAAGGTGGTGTTCAAAAGAAAAGCCGCGCCTGCAAGCGCAAGCGCGGCTCAATGGCTCCCCGTCACGACGCCCGCATCTGGGTGCGGGTTGCCGTTCTGTGTCATGGGTCAGTTGTTGTATTGCCAGGTGTTGCTGTAATAGAGGCCACCGGCCTGCCAGCCCAGTTGCACTTGCTGGGCGTTGACCGCGCCGCAGCTCGCGGTCGCGGTCAGCCCGCCGAGCGCATTGGCGATGGTCGATGAAAGCGATCCATCGCTGTTGGCGGTCGGCGTGGACGAGTTGATCGCCAAGGCAGATTCCAGGGCGGAGGGCACGCCATTGACAACGGACCTCGGGAACGACGAGGCAAACGCTGCCCACAGATTCGGATACGCTGGGGCGTTGGCCGGGTTGGTCCACGTGACGGTAGCGGGCGTATTGGCCGACATGCACCCCGGCGCTGCGGTGCCAGCCGTCAGGTAACTCGCGACCGTCGCGCTGCTCAGCGTCTGCCACGGCGCGTTGACGGCTGCTGCCGCCGCTGCGTTGGGACCGACATTGAGCACCTTCTGCGGCGTGCCGATGGCTGTCCCGGTCGCGTCGTACAGCGTGACGGTGTAGACCCCATACTGCGCAATGCTGGAGACGTTCACCGGTTGCGAGGCATATTCTGCGAGCCCATTTGGCACGTAGGTGCTGCTTCCCCCCGACAGCGACGCCCAGGACCACTTGTACTGCGTCGACATGCCGATGTCCGGCCGGGGCACCGGGCCGTTGGTGACGAATGGCGCGGTCAATGCTGGCGTGGGGAACGTCAGGCGCGGATTGAACTGCGGATCAATATTGGTCAGGTAGACCCCGCCAGCCGGCAGGCCAGGACCTTGCACCGAGGCCGATGTGACGGTGGTAGTCGTGCTGCCAACCGTGAAGGTCGCGGGAATCCGAATGTCCAGCCCCGATTCGAGACGCCTGTTGCCTGTGTCGGCCGCGTTGAGGAACTGCTTGCGGCCCAGGAATGAGGCGATGTACAGATTGAACTGCTCCTGATTGCCGATGATGTCCCAGGTGCCATCGGAGCGCTGCTGCACGATATCGCTGGCGAAGTTCGCCGCGCCCGTCGCATCGGTGAACAGGAAGTACACCAGCGCAGCATTGCCGGTGATGTTCGGCAGCGAGTTGGGCTTGAGGAACGTCACCGTCTTCACACCCGTCAGCTTTGAACCGGTGGCAGCCAGGCCGGGATGACGCGCCTGGAAGGTGGCGAAGCCCTGGTTCAGATAGCTCGCGTCAATAGCCGTCGAGCAGGCCGAGGCCGTGCCCGCCAAACACTGCCCCAATTGAGCAACCAGCGTTGCCAGATAGTTCGCCGGCTGCGGTGGCACCGCGAGGGGCGCGGCGGAACCAGCATTCTGGTTCAGTTGGATCGCCGTGTTCGGATCAGCCACGCTGGAGAGCTGCAGGCCGCTTCCCGTGGTCGATTGCGTGATGGCCACAGCATCGATGACAGCATCAGCACCCGTCTGGTTCGGCGTAAAGACTCCCCCAATCGGATCAAACGACCCGGCATCCAGCCCCTTGGCAGCCAGGATGGCCGATAGCGCGGTATTGAGCTTCGCCACCGAGGCGGCGACGGCAGAAGAAGACACACCAGCCAGCGCAGAAGACGTTGCCAAGCTTCCCGGATTGCCATCGGCGGTGAGCTGTGCGGTGACGGCCGTGGTCAGCGACGTCACGTTGGCAACGACTGGTGCGGAACTGCCGGTGGCGGTGCTAGCGACCACCGAATACAGCGGTAGCGAGATGCCGGCCGGATCGTTAGCCGCAATCAGCAGCGGAGCAGTAAGGCCCGAGAGCGGCATCGTGTAGCTGCCATTGGTGTCGCTGGTGGTCGATGCAGTGTTGCCCTTGGCATCAACGACGACAACCTTGGCGCCTACCAAGGCCGTGCCGACTGCCACGGTGCCTGTCAGGCTTTGTGGGCTAGCCGCGGGTGCCGTTGTAGTGCCTGCGCCGGCAGTGCTGCTGCCGTCTCCGCCGCCACAGGCAGACAGGACGGCAACCATCACCGCGCTCAACGCGATGGTGGAGAACCGAAGAGTTCGAGTGTTGTTCAATTGATGGACTCCCTTGTTGTTGATGTTGTGCGGAGTGCCTGCCCAAAGCCGGGTTGGCATGCCCGCGTGTGTTGCTTGGTTGCTATGGCTTTCGCTTACCCGGCACACCGCTGCGCTGGAGCCTCTGAGCACGAGAGTGCAGCGGCAGATAGTTGAGTTGCAGTGTGGATACTCATTTCTGATGCTTATAAACATCATTGTAATGGTGTTTATAAGGCGTGGTTCCAAAGGCGTCGTGAAATGCATCCTTTGCCGGATGACTGCGAAACCCAAACCTCGCGACAAGCGCAACCCTGTGGCGACCGCCATTGGTCGGCGTGTCAAGGATTGCCGTATCGAGGCAGAGCTTTCCCAAGAGGAGTTGGCCGACGCCGCATTGCTTGATCGGACGCGGATCAGCGCGATTGAGAGAGGTGTTGCCAATCCGACGGTGGAAACGCTCGCCGTGATATGCAATGTGTTGGGCTTAACGCTTTCAGACCTTTTCGAGCCGCTGAAGCTTTCGCTGACGCCCGAGGGGGAGCGCCAGCCAGAGGTGGAGCCAGAACCTAAGCGGAGGCGGTTGAGGTAGGGGTGGTGGGCCGGGGGAAAGAAATCAGTAGTCCTCTGGCAGCAGCACAGTTGTCACGGATCGATCCCACTCTGTGATGATCCACACCTTCTGCCTATTCCCTAGCAAATAGCTGGATTGCACACGCTGGCTGGTGATGGCCGCGAGGTTGTTCAGAGCGAGATCCTCGGGCGAGAGATCGCCCCAATCCCACCGGGCGTGGCGGTTCAAGAGTATGAAAACCGACATACCTGCCGCAGTTAGTGCGGCGATAGCGCCGGGTGTTGCTACCAGTTGCCCGAGTGGCAGGCGTGGCCGCGTCAATGCGGGTACAGAGGTATCCGTCATGGTGTTTTCCTAAAGATGGGCGAACGCCTGCCTCCAGCAAAGCCGGGTGCAGGGTCGTCGGGATGTGGGAAATTGAGAGAGAAAAAGCCGGGCGCGAAGCCCGGCTTATGCCTGCAATGCCGTCAAGTTAAGGATGGTGTTCAAAACTTCCAGAAGGCTGGCCAGTCAGAGGAAGGTTCCCGAACGGTGAGAAGCCCATAAAGCAAAGCGACCTTGGCCTGGACCTGAGCAACCGACGCACGCGCAAGCAGGTATTTCTCGACGAGATGGAGCGCGTGGTTCCGTGGCAAGAGTTTCTGGCGTTGATAGCGCCGCACGCGCCGGTCAAGGCGACAGGCCGCAAGCCGTTTCCCATCGAGGCGATGCTGCGCATCCACTTCATGCAGCAATGGTTCGGGCTGTCGGACGTGGCGATGGAAGAAGCGCTGTATGACGTGCCGCTGTATCGGCAATTCGCAGGGCTGGGTGGGATGAGCCGGCTGCAAGACCGGGTCAGCATTTTGCGCTTTCGGCATGTGCTGGAGCGGCACCAACTGGCCGAGCAATTTCTGCACACCGTCAACGCGCAATTGAGTGCCAAAGGCTATTTGCTCAAGGAAGGCACAGCGGTGGACGCCACGCTGATTGCTGCGCCGAGTTCGACCAAGAATAAGGACGGCGAGCGGGACCCCGAGATGCACCAGACCAAGAAGGGCAACCAGTGGCACTTCGGCATGAAGGCGCATATCGGCGTCGATGCGGACTCGGGGCTGGTGCATACCGTGGTGGGCACGGCGGCCAACGTCAACGACGTGACGCAGGCGCATGCGCTGGTGCATGGCAAGGAGGCCGACGTGTTCGGCGATGCCGGCTATCAGGGCGTAGACAAGCGCGAAGAGACGCAGACGCTGAAGGTGCGTTGGCACGTGGCATTGCGTCCGGGCAAGCGGCGCGCGTTGGACAGGAGCACCCTGGTGGGCAAGCTTGTCGATGAACTGGAGCGGGTCAAGGCGCGCATCCGCGCCAAAGTTGAACATCCGTTCCGCGTCATCAAGCGCCAATTTGGACATCTGAAAGTGCGCTATCGCGGCTTGATGAAGAACACGCAGCAATTGCATACGCTGTTCGCCCTGAGCAATTTGTGGATGGTGCGCGGGCAACTGATGCGCGAGCCCAAGGCGTAAGCGCAAAAAGCCACCCGGGCGGGCAATCGACGCCTTCATGCTGCACATGGCGCGGTATTCGCGCCAGACTCCATAGCGCTCGCTCCGCTTCGGCTCTGCGTCGATGGCTCAGAGCGATGGATTGAGTTCTGAACAGCATCCTTAAGGGCACAAAAAAGGCCGCTCCGATTTCCTGGAGCAGCCTCTTTGCTTGTTTCTGACTCTGTGCTTAACTGAACCGCATTCGGCCCAGAGGCCGGGTCCTTGCTGCCTGTGGCAGCGTGCAGCAATCAACCCGCTGCCAAATTGCCGTTTTCGACGTGCACGCGGTCGCCGACCTGAAAGCCCGGCGCGGCCTTGTACGTGAAGGTGCGGGTGGCGCCGCTGTCCATGCGCACGCTGACGTTGTAGGACGTGTCGCGGTGGTAGTAGTTTTCGGCCTCGTGGCCTGCGTAGCCGCCGCCCACCGCGCCGGCGACGGTCGCCAGCGTGCGGCCATTGCCCTTACCAACCTGGTTGCCCAGCAGGCCACCCACCACCGCACCTCCGATCATGCCCAGACCGGTTTCGTTGCCTTGCGGCGTGGCGATCGGTGTGATGGCGGTCACCTGACCGGCATACGGGCTGGCGGCCGGGCGCGGTTGCGCATAGTCGGCCTTCGACGATGACGGGTTATGTTCCGCATACGACGGAACCGGACGATGCACCGTGTGCCGCACCGCGTTCGGCTGTGCCGGATAGGCCGGGGCGGCTTGATTGGGCGCAGCCAGCGCCAGTGGTGCGGAAGCCGAAAGCGCGGTCGAAGCTTGCGCAGCGCCGTTCGGGTTGGTACTGCCCTGCGTGGCCTTGGAGGTGGGCAGCACGCCAGTCATGGCAGCCACAGCCGTCAGGCTCGCGATGATCACCGCAATGGCAGCGCCGGCCGCCAGCGGATGCATGCGGCGCGACTGCGGCATCTGGCCCAGCGACGTGCCGGTGTATTGTTGACCCTGGGTGTTCGGTTGCATGTTGTTCATCATCTTCTCCCTAAGCCGTTGAGGAGTTCGGCCTTTCGATGGAGAAAGTTTGGTTGATCGACCGATTGGATACCGTTTTAATTTGTAAGGATCTGTAGTGCTCCATTCCGTATAAGAATCAATGGGTTGGGCCCTTTCCGCGCGAGGTGTGGAGACCTGACGATGTTACAGATAGTGAGGTATACGTACGATTGGCGTCTGCGCCGCGCATAAGAAACGATTCATCGCCGACTTTCGCGGAGACACCCATGGGTCGACCGACGGGCCGAGTTCGGCCAGGTGCGGTCTTCCGGATCGCGCGCGAGATTCTGGTCACCCAGTTCTTCCCAGCGACAGCTATCCGGCGCTCCACCGGGAGGCCGAGGCGGCTCAACTCCGGTGGTCCGTTCAGGAACCGCGTCGGCTCGACCCGGCAAATCGGCGACATCAGCCGAAGCTACGACGGCCTGCGCGCGGTGGGCGTGAACATCGTGCAGGGTGAAGCCGCTGCAGTCGACGTCCCCGGGCGCAACGTGCGGCTCGTCGGCGGCGCGGTGCTGCCGTACAACCGGCTCGTGCTTTCGCCAGGCGTGGACTTCATCCCGGACCAGAACGGTCAATCGGACTGACGCAATGGGACGGACGACGAGCGCTGTAGCGGGGGCCCCCACAAGGGGTTTGCGGCCTCCGCCTCGACAGCGCAACGTGTCCGCGACCCTCAGGAATGTCGGCCAGTCTTGTACTTGCGCCCAGCGACCTTCGGTGCCGCGGACGCAAGGAGTGCGTCGCGGCAAACCGCCAGGAATTCATCGGCCAGTGGCGAGTCGTCGGGGCACGCCCTCGACATGACGATGGCGCCCACGGCATGCGCCAGCGCGTCCAGGGTCTTGGCTCGCGCCTGGCCAGCATCTGCTGAACCCGACGCCGCGCGCTGACTGGTCAGTGC
This sequence comes from Ralstonia insidiosa, assembly GCF_008801405.1. Classification (NCBI taxonomy): domain Bacteria; kingdom Pseudomonadati; phylum Pseudomonadota; class Betaproteobacteria; order Burkholderiales; family Burkholderiaceae; genus Ralstonia; species Ralstonia insidiosa. Next base: position 78,370 of record NZ_VZPV01000001.1, on the reverse strand, counting down.
GGCGACGAGGTCCTCGACGCCGGCCGCAAACGCGATTCGCACCGTCTCGGGCTGGCGTGCGGTATCGCCGCCCAGGGCCGCCATCGTGCAACCGGTAGCCCGGGAGTCCCGGTGCTCTCGCGAGAGGTATTGCTCCACGAACTCCACCGGGCCAACGCCATCGGTCATCGCAACGGTCTGCGCGATGCCGCACGCCGTCGATTCCGCGATCAGGTCGGCCTTGGATCCGAACTGCTTGTAGAAGCCGCCGTGGGTGAATCCCGCGGCCGCCATCAGGTCGGCCACGCCAACCCCGTCGTATCCGTGCTCACGAAACAGAGTGGACGCCGTCTCGACGACGTGCGCCCGGTTTGCTTGAGCCTGTGCCTTGGTGACCTTCATCTCTCGACAACCGTGAGTTCGTACGTGAACGAGCCCACTATACATTGATGTCGACCATCATCCAACACTTGACATGTTGGATGATGATCGTCATCATTGAGCCATCGACAGTTTCCAGCTCTCGCGCCAGAGCCAGTTCGCTCGGCCCTGGGACTCGACAGCAGGAACTTCGAAGAGTTGCGCCCGCGCTTGCGGCCCCCCTTCCAGCAGGAAATCGATCATGTCCACCCTCCCTACCGTCCTCATCACGGGCGCCTCCACGGGCATCGGCGCCACCTACGCCGAGCGCTTCGCGCAGCGCGGTCACGACCTCGTGCTGGTTGCCCGCGACGGATCGCGGCTGGAGGCGCTCGCCACCCGCCTTCGCACCCAGCACCACATCGCAGTCGACCTCTTGCCGGCCGATTTGACGCAGCAAGCCGACCTGGTCTCGGTGGAGGCCCGGCTGCGCGACGATGCACGCATCGGGATCCTCATCAACAACGCCGGCATGGCGCAATCAGGTGGCTTCCTGCAGCAGAACGCTGATGGCGTCGACCGCCTCATCGCGCTCAACATCACCGCGCTGACGCGTCTCGCGGCCGCCGTTGCCCCGCGCTTTGCGCAGTCCGGCACGGGCTCGATCGTCAACATCGGCTCGGTCGTCGGCTTCGCCCCTGAATTCGCCATGTCGGTCTACGGCGCGACCAAGGCGTTCGTCCTGTTCCTGTCGCAAGGCCTGAACCTCGAGCTTTCATCCAAGGGCGTTTACGTGCAGGCGGTACTGCCCGCGGCGACCCGCACGGAGATCTGGGAGCGCGCCGGGATCGACGTCAATTCGCTCCCCGACGTGATGGAAGTGGGCGACCTGGTCGATGCGGCCCTCGTCGGCTTCGATCGCCGCGAACTGGTCACGATCCCGCCATTGCAAGTCGACGGTCGCTGGGACGCGCTGGATGCCGCTCGCCAAGGCTTGCTCTCGGACATTCGCCAGGCGCAGGTGGCCGAGCGCTATCGCTCGCAAGCCTGACCGCCTCCGACCGCCCAACACTGGAAAGCTGCCGTGACTTCATCTCTGCTGAGATCCACCCTTTACGCCCTGGCGCTGTACGCCGCGCTTGTGTCGCCGCATGCCGAGGCCAGCGACGCCATCTCAACGGACGCGAGCCCTTCGACGACCACGGGTGCTCGGCCCGTGACCTGGAAAGAGGTCCCGACGCAGCTCGTCTCTGCAGGCGGCGTCGACTTCAAGTACCGCGAGCTGGGCAAGCACAACGGCGGCACGCCGGTGGTGTTCCTGACGCACCTGGCCGCGGTCCTGGACAACTGGGACCCGCGCGTGATCGACGGCATCGCGGCCAAGCACCATGTCATCACCTTCGACAACCGCGGCATCGGCGCTTCGAGCGGTTCACCGGCCAATTCGGTCGAGCAGATGGCCGACGACGCCATCACCTTCATCAAGGCCATGGGCTTGCAGCAGGTGGACCTGCTGGGCTTTTCGCTGGGCGGCATGGTCGCGCAGGAAATCGTCCTGAAGGAACCGCAGCTCGTCCGCAAAATGGTTCTGGCCGGCACCGGCCCTGCGGGCGGCGAGGGCATCAGCACCGTGGCGGGCGTGACCTTCCTCGACATCCTCCGCGGCTTCTTCACGGGTCAGGATGCGAAGCAGTTCCTATTCTTCACGCGTACGCCGAGTGGCATCGAGGCCGGAAAGGCCTTCCTGGCGCGGTTGAAGGAGCGCACCGAGGATCGCGACAAGGACATCTCGGTGAGCGCATTCCTCGCCCAGCTCGAGGCGCTGCGCGTATGGGGTCAGAAGGCGCCCGCCGATCTCTCGGTGGTCAAGCAGCCTGTGCTGGTGGTCAACGGCGATGCGGATCGAATGGTTCCGACCTCCAACTCGTACGACCTTGCACGGCGCCTGCCCAACAGCCGGCTGATCATCTATCCCGATGCGGGCCACGGCGGCGTCTTCCAGTACCAGGAAGACTTCGTGCCCAAGGCCCTGGCCTTTCTCGCGAACTGATCTCCCGCGCGAGAAGCCCCGCACGCGCACGCACGCACGCCGCAACTCTCCTGGTTTCATAGGCAAGCACATGACTGACACGCACCTGACCGCACCCACGCGCTTCGTGGAAGTCGGCGGCACCCGATTCGCCTATCGCCGCTGGGGCAATGGAGCTGCTTCGCAGCCTCCGATGCTGTTCTTGCAGCACTTCCGCGGTGGCATGGATCACTGGGACCCGTTGATGACCGACGGCCTGGCGGCTGGCCGCGAAGTCATCTTGTACAACGGTCGCGGCATCGCCTCCTCGGGTGGCACACCCCGCACGCGCATCGAGGACATGGCCGACGACGCCGCGGCTTTTGTTCGTGCGTTCGGCCTGGAGCAGATCGACGTCCTGGGTTTCTCCTTGGGCGGGTTCCAGGCGCTGGACCTCACGTGGCGCCACCCCGAACTCGTGCGCAAGCTCATGCTGCTGGGCACCGGTCCGCGAGGTGGCAATCCCGAACTGGAAGAACGTGTGCTGACCACGGCGGTCAACCCGATACCCACCTTCGAGGACTTTCGCTACCTGTTCTTCGGCCGGTCGGATCAGGCTGAACAGGCTGCTCGGGCGTTCTGGGAGCGGCGTCACCAGCGGGTGGATCAGGACCCGCCGTCTTCGCCGCAGGTGGCCAACGCCCAGATCGAGGCCAACGTGCTGTACCTGCCCCGGTTGAAGGAAGACGACCCCTTCGCCTACCTGCGCGGTATCCACCAGCCCACGTTCATCCTCAATGGCGTGCACGACGTGATGGTGCCGACCGTCAACTCGTTCTACATGGCGCGCAACCTGCCCAACGCACAGTTGTTCATCTACCCCGATGCCGGCCATGCCCCTCAGTTCCAGTGCCCGCAGCGCTTCCTGCAGCACGCGTTGCAGTTCCTGGGCGAGTGACGGTGAGCGCCGTCGCCGCCCCAGCGTCATTGGGTCCAACCACCGTCCTCGAAAGTAAGGCGCCATGCTCAAGTTCAAGCTCCTCTTATGGGCCTTTGCACTCTTGTTACAGCGAAAGATCCGCAGCAGCGCGGCGTGCGCGCGCTACCTCGGCGAGAAGAAGCTCGTCTTCCAGATTCGCACAGCCTCGGGCGCTGGACGCTGGTACCTCATCGAGAAAGGCGCCGTGCGCTCCTTCGCCGGCTTGACCGACAACGCGGCGTTCACGTTCACCTTTTCGAACGCGGCCAAGGGCTTCGAGATCCTGTCGGCCAAGGACGCACAGCCCGCATTCCTGCGTGGGGTGGGCAGCAAGGACCTGATCGTGAGCGGTGACTTTCGCGAAGTCATGTGGTTCCAGGGGCTCACCGCCTACCTGCAGCCGCCCAAGGTCATCGCACCCCGGGACCGCAGCCCGTTCTGACGGTCGCTCCACCCGCCGCGCACGCACCGGCCCGGCCGGCGACACAACGATAAGCGGAGACAAACCATGACGACATCGCCGGGCGCCACCGTGCCCGCCCCCAGGCTGCAAGCCTCGCATGCAGACGCAGCGCCCTATGACTTCGACCACATCGTGATCGGCTCGGGCTTCGGTGGCAGCGTCTCGGCCCTGCGGCTGTCGGAGAAGGGCTACACGGTGGGCGTCATGGAAATGGGGCGACGCTGGAAGCCCGAAGACTTCCCCAAGTCGAACTGGGACGCGCGTCGCTACTTTTGGCGGCCGGGTCTTCGCATGTTCGGCTTCTTCAACATGCGGTTGTTCCGCCACGTGGTCGTGATGTGCGGCAACGCCGTCGGCGGAGGCTCGATTGCGTATGCCAGCGCCTTGCTCAAACCATCGCCGGACGTGTGGGACCAGGGCTCCTGGGCTGGTCTGCAGGATTGGAAACGGGTCATGCCGGCGCACTACGCCACTGCCGAACGCATGCTCGGTGTGGCCGACAACACGCTGCTGGGCGAGGCCGATCGAAGGTTGGAAAAACTTGCGCACATGGCCGGGGTAGCCGACAGCTACTACGCCGGCCGTTCGGGCACCTTCTTCCCGCCTCCGGGCGAACGCGGTGGCAAGACCTACCCCGACCCGTACTTCGGCGGCGAAGGCCCGGAGCGCAGCACCTGCACCGGCTGCGGCGGATGCCTGGTGGGGTGCAGGCACAACGCCAAGAACTCGCTCGACAAGAACTACCTCTACCTGGCCGAGCGGCGCGGCGCCCAGGTCTTTGCGGAAACCCGGGTGGTCGATGTTCGTCCACTCAACGGCAAGCCGGACGGCAGCGACGGCTACGAGGTCCACACCGAGTGTTCGACCGCGCTCTTCGACAAGCGGCGGCGCGTCTTTCGCTGCCGCGCCGTGGTGTTTGCCGCGTCGTCGCTGGGCACGGTCGAACTGCTACTGCGATTGAAGGAAGGCGGCTCGCTGCCGCGGCTCAGCGATGATTTGGGCAAGCGCATCCGCACCAACGCCGAGTCGCTCCTCGGGCTGCGCTTCCCCGGGCGCGGGCCCAGCATGTCACCGGGCATCGCAGGCGGTGCCGCCATCTACCTCGACCCGCACACCCACGTCGGCGTGGTGCGGTACGCAGAGGGCATGGACGGCACCAGCCTGCTGATGACGGTGATGCGTGGCGCCGCCGCGGGTTGGCGGCGCATTCCGGCGTGGCTCTGGCGCATGCTGCGCCATCCGGTCCAGGCGCTGCGGGCCCACAACCCGATCGGCTTCGCGCGCCAGACCATGCTCTTCGTGGTCATGCAGAACAAGGAAGGCCACATCGACCTGCGCCTGCGCCGTCCCTGGTACTGGCCGTTCGGCAAGCAATTGAGCACCGAAGGCGCGCCGATTCCCGCCCACATTCCGGAGGCGAACGCCTTCGTCGAACGCGCGGCCAAGGCCCTTGGCGGCATTCCCATGTCGTTGCTGACCGAAACCCTGTTCAACATCCCCACCACGGCCCACTGCATGGGCGGGTGTGCCATGGCGCAGACCGCCGAGCACGGCGTGATAGACGCCCGCAACCGCGTGTTCGGCTACCAGAACATGCTGATCTGCGACGGCTCCATGCTCAGCGCCAACCTGGGCGTGAACCCGAGCCTGACCATCGCGGCGATGACGGAGCTCGCCATGTCCCACATCCCGGCCAAGTCATCTCCCAACCCCGTTCACGACACATCACGCAGCGACATGCCCATGCCCAAGACATCCAACGCCGGCCACCGGCTTCTGAACCAGCCCCTGACATTGCCCAACGGCACGGTCCTGCGTAACCGGCTGGCCAAGGCCGCCATGAGCGAGACGCTGGGCACCTACGACAACCGGCCGACGTCCAGCCTCGTACGGCTATATGAACGTTGGGGCGCCTCGGGCCTGGGCCTGATCGTGACGGGCAACATGATGATCGACCGCCGCGCTCTGGGCGAGCCCGGCAACGTCGCCGTCGAGGACGAATCCGACCTGACCGTCTTGCGCCAGTGGGCAAAGGCGGCGACGGCGCAGGGCGCCGCCATCTGGGCGCAGCTCAACCATCCCGGCAAGCAGTCCACCAAGGGCTTGAACGCCTTCAACCTCGCGCCTTCGACCGTCCCCTTCCGCGAGGACATGGCGGCCCTCTTCGAGACTCCACGTGAAGCCACCGGGTCCGAGATCCACGACATCATCGAGCGTTTCGGGCGCAGCGCGGCCATCGTCAAGAAAGCCGGCTTCAGTGGCGTGCAGATCCACGGTGCCCACGGCTAGCTGGTCAACCAGTTCCTCTCCGCGCATCACAACCGTCGCGACGACGAGTGGGGCGGAACCCTCGAGAAGCGCCGACGCTTCCTGATGGCCGTCTATGCGGAGATCCGCCGACAAGTCGGTCCGGAGTTCCCGATCGGCATCAAGCTCAACTCGGCCGACTTCCAGCGTGGTGGCTTCACCGAAGAAGAATCGCTGGCCACGATCCGCGCGCTGGCAGGGGCGGGAATCGACTTGATCGAGATCTCCGGCGGGACCTACGAGGCGCCCGCCATGAGTGGCGGGTTGCAGGAGCAGGCAAAGGCATCCACCGCAGCGCGTGAAGCGTACTTTCTCGACTTCGCTGAAAAGGTTCGTGCCGCTGTCCAGGTGCCTCTGATGGTTACGGGCGGATTCCGCACTGCAGCCGGCATGGAAGCCGCGCTGCGCACGGGGGCGCTCGATGTGGTGGGCCTGGCGCGCTTGCTGGCGATCGACCCCGACGCGCCTGCCGCACTACTCCAAGGCCGCGACAGCCTTCAACGCGTTCGCCCGATCAACACCGGTCTCAAGGTCGTGGATCGCATGGGAATCATGGAGGTGCTTTGGTACGAACGCCAACTCGGGCGCATTGCCAAAGGTGGAGACCCACAGCCGAGGGAAAGTGGACTGTCCGCCTTCCTGAAGTCAGCGCTCGTCAGTGGCTGGGGAACGTTCCGCACACGTCGCCTGCGCGCGCGCGCTTGAGCGCGCAACTCGCACCAGCAGGCATTGCTGACAACCAAGATGACGCGCACCCCGCTTCGATCCAAAGGAAGAAGACATGAAAGCACTCACGTTCAAGCGCTACGGCAAGTCGCCCGACATCGGCTTTGCCGAGATTGCCCGCCCCTCGCTGAAACCAGACGAAATGCTGGTCCAGGTCCATGCCGCGGGGCTGAACCCCATCGATAACATGGTCCCTGTAGGAACGTTCAAGCCCGTCCTGCACTTCGACTTGCCCGCGACGTTGGGCAGTGATCTGGCGGGCGTGGTGGTCGAGGTGGGCAGCCGCGTGACCCGCTTCAAGCCCGGTGACGAAGTCTTCGCCAGCCTCTTCGACCTCGGCAAAGGGTCGCTTGCAGAGTTTGCGGCGGTGCCGGAGAGCGCCGCCGCCTTGAAGCCGCACAACCTGGACTTCGTGCAAGCCGCTTCGATTCCGATGGTCGGACTCACCGCATGGCAAGCGCTGAAGGAGCGCGCGGGTCTGCGTCAAGGCCAGAAGGTGTTCATCCCGGCGGGTTCCGGCGGCATTGGTACGTTCGCGATTCAGCTGGCGCACCTCCTTGGCGCCAAGGTGGGCACCACCGTCAGCACGGGCAATGTCGAACTGGTTCGCAACCTCGGCGCCGACGAGGTCGTCGACTACAAGAAGCAGGAATTCGAGAAGGTACTTCGCGGCTATGACGTCGTGCTCGGCACCCTGCGGGGAGACACCATCGCGAAATCCGTCGACACCCTCAATCGGGGCGCCATGATCGTCTCCCTCATCGGCCCGCTCGACGTGGCGTTCGCGCGCGCGAAGGGCTTGAGCTTCATCGTGAGGTTCGTGTTGGGATTGATGAGCCGCAAGATCGTGCGCCTCGCGAGAAAGCGGGGCGTCAACTACTCTTTCCTGTTCGTGCGTCCCGACGGGAAGCAACTCGGGGAGATCGGCGATCTGCTCGAGTCCGAACGCATTCGGCCGGTGATCGACAAGGTGTTCCCCTTCGATCAGGCCAAGGAGGCTCTCGACTACCTGGCACAAGGACGAGCCAAGGGAAAGGTCGTCGTTCGAATCAAGTAGCCCATCGTCATCGCCACGATCCAAAGCCGTGGCGGCACGTCCACGTTCTCGATCATTCAGCGATGGGAGCTCCCGCAGTGCCTGCCGAGCTGAAGGCTCGTCTTCACGCTGCCTTCAAGGGCCTGTTCATCCTCGCCGGCGGATTCGATCAGGCCAGCGCCGAGCGTGCGCTCGAAGCCGGTCAGGCGGACCTCATTGCCTTCGCCCGGCCCTTCATCGCCAATCCGGACCTGGTCGCACGCATGCGTACTGACGCCGCGCTCAACGTGCTGGACACCGAAACCTTCTACACCCCGGGTGCCAAGGGCTACACCGACTACCCGGTACTTGCGGCCTGAGCTGTACGGTCCGTCGACTATCAAGGAGCCCTGCCATGGGCGTTCAGCAAGATCCGAAAGTGAGCTGGAAGAACGTGCCCGCGCGGACTGACACCGCTGGTGATGTGACGTTCGCCTACAGGGAACTGGGCACCGAACATCCCGATCCTCCGGTCGTGTGCCTCATCCATCTGGCAGCAGTGCTGGACAACTGGGACCCTCGGGTCATCGACGGTCTCGCGACGAAGTATCGTGTCGTCACCTTCGACAATCGTGGCGTTGGGGCGTCGACGGGATCTCCTGCGGTGTCGATGGAGCAGATGGCTCGCGATGCCATTGCGTTCATCAAGGCGATGGGGCTTCGATCAGGTCGATCTCTTCGGATTCTCGATGGGCGGCATGGTGGCACAGGAGATCGTCCTGAGGGCGCCGCAACTCGTGCGCCGGATGATCATCTCCGGGACAGGGCCAGCCAGAGGCGACGGCATCAGCAGGCTGCCCGGGGTGACCTACACCGACATGTTGCGCGGCTGGCTCACCTTCCAGGATCCGAAGCAGTTTCTGTTCTTCACGAGGACGCCCAGCGGCATTCGAGCGGGCAAGGAGGTCTCGCTCGCCTGAACGGGCGCTCCGAAAACCGCGACAAAAGATCAGGTTGGCCGCGCTCCAGGCACAACTGAAGGCACTACGCCGCTGGGGCGAGAAGGCGCCAGCCGATCTGTCGAAGATTCATCATCCGGTGGTGGTCGCGAACGGTGACAGCGAACGCATGGTGCCAAGCCAGAACATGCGCGATCTCGCGCGGCGGCTTCCGAACATCGAACTGATCATCTACCCTGATTCGGGACACGGCGCGGTGTTCCAGTTCCAAGCCGACTTCGTGCCCAGGGCCCTCGCGTTTCTCGCGAGGTGATCGGGGCGTACGCCTTACGGCACTCCGGGATTGATCGAAACGGCCACCGACCGCTTCTGAATGGGGAGGGAGAAGGTCTCTTGATCGCCTTCCGCCGCTGGCCATGAACGGCTGCTTCGTAGATGCGCAACGCGAAGGGTCCGCGCTTGTTGTCCGGCGGCTTCGGAGCGAGCCGACGGGCTCCTATGGGTCGGGTAGCGCCCGTTACCAGGGCACAGTCTGGATCTCCCTTCATTCGAAAGGAGATTGTCATGAATATGTCTACCAGCACCGGTCCGTCGCGGATACCGTGGAACAAAGGGAAACTGACCGGTCAGAAGCCGCCGCTCAAGCTCAGGGAGATCTGGGCGATCCGCGTGCGCCTGCAGCTCTCCTCCAACGTGCGTGATCTGGCGATGTTCAACCTAGCCATCGACAGCAAACTCCGCGCGAGTGATCTGACGAAGCTACGTGTGCGGGATGTCTGCCATGGCGAGCGTATCGCTAGCCGGGCGACGATTTTGCAGCAGAAAACGCAACGACCGGTCCAGTTTGAGATAACTGAACAGACTCGGGAGAGCGTCGAAGTTTGGATGCGACAAGCGGGCTTGCGCGCCGCGGATTTCCTCTTCCCTAGTCGCATTCACGACTCCCCGCACTTGTCGACGCGCCAGTACGCCCGGCTTGTCCATCGCTGGATTGCATCGATCGGACTCGATGACACCGCGTATGGCACACACACCATGCGTAGAACAAAGGCTTCGCTCATCTATCGTCGGACAAAGAACCTGCGCGCTGTCCAGTTGCTGCTGGGGCACACGAAGCTGGAGAGCACGGTTCGATATCTCGGAATCGAGGTAGACGACGCGCTTGAGATGGCGGAACAGACTGAGGTATAACCACTGGCCGGCGAGCGGTCGCTTGCCGGCCATCAAGAGCCACTGCTCTTTTCGCCCTCAATGGCCAATCAGCGCTGCGTTCCGGCCGGTCGGCGCTCAAGGTGGACCTTCCCCGAGACACGAGGAATTGCCGGTTCTGACACATTGGTCGACGTAGCCTGTCACCTTGCGGGATTGCGTGCCATGACGATCCACGCCGCGCCGTTGATCATCACTGACCGCTCGCCGGGGAGGCTCGCGAAGGCGGCACGAACGGCGGCCGAGGCGCGGGTGCGGATGTCGTCGGGCTGATCAGCGAGCACACGCGACAGCGGGCCGACCTCAAGCGTCATCTTCACCGCGTCGTTGATCGCGGCGTCCCGCGTTTCGCCCTCGCCGAACGGGACGGCCGCGTCGAAGGGCGCGATAGCAATATCGGTAAGGCCAGCCGCCGTCAGGATGCGTGCCACGCGCTCCCGGTCGCCGAACGAAAACGGGCCGGGCGCTTCGGGATTGGGCAGCGCGGTCGGCGGGAGGATGTCCTTGAGCGCACCCACCGGCAGGCGCATCCAATCGTTCTCGGCCGCACCGCGCCAGCAGACGAAAGCGACTCGCCCGCCCACCCGCAGCGCACGTCGCATATGCGCGAACGCCGCTGTCGGATCGTCGAAGAACATTACGCCGAAACGCGAGAACAGGATGTCGAACGCGCCTTCGGGCAGCTCTGCGCTGCTGGCGTCGGCCACCTGAAACAGGGCCGGCGTATCGGGTCGCGCAAGCGCGCGCGCTCGGTCGATCAGCGGTTCGGATATGTCCACGCCCAGCACTTGGCCCTCCGCGCCAACGCGGGCTGCCAGAGCCAGACTCGATGCGCCCGCGCCGCAGCCGATGTCCAGCACGCGCTCGCCCGCTGCGGGCGCGGCGGCTTCTATCGCGGCCTGGCCGAACACCGCTACCAGAGCGTCGAGCCGGGCCTGGTTGGCGACCCAGCGCTCACCGCTTTGACCATTCCAGTCACCGACCTGATCCGCACTTTGCTTTGCCATGTCATCTCCTTGACTTGACGATCCGCCTTTCACCGCGCCGATCTACGCCAACCTTTCCGAAGGCGACGACGCAGCGGGAGAATGGAACCGGTGCTCTCAAACCACCATCGATTGCTGGGCGAAGATGCCCGCCATCGCGCCCTGCGAGGATGCCTGGGTGACCGATGGCAAGAAGGGCGTGGCTAGGTCGCCGGCGGCGTAGATGCCCGGCATGCTGGTTTGGCGTCGGTCGTCGACGTTGAGGACCACGCCGGTGGGCGTATCGAGCGTGGCGAGGCCGAGTGATTCATGCAGGCTTGCAGACGGCTTGTTGCGCGGATTGGCGAACAGGATGTCGACCGCGACATTGCGACCGGTATCGAGATTGACGGTGGTGATGTGGCCCTTCTCGTGCGCGATCTCGACAATCCGACCATCGACGAGAGGGATGTTGCGGCGCGCCAGATCGGCCTGAATATCGGGCGCAATGTCACGACCATCGGCGAAGACAGTCAACTTGTCAGTCCAATCGCGGAACAACTTGGCAGACTGGTACGACTGCAGGCTGGACCAGACAAGGCCCCAATGCTGGCCGGCGACTTCAAAGCCGTCGCAATACGGGCACGGCACGATGGACGTGCCCCAGCTTTCGGCAAAGCCCGGAACATCGGGCATCTGGTCAACGACGCCATAGCTCAGAATCAGACGGCGCGCCCTCAAGGTTTCGTGATCGTCAGTGACAACGCAGAAATCGTCGATGGCGCCAGACACGCTCTCGGCCCGGGCGTTGACGAGGCTGACCGTTGGATAGCGCGCCAGCTGCTGCCGCGCCTCGACCAGGATATCCAGCGGCGGCTTGTGATCGTGGCCGAGCAGGCCATGCGAATGGCCGGCAAAGCGGTTGCGCGGCCGGGCAGTATCGAGCACGGTGACCTTGCGGCGGGCACGGCCAAGCTGGAGGGCAGCGGCGAGGCCGGCAAAGCTGCCGCCGATGATGATGACGTCATTCATGGTGATGGGCTTCGGGTTGTGAATGAGGAGTGGGCCGGGGACACCTGATCTGGACAACCGGTTGAAACCTGCCCTGGCTTGCACATTGCGATACTCAGTGGTATCGTATTAACTAATTTCAATACTGTCAAGTACCGGAATTGTCGTGACCGAAAATAGCCAGGGCCGGCGCGGCCGGCCCGCCAACGAAGCGCTTCGCCAAACGATCGTCGACGCCGCCTGCGAACTCTTTGTGGAATTGGGTTTTCAAGCGACGACGATGGACAAGGTCGCCCAGCGGGCGAAGATATCCAAGCTGAGCATCTATCGGCACTTCGAGAACAAGGAGGCGCTGTTCAGCGCGGCCATGGTGGCCCGCTGCGATCAATTTGCACCGCAGGCCCTTTCTGAAGGTGTCGACGGTTCGGCCGAAGATCAGCTCATGGCGGTGGGATCATCCCTGCTTCGCACGCTGTTGAGCCCGGACGTCCGCAGTGTCGAAGCCATGGTCTTGGCCGACAAGACGAATCAAAAGTCGTTAAGCGAGCTTCATTACGAAGCCGGGCCCGCCCGTGTCATCGCCCACATCGAGGCCGTATTGCGTCAGCTGCACGCGAAAGGGATGCTGAAGGTGCCCGATACGCACCTGTCCGCCCGCTTGTTTGCCGCACTTTTCAAAGGGTCGGATCTCTTGCTGATCGCACGCTTCGATGAGGCGAGAGCAGAGGACGACAATGAAATCGAATCCTATTGCCGGTCGGCCGTCGCCATGTTTATCGCCGCGCACAGTGGCGTCTAAAGGTGCGCTATTACGGCCGATGAAGAACACGCAGCTATTGCATGCGCTGTTCGCGGAGCAACCTATGGACGATGCGTGGACGACTGATGGGCGTGGCCATTGCATGAGCGCAAAAGCCGCCCGAGCGGGCAGGCAGAGGCCGCTTTACACACGATAGCGGTCGCTACTGCGGCCTGAGTGGAACGGCAGAGAAGGGTCGGCTACGGCCGGCCGCGTCGGGCGGCAGTCGGCCAGCTTCGGTCGTAGGCCCCCACCGCTACTTGGACATTCGAACGTCGCCTTTGCACTCGCTAACCGACTTTCGCACGCAGATCATTCGTGTCGTGGGCCCATGCGGTATGGGCGACACGTTGCTCCGACGACTGGTATGTGATCGTCACCCAACGTAGCTCAGAGACACGTCGAGCGGCGGCTTCGACTTTCGAGCCTGGACGACACCCCGTCCCAGCCAGAGCGGATACCGAGGAACGCAACGCTGTATCGCGCCGACTCGCCAGTGCCCAACTTACAAGATAAAGAGGTCTCGGCGATCCTTGAAAGTGTCGCAATTTAGGTTTAACTTAGATTCAAATGAAAGCAACGCGCTCCTACACCATGCGCGCCCGTGCAGCTTCCACCGAGGCGACGCGTCGGCGGATTCTGGAAGTCGTTGTCGACATGCTCAAGACGCGCTTTCGCTCGGAAATCCGACTGGAAGACATTGCGTCCAGCGCGGAGGTCAGCGTGCAGACAGTCCTCAATGTGTACGGCAGCCGATCGGCCCTGCTCGACCTGGCGCTCGAGGGATTGCTCACCGAGCTGAGAGCACAGCGCCTTCGTGCCGCTCCAGGCGATATCGCGGGAGGTATCGCCGCGCTGGTGGACCACTACGAGCAATTCGGCGATTGGGTCATCAGGAATCTTGCGGAGCAGGCCGATCCGGAACTGATCAAGACCGGCCGCGCCGGACACCGCCAGTGGGTACAGCGACAGTTCGCGCCACAGTTGGCCGGGGCGCCCGCGGCGCGCCGCAGGGCTGTCGTCGACGCGTTGGTCTGTAGCTGCGACGTCTACACCTGGAAGCTCTTGCGGCGCGACATGGGTCGCTCTAGGGCTGACGCCGAAGCTGTCCTGCAAGCCATGGCGGAAGCCATCGTCCGGATGCCATGACATGGCTCGCTATACGTTTCTCACCTGGGATGGCGCAGGCAATCAACCTCCAGCGGTTGGCATTGCGCAGGCGCTGATCGAGCGTGGACATGAGGTGACGTTCGCCGGCTACGCGAATCAGCGGGCGTACTTCAGGGCACGCGGCTTCCGGTTCGTGCTACTCGAGCATGCATCGGCCGCGTGGCAGGAGCTCCCGCCGCCGAGCATGTTCGCAGTGAAGCTGCATGCCGCCTGGGCCGCTTCGGAACACCTGCCGGATGTGCAGAACGTTCTGGCCAACGAGCAGCCCGATGCCTTGCTGGTGGATTGTCTGATGTTCGGCGCGCTGGCCGCCATGGAAAGTGCAGGCGTGCCGACGATGGTGCTCGTGCACAGTGCACCGGGCGCGCTGCTGCCGCCGGGCGGCACGTTCGAGCTGCGGCTGCTCGATCGCGTGAATCATGTCCGCGCAGAGGCGAGGCGACCGCCCCTGAAGAACCTCTGGGCCGCATGGGAGCCATTTCCTACCATCTGCACGAGCGTGCGTGAACTGGACCCCCTTGCCACGTCCGCTCCATCGTCGTTCGACTACATTGGGCCCGTTTTTGAGCGCGTAGCACCAGGCAACTGGCAGGGCCCCTGGCCTCTTCAGGACCCTAGGCCCCTCGTTCTCGTGAGTTTCTCAACCGGCCCCTACTGGGACCAGCGCTCACGCATCGAACGGACGCTCTGCGCCCTGGCTGAACACCCGTACCGGATTCTCATCACGCCGGGCAAAGCGGACGTTTCCACGATCGCAGTGCCTTCCAACGCAGTGCTCGCCGGGGAGTTTCCCCATGCGCGAGTGCTGCCCCACGCCGCACTCACGGTCACGCATGCGGGCCACGGCACGGTGTCGGCCTCGCTCCTGCACGGCGTGCCGCTGGTCTGCCTTCCGAACCCGACGGCCGATCAACCGGCCCTGGCAGCTCAGGTGGAGGCACTGGGGGTGGGACGTTCACTGGATGGCGAGACAGCGACGCCGGCGGACATTGCAGCGGCAGTGGATGCCGTCCTGACCGACCCGTCCTATGCGCCAAGGGCCCGCGCGCTTGCCAACACGATCGCAAGGATGCGCGGCCCCCAGGCGGCGGCTGATCGATTGGAGCAACTCGCCCAGTAACGTACTCACCGCATGTGATGTTGATCAGGAGGCTACGATGGACACAAAGACCACAGCAGTATCGATCGCGATATGCGTTAGTTGCATTGCAGCCCAGCTGACCTGGGCCCAAGCAGACGGTCACCGCACGATCACACCAAGTGACCTGAAGTGGGTGGATGCGAAAACCTTGCCGCCGGGCGCCAAGATCGCCGTTATTGAAGGGCCGCTGGATCAAGCGGTTGACGTCACAGCACGCCTGAAGCTTCCCGCCCACTATGAAATCCCCCCGCATTGGCATCCCGCACTGGAACGCGCGACGGTGCTTTCCGGAACCTTCAACATCGGCATGGGTGACAAGCTGGATCGACAGAAGACGAGGGCACTGCCCACTGGCAGTGTGAGTCTCATGCAGCCCAGGATGAGCCACTTCGGATGGACCGACGAAGAAACCGTTCTTCAGTTGAACACCGTGGGCCCTTGGGACATCATCTACGTCAATCCCGCAGACGACCCGAGAAAGAAGTAGGCACCCCGTCTGCAAGGCAGTGGGCTCGCAAAGGACCTCTCATGTTCATTAGATATTTGGATATCTCGGATTTGAATGACCCTTGCGCCTCGGTAGCAGCCTTTGACATATGTCAGGATCCGGTGGCCAAGTTGGGTCGACTGCGGTCGGCGGAAGCCGGGCGTTTTGGGGCGCTCTGCCCCCGGCAGATGGCGATGAACTATAAAAAATGCCCCGAAGAGCGTCATGCCGGTTGTTCTCCCGATCGGTACAGCGGAGTTGGGCGTGTCAGCTCTGCTGAGCGAAGTGGGCATCAAGCTTGTCCTTGATCTCGCGTGCCACGCCCTGCCAGGCTTCGGCACCGATCAGTGGGTTGTTCGCGAACGCCGTGCGTAGCTCCTCGATCGGTGTTTCTGCAATCTTTTCGGACCACTTGGAGAGCGCATCGATCACGAACATCTGCGCCAGTGGCCCGAAGCGCGAGAAGTCCATCAGCTCGCAGACGAAATCGATATTGGTTTTGGGTTTCGGCATGGCCTTGTCCCTATGTCGGGTAGATAAAAGAAAAGAGAGCCGGGGCCGAAGCCCCCGCTTGTATGCCCTCAGGACGAATCGAGGGCGGCGAGCTGACGGCGCAATGCTGCGGCACGGGCCTGCGAAATGCCCAGGAAACGCCTGATGTCGGCTACGGTCGGGCGGACCTGTCCGGCCGCAACAGCCTGCGCGAGCGGTGTCACATCGGAATCGGGTGATTCGCCTACCGGTAACGGCGTGACCGGTTCACTGACCGGCGGGTGACTCTCTGCCTCCACCACATGACTTCCGGACTCAGGCACATGACTCACCGTGACTGGCGGATGGTTGACCGTGACCGCTGCCACAGTTGCCGGAACGGCTAGGACCGGTGGTCGTGACCGCAGCGTGACCGTCCATAGCAGACAGGCGACGCCTTCTAGCACCGCAGCGAACGCTAGTCCCGACAGCAGATCGACGCGTGCGACGGACGTGCCGAATAACGCGGCAAGTCGCACCGTGACTGGATCGGCTAGCAAGGCATCACGGCGTGCCTCTGTCCGGTCATCCGCTGAGTGCTGGCGCCGGAGTTCTCCAGCTTCAGCCTCCAGCGCATCGAGCTTGGCGGTCAGCGTGACGCGACGGGCTTCCTGCGCCGTACAGTTGCCAGTACAACGCTGCGCATTGACGGTCGCCAATCGTGCGGTGACGCTGGCCCGTTCGGCCATGACTATTGTGAGACTGCGGCCAGTCGGTGCAGATGCAACGAGCGGAACCACCGCAGCGTGCAGTTCCCCGGCATGCCGCTGCGCCAGCAGGAAGAAGGTCGCATGCCCGAAGCACGCAGTGAGCATGCACGTGGCCCACAGTACGCCTGCAACGGTACGCACCACGGGGGGCGATCCCCGGACCAGAGCAGGCAGCAGGTGTGCACTGGCGACCAGCACAACGCCAATGGCGACCCAGACCAATCGTTCTGCCAGCGATCCGCCTCGCTGCCAGCCGGCCAGCACCGACACACAGATGGCAGTGCCGGTCGCCGCGATCGACAGCACCCAGGAAAGCCGCCGGATCACGCGGCCGTCCCGCTCAGCAACGCCGCCTTGCGGTTTAGCTTGTCGCGCAGGGTTGGAGGCTGGGCCGCGTCTGTGTTGTTGGCTCCTTCGGCGTCTCCTGCCGTGGTGTTGATGCTGCTGGCCGATTCCGGAAAGAACTCCTCCGCGACGGCAGCAGCCTCTTCCGGACCGTCTTCGAAGGCGCCATTGGCGAAGCCTACCTTGGCGGCAACATCAAGGGCTGTCTGGTCGAATCCACTTGCCTTGCGTCGCGTATCCAGTGCCCTTGCTTCGGCGATCGCGGCTTCCAGCGTCATTCCCGCCCGAACACTCAGATCGACGTAGTAGATCGCTGCCCGGTAGCTCTGCGTGGTGGACTTACCCCGGAGCTTCAGATCTAGCGCCAGGCAAGCCAGCAGGTTGCCGGACACGGCGCTGAAGTAGTGCAGCCGCGCAGCCAGCGTACGGATCGAGTTAAAGCTCGTGGTTCTAAACACAAACGACCCAAGCTCGTCGTCAGCGTCTCCGACAACGACGTTGAATCGCCCGTATGGCTTGCAGCCGCCAGGACCACCGAACTGACAACCTTCCGGCGACGGACACGGCAGGATGGCTATCCCGCCTTCCTCCACGCGCTTGCACCGCTCGCCGTTGCCGACACAAACGGGACGCCCTGTCTCCCGGTCGAACAATGTGTACTCGGCGCGCAGGTTCAGATCAGGTTCGTTGAACAGCAGCCGCACTGGGATCGAGCGCAGCTTGCCCGGCATGGCTTTGCGCAACGACTCATTGAGCGGATGTAGCACCCATTCGCCGCGCTGCTGCACCTGGGTGGTCAACGTGAACTGGTCGTCTTTCTCCGGCAAGCGCTTGCCGTTCTTCTCGATCACGCGACCGATAGAAATCCGCCCGATGACGGGCGGCGTGATAGCGAGTCCTTTCAACATGGGAAAACTCCGTTAGGGATACATGAGGAAGCGGCGCGAGCCGGCTTTGGGGATGGCGTAATGCTGAGCAAGATGGGGGTGATCGGTCAGCAGCCGTTCCAGGTCGGTACTGGTACTGTCCTTGCTGCGCCGGAAGGTAACTTCGCCCGTCTCGAACAACGCCCGTGAGGCGTCGCCCATGGCGTACTGGATCGTCTGCTTGAGCTTGGCGGCTGCCACTTCCAGCGACTCGAGCTGTTCACGCACCGCCACCAGATCGGCAAAGACCGCGCTCAACTGCCTGTCGTCCGAGAAATCCACCGTGCCGCCGCTGTCCCGCGGGTACAAGCAACGCAGCGCCCGGTCGGCGGACTCGGAACCATCTCCCGGTGGCGGCGTGTCGGTTTCCACGTACCGCCAAAACTCGGCTTCCAGTTGAATCAGCCGGGCGATGAGTTCGTCGTCGCGCTCGATGCGGTACACGGCCAACTGCTGCCCGCATAGCAGCACGGCCACATCGGCAGCACGTTTGCCGGTGACAGCCAACTGGTGCTGTACCTGTAGCTGCACGTATTCGGGCACGCCGTCCTGCCAGTGACGGGCGCCAAACTGGCCCGCCGTTTTGCATTCGAGTATGTCGACATCCGGCGCGCCGATGACCTCGCGGTCCAGGTTGGCGAGCATGAACGGGATGGTTGGATGCCGCAGTACGGCGTTGACCTTGCGTACGCGGCGCCCGGTCTGCTGGGTATAGGCTGCGGCTACGATGGGCTCCAGTAACGTCCCCCAGTAGATCGGCTCAGTGGTGTCGTTGGGATCAGGCTTGGGCAGGTCGGCACCGCGGCCGGTTTTCTCCAGCCAGAGTTCGGTTTGCGACTTGAATGGATTCAGGCCAACCGCAGCGGCGGCGTCCGATCCGCCGATGCCGGACTTGCGGACTTCGAGCCAATCTTGGCGGGACAACTCGGTGGTCTTGACCAGCTTCAACGCTGCGCGCCGGGGTCTGGGTCGGATGGGTTCGAGGGCACTCATGGAACCTCCAGAAAGAAACAAGGCCCGGTGAGCGAACTCGACCGGGCCGGAAGATTGAGAAAGGGAAATGCAGAGGGCCGCTATGCCACAAGCCGGATGGCCTCATCCCACGCCTTCTGCTTGAGCGCTGCCCCGGTGCCAAACCACGACGAATCTCGGCGGTGGTCATCACTGCGGGCCTGCCGACGGTGGTCGACAAATTCTGTAATCGAGTTGAGCAGACCCCAGGCCGTACCGGAAGCCGACGGCAGATTGGCGCCCATGCCGCGCCCTGCGTAGAGTTGCCCGACCGCCTTGATGGCGCGCTCGTTGACGACTGGCGCGGCGCGATCGACCGCGTTGGTGCTCGGATAGGTCAGCACTCGTCGGAAGAATGCGTCCGCCGCCGAGTCGGTGACCTTGCATTCGGCCAACGCTTTCGTGCGAACCATAAAGGCATCCCAAGAAGAGACCGCGATGCCGAGTTGGCGCTTGACCGCCTGGGCATCGAACTGGCTGCGATGCGGCACTTTGACGGCACCGGTGCTCTCACCCAAGGCAATCTGCAATGTGTTGTTGCATACCACGCGGATCGTTGTGTGTGCGGCGGTCGTCGCAAGTGTTCCGTCACATGCGGAGGCCAGGAGCAGGTAGCCATTCACGACATCCTTTCCCTTGAGCGTGCTGGACTGGCCGGTCTTGGCGAGTGCCCAGAACTTGCGACCTTCCTTGAGCACACCAGCTGTTTCCAGCTCGAAGCCGCCCACTTCGGTCAGGTCCCGGTAGAAGTCTAGGACCTCCAACGGCTGCACAACCTGATAGCGGGCAGAGACGACTGACAGCGGTGCCTTGGTGTCCGAGCGATAGAGGACTTTCTGATCGGGGAAGGCGTGGATGGCGCCAATACTGGAACCAGCGTTGCCCGCGACAAAGCGGACTTCGGACGACTCAATGCGCCAGTTCATACCTGTGCGTTCGGCCCACACCTCTACGGGTTGGTTCGGCGCGAGCTTGTTGCCAAGACCGTGCCAGGGTTGCTGGCCTACGTAGGCCATGGTTTGGACGAGATGCATGGTGAATTCCTTGTAGACAGATCGATCCGGCATAGAGCCCGGCTGCTGCCGGGCAGTGGCGGATCGTTTGAGCGGAGGGAAAGAGGACGGAAGGAAAAACAGTGGCCGACCTGACGCACAATGCGTGGTCAGTCCGGCGAGACGCTAAAGGCGTGGCCGCAGGCAAGACAGAGATGGTTGTCGAGCACGTTGTCGTCGATGGCAGCACCGACAACAGAACCAGCAGCACAACCGGCGGCGCTACCGACCAGTCCCGCGATCACTGCACCGGCCAGGCCGCCGAAGACTGTGCCCGCAGGCCCAGCAAACGAGCCGACTAAGGCACCAGTCTCCGCACCAGCCAACGCGGCAGTCATTGCGCCCGTTGCGCCCGCCACGCTGCCGATGGTGCTTCCAGCCTTGCGGGCCAAGTTGCGGGTATCGATCCGAGAGGACAGACAGCGCGGACAGCGAACCTGTTCAACTGCCGTGGAGGTTGTTGAGTTGCCTGCGGCGATAGAGGATGCCGGCCGTACCTCTTCTTCTAGCGCGTCCTGAAAAGAAGCCCACGCCTCGCGCAAATCGTGTGCCGGTTTGCGAACGTCTTCAGTGGTTGGCTCGCGTGCATTGCGAAACGCTGGTATCGCAGTTCCACTCCGGTTTGCTAGCTGTCCATCGTGGACCGCCTGAACTGCGTGCTCTGGATAGGGCGCCATCGATTCCCACTCATCGCCGTGCGGATCGAATGAACTGGGATTGGTGCGCCAACTGGCTTCAGACGGGCGGGTTGGCGGTTGTCGGAGCTTGTCTTTGCGAAATTTCCACCAGCGCACACCTACTGAGAAGAGGACGACAACGACGAGCAGACTGACCACGGGTGTGGTCAAGGAAGTGGCAGTCACGGAATCTCCCGAGCTAACGCACGTGCGGGATTGCACGAGCGGAGCAGAGCGAATGCCTGCTCGGGATTGTTATATGTAGTTCAAATATTCTGGAATCACGCTACGCGAATGAGACGTGTATGGGCCCATATTGCGCGTTCTTCCGTCTAGAGGTAACGAGGCGACAGATGACGGTCGAGGTGGGTGATGGCCTCATAGAGAACTACCCTGATCGAGTTAATCCCTCTCTTCAGTGGCGGAGTGGTATGCGTAACCGATACCATCCAAAAAGGGCGGGGATATAGATCATGGGTGGTGCGATTGCTGTTCCAGTCGTTGTTGCCGAAGAGTCGATCAACGCGTGGGTTATGCAGGTAGGCAAATCGTGGAAGGCTCGCGCTATGTTCCGTGCCCACGAAGTTAAGGGGCGCGGTCCATCGCATTCTGCTGCCGCGGCGGGCTGGCGTGACAGTGCCAACCTTGCGGCAAACGAATAGGGAAACGCCGGCTGTGCTGGCACTACGAAACGGAGTTTTGTGGAATGAAAGAAGTCAGATTGACGAACCAGGATCACAAGAGGATGGATGCGTTCCTTGAAAGAGTCCTGGACGCATACAAAGCTGGAGAAATTACGCGAGATGACGCCGTGGGAGGCTTGGCCCATGTGATGGCTGCGCTCGACAATGGCAACACTGGTGAGGCTGTCTCGTGGTTTAACCAGAAGGGTGTCACGTTCTTCAAGCAGCCGTAGTCACAGCGGAAAAAACAATGAAATCCCCCATCTGTGTGTATGTCGACAACTCGAACATTTTTCACGAGGGTCAGCGATTCGCCAGCGAGGTCAAAGGTGAGGATCGCTATGCGTTCCGCATTCATTTCGCGCGTTTCATTGATCTCATTACTGGTTCGCAAGCCGCGAACGAGATTGTTTGGGGCGGCAGTACACCGCCAACGACTGACGACGTTTGGCGACGGCTTAGTGAGCGGGGAATCAAGCCAGTTCTGATCCCGAGAGCTGATTCCGGGGAGAACGAAACGGTTGACCACATCGTTCAGTTGCAGATGTACCGCCACTCACGCAAGTATCGCGAGACACCAGGCACGATGGTAGTTTGCACCGGAGACGGAAAGGGCTACGACAACGAGGAAGGATTTCTTTTCGACGTGGAGGGTTTTGTCAAGGAAGGATGGCAGCTCCAGGTCGTAAGTTGGACCCATTCCTGCAGCGCCCGGTTGAAGCAGTTTGCAGAAAAAACAGGCAAGTTCATCGCCCTTGAAGACCACTATGCCGATGTGACCTTCCAGGAGGGGGGACGCCGCCCAGGCCAACGTCAAGACAGCAGGCCGCGCAGTGACGGCCTGGAGACAGCTCTTGCGGCACAGTTGAAGGCGGCTCTCGGGAAACAGGAAACGACAGGGAAAGGGTGATGGAGCGAACACCGGACATTAAGGTTGAAGAAGTGTTGCCACTGCAGGAGCCCGTCGCACCTGCGAGCAAGGAAAAGGATGATCCGTTCGGCCTCGCCCGCGCTGCTGAGAGTTTTCGACATGGTTTCGTTGATTCGACCAGCGTTCGCGAACGTGAGAAGACCCTGCGCGAAGCAAACGTGCATCAGCAGAAAATGCTGGAACTGGAGCACGCTGAAGCGGAGCGGAAGAGAACGTTTCGCTCGAACTGGATCATTGCTGGAGGCTTCTGTCTCTTCCAGGCGCTGATTGCTGCGTACGGCTTCAAGACGAACAACGTCAGCTATATCCTTGCAGCGGCAAACGGCGTCGGTGCCTTTTTTGTCAGTCGCAAGTTCTGATAGATCAGAAAACGCATGGCATCAAGCTCCCACTTTCCTTACCGTATTCCCTTCGGGATGGCCGTTATTGTGACGGCGGCCATCGGGGTTCGGGCGGTGTACCTGCGGTTCGCAGAAGAACTCACTCCACCGCCGGAACCTACACAGGTCGAGAAGCTGGTGGCTAAACTTGCCTTACGAGCTGAATGCGATCCTTATCGCGCCAAGTTGTTAGCCCAAGCCGGTGCAAGCCCGACCGCTGGTGCCGCCCAGTACGCGATAGCCGAGACATGGATGGGCGCTAGTCGGGCCGGCTGTATCGCAAAATGAATACTCGGGGATTGGCAACGGAGGAGAACATGAGCATGCGTTCATGGCTGCTTGCAATAGCACTCGTCTGCTTGCTGGGTGTTCCATTGACCGGGTGTCAGCGTCTGGTCGTCGGCGAAGGCGGTGGCCCACTGCGTGAACGGCAGGTTGCTGGTCAACACGATGGCACCGCGCTCGTAGCGCTTGGCGACGACGTTGAAGAACAGGTCAGCCTCTTCTCGGCCGAACGGCAGGTAGCCGATTTCGTCGATGACCAGCAGCCTCGGCCCGATGACCGCGCGGTTGAAGAACTCCCGCAAGCGGTTCTGTTGACGCGCCGTCGCCAGTTGCATCATCAGGTCAGGGAAAACGCCTCGACGGACGATTCAACGACGTAGAAGGGTCAGCTAGACGGAGCGACAAGCGCCCGACGTCGTTGAAGGTATGTGGGTCGCGGAGCCTCAGCCGTTGGATGTGCCAATTTTTTTCCGTCGTACGGCTTAAGCAGGCTTCGAAGCACCTGGTCGTCTCCAACCCTGAGCCAATCGATTCGAATAGTGAGGTCGTCCTCGATCAGTAGGTGCCCCTTCTCAAATGCGCGGTCCATCAGTAGTGAGAGGCAAATCCCATTAGAAGGATCGAGTCGAATATTCTGGTCTTCACTCCACGGGACTATGTGCGAGGCTACAAGAAAGTCTTTGGTCCCAATTCCCGTAATCGCACATCGGTAGCCGTAGTTGGATTTGACTGCATTGGCGAATGCCCTCTGCGCACTCCCACGCGTCTTGAGGGTTGCGCTTGAGTCCGCAACGCTATAGTTCTTATCCTCAATCTGCTCCCGAAACGCTTCGACTTCACCGGGATCTAGCTCAGCAGCTTCCGCAGCAACATCCCCTTGTGGGGCCGCGGGGTACCGTGCGTCGAGCGTTTCGAGAAACACGCTAACCGATGTTGCGAGTTTTTCTGAGAGAGGTGCGGGAAGTATCCACGCGTTGTGATTCTGAGAGGGATCGAAAAATAGCCCGTACCCGGGGCGGCGAAGATAGGCGGCCAGTTCGCGACCTGCGTCGACGTCCAGATTGTCTAGCACCGCATTAGGGGTGTCTGAAGACTCTAACCTTGAAAGGGCTTGCTTGACTGCAGCACTTGGGACAGAGCCTCCGCTAGCGAAAGTTTCCCATGCAAGCGCTGAGCTTTGCGATGTTTGGGCAGCGAGAGCCTGAACGAGTGATGGCGCGATGCTGAGTTCGGCCCACGCATATGCGGAGCTTGGGTTGCTCAAATACGCACGCAGATGCAACGTAGTTGGCTCATCATGGAGCTTGATTGCCATCAGGTATGGCTGGCCGGCGCCCCGGCTCGCAAGCATTGCCAATTCGTTCTCAGCCGCATCGAAGTCGATCTGTGTTGGGTCGCCTGGAATCGTCTCCGCAGTGGACTCGCTTGGAGAAAGCGACATCTTCCATGCTTTTGGAGCACCTAGACTGGTTTCCCATTTGAGATGCGGGCGATCCGCTGAGTTGAATACGAGTGTGCCTAGTGTCGTTCCTGCTGGCCACTTATAGGTAAGCGGTACGGACCCTTCTTCGCCCACAGTTACTGGGAAGAGGCGCGCCACAGCGTCTAGGAATGTTTTTTTCTTGGAAAGCTGAATGTAGTCCTTCGTATACTTTGTGTTGTCCAACCGCCCGTAGGTTGCGCGATGCGCTGACGGGCCATAGTAAATAACGAGTACCCATTCGACAGGTTGTGCGGCCATTCAAACTTTCCCGATGATGATCGCTTCCGGCGATCGGTGCGCCTCAACCTCCCGTCGACTCTGTGCAGCTAGTGAGCGGTGGGTTGTAAACCGAACGATTTCGGCGTCCGGAAAGAGGGAACGAACCGATTCCGCATCGCGATTGGACATCACCCATCGCACACCACGCCGAGACAGTTCCGCGCAGGTTTCCGCAAGCGCAATGAGATCTGACATCTCAAACGTCTTCGCTGTGTATTTGTTGAATTTCGCGGTTGGTTCTTTCTCGACGTCCGGGCGTGAGAATACAGGCAAGTATGGTGGATCAAGGTAGACGAAATCTCCGCGCGTAGCGCTGTCAAGTACGACGCGGAAGTCAGCGGCAACAATATCTGCTCTCGCCAAAACATCACCGATGGACTTCATGGTGATGTCATCAATGTCCTTGAAACGACGGTCGCCCCACGGCACATTCATGGCCCCGGTTCGAGAATTTTCCCGCCACAGGTGGTTCCACGAAACACCGTTCAAGTAAAGAAAGCGTGCAGCCTTCTCCACGGAGCATGAGGGTGTTGTGGTTGAGCGGACTTCGTAGTAGAACTCTTTCGAGTCGTTTTTCAGATACCAGTCCAGCAGCGGCCGAAGTTCCGATTGGTGGTCTCTCATTGCGACCCAAGCCGCGATGAGGTGCTCATTGAGATCAGCAAGATGCGCGCGGCCGGATACGCGAGCAGCGCACGCGAGAAAGACGGCGCCCCCACCAAGAAATGGCTCGTAGTAGTTCTTGATGCTAGCGGGTACGTGCGGGAGGATGCGGGGGAGCAGCCGTGACTTGCCGCCTACCCACCTGATGAAAGGCTTGATCGGTTTGGTGTCGGTCGTAGTCGCATACTGTGCGTCGGACAGCATGTCCAATGACAATGTGGCCAGCGTCATGTCTCTTGCTCTGTCAATTTGCGTGCCAATGACGCATAATACAAGGTTGTTCGCGACTTTCCCAGCCTCGGGTTCATATGTCTAACATTCAACTCATTTGGCCGAACAAGGATCTGCTGCTGAAGGCATCGGGGGAGACGGGCTACGAGTGGGTACAACCGGCCGATTCTCGATTGCTCAAGCCGCTCAAGTTTGAAACGCTCACCGCGCACTCGTCGAGTGTACGCACGAACGTACTAGCTATCGGCGATGGATTGGACGTTCTTGAGGCGCTAACGGCGCAAACGGGCGTCCTAGATGATGGGATTCGCCTCGTGTACATTGATCCGCCGTTCAATACTCAGGTGAACTTCCGTCAGTACAACGACACCATGCAGCGTTCGATGTGGCTCAGCATGATGCGTGACCGCCTTGCTGCGCTGCGCCCGCTCCTCGCAGACGATGCAAGCATCTGGGTGCACCTTGACGATAGTGAAGTGCACCGTGCTCGCGTCGTGATGGATGAAATTTTCGGCGAGAGTGCATTTGTTGCTTCAGTCGTGTGGCAAAAAAAGACAACCCGCGACTCCAGAGCGGCCTTCTCGTCAAACCACGACACAATTTTGGTGTACGCCCCGAGCGGTCCGAGGAGGTGGAAGACCTCACGGAATCTGCTAGCCAAAGACGATGCGCAATTGCAAAACCGAGACGATGACCCGCGCGGCCCCTGGTCCGACGCGCCCTTCACTGCGCCCGGTTATCGCAAAGCGCAACAGTACGACATCGTTACGCCGACGGGGCAAGTGCTCCGTCCCCCGCGGGGTCGCTCTTGGTACGCTACCGAACAAACGTATCGTGACCTGCTTGCTGATGATCGAATCTGGTTTCCCAAGGGAGGCGATGGTTCACCGCGCTTGAAACTGTTTGCGCATCAACTCAGAGGACTCGTGCCGTTTACTGTGTGGGGCGCTGCAGACACGGGAACGAATGACGATGCGAAGCGGCACCTGCTGATGATGTTCCCAGAGCAAGAGGTGTTCGACACTCCGAAACCTGAATCACTACTGGAACGAATCATTCACATTGCAACCAATCCGGGTGAACTGGTGGTCGACATATTTGGCGGCAGCGGAACGACCGCAGCCGTTGCGCACAAAATGCGACGTCGATGGGTGGTTGCTGAGCGTAGTACCCAGACTGTGCTCGATTTTTTACTGCCGAGGTTGCAGCGTGTAATTGATGGCAATGACCCGGGCGGCGTCACTGAGGTCACAACTTGGGGCGGTGGAGGGGATTTCGAGATTGTCCATGTATCGCCGCGATTTGGGGCGCTGGCAAGGCAGTTTCGGCCCGAGGTTCTCAGGCGGCGTCTTGCAACATTGGAAGAAGCTCGCGCGCTGTTGGTGCCCAAAGAGAAGCGATCGGTCGCGGCCTGATAGCGAGGAGAGCTCGAGTTCCTTGGCATCCAGGTACCAGACCTGTCGATGGATTCTTTTTTCGCTGGTCGGATGGCCTATTGGGCCGGTAGGCTGGAGCGAGATTTCAGCTTGCTCCAACATCCAGACTTCGATCTTATCGTGCCACATCCGGAGCATGTCGAGCGGTCGGCGCCGATAGTGCTTCTCAGCCAGCGCCGACGGCTTGTGCCCTTGGATCTGTGCCACCACGCCAACCGGGACTTCAACCCATTCCGACAGTGTGCCAAAAGAGCGCCGTAGGCCGTGCCGCGTGAGATGCGGTAGTCCAGCGGCTTCGAGTGCCTTGGTATGAGAGCTGCGCGGTTCGGCAATCTTGCTGGCTTCTGATGTCTGGCTGGGCCAGAGGCGCTGGCACGAAACGCAAGATCAGGAAGGGCCAATGCGCGGTCGTCACCCTGATCGGCCCTCATGCGGCCCTAGCATACTCGTGTATCGCGTCTACAAATGCAGAACGGGGCCGAAACCCTTATTGGACTTGGCGCGCCCGGCTGGGATCGAACCAGCAACCCCTGCCTTCGGAGGGCAGTACTCTATCCATTGAGCTACGGGCGCATATCGGCACAGAACGCGCCGAAAGATAAGCCCCGCAGGATAACGTATTTGCGTTCAGGCGTCCATCGCAGCCAGGTCGCGACGCCCCGCGCAATACCGTTTCCAGCGGTTTTTGACGCAGGTCGAAAAGCGCTGCCTAGGGCTCTCCCGCGTGTCAAACGGCTTGGCATTGCGGATATAATCGCCCGTCATTTGCCAGAAAAACAAGCGGGGACAGGTCTGTTCGGGCCAATGGGGCACGACCCAAGGTCTTCCTGCCCTCATTGCGGCCCCACGGGGCCTCACGCACTGCCGGCGATGCTTACGACTCGTGCCGGTGGCGCTCTGAGGCTTCAAGAGCGGTTCCACCATCCTGAGAGTTGAGCATGAGCGACGCGCAGCACGACGAACACGAGCCCCTGATCAAGACCCCCAAGCAGTTGATCATCGCGGTGATCGCCGCCTTTGCCGTTCCCATCCTCATCATCATCCTGCTGGCCAATTACGTTGGCATGGGCGTCAAGGAAGGCGCCGGCAGCTCGGGCATGTCCGAAGAGGCCGTCAACGACCGCATCAAGCCCGTTGCGCAGCTCGACCTGAAAGACCCGAACGCGCCGCGCGTCTTCAAGACCGGCGAGCAGCTCTACAAGGAAGTCTGCGCGACCTGCCATGCCGCTGGCGTGGCCGGTGCACCCAAGTTTGGGGATGCGGCCAGTTGGGGCCCGCGCCTGTCGCAAGGCCTGGACGGCCTGACCAAGGTTGCGCTGGCCGGCAAGGGCGGGATGCCCGCGCGCGGCGGCACGTCGCCTGACGACGTGAGCGACTACGAAATCGAACGCGCCATCGTCTACATGGCCAACTCCGGCGGCGGCAAGCTGCAGGAGCCGGCTGCACCGGCAGGTGGCACCGCTGCAACGGCGGCTGCCCCGGCACCGGAAGCCGCGGCACCGGCAGCAACACCCGCTGCCGCAGCAGCACCGGCTGCTGCGCCGGCCGCTCCGGCTGCCGCCGCTGCACCGCAGGCTTCGACGGGCGACGTCGGCAAGAAGGTTTACGACTCGACCTGCCAGATGTGCCACGCAGCAGGTGTGGCCGGCGCACCCAAGTTTGGCGACAAGGCTGCCTGGGCCCCGCGCATTGCCGAAGGCAAGGCCAAGATGTACGACATCGCGCTGCACGGCAAGGGCGCGATGCCGCCCAAGGGCACCTACGCCGGCTCCGACGACGACGTGAAGGCCGCCGTCGACTACATGGCCGCTGCAGCCAAGTAAGTCGTCACTCTCGTTTCACGAAGAAGCCCGCCACGCGCGGGCTTTTTTGTTGCCTGCCAAAGCAGGCGCCCCGTGGCGTGCCGATTGCTCACCTATGCTGGAAGTGCGGGGCCTGGTGCCGCCAGGCGGTATCGCTTCGCGCGCGCCCAGGTTGACGCAAACGGAGGTTGCCATGCGAAGGGATCGAAGGGTATTGGCCGATTGCTACTGGGCGGCGTTCGCCCTGTTGCTCTGCAGCGCGACTGCCATGGCGGCCGACAACTGGGTCAAGCTGACCCCGCTGGCCGACAACGCCGGCACGCTCTACCTCGACAAAGATTCCATCGAGCGCAACAACGACGGCACCGTGCGAGCCACCTCGCGCGATGCCTATGACACGCCGCGCAAACTCGCCGATGGCGAACCGTACCAATACGATTCACGCACGTCGGTCTACGACTGCACGAACGAGCGCGTCCTGCCGGTCAGCGCACTGATCCAGGACAGCCAGCACAGCACCATCCTCTCCAAGAATATCGACAACCCCCGCTGGGAGCCCGTCGCACCGAGCACGGAAGGTGAGGCGGTGCTGCGCGCGGTCTGCCTGCTGAAGTAGGCGCGCTGCGTTATTGCACGGCCGCTGCCGGCGCCAGGTCGACGCGCAGCGTGCCGTCCGCATCCATGCGGGTGGTGCCGCGCGCGGCGGCCTCGCGGTAGTGGTACAGGTCAAAGCGCAGCGGCCCGCGCGTGGAGGTGTCGGTGACGAGCACGCGGCTGTTGGTCACCAGCACGTTGTACATCTTCAGGTCACCCGACTGGATCCAGATGCGGCTGCTGGCGTCGGTCGGGGCCGGCGCGCACATCGACGGCGCCGGGCCGAAGCCGAGCACCAGGCCATCGGGTGTGACGCGCGCGGTCTGCATTTGGCCGAGCAGGCGCGGCGGCGGGAACACCGTGGTCTGGTCCAGCACCATCGCGTTGCCATCCAGCTTGGCGCCACCACGATCGAGCGGTGCCAACTGCGACAACTCCAGCCCCATCCCCTTGAGCATCGCCAGCGTCTGGACGCCCATGACACGCGCTTCGCTCGGTGTGTAGACGAGGTAGCGCGATTCCTTGAGCTGGAGGGTGCCACGCATGCCAAACGGCATCCACACGCCCGGAAAGTGGTTGCGCAACTTGAGCCCACCCGACACGTCGAGCACGCCGTCACCCGGCGTGAGCGACAGCGCGTTGAGCGAGCGCGGCGCGTAGTCCAGCAGGTACGTGTTGAACAGCGCATCGAGCGACGCCTTGGGCACCGTCACTTCGCCGCCGAGGATGCGGATGTCGAACTGGCTCGGATCGTCCATGTCGACGGGCTGGCCGGGCGTGTGCGGTACGAGCTGCGCGGTGAGTTGATGCACGTGAAAGCCGATGTCACCGGTGATGCGGAAATCGACATCGCGCATCTGCACGACGGGGGGCGCGGAGCGGGAGTCGCGCACCGCAATGGCGCCGTTGGCATTGGCTGCACCGGAGGTCGGCTGGCAACGCTGGGCCCATTGCTGGCGCACCGTGCTGAGTTCCTTGCGCTGGGCGCTGGCCATGGGCGGCTCGGCCGCGCGCGCGAGCGTACTGCCCAGCAGACCGGCGAACCCCAGCGCCAGCAACGCCAGGCGCAACGTGAGGGCAGCAAGAGCGATGGCGGGGGCGATCATGGCGCGGTCCTCTTGGCGAGTTGCATGACGGGTTTGGCGGAGGCGGCCGCTGGTTTGCCTGCGCGGGCCACGGCGAGCGTATCGAATGACGGCATCAGCACGCGAATGCCGCCGTCCGGCGAAAAGCGCAGTGAACCGGCAACGAGCTGATCCCGATAGCGGTACAGGTTGAACACGAAGGGCTTGGCCGGATCGGCAACGACGATGTCGATGCGCGCGTTCATCGGCATCGAGCGCAGGAAGCGGATGTCGCCGCCGCGAAAGAGGATGTACGGGCGCTGTGCATCGGCTGCGTTGGCCAGGGGCGGCATCTGCGGGTTGCCATCGCCGATCTGCATGACGAGCCCATCGCGCGTGACGCGGATGGCGGAGACCTTCAGATCCAGCGCCGGCGGTGGAAACAGCTTGGGCACCTGCATGACGATGTCGCTGCCGGTGAGCTGCACGGCCGGCGTGGACACCGGCAGCAGATCGGCCAGTTCGATATGCGCGGCGCCCATCAGCGCACCGGCGTCCTGGCCTTGCACCTTGACCACGTTGGGGCGGAACACGATGGTTTGCGGATCGCGCAGCACCAACGGGCCACGCAGTTCGATCGGCACCCAGGCGCCGCGGCGGCGCATCTCGGCGCGCATGTCGAGCGTGCCGTCGTCCAGGGTGAAGCTGAAGCGCCGCAGCGGTGGGTCGCTGCCTTGCCCGCGCGCGAACACCACCGTGTTGAACAGCGCCGCCATGCTGTCGGCGCTCACGCGCACCGTGCCGCTCACAGGCTGCAGCGTGTACGACGACACATCGTCGAGCCAGACCGGATCGCCCGGCTGGCGCGGCACCATGCGCAGCGCGAGCTGATCGACCAGGAAGCCGACGCCGCCGTCGAAGCGGAAATCCACGTGGCGCAGGTACGAGATGGCATCCGACTGGCCGGAGTCGCGCAGCGTGGTCGGGCGGACTTCGCGTGTGGCGAGATTGCCGGCCTGGAATGGCGCACGTGCCTGCTGGCGGGCGTCTTCCAGTTGCTTGGCCTTGGCCGCTTCGATACCGCCGTGGCCGTCACCGGCGCTGGCGCAGCTCTGCAGCAACAGCGCCGCACACACCATGCCCGCCGCCCGAGATGCCCAACCTGAAGACCGACGATGCTCTGCAAGAACGTGTCTTGGCGCCCACGTGTATGTCCGGCTGGTTTGGCCGTGCCCTGCCCTATGCGGCGCCTTGAATTTCTGTTGCAAGGAGGAAAAAAGAAGGGGAACTGTCTGAGCGCAGCGAGTTTTCCCCTTCTCCTCCTTGCGACATAAATTCAAGGAGTCTGTCGCCGCATCGGGCGCGCCTTTCTTTGCTTCCTTTCTTTGGCAAGACAAAGAAAGGGAGTCGGCCCCGGCAGGGGACGAAACGGGGGATGCACCCTCAGTACTAACGGACCGACAGACGCGCACGCAACACAAGATCAAGTCCCACATCGACGGTCTCCTCGTCGTGAGAAAAGCACCGGAACCGTCCGGCAACCCGGCGCGGCTATGTTGCCGCGCTCGTGTAGAATTTTTTGCATGCCTGCCCGCAAACCAACCGGCGATGCCGGTCCGCCTGCTGCTCCACCCGTCCGCGAATTCACCATTGATGAACTCGCGCGCGCGGCCGAGACCACTGTCCGCAACGTCCGCTCGTACCAGGACCGCGGGCTGATCGATCCGCCTGAGCGGCGCGGGCGCGTGGGCATCTACACGCAGGCGCATCTCGGGCGGCTCAAGCTCATCAACCACCTGCTGGCACGCGGCTACACGCTCGCCAACATCCAGGAACTGCTCAAGGCCATCGTCGAGGGCCATGACCTGCGCTCCATCCTCGGGCTCGAATCCGCCATCAGCAGCCCGTGGTCGGATGAGCAGCCCAAGCATTTCTCCCTGTTGGCGCTGGCCAAGCTGTTCGGCCGCTCCATGTCGCGCCAGGCGCTGGCCCGTGCCATCTCGCTCGGCATGCTGCAGCCCGATGGCCTGGGCTATCTGGCCCGCAGCCCCAAGGCATTGCTGGCCGGCGCGCAAATGGCGAAAGCCGGTTTCCCGTTGGTTGAAGTGCTCGACATCCTCGAGCGGGCCCGTCCGCACACGCAGGCCGTGGCCGACGATCTCGTCTCCATGGTCGTGCGCGAGCTCGACAAGTACGGCGAAGGCCAACTGCCGCCGGTCGAAGACGTGCCACGCCTGGTCGACGTGATCTGGCGCATCCGCCCGCTGGCGCTGGTGGCAGTCGAGGCCGAGCTGATGCGTGCGCTCGAGATCGCTGCCAACAAGTACCTGGGCGACCGCGTGGCGCAGGTCATCGAGCACCTGCACGAGCCGCCGGGCCAGCCGCCCGCGTCGGACAAGGCTTAATGTCTCCGGCGCGCCCATGCGTGGGGCGCGCTCTCTCTATTTCTAGTTTGATCCTGATGCGACGGGTACTGCAGGTGTTTTGAATGCCTGCTCAGGACCCGGCTGCACCCGCCGTCGACAGCTTGCGCCGGATCGACGGCGACGGCGCTTCGCCATTGGCGGCGGCATACGCTTCAATCTCCGAGATCAGCTTGGGCAGGCGCTCAAGTGCTGCGCGATTGTCTTCATCCCACGGGTGGAAGGACGGCCGGAAGAAATCGAAGAATTCCGGAATGATCTTGCGCAGCGGCGCGGGGTGAATCCACAGGAAGTGGAACGCTTTGCCCAGGCCGAAGAACTTGTTCTTGCAGGTGCGATCCGCAAAGATCAACCGCAGGTGCACGTAGAACACCATCGACCAGAACAGCACCGTGGTGGTCAGCATGACCGAGGTGCGCAGGATGTAGCGGCGCAGGCCCGGCTTGATGGCGAGGTTCCACACGTCGTAGCTCACGGCCTTGTGTTCGGTCTCTTCCATGGCATGCCACAACCAGACCTGGCGGTAGCCGGGCTCGGAGTTGCGGCCCAGGCCGTCTTCATGGCTCAGCACCTGGTTGGCCAGCATGGCGGTGTAGTGTTCCAGCGCCACCGTCACGGCCAGTTGATGCGACTTGGGCGTGTACTTGCGCAGCACGTTGAGGAACTTGCCGACAAAGCGGTCGATGCGGTTGGCGGGCAGGCCGGCGCGGTCGAGCAGGTCGTTGTACAGCACGTGCTCGCGCGTGTGCATGGCTTCCTGGCCGATGAAGCCGGCCACGGCCTGCTTGAGCTCGGGGTCGGTCACCAGATGGCGGTAGTTGCGCACGCTGTCCATGAAGAAGCGCTCGCCGGTCGGGAAGAAGATCGACAGCGCGTTCAGGAAGTGGGTGACGTGCGTGCCTCGCTCGTGCCAGTTGCTGATGCGATCAGCGGGCAGGTGAGGATGCACGTCGCGGCGGACTGGCATCATGGGCGGTTCTCCTGGAATGTGGTTTCTGCGAGGCGGCTTGCCGCGCTGCCTTGGTCTAGAAATGCACAGAGGTCGGTCCCCACGCGCACGGGGTCTTCCTCCATCGGGATATGGCCGAGCGCCGGATACATGCGCAGCGTGGCGCCGGGAATGCGGCGGGCAAATTCACCGGCATGCGCGGGCGGGATCCACCGGTCGCGCTGGCCCCACAAAATGAGCGTGGGCACTCGGATCGAGGCCAGCCCGCTGGTATCGACATCGTCAAAGCGGAACTTCGGCACCATCTTGCCGATGGCCTGGCGGGCGCCTTCGGCGTAGAAGAAATCGGCATAGCGGCGCAGCGTGGGTTCGGACACGCGCGACGGGTCGCCATACACATCGCGCGTGGCGGCGCGGATGATGCCCTCGGGCAGCATCCACGGAGACGTCAGCCGCACGCCGAGGTGGTTGAACAGATCGATGTAGATCGGCAGCTGCATCGGGAAGCCCGCCGAGTCGATCAGCACGAGTTTCTCCACGCGGCCTGGATGCCGCACGGCAAAGTCCCACGACACCATGCCGCCGAGCGAGTTGCCGATCAGTGTGAGTTTCGACAAGCCCAGCGAATCGACAAACGCGTCGATGAAATCGCGGTACAGCGGCAGCTCCATCGCACGCGGGCGGCCTTGCGCGTCGCGCAGCGGGCCGGTGATGCCGAACGGCGGCAGGTCCAGCCGGATCACGCGATAGCGCCGCGTGAGTTGCGGCAGTACGCCATCCCACGTATGCAGCGATGCCCCGAAGCCGTGGATCAGCAGCAGCGTGCCTTCCGCATTGGCGGCACCTTCATCGGTGTAATGCACGCGCGTGCCCATCAGCGGCAGGTAGCGCGATTGCGGCTTGGCGTAACGGGCGATCAGCACGTCGCGCGCGATGCTGCGCAGGCCGATGCGGCCCGGGCGCAGCATCGCGCGTGCAACGTTGAGCAGATTCGCGCGCGGCGGGCTGGCGAATTGTTCACGTTCAACGGTGGTGGCTGTGTTCATGGGCAGCCTCCTACTTGGCGCGTGCGGTGGCAGGCGCGGTGCCTTCGCTCAATGCTTTCTTGCGCGTGCGGCGCGCTTCGCGAACGACCAGCGCCTGATACGCGGCGGGCAGCACGCGGGCCATCACATCAGCAGCGTGGGCGTCGGGGCCAATCAGCACGCGGCGCTTGTTCTTGCGCACGCCATCGAGGATCACTTCGGCAGCCTTTTCGGCGCTGGTGATGAAGAACTTCTCGAACTCTTCTTTGCCCTGCTGCTCATCGCGGACGAGGAAGCCGTTCATGCTCGGTGACACGCGGCTCGACTTGGCGATGTTGGTCTTGATGCCACCGGGGTGCACGCACGTGGCAGAGACGCCGCAGTTCATCAGGTCCAGCTCCTGGCGCAGCGCCTCGGTGTAGCCGCGCACGGCGTATTTGCTGGCGTTGTAGGCGCCCATGCCTGGCTGCGCGAAGATCCCGAAGATGCTCGACGTATTGATGATGTGCCCATCGCCCGTCGCCTTGATCAGCGGCAGGAACGCCTTGGTACCGTGCACGACGCCCCAGAAGTTGATGTTCATGATCCAGGCCAGCTCGTCGTCGTCCATGCCTTCGATCGTGCTGGACAGCGCCACGCCCGCATTGTTGAAGATCAGGTTGACCTTGCCGTGCGCGGCGTTCGCTTCTTCGGCCCAGCGGTAGACGGCGGCGCGGTCGGCCACGTCGACGGCGTGGGTGGTGACGCGGATGCGGTCGCCTTCATGTGCGCGCACCAGTTGCAGCGTCTGTGCGAGGGCGGCTTCGTTGCGATCGGCCAGCGCGAGGTGGCAGCCTTCGCGTGCCAACTGCAGCGCCAGCGTGCGGCCCATGCCGGACGCGGCGCCGGTAATGGCGGCAACCTTGTTGTTGAATGACTTCATGACGGGGTCTCCGGTTGTCTCTGCTTGTCTTGCACGTGCTGGTGGTGCATCCCTTGTTTCATCCCCTGCCGGGGCTGACTCACTTTCTTTGTCTTGCCAAAGAAAGTAAGCAAAGAAAGGCGCGCCCGAGATGGCGACCCCCTCCTTGAATTTCTGTCGCAGGGAGGGGAAGGGGAAAACTCGCTTCGCTCAGACAGTTCCCCTTCCTTTTTCCTCCCTGCAACAGAAATTCAAGGCGCCATCTAGGGCAGGAACGTCAAAGGCCAAACCGTCTGGGCGCCTGCGTTGGCGGCAATGCCTGGATCGGGTGTTAAGCACGGTCGAGCGCTTCTTCGTTGGCGGTGTTCTCGGCGGCCGTGGGCACCGTGCGAGCAGGCACGCGCAGCGGCACGCCCTTGGGCACCGCCATCGGGCGCGTGCGGTAATCGGCCAGGCGGAAATGCGCGGTCGCACGGCGGAACTGCCACGTGAATCCCGGCCACAGCGTGGTGTTCTTGCCGGTCTTCGGATCCAGGTACCAGCTCACGCAGCCGCCGGCGGACCAGATGGCGTTCGACAGGCGCTTCTGGATGCTGTCGTTGAAGCGGCGTTGCACGTCGAGGCGTACGTCGATCGTTGCGACGTTGTGTGCGCGCATCGACTTGAGCGCATCCACGATGTACGCCACCTGCGACTCGATCATGAACACCATCGACGAGTGGCCGAGCCCGGTGTTCGGGCCCACCACCATGAAGAAATTCGGGAAGCCGGACACCGTCGTGCCCAGGTAGGCCTCGGCACCGTGCTTGTCCCACGCATCGACAATGTCCACGCCCTGGCTGCCGCGCAGCACGCCGCGCGGGAACGGGTCCGTCGCGTGGAAACCCGTGCCGAAGATCAGGCAATCGACTTCGCGCCGCGTGCCGTCGGTGGTGACGATGGCGTTGGGCTCCACACGTGCGATGCCGGTGGTGATGACGTCCACGTTCTCGCGGGTGAGGGCCGGGTAGTAGTCGTTCGAGATCAGGATGCGCTTGCAGCCGATGGTGTAGTCGGGCGTGACCTTCTCGCGCAGTACTGGGTCGGCAATGCGGCGCTTGATGTGGCTGCGTGCCATGCGCTCGACGGCCTTCATGAGCTTCGGGTGAATCACAAAGCCCAGCACGCGCGATTCGAGCATCCAGTAGATGCTGGTGCGCATCAGCTTTTGCGTGAAGGGCAGGTGGCGGAACAGCCAGTGCTCGGCGCGCGAGACCTTGCGATCGGGCTTGGGCAGGATCCACGGTGGGGTGCGTTGGTACAGGTCAACGCGGCCGGCCTTGGGGGCGATCTGCGGGACGAACTGGATGGCGGATGCGCCCGTGCCGATCACGGCGACGCGCTTGCCGCGCAGGTCGTAGTCGTGTTCCCACAGCTGCGAGTGGAAGGCCTTGCCCTGGAAGGTTTCGATGCCGGGAATGTTCGGCCACGACGGGCGGCTCAGGCCACCCATGCCCGAGATGAGCACCCGGGCGCGGTAGCGGCGGCCGTCGGCCATGTCCAGATCCCATGCGCCGGCCGCTTCGTTAAAGGCCGCGCGCGTCAGCTCATGGTGGAAGCGCACATGCGGCCGCACGCCAAACTCGTCGGTGCAGCGCTCCAGATACGCGCGGATTTCTGGCTGCGGCGAATACATGCGCGACCAGTCCGGATTGGGCGCGAACGAAAACGAGTACAGGTGCGATTGCACATCGCACGCGCACCCCGGGTAGTGGTTGTCGCGCCACGTGCCCCCCACCGAACCGGCCTTCTCGAAGACCAGGAAATTGTCGATGCCATGCTGCTTGAGCTGGATCGCCATGCCCAGCCCGGCAAAGCCGGTGCCGATGATGGCAACGTCGACCAGCGCGGGGGCATCGCTGCCGTGGGCGGCCGTAGCAGAGGAATCGGCGCGAGGAAAATCGGACCGTGCGTTCACGTGGTGTCTCCGCGGGCACCACATGACATCATGGGCGCCTCTTAATGTGACATTGATCGATGTCATCGTAGAAGGCGGCCCCGGTCGAGTCAATCGACCGATTGGAAAGGAACGTCTAGAAGTGGATCATCAGGCGCTTGAAACGGATTTTCCTTATGAATCCGTCACTTGCGTGCGGTGCACAACGCCTTGGTTGGCGGTTTCGAGTGTTGCCATCAACCGCTGAAGGTGCGCGAGCAATCGCCTCACACGCTCGCCTGCCGTGCGCAAGTCGGCGTCGGCTGCGCTGTGGATGGCATGGCGAAAGGCCTGCATTTCGGCATCGACGAAGGGGCTGCGCAGCAAGGCCAGGGCGCCTCCCGTGCGGTGTACCCATTGGCGTAGGGCGTTACGGTTGGCGGTTTTCAGCAATGGACGCAACTGCTGCGCATCGTCATCCAGCGACGTCAGGAAGATCTCGACCAACCCATCTGTGGCCGGCCCTGCGCCCAGCGAGCGCTGCAAATCGTCGAGCGACACGGCGAAGGCGTCGTCGTCTGCTGCAGCGCCCGCGTCGGGCGCGTCCTCGGGGCCTGGCGCGGCCGGCCAGAGTGCCGATAGCGCTTCCTGCAAGGTGGCCAGTGTGGTCGGTTTGAGCAGGCTGCCATCCATGCCAACGACGCGGCAGCGTGCATGTTCTTCGGCCAGTGTGGTGGCGGTGATGGCGATGATGGGCAGGCGCGATCCGTCCGCGCGTTCCTGTTCCGCCTTGCGGATGTGCGCGGCCAAGTCGAATCCGTCCATGCGCGGCATGTGGCAGTCGGTCACCAGCGCATCGAAATGGCCTTCGCGCAGGCGTTCGAGTGCGGCGATGCCGTCTTCAGCCAGCGTGACGCGGTATCCGAGCAACCGCAGTTGCTTGGCGATCAGCTCGCGGTTGATCGGGTGGTCTTCGGCCACCAGGATGTGCGCGCCCAGCGCTTGGTTGGGCATCGCGAGCGGTGCGGGTACCGCTGGCGTACTGGCCGGTTTGGCTGCCTCCGGTTGGGGCAGGGCACGTTCGCAGGCGTGCAGGAACGCGAGCCAGCTCAACGGATTGACGCTCAGGACGGCACCGCGCTTGGCGTAGCGCACCTCGCGCGTCACGCGGATGGCCCCCGGCTGCGCCTGCTGCGATGTGGTGAAGACAATGTCCGCACGGGCATCCGACGTGATGCGCAGTCCAGCCGCCTCGGCAAATTGCGCGAGGCAGCGTTGATCGATGGCCGAGTCCACGTCAATGGCGACGCTGCGGCCTGCCAGTTGCGGCAGCGCATAGCGGGCCGCCACGACCGGCACCGGCAACCGCAGCGTGATGGTCGTGCCGCGCCCAGGGGCGCTGCTCATGTCGAGCGTGCCGCCCATCAGCCCGGCAAGCTGGCGCGAGATCGCCAGGCCCAGGCCGGTGCCGCCGTAGTTGCGCGTGGTTGAGCGCTCGGCCTGTACGAACGGTGCGAACAGCGTGGCCTGCACCTCGGGCGTGATGCCGATGCCCGTGTCGGTGACGTGGATGGCGATCTGCGCGGCACCGTCGTCAACGCGGGTGCATTCGGCCCTGAGGCTGATGCTGCCCCGATCCGTGAACTTGATGGCGTTGGAGAGCAGGTTGAACAGCACCTGCCGCACGCGCACGCTGTCGACCGACACTGTGGCCGGCACGTTGGCCGCCACGTCCACGTGCACCGCCAGCGATTTCTCATGCGCACGACTGGCCAACAGGCCGACCGTACCGTCGAACAGCTCTCGCAGATCCGTGTCCACAGGCAGGATGTCCAGGCGCCCGGCCTCGATCTTGGCGTAGTCGAGGATGTCGTCCAGGATGTGCAGCAGCGCGCGGCCGGAATCCTGCACCAGCGACACCATCTGCTTCTGTTCGCCCTCCAGCTTGGTCTGCTGCAACAGCTCGACCAGCCCCAGCACGCCGTTCATGGGCGTGCGGATCTCGTGGCTCATCATCGCCAGGAAACGGTCCTTGGCCAGCAACGCCGACTCGGCCGCGTTCTTGGCGGCTTGCAGTGCATCGGCCTGTTCGCGCTCGACGGTGACATCGCTCATGTAGCCATTCCAGACGGTGCGGCCGTCCGCTTCCTGGCGCGGGTTCGAGCGCGCATGCAGCCAACGGATCGAGCCGTCGTCGCAGACATGGCGGAACTGCTGATCGAACGGCGTCAACTGCTGCGCAGAAATGCGTACCGCTTCCAGCATGCGTTCCCGGTCATCTTCGTGGATCAGAAGTTCGGGCGTGGACAGGTACTCCAGCACGTTGTCCGTGCGCACACCCAGGGTTTCGTACGCTTTGCCGGCCACATAGGTGCCGCGGCCCTGGGATTCCCCAGGTTGCAGTTCGAATTGATAGACCAGCGCCGGCAGCGATTCCGTCACCTCGCGCAGGCGCCGTTCCAGGCGCTCGGCGCGCGCCTGAGCCTCGCGAATCTCGCTGATGTCGACCACCGAGG
Organism: Ralstonia insidiosa; assembly: GCF_008801405.1. Lineage (NCBI taxonomy): Bacteria > Pseudomonadati > Pseudomonadota > Betaproteobacteria > Burkholderiales > Burkholderiaceae > Ralstonia > Ralstonia insidiosa. Next base: position 37,980 of record NZ_VZPV01000001.1, on the reverse strand, counting down.
TGATGATGCCGCCAGGTTGGCCTTCGCGCAGATGGAAGGGCTCGACCCAGTACAGCACGTTGCGCGATTGCCCGTCGGGCGTGGTGATGATGATCTCTTCGCGCGTGCTTTCGTCTGTCTCCAGGGCGCGCCGGTTGATGTCGGACAGGTGGGCCATATTCTTGGCCGAATACATGCCGAGTTCGCCGGGCGTGCGCCCCAGTAGCGCTTCGCGCGGGTGGCCGAACATGCTGCAGAAGGCGGCATTGACGGCCACGTAGTGATGTTGAGCGTCCTTGGCAGCCAGTGGAAAGGGCACGGACTCCATCAGCGCCCGCTGGAAATTCAACTGGCGGGCGAGTGTTTCTTCGGCCAATCGACGTTGCCGGTTCTCCCGGCGCAACTGCCATTGCTTGATGACCAGCGCCACCACAGCGAGCAGCACAAGCGTCGCCGCCGGCCCGAACTTGGACAACACAGCGGAAGCCGATGGACCCAGCTGATAGCTGACGGACAGCCACTTGTTGCGAATGCTGACCTGCTCCCCCTCGGGCATGGCAAACAGTGCACGGTTGAAGAGGGGTGCGAGTGCCGCATAGCGCGCCGACACACCCACGCCGATGCTCTCCGTCAGGTTGGCCGAGCCGGTGACCTTCAGCTCGCCCGGAAAGTGGTGACGGATCAGCGCGTCCACCACCGGCAGATTGGCGATGGTGAAGTCGGCCTGACCCGTGGCGACCTGAGAGAGCGCGTCGCTGGGCGAGACGGCGGTGACGACGCGGATTCTCGGTATGTTCTGGCGCAGCACTTCGGCCAGCGTATCGCTGCGCGGCAGGGCGACCGTCTTGCCTGCGAGCTCGGGCAACGCGGCCACCGTCAGCGCGTCGCTGCGCCCGACGACGACCATGGGTGTTGCATCAATGGCCTGGCTGAGGATGAAGCCGGGTGGGCGGCTATCCTGGTCGGACAGGCCGAGCAGAATATCGACCTCGCCAGCACGCGCCTTGGCGAGCGCGTCGGCCCAATCCTGCACCGGTACACGCTCGAAGCGCAGGCCAAGCGTACGCGACAGAAAGCTCAGGTACTCGGGCAGGATGCCCTGCAACTCGCCGCGCGCATCGTTGAAGCTGTAGGGCATGTAGTCGGGATCGGCGGCGTAGCGCAGCGGTGGCAGCGATGCCAGCATGGCGCGTTCTTTGACCGACTGCGGCAGGGTCGTCGTTGAAACGCCGCCCTGCGTGATCCAGCGTGCGCGCAGGTCACTCATGGCCGCGTCCGGCAACTGCGCGAGGTGGCGGTCGAGGTAGCGGACGAGCACAGCACGCTCGCGAGGTGCCGCAAAGTGCAGCGCATCAACTTGCTGATTGACGAGTTGCACGATCGACAATGGCCGGTAGCGCGGTTGCAGCATCAGCTCACGCGTTGGGTAGGTGATGCCGACGTAAGCATCCGCCGTACCACGCAGCACGGCGTCGAGCGCATCGGTGGCGGTGGGCGTGGTCTGCACGCGGATTTTCGGGTACTGACGCGGCAGTTCTTCCACAAGAGGCGACCCCTGTTCGACCGCGATCCGTGCATCCGTGAAGAAGGGGTCCTGTGCAACCCGAGTGCTGTCGTTGCGGGCAACCACGGCGGTCGCACGCTCCAGATAGGGGGCGGAATACTCCAGGCAGCGGTCGTACTGCGAGCGTGGTACCACGCTCATGATGATGTCGACCTCGCCTCGGCACGCGGCGTTGAGCAGCTCGTCGCGACGGCTGAACACGCGTGGCACGATCCGCACGCGGTCCTGCGGCAGCAGTTGCCTCAGCAGGTCACCCGAAAAGCCGGTGAGCTTGTCACCCGCCACGCCTTCAAGCGGCATCATCGATTCACCGATGACACCCACGGTGAGCTTGGACGGCATCTGATGGAAGAGCTGGACAGCCTGGGCTGCATCCTCCGCATGGGCTTCGTCCGCGCTGCTCAGCCAGGCAAGCGCTACCGCACAGGCCAGCAGGCCTGCACCGATGCCCAAGCGCAGCCGCGCCAGGGGCGACAAGGGGGAGAACCTCACGCGCCAGCTCATGACTTAACCCTCGGCGGTGCCAAGCAAGCCGTGCCGCACGGCAAAGTCGAACAGCGCGGCTTCGGTGGTCAGCGCAAGCTTGCGCATGCCGGCCTGCTTTTGCGCGCTGATGGTCTTGACGCTGCGGTTCAGCCGCACAGCAATCTCGCTGACCGTCATGCCGGTCACGTACATGCGCAGCACTTCCAGCTCACGCTTGCCGAGCAGGTTGATTGGGTCGTTCTCGGCCGGCTCCGGTGCGACCGTGCGGCGGATGAGCTGGGCGTCGAGTTGCGGCGAGAGATAGATGCGGTCGCTCAGTGCGGCGCGCACGCCTTCGAGAATGTGGCGCGGCTCGTCAGCCTTGCTGACGATGACCTTGATGCCGGCGCGCAGGATGTTGCTCATCAGGGCGCGCGTCTCCAGCATGGTCAGCACCATGATGCGCAGGTCCGGATGCCGGCGCGCGAGGAATTCGAGCAGGACGATGCCGTCGCCGTAGCGGCTGCCAGGCATGGCGTAGTCGGTGATGGCGATGTCGCAGCGCACGCGACCGAGCACCGCGAGCAGTTCGTCGGCGCTGCCGGCTTCTCCCACCACCTCGAAGCCGTCGACCCGCGAAACGAGGTGCCGCACCGCAGCCACCACGCCAGGGTGGTCATCTGCAATCACGAGTTGGATGGGGGGCTGCATATCAACAAGTCTCCAGGGCGCGTAACGTGCGGCAACCTGTTTGCCGCATTGCTGAGAATCGCTGAAGCAGCTACGAGGGAAAATCGGAAAAGTCTTATTAATGCGCCGCTATCTGCTCACTTCTGGTGCAAATTCGTTAAGACATGTCACAAACGTGGTTGCGCGTCTGACTCGAAGGCGTACCGCTGTACATGGCACAATGCACGCGCTCCAAATCTGTCAATTGCCATGACGCCCAACCTGCCCACCACTCCATCGGCTGCCACGCGCCAGCAGAGCGCTGAACGTTCCACACTCGTGAGCGCGGGGGTCAATTGCCTGCTCTCGGCGGGGCAGATTGCGGCTGGGCTGTGGTCGCACTCGCAGGGGCTGGTGGCGGACGGTCTGCACACGCTGTCGGACCTGATTGCCGACGGCATCGTCTTCATCGCCAACCGCAACAGCCACAAGGGGCCGGACGAAGACCACCAGTACGGTCACGCGCGCTACGAAAACGCGGCGTCGCTCGGGTTGGGCCTGCTCTTGGTGGCGGCCGGTGCGGGCATGATCTGGGCGGCCGTGGACAGCCTGCGCTCGCCGCAGGGGCCGGCGCCGGTGCACGGCTTGGCGCTGGTGGTGGCGCTGATTGCGCTGGCCGCCAAGGAAGGGCTGTTCCGCTACATGCTGGCCGTGGCCAAGCGCATTGGCTCGCGCATGCTGATTGCCAATGCGTGGCATGCGCGCTCCGATGCGGTGTCGTCACTGGTGGCAGCGGTGGGCGTGGCGGGCAACCTGATGGGCTACCACTGGCTGGATCCATTGGCCGCCGTCGTGGTGGGGCTGATGATCGGCCGCGTCGGCCTGCGCTTCGCGTGGGAGGCGCTCAACGATCTGATGGACCGCGCGCTGCCGCCCTCAGAGGTACAGGACATCCGCGCAAGCCTGGCAGCTACGCCGGGTGTGCTCAGCGTGCACGACCTGCGCACGCGCGTGACGGGGGACCAGGCTCTGGTGGATGCGCATATCGAAGTGGACCCGCGTGTGTCGGTCAGCGAAGGCCATGCCATCGCCGTGCGTGCCCGCGCCAGCGTGCTGGCCGCACACACCGCCATGGCGGTGCTCGACGTGCAGATCCACGTTGACCCGCGTGAGCGTGTTTCCACCGATCCGCTGCCGTTGCCTGACCGCGATGCGCTGCAAGCTGCGCTGGCCCAACTGCTGCCGGCCGGCTCGCTGCTCGATGCTCGCCACTGCGTGCTGCATTACGTGGATGGCGCGGTCGAGATGGACCTGATCCTGCCGCCCGCGCTGGCCGCTGAGCGCGCTCGCATCGCCGCGGCGCTGCAGGCCCGCTGGGATGGCCTCGTCCGCCTGCGCGTGCTGAGCGCCGACTAACGGCACGGGTCGGCCGCGTTGGCCGGCTGCGCCTTGGCTGGATCAAAGCGCAACTGCTCCAGCCCTTTCTCTGTGATCACGCGTCCGCTCACGGGGTCAAAGGTGGCGAAGTTGCTGCGCGAATAGGGGAGCCCGCTCGGGGGAGGGTGGGTGCTAACCCCTCGCCGTGGCAATCAAGTTTCAGTCCCACCTGCCGTTCTCATGGGCAAGAGCGGAACCCATTCCGCCAATCCCTTCTCCAGCACGGTCAGAGTGGGCTTAAGCCCGCCGCCCTCCGCGCTACAACCGACCAACGAGAACAACATGACCCAGCAAGTCAGCAGTGAGTCGAGCCGCCGATGGCGCAGTGAAGTGACGGAGGCGCTATCTACCGTACGGCAGCAGTTTGGTGTGTCGCCCGAGAGTTTGCCGCGCGAGGCATTGATCGCCGCGTTGACGGATGCCATCTGGGCGCAACGCGCTGCCTATGCGCGCATGCGCGAGACGCTGGTCGTGCAAACCGAGTTGGCGCACGAATCGATGTGACCTGTGCGCACCGGCCTTGTCGTGCCGGCCTGCGCAGGCGTTTTCTAGGTGGTGATGTGATGCGGTACTGCGGTTCGCTGGATCTGGACCATCTGCTGCGCCAGCCGTTTGCCCAACTCGGCAGGCTGGTGCGTGACACCGAAACCGGGCAGCCCCTGCCCCCGGTCGAGGTGGCTGCTCGCGCGGTGCTGCTGCGCGCCGCCGGCTACGAGGTCATGCCGATGTGCACGCATCACGACCATCGCGGCTTCTGCCTCGGCCACGTGGATCAGCCCATCGGGGTGTAAGTGCTGCGCGAGTGCGCAGATGCGCACCATGTGTTGGATAGAACCCGGCCTGGCGCCGGGTTTGTCATTTCAGCGCATCGAGTTCCGGGTAGTGGCGGAAGATGCCCATCGTATTGAACGGAATGCGCCGTGGCGATTGCAGATACGCCGCAATGTTCGGCTGCGCGGCCACGCGGTCATGCAGTGCGGCGAGATGCGGCAGCGTGCGTTCATAGCGCTGCATGTGACGCGGAAACGCATAGCGCAGCCCTGCCACGATCTGGAACAGCGACAAATCCACGTAGGTGAGTGCATCACGCACCGCCCAGGTCGGGCCGGCGGGATTGCGATCGAGCACGCGCTCGAAGTAATGCAGGAACTTGGGCGCGCGGTGGGTCAGGAAATCCTGTGCGCGGCGCAGCGCTTCGGTCTGCTGGTCTTCGTAGTACTCGCAGGAGGCAATCGGGTGGTGCGTGTCGTGAATCTCCACCACGAAGTCGGCAATGGTGAGTTGCAGGCTGTGCGTCCATAGGCCGCCGGCCTCGTCCTGCGGCGCCAGGCCGTAGTGCTGGCCCAGGTAGAGCAGGATGTTGGCCGTTTGCGCGATCACCAGTTCGCCAGCCACCAGAAAGGGCGGCGCGAAGGGCGGTGTGATGATGCCGGCATCGTCGAGGAACGTTTCGATGGCGGCCTCGTCTTCGCGGCCGAGGTCGGCGTACGGCACGGCGGCCTGTTCGAGCGCGAGGCGGATGAATTCACCGCGGCCCTGGATCTCGGGCCAGTAGTAGAGCGTGGTTTCCATGGTCGGGCAGAAGAGAGCAGGCGGCGCTGCGTGACGCATCGCAGCAGAAAAGGTCGCTGCAAACGATAATAGGTGGTTGCTTTTGCGCGTGTTCCCCATTCCCCTGCTGTGACCGCCCCGTCTTCCAGCGCGCCCGCCGCGGTGCCCGCCATCGAACCCGCCGATCCGTCCCGCTGGCTAGTCCGGGGGCATCCCGGCTATCTGCGCGCCAATCTCGCGCTGTTTGCCGCGGGCTTCTCCACCTTCTCCCTGCTGTATTGCGTGCAACCGTTGATGCCGCTGCTGGCGCACGACTTTGGCCTCACGCCCGCGCAGACGAGCCTTGTGCTGTCGGTGTCGACGCTGTTGCTGGCGTTTGCGATTCTGTTCGCGGGGCTGCTGTCGGAGTCGATCCACCGCAAGACGTTGATGGGCGGGTCGCTGGTGCTGTCTTCCGGGCTCACGCTGTTGGCGGCAGTGCTGCCAGGCTGGCATGACCTGCTGGTCACGCGTGCGTTGCTGGGTATCGTGCTGGGCGGTGTGCCGGCCGTGGCGATGGCGTACCTGGCTGAAGAGGTGCACCCGCAAGGCCTGGGGATGGCGATGGGCCTGTACGTGGGCGGCACGGCTTTCGGCGGGATGGCCGGTCGCGTGTTGACTGGCGTGGTGGCGGACCACACGGGCTGGCGCATCGCCATGGGTGTGACCGGCGCGCTGTGCCTGGTGGCTGCGCTGGTTTTCATCTGGCTGCTGCCGCCGTCACGCCGTTTTGTGCCGCGCAAGGGCGTGGCGCTTGGCGACTTGCTCGATACGCTCGCCGCGCATTTGCGCGAGCCTGGCCTGCGCGCGCTGTTCACCATGGGCTTTCTGCTGATGGGCGGCTTCGTCACGATCTACAACTACGCGAGCTTCCACCTGCTCGACGCGCCGTATTCCCTGAGCCAGACGGCGCTTGGCGGCATCTTCATGGTGTACCTGCTGGGCATCGTGGCGTCTGCATGGTTCGGGCGCATGGCCGATCGGCACGGCCGCGGCCGCATGCTGCTGACAGGCACGGCGTTGATGTCAACTGGCGTTCTGCTGACGCTGGCTGCACCGCTGGTGCTGGTGATTGGCGGGATTGCGCTGCTGACCTTCGGCTTCTTTGGTGCGCACGCGGTGGCCAGCGGCTGGGTGGGGCGCCGTGCGCAGCGGGCCAAGGGGCAGGCTGCGGCGCTGTATCTGTTGGCGTACTACCTTGGGTCCAGCTTGATCGGCACGGCGGGCGGCAAGCTGTATGCGCTGTGGGGTTGGCCCGGTGTGGTGGCGCTGGTGACGGCGCTGATGCTCTGCGCGCTGGGCACCGCCACCTGGCTGTGGCGGCGTGCGCCCCTGCCGCCCGGCGCCAAGCGTTAAGCTGGCGCACGCCGCGCCAACGGGTGCAGCGCGAGGGAATTCGGGTATGGTGCAGTGTTCTGTGTCTGCACGATCGCTTTCCTCATCATGCGCACCCAATTCCTGTTGTTGACGCGGCGGCTGTCGCTGCTCGCGTTGTTTCTCCTGACACTGGGCGCTGCGCCAAATGTGGTGCATGCCGCGCCGGTGTCGTTCTCCAAGCTGACCAAGCTATCTGCTGCTGAGAGCAGCGCCTCCGCGCCGGCGGCCACCCCTGCACAGACGCGCGAATCGCTCGATGCCGTCATCACGCTGCTCGACAACGATCAGCAGCGCGCCGCGCTGGTGGGGGAACTCAAGCAGTTGCGTGACGGTGTGACCGCGCAACAGAAGGCGCAGGCCGAGCAGGCGCCGGGGCTGCTCGGCGCGGTGGCCTCGCTTATCGAAAACGGCTCGGTTGAGGCCGACGTGGAAGCCGGCGCGCCGCGCTACTGGCTGCGCCGTATCGAGGCCGCCAGCGGCAACGCCAGCCTGCTCGCCGCACCGGAGCGGCGCATGAGCGTGGTGACTGACTTTGCCGGCACGGTTGCGGTGTGGGCAGGCATTGCCGGTGGACTGCTCGGCTTGGGCTGGTTGCTGCGTCGCCTGCTCGGCATCAAGGCCGGGCTTGGCGCTCACCCCACCACGCGTGCACTGTTCGTCGATGCGCTACGCAAGATCGGCCCGTGGGCCGTGTCGTTTGCCGTGCTGATGCGATGGGAGCACGAGGCCACGCCGGGCTTTGTGCTGGCGGTGGTGCTGGCGTACGCCATCGTGTGGGGCGCGATCATCATGGCGGGCGTGGCGATGTTGTTCTCGCTGTTTGCCGGCAGTGCGCACCGGCGTGTGGCCGTGGAGTACCTGCTCAAGCACGGCATGTGGCCGATCTTCCTGACGGCCAGCCTGGGTGCCTGCGGTGATGCCCTGCTGGACCCGCGCGTGGCGCTGATGCTGGGCGGTGCGCTCAGCCTGCTGCTGTCGACCATCTGCAATGCGGTGTCGTCGATCATGCTGGCAGTGGGCGCGCTCTGGGTGCGGCGCCCGATCGGTCAGTTGATCACCAACCGGCCGCTGGAACAGCGTCAGGGCGAGCACGCCGGCAACGAGCTCCGTCGGTTGATTGCCGCGCTGTGGCCGGTGCCGGTGGTGGTGCTGGCGGGCGTGACGGTGGCGGCCACGCTCACCATGCCCGACAACGTGGATGCCATCTCGCGCCGTGCGGTGATGACCTCGCTGTTGCTGGTGGCGGCGTTCTTCCTGACGGCGGTGGTGCGCCCGCGCGCGAGCTGGCGCTCGCACTTGCGGCTCACGCGCACGTCGCCGTATGTGGAGCGGCTCAAGCATTTCTTCGCGGCGCTGGTGCAGCTCGGCATCTGGATCGTCTTTGCAGAACTGGTGCTGCGTGTGTGGGGCCACACGCTGGTGGAGGTGACGCACAGCTCGGTCAACGGACGCCGCATTGCTGACGCGATGGCCGGGCTGATCAGCACGGTGTTCGCCACATGGCTTGCGTGGATCCTGCTCGATACGGCGATCCTGCGGGCGCTGTCTCCGGCCACGTCGCGCGCGCAGCCCAGCACACGTGCGCGCACCATTCTGCCGCTGCTGCGCAACGGCCTGAAAGTCGCGCTGATCGTGACGGCCGCCATTGGCGTGCTGGCCAACCTGGGTGTGAACGTGACGCCGCTGGTGGCGGGTGCCGGGGTGATCGGTCTGGCGGTGGGCTTTGGTGCGCAGTCACTGGCGCAGGATCTGATTACCGGCATCTTCATCCTGATGGAAGACACCATCAGCGTGGGCGATACGGTGGATGTGGGTGTGGCCACCGGCACGGTCATCAGCCTGACCATCCGCACGGTGCGACTGCGCGATGGCACGGGGGCGATCCATTCGATTCCGTTCAGCCAGATCAAGACGGTGCGCAACCTCTCGCGTGACTATTCGTTTGCTGACTTTGAGGTGCGTGTTGCCATGGATGCCGACCCGCAGAAGGCCATCGACCTCGTGCGCACGGCCGCCGACCAGATTGCCGGCGAGCCGCGCTTTGCCTACACCCTGCTGGGTGGGGCCGAGGTGTTTGGGCTGGACCGTTTTGATAGCAGCAATGGCGGCGCGATGATCGTCAAGGGGCGCTTCAAGACGCTGCCGCAGAAGCAGGCCGAGGTGCTGCGCGCGTTCAACGTTGTGCTCAAGGATGCGTTTGATGCGGCGAAGATGCCGTTGGCGACGCCGGCTACGGTGTTGCGGACGTCGCCGGCGTTTGAGCAGTGGATGACGCAGGTGGGTGGGGAGAGGGTATCGCCTGCTTCCAATGAGCCGCCTGCGAGTGCACCTGCTTAACGGCGTTGGTGGTTTGCTGCTGTTTCGTCCCCTGCTGGGGCCGACTTACTTTCTCTGTCTTGCCAGAGAAAGTAAGCAAAGAGAGGCGCGCCCGAGATGGCGACTTCCCCTTGAATTTCTGTAACCGGGCGGAGACGGGGAAAACTCGCTTCGCTCAGACAGTTCCCCGTCTTTTTTCCGCCCGCTTACAGAAATTCAAGGCGCCATCTAGGGCAGGGTACGGCCACACCGTCTGGGCGCGGGTGTTGGCGCCGGGTTGGTTTGCTTGGCCGTTGCCTGGTTTTAGAACCCGTGACGCATGCCGACCATCACGCCGGTCTGCGATGCCTTCGGCAGTGCTGCGGCCAGTACGGTGCCGGCATCTTTCTGGTGGGTGTAGTCCAGGCCGACGTACAGCCAGGTTCGCTTGCTGGCCACGTAATTCATGATCGCGTAGGCCGTGTAGCGCAGGCCGTCGGGGTCACGCTGGCGCGTGGCCATGCCGCCCACTACCAGGTTGTATTGCCCGCTGAAGTCGTACTTCACGCCGCCCAGGATCAGGTCGTTCTTGGTGGGCGTGCCGTCGCGGTAGTTGATGTAGCCGAGCATCAGCTTGGCGGCACCGACCTGTACGCTGCCGCCCGTCGTCCACGTGCGGGTGGCGACGGACAGCAGGTCCTTCTGCTGTTCCCACGCGCCGCCCACGGTGACCGGGCCGCTGGCGTAGTTGAGCGACAGCGCGCTGTAGTTGCCGGCGGAGAACGCACCCGCCTGTTCGCCCATGCCGACCATCACGCCCGGGCGCAAGCCGTTGAAATCGCCCACGTACTTGACCGCGTTGTCGATGCGCACGCCGGTGGCGGTGACGTGCCACGCCGTCGCCCCCAGGTTGCCGATGGAAAGCGCGTCGTACTGGCCGGCCGTGTTGAAGACCAGGTTTTCCTGACGACCGAACGTGAGGGAGCCGAAACCGCCCTCCAAGCCCACGTAGGCCTGACGCCCGAACAGGCGCGATGTGGCCGGCGTGACGGGTTTGTAGCCGCCAAGGCCCATGTCGTTGGTCGAGCCCACGCCCGTGTCCGGTGCGAAACCGCTGACCAGGTGGAACACCGCCTTCAGACCGTTGCCCAGATCTTCCGACCCGCGAATGCCGAAGCGGCTGCCGCTGTAGTAGCCGCCGACTTCTTCTGCCTTGCCGTGGCCCGCGGCGTCGTTGTTGGTGCTGTAGCGCAGGCCGGTTTCCATCACGCCGTATAGCGTGACGTTGGATTGCGCGTGCGCAGTACTGCAGGCAAGCAGGCCCGCCAGTGCCGTCAGTCTGATCGCGGACAGCGGAATGGAATGGATCGAAGTGGTCATGTGGCTCCCTTATTGTCGTAACGACTGTTGTGTTGGCCGGAATGGGTTTCCGGATTGGCTCGGGGGCCGACTCTCGGGCAAGTCGTGTCTGTAAGGGGTGAAGTTACGCGCGCACCGGCAAAGCGCCGCGCACGCCGCGCGGGTTGGGGCGCCGCACGGTCTTTGTGCTGTGTGCGTAAACCGCGGACTTACAGATTCTTGGGGGTTTTCCCTCGGGCAAGCGGTGCGGCACGGGGCTGCCGCTACACTGGCGACGCTCTTGTCCGACTGTGACCGCTCGCCGCCATGCCTTCGCTCTCCGTGCCCGTACTCAACGCTTTGCGTGACCAGTTGCCCGCGCTTTCGCCGGCGCAGCAGGGGGTGGCGCGGCTGATCCTGGAGGCGCCGGAGCTGTCGCTTGAACAATCAGTGGAGACACTGGCCGTGCGCGCCGGTGTGTCGATGCCGACCATTGTGCGGATGTGCCAGGCGCTCGGCTTCGAGGGCCTGCGCGAGTTCAAGGCCACGCTGGCTGCCGAGCTGGCGCACGCGCAGCCGACGCTGCCGGGCCACGTCGGCCGGGCTGATCCGCCCGCGCTGGTGGCCAGTAAGGTCATCGACGGTGCTACGCGGGCGCTGGCAAGGCTGCGCGACACGCTCTCCGCCACCCACATCGACGCCGCTGCAGAACGCATCGCCCGTGCGCGCCGCGTCGATTGCTATGCCGCCGGCGCGGCCTCGTCGTTCATGGCCAACGACATGCAGTCACGGTTGATGCGGCTGGGGCTGGCGTCCAACGCCTACTTTGATGCGCACTTGCAGTTGGTGTCGGCGGCAACGCTAGGGGCGTCGGATGTGGTGGTGGCGTTCTCGCACGTGGGGCGCATGCCGTATTTGCTGGAGTCGATTGCCTATGCGGCGGAGCAGGGCGCCTGTGTGATCGCCATTACCCAGGCGGGCACGCCGCTGGCCGAGCGCGCGCAGATCGCGCTGACGGTGGATGTGCCGGAAGATGCGGTGATGCGGGTAGGCACCGAGGCGTACTTGGTGCATCTGACGGTCATCGAGATCCTGATGACCTGTGTGGCGCAGCGCCGCGACGAGATGGTGCGGGCGCGCATGCGGGCGATCCAGCGGCTGCTCACAGAACGGAGCGTGGACCGCCCGTAAGGCGGGCAAGCGTTACAGCCGGGCGATGATCAGCCCAAGCGTCAGCAGGCTCCCCAGCCCGAAGATCGTCCAGCCGACGGTGCGCCGCTTGGTGGTCAGCACCCACAGCCACAGGCCCGAGATCGACAGGAAGATCAGACAGCCGGCCAGCGTATCCACCAGCAGAATCCACGGCACCGTCATGCCGACGCCCTTGTGCAGGTTGTTGAGCGTGGCGAGGAAGCCGTTGTCGGTCTGGCGGACTGCCACCGAGCGGTTGCCGGCCCAGTACTCGGCCTGAACTTGCGTGGTGGCATTGCCGAAGCTGAAGGTCCACTGCTCGGGCTGCATCAACGGCTTGGCGGTGTCGCGCGAGGCGTCGCCTTCGGTCTTGGCGGCGCTGTCCCCTGAACCTTCCTTACCTTCGTTGCGGCCCTCCCCCTTGGCCGGGCGCTCGGCCCAGGCGACAGGCTTGGCCTTCTCCACGCGGATGCGGTTGGCGGGTTCCTGAATGTTCAGTGTTTGTTGCAGCCACGCTCCCATCGCCTCGGGCGTGGCGGGCATCGGGTCGGGCAAGGCGATCTGCGTATTGGTGCGCTGTTGCGCCACTGGCAGTTTCAGCACCGCGCGGTGGTTTAGCCAGATGCCGGAGACGCCGAAGATCAACCCGATCACCGCGCCCCACAGCCCGAACCAGCCGTGTGTCTTGCGCAGCCAGCGCACCAGGGTGGCGCGGTGGTTGGCGGGGTGTTCGGCGCGGGCTTTGGCCGGCCGGGCGTTGGCGGTCGGTTTGGCGCCGGGTTCGGCCGAAAGCGGGGGATGCGACAGGTCGGTCATGAGGCACATGGCAGCGCAGTGGCTGCCGGTGAGGGACAAATCGACCGGTCAATATAAATGAGAATGATTCTCGTTGCAACGCGTATGCGTTTACAACGTAATACGCTCCAACGCCCGGCGTGATGCCTCATCCGCCGGATAGAAACACTCGATGCGCATTTCCTGCAGCCCCGCATCGCGCGGTGTGCCCAGCGTGGTGAGCGTGGTGAACAGCGAGAGCGTCACGCCGTCGCGCTGCAGGGTCACGGGCAGGAAGGGCAGCGGATCGCCGGTGCCAGCTGCCGTGGGCGATGGCGGTGTTTCCGCTGCATCAAACAGCGCGGGCTGCAGCGCACGAATGTCGTGCAGCAAGCGCTGCGTGGCCGGGTCGATGGCGTGCAGGGCAAATTCCTGCCTTACGCGCCGGGCGAGGTAGCGGCCCACTTCTTCGCGGTTCACGATCGCCGGCCACAGCCCGGTCGGGTCGAACACCAGCTTCATCATGTTGACGGCGCCCGAGTTGCGTTCGGTCCCGCTCTCCGAGCGGTCGTCGCCGATGGCCCAGCGCATCAGGCGCCGGTGCGCGGCGTTGGCGTCGAGCAGGTGCCAGAAGCGGTCGAGCACGATGGCCGGGTAGGGCGCCTGCTTGTCGAGGATCAGCTTCACCGCGTGGCGCACCGCCTGCATCATCGGCGAGGTCTCGTCAGGCGGCGTGGTCAGGCCCTGCTCCGGATACGCGGGCGCAAAGCCGGCGGCCAATAGCATCTGGTTGCGATGGCGCAGCGGCACATTCAGCTCTTCGGCCAGTTGCAGGATCATGTTGCGGCTGGGCGCCGCACGCGCCGATTCCAGAAAACTCACGTGCCGTTGCGACACCCCTGCTGCCAGCGCCAGGGCCAGCTGGCTGTAGCCGCGCCGGGTGCGCCAGAAGCGCAGCAGCTGCGGGAAGCGGGTCAGTGCGGCTTCGGGCGGCTCGGCGCCGGTCTGGGCTGCGTCGGCGTCATCCAGCACGGCGGTACTGTCGGCGGAGGCGGTCTGGGCGGGTTTCATGTCACCTATTGAAGCAGAGTCGGGTAGGTGCAGCGATTACCTGTCGCGTAATTGTGACCGCCACCCCTGCCGCCCATACTGCCAGCATCCCCGACACCCCCGAGCGGAGTGCCCCATGCAGCGCGAATCGATCGATTACCCCGCCGATGCGCTTCCCACCCGCGAAGACCACGTGCGCACCGCCGACGGCTGGACGCTGCCCGTGACTGTCACGAGCCCCGGCCTGGGCGCACATGGCACGGTGGTGATCTGCTCGGCGCTGGGCGTGCCGCGCCAGTTCTATGGCGCGTTTGCCCGCGGGCTCTGCCTGGCCGGCTGGCGGGTGGTGACGTTCGACTATCGCGGCATTGGGGAGGCGCTGGCTACCGGCCCAGAGCATTTGCCACCTGCGCCGCGTTTTGCAGACTGGGGCCGGCGCGACATCGACGCCGTGCTCAAGTGGGTACATGACACGCTCGTCCCCGAGGGCTGTGGCGGGCGCAAGCTGGTGGTACTCGGCCATAGCGCGGGCGGGCAGCTGGCCGGGCTGGCGCCGCACATCGTGCATGCCGATGCGCTGGTACACGTGGCGGTGTCGCTGGCCAACGCGCGGCTGTGGCCCTGGCGCGGGCTGCTCAGCCGGTCGCAGTTGGCGTGGTTGCTGCGCGTGCGGATTCCGCTGGCGGTGGCGCGTGTACGCGGCGGCATGTTGCCGCTGTCTGCCATTGGGATGGGGCCGATGGCGATTCCGGCCACCATCCTGGGCGATTGGGCGCGCTTTGCCCGGCAGCGCGGTTACCTGTTCGCGCCGCGCACGGGCCTGGATACCTCTCGCTACCCGAGGCTCGCGGTGCCGCTGCTTGCCTGGGGTTTTGATGACGACCCGATGGCGCCTGCCCGCGCCATCGATGCGTTGGTTGCGCAGTTTCCCGCCGCCAGCGTCTCGCGCCGGCAGGTGGGCGGCGCCGCGCTGCCAGCCAAGGGCGTCGGCCACATGGGCTTCTTCCGCGCGTCGTCCGGTGCGCCGTGGTGGCGCGAAACGGTGGCGTGGCTCGACGCGCTTGCCTGAGCTGGGGCGACCTTAGAACGTGTAGACGACGCCTGTGCCGCCAAAGTAGCTCTGCTTGTTCTGCACGATCGGGCTCTTGGCGGCGTTGCCCAGCAGGCGCGTGGTGCCGACCGCCGTCTGCATGGCCCAGTGGCGCGAGAAGGCGTGCGTCCAGGCCACCGTTACCGAAGCGGCCTGCAGACCGCTGCCCGCGTCGTACTGCGCGAAGCCGCTGTTGACCGACTGCTGCGGCGTCACCCCGAAGTACGTCTGCATGTACTTGCGCGAGCCGAAATGCAGGCTCGGGCTCACGCTGATCTTGCTGGTCCCCCAGCTCGCCAG
Source organism: Ralstonia insidiosa (assembly GCF_008801405.1). NCBI lineage: Bacteria > Pseudomonadati > Pseudomonadota > Betaproteobacteria > Burkholderiales > Burkholderiaceae > Ralstonia > Ralstonia insidiosa. The sequence goes on along the minus strand of NZ_VZPV01000001.1, from coordinate 22,861 downwards.
CGGCGTTGCCACGTCGATATGGCCGGACCAGCCGCGCTCGCGGTTGGTGATCGGCACTTCCAGCGAAGCGGTGGCGGTGGTCTCGCCGACGATCTTGCCGCCCACCGTGAACACGCCCAGCAGCGAGCCCTTCACTGTGCCCATGCCCTTCAGGTAGTCCGAGCCGGGGCGGCCGAAGCGGTTGGTGTCGGAGCGGCCCGGGTCATACGACAGCGCGGCCGACGCGAACATGCCGTTCAGGAAGCGGATGGCATAGCCCGCACCGCCCTGGGTCGGGTCGATGAACCAGCCGTTGCCGAAATCCGCGCGGAAGCCGGGGCCGGCCGTCACGGTGTACTGCTTGCCGCCCTGATAGCGCGGTGCCACGCCCGCGTTGAGCGACAGCGAGTACGACGCCGCGTTGGGCGCGTCATCGGCATACGCCGAGGCGGCCGGCAGCCACATGCCCGAGAGCAGAACCAGGTATGGAAGGGAGACGCGAGGAGCAAGACGCAGGGAGAGACGATTGAGCACGATAGACCTCTTGTTGGATCTCTTGAGAGAGAGTCCGAAGTCTGGCGAGAGGCCGCGCGCACGTCTGTCTGGAAATTGCCGGGAAGTTGTGCGCAATTGTGCGCGAGTGTTTGCAAGTTTCGCCGCCCCCTCCACTCGCAAGCCGGTCGCCGTACACTGCGCCCCATCAAAAGAAAAACGGGGGCGAACGGACCATGACGGCGATGACCGACGAACCGCTCAAGACCAAGGTGCTGCTGATTGAAGATGACGACCGTCTCGCGCAGCTCATCAGCGAATACCTGGGCAACTACGAATTTGCGGTGGAGGTGGTGCGCCGGGGCGACATCGCCGTGGCTGCCGTGCGCGAGCATGCGCCGGCGCTGGTGATTCTTGACCTGATGCTGCCGCACCTGGATGGCATGGAAGTGTGCCGGCGCATTCGTGGGTTCTCACGCGTGCCGGTGCTGATTCTGACGGCGCGCGTGGATACCTACGACCAGGTGGCGGGCCTGGAGATTGGTGCAGACGACTACGTGCTCAAGCCCATCGAGCCGCGCTTGCTGGTGGCGCGGGCCCGTGCGCTGCTGCGCCGCGCCTTGCCGACCATGTCGAATTCGGAACCGCTCGCGCCCCACGACGACACGCTCGTCTTTGGCGAACTGGCCATCTCGCCGCCCAATCGCGCCGTCACCTGGCGCGGCCAGGCGGTCGACCTGAAGACGGCCGAGTTCAACCTGCTGCTGATCCTGGCGCGCGCCGCGGGCACCGTGCTCAGCCGCGACGACATCCTCAAGCAACTGCGCGGCATCGAGTTCGACGGGCTGGACCGCACGGTGGATTCCGGCATCTCGCGCCTGCGCCGCCGCTTTGGCGATGCCTCGCCCGAGCCGCACAAGATCAAGACGATCTGGGGACGCGGCTACCTGTTCAGCCCGTCGGCCTGGGAGGATTGAGGCATGCTCAAGTCCTTATTGAAGCTCTACGCCATGGTGGTGCTGGCGGCGGCGCTGGCGCTGATTGGCGTCAACAAGTCGTTCGTCTGGATGTTCCACGACACCCTCACACACGGTGAGCGCGAATTGCGCAAGGGCTACGCCTTTACGCTGCAGGACTACCTGGACCGTGCCGGCCCGGCAGGCCGCGACGCCGCGCTCGCGCGGCTGAACGAGCACGCGTGGGAGCGATTCGATTTTGTCGATCCGGACACCGTGCCGGACTTGTCTGCCCAGCAGCGGCGCGATCTTGCCGAGCACAAGCTGATCCTGATGACCAACGGCAAGGACTACTACCTGCCATTGCGCGACGGCACGGTGCTGCACGCCTACGCTGCGGACATGGAGTATCTCGGCATTCAGCTGATCGCCTACTCGCTGATTGCCATTGCCGCGCTGTTGCCGCTGCTGGCCTGGGTCTGGCTGCACTGGCGCGATCTGCGCGCGCTGGAAGCGGCGGCGCGCGGTTTTGGCGCGGGCAAGCTGTCGACGCGCGCGCATCTGCACAAGCGCTCCAACGTGTTTGGCCTCGCCCGCCAGTTCAACGACATGGCCGAGCGCATCCAGGGTTCGATCCAGCACCAGCGCGAGATGATGAACGGCATCTCGCATGAGCTGAAGACGCCGATTGCGCGGCTGGAATTCGGTATTGCGCTGCTGCAGTCCCCCGTGCCGGAGGCGCAGCGGACCCTGCGTCTGGACGCCCTGCGCCGTGACGTGCGCGAGCTGGACGAGCTGGTGAGCGAACTGCTGGCCCTGAGCCGTCTGGAGCAGGGCGCCACGCACCTCGTGCTGATGCGCGTGGCGGTGGGTGAGTGGCTCGACAGCGTGGTTGCCAGTGTCGCCAACGACGTGGCTGACCGCCAGCTCACGCTGGCCGTGCACACCGAGGCCGCCCCCACCCACCACGTGTGCGATCCGCGCCTGGTGGCGCGAGCACTGCTCAACCTGATCCGCAACGCCGCGCGCTATGCGCGCAACACCATCACCGTTCGGGTGGAGACCGGCCACGCCGGTGCGCTGCGCCTGACCGTGGAAGACGACGGCCCGGGCATCCCCGCGCCCGATCGTGCGCGCGTGTTCGAACCGTTCCTGCGCCTGGATGCCAGCCGCGACCGCCACACCGGCGGCTTTGGCCTGGGCTTGGCGATCGTGCGCCGGATTGCGCTGGTGCACGGCGGTGACATCCGGCTCGATGCCGCAGAGGGCGGCGGCGCGCGCTTTGCGATGCTGCTGCCGGCGATGAGCGAGCCGCCGATCTAGGGCCGGTCATCCAATCAAACGCGCGAGCCCGTTTGATTGGATGGCAGGCCCTAGGCGTCGCCCTCCGAGCCGGGCCGGTGCAGGAACGCGCTCGGGCTCTGCCCGAACGCCCGGCGGAACATCGCTGAGAACGCACTCTGGCTGTTGTAGCCCAGCGCCTGCGCCACACGTGCGAGCGGCACCCCCTTCGACATCATCGGGATGGCGCTGGCGAGCACCGCCTGCTGGCGCCACTGCGAAAAACTCACCCCCAGTTCCTCACGAAACCGCCGCGCCAGCGTGCGCTCGCTGGCGCCCACGTCGCGGGCCAGGGCATCGAAGGTCAGCGGCGTGCCGGGGTCGGCCATCACGCGCTCACACAGCGCGCGCAGGCGCTTGTCGGTGGGCATGGGCAAATCCAGCGGCAGCGGGGCACTGTGGCGGACTTCGTCGAGGATGAGGGCGCCCAGCGCCTGCTCGCGCGCGGGCGGCAGCGGTTGGTGCACGTCCATCGCCGCGATCAGCTCGCGCAGCAACGGCGACACCTCCATCACACGACACTGCGCCAGCGTGCCCGTCGCCAGGGACGGGTCGGCATAGAGGGTGCGCAGGAACGCCGCCTCGACCACCCACACCTCATGCTCGATACCGGGCGGAATCCAGATGGCGCGCGAGGGCGGCACCACCCAGGCCGTATCACCGGCCTGCACACGCAGCACACTGTTGTGGCTGTACGCCACCTGCGCCCACGGATGCGTATGGCGCGGGAAGCGCGTGTTGGCCTCCATCTGCCGCGTGTACAGGCGCACCGGATGCGCCGGCGAGGGCGGGGTACGGCCTTCGATATCGGTGGGCAGGAGGCGCTGCGGCATGGGAGGTGGGGCGCGTTTGCGACAGAAGCGGTCGAGTGAGTCTAAAACGACCCCGGCAGGACTTGTCGAAGCCCCTGCGCAATGGCAGGCTATCGCCCGCGCGAGTTATGTTTCGCGCAACCAGAACGACAAAGTGGGCCGCCCAGGTGGCCTCGACAATAACGCCGTTGCCCACGAGGCGGCGGTGAAGGGTGCCAGCAATGCAAACGGGAAATCACACGCGCAGCCGGGGGGCGCGCGGAAGGACTTGGCGTGGCCGGCCGTGGGCTGCCGCGCTTGCGGCCTCGCTGACGGTGTGCGCAGTGCTCGCGGCGTCTGCCGCCCGCGCTGACATCAGCATCATCCAATCCTTGCCGCTATCGGGCTCACAGGCCGCCACGGGGCGTGCGCTCAACGCCGGCGCCCGGCTCTACTTCGACTGGCTCAATCTCGATGGCGGCATCAACGGCGAAACCATCCGCTTGGTCGCCCGCGACGACGAGCAGAAGGTCGAGCAGACCCTGCGCAACGTGCGCGACATGGCCAGGATCGACAACCCGGTGGCCGCGCTCACCGTGGTCGGCACCGCCAATGTGGAAGCGCTCATGCGCAACGGCGTGCTGGCTGAAGCCAACCTGCCGCTGGTCGGGCCTGCCACGGGCGCATCCAGCATGACCGGCGATCCGCTGGTGTTCCCCATCAAGGCCAGCTACCAGCAAGAGATGGACAAGATGGTGAGCGCGCTCGTCACCATTGGCGTGACGCGCATCGGCGTGCTGTATCAGGATGACGCGCTGGGCAAGGAGGCGCTGGCCGGCGTGGAGCGCACGCTCAAGCCGTACAAGCTGACGATTGCCGCCACGGCCTCGTACCAACGCAACACGGTCACTGTTGGCCCGGCGGTGGACAAGCTGCTGAGCACGGACGTGCAGGCGATCTTTCTTGGCGCCACGGCGGAGCCCGCCGCGCAGTTCGTCAAGCAGTACCGGGCGCGCGGCGGTGGGGCGCAGTTGCTGGGGCTGTCGTCCATCGATCCGGGCATCCTGCTCAAGGTGGCGGGCATTGAGGCAGTGCGCGGCTACTCGCTGGCGCTGGTGATGCCCAACCCGGGCAAGAGCGTGAACCCCGTCATCCGTGAGTTCAACCGCGCACGCACGGCGGTGGGCGCCAAGGATGTCGACCTGTCATTCCGCGCGGTGGAGGGCTTTGTGGCCGCCAAGGTGCTGGCCGAAGCCGTGCGCCGCGCCGGCCCCAAGCCCACGCGCGACCAGGTGCGCCGCGAGCTGGCCAACCTGCGCAACTTTGATGTGGGCGGTGGGTTTGTTGTGGACTTTTCTGATCGCACGCGACCGGGCTCGCACTATGTGGAGCTGGGCGTGGTCGGGCCGAACGGGTTGGTGATCCAGTAAGCAGGCTCAGGCCGGCTGCGCTGGCCCGACGCGATAGTGATACGCGTAGGCCTCGACAAAGCCCAGCGAGCGATACAGGCTGAGCGCCGGCACGTTCTCGGCGCTGACCTGCAGATAAGCGGTGACCGGCATACCAGCGGTGCCCTGGGTACGCGCCCAGCCGAGCATCGCGTCCGTCACGGCACGCCCCAGCCCTCGGCCGCGCGCGGCACTCGCCACGCGCACATCGAACAGGCCGACATACGCGCCGTCTGCCACGGCCAGGCCGATTCCCAGCGTGGTGCCATCCGCTTCGCGCAACGTGATCGCCGCGTGCGGGCGGTCGAGCGCGTCGAGCATGGCGCGGCGTGTGGCGCGTCCGTGCGCATTGAGGCCGTCAAACTGCGCGAAGGCGTCGTGCCAGGGTTCGGGGATCATCGTGTCGATGCTAACGGAGATGCCGTCGGGCAGCACTGCCGGTGCTGCGGGTGCCAGCTGCGCGGTCATGACGAGGCTGCGGTCGGTGATGCGGTAGCCGCGCGCTTCGAGCAGCGCATCGGCCTCGGGCGAGGCCAGTGGCGTGACGCGCACGATGGGCGGAAAGCCCGCGTGGCGGTAGACCGTTTCGATGCGGTTCAGGCGATCCGCATCCAGTGCGGCGCCCGGTGCGCGCGGGTTGGCGGAGTTGGCCCGTTTGGCCAGGCCCCCCGCCATGCGCAGCACCCAGGGGCCGTCTTCGATACTGTGTTCGGGCGGCAGCGCGGCAAAGCCGGCGTGCTCGATGGCAATGATGCCGCCCGGGTTCTGCATCGTGGCGATCAGGCGGCGGGAGCGGTGCCCGCGCCGTGCACGTGCTTGCCGGCCGGCTTGACGATGGCCAGCGTGGCAATCAGCCCGCACAGCGCCGCAAACGACACCCACACGCCCGGCATCGCCTTGTTGCCCGTCTCGTGGATCAGCCACGTGACAATCGCCGGGGTGAAGCCGCCGAAGATGGCTGTGGCCAGGCTGTACGCCAGCGAGAAGCCGGTGGTGCGCACTTCCGGCGGCATGATCTCGGTGAGCGTGACGACCATCGCGCCGTTGTAGCTGCCGTACAGGAACGACAGCCACAGCAGCACCGTCAGCATGCGGGCGAACGACGGCTCGCTCACCAGCCACACCATCGCCGGATAGGCGGTCACCAGCATCAGCACGGTGAAGAGGATCAGCAGCGGGCGTCGGCCGACACGGTCAGACACCGCGCCCATCACCGGCAGCCAGAAGAAGTTGGACGCACCCACGCACAGCGTGACGATCAGGCTGTCCATGTCCGACAGGTGCAGCACGCTCTTGCCAAAGGTCGGCGTGTAGGCGGTGATCAGGTAGAACGACACCGTGGTCATCACCACCATCAGCGTGCCGGCACCCACCAGGCGCCAGTTCTGGCCCATCGAGCGGAACACGGCGGCCAGGTCAGGACGGTGCTTGCGCTTCTGGAACTCTTCCGTCTCTTGCAGCGAGCGGCGGATGATGAACAGGAACGGCACGATCAGACAGCCGATGATGAACGGCACGCGCCAGCCCCATGCGCTCATCTCAGACGGCGGCAGCAGCACCGACATCAGCACGCCCAGCAGCGCGGCAAACATCACCGCCACCTGCTGGCTGGCCGATTGCCAGCTCACGAAGAAGCCCTTCTTGCCCGGGGTAGCGATTTCGGCCAGGTAGACCGACACACCGCCCAGTTCCACGCCGGCCGAGAAGCCCTGCAGCAGGCGCCCGACCAGCACCAGCAGCGGTGCCGCCAGCCCGATGGTGGCGTAGCCCGGCACCAGTGCGATCAGCAAGGTGCCGCACGCCATCAGCGCCAGCGTCACGATCAGGCCCACGCGTCGGCCGTGGCGGTCGATGTAGGCGCCCAGGAAGATCGCCCCCAACGGCCGCATCAGGAAGCCGGCGCCAAACGTCACCAGCGACAGCATCAGCGAGAGGAACTCGTTGCCGGCGGGGAAGAAGGTGTCGGCAATGGCCTTGGCGTAGTAGCCGTAGACCATGAAGTCGTACATTTCCAGGAAGTTGCCGCTGACCACCCGGAAGATGGCGCGGGCCTTGGATTCGTTGGGGTTATGGGTATGCATGGGGTGCCTCACTCGACAGCTTGGGTACAACGTGAAGGTGACTCGGACAGGGTGGTACGGGCCGCCTCGTAAAAGGTGGTGATGTGGTACGGGGTGCTCGACGGCATGTCGGCGCGCAGGCTCTGGCCAGTCGCGTCGATCACCTCATGCCAGCCGTGCGCATGCAGAAAGCGTGCGGACCATGTCGGCAGCATGTGCGCGAGCATCGCGCCGTGGGTTTCAGTGCACAGGGCGAGGGCACGGCCGTATTCGGTCTGGGCCCAGATGCGCTGGCTGGCGTCGCGCATCGTGCCGTCCAGGCCGAGGGCGAGGCACACGCCTTGTGTGCGGGGGTCGACCCCCAGGTTGCAGGCGGCATCAACGGCGCGGCCGAGCGTTTCGGCCAGGTGTCGGCCGGCATCGGAACGGGCGAACACGTCGGCGTGTGCACGTACGAGGTAGAACCATTCGAACTGGTGGCCGGGCTCGATGCGGTTGTCGGGGCTGGTCTCGTCGACCGGCAATTCAGTGATGCTGCCCGTGCGCGCATCAATGAAGCGCGCGAGGATGCCCTCGGCCAGCGCGCGCACGCCGGCTTCGGCCCAGGCAGGCGGTTCGTCCAGCGCGGCAGCGGCCAGGTAGGCCTCGGTCAGGTGCATCACCGGGTTTTGCGCAACGCCCGCCTGGGGCACGGCAAATGCCGCATCCATGGCCGCCACCGGCAGGGCGGCGGTATTCGTCTCCGTGCCCGCACGGGCAAAGCGGCGTGCGATCACCTCGTGCGCGTCGTCCATCAGGGCGGCGGCGCGCGGGTCATCGCTCACGGCCAGCCAGTGGGCGGCCGCGAACAGCACGAAGGCGTGCGTATACAGATCCTTGGTGGTGTCCTGCGGGGCGAGCGCGCTGTCGATCGAGAACAGCCAGCCGCCGTTGATGGTGTCGCGAAAGCGGGTGTCAAGTGCGTGACACAGCGCGGCGGCGCGTTCGGCGCACAGCGCCTGGTGCCGCGTCGAGAGCCGCGTGGCGCGCGCCAATGTATACAGTTGCCGCGCGCAGGCCATCGCGCGGTAGCGCGACGTCGACGCCGGCACCAGCGTGCCGTTCTCGACGATCAGCGCCTCATAGCAGAGGCCCGCCTGCGCGTTCCAGCCGGGCCCGAGCCACATGGGCAGCAGGACGTCGTCGTAGAAACGGTCGAATGCCTCCAGCGCGACCGTCACATCGGACGATTGAGCCGTGTCAGGCAGCGAAGACGTGGAAAACGTTGGAAACATGTGCGCCGTGAGGATCGTGGCGGGAACACCGGACAGCCGGGCCAACGCTCGGCGGGGCCTGAATTGTGCGCCAATTGAAGAATAGGCGCCACGCGGATTGGCCCCAATCCCGGTTTTGGTGAAGGGTTGTGGGTCCAATGAAAGGTTTCTTGCGGGATGCTGCCTGGGCGGGCGTTTATGCGAAGATGGCTCACCCCTGGCTTCGCCTTGATCCATGCATCGTCGCGACCTGCTCAAGCAGTTGGCCGCCGGGCTGCTTGCCCTGGCCCCCGGTTTGTCCCGTAGCGCAGCCGCCGGCAGCCCGCTCGGCGCTCCGGAACCGTTTGATGAAACCCGCCTGCTGGCGCGTGCTCGTGCGCTGGCCGCCCGGCCCTATCGCCCGCGCAGCACGCAGCTTCCCGCGCCGCTGGCCACGCTCGGGTGGGACGGCTACCAATCCATCGGCTACCGCGCCGACCACGCTCTTTGGGCCGGGCAGCGCCTGCCGTTCGAGGCGCGTTTCTTCCACCTGGGGCTGTTCTTCAAGTCACCCGTGCGCATGCACGAGGTGGTGGATGGCCAGGCGCGCCTGATTGCCTATGACCCGGCCATGTTCGACTACGGCCGGAGCGGGCTGGATCACCAGTCGTTGCCGGCCGACCTTGGTTTTGCCGGCTTTCGGCTGACCACCAAGGCTGACCCGACGCGCGATGTGGCGGCCTTCCTGGGCGCCAGCTATTTCCGCGCCGTGGGTGGGCAGTGGCAATACGGCATGTCGGCGCGTGGGCTGGCGATCGATACCGGTCTGCCGCGTGCCGAGGAGTTTCCGGATTTCACCGAGTTCTGGCTGGTGCGCCCGCCGGCCGATGCCGAGGTGTTGCGCGTCTATGCGCTGCTGGATTCTCCCAGCGTGGCCGGGGTCTACCGCTTCGACATCCGCCCGGGTGACACCCTGGTGATGGACGTGCAGGCCTCGCTCTTCGTGCGCAAGCCGATCGAGCGGCTGGGCATTGCGCCGCTCACCAGCATGTTCCTCTACGGGGAGAACGATCGCACCGACCGCGCCGGGGATCGCCGCAGCGCCGCCCGCCGCTGGCGTGCCTCGGACTGGCGGCCCGAGATCCACGATTCCGACGGTCTGGCCATCTGGCGCGGCTCGGGCGAATGGATCTGGCGGCCGCTGGCCAACCCGCCCATCCTGCGCAGCCAGCGCTTTGCCGACGACAACCCACGCGGTTTCGGCCTGCTGCAGCGCGATCGCAACCCTGATCACTATCAGGACGACGGCGTGTTCTATGAGAAGCGCCCGAGCGTGTGGGTCGAGCCCACGCATGGCTGGGGGGAAGGGGCGATCGAGCTGGTCGAACTGTCGGCCAATGACGAGACCTTCGACAACATCGTCGCCTTCTGGCGGCCAGCCGTGGCGCCGCAGGCTGGGCAGGAATTGGCCTTCGGCTATCGGCTGACTTGGGGGGCGCAGCCTGCCGCCGCTTCGCCGTTGGCACGGGTGGTGGCAACGCGCACGGGGATCGGCGGCGTGGTCGGGCAACCGCGTAAGTATTTCTCCTGGCGCTTTGTGGTCGATTTTGCGGGTGGGGAGTTGTCGCGGTTGGGGCGCAGCACGGCGGGGTCGACCGTCGAGCCGGTCATCCGTGCCTCGCGGGGGCGGGTGGAGATTGCTTCGGCGCGGCCGCTGGCCAGTATCGATGGGGTGCGGGCGATGTTTGATGTGGTGCCGGATGCGAGCAATGCGCCGATTGATTTGTCGCTGACATTGCAATCGGGGGAGCGGTTGCTTTCTGAGACGTGGATGTATCAGTGGACGCCGCCGGGGGATCGGGCTGTTTGATTTTTTGTTGGTGGTTTGCTGATGTTTCGTCCCCTGCCGGGGCCGACTCACTTTTCTTGTCTTGCCAAGAAAAGTAAGCAAAAGAAGGCGCGCCCGAGATGGCGACCCCCTCCTTGGATTTTTGTCGCGGGGAGGGGAAGGAGCCAAACTCGCTGCGCTCAGACAAGGCTCCTTCCTTTTTCCTCCCCGCAACAAAAATCCAAGGCGCCATCAAGGGCAGGGTACGGCCACACCGTCTGGGCATTAGCGCGGTCGCTGGACTTTAATCGTGGTGCGGCTTCTCGCTGAACTTCGCCACCATCTCCGCCCAACCTTCCGGCCCCAGCCGTTCCATCGTCGCGATGTTCCGCTCGTAGATGTCCGCTGCATCGGGTACGGCTGCGGCGGCGCGGGCGATGCTGTCTTCGCGCAGCAGGTGCAGGATCGGGGCGGGGGCGCGGTTGGTGGCGTTGGCGATGTCGTCCGGGTCGGCATCGGCGAAGACGAAATCGGGGTGGAAGCTCGCGAGTTGCAGCTCGCCCTCGAAGCCGGCCTTGGCTAGCAGCGCTTCGGCGCGTTCGGTGAGGGTGTGGAAGTCGAAGAAGTCGGCCAGCGCGGGAACGAGCAGCAATGTGGTGTCGATTTCAGCGGCGGGCGTGGTGTGCAGCAGATCGGCTTCGGCGCGCAGGTGGTCGAGCACGTCGCCGTCCATCGTGGCGCGGCTGACCACGTAGCGCACCTGCCGTTTGACGTACACGGCCTTGGCGAACGGGCACAGGTTCAGGCCGATTACGGCGTCTTCCAGCCAGCGCTGCACGTTTGCCACATGGTCGGCGGCCGCCTCATTGCTGAGCGACAGGGCATCGGCTGGCGGGTCGAGCAGGATGAAATCGAGAGCGGAGTCGGACACGGCGCAAGCGGAGGGGAAACCAGCGCGCAGTGTAGTCGATGACCTGCGCGCACCGGTTGTACGGGTTGCACGATAAAAAAGGCGACCCGAGAGTCGCCTTTTTCGTGCCGGATGGAGGGCCGCTCAGTGCCCGCGCGAGGCCGTGGGCAGGCGTACCTGCGCAACCGCCATTTCCCACTGCGCGATGCGGCTGAGCGCTTCGTCCCGGCTGATGACCGGGTGGAAGGTGCGGGAGGCACGCCATTGCTGCGCGACCTCGTCTTCGCCCCGGTAGAAGCCGGTGGCGATGCCGGCCAGGTACGCGGCGCCAAGAGCGGTGGTCTCGATGATCTCCGGGCGCACGACCGGAATGCCCAGCAGGTCGGCCTGGAATTGCAGCAGCAGGTTGTTGGCCGACGCACCGCCATCCACGCGCAACTCCGAAATGGTGGACACGGCGTCGCGCGTCATGGCTTGCAGCAGGGCGGTGCTCTGGAAGGCAATCGACTCCAGCGCCGCCCGTGCGATGTGGCCGATGGTCGTGCCGCGCGACAGGCCGACGATGGCGCCTTGCGCGGTTGGGTCCCAGTACGGCGCACCGAGGCCGGTGAACGAAGGCACGAACACCACGCCGCCAGAATCGGGCACCGAGGCGGCCAGGCCTTCCACATCCGCCGAGCGCTGGATGGCGCGCAGGCCGTCGCGCAGCCACTGCACTACCGCGCCGCCGACGAACACGCTGCCTTCCAGGGCGTAGCTGCGCTTGGTGCTGCTCTGGCAGGCGGCCGTGCTGATCAGGCCGTTGTGCGATTGCACCGCCTTGTCGCCCGTGTTGAGCAGCATGAAGCAGCCGGTGCCGTAGGTGTTCTTGGCCATGCCGGGTTTGAAGCAGGCCTGGCCGAAGAGGGCCGATTGCTGGTCGCCCGCAATGCCGCCGATGGTGAGCGAGGCGCCGAGCCAGTCGGCATCGGTCTGCCCGAACTGGTACGCAGACGGATGCACCTCGGGCAGCAGGCTCGGGTGGATGTCGAGCGCACGCATGAGGTCTTCATCCCACTGGCCGGTGTGGATGTTCCACAGCATCGTGCGCGAGGCGTTGGACACGTCCGTCACATGCAGGCGGCCGCGCGTGAGTTGCCACACGATCCAGCTGTCGACGGTGCCGAAGGCGAGTTCGCCACGCGCGGCGCGCTCGCGGGCGCCATCGACGTGGTCAAGAATCCAGCGCAGCTTGGTGGCGGAGAAGTACGGATCGATCACCAGGCCGGTGCGCTTGCGCACTTCGTCTTCCAGGCCTTCGGCGCGCAGGCGTTCGCAGATGCTCTCGGTGCGGCGGTCCTGCCACACGATCGCGTTGAAGATGGGTTTGCCGGTGGCGCGTTCCCACACCACGGTGGTTTCGCGCTGGTTGGTGATGCCCAGCGCGGCCACATTGGTCGCGATATTGGCGGCCGTCAGCTTGGCTTGTTCGAGTGCGGCGCGGCAGGTGGCGAGCTGGCTGTTCCAGATGTCGAACGGGTCGTGCTCAACCCAGCCGGGCTGCGGAAATTGCTGCGGAAACTCCTGCTGGGCGCTGGCCACGATCTGGCCGGCACGGTTGAAGACGATGGCACGTGAGCTGGACGTGCCCTGGTCGAGCGCGAGGAGGTATTCCATAAGACAGATTCAGTAAGCCGCCGGGGCAGCGTGAACTGGCCCGGCGGTGGGTGAAACGGAAGCAGGCATGGTAGCCCGCCGGTCGAGGGTGAGTCGATCCGGCGGAGACCTAAATTAACGAACCTTGCCTTCCTTCCAGGCGGCCAGCAGCTTGTCGTAGGCCACCGTCTCGCCCTTCGGACGCTCGTTGTCGAGCTTCTTCCACGGGGCGTGCTCCGCCGACAGCCACTTGGACGGATCGCTTTCCGGGTTCAGCTTGGGCGCGCAGTTCTTCATGCCGGCGCGCTGCAGGCGACCCATCACCTGATCCATTTCCTTGGCCAGGTTGTCCATCGCGGCTTGCGGGGTCTTCTCCGCGGTCACGGCCGTGGCGACGTTCTTCCACCAGAGCTGGGCCAGCTTCGGATAGTCGGGCACGTTGTTGCCGGTCGGCGTCCAGGCCACGCGGGCCGGGCTGCGGTAGAACTCGATCAGGCCGCCGTACTTGGCTGCGTTCTTGGTGAAGTAGTCGCTGTGGATGTCGGAATCACGAATGAACGTGAGGCCGGTGATCGACTTCTTGAGCGACACGGTCTTCGACGTGACGAACTGGGCGTACAGCCACGCAGCCGAGCGGCGCTCGAACGGGGTGGACTTGAAGAACGTCCACGAGCCGACGTCCTGGTAGCCGTTCTGCATGCCGTCCTTCCAGTACGGGCCGTGCGGCGACGGCGCCATGCGCCACTTGGGTGAGCCGTCGGCGTTCACGACCGGGCCCGGCTTGGTCATCGGCGCGGTGAAGGCGCTGTACCAGAACACCTGCTGGGCGATGTGGCCTTGTGCGGGCACCGGACCGGCTTCGTTGAAGGTCATGCCGGTCGCCTCGGGCGGGGCGTACTTCTTCATCCAGTCGATGTACTTGGTGAGGGCGTACACGGCAGCCGGGCTGTTGGTGGCACCGCCACGCGACATCGAGGCGCCCACCGGTGCGCAGCCTTCCACGCGGATGCCCCATTCGTCGACCGGCAGGCCGTTCGGGATGCCCTTGTCGGCGGAGCCGGCCATCGACAGCCACGCATCGGTAAAGCGCCAGCCCAGCGACGGATCCTTCTTGCCGTAATCCATGTGGCCGTAGACGCGCTTGCCGTCCAGTTCCTTCACGTCGTTCGTGAAGAAGTTGGCGATGTCTTCATAGGCCGTCCAGTTGACGGGCACGCCCAGGTCGTAGCCGTACTTGGCTTTGAACTTCTCCTGCAAGTCCTTGCGGGCGAACCAGTCGGCGCGGAACCAGTACAGGTTGGCGAACTGCTGGTCGGGCAGCTGATACAACTTGCCGTCCGATGCCGTGGTGAAGCTCGTGCCGATGAAATCTTTCAGGTCCAGGCCCGGGTTGGTGAACTCCTTGCCTTCACCGGCCATGTAGTCCGACAGCGGCATCACGACGCCGTAGCGGTAGTGCGTGCCGATCAGGTCGGAGTCGGAGATCCAGCCGTCATAGATGCTCTTGCCGGATTGCATCGAGGTCTGCAGTTTTTCGACGACATCGCCTTCCTGCATGATGTCGTGCTTGACCTTGATGCCGGTGATCTCTTCGAAGGCCTTGGCCAGCGTCTTCGATTCGTAGGCATGCACGTCGAGCGTTTCCGACACGACGTGGATCTCGGTCACGCCCTTGGCCTTGAGCTTGGCCGCGGCGTCGATGAACCACTTCATTTCCGCCATCTGCTTGTCTTGCGACAGCGTGCTGGGCTGGAATTCGCTGCTGACCCACTTCTTGGCTTCGGCTTCGCCGGCGTGTGCTGCGCCGACCGCCAGGGCGCTTGCCAGTGCAATAGCACTGAACTGAAGCGTCATGCGCCAGGATGTTTTCATTGGTATCTCCTCGTGCTTGTTGGCTTGTTGTTCTCCCCGCAGCGAAAACATCCGGCATTCCGACGCGGGGAGCGTGATGGAATGCCTGTGCCCGTACGTCATTTGGGCGTGGAAGCGTCAACCCGTACTGACGCCTCCGGACCTACGAAACCGATTGCGCGTCAACCGCGCCACATGATCAGAACCAACACCACCATCGAGGCGATGAAGCCGCCCCAGGCACCGGTCTCTTCCGACGTGAGCCCGACCCACGCCAGGTTGATATAGGCCGCGGTCAGCAACCCGATGAAGAGGCGGTCGCCGCGCGTGGTGGCAATGGGCAGGAAGCCCTTGCGCTCCACGGTCGGGCGGGTCACTTCCCACACCGTCATGCTGGCCAGCATCAACGCGATGCAGGCAAAGAAAGTCGCCACTTCGGGCGTCCAGGCCATCCAGCTGAACATGGCTGTGTCTCCTGTACTTTTCGTTCTTTAGACGCGGCCCATCGCGAAGCCCTTCGCGATGTAGTTCCGCACAAACCAGATCACCAGCGCGCCGGGAATGATCGTCAGCACACCGGCCGCCGCCAGCACGCCCCAGTCCATGCCCGAAGCCGACACCGTGCGCGTCATCACCGCGGTGATCGGCTTGGCATCCACCGAGGTGAGCGTGCGCGCGAGCAGCAGCTCCACCCAGCTGAACATGAAGCAGAAGAACGCTGTCACGCCCACGCCCGCCTTGATGAGCGGCAGGAAGATCTTCAGGAAGAACGCGGGGAAGCTGTAGCCGTCGATGTAGGCCGTCTCGTCAATCTCGCGCGGGATGCCGGACATGAAGCCCTCCAGAATCCACACCGCCAGTGGCACGTTGAACAGCATGTGCGCCAGCGCCACGCCCAGGTGCGTATCCATCAGGCCGACCGTTGAATACAGCTGGAAGAACGGCAGCAAGAACACCGCGGGCGGCGTCATCCGGTTGGTCAGCAGCCAGAAGAACATGTGCTTGTCGCCCAGGAAGCGGTAGCGCGAGAAGGCGTAGGCCGCCGGCAGCGCCACCACGGTCGAGAGCACCGTGTTCATCGTCACGTAGATGATGGAGTTGATGTAACCCCAGTACCACGATGGGTCCGTGAAGATGATCTTGTAGTTGTCGAACGTGACGAGCTTCGGCCAGATCGAGAAGCCGGCCAGCGTCTCCTCGTTGGTCTTGAGCGACATGCTCAGCATCCAGTACAGCGGCAGCACGGCAAACGCCACGTAGATGACGAGCGTGATGGCGCGGGCGATCTTGCGCTGGTGCTCGTTGTTCTTGCTTGTCGGATTACGCATGGTCGTCTCCCACGGCCGTGCTGGCACTGCCCATGCGCTGCATCCAGTTGTAGAGGACGAAGCAGAACAGCAGGATGATGAGGAAGTACACGATCGAGAACGCTGCCGCCGGGCCCAGATCGAACTGACCCACCGCCTTCTGCGTCAGGTACTGCGACAGGAAGGTCGTGGCATTGCCGGGGCCGCCGCCGGTGAGCACGAACGGCTCGGTGTAGATCATGAAGCTGTCCATGAAGCGCAGCAGCACGCCGATCATCAGCACGCCGCGCATCTTCGGCAGCTGGATGTAGCGGAACACGGCCAGGCGGCTCGCGCCGTCAATCTCGGCGGCCTGGTAGAACGCATCCGGGATCGAGCGCAGGCCGGCATAGGCCAGCAGCGCCACCAGCGGCGTCCAGTGCCACACGTCCATGATAAGCACGGTGATCCACGCGTCGAACGAGTGCGACGTGTAGTTGTAGTCGATGCCCATCTGGTTGAGCCAGTAGCCGGCCAGACCGATGTCCGAGCGCCCGAAGATCTGCCAGATCGTGCCGACCACGTTCCAGGGAATCAGCAACGGCATCGCCAGCACCACCAGCGCCGCCGACGCCTTCCAGCCCTTGGACGGCATCGACAGCGCCAGGCCGATGCCCAGCGGAATCTCCACCGCCAGCACGCACAGCGAGAAGATCAGCTGGCGGGTGAGGGCGTCCTGCAGATCGCCATCACGCAGGATCTGGCGGAACCAGTCCACGCCCACGAACACGTGCTGCTCGGGGCTGATGATGTCCTGCACCGAGTAGTTCACCACCGTCATCAGCGGCAGGATGGCGGAGAACGCCACGCACAGAAACACCGGCAGGATCAGGAACCACGCCTTGTTGTTGAGCGGCTTGTTCATCGGCCGATCCTCTCGTCGTCGGAGTAATACAGCGTCTGCGGCGCATCCAGGCGCAGCCACACGCGCGAATCGGTCACGCTCACTTCGTTGGGCAGCTTCGCCTTGATGGGCAGGCCGATCGTACCGTCGCCATTGCCGCCCAGACTGGCCGTCAACAACTGGTGCGTACCCAGTTGCTGCACCTGGTGCACATCCGCCGCCACCGTGCCAACTTCGCCCGGCGTGGCCAGTTGCACAAACTCCGGGCGAATGCCGAGCTTGAGCGAACCGTTTGCGTTCTTGAGCGTAGACAGCGTGTCGCGGCCCACGGACAGGCGCTGGCCAGCCAGCGAGATCACGTCGCCGTCCACCGTCACCGGGTAGAGATTCATGCCCGGGCTGCCGATGAAGTAGCCGACGAAGGTGTGGTCCGGCCGCTCGAACAGCGCTTCCGGCCCGCCTTGCTGCACCACCTTGCCTTCGGTCATGACGACGACCTCATCGGCAAAGGTCAGCGCTTCCACCTGATCGTGCGTCACGTAGATCAGCGTGAGCTTCAGTTGCTGGTGAATCTTCTTGAGCTGGCGGCGCAGTTGCCACTTCAGGTGCGGATCAATGACGGTGAGCGGCTCATCGAACAGGATGGCCGCCACGTCCTTGCGCACCAGGCCGCGGCCCAGCGAGATCTTCTGCTTGGCATCCGCCGCCAGGCCCGAGGCGCGGCGCTTGAGTGCGTGCTGCAGCTCAAGGATCTCGGCGACTTCCTCCACGCGCTTCTTCACTTCGGCTTCCGGCGTCTTGCGATTGCGCAGCGGGAAGGCGAGGTTGTCGAACACGGTCATCGTGTCGTAGATGACCGGGAACTGGAACACCTGGGCGATGTTGCGCTCGCGCGGGCTGGCGTGCGTCACGTCCTGGCCGTCAAACAGCACCTGGCCTTCCGACGGTACCAGTAGCCCCGAGATGATGTTCAGCAGCGTGGACTTGCCGCAGCCCGACGGGCCCAGCAGTGCATAGGCACCGCCGTCACGCCACGTCATGTTCATCGGCTGCAGCGCGTAGTCGCTCAGGCTTTGCGGATTGGGGCGGTAGCTGTGCCCCAGGTTGCGGAATTCAATGCGCGCCATGTGCGTCTCCCTGCTTGGGCGCGCTCACCAGCTTGCCCGCTTCATCGAACAGGAACAGCTCGGCCGGATCGACAAACACGTCCAGTGCCGCGCCCAGCTCGAACTCATGTACGCCCGGCAACTGCGCGACCAGGCCGATGCTGTTCGACTGGCCGGCAGCATGCGCGCGCACGTGCAGATACGTTTCAGAACCCGACAGCTCGGCCAGTTCCACCGTGCCTGGCAGGGCGACGGCGCCACCGTTGCGCGGTGCCAGGCGGATGTGGCTCGGGCGCAGGCCGATGCGGCAGCGCGTGCCGGCCGCCATCGGCAACGGGCGCGTCCACGGCACGTCGATACCTTGCGGCAAGCGGATGTGGTTGCCCTCCGCCACGGTGGCATCCAGCACGTTCATCGGCGGGTCGTTGAAGATGGCCGCCGCGTTGACCGACACCGGCACCTCATACATATCGAGCGTCGGGCCCGACTGCAGCACGCGGCCTTCATGCATGACGACGGTGTGACCGCCCAGCAGCAGCGCTTCCTGCGGCTCGGTGGTGGCGTACACCACGGTCGTACCGCCATCGGCAAAGAGCGAGGCCAGTTCGGCGCGCAGTTCTTCGCGCAGCTTGTAGTCGAGGTTGACCAGCGGTTCGTCCAGCAGCACCAGCGGCGCGCGCTTGACCAGCGCCCGCGCCAGCGCGCAACGCTGCTGCTGGCCACCCGACAGCTCCGCCGGCAGGCGTTGCAGCAGGTGTTCGATATGCAGCTTGGCGGCGACGGCACGCACGCGCGTATCGATCTCGCCCTTGTTGGTGCCCTGCAGACGCAGCGGCGACGCGATGTTGTCGAACACCGTCATCGCCGGGTAGTTGATGAATTGCTGGTACACCATCGCCAGATTGCGATCGCGTACACCGACGCCCGTCACGTCCTTGCCATCGACCAGCACACGGCCGGTGGTCGGCCGGTCCAGCCCGGCCATGATGCGCATCAGCGTGGTCTTGCCGGCTTGCGTCGGCCCGAGCAGCACGTTGATCGCGCCGGGCGCCAGCCGCAGGCTGGTCGGGTACAGATGTGTCTGCGCCCCGACCATGGCCGTAACCTGGTCCAGTTCCAGAATCAATTGTGTCTCCCGTCTTTGTACTTCTCTACAGCTTGATCTTTCGGGCCCCCCGGCCCGTGTGCTGCTTTGTCGCCGACCTCTGGGGATCAGGGGGCTTGCTCTGCGGCCGGGGCGGCTTCGTTGTCCGGCAGATGCCGCATCAGCCAGCCCTCCAGCCGGCTGCGATCGGCATCGCTCGCATGCAACCCCAGCTTGGTCCGCCGCCACAGGATGTCCTGCGCCGTGCGGGCCCATTCGTGTTCAACCAGGTAGCGGATTTCCGCTTCATACAGGCCGGGCGTCACCTCTGTGCCCAGGTCTTCCAGACGTGCGGCGCCGGCCAGCAACGTGTTCACGCGGGTGCCGTACTGGTGCGCATAGCGCGTGGCCAGCGTGGACGGCAGCCAAGGCAAACGTTTTTGCAGGCGCGTCACAAAATCGTCGAAGGTGTATTCGGCGACGAGTTGGCCTGGCGCTTCCAGGTCGCCGCCCGGCAGGGAGGCAGTCGCCGTCCACGACGGTTTGCCTGCGGCTGGCAGGTGCGGGGCCAACTGGTCCAGCGCTTCTTCGGCCAGCTTGCGGTAGGTCGTGATCTTGCCGCCCCATACATTAACGAGCGGGGCGCTGTTGCCGTCGGCGCCGGTCTCGCACTCGACCAGATAGTCGCGCGTGATGGCCGAGGCGTTGGCGGCGCTGTCATCCAGCAGCGGGCGCACGCCCGAGTACGTCCACACCACATCGGCCGGCGTGAGCTGCTGCTCAAAATAACGGCTCGCCATCTCGCACAGGTACTGGATTTCTCCGGCGTCGATGGCCACCTGGTCCACCGAGCCCTTGTATTCCAGGTCGGTCGTGCCGATCAGCGTGAAATCGTTCTGGTACGGAATCGCAAACACGATCCGCCCGTCCGGGTTCTGGAAGATATAGGCGAACGGGTGGTCGAACATCCGCCGCACCACAATATGGCTGCCCTTGATCAGGCGCAGGCCACGCGTGCTCGGCAGCGCGTGCGCGGAGCGGGCAAAGTCCGCCGCCCACGGTCCGGCCGCATTGACGATGGCCTTGGCACGCACCGAGCGGATACCGTCCGGGCCCGCCAGCGAGGCATGCCAGCCATCGGCGCGGCGCTCTGCGTTCAGGCAGCGCGTGCGGGTGAGGATGTGCGCGCCGCGGTCAGCTGCATCGCGGGCGTTGAGCACCACCAAGCGGGCGTCGTCCACCCAACCGTCGGAATAGACGAAGCCACGCGTGTAGCCTGGCTTGAGCGGCTTGCCGGCCGGATGCCGCCCCAGCTTGATCGATTCCGAACCCGGCAGAAAGCGCCGGCGCGCCAAGTGGTCATATAAGAAGAGGCCCGCGCGGATCATCCACGCCGGACGCTGCGCCGCATCGTGCGGCATCACGAAGCGCAGCGGCCACATGATGTGCGGCGCCATGCGCAGCAGCACTTCGCGCTCCTGCAGCGCTTTGCGCACGAGGCCGAATTCGTAATATTCGAGGTAGCGCAGGCCGCCGTGGATCAGCTTGGTCGAGGCCGAAGAGGTGTGCTGGGCCAGATCGTCCTTTTCACACAAGACGACCGACAGGCCACGGCCCACAGCGTCACGCGCGATACCCACGCCGTTGATGCCGCCTCCGACCACCAGCAGATCACAGTCCAGATGCGAAGCGTCAGAGAGTTGCATGGGTTGGAATCTGTTGATTTACGCGCCAATGTTTGCGAATTCTTGCGAATGGTGACGCGTTCGCGGATAGTGTAGTGAAAGGCGAAAATAAAGCAACATAGGGAATCGCCTGATCCGCTCACATATGTTCGTTTATGTTCATTTGATGCATTGATGCTTCCCCGCCACCGCCAGATCCTTGAGTACGTCCGCCAGCACGGCGATGCCTCCGTCGATGCGCTTGCCCGCGTGCTCGGCGTCACCACTCAGACCATCCGCCGCGACATCCGCCAGCTCGAAGACGAGCGCCTGCTCGCGCGCTATCACGGTGGCGTCGGCCTGCCGTCGTCGGTCGAGAACATCGACTACGACCAGCGCCAGGTTCTGCATATCGATGCCAAGCGCAGCATTGCCGAAGCCGTCGCCCGCCATGTCGAGCCCGGCCGTTCGCTCATCATCAATATCGGAACGACCACCGAAGAGATCTCCAAGGCGCTCGTTGGCCAGAACGGGCCGCGGGGTTTGCGCGTCATCACCAACAACCTGAACGTCGCCTCCATCCTGTCGGGCAGCCCGGATGCGGAAGTCATCGTCGCCGGCGGCCTCGTGCGCAACCGCGACCGTGGCATCGTCGGCGAGGCCACGATCGACTTCATGAAGCAGTTCCGGGTCGACATCGGCATCATCGGCGTCTCCAGCATCGACGAAGACGGCACGCTGCTCGACTACGACTACCGTGAGGTGCGCGTCGCCCAGGCCATCATCGAGCAGTCGCGCGAGGTTTGGCTCGCCGCCGACCACTCCAAGTTCGGCCGTCGCGCTGTGGTGCGTCTCGGTCACATCTCGCAGATCGACAAGTTCTTCACCGACGTGCCGGTGCCCGAGCCGATGGCGGAAGTCTTCCGCGCCGCTGAGGTCGACGTCGTCGTCGCCAGCGAGGCCCGGCAATCCTGAGCGTCTCGCGCGTTCTTGATCTGACGTATCGCTCAGTCTTGTCCCCGTCGACTACAGTGAAATGACAGGGCGCGCACCTCGCGTGCCCAATGCCATCCACATGACAGTCACCTTGAGGGGTGTCGTGAGCGAGCACTCACAAGCGGCAATCCTTTCGATCTTCGCGGGCATCGTCGTCGAGCACGTCGCAGCTTTGCGCGGTGCCCTGGTCAAACTGGCGGCGCGCAGGCCCAGCGACGAGGATCTCCATCAATTTCGTGTCACCCTGCGCCGGCTGCGTTCGGCCTGGGTGACCTTCGGCCCCGTCCTGCCCGAGGCTTTCGCGGCCGAATGGAAACCGCGCCTACGGGCGCTGGCGGCATCCACGGGCCCCGTGCGCGAGTGGGATGTCCTTCTATCGGATTGGCTTCCGACCGTTCAGCAGTCACTGGCCGAGGAGGATGAGGTCGGGCGCGCATGGCTTACCGTGGCAATCACCAAGGCCAAGGCCGCCCGCAGCCGATCTTGGCGATCGCTGCGAGTGGAGCTGGCATCACCTGATGTGCTGAACACGCTCGCTGGCCTGGAAAAGGCCGTCGCTCGATTCCGGCTGGAGGCTGAGGCGGGCCCATATACAGACTTTGCCCATGCTCGGGCACAGGCGCTCAGAAAGAAGCTCATCGATCGGGGGCGCAGCCCGAAGCAGGCGTCGCCCGCGCGCTTGCACCGGGCCCGCATTGCCGCGAAGCAGTGGCGCTATCTCTATGAGGCGTTCTACTTGGCGCTTGGCGCGCAAGCCCCCAAACGCTGCCATGCACATCTACGCAAGCTGCAAGACGCCCTTGGCGAGGTGCATGACGCGGCGATCTCTCTGGAGCGTGCTGCCGGGGTAGAAAAGGATGTGCCACCAGCCTCCATCGTGAGCGCGTTTCACAAGCACGCCCGCGTTGCCCGAAAGCGTGCGGCTCGGCAATTGCGCTGGATACGCGAACACCCAGCGGTCTAGCCTCTCAAAAAGTGCAGAAAGACCCCACAAAAAGAAAGGGCTTGCACAGTTCGGAAAACCTGCCTATAGTTCGCCCCTCGCTGCAAACGACAGCGCCGAAACGAAAGCGACGGCGGGGTGGTTAAGGCGGTGGAGAAGTAGTGGTGGTGCGGGTTTCCGGCCGATTGGTAGTGGTGATCGGATGGTGTCGCGGTAGTAAGTTAGCAGCGCGTTGAACGATAAAAATTCTTCAGCAAGTTGTTGACAGCGACGAAAAAGCTCTGCATAATCTCGTTTCTCTGCTGCAGCAAACGCAGCGACGCGGTGAACAAAGTTGATCGCGCAGTTCTTTAAC